>CAWCFT010000001.1:0-483883 GCA_963794945.1 Endomicrobiales bacterium
AAGTTTTTTGCCGACACTTCCTTCCCCGTTCAAGTTGGTGTTGCTCCAACCAGGTACCCCGGCACATTGCGATGTTTCGCTATTTTGAGCTTCTCCTCCGTCGCCGGCAACTCGCTTTCTCGCTTGTAGTTCATCTTTCAATGCACAGCGCGCTTGCTGTCCAAACTTCCTCGTACTGTAGTCTATTCCAGTGCAATGAGGGCATTGGCGCGGTCAAGCCTCACGCTCCTCCAACGCATTTTCCTGAACCCGAGTTTAAACCCAAGGTGCTTCTCGCGGTGCCGATATTCAGCGCACCTATCGCGTTCCTCGGATTTAGACACAGCCTAGCATCAATCATTTCAGCAGTAGTGCTATGGGGAATAGTAATGGGTATGCACGAAACTATAATGCGAGCCGCGGTATGTGACATCGCACCATCTTCGCGTAAAGGTACAGCGTATGGTATATTCAATACTGTGTATGGGCTGTCAGTTCTTGCAGGCAATACACTTTTCGGGTTTATTTATGATATATCTCCCGTCTATTTAATATCGGTTTCAGCGCTGATGCAACTGCTTTCAGTAGCCGCCGTATTGCCCGTCCTGCGATTTAAGACTTCTACAAACTGCTAAAATTTTGTATAATATTAATTAACGCTGATAAATGACTGTGTTTATAATTAAGAGGAAAGAACAATATGAGATGGATGTTAAGGTCAAAAATATTCAAGGTATTGGTCACCGAGGCCGATATAAATTATAAGGGTAGTATAACCATTGATGAGGACCTCGTTGAAAAGTCCGGCCTTAAGTGCTGGGAAAAGGTCCTTGTCGTAAGCAATACTACCGGAGAAAGGCTTGAGACTTACGTTATATTGGGAACACGGGCTCCGGCACTATATGCATGAACGGCGCGGCGGCCCACCTGATCAAAAAAGGCGAAGAAATAATAATAATGGGATTTGAGCTGACGGATGGAGAAATAGAGCCTAAAATAGTGCTTGTTGACAAGAACAACCGTTTTACCGGTTACCTTTAACCGCTTGTTCAATGTGGAAATTAGCATGTAACACATGTATTCTTCATTTATACCAAGATATTCCATTTTAAAATATTAAATGATTTTTCAAGCAGTTGACCAATGCTGGTAAATTTGATAAAATCTGCAAGTTGTGTCTAATGGTTGTTTGAAACTCGGGAAGTAGCGTAGTGGCTAACGCGCACGGTTCGGGACCGTGAGACCGCGGGTTCAAATCCCGCCTTCCCGACCATTTGAAGGTTTCATTTCAACCACACCGCGGATACCGGCTAATCATATGCCAAAAATATTCATTGTACACGGAATAATTTCAGGAAATGTACAGGGCATAGGCTATAGATGGTTCGTTGAAAGAACCGCAGTATCACTTGAACTCAAAGGCTGGGTAAGGAACCTGCCTGATAGAAACGTAGAATTTTCAGCGGAAGGGGAAAAGAACGTCCTGGATGGATTTTTGGATTCATTGAAGACCGGTCATCCCGGCGCTTTTGTCAGCGTGTAAAAACAGATTGGACCGCATCAGATGGAAATTCCTTCGATAGTTTTGAGATACTATATTAAAACCGTTGCGGCCAGGGGAAAAAATGGAAAGATTTGATCCTGTTCAGCTTTACTTTAAAGAGATCAAGAACATCCCGCTGATTCCCAAAGATGACATGCCAAAGATTTGGAAGAAAGCCTTCGCCGGCGACAAGAAAGACCCAAGAAGAGATGGTCGAAGCAAACCTAAGCCTCGTGATCCCGATCGCAAAAAAATATTTCCGTCACGGCATAGATTTCCTTGACTTGATTGAAGAAGGCAACATGGGGCTGATGCGCGCGGTGAGAAATTCAACCCCGCGAGGAATGTCCATTTTTCCACTTATGCTACCTATTGGATAGACCAGGCTGTGCGCAGGGCATGCGAAGAACAGGCGAAAACTATACGCATCCCACCGCACGTTTGGGATGCTTTGAATAAGTGGCTCAAGCACTGGGGCCCCATGCAGGAAAAGCTGGGACGCAATCCGACCCTGCGGAAATGGCAAAAAAAGCTAAAGCTTTCTCTTTCTCAGATAGACAGCCTGATGAGGGCTTCAAAAATTTCCAAGGGACAAGCTCTCTTGAAACTCCGATAGACGCGGACGGCAGCATTTTCATACGCGACATTATACCGGATAAAAAAAGCGCCACGCCGGAGTCGATATCCGAACTACTGAGGCAGCATTCAGACCTTGACCAAACACTTAACCATCTTCATCCCCGAGAGAAACTGATAATCCAGCTTCGTTTCGGGCTTGGAGGCAATGCCCCGGAATCCCTCGAGCTTGTGGGAAAAAAACTTAAACTTTCGCGCGAACGCGTCCGCCAGCTGGAGGAAAGGGCCATAAGAAGGCTAAAATCTATAGCGATGCGCATAAAATTGATCGACACCGAAGAAGCAAAAAAGATACTTATCGATTCAAGGCAGGAAAAAAACGACAGGCGCAGGTACAGAGAAGAGTCGCAAAATGCGACAGGCGCCAGGGATATCCCGGATATAAGAAAAGTGAAAAAAGAAAGACGTAAAGCAAAACACGAAAGGCGCGTCGCAAAACACGACCGCAGAACAGAAAGACAGGAGAAAGGATTGATTTACGGAGGCTTGAATGCCCAATGATATTGAGCATCTGAAATCGGCGATCAGAGATGTCCCCGATTTTCCCAAGAAAGGGATAGTATTTAAAGATATAACAACAATGATCGGAAAAGGAGGTCTGTTCAAGACCGCTATAGATAGTTTTGCTGAGAATTACACAGGCAAGAAGATAGACAAAGTAGTCGTAGTTGAATCACGAGGTTTTATTTTTGGAGCCCCGGTTGCATACAAACTGGGCGCAGGACTTGTTCCAGTAAGAAAAAAAGGCAAGCTCCCGCATAAAACTATCTCTGCGACTTACAGCCTCGAATACGGGAATGACACGCTTGAAATGCACGAGGATGCGATACAACCTGGGGAAAATATCCTCATAATCGATGACCTTCTTGCCACTGGCGGCACTGTAGGCGCGGTAATAGAACTTGTGAAAAAAACCGGCGCCAAGGTGGCCGGGATCGGATTTCTGATCGAACTTTCTTTCCTTAACGGACGGAAAAACCTTAAAGACTTTGAGATCTTTTCTCTTATTAAGTATTGAATTTAGCGCCCCCGTAGCTCAACTGGATAGAGCTACTCCGTCCTAAGGAGAGGGTTGGTGGTTCAAGTCCGCCCGGGGGCGTTTCGTTTAACACACAATTACAAGATTTAGAAGATTAAATATTCCGAAGATTACAGGCTTTAAAATCTTCAATCTTAAATCTTATAATCTTTAATTTATTCTACCATGATCGATTTGCATACCCACACATTCTTTTCTGATGGCGTTCTGATTCCCTCCGAGCTTGTTTATAGGGCTAAGGTAAAAGGCTATCGTGCCATAGCTATAACAGACCACGGTGATTTCTCAAATCTTGATCTTGTAATTCCAAGAATACGGAAGGCAGCTGAGATTCTTTCTTCACACTATGACATAATCGTCCTTCCTGGCATTGAGCTCACTTATGTGCCCCCGGAACTTATAAAAAGAGCTGTCAAGCTCGCGAGGAAACTCGGTGCAAAGATAGTAGTCGTTCATGGAGAGACACCAGCAGAAACTGTACCTGCCGGAACGAATAGCGCGGGAATACTCTCCGGTGCGGACATCCTTGCCCACCCGGGATATATCACAGAACAGGAAGTAAAGCTCGCAAAGACTAACAACGTTTGCCTTGAAATAACAACGAGATACGGTCACAATAAGACAAATCCTCACGTTGCTGCACTAGCGAAAGAATACGGGGCGAGCTTAGTTTTAAACACTGATTCGCACGGGCCTGAAGATCTAATGACTGAAGCCAAGATCAGTGAAGTCCTGCGAGTTTCAAACCTATCACTTAGTGATCACAAGAACATGCTGAATAATTCTTATAAATTGATCGAACGGAGAAAATGATGGCAGATTTTTCTAAACAGGGCCTTAAAAAGAACGAGCTTGAAGATGTCATAATTAATACCGTGGATTGGGCCAAGAATAACCGCCAGCTCTTCAACGGTGTATCCTTAACGGCTGTAATCGTATTAGCCATTGCCATATTCTTTTTTACCAGATATCATACCGTAAGGCTACGGGCCGACGAGAAAGTTGCGTTCGCGCAGGCGAATTACTTTCAGGGGAAAACCCAGGACGCCATAGGCATTTTTGATGAAATAATAAGCCAGTATCCCGAACTGACAGTGCCTCCAAGGCAAGACTTCATAAAGCCACTTATCTAATGGATACACAGAGATATGATGAAGCTGAAAAGACAATATTGCCTGTGGTTGAAGACGGCAAACCAAAAACAATAATTCCGCTGGCGATGTCAGTGCTGGGAGCTATCAGAGAAAATGCCGGAAAGTACAAGGAGGCAATAACCACATATAACTCTTTCTGGATAACTACCCTGAACACTATTTCGCACCCAAAATATATGAATCACTCGCGCGGGTTTATGAACTTACCGGGGCTGCGCAAGACGCCAGGGCCACCTATGAAAAACTTGCTACTCTATATCCTGCGACCGCATGGGCACAGAGAGCACAGTCAAGGATATCAGCAATAACCAATGCTCAGCCGCCTACACCAGTAGAAAAAAGATAGCCTCAAGTATTGACCGTTCAGAACTTATTTTTATACCATTCCCTTGTAGCCACAACAAATACAAGGGAGGTGAAAATAGGTTTTTTTTATTTTAAACGTTGTAGTAAGTCCGTCCGCTTCGCCGGAAAAACAAGTCTAATGGGAGAATTCAAATGGGGAAATACATTAAATTATTAGCAATATGCTCTTTAATTTGTTCGTTTGCAACTGTCTCACAAGCAACAGTCACATTCATGCTCGGGCCGAGTTTTAATAACTTCAGTGATTCACGCGTATCTGGGATTGGCTCGACATTCACGATGATGTTCGACATGGAAAAACTTGACGTAGGATATAAAATCGAACAGCAAAATCTAACGATAAGCGATGCACAGAGCAGCTCGGTGAATTTCATGACCAGCAATCAGATCACCGCACTTGTCGCGCAAAAGGATATAGCTCACATATCAGATGAACTACCTATTGATATCGGGCTGGAACTCGGATCCATGAATATAACAGGTTTAACCGGTACCATTGCCGCGCCTGCAGCTATTAGCCAAGTTATCCCTGAAGTTGGGATCAACGGTGGTATAAAGTATGATAATTCCGGGAAATCAATTAACACCGCGCTATATCTTAATATCGGCTACCGTTTTGCCAATATAAAGAATATCCCATCAGCGGCAACAGGGTTCACGGCTGGTGGAGCAAGCTTAAAAGATCTCAGCGCGTTACGTATTGAAATTGGCGCCGCTATTGGATTCTAATCACTTAGAAAGCACAATATTATCTGGGCTTTTGCATTCATTAACAAGTATTTTCTTGATTTATCAGAAACCTATTTGATATAATGAAATCAAGTTATTTCGTATATATAGAAGCTCTCATTTAGTGAGAGCTTCTATATATCAAATGTAGAGGTAACATTTTAAGTACTATTAGCACTAACTGAATCTTCAACCGATAAATAATGCAAAACATTAAGGCGTTGATTCTTCTCCTTGTATTAATTTCTCTTAGGGCTGTTTTTGCCGCAAAGGCAAACGCATCTACTCTTGATGTTGATACTGATTACCGCATAAGAGGTATACTCTATACAAATAACGATTTTAACAACAATACATCAACAGACGCATTGGCTTATTACAGCCAAATGTTGCATGTAACTCTAACTGGCAAATTTAATGAAGGCGTGGAGATTTGCACAAGACTGTCAGCAATCGGAGTTGCAGGCTCAACTACGGTTTTCACAGGGATACCAAAGTCATCTAGCACGGCCGTCACAGTACCTTATCCGTCAACGGATTTTTCTCCATATATTGATTACGCCTATATCAAAATTAAAAACTTAGCGGACACACCTCTGACCGTTATTGCGGGTAAACAACCGATGACGTATGGTAATGGCTTAGTTATTTCAGATAACGGCACGGGCATGTTCGCCTTCAGGATATATGGTAAATATAACTTTTCTCTACCTATTCCTAAGTTCAATTTAAAAAAGGGTGGTGAACTTTTCGAACACTATCCAATTGAACTTGAAACTGAGGTATTTACAGCAAAGCTTGCCGATGGCCTAACACCTGGATATGATCATGACCTGTACGGGATAGTGAACAGATATGACCACGATAAATACCACATTGAGTTATCTTTTTTTGAAGATGCAGATGGTTCTGGCTCATTATATATAAAGGGCCCAAATGCTTACAATACTTCGTCAATTAACAAAAATTTCATTGATTTCTACATTACAAGGAAAGAAGATATTTCCAGCTTCAGGTTTGAAATAGCAAAAGAAAATGGTTCCGTGCAGCGGTCGGATGGAGCACAGATAAGCCTTGACGGACTAGGATACAACCTTTATGGAGAATTGATAGGAGATAAAACAAAGCTTGGAAAAGTTACGGCTCATGCGATGATAGCTTTCAATACCGGAGATAATAATCCATCGCTCTTCGCAAATGACAGCTCTTTCAATCCTTCACAGACAAAGAGATTTGACGGTTTGGAACGCACAGGTTACGGCGAGCTTTTTGCTGCTTCGCCTTACGACGCAACGTTTGCACTGCCGTCAAGCTATTCAGGTATAGATGCCCTAAATGTCGGCGTCGATTTTTCTCCTATTTATGGATGGAACCTGGGAGTAGATTATTTTTACTTTGCGGCCTCCGAAGGCCCTGACGGCGCTCCGGATGCCTCTGGTTTTGAAAAACTTTATGGCGCAAATTTTGCATTGGGTGTCGAAATGGACCTCTACGCAAAATATACTTATTCAAAATTTACTGATTTCAGAATTTCGTATGACCGCTACACGCCACCTCAATTTGCTGTTTTCTGGCCTACCAGCGATCCTGCAACAAGATACATGCTTGAGATGAACGCTAAGTTTTAGAATTAATTTATGAACCTGCTCTACTAGACCAGGGGTTATTATGAATAAAGTTTACCTCGCATTTCTGTGGCATCACCACCAACCAGTCTACAAAAACCCTTCTACAGGCATATATGAACTCCCATGGGTCAGACTGCATGCCACTAAAGACTACTACGACACAGCCGCCATCTTGGAAGAATTCCCTAAGATCAAATCAAACTTCAATCTTGTTCCTTCGCTACTCACCCAACTTCAAGATTACGCCAATAAAACAGCCCGTGACCGTTTTATGGAACTTACGCTTAAGAACGCAGATACACTTTCAGAAGACGAAAGGATATTCATTCTTCAGAATTTCTTTATGGCTAACTGGGAAACAATGGTTTACACTCACCCAAGATACAACTATCTGCTTGATAAACGGGGAAAACAAGTAAACCAGAACAGATATCAAAAGGGTTCATACATATTTCAAACCTCAGGAAATGCGCGACCTGCAGGTATGGTTCAACCTTTCCTGGATGGATCCTTATTGGCAGAAGAATGACGAGCTTGTAAAATCACTTTTCGCAAAGGGCAAGAACTTTACAGAAGAAGAAAAAACGGCCCTCATAGATAAACAGCTGGAGATATGCGGGCTTATTGCCTGCAAGTATAAATCCATGCAGGACGGCGGTCAGATCGAAGTATCGACAACACCCTTCTACCACCCGATACTGCCACTTTTGTGCGACACTAACAATGCGCTCGGCGCAACACCTCATATGCCTCTGCCGGCAAAGCGTTTTGCCCACAGAGAAGATGCAAAAATACAGGTTGAAAAAGCGGTCAATTATTATAAAACTATTTTCGGACATAACCCAAAAGGCATGTGGCCGGCCGAAGGTTCAGTTTCTGAAGACGTTATTCCTATTTTCGCACAGGCCGCTGTAAACTGGATAGCTAGTGATGAGGGGATTCTGTTCCATACAAACCCGGGCCTCGGCGCCTCAAGGCGCAACTTATACAAACCCTATCGGCTGGAAGTTCTTGGCAACCAGATCAACATGATATTTCGTGACCATGCACTTTCGGATTCTATAGGCTTCATATACTCGAAATGGGCCCCACAGGACGCAGTTAATGACTTTATGAAAAGACTTCATTCCATAAGCGAGATGGCTGATCCTACCCAAAACTGCCTGGTTTCGGTAATTTTGGATGGGGAAAACTGCTGGGAATATTTCCCTAACGACGGCTGGGATTTCATGAGACTGCTTTACAAAACAATTTCAGAAAACAATAACATTGAAACTGTCAGGATAAGCGACTATCTTGAGAAATTCCCACCAGAAAATACACTCAAAACCATATGGCCGGGCTCATGGATAAATTCTAACTACGGAGTTTGGATAGGTCACCCTGAGGACAATCTTGCCTGGTCCTACCTGGCCGAAACCAGGAACTTCTTAATGGAATACTCTATAAAACACCCTGAACAAAGTAATACTGTCGCGCTAAAATCAGCCTGGGAAAGCATCTATATTGCTGAAGGATCAGACTGGAACTGGTGGTATGGTGATGACCATTCATCTGATAATGACGAGATATTCGATTTTCTTTTCAGGCAATACCTCATAAACGTGTATGAGCAAATAGGCGAAAAAGTGCCTGATTACCTGTATAAAGCCATCAAAGTCATTGAAAAAAAACAACCCACACACGAGCCACTGGATTTTATTACTCCAAAAATCGATGGACGTGTTTCTAGTTATTTTGAATGGCAGGCAACCGGGAATTATAATGTTGCGGGTGGCGGCGCTATGCACCAGGTTGAAACAGCCCTCAAATCATTCCATTATGGTTTTGATCTTGAAAACCTGTATTTCAGGCTAGACCTTAACATACCAATGGATTCTGAAAAACTCAAGGATTTCTGCTTTAAAGTAGTTTTTCTTCAGCCTAAAGGCCTCGAATCCGAATGTTGCCTTGAAATTGGGCCCAAAATAGGCCAGTTTACATTTTTGAACAGAAATACTGGGACTCAAACTGTTCTTGAGCAAGCAGCTGCAGGTAGGATTATTGAATTCGCTATTCCACTAAGCAAACTTGAACTAACTGATGAACAAAAGACTATTGAATTCGTAATAATTATAATGAAAAATTGCCTAGAATTCGAGCGCTGGCCATATAAGAATACTGTTATAATGCCCAAACCAACTCCAAACTTCGCTATTCTTAACTGGTCAGCCATATAGACAAACTATTTTTCCATTCATCTATTTTACTTATATTAACAACTAACCTCATCTCTCTTTCTTCCAACTCCATATTATGCTATTATAACTGAAATTTCATGTCATAATCGAGCAGCAAAATATCTTGCATAAAGTACTGATAATATATATTATGTTACATACATCTTAGATATTGGGCTACCTGCAGCATTAATGTTAAATACACATATTCCATATTATTCTCTCTATAAATATGCCGTTATATATATGCATTTAATATTTTACTTTAACTTTATTATATTGGCACTGTAATGTTATAAAATTCAATTAATGTTTTAGTATTTTTTTTAAAATAGGCTTTTTTAGTTAGAAGTTAATGCAGGTAAAATATACATAAAAATAGCGTTATAAAAGAAAGAACGAATAAGGGTATTTATTGGCCAATAACCACTAATTGAAATTAATGGATTAGAAGAAAATGCCCTAAATAGTGTTTAGTCTCAACTTTTGTGACATACCCAAAGATGATAATAAAGACTTGTCACAAAAATATGCCAAACAGTTATTATTGTAAATATGTCAATATCGGCATCGGGTTAAAGGAAAAGATTGTTGGAAAGGTGGGCGTGACTTAGTTTAGTAGCAGAGGAACAAAATGCCGGCTAGGCCCTAATTACTTGATGCCACATTCACTGCAGATTTTTAGAACCTCTACCTTGATTAATTTACTCTCATTTTTAATGCGCTGGAGATGTTCAGGTGAGCCGGAGGATATATGAAAGCAGCATTTGAGGCACACTACGCCTTTTATTTTACACTTTAAGGCTTTATCAGTATCAATATTACAGAATGTACATATCATAGATTCAAGAATCAACTTGTTTTGGCTAAATCAGGCCCACTAGATGTGATTTTCGGACTGCTTTTCCGGAACAAGGATGCCCACTCCTATTATCGCGTATCCACCAAGAATAAGGAACGGTGAAAGTTTAGAAGCCCAGTTCTGCCCAAATGGATCAGTCTTTGTGAGAATAAAAAAGCCGAGCGCTAGAACTACCGCGCCGGCAAAAATAGTTTTAAGCCCTCTTTTTGAGATACCGCTTATGTTCTTAGTTTCATTTACGACTTTAAGCTTTTCTTTTCTGTTTTTCATAAAACACTATTTCATCCAGGAACAAACCCTTTGCTGGTGCCGTTCGTCCTGCCATTTTTCTATTCTTGCCTTCGAGTATTTCAAATACTTTGCCGGGGTGAATTTTTCCCTTCCCCACATCCACTAGAGTCCCGACAATGTTCCTGACCATCTTATAAAGGAATCTGTCGCCGGTAAAGGTTAAACTGATCTTACCGTCTCTTCGGGCTATATCAATATCCTCTATATTCGCTGTCTTGTTGGCCTGCATCGAGCCGGAGGCGTCAAATGCGCTAAAATCGTGCCTGCCAAGCAACATTTTCGAGGCTTTCTTCATCAAAGACATGTCAAGAGGCTTTGATATGTACCAGGAGTTCCTGCCTTGCCAAACTGAGCGGAAAGGGCCGTTCCAGATGTCGTACCTGTATTTCTTTGTTTTCGCCTCGAACCTTGGATTGAAAGAGCTGTTTTTCTTTTCGGCTTTAGAAACCGATATATCTTTTGGCAGTATAGAATTGAGGTTATATCTAAAATCTGCATTTTCACGCACCATGTTCTTGAATGATGCACTTACTGCCTGTCCCCTGGCGTGAACTCCCTTGTCTGTCCGGCCCGAGCCACGGTTTTAACGCCTTTATAACCAAGCTTTGAAAGAGCCTTTTCTATTTCACCCTGAACCGTTCTTTCTCCCGGCTGCACCTGCCAACCGGAAAAACCGGCGCCGTCATATTCTATTAACAGCAAATAGTTACTGCGGGAAGACATCTGAAAATCTTAGCAGTTCAATATTCTGGTCCACGAAATACTGTCTTAACTGCGGCTGGCAACAGTGTGCCAGTTCGGCTTCGCGCCATATTTCTCCGTAACCCGGATGGGTCATTAGCTCAGCGGCTTCGTAAGGCTCATCAACGTTACCCCAATACCAGCCTTCAATAAAATGGTCTACAGACTTTATGCCGTTGTCGGAAAGTATTTTTTTCGCTTTATCAAAATCAAGCTGTTCAGCAAAATGTTTACTGAATATCCTGACAACCGGTATCTTGTATTCTTTCGCGAGCTGGCACATAATAGAGAATATATAAGGGTGCAGGTGAGCGTGGTGGTGGCTGTCGAGGTGGTCAGCTGAAAACCCGAAAGAATAATATTTGTCAAGCTGCCTGCGGGCCTCGTCTCTTATTGTGTCTTGTGACGGGGCATCCGGCAGCATCCCGGCTATAGTGCCCAGGTGATGGTCAACTTCAAAAAATTTGTCCATATCCAGGTGAATGCCTAGGCCCAGAGACGGGTTCGCCTTCGCCTGCGCAACCGCTTCCTGCGTACCGTCTTTTTCAACAAACAGTGACGCGCTGGTTACAAGCCCGTTCTGGTGGGCATAGACAACACCCCTGTTTATCTCTTTACGGTAACCAAAGTCATCGGCGTTGATTATTAACTTTTTCATGTTAGCCTTGATAAGCTTTAAATTATCCCTTTCGCTATCAATGTCTCAGCTATCTCTACGGCGTTAAGTGCGGCACCCTTAAGCAGGTTGTCCGAAACCACCCAAAAAGTTAGGCCGTTAACACCCGATATATCCTCTCTTATCCTGCCAACGTAAGTGACCTGCTTGTTCTCAGCGTGCAGCGGCATTGGATACTTCTTATTTTGAGGCTCATCTACGACTTCCACGCCGGGCGCCTTAAGCAGCAGCTTTCTCGCTTCCTGCGGGCTCAGTTTCTTCTCTGTCTCTATCCAAACAGCTTCGGAATGCGACCGGAAGACCGGGACCCTCACACAAGTCGCTGACAGCTGTATACTGCTGTCCCCCATGATCTTCCTGGTCTCATTGACCATCTTCATTTCCTCTTTAGTATAGCCATTTTCTTCAAAAATATCAATCTGCGGTATTAAATTAAATGCTATCTGATGCTGGAACTTTGCGGCCGGGGTTATAGCCTTTCCACCGGCCCATTCCATTGACTGCGACTTAAGCTCGTCAATCCCCTTTTGGCCCGCTCCCGAAACCGACTGGTAGGTGGCTACTACCACCCTTTTTATCTTCGCGGCGTCGTGCAGCGGCTTCAAAGCCACGACCATCTGTATGGTCGAACAATTAGGATTGGCAATTATCTTCTTTGCCGCGTTAAGGTCGCCCGGGTTGACTTCCGGGACCACAAGCGGCACTTCCTTGTCCATACGCCACGCGCTTGAATTGTCTATGACAAAGCAGCCGTCTTTCGCAAAATGGGGCGCGAATTCTCTGGAAACAGAGGCGCCGGCGCTGTATAGAGCTATGTCAAGCCCCTTACCGGAATCGCTTTTCAACTGTTCTACTACTACTTCTTTACCCAGAAAAGAAAGTTTCTTCCCTGCCGACTTTTCTGATGCCAGATACCTTATCTGTTCGACCGGAAAATTCCTGGCCTCAAGCATCTTTATCATCTCGCGCCCGACCGCGCCGGTCGCGCCGACCACTCCAACCTTATATTTTTTCATAACACATCCCTCGTATTTGTTAATCTCAAAAATCAAATACTATCATGCCGGAGGCAGATCCGCCTCTGGCGGAAATATCAAAATTATGGTTAACAACCTTAATAAATATTCGATTTTTCTCTTTCTTTTTGATCTTTGATCCTTGATATTTTATATTTCTATACGTTGCCAGCGACAAAGTCGCCCATTTCCGTCGTGGTTAAGCCCATCTTCCCGGCTGAAAGGCTCTTTATCTTTCCGCTTTCCAGAGACTTCACTACTGCCTGCTCAACCATAGCGGCGCCTTCTTTTTCGCCTAAAACCTCTAACATCATGCCGCCCGCGCATATTGCCGCGAGAGGGTTGATCATATTCTTGCCGGTGTATTTCGGGGCCGATCCGCCAATAGGCTCAAACATCGAAACGCCGTTGGGGTTGATATTGCCGCCCGCGGCTATCCCCATCCCGCCCTGCGTCATCGCTCCAAGGTCTGTAATAATGTCTCCGAACAGGTTGTCCGTGACAATGACGTCAAACCATTCCGGGTTCTTGACCATCCACATGCAGGTGGCGTCAACGTGAGCGTAATCTGGCTTAATGCCGGGGTACTCTTTCGCGACTTCATAGAAAGCCCTTTCCCACAGGTCAAAAGCGTATGTCAAAACGTTCGTTTTTCCGCAAAGTGTCAGCTTATTAGCTTTGTTCCTTTTCTTCGCCAGATCGAAAGCGTAACGGATACACCTTTCAGCGCCGAAACGCGTATTGATGGATTCCTGTACCGCTACTTCTTGCGGAGTATTTTTTCTGAGGAAACCGCCCGCGCCGCAGTACATGCCTTCAGTGTTCTCCCTGACTACGACATAATCTATATCCGATGGTTTCTTATCTTTCAAAGGCGACTCGACATTCGGGAAAAGCTTTACCGGGCGAAGGTTTATATACTGGTCAAGCTCGAAACGAAGCCTCAACAGCAATCCTTTTTCGAGTATCCCTGGTTTTACATCCGGATGTCCGATCGCTCCGAGATATATCGAATCCACCTTACGCAACTCCGCAAGCACGCTGTCCGGCAGTATCTCGCCGGTCTTTTTGAAGCGCTCACCGCCGAGGTCGTAGTTGATCCATTCAAGCTTGAATTTGTTCTTTTTTGCTGCGGCTTCAAGCACCTTGATTCCTTCTTTGATAACTTCCGGGCCTGTTCCGTCTCCGCCTAATACCGCGATACGATAACTTTTCTTGTCCATTGCACTGTCTCCTTTATTTTTGTTTTATTTAACATATTGTTCTTTATTTCGTTTTTATGTATTCCAGCAGCCCACCTTTACGGATTATTTCCTGCATGAACTCCGGAAAAGCCTGAGCCTTGTAACTCTCGCTGCGTGAAATATTTTTTATCTCGCCTTTCGCTAAATTCACTTCTATAACATCTCCTGTCTTGATCTTTTCCACAGCCTCATCTGACTCAAGAATAGGAAGCCCTATATTTATCGAGTTGCGGAAGAATATCCTCGCGTAAGATCTCGCGATTATTCCGGAAAGCCCCGCCGCCTTTATCGCTATCGGCGCGTGCTCCCTCGACGACCCGCAGCCAAAGTTGTTCTCGGCCACGATGAAATCTCCCGGGGCTGCCTTTTTAAGGAACTCTGTATCGAGGTCTTCCATGCAATGTTTAGCGAGTTCTTTCGGGTCGGACGTATTTAAATAGCGGGCCGGTATTATTTCGTCCGTGTTTATATTCGACCCGTATCTATGCGCTTTGCCTTTCAGTATTATTTCATTCATATATTCCTCTCTTTGCAATGTTAAATATCAAACATCAAATGTCAAACATTCATCTCAAAATTCAAACTTGCTTCTTATCTTTAAATTTTAATCTGTCATTTTGATCCTTGATATTTGATTCTTGATTTCCAATAAACCCTGCTCTGTTACTTTTCTCTTAGATCTGGTCGGGGTCCGTTATCTGTCCCTTTATGGCCGATGCCGCGCAACTGCCGGGCTCGCCAGGTACACTTCCGATTTCGGGTGGCCCATGCGGCCCACGAAGTTGCGGTTCGTCGTCGCCACGCAGCGTTCGCCGGACGCCAGTATTCCCATGTGCCCGCCAAGGCACGGCCCGCACGTCGGGGCCGATATAAGCGCGCCGGCTTTCAAGAATATATCGAAAAGCCCTTCCTGCATAGCGTCCGCGTAAACCTTCGGCGTTGCCGGTATGATAAGCGTCCTAACGTTCGGTGACACCTTTTTGCCCTTCATTATCTTCGCGGCTATCCTCAGATCCTCTATTCTGCCGTTCGTGCAGGAGCCTATGACCACCTGGTCTATGTCAATCCCGCTCAACTCGGTTGCGGCCCTTCGCGTTCGACGGAAGGAAAGGCACGGAGACCTGCGGAGCAATGTCCGCGCAGTCTATCTCGATCACCTGGACGTACTGCGCGTCGGCGTCGCTTTCGTAGAACTTATATTTCCTCTGCGCCCGGTTCTCAACGTAAGACATCGTGGTCCTGTCAGGCGCTATTATACCGTTCTTGCCGCCGGCCTCTATGGCCATGTTGGCCATTGTCAGCCTGTCGGCCATCGGAAGGGCCTCTATCGCCGGCCCCGTGAACTCCATGGACTTATAAAGGGCTCCGTCAACGCCTATCTTGCCTATAGTGTAGAGTATCATGTCTTTTCCGCCTACCCACTTGCGCAGTTTGCCCTTATAAACGAACTTTATCGATGCCGGCACCTTGAGCCACACCTTGCCGGTTATCATCGCCGCGGCGAGGTTTGTCGAGCCTACACCGGTCGAGAAAGCGCCCATAGCCCCGTACGTGCAGGTGTGTGAATCTGCGCCTATAACAAGGTCGCCCGGCACAACGATCCCCTGCTCCGGCAGAAGCGCATGCTCAACGCCGCAGTTCCCGCCTTCGAAATAATTAACTATCCTCTGTTCCCTTGCGAACTCTCTGACATATTTGACCTGTTCCGCGCTGTTGATGTCCTTGTTCGGCGTAAAATGGTCCATGACAAGGACTACCTTGTTCTTGTCAAAAACATTCTTCGCGCCCGCGCTGCGGAACTCTTTTATCGCCAATGGCGCCGTCACGTCGTTACCCAGAGCGATGTCAACTTTCGGCTCTATGAACTCGCCCGCTTTCACGGTTTTCTTTCCGCAGTGCGCGGCCAGTATCTTTTCTGTTATTGTATTTCCCATTTTTTAACTCCTATAGTATTAAGCGGTAAGTGGTAAGGGTTAAGGGGTAAGTAAACAACAAGTCCTATTGAGTCCGTTGACTTTCACTTACCACTTACCACTCTACCCCTTATCCCTGGTTAATTTATTTTCGCTACGATCTTATTTATCGCCTGCAGGTACGCTTTGGCGCTCGCCTCGATAATGTCGGTCGAGGTGCCGCGGCCCGAGAAAGACGCGCCTTTGTATTCCACTTTGACGTTGACTTCGCCCTGCGCGTCCTTGCCTCCGGATATCGCTCTGAGGTTGTAATCAACAAGTTTAACCTTTACCCCGGTGATCTTGTCTATCGCCTTGTAGGCGGCGTCAACAGGCCCGTCGCCGCACGCGGCTTCCTGTACCACCATCCTGGCTTTTCCGGCGGCCGTTGCCTTTTCGTTCTTCGCGAGCCGCAATGTCGCGGTCGGTATTATGCCGGTGCCCGACGATGTGTTGAGGTATTCAAGCGTATATGTCTCAGCCATCTGGTTTAAGTCCTCTTCCACCAGGGCCTGCAGATCGTCGTCAAAAACAACCTTCTTCTTGTCCGTCAGTATCTTGAACTTCTCGTATATTGTTTCCAGCTCGGCCCCGCTTACGTCGTAGCCCAGCTCTTTGAGCCTCTTTGAAAGCGCGTGGCGGCCTGAATGCTTGCCAAGAACCAGCTTGCTTGACGGCACGCCCACGTCCTGCGGCCTCATTATCTCGTAGGTCAGGCGCTCTTTTATCACGCCGTCCTGGTGTATGCCGGACTCGTGCGCGAAGGCGTTGGAGCCCACAACAGCCTTGTTAGGCTGGACGGATATGCCGGTCAGCGCGGACACCAGCCTGCTCGATTTATACAGTTCTTTTGTGTTAATGCCGTACTCAAGGCCGAAATACTGTTTGCGGGTTTTAAGCGCCATAACTATCTCTTCAATAGCGGCGTTACCGGCCCGTTCTCCGATGCCGTTAACGGTGCACTCAACCTGCCGAACGCCCGCGCGTATTGCCGCAAGCGAGTTCGCTACAGCCAGGCCAAGGTCATTGTGGCAGTGGACGCTCATAACGGCTTTATCGACGTTCCTGACGCGGGAGCGAAGCTCCTCTATCATCTTCCCGAACTCTTCGGGCATAGCGTAGCCTACCGTGTCCGGGATGTTAACCGTTGTCGCGCCGGCGTCTATCACGGCCTCTATCACTTTAGCCAGGTAATCAAAATCTGAACGCGAAGCGTCTTCGGCCGAGAATTCCACGTCGCGGCAGAACTTTTTCGCGTAGCGCACCGTGTTCACCGCCATATCGAAAACTTCTTCGCGGGTCTTCTGCAGTTTGCGTTTTATGTGCAGGTCGGAAGTCGCTATAACTATATGTATCCTGGGTTTTTTAGAATACTTTACCGCGTTCCAGCAGGCGTTGATGTCTTTAACGTTCGCGCGGCACAGGCCGGCGATGCTGGGCCCTTTTATTTCTTTGGCTATCAGCTTAACCGACTCGAAATCGCCGGGGCTGGAAATAGGGAAACCGGCCTCGATGACGTCCACACCCATCCTCTCAAGCTGGCGGGCAACTTCTATCTTTTCCTTAATGTTCATGCTCGCGCCGGGCGACTGCTCGCCGTCGCGTAAAGTAGTATCAAAAAATATGATCTTATTGTTCTTCATTTTGTTACCTCTTAGTTGTTTGGTTATTATTTATTTGCCGTTTTCAGGGCCGGCGGACGCGCCGGAATTTTTTTTGAGGCGTGTAGCGAGGCTTAGAGACTGCCTAAGTCGAATATACCGCCAGATGTATCCCGTGATCCCGGAGAGGATGTATATAAGGAAGATTATAAAAATGGTGTTTTGCGGATACGTTATTATCAGCATGATACCTATCACGAACAGTGTCAGCAGCTGGAAAGTCCTCGGTTTGTTCAGTTTCAAATTTTTCATCGCCGCGTACGGCACGGACGATATCATCAGTATGGAGATGACCACCATCATTATAGGGATGCTCTTGAACATCATCGGCATTTTATCCATTATCATCGGTATAGTTTTTACCGGTATAACGGAACCGTTCTCAAAAAGCTCGTAGCTCAGCGCGAAGGAAGCCAGTATCCCCGCCGCGGCTGGTATCGGCAGCCCAACAAAATGCGGCGAGGGTATGCCTTCCTGCGCCTTGATGTTGTACCTCGCCAGGCGCAGCGCGCCTGCCACAACATAGAACACAGCTATTGTAACGCCGGATTTGTCCATCGTTTGAAGCACCATCTGGTACATGAGTATCGAAGGCGCCACGCCGAACGCGATAAGGTCGGCCAGTGAATCGAATTCTATTCCGAAACTGCTTGTTGATTTTGTCCAGCGCGCCACACGCCCGTCCAGCGCGTCCATAACTATGGACAGCATAATGCACCAGGAAGCAGCCCGAACTGCCCGTGTATGGACAGCAGTATAGATATAAACCCGAACACCAGGTTAGCCGCGGTAAAAAGGCTTGGCAGTATGTACAGCCCGTGTAGTGTAATTATTTTAATTCTCCTATTACAGTTTCTGCGCCAACGATCTTGTCGCCCGGCTTGACCTTGACTTCAGCCGATACCGGCAGGTGTATGTCAACCTGCGAACTGAATTTTATTAGGCCTATCTTGTCGCCGGTTTTAAGGTTGTCGCCTTTTTTTGACCAGGCAACCACCCTTCTCGCGAGAATCCCCGCTATCTGTTTGACTATTACGTTGCCTTTCTTTGTTTCTATAGTGAAAATATTTTGTTCGTTTACCATATGCGCCTGTTTGTCGTTGGCCTTAAGGAACTTGCCCGGGCGGTATTCAAGGTTCTTCAGCGCGCCCGAAACCGGCGAACGCTGAATATGAACGTTGAACACCGAAAGGAAAACCCTTATGATTTTCTCGCCGTTCTCTTCAAGCGTTTCCATCACGGTGCCGTCGCAGGGCGAAACAACAAGGTTCTCTCCCGCCGGCGCAACTCTTTTCGGGTCGCGGAAAAAGTACAGGCAGAAAAGCGCGAGCGCGGCAAATATGCATCCGCAGACCATAGCTATGGGCCCACGTCCGCTCACTAATAAGGAAATCCCCAGAACACCAGGGACCGCGATAAATACATACCCTTCTTTAGCTATCATAAGTTTTACTATTTTAATAAAAAAACAACGTTTTGTCAAAAATAAAACCGTTGAAAACGACTTCAACGGTTTTCATTCATTCCCTAATTTTCCTTAGGTTGCCCGCCGAAGAGGCAGGATGATTCCCACATGAGTGTTATCAAGCCTTAATTCCCACAAGTCGTTATTGCCGTTTTTTGTCATCCCGAACGAAGAGAGGGATCTTGCCTTCGTCCAAAAAAAGATCTCTCACCGTCATATGACGGATTCGAGATGACAGGATGGGAGTTCGGCAAAAGTTCATTAGTTGAGCCTGATATCGACACTTTTCTTGCCTGTCATTCACAACGAAGAACTATTTCCATAAGTGTAACAAGCCACGCCTGACATCGGCCTGCGCTATTTATGCAACTTTCAGCGATAAGCCAAGCGACTGAATAACCTGCACGAATGTTGAAAGGCGGGGATCGCCTTTTTCAGACAGCGCTCTATAAAGATGCTCGCGGCTGACACCGGAATCTTTCGCAAGCTTGATAAATCCCCCGCGAACCTTCGTAGCGACTGCCAGCGCGGAAAGGAACGCTTCTTCATCGCCATCCTTTTGGAATTCCTCAAGCGCAACCTCAATAAAGGTTTTCAATTCTTTAGGGTGTTTTCTGTAATGTTCTATCTGCACTTCATCAAAGGTTCTAAATTTTCTTTTGCTCATAGTAATCCTCCAGGTATTCCAATGCTTTCTTTATATCACTTTCCTGGCCCTTGTCGCCGCCTGTAAGAAGAAGCACTATATTCTGCCCGTCTTCAGCGCAATATACACGGTATCCCTTTCCAAAATCAAACCGGAGCTCTATAATGCCGCTGAAACGCTTATGATCCCCGAAATTGCCTTTTGGAATTCTCGCTATCCGCGCTTCTATTCTCGCGCTTGTAACTTTGTCCCTCAGCGAGTAAAGCCATTCACTGAAAGGTTCTTTATTGTCTTTGGTTTGGTAAACAAGAAGTTTCTTTTGCATCCCTATCCTTAACTAATGTAGCATATATATTACACCACGTCAACTATTTTTTACGCGGCGCCCGGCACTGAAACTTATTTTCCTTTTTCCTGAAGTAATTCTTTAATTTTATCAAGGAGGTCGTTATTGTCGAAGGGTTTTGCGATATAGCAGTCAGCCTTCGCGTCTAAGGCTTCTTTTCTCTCGTCGCCTGAGTGCTTGGCTGTAACGATGATGACCGGTATACTGCGCGTGCTGTTGCCAACCTTCAATGTGCGGCATACGTCGTAGCCGTTCATGCGCGGCATCATTACATCCATGATTATCAGGTCGGGCTTGTTCTCAAACACTTTATGTATGGCGAAGTCTCCGTCACGCACAGAAATGACCTGGTACCCCTTGTATTCCAAAAGGCTGGTGACGCTGCATATGACATCTTCGTCGTCGTCAACTATAAGTATCTTTTTCCCGGGCATATGTTCTCCGATAAATGCGTGAAGCAGGGGACGTTGCTCATTTAACAACTTAGGGGGCTTTTTCCTTTTAGTCAATTTATAGAAATAGCCAAAATGAAGATATTTTGACTATTTCTATCCCTCAGCGCAGCGTGCATGCGGTGATAGATTTAGACGAAATCTTTTTAGTTCACTTAGTCAAGTCAGGCACCGTTTCTCATTCTTCTATCGCTAAAGCTTCTAAAGTGATTTTCTACATCCATTTTTCAATCGTTTTACAAATTAAGTCATCTACATATTTGAAAGCTTTTCTATACTTTTCATCCCAATCTTCGTCATTTTTATCGTTGAGCTCATATTCCGCTTTCCAATACTCATATAAAGCTTTTACATCTTGACCATTTTTATGGTTTTTTACAATCCAGTCTGCAGTGGTGAATAGACCTACATCTGCAATATATGCCCATACTTGATTTTTCATGTCTTCAGATTTTCTTTCAATAGCTATGACATAATACAATTGTAAGATAACAGCAAATAGCATAATCACCGTAGCAATTAACATAATCCCCATAACCATGGCACTATTCATTCCTAGAAACATTTACAACCTCCTTAAACTCTCGATTTTTGTCGTTAGCGTTAAAAATGTGCCGTTGATAACTTACAAATATGTTCTTCCTGACCAGAATTCTTTGAATCCTGATTTTTCATATTTGCGATATTCTTCAATAGATTCCCCTTTAAACCAGTATTTGATAGTATATTTTAAGTCTTCTATATAACTACGGTAGCTGTTAAAGTAATCTTCAGATTTTTTATAGTTATCTGCATTATAAAAAATAATAAAACATCTCCAATATGACCAGATCATTGTATCATCTAATTTGTTTATCTTTAAAGTAATTATATCTTCATCAGATGCTAATGAATGATTCTTTGAAACTAAAATTGCTGCATCATATTTTTTCAACATACTATTTAAAAAAGATTTATCTATCACTAAGTTGTCTTTATCTGCTATAGATTCATAGGCTTTTTGGATAGTTTCCCATAAACCACGAGTTTGTTCTTTTAGTGCTTTTACCGTTTCAACTTTAATCATTCCGGGACGCATGAGATAATTAAAAATGATTCTTATTATTGTATCATAATACTCTATAGCGTAACTTGCATGTATAGTTTCAAGTAATTTTTCAATACCGACAACTAAATTAATGGAATCCAACAGATAACCCGGAAGAGCATAATACGCATTCCATTTTGCAATTATTACTGGGTTTTTATGCTCAGGAGTCATCCCTTCAATATAATATTTTATATCATCTTTGAAATATCTTTTTTTCATTATTGCATTTTCATACCACCTAACTTGAGGGCTATGCAAAGGAAAAACATCCGTGTTCCATACAGGATAAAGCTGCGTTTCATAAAGTTTGTTAAGTGATTTAATGGTATTAAAAAAAGTTAAAGCTGCTTTTATGCATTCTAAATAATTCTCTTCATTATTTGATTTTGCATATTTCTCTAGAGTCCCTGTTAATTCTGAAATAGTAGCATTTAAGATGTTTCTGCATGAATCTGCTGTTTCAGCGGCATTAATATAAGCTTTGTCAAATTCTTGTTTTTCAAAACGCAAGTTTATGTCATCTATCTTGCTCTTTATGCTGTTTACATCAAGGGTAGTTTTCGCGAGTAATAAATCTTCAACTAATCTTCTCGTGTCCATTTTGTTAACCTCCTATTCCCATACATTTTATAGCATATTTACAATGGATGATGGGGTCTTGATTCTTGCCCACCCACATTTTTCAACTTCTTGACATAATGTATCTTATGTCATAACATTATAAAAATCTTACATCTTTAATTCGATGTTTGCAAGGCACAATGCCTTTAATCTCAGGCCTTTGGGACATCCTAAATTAAAGCAAATTCGAAATCCGAATCTCGAAATCCGAAAAGTGTCCTTATCATACTTCCTCAATTTCACTGCCCGCCAAGTTTCTTGTTGATCGCTTCAATTACTTCCTGCATCATCTGTATCCATGCTTTCAGATAGGCGGCTTTGGCTTCATCAATACCTGGATTGGCCAGCTGTTGCTGGGTTTGAGGGATGAAGGTTTCATACTGCGATTTTACGCTTGCCATATCCGCGAGGGACATCCGGCCGCTGTTTATCAGCTCAAGCATTTTGTTTTTCTGGGTTTCAACTTCGCCGACGCCATTTGCCCCCTCGCCACTTGAGGGCGAGACGTTGGAGCCCGTGCTGTTCTGGGGAAGAGGATTGCTTGCTCGCCGCGGAGGCGAGAGGTGAGGGGGGCAAGGTGGAAGGAGTAGAGGCTGTCTTGCCGCCTGTTACGGTTTCAGTTGTCTTGTTAGTCAGCGCTTCGGCCTTGGCTTTCAAGTCTGCCGCCTTCTTTGCCAGCTTTGCGGCATCCCGCTCGGCCTTGAGGGCATCTGCTGTCAGCTTCTTGGCAGCGATCGCCGCCTTTTTGGCTTTGGCATCGGGCCCGCCAGGGCGGGTTTGCGGATTTGTCTTGTTGATATTGGCCTGCTCTGCTTGCCACTTCTGGTGTTCATCTGTAATGGCCTTGGTAATGGCATCTATGGGGGTGTCTGCCGGGACAAGCACATCTATATGTATGTTCTTGCCTGCCTTGGCTATATGAACGCCGCCCCCCTTGCCTGCGGCCTTGCCTTTGCCGGCTTTATCAGCCTTGCCTGCTGAGCCAAGCATCTTATCTACCAGCTGGCGGGTGCTTTGCTGGCTCAAATCCTTAGCGGCTATCTCTTGTGCCGCCTTCATTTTAAGGTTGTCATCCGGCAGGCGCATAAGCTCAAGTATGTGGTTCCGGGGCAACTTTAGTTGACTAAAGTTTTCTTTTACAGGCCCAGACAGCTCTAAAAAGCCTAATGACTGGCTAACGTACGCGGGGCTTTTGCCGACACTTTCAGCAACCTTTTCCCATTTCCACTCAGGGTTAAGGCCTTTGAGGTACTTAAAGAAGTCGGCCTCATCAAAGGGGGCAAGGGGCTTGCGCATTGTGTTTTCAAGATACCCATCAACCGCGGCATCGGCTTCACTTTCAACCCCGCCAACTATGGCAGGCATATCCGTATGCTCCGCCAGAACGCAGGCTTCTTTCCTATTGGCGCCATATATCAGCTCATAACACTTGCCATCAAAAGGCACAACCCCTTCAGGCAAAGGGTTTGGCGGCTCAACCTCGCGCACCTTGATGGGCACCTTTAGGCCGTTCTTCTTAATGGACTCCGCAAGGGATTTGACGTATTCCTGATCCAAATCCTTGCGCGCCTGGTGCCGTGAGGGCAAAATGCTGTTAATTGGAATGACCTTTAAAACCAGTGAGTTTGACATGGCCGGCCTCCTTTTGACTTTTTTATTTCCCCGTTCGCTGTTATCCGTTCCCCGTTCTCACGAACGGGGCTATAACACTCAGCTGCTCCGCAGCTGAACATAATTTATTTCTTCTTTTCTATTTTTGCTACCAGTTTACGAATTTCATCAATGTTCTTGTTGAGCCCGTTTACCTGATCGATCAGGGCATCAAGAACGTCCTTGCGCGCTACACTCCCCAAAAATTTGTTTAAAAAAATACGCAGCTGCATATAGTTTTCTTTTTGAGCTTCAAAGGCATTCTTCAGTTCCGTTAGCCTGCTATTGTTCACCGATACGCCGTTCACAAGGTGGTCTTTCAACACTTTGGTTGCCCATATGCGGAATTGAGTGCCTTGCTTTGATTTTACCCTATAGCCAACAGAAATAATTACGTCCAGATTGTAGAGATTGGTTTGATAAGATTTACCATCTAAAGCAGTTATCCGGAAATTCCGGACAACTGAACTTGCCGCGAGTTCTTCTTCCTTGAAAATATTAATTATGTGTTCATTAATTGTCCTGACATCTTTCGCGAACAATTCTGACATTTGCTTTTGAGTCAACCATACAGTATCATCTTCAAATTTAACCTGTAGTTCAGTTTTTCCGTTCGGTGTTCTGAAAATTTCCATGCTTCCTTTGTTTTCCACAGGCTTCTGCTCCATTTTATTCCTCCTAATTCCAAATCAAAAAAAAACCACACCGCGCGTTGGGCGCTATGTGGTTTATATTTTCATACACAACGATTGTTGCCTATGAATTATTGAAACAATGACATCTGCTAACAAAATACACCCCCAACTGCTTAAGCAACCCTGCCCTTTACCTCCTGATAATGCAATTCAGGCAGCATTGCTTTCGCTTTCGCGTGTTCAACCGTAATGTTTACAAGATTCCCGTCCTTATCCAAATCGATGTAAATATCGCTGTTTATTTCTTTTGTTTCAATCACTTTGTTTGTCGTAAACTCCATATGGGCGGTATCGGTATCAGAAAAATACTTTATGTTCATAACTATTGCACCTCCTTAAAATCCCTGTCAAAAAAAGCGTTGTGCACTGTTTAGCCGTCAGCCAATAATATCACCCGCAAATACTTGTTAATTTCTTTTATTTTCGCCCACTTCTTTATCCTGCCATCGGACTGTATCTATTCTTTCAGCGGATGCGCCATTGTATATTTTATCCATTCATCTTTTATACATTCCCTGTCCGGCCTCTGCCGGGTATATTGGAAATATTGAGTTGTTTTCATGGATAAAATCCTTTTTGAATTATACCATATTTTTTCAACTATCGGCAAAGGCCGCAGTGGCAACAGCGTTTACATGTTTTGAACTATCTCATCCGTTTGAACCACTTCTTTATGGTGTCCCAAATATTTAACGCTCCGAGCTTTGCCCTTATAAGGGATATAGACTGGGCGGCCGCCTTTTCCCCTTCCTTTATCATCAGGTTTATTTTGTCGAAATCCGACCAGTGCAGGTATTTAATGGCCGGCATTATCAGGACGTCGGCATCTTTAAGGCAGATATTGTTCAGCATTGTGCCGGTGATATAGTTCGTGCGGGATATAACGTCCACAGCTTTTTCGGGTTTGTCCCAGCGGATAACTTTACTCTTGACATCGCAGGCTATGATGAGGCCCGCCCCCCTGTTCCTTGCGGCTGAAACAGGCGTAACGTTCACGGCGCCGCCGTCCGAATAAAATATGCCGTCTATTTCTATCGGCGGGAATATGCCGGGAATAGAAGATGACGCGAGGACGCATTTCCTCAGCGAACCGTGGGTGAACACCTTCTCTTCGCCGTAGGTGATGTCCGTTGCAACGCAGGTGAACGGTATTTTTGTCTCTTTAATATCGATGTCCGGCAGCATGCTGTTAATTATATCTTCAAGCTGGACGAGCTCAAGTATGGAATACTTTGTGTGTTCGGCAATGTGGATGTAACCGTATTTTATGAAATCCTGCGCTTTGTCGAACAGGTTCTTTTTATCTTCCGGCTTCTCATCGAAAATATTGAGCCTCATGTTGGCGAACGCGGAGCCCTTGAGCGATTTGCGGACTATCGCTTCCACCTCGGCGGCGTTGGAGTAACACGCGTAGCACGCGCCGATTATCGCGCCCATGGACGTCCCGATTATCATGTCGATAGGTATCTTCTCTTTTTCAAGAACACACAGCACGCCCAGGTGAGAAAGACCCCGCGCCCCGCCGCCGCCCAAAACTAAAGCTACTTTTTTCATTTCTTTACCCCTCGTTATAATCTCAAAAATCAAATGTCAAAAATCAAGAATATTTGAAACCTCGGTACAATAGAACCAGTTTTTGGGTTCACTTTTAAACTTTAATCTGCCATTTTTGTATATTTGATCTTTGATTCTTGATATTTGATCTTGCTTATACACCCAGCTGCCCGCAGGCCGCTGTTATATCCAGCCCTCTCGGCTGGCGGACCATGGCCAGCACGCCGTTCTCGGCGAGCGAGTTCCTGAACCTGTTGATCTCTTCCGTTACCGGCGTTTTCCATTTCGCGCGTTCCGCGAGGTTGAACGGAATAAGGTTCACCTGAAAATCGTCCGTGCCTCGGAGCGATTTTGTAAGTATTTTAGCAAGTTTCTGCGCCGCCTGCAACGAATCGTTGACGCCAGCCGCGAGAAGGTACTCTATCGTAAGCCGTGAATTATTTTTCCGTGAGTAATAAAGCCCCGCTTCGAGAATTTCTTTTATGCTGTAGCTTATTTTGTCGCCGATGAGCCTCGCCCTGGTTTCATCGTCGGGCGCGTGAAGAGAGATCGCGAGCCTGACGCCGGTGTTCTCATCCGCGAACTTTCTTATCTCGGGCACAACGCCCACGCTGGAAACGGTCACGTGTTTTCTTCCGAGGCCCAGCTCTTTGAAACCTATCATTGAGCGCACGGCGCTTGACACGTTGTCGTAGTTGAGGAACGGTTCTCCCATGCCCATGAAAAGCACGCCAGTTATCCTCATGCCGGACAGCGCCTCGACTTCCAGCAGCTGTTCCAGTATCTCGCCTCTTGTTAAGTTCCTTTTAAAGCCCGACCTTCCAGACGCGCAAAAAGTGCAGCCGACAGGGCATCCCGCCTGCGAAGATATGCAGGCAGAATTTCTGTCCAAAGATGGAAGAAAGACGGCCGGTATAACGTAACCCTCAGCGGTCTCGAAATTAAACCGGATCGTGCCGTCTATCCTTGATTCCTGTTTGCTTTTAAGTTTAAGTACGCGCAGGTCATATTTCTCGTCAAGCTTTTTTCGTAGTTCGGCAGGCAGGTTGCTGAAATCCGATATATCTTTTGATTTCTTTTTATAAACCCATTCCACTATCTGAGACGCGCGGTACGGGCTTTCGCCCATGGCCTCGATGTCTTTCTTTATCTCGTCGGGAGTAAGGTCAAGTAAGTGTATTTTATTCATTTTATTGTTAAGGGCCGTTTAGAACTAAAATATTAAAGATTGAAGATTAAAGATTTAAAATTAAAAAGCTAACCACAAAGATCAAATAGCTTTAGGAGAAGAAAATATATATTATCATTTTACTTTATAGTTAATTTTTAATCTTAAATCTTAAATTTTTAAATTGTCTTTATCATCTTCGCGCCAAAAAAACTGTCCGTGCCGTGCTTGTGCGTAAAAGTCCTGAAGTATCCGGCTTCCGTAATAAGCTCACCGGCTGAAGCAGGAAGTTCCGGCCTTTGAAGGGCGAAACCAGTGTTCGCGCTCAGGAATTTCTCAACAACCATTTCGTTCTCTTCGGGCTCTGTCGTGCAGGTGCAGTACACAAGTGTTCCGCCAGGCTTAACGCACGCCGCCGCCGCGGATAGCAATTCAGACTGTATCTTTGGGTAACGCGTTGTTATATCGCTTTCCTGCCTGTTCCACTTTATGTCCGGCTTGTGCCTGACCGCCCCGAGACCGGAACACGGGGCGTCGAGAAGGACTTTCTTCGCCCGGATGTTCTTTAGTTTTGATATGTCCGCTTTGACAAGTTTTATATTTTTTATGCCGTAAGCCTTGATGTATTCGCGCGCTTTTTCTAGCTGGGCCGCGGAGCTGTCAACAGCGGTTATGTTGACGCCTGTGCCCGCGATCTGCGCGATGTGGATGGATTTGGTGCCGGACCCGCAGCAGAGGTCCAGAACATCGTCCCCGGGGCCCGCTGAGAGCAGATACGCTATCAACTGCGACGCCTCGTCCTGCACGCAGAACAGCCCGCGTTTAAAACTGTTCAGTGTTTCGAGTTTCGGGTTGGAAACGAATCTCAACCCAACCGGAGAGAACGCGCACGGCGCAGCTTGCGCCTCTTCTTGTTCGAGCAGTTTTATAAGCTCGTCACGGGAAATTTTTGACGTGTTCACCCTGACCGTCAGTTTGCCGGGAGTATTGCCGGCCTCGCAGAGGGCTATCGTTTCCCTCGCGCCGTACCTGTCCATCCACCTATTTACCATCCATAGCGGGTATGAATATTTTAGCGAGACCGAGCCCGGAACGTTATCCGGAGTTTTAATATGAGGCTCGCCGTTCTCAGACTTTTGCGCTTGTCTTAAAACAGCATTGACGAACCCGGCTGTGGCCTGGTTGAAAGATCTCTTCGCGAGCTCAACGCTTTCGTCCAGCGCCGCGTAATCCGGTATCTCGCCTTTGCAGTAGACCATCTGGTAGAGCCCCAGCCGCAGAATGTTGCGGACAGCAGGGTCTATCTTTTTTCTCAGCGAATACTCGGCTATCATTCCGTCTATAGTTTTGAGGTGCCGCACCACGCCCCACACGAGGCCCCTCGCGAAACCGTGGTCGCTTAGCCCTGAAGCCCTGTCCAGGACGGAACTTAGAAGCTCCGACAGATTTGTATTCTGGGGTTTATACCGGTTTAACACTTTTAGCGCGACCAGGCGGGAGGATATTTCCGGCATAGTTTTAAGAGATTATATTCGGTATATTATAGCCGCTCATCTTATCGGCCATTTTCTCGAGGCGTTTGACCCTTTCTTCCATCGGCGGGTGAGTTGAGAAAAGCGTGAACAGCGACTTCCCTGTGAAAGGACTCATTATGAACATGTGCGCGGTCGTGGGGTTGACCTCCACGGGGTTGCGCTTTATTCCGTCAGAAAGTTTTTTCAGGGCGTGCGCCAAAGCAAGGGGCTTCTTTGATATCTCGGCGCCGGACTTGTCGGCCTCGAATTCCCGCGACCTTGATATCGCCATCTGTATGAGCAGGGCCGCTATAGGGGCGATTATGGCTATTACTATAAGACCGAGCCCGTTGTTCCTGTTGTTGTCCCTGCTTCCTCCGCCGAATATGGCGGCGAACTGCGCCATTCTCGCCAGCATGAATATAGCGCCTGCGGCCGTTGCCGCAAGGGTGGAAAGAAGTATATCGCGGTTCCTGACATGCGAAAGCTCGTGAGCAAGAACGCCCATAAGTTCTTCTTCATTCAGCAGCTCAAGTATGCTGCTTGTCACGGCGACCGCCGCGTGTTTGGGGTTGCGGCCGGTAGCGAAAGCGTTGGGCATAGGAGAGTTGATATAATATATCTTGGGCATTGGCAAGTTCGCGCTCTGGATGAGCCTTCTGACAATGGCGTATATCTTTGGGTCTTCCGTCTCTTTAATTTCCTTGGCGTGGTACATGAAAAGGACTATTTTATCGGAGAACCAGTAGGAAACAAAGTTCATTACTCCCGCGAAAATAAGCGCCATTACCATCCCGTGGTTGCCGCCGGCGAGCTGCCCGACAATTAGTAAAAGCATGGTCATAGCGAGCATCAAAATAAAACTTTTTACTGTATTCATACCAATTTCCTCCATACTGATAATATGGGTATATTATATCATATTTTTGGGCTTCGTTATTCGCGAACACCAGAAACCCCGACAGTTTTAAACGGCCGGGGTTTCAGATCCTCAAGATTGGATATTAGCAAGGTGAAATGATAGGCTTGCCGGTAGTTATTATACGGCACACGCTATGTATACACATTTGATAGGACCTAACGCAGCCTTTACTTTTTTGCGGGGCTTTTTGCCCGTGTTGTGGCGATCAGTTCTGCGAACCGGTCAATGGACTCGACCGCCCCTTCTTCCATACCGTCATTTAACATAACGAGGCGGTCTTCGACCGACTGGAAGACAGAGGTATCGGTCAGCCGGGTCTTGCCTTCATGTTCTTCGAACCTCACGGTTTCAAGCAGCACATGGCCCGGCATGCCTTCGTATTCAAATGTAAAGACGAGAAGTTCCGGTTTGCTGACCTTGTGGTAAATGCCGCTGAAAACGTATTTTTTCCCGTCTTGCCTGCACTGCACGAACCGCCAGGAGCCTCCCTGTTTCACGTCCATCTTATCAACGGTAGTGGTTAATGTTTTTGGCCCCCACCAGTGCTGGATGAGGCAGGGGTCCGTGAACATTTTGAACACGCGTTCCCGCGGCGCGTCGAGGGTGCGCGTCAGTACGACTGTCTGTGTTCCCTGCTCCGCGATAAACCTGGTTCTTCCTTCGGCAGCTTCCCCTTTTTTTGACCTGAGGCTGTCGGCGAGCCGGTCCAGGCTTTGCGACCAGCTCTCGTTAACACCTATTTTGAGCATGGCGTCGCGGACCTCCGCAAACGGGAACAGGGTGCGTATTGTTAGAAGCGTCTTGCCCTCGCGTTCATCAAAAGTAACAACATCTAACGCCCCCAGATCGGTCTTATCGGCGCCAAACTTGCGGAGGAGTTCGTGCCATTCCTTGGGGTGTTCTTCCCAGTTCTCGGAATACACGAGCCTTTCGGGCTCCACTACCTCGCGATAAAAACCCTTTAGAGGGTAATCATTACCGTCGGGAGCGTTCATAACGATACGGAAAGCGCCCCCCGGCCGCGCGTCAATTTCGCACAGAGGCACATTAAACCCTTCCGGCCCCCACCAGTGCATAAGCTGCGCCGGGTCGGTCCATGCGCTGAACACTAGTTCCCGCGGCGCGTCGAATGTCCGTGAAATAACAAACACCGGTTCAGTGACCTTTGCAAATTGCTTGTCTAAAGAAGATAAGCCGGTCTTTTCATGTTTTTTTTCGGTCATAGCTTTCTCCTATGCGTTCAATATCTTCCAGGAATACACGTATATTTTATTTTTTCAAACTTTAAAAGAACATTGCCGGATTCTCAAATTGACTGACCAATACACTACCACTACATTTTAGAATTAATTCGACTAGGGCTTTTTGATATCCAGCTTATCAAGGCCGATGATCTTAACGCCGAAATATACGACTGACGCTACTATTATAAAATCTATCGCCGTGCTGGCGAAATCTCCCCACTTAAGCTGTATCGGGCCTACCTGCAGCACGGCCTCCTTTAAACCCGATGCGGCGCCTAGAACGATACCCACAAGCGGATTGATTATGTCATTTACAAGAGCTGTGACAACTTTAGCGACAGCTCCGCCGAGGATAAACCCCACGGCGAGGCCCACCACGCCCTGCACCCTGATGAATTCTATAAAACCTTTCATTGATATCTCCTTTATTTTATATCGGTCAGAACAGGTCGTACGAAAGCCCGATGCTTACCGTGAACCTTGTTTCTATATCATTGGGCCAAACAGGCTTAGGGATCCTTTGTGAATCATATATTTCCAGATAGTTAAGCTGGATCGTGACATACTTTGAGACCTTCACAAAAAGGCTGTTATCCCAGCGCAGGTCTCCGCCGCCTTTGAACGCCGTGAAGGTCCTTGCCTCTGAAACGAACTTTGTGTTCGAAGAAAGCAGCACATCGTAGTTTACGACGCACTCTGCGCCGGTCTGCCGATAGGCTTCTGTGGTGGAGCTGAATATCTGTTTGTAGGCGAAACCTGTCCTAACGTTGAGGTGGTGGGTATCCCTCCTCAACAATGCCCAACCTATACCTGCGGACTCGACGTAAGTGACGGGGTCGAGGAACGTATTGTTCACCGTTGTAACAGCCAGCCCGACATAGGGATTCAAAAGGCGGGTCCAATCGTAGCTGAACACGCTGGTAAAATCTATCAGGTCGAGGCTTATCTGTTCCGGCGTACCGGTAACTTCCGATTTGCCATACCCCTCTTTAAGAACGCTGAGCCATTTGGTGTCCGTATAATCTTTCTCGGCTGAAGCGTCAAGGCTTACCCCCCAGCTTTTCGAGTCCTTTTCCTGCCCGGACCAGTTATCCGATACGCCCGTCTGGTTATAAACCGCGCCGAAAATGCCTTTGAGTTTGAGGTCCTGGCTTACAGCCATAAGAGGGGAATACGATATAATACTGGCGGTCAAAAGAATTATGATCTTTTTCATGATCTGGGCCCGTCCGGCATGACACGCGGCTGCGCAAAAAGTCTTTGTTCTTACGAATACTTATCCACTTCATATTATACCTTCTTGCCATCTTTTAACACTGACCCCAATCCCATTTTTACTACTCAAAATACAGGTCGCGGAAACCGCCCCAATAAACTTGCTAAAAATAAAAAACCGCACCGGGCACAAACCCAATGCGGTATTTCTTTTACGAGGCTATTAGACTTATCTATCTATGTATCTATTCCAGGTATTCCTTTAGTGTTTTGCTTCTTGAGGGGTGGCGCAGCTTCCTTACTGCTTTCGCTTCTATCTGCCTGACCCTTTCCCTTGTTACGCCGAATATCTTGCCCACTTCTTCAAGCGTTCTTGGATAACCCACGCCTATGCCGTAGCGAAGCCTTATGATATCGGCTTCCCTGGGCGTCAATGTGCAGAGCACTTTTTCTATCTCGAGCTGAAGCCTGTACTGCTGGCTTTTTTGCACGGGGTTCGGGTTGTTATGATCTTCTATGAAATCCTCAAGGCGTGAATCTTCTTCTTCACCAATAGGCGTCGCGAGCGATACCGGCTCCTGCATCATCTTGAGGACCCTTCTGACCCTGTCCGAAGAGAGCCTTAGGAATTTGCAGTATTCTTCAATGTTCGGTTCGCGGCCGTGCTCCTGCTGGTATTTCTTTTTTATTTTTGTGAGCTTGGATATCAGCTCTTTCATGTGCACGGGGATACGGATTGTCCTCGCCTGGTCGGCTATGGCGCGGTTGATCGACTGCCTTATCCACCAGGTGGCGTAAGTGGAGAACTTAAAACCTCTTTTCCATTCGAATTTCTCTACGGCCTTTGAAAGGCCGAGGTTCCCTTCCTGTATCAGGTCGGAAAGTTCCAGGTTGCTCATACCGACGTGCTTTTTTGCTATCGATACCACAAGCCTGAAGTTCGCTTCGATGAGCTTCATCTTGTCGCGGTGGATGACCTCTTCGAGCTCCCGTATTTTCTTGTCGGTCTCGATGAGTTTTTCCCTGGTTATCGAGAATCCTTCCTCGAGGTTGAACTGCCGGTTTATAATGACCTCAAGGTTGACTACCAGCGCTTCGATCCCTGACGGAGTAAACCCCGTCTGCTTCTTGAATTCCTGGGCAGTCATTTTCCGGGCTTTCATCAATTTGTATAGATGGAGCAGTTTAGTGTACGGCATTTTGAGCCTGCGCTCGTAACGCTGTATCTCTTCCCCGATCTCGGTGAGTTTCTGGGCGGTTGTTTTGATCTTGTTGATGAGCCTCTTTATCTTGTCCTGGTTTAAGTTCAAACCCACAATAAGATTGATTATTTTTAAGCGCAGGCTCTCAACTATACCGGCAAGCTTTTCTTTTTTTACGTCGGTGAGTTTTCTTGAACGAAGTTTCTCTTCGGACTGCTTTATCTTTTTCTCAAGGCCTGTTATCTGGCGCACTGTCGTGCGTATCTTAAGCCTCATGCCGCGCAGCTGGGCCGTGGACTTGCGCCCCCTGGGCATGAGCTCCTTGGGGGTCATCTCCTGCTGGCTTATGAGAGTCTCCCAGTTGCGTATCTCCTTGATGATCAGAGGAGATTCAAGCACAATATGTTTGAGTTTCTTTTCATTTTCGCGGATGCTTCTGGCAAGGTTGACTTCGGTGGCCCTGTCCAGCAGGGAAACCTTGGCCATCTCGCTAAGATACATCCTGACGGGATTTATGACATCGTCCTCACCGGATGATTTTATATGGGCCTCTTCCGCATGTTCACGTATTTCGTGGCTTTTACCGGCAAAATCTTTTTCCTGTTCCACGACCGAAATACCCATTTCGTCCAGCACGCCGAAAAATGAGTCTATTTCCTCAGCCGCTATCACCGCCCTCGGTATACCCTTGTTGATCTCGTCGTAGGTAAGGTAACCGTGCTCTTTCCCCATCTCGATCAAATCTTTAAACACATTGTTGTTAATTGGCATTAGGATTTCCCCGACCCTTTTAGTTGAACGTTCAGATCGTTCCATTTTTGTCTTTTAAGTTCGTCCATAGGTATCTCGCCGGATAGCATTTTGTTGACTTCGCTTTCCAGCTTCCTGCGCTGTATCTCCAGCTCAGCTTTTTTTATGTCATTTACAAAGTTTCCCAGAATGTGCCCGGGATTTGTATACGGTTTATCTTCCATCAAAAGTTCCGTAAGCCAGTTCGAGTCTTCTTCCGTAAAGCTTTCAGGCACTTTCCCGGGAGCCATACCCGCTGCCAAAGACTCAAACACCTTCTTGCAGCGCTCGTCTTTAAATATATCTGCTTTCACCCGGACGGCAAGTTCCGGATACGCCGGCAACCAGCTGAATGCAGCTGCTCTTCGGCCGAACGGCTGCCCGCGTTCCTGGCCTCTTTGACCTTTGTTTCCCGGGCCGGCTTCAGGCTAATGGATTTTTTCCTTCTATTCCACTCGGAAAGGAACGCTTCTTCAGTGATACCCAGCCTTTCCGAAACGTATTTTATCCACTCGCTTCTCATCACCGCGTTCTTGATCTTTTCAAGGTACGGGATTATATCCGCCGCGGCTTTGACTTTCGAGTCTGGTGTTTTAACACTGTAAACTTTTTCCAACTGCGACACCAGGAAACCTTCAGCCGTCATGCTGCTTGCATTTACTAATTCAATGAACTTATCAAAACCGTTCCCGATAAGGTATTCGTCGGGGTCAACGCCGTCCGGCATGGCCGCGACCAATATGGCGAGCTCGGTCTCAAGCAAAGTGTCGATAGCCCTTTTCGCTGCATTCTCGCCGGCGCTATCAGAGTCAAACATCAGTATTACCTTATCAGAATATCTTTTTAGCAATTGCGACTGCTGCTGCGTCAAAGCCGTTCCGGAAGTCGCCACGGTGTTCGTTGCCCCGAACTGATGAGAAACCACGACATCCATGTAGCCTTCAAGCACCATCACTTCGGCTTTTTTACGCAGCGTCGGCATGGCCTGAAAGAGCCCGTAAAGCTGAGCTGATTTGGAGTACACCGCCGAGTCGGGGCTATTGAGGTACTTCGGCTGGTCGTCTTTAAGCGTCCTGCCTCCGAACGCGACCACCCTTCCCTGCGTGTCAAATATAGGAAAGACCAGCCTGTCCGACATGTATTCAAAGAACCTGCCGCGTTCGGTCTTTGTTATAAGCCCGGCGGCGGTGAGCTGTTCCGTCGAAATACCTTTCTTCGTGGTTTTTTCAATGAGCTTGCCCTGAGGGGCAAAACCTATTTTGAATTTCTCTATGCTTTCTTTGCTTACGCCGCGCTTCGCCAGGTATTTTCTAGCGTGCGCCGCGTCCGGTGAATCATTGAACACCCTGTGGTAAAAATCAGCGGTTTGTTCAAGTATATCGTATATGCCCTGTTTTTCCGAACGTTTTATTATGTTCTGTGAATGTCTCTTTGATCTCTATGCCGGCCCTGGCTGCGAGTTTTCGCACAGCTTCCGGCCAGGCGCTGGAATCCATCATCATAACGAACTTGAACGCGTCCCCGCCTTCGTGGCAGCCAAAACAGTGGAATATGCCTTTCTCGGCGCTTACCATGAACGACGGCGTTTTTTCATTATGGAACGGGCAGTTGGCTTTCCAGTTCCGCCCAGACCGTTTAAGGCCTGGAACATATTCCTTCACAAGCTCAACTATATCTGTCGACAAACGTATCTTGTCTATGGTCTCAACTGGGATTGTCATGGTTCTCTGATTAGCGGCAGAAGAGTTTTGCGGTCAGCGCGGGATGATTCTTCTATCGCCGTGAATCTAGTTCTTTCTGCGGAAACGGCGAAAACCCGAGCATTCTATAAAATCAATGGGGCCGAATTTTTTTTCTGCCGCGTCAAAAAGCAGGTTTAACCCAAGGTTGTCAGACGAAATATGGCCAGCTATCACAACGCGTATGTGAAACTTCTCCGCGTCTTTGTAGTGGTCCTCGCTCATGTGCATGCCGACTATTGTGCCCACGCCGGAATCGGCGAGGTGTTCCAGTATCTCTTTCGGCCCCTCGGTCCCGCCCGTCATGTCTACAAATACTTTGCCGGCGCTGTTCTCGTCCGATCCGGAAAAAATGACCGGCCCCGCTCCGGAACGCGCTGCTTCCTGATATTCCGGAAGCCCTTTAAGTATTTTCATCACATCTTCAATGCGTTTAGGTTTCTGGCTGTCAAACATGTCTTGAAGAAAGCTCGCTACCTGGTTATCAGCCACCGTGTGAGCGGACATGAAAGGAAAACCAAGAAGCCTTGCCGCGTCCGAGGCCCTGTTGTGGTTCTGGGGCATCACACTTCTTCCGACCTGCTTCATCCTTTTCTCGGTAAGCGACTCTGATATATTTATAGGCACGCCGTATTTAGTGAAAATATCAGAACTGCATGTTCATCACGTTATAGAACGTCGCGTAAGCCTTGCCTTCCGGGTGATGCGTGAGAACAAGGTCTATCTTCTTTCCCGAAGACTTCAAGTTGGAGGCCAGCAGCAGTTTCCGGCGTTTCCATGTCTATCCCGGTAATGACGGTCTTTATTTCCTCGTCGCCGGAACCATTGAGTATTCGCGAATCGAGATAGGGGTTAGTAAGCCTGTCGCGGTCGTAATCTTTCTTCTCTTCGTCCGAGAGTTTTTCAAACTTTTTCTTTTCTTCCGTAAGCAGCCCGTTGACGGCTTCAATGCCTCGCGGGTCTTTACTGATACCCTGCTCAACGAAAAATTCGAACAATTCCCTGAGCTTCATTTACCCTCTCACCATGAAAAAGAGACAGTGCAGTGCCTTGCGGCAAGGCCGCATGACACTACACTAAAAGAGAACAGTGGTTCCCTTACCCTTTTAAACGTAATATTATCGTCGGTCAAAATTAACGAGCCCATCTGCTATCCTTCATCATTCTGCGGCGTATCTTCCGTTTTGCTTCGGCAAGTTTTTCCTTGCGCACAACGCTGGGAGCTCTGTAATATTCTCTCTTCTTTATCTCCTGCATAATGCCATTGCGTTCGCATTCGCGTTTGAACCGCCTGATAGCTTCTTCGATGGATTCGCCTTCACGAACCCTTACATTAACCATTTGTAAAAACACCACCTTTCTTATATATTAAATTTCTTGTTTCCAATTTTATCCCGGAGGCCACTTGAATTTACGGCCTCCAAGCAGGTGATAATGTATGTGCGCCACCGCCTGCCCGGCGTTCTTCCCGCAATTCAACACCAGCCTGTACCCGTCTTCGCTGATATTTTCCGTTTTCGCGAGTTCTTTAGCCACATACTGGATCTGTCCGATCAGCGCCGCGTCCTGCACCGTAACATCGTTGAGGCCTGGAATATGCTTTTTTGTAATGATCAGAATGTGTACCGGCGCCTGAGGGGCGATATCCCTGAACGCAACGATATCTTTATTTTCAAAAACTATTTGCGCCGGTATCTCTTTGCCGGCGATCTTACAAAAAAGGCAATCCACTATTATCTCCCGGCCGGCCATAAATATGCGCTATGAGCCAAGGCAGAAATAATTCCCCATCATGCACAGGACTGCGTTAAAAATCCTATACGAAAATACAGAAATACGTCCGAGCATTTCAAAGAACGGACGTTTTCTATGAAAATCTAAAATTCCTGTGGATTAATTATATCAGAATCGGTTTTGAAAAGCAAGTGTTTTAGCTGTTAATCCTTAGTTGACTTGAAATTAATATGACAATACCAGCCATTTATTATAAAGTATCTTAATAATAATTATTAAGGCTGCATAACATTTTAAACACTATTGAAATAATTTTTCCGCTAGTGATCCGCAAGCCGCTTTGAGTTCAACCGCGTTCTTTGCTTTTATGTCAGCGGATTTCAATATCTGGCCGGTTTCAACGTCTATCAAGTTCGCGGTTATAAAATAGGTATCCTCAAGTTTTGAAAGGCTGCCTACTACCATACGGTTTACATTAAGTATTTTCCCAAGTTTTACGGCGCAGTCTGATTCCGTGCATCCGGTTTGCTGGAAACGCGGCCTCAGCGAGGATTTTATCCATGCTTGATTTTTCAACTACTGTCACCTTGCCCAACTTCACGATCTCAGTCCTAAGGAAATCAGATACAATTGAAGCGTTTGCCGGAGAGGTATTCTTGGCCGCAAAATCAGACACGGCGATATTCTGTTTATTTTCCTTTACTAACACCTGTTGTGTTTTCTGCGGGCGGATCTCAGTTCCGTCAGGCGAGACAAGGATGAATTCAACCCTGCGGTTTAAGCGGCGGCCTTCTTCTTTGTCATTTGTCGCTATCGGCATCCTGCCGCCAAACCCCTGGGCCGTGATCTTGTCAGCGGAAATTCCCTTATTTATCAGGTAGTCCCTTACGCTGTCCGCCCGGTTTTGCGAAAGGTCAAAGTTATGCATGGCATCGCCCACATTATCAGTATGGCCTTCCACGTGTAAAGAATAACCATGGTTCCTTTTTATGGTTTGGGCTACCCTGTTGAGTACCGGCTTGTCCTCAGCACTAAGGTTGTATTTGTCCGTATCGAAGTTTATAAGGCTTGCCTCGGCCTGCAGCAGTTTAACGCTTGCGGCCAGCTGGGTCAGAGTTACGCCGTCAGCGCGGTTAGACGCCGGGCCTTCGCCGTTTTGATTAACTACCTTTATAATGCGGCTGTATGTAGTACTTTCTTCAAGCGATTGTTCGAGCCAGGAACTTGTGTTTGCCTGAAGTTCCGCGAGCAGCCTGTTATCCTTGAAATCATATATACGGTAAGATGTTACGTATTTAGCATCCTGCCATTCCCACTTTATGGACGAAGTTGACACTCCAACCCCTGAAAACAATATGGGCTGATTTACGATCATAACGCAGTCCGCGCGGTTTGATGCCGGGCCTTCGCCGTCACGCGTAACAACTTTTACAATACGGCTGTATGAAATATTTTCCTGCAGGGATGATTCCAGCCAGAAACTCGTGCTTGGCTGAAGTTCCGCAAGCATCCTGTTATCCTTGAAATCGTAGATGCGGTAAGATACCGCGTCTTTGACTACCGGCCATTGCCACATAATTGATGAGGTTGAAACAATTGTTCCTGAAAGCTGAACCACAGGGAAGACCGGTAAAGGCATTGTCCTGCCTTTTGCCGTATTGGAATACCCCGAAACAGCGCCGTTTTTGCCAACTGCCCGGGCTTTGAACCAGTAATCCGTGTCCGGAGAAAGCCCGCTTATTACCGTTGATGTTTTGGTTAAATTATAGCTTTGGGAAACAGCTACAGCGGTATCGTTAAAGGTCTCGTACTTTGATTGTATAATCTCATACCGCGTATTACCGGGGTTTCCATGGGCGTCCCAGGCAAGCGTAGCCGTAGTTCTGCCTGTTTCCTTAACCGTAAGGTTCAGAGGTTCGCGCGCTTTGCTGACAAATGGCCCTAGGAATAACGTAAGCGTTATGCGCTGGGTATCTCCAAGAACATTGAAAGGCGCATAGGCATAATCAAAACGCATGTTCGCGTACGCTATGCCGAGGCCCGTTGTGAACCCATCAGTGTCATAATCAGCGCGATAACCGGCCCTAACGAATAATTGTTCTTTGTATGCATATTCCAGGCCTCCGCGGAAATGCGCGTTATCGTCAATGGGCTCGACACCGTCAACGGCCGCAAGCAGTGTTGACGGGCCAAAAGTGAACTTGTGAGAAACACCCAGGTCGAATTCCTGAGCCAGTTGTTCGTCTATCTGTTCAATTTTGTAAAGGCTGCCGAAATTACGTCCGGCCATGCCGACAACCGTATTTTTATCCAAATAGAAGCTCAAACCAGCGTCGCCGGCGCACCCTTGCGCCATATCCTGGTCTATGGCCAGGCGCATTGTTTTAAACGCCACGCCAGCGAGCAAGTCTTTGTGGAAAACTGAGTATTTTCTTGCGTAAGCCAGCGAAAGGTTCATGTCGGAGGCGCCGAATGTGCCGTCTTCAATGGGCAATCCGTACGGATCCTGTCCTGTTACCCTTATCATCGGCCCGTAATCAAGATAGGTATAGCTTAACCCTAACCCCGCGCACTTGCCAATGGGCATCGCTATATCAATGTTGCCGTATTTGGTATCAGCGAACCAGTTGGCATATGTCGCGCTGACCTGCTCGTTTGGCATTACAGCTATTCCTGAAGGGTTCCAATCAATGCTTGCCGCTTCACCGGGGACTGCTGTATAAGCTCCACCGAAACCGCTGGCGCGCGCTGAGGGCCCTATAAGCAGAAATGCTCCTGCACGGGTTCCGGCATCCGGGTTTATTGCCGCGCCTGACGGGATTGTTAAGCTCATTAATAATAGTACAATGATGAAAAGCGACGTTTTATTTCTCATTTTATTATTGCCAATTTCTGCAAGGTCTGGTTTGAGCCTAGTTTATAACGCACTATGTAAACGCCTTTTGCTATTTTGTTGTTGCTGCCTACTACCTCTCCATCAGAGGCGTCATATTCTCCGTTGCCGCCGTTCCACATAAACTGGTGGCGCCCTTGAGTCCGCTCGCTGTTAACCAGGACTGCCACCTTTTCGCCCGCTATGTCGTAAATGTCTATAATGACCGGGCCGGCAAACGACATATCGTAAACGAAAGTGGCATTGCCCTTAAGCGGGTTAAAGGGATTAGGCGACGGAACATAAGACTTTTGTTCAGTTACAGTGAAGATGTCGAGCAGCATACCTCTTTGGGTCATAGTATTTAGTGTACCTGCCGCTGCCGTCCACGTCTATTCCCCAGTCAAGTGTGCCGTCGCCGCTATAATCGAACAACTTGATCGGCGTTATCAGCCCGCTGTTGGGGTTTACAAATTTATCCGGAATTCCTTTGCCTTTTGTGTCAATAAGGAACTCATTTTTTCCGTCCGTCAGGGCTGCCACGCTTACGACTGAATTGGTCTGGCCTGTCGAGTCGACATAGACATTGTAACCACCGGAGCCGCCGTTGAAATTAAGGAAGGTTCCCGGTACTGTGGGAACGCCGGTCACGGCTAAAGAATGCACAACAACCCCAGTCGCAGGGTTGAAATAGCTGTCAGGTATACCATCATTGTTTGAATCAAATATATAATCCATCACACCGTTTCCAAGCACATCTTTTGCTATAAGCTTGTATGCGAAATTGATGTCCGGGTCCCAGTAATATGTAGGGGTGTAGTTTCCCTGGGTAGAAATCAGGAAATCTGTCCTGCCGTTGCCTTCACCGTCAATCCTGTAAACCATTGTTGAACCGGCGGCAACGTAGTCGGAATAACCCTTTGATGGATTTAAGCTATCTGTGTAAGCGTAAGAAAGAACACCGTTGCCCGTAAGATTAATAACTTTGTAGGATTGCGAGGTAAAGAAATATTCAAGCATCGCAAAGTTTGAAGGGATAAGATTCTGGTTAAAAGCGCGCACTCTGAACCAGTAAGAAGTGTTTCCAGTCAGGTTCGAGATGATCGCGGAGACCGCCCCCGTAGAGGCCGAGACAGATACTGGTGTTGATATGGAAAGCACGAAGTTATCAGTAGAAATTGAAACCTCATAATGCGTGTAGCCGGGGTTGCCGTTGGCGTTCCACGAGAAGTTAGCGCTGGTTAATGCCGCGGTGTTTGCCGCAAGCGATGTCGGCACGGCAGCTGGAGTCAATATTCCAGCCGGGACAAGGTTAGTATAAGTTGGCACGCCTGCGCCGTTTATCGCGGCCACACGGCCATAATAAGTTGTATTAGGCATAAGCCCTGCCGCAAGGCCACCATCCGCGGAGCGGACAGTCGCGCTTGAATATATCGTGCCTGAAAAATCCTGCGCCGTAGAGACTTGGACAGCGTATATTGTATAGGCATGGTTACTGCTTGTGTCGGACCACACAATATAAATAGACGTGGCCGTTGTTGTACTCCAGATAATATTATTTGGAGTATCCGCAAGGGTTACACCTAAAACAGTATTCGACATGCTACCAGGCTGCCCGGAACTCTGGAAAGAGCGCACCTTGAACCAATAAGTCGTGTCCGGCATGAGGCCTGTAATTCCTGTAGTAACTGCCGTTAACCCTTGCGCGAAAACAACAGGGGTTGAAAACGCAAGGATAAAATTATCAGTCGAAACATACACCTCATAAATCGTGCCTGTTGGATTATTGTTAGCATTCCAACTAATAACGGCGGATGTCAGCGTTACACTGCTTACAGAAAGGTTTGAGGGAGCCGTTGAAAGTGTTCCTGTTGTTCCAAGTATTACCCAGGATGTATCCACGCCGGCATAGTTTGTCGCTTTAACCTGATATGAGTATGTTGTGTTCGGAGTTAACGAGCCTTGAACCCACGAAGTCAGATAAGTCGTTGAAGATGCCAGAGTGGTTAAATTTTCAACTGTGTAAAGCGTTCCCAAAGGATTGCCGTTTGCAAGCCATGAAACGGTTATGCTATTGGCAGAAACCGAATATGGCGACGCGACCGGAATATTCGCCAGCGTGATCGACGTAACCACGGCGCTAAACGCTGTTCGTATTTGCTGCGAGTTTATAGCCGCTATACCAATTGTAAAAGTTGTGTTTGGCGTCAGGCTATTTAGCCACACAGACGATGACCAGGTTGTTGTGGAGGCAAAAACAGGTACCGCGCTGAAGCTGCCGGTTGTAGTAATGTAAGAAAACCAGCCTGAAGAAGCGATATTCACGGCATAATTAGTCCAATAAGGATCCGCTCCGGAATTTATGGAAACAGATATACTTGATATAGCGACAGAATTTAAGTTTGGCGCGGGCGGCACGGCGGCTAGGGTTGCCGTGGGATTAAACACTGCCCAGGAAGTATCTATGCCTGACCCGTTGGTCGCTTTTACCTGGTATGTATAAGTAGTATTTGGTGTCAGGGCACTGTTTAGCCATGATGTCAAATATGTTACTGAAGACACATTCAAGGTGACATTCTGTACGGTGTAATATGTGTTCTGCGTGTTCCCTGACATTGTCCAGGATACGAGCACTGTATTTGTGGTTACAACCAGAGCGATAGGCATGGGTACTGCCGACAGCGTCACAGTTGACGCGACATTTGAGAACGCTGTAGGCGTTGCGGCATCATTGGACATAAAGGCCCGGACACGGGCGTAATAGGTTGTATTCGCAACAAGGTTATATATCGTTGTATTTGTCGATGTGAACGATGATGTAAGCGCCACAGGTGTCGAGAAGTTCAATTCAAAACCATCAGTGGAAATGGACAGTTCATAGCGCGTGTTGACTGGATCTCCGTCAGCGTTCCATGAGAGTGTCCCCGTTGAAGACAACACGCTATTAAACACCAGTGAAAGCGGTACCGCCGCTGGCGTCATCATTGCTGAAGGCGAAAGGTTAGTATAAGTTGCCAGCCCGTCCCATGCAACAGCTTCTACTCGTCCATAGTATGTCGTATTTGGTGTAAGTGATTGATCAAGATCCCCGCCAGCAGACTTCACTGTTGAACTTGAATACACCGTACCGCTGAAATCAGGAGCCGTTGAAAGCTGAACTATATATACCGTGTTTGGCGGGTTAGCCGTAGTATCTGCCCAAGAAACTGCTATGGCGGTACTTATCACAGTTCCCCATGAAAGGCCATTGGGCTGAGCGGTAAGCGTAACAGTTGACACTATGTTCGAGAAAGACACGGGAATTCCCGTGTCTTGGAACGAACGCACCTTGAACCAGTACGTAGTGTCCGGCATAAGCGAGTAAACTGTGGTAGTAACACTGGTAAGGTTTTGAGCGAATACCACAGGCGTTGAGAAGTTCATAGCGAAATTGTCAGTTGAACAGTAAACCTCGTAGCTGGTGTTTGGAGGGTTGCCGTTTGATGACCATAACAAAACCGCTGTTGAACCAGTTGTTCCTGTCACAGTAAGCCCCACAGGAGCCACAGGTATGGTCATAGTGGTAATAACAGTTGAAAAACCAGATGGATTTCCTGAAGCGTCATAGGCCCTTATCCTGGCATAGTACGTTGTATCAGGCGTCAGGCTGTAGGCAGTTGTGTTTAAGGCCGTAAACCCGGAAGAAAGGGCTACAGGTGTTGAGAAGTTGGTATTGAAGTTATCCGTTGACAGCGACACCTCATAGCGGGTATTTGAAGGGTTGCTGTTGGCGCTCCAGGATATAACTGCGCTTGAAATATAAACATTGCTGAACACTGCTATCTGTGGAATCGCAGCTGGTGTTAATATCCATGCTGGCGACAAAGATGTTGGTGAAGTTAATCCATCCCCTGATAAAGCCATAACACGGCCATAATACGTTGTATTCGGAATGAGAGGCTGAACTATAGCGCCACTCGCAGATTTTATAGTTGAGCTTGAATATATAGTCCCTATAAAATTAGATGCTGTGGACAGTTGCACTATATATGTAGTGTAGCCAGGGTTATTGGTATTATCTGCCCATGAAACTGCAGCTGATGTGCTTATTATGGCTCCCCATGAAATATTGTTGGGTGCAGCTAGCAAAGTTACAGTAGACACGGTATTGGAATAAGCAGAAGGAATCCCGGAATCCTGGAATGCCCTCAGCCTGAACCAGTAGGTGGTGTTAGGCGTCAATGTATAGACTGTGGTAGTTATAGCAGTAAGGCCTTGAGCGAATACTACCGGCGTGGAAAATACAGTATTGAAATTATCCGATGAATAGTAAACCTCGTATTTGGTGTTTGATGGGTTGCCGTTAGCGTTCCAGGTCAGGACTGTTGAAGAACTGCTAACAGCACCAGTGGCAAGTAACGTTGGGTTAGCTGCGTAAGTTGTAGTACTGATAGTCGTGCCGAAGGCTGTCGGGATATTATCAGAATTCATAGCTGAAAGGTTTATAGCAAATGTCGTGTTGGGTGTAAGGCCTGTTATCAAGTTTGATATTGAAGAGGTCCAGGTAGTGGTTGTGGCATAAACAGCGGCAGCAACAAACGCTCCGCTCGTGTTGAGGTATTTTGTCCAAGCGCCGGCATTCGAGCTTATCTGTATGGCGTAATTCGTATAGTACGGGTTTGCATCCGTATTAATAGTAAACCCTATAGTAGTGGAAGATACGTTGACTACTGACGGCGCTGGCGGCGTTACTGCCAGTGTCGATGTTGAATTGTAAATAACCCATGCCGTACTTATCCCGTTATTGTTTATTGCCTGAACTTCGTATTGATAAGTAGTATTCGGGCTGAGCGATGTTGTGTCAAGCCAATATGTGTTCGATGATGTCAAAGAATTACCTGTGGTGATATTCTTGGCTGTATAAAGTGTTCCCGCTGAATTGCCGTTTACTGTCCAGTTGACATTAACAGTCCATGTCGACGTCTGTACAGAAGCCAGCACTGGCGGCATTGCCAGCGTCGATGTCGCGGCCATCATCGCAAATGCCGTGGGTATGTTGTTGATGTTATATGCCCTCACGCGCGCGTAGTAAGTAGTATTAGCTGAAAGCGTAACGAGCGACGTGGTAAGTCCCGTAAGATTCGAAGATAGCCATGACGCCGTTGAATAATTCGCCACGAAGTTGTCCGTTGAATAAGATACTTCGTATACAGTATATGTCGAATTGCCGTTAGACTGCCAGTTCACTGTCATTGAAGAGGTGTAAACATTCCCAACTACAAATGATACAGGCACAGCTGCCAGTGTCGCGCTCGTGACAGAAGTGCTGAAGGCTGTGGGCTTATTGTATTGGTTAATGGCCTGGACACTGTAAGTTAAAGCGACGTTCGTGGACAGGTTCGTTACCCGAACACTGTTTGTCCATGTTGTTGTTGTGTTGTATACCGCCGTTGAACTAAATCCACCTGTTGGGCTTGCGACATAGCCTGTCCAGATCCCCCCAACATTGGAGCTTACCTGTATCGCGTACTGCGTCCAGTACGGGTTTGTTCCTGGATTGATAGTAACTGTTGCGCTCGTTATATATACATTACCCATCGTAAGTGCCGGAGGCACCGCGGCAAGTGTCACGGTAGAACCGAGGCTGACCCAGCTGCTGGCTATACCTGAATAGTTCTGTGAATTCACCTGGAATTGATAGGTTGTATTAGGAATAAGGCCGGTGCTTATCCGGACATTGTTCATGGTTGTGGAAGAGTTGCCAATAGTCATATTCTGGGCAGTATAATATGTTCCAGCCGGGTTGCTATTGTTTTGCCAGTTCGCTGTAATGCTTGTCACCCAGACCCCGTAAGCTGAAGCCAGCGGCGGGTTCGATAACGTTACAGTTGTATACGAAAGGCTGTAGCCGGTAGTAACACCAAGAATGTTTTGGGCAATCGTGCTTATTGTATAAGTCGTGTTCGGCGTCAGCGGGTTATTTATCCAGAAAGGCGTGCCCCAGGTTGTAGTTGAAGCGAACATCAGCGTGCTGTTGAATGTCCCGTTAGTATAATTTAGATACTGCACTAACGCGGAAGACGATATTTGCACGCCGTACTGCGTATAGTACGGGTTTGCGGGATTGGGCATGACTGTAATGCTTATACTGGATATCTGAACCTGATTAACTACCGGCGCCGGCGGCAGCGAGCGCCCACGTGACAGTTGAAACCACGGAAGAATACGCGGAAGATATGCCCGTGGTCTGCTGGAAAGCGCACAGTTTGAACCAGTATGTTGTATTAGGTGTCAGCAAATATACCGCAGTTGTATTGGCGGTAAAGCCCTGCGCAAGCGCCACCGGCGTCGAAAATATATTAACGAAATTGTCCGATGAGCAGTAAAGCTCATACCTAGTATTCGACGGGTTCCCGTTGGCATTCCACGATATCACCGTTGTCGAACTGCTAACAGCGCCTGTAGCAATGTTTGATGGTATGGCAGCGTACGTTGCTGTGCTCGCCACTGCGCCGTATACTGTCGGCACAAGGTTCGAGTTCTGTGCCGATATCCCTATTGCGAACGTCGTGTTAGGCGTCAACCCGTTTATCAACCTTGACGCTGTCCATGTTGTGGTAGTGGCGTAAACGGCCGCGCCTACAAGCGCACCGCTCGTGTTTACATAACCTGTCCATCCCCCCCCACGAACTTATCTGTATGGCGTAATTGGTGTAGTAGGGGTTTGCATCGGTATTAATAGCGATGCTTATGCCTGTAGAAGATACGTTAACAAGGGAAGGCGCAGGCGGCGTTACAGCGAGCGTTGAAGTGGAATTATAAATAACCCATGCCGTGCTTATGCTGTTATTGTTAATCGCCTGGACTTCGTACTGATAAGTAGTATTTGGGCTGAGCGAAGTTGTATCCAGCCAATAGGTATTAGATGAGGTCAAAGAATTATTTGTAGTGATATTTTTAGCGGTGTAAAGTGTTCCAGCGGAATTGCCGTTTGCTGTCCAGTTGACATTAATCGACCAGGTGGATGTCTGGACAGAGCTTAGCACAGGTAAGTTTGCCAGCGTAGAGGTAGCAGTCATAAGAGCGAAGGCTGTTGGTATGTTGTTGATGTTATATGCCCTGACCCGCGCGTAGTAAGTAGTGTTGGCTGAAAGCGTCACGAGCGACGTGGTAAGAGCCGTAAGGTTTGAAGAGAGCCACGAAGCGGTTGAAAAATTAGCCGCGAAGTTGTCAGTTGAATAGGAAACTTCGTATACGGTGTAAGTTGAATTGCCGTTAGACTGCCAGTTAACAGTCATGGAAGAAGTGTAAACATTGCCAACAACGAAAGATATCGGTACAGCGGCAAGCGTCGCGCTGGTGACAGAGGTGCTGAAGGCTGTAGGCTTATTATATTGGTTAATAGCCTGTACACTGTACGTGAACGCTACGTTCGTTGACAGGTTTGTTACCCATACACTGCTTGTCCATGTAGTTGTTGTGTTGTATACCGCCGTTGAGCTAAATCCGCCTGTAGGGCTTGCTACGTAACCTGTCCACGCGCCGCTTGCAGAGCTTACCTGAATGGCATACTGCGTCCAGTAGGGGTTAGTTCCTGTATTAATAGTAACTGCCGCGCTTGTTATGAATACTCCTCCCATTAGGGGAGCTGGTGGCACAGCGGCAAGTGTTACAGTAGAGCCGAGGCTGACCCAGCTGCTTGCTGTACCTGCATAGTTCTGTGAATTAACCTGGAACTGATAAGTGGTATTGGGAACAAGGCCGGTGCTTATCCGAGACATTGTACAGTGTTGTGGAAGAAGCGCCAATGGTCATGTTCTGGGCTGTATAATATGTGCCCGCTGGGTTGCCGTTGTTTTGCCAGTTAGCCGTGATACTCGTTATCCATACGCCGTAAGCAGAGGCCAGAGGCGGGTTAGAGAGTGTCACAGTAGTCGCGATTACGCTGTAGCTGGTCTGAACTCCGTTCAGATTTTCAGCAACAACACCGATATTAAAAGTAGTGTTAGGCGTAAGAGGGCCGGCCGAGGTGTACGTGTTCCATGCTGCGGTAGAAGCAAAAACCAGTGAAAAGCCCAGCGCGCCGGAAGTGTTGAGATACTGGGTTGGCCCTGAGGAAGTGAAAGCAACGGCGTATTGGGTGTAATACGGGTTTGAGGGATTTGGTAAGACAGTAATACTCATGCTGGAATTGACAACCTGATTGATAAGAGGCATCGGAGGCACAGCTGCAAGCGTTGTGCTGATCGCTGTAGACCAGGCGGTATTGCGATTGTAAATATCAGTCGATTTAACCTGGTAAGCATAGGTTGTGTTTGGAGTAAGCCCAGTGACACCGCCGGTATCTATCCATGTTGTCAACATGGTAGTAGACGATGCCCCGAACGTAGTATCAGAAGATGTATAGGAGGTATAGGGCGGGTTGCCGTTCAGCCGCCCAGGTTACTGTAATACTGGTCTGGTTCATTGTAAACGGCATAAAAGTAGGCTGCGCGGCATAGGTTATTGAGCTAACAATATTTGAGAATTGTGAAGGCACTCCGTCCAGGTTGAACGGCCTGATCTTGAACCACCAAGTAGTATTCGGCTGGAGCGAGTAGACCGCGGTTGTTAACGCAGTAAGGCCGCTGGTATATACAATCGGTGTGGAATAATTCAGGTTAAATCCATCAGTAGAGCTGTAGACCTCATAACGTGTATTAGCCGGGTTTGATGTTGCCCAGCTAATTGTCCCTGAAGTCACAAGAATACTGCCTAAAGATAAAACAGTGTCGGACAGCGCTAATGTTGTTGTGGTCACCGTAGAGCTGTACGCGGTAATATTTCCGGCTGTATTGATAGCTCTGACCTTATAAGTATAAGAAGTATTCGTTGAAAGGCCCACGGCATAGATGTTACCGGAACCTGACCAGGAAGTTGTTGTCAGGAAGACTTCAGAGCCGAATGGAAGGCCGCTGCCTGTACAATAAGATGTCCATGCGCCGCTTGCCGATGAAATGTAAATGGAGTATTGCGTCCAGTACGGGTTGCTGCCGGTATTAATAGTAATGCTCATGCTTGAGGTAGTTACATTGCTTATTGAAGGCACAGGCGGCGCCTGCGCCAGTGTTACCGTAGTGCCTAGCACAGCCCAACCTGTAGCTCTTTGCGCGTAGTTTACCGCCTGCACCTGGTAGGTGTATGTAGTATTAGGTGTAAGGCCTGAGTGAAGCCATTGGGCCAGAAGAGTTGTTGAAGAGCCGTGCGTAGTATATGTTTCAGTAGCAATATAAACGGTTCCTGAGGGGTTTCCGTTAGCCAGCCAGTTAGGCGTTACGCTTGTTATATAGACGTTAAATCCGGAGGCAGTCGGGATAGCGGCTAAAGTTGGCGTGGAGAACGCCGCGCTGTAAGACGTGGCCACGCCTAACGTATTTTGCCCGACAGCGCTGAATGTGTATGTGGTATTCGGCAATAGGTTAAGCACCCAGGTTGCCGCTGTCCATGTAGCGGTTGAAAAATACTGCGCGCTCGCGCCGTATACGCCGCTGGTGCTCAAGTAATTTGTCCATCCGCCAGCGGATGATATCTGCAGGGCGTAAGCTGTATAATACGGGTTATTGGCTCCGGGCAGAACGCTAACGCTCATGCTTGAAAGGTCAACTTCGTTCAATACCGGCTGTAAAGGAGCGTTGGCAAGGGTTTCAATTGTGGTTGAGATAATCACGGTGCTGAAACCGTTATTGCCTACGGCTTTTACCTGATACTGATAAGTTGTATTTGGCGTAAGGCCGCCGTTTGCCCAGGACTGCGCTATGGTGCTTGTGGACGCCGAGTTTGTTATATTCGTTGCGGAGTAAACTGTACCTGCCGGGTTTCCGTTGGCCTGCCAGCCAATTGTAGCGGTGCCGGCAAGAATTGTAAAAGAAGTAAATGAAGGCGTTATAGCATAAGTGGTTGTTGAAACCGTTGGAGAATAAGCCGCAGGAATGCCATCATTATTGAAAGGCCGCAACCTGAACCAGTATGTGGTGTTAGCCTGCAGAGAAATAAGAGTTGTAGTAGTAGCTGTAAATCCGCTCGCAAGAGCTATTGGAGTTGAAAAATTCGCCGCGAAATTGTCAGTTGATTCATAAACTTCAAAACGGGTATTTGAGGGGTCTGAGGACGCCCATGAAATGGAAGACGTTGAAATGTAGACAGAGTTAACTGTCAAACCGGCAACCGGTATCGCCAAGGTCGCGGATGAAACAGAAGCGCCGTATGCAGTTTGAACGCCTGACATATTCTGAGCGCTCACACTGAACGTGTACGCGGTATTGGTTGATAAACCAGTTACCCATATCGTTCCAGAGCCGGACCAGCTTGAAGTTGACTGGTAAACAGGGACCCCACTTAACCCCATATTATTGCCCGCTACATACCCGGACCAGCCAGAAGAAGAAATTTGAATGGCGTATTTGGTAGGGAATGGGTCTGAGCCCAGAGAAATGCTCACGGAAATGCTTGTAACCGCTACCGCCGGAATAGATGGCGCGGGAGGCACTGCCGCCAGAGTTACTGTTGTCCCAAGTGTTGTCCAGCTTGTCGGTAAACCATTTGAATTCGATGCCTGCACTATGTAAGTATATGATGTATTGGGTGTCAGCCCCGTCTCGATCCATGCACTTAAGATAGTTGAACTTGAAACCAATGAAACAGTGTCCGACGAGTTATAAACTGTCCCGGCCGGGTTGCCGTTTGTCCCCCAGTTTGCCGTGATACTGGTAGTATTGACTGTAAACGGCAGAGGCGTAGGAGGCGCGGCCGCTGTTACAGTGCTTATCTGAGCGGAATACGCTGTAATAACATTATCAAGGTTCATTGCGCTGATACTAAATAAATAAGTTGTATTAGGTATCAGGCCAATTGAAAGCACATTACCCCATGTAGTAGTGGTTTGATATACAGGTGTTGAGGCAAGTGTGTAGTTCGCCTGAGTCCAGAGCTGGCTGTTGGCGCTGGATACCTGTATAGCGTAACGAGTATTTGTTGGGTTAGAGGCAGTATTTATCGCAAGCACAGCAGTAGTGCTTGAAACAGAGATAAGCATAGGCGTTCCAGGCACTCCGGCAAGCGTATGAGTACTTACTACTGAAGAATAAGATGTCGGGATTGACTGGTAGTTAAACGCGCATACCTGAAAATAATAGGTCGTATCGGTTGAAAGGCTGCCTGTGGTATACTGAAGCAGAGGGCCGGTATACGCTGTAACCCAATGGCTATTGTCCAGCGACTGCTGAATCTGGTATATGGTTCCGGCCGAGTTGTTATTTGCCTGCCAGCTTAGTGATATCGCGCTGGTTGACACAGAAACGAAGCTCAATGAAGTAGGCACAGCCGCCAGCGTAACAGTACTTACGACAGAAGTGTAGGCTGTATAAACATCAGTTGAATTCAAAGCTGTGTTCCTCGCGCGAATCTTATAGAAATAAGTAGTGTTTGGGAATAAGCCCTGGGTGTCAGTAAAAGTCGTGCTTGAAAGGCCGACTTTTAAGTCCCAGCTTAGGCCGTCAACTGATTCATCAACTTCATAATTTGTCCATGGGGGGTTGCCGTCGGGATCCCAGGAAAGCGATAGGGAATTGGTGCCAGCCGAGGTAAACTGCAGGTTTACTGGAGCGGTCGCAAGCGTTGTGCCGTACGACATACTGGAGTAACTTGAATACGTTCCGTATACATCTTGAGACCTGATACGGTAGAAATAGCAAGTGTTAGGAGAGATGCCTGCCGTTGTAAACGATAAAAGTGTCCCTGTGTATATATTAGACCAGTTAGTAGTATTTACAGATGACTGTTCAAGGTCAAATATAGTGCCCGGCGGATTGGTTGATGTCCACGATACCGATATTGAACTGACAGCTACAAAATTGAGGGTTGGTGTGTTCGGTACGCTGGTTTTCGTTGTTGACGAGCCGAAAGTGGACCAGGATGTCTGAACACCGGCTACGTTTTGCGCCTTGCCCCTGAAATAATAAACGGTATTTGGTATAAGCCCGGTAGCGTTCCATGTGTATGATGTTATCCATCCGGAACTCGAGACAGCGACTCCTCCTGCCGAAATACTTGAAGCTTCAACGTAAAATTGTGTTCCCGAAGGATTGGTGTTCGCGAACCAGGTTGGCACCAAATTAGTTGCGTTAATATTGGATATCTGGTTAACAAGCGGCAGCGCCGCGTTAGTAAATGTAGTTGAGCTTGTACTTGTTGGAGAAGCATTGCCGAAAGTATCAGCCGCTGTCACCATGGCAGTGTATGACGTATTGGGCGTAAGCCCCGTATAGGTGTAGGTAGATGACGCTATCCATCCCGAGTTCCCTGCTGTTCCGGTAAAGTCGTATAACACGCCGCTGGTATCAGTTTGAGGCACGGCCGTCCAGGTTATATTGGTTGAAGATATGGCGATAATACTTTGCAAAACAGAGTTAATGCCATTGGAAGGAGGCTGGTTGTAAACACTAAACTGCCCGGACACTGTGCTCATAGACAGCAGATAATCGTTCACCGTAACGCTCGTGTAAACAGTGTTATAAATAGTGTTTGGAAGCGATGTGGTTGACTGCCATACAATCGTTAATGTATTAGTAGTATATGTGATAATCTGCTGGCTGGCCAGGTCGCCTACCTGAAAGGCTCCTGAATTGTTAACTGCGGGACTTCCCCCAGTATCATTGTACGCAGCAGTCGAGATTAATATCTGAGCTTTAGTCCATGGGCCGGTGGCGCTTGTCGTAGAAAAATAAACGTTGACGCGGCATTTCTTTTGTTCAATATCTGAAATAGACAGCGGAATGGTGATTCTCCCGTCTCCTGTGGTTCCCTCGTATGGGAGCGCGGTGTAAGCCGCAACAGGACCAACCTCACTGCCGTAACCGTTAAAAGCGGCCGACGAATACGCAAGTGTCAGTGTATTGCCGTAAAGATCCTGCACATTGGTAGATACAAACACAACATACGGAGCGCTCGATGTTTGAGGGCCTGTATACATTGTAAACGAATATCCATTTATATCATAGGCGGCGGCCGAACTGACCGAAAGCCCGGCTACAGTATAGTTTGCTGAATCTGTTGCGCTTGCCAATGTGGAAGTGCTTGTATCAACAAGATTATCGCTAAATGTCAGCACAACGCTTGTTGGATTTTCCGCCACGGCGCTTATGAGATGAGGCCCGACAGTATCAAAGTTTATAGTGAAAGTGCTTGCCGAAGAACTTGGCACTCCATCCGGATTGAGGGCAACAACCTGAAAATAAAAATTCATGCCAATCTGATTTGTCAGGTCAGCGCACGCAAGCCCCAAATTGGTCCCGTCCCAGAGTGTTCCGTTGGAGGCGATGTAGCCGGCGCTATTAGTGCTTGTGCCCCATATATAGCGGAAATTTGTGTAATAAGCCGTCGGAGTGGAAATAAAAACAACTGAAGGATTATTCGAGCGGCCGTTGTTAGTCTGGCCTGACAGGCATTGTATCACTGGGTTACTCGGCAATACCATGTTAACGCCTAAATAGGTTGGAGCGGTAGGTATTGGGCTGCCGTTTTGAGCCTTTACCTGCATATAATATGATGTGAACGGTGTCAGGCCGCCGAATGTATAGGCTGAAATACCAGTCTGCCAGTTTGAAGATGACTGAATAACTGCAAATGAAAGAGAAGTAGATAGATCAACTTCGTACTGTGTAGCAGATGGATTAACCCCGGTTGCCCAGCTGGCAGTTATCTGGGATGTTGAGATTGGCGTAGGCGTTTGCGCCCCCGGAGCTTGAGCAAGCGTGTAAGTGCTGCTTTGGGCTGAAAAACCTGTGTCTACCTGCTGAAGATTCATCGCGTCAACAGCAAAGCCGTATTGAATGTTTGGGTTAAGATTAGGCATGACAATCGGGCTTCCCCATGTTGAGATACTCTGATAAACAGCTCCTGAATAAAACATACTGTTACCAAGCGATTTATCCTGCAGTAAATAATAAGTGTTTCCGCCGCTCAGGACCTCGATACCGTAGAGCGTTCCCGCAGAATTTCCGTTCGTATTTATAGTAAGAGAAATAGACGTACTGCTGGGTGAAGTAAGCGAGGCTACACTCGCCATTGAAGCGTACGTTGAAGTATCTATAACATCAGTGTAGAAACTGTAAGCCCCTGTCAGGCCCTGCGCGCGGGCTCTGTAATAATAAAGAGTATTTGGGCTGAGACCGGCTGTGGTAAAAGCAAGAAGCGGGCCTGTATATATGCTTGCCCAGTTAACATTGTCGGCCGAGCCTTCCAGGTCGTAATTAGTCAGAGGGCTGTTGCTGTTGGGGTCCCAGCTGATCGAAACTGAACCGCTGGAAACGGAAACAGTTGTCAGATACTGTGGATAGTTTACCGCTGTAGCGACACTGTTAAGCGCTGAAAAGGTTGTTATCGCGTTTACAGAGTTCATTGCCTGAGCTTTGAAATAATATGTAGTGTTGGGGATCAGTCCGGAGAAAATATAGTTGTTATTAGTCATCCAGGAACTCGAACCCGCAATTACGCCGAACGCAGGATCTGTGGATGCTTCTACATTATATAAGGTGCCGCTGGGGTTATTGAATGTTCCAAGGAAAACACTGATCCTTTGTGTTTCAATGAACAGGTATGAAGCAACCACAGGTATCTGAGCGCTGGTGCAGGTGCTTATATATGATGAATAGGCAGTTTGCCTGCCCAGATAATCCATCGCGGCTACTGCAAAATAATAGGTAGCATTCACCTGTAGGTTCGCGGCGTTTATGGTGGTTCCTCCCCATGTTTGTGTGGATTGAAACACCGCAGTCGAGCCAGGTGTACCGTTTGCCTGTAAGTAGTAGGTGGTACCTTGATATAATAATTCAACCGCATATAAGGTACCGGCTGGGTTGCCGTTGCTTTGTATGCCAACGCTTATGCTGTTGGAACTGACGCTGACAATTGAAGGCGTAACAGCCGCCGCATACGTCAGAACTCCAGCTAACGATGACGAACTCATGTTTGCGCCGTTAAATGCTTCAACATAATTATAGTATGTTGTATTTGGAGCGAGCCCGCCTTCAACCCAAGTTGTGGTATTTGAAGCCAGTGTGGAAGAAACCTGGCCAGAAGTTGAAGAGTAGACCTGGTAGCCGCTTGCCCCAATGGAATTCTGCCATTGCCAGATGATTGAACCCGTAGACAGCACGGTGCCGGTAAAACCAGCGGGCACTGGAGGATTGCCTGTGTATTCATACGCTCCGATGTCGGGCAGGCTTATTCTGGCAATGCCTCTCTGGTCAATAGACGGAATAGAAACCGGGCCGTTTGCCGCGGCGTTGCCCGCGTTAGTGGCAACACTGCCTGCTGAAAGCGCTAGGGTCTGAGTGCCGTTTAAGGAGCCGTTAAGCGCAAGGGAACCGCTAAGGTTAAGGTTCTGCTGGACTCCGGTTATATCTCCTGTGCCTAAAAATGTGTAGCCGTTTGTTGATACTACAATATTATAGCCGTTATCAACAACGGTTCCGGCGCTATACCTAAAGTCATATTGAGTATTATTGGCAAGCAATGAATTCTTGATATATAGAATGCTGGCAGTATCCTCAAAAACGGCTCCTGGCGTTGTCGTGGCGGCATTGCTTGCTATTGTATCATTGGTCAGGTAAAGAATATCGTTATAATTATATATACCTCCGCCTGATGTGGAAGCTGTATTGCCGAATATGGTGCAATTAGTTATATAGCAGCTGCCGTAGTTAAAGCAAATGCCGCCGCCCCTGCTGCCTGAAGCGTTGTTGTTTATAATTGTATTTGTTATATTCCCGAAACCTGTAGATGATGAAATATATATACCGCCGCCATCACTTGTAGATGTATTGTTCGAGACAGTGCAGCTGCTCATTGTTACTGTTGTAGTAGATAAGTAAATCGCTCCGCCCTGGTAGCCTGAATTGTTATTAAAGACAGAATTCAGAATTGAAACTGAAGCCGCGCTGCTGACGAATAAAGCTCCGCCGCCGTAAGAAGCTGAGGTGCACTGGTTGGAATTAAACGAGCAGCTGCTTATCGTCAGGTTTCCCATGTTGTATGCGTAGACCGCACCGCCATAGGTGGCTTTTGAACCGCTTATTGCGCAGTTATTCAGTGTGATATTGCCGCTCGCAGTGCTTATATAAACGGCGGCGCCTGCGCTTGACGCACAGTTTCCGCCCAGTATAGTCATATTCTGAAGCGTGACCGTTTTACCTGAGGCCGGGGGCGCTATGAAAAGTTGTATGTTGGTTGTTCCAGGTGTAGTTACTTTAATAGTGACGGGGGTACCGCTTCCGGCAGTATTAGAACCATCGATCGTGACCGTATTAGTGCTTAAAGTCAATGAAGACAATAATGTTATAGTTTCATTACCGGCAGAGAGGCTGAAATTTATAGAATCGCCGTCAGCATAGTTTGTGGTGGCCGCGCGCAGAGAACCACCGCCGCTGTCGGCATTAGTATTAACTGTCCATGTTGTGGCTTGCGCTAAGGAACTGAAAAAAAGAAAGAAGGTAAGAGAGATAAGAAATTTATGGAAAGCCATAAGGTTTAAAGTTTAAATTCGTTTTAAAGGCATAGCTAAAATTAAAAAAGCACTGTATTTTAAAGTATCTATTTACAAAACTTTAAACAAATAAAAAAATTACCTGTAATATTGCGTAACCAGTATACTATTTTAAGTTTCTAGTGTCAAGAGTCTGGATGGATGGATAGATGTATGGTAAAATTTTACAGTTAATTTAAACGGCCCAGGGATGCCCGCGAATATCAGTAATTTTAATATCAACAATCTTATTGCAATATGAATGCATATTATTATCAGAATTGAGCCTAATATAATTGTCTGTCAAGAATGTATTCTTGTTGCCCTCAATAACAGCCGGCCGGACAGTGCCTACGAATCTCTTCCAGAAAGATGTTTCAAGTTCGTTCCCAAGCTCCCTGAGAACCGCGGACCTGCCCTTGATCTTTTCAGCTGAAACCTCGCTCTTGAACCCTGCGGCAAGAGTTCCTTCTCTCTTGGAAAACCTGAACACGTGAAGCCGGCTAAATTTCAGTTTTTTTGCGAGAGCATATGTCTCATTGAAATCCTTGTCCGTCTCGCCGGGAAAACCAACTATAATATCCGTTGAAATACCGGCATCGGGCAATATCTTATATACCGACCTAACCTTAGCGGAGAACTGTTCCACCGTGTAAGGCCTTCTCATTTGTTTGAGAATTTTGTCGGAGCCTGATTGCAAGGGAAGATGAAGGTGCCTGCATAACCGCCTTGGATTTTCCTTCATAAGCCGCAAGAGTTTTCCGGAAACCTCATTAACTTCGAGGGACGAAAGCCGTACGCGAAATTCTCCTTTGAGTTCAAGTATACTTTTAATTAAGTTTTCTATCCCGCCCTTGTATTTTCCCAGCCTGACGCCCGTAAGAACGATCTCGGGGTAGCCTTGCTCAACCAGTTTATTTATCTCGGATAAAACATCGTTTGCCGGCCGGCTGAGCATTTTGTTCCTCACGTAAGGAACGATACAATAAGAACAAAAAGCGTCGCATCCGTCCTGAATTTTTACGAAAGCCCGCGAGTGGGCATCGAACCGGTTTATGCCGGAGCCCGCTTTCAAGAACGGGCCTTTATCCAGTATCGCTACAGAGGGCGATATATTTTTCAGTTCCTCGGGTGACCTCAGCGCGTAACAACCTGACACCATTACTTCAATGCCGGGGTTTTTCTTAAGCGCCTGCCTTATCATCTGCCTGCACTGCCTGTCCGCTTCACCGGTGACCGTGCAGCTGTTTATCAGCAGTGCTCCGGCGCCTTCGATCGCGCCTGTAAGCTCGTAGCCGCTTTGTTTGAAGTTTTCGCTTAGGATCTGGGTTTCGTACTGGTTTACTTTGCAACCGAAGGAGTGCACATACAGTTTTTTTACGGCGGTGTTTTTACACTTTTTCATATTCACCCGACATGTTCATAACCAGTATCACCGACAACAAGCCGGCTGTTTCAACCCTGAGTATTCTTGAGCCCAGCGTAACAGGCTGAGCACGGAACTTTTTGCAAGTTCGATCTCTTTTACAGAGAACCCGCCCTCGGGGCCTATGAAAATATTAGCGGTGATAGCTTTTTCTGCCCCTTGAAATACTTCTCTTAAGGTTTTAGTATTTTCAGCTTCCCAGGGAATTATATTGTAAGTTGACGGCATATTCTGCGCCGCGACACAGCTTATGGCTTCTTTGAGCTCAACTGGCTTTTCTATCTTCATGAGCCCGGGACGGCCGCACTGCTGGCAGGCCGCTTTCGCCAGCCTTTCCCATCTATCGAATTTTGGCTCGGACGCTTCCCGTATCACACTGCGCTCGGTTATCAACGGAATGATCTTCGCAACACCCAGCTCGGCCGCCTTTTCGATAAGCCAGCCGAACCTCTCGCCTTTCGGCACGGCGTGATAAAGATTTATCGTTGCCGCGGCCGTGCCGTTAGTTTCGGTCTTGATGAACGTTCCTTTTATCTCGTCTTTGGAAACCGTATCGATCACGCCGATCATGGTCCCGCCCTTGCCGTCAAAAAGCTTGAGCTTGTCGCCCTTGCTATAACGTCTTACAGTGACAAGATAATGTACATCTTCGCCGGTGATCCGGAAAGTGTTTTCGGAAATATTCTCGAGAGGAACATAGAAGTGGGGCATAATTAAAACCAAATTCAAAATTAAAAGATTTAAGATTAAAGATTCAAGGCTCTAATTTTCCAAATTTTTAATCTTCTAATCTTAAATTTTGTTGCTAACCAAACACCTTTTTGAACACGCCGGGCTCTTCATTGGCAAACTCGCCTATCGATTGGCCGAACTGCTTAAGCGCGGCTTTCTGTTTTTCGGTCAGGTTCTTCGGCACGATGATATTTGACTTAACCAGCAAATCGCCTTTACTGCGCCTGCCAAGATGAGGGAACCCAGCTTCCTTTATGCGGAAAGTAGTGCCGACCTGTGTCCCGGGAGGAATTTTAAGCTTTACCTTGCCGTCGAGGGTCTCTACTTCAGCTTCTCCACCCAGCGCGGCTTTTACAAAACTGATATCTATTTCAGCGTGGAGATCATCTCCAACCCTGGTGAAACGCGCGTCTCTTTTCAAGTGTATGACGACGTAAAGGTCGCCGTGCGTGCCGCCTTTCGCTCCCATATCGCCCGCGCCCGTAACGCGCAGAGAGGTTCCCTCATCTACTCCCGGAGGGATGCGCACCGTAACTTTGTTAATGTCTTTTTTTCGGCCCTGGCCGTGGCACGCCTGGCACGGAGTATCAACAATTTGCCCTTCTCCCCCGCACTTGGGGCAGGTCTGAGAGAACGAGAAGAAACCCTGCGCGTACCGGACTTGACCCGAACCTTTGCACTGCGGGCAGGTCTTGGAACTCGTGCCAGGTTTCGCCCCCGTACCAGAGCAAACAGTACAGTTCTCTTGACGGGGTATCTCCAGCGGTATCTCTACACCCTTGGCCGCATCATCGAAAGAAAGCTCCAGATCGTACTGAAGGTCCGCTCCTTTTCTCCCGCGCGACCCCCCGCCTCCGGATGACCGCCTGGAGCCGCCTCCACCGCCAAAAATATCGCCGAATATATCGCCGAATATGTCTCCCGCGTTTGAGAAATCCCCCATGCCGCCGTAAGCGCCGTTACCGCCGCCGGGAGGCGGAGGAGCGGTGCCGACGCCGGCGTGGCCGTAGGCGTCGTACTGATGCCTCTTTCCAGGATCAGATACCATCTCGTAGGCTTCGTTTATTTCCTTGAACTTTTCTTCGGCGGATTTGTCGCCGGGGTTCTTGTCCGGATGGTACTTGAGCGCAAGCTTTCTGTACGCCGTTTTGATGTCGTCCGGCGTCGCATTTTTGCCTACGCCCAATATCTCGTAATAATCGCGTTTCATAGTATATGTTTAGCCTGATCCTTTTGTTCCTTAATTGCTTGCTTTCTTGTCGTCTACAACCTCTGCGTCAACTACCTTTTCACCCTGAGCAGCACCCTGGGCCTGTTCTCCGCCCTGCGGTTGGCCCTGCTGCGGATTCGCCGCCCTGCGGGCCGGCTCCCTGCGACTTCTTCTGGGCTTCCTTATATATGGCCTCGGCAAGCTTGTGGGACGCCGCGGTGAGGTTTTCTTTGGCTTTTCTTATCGCTGCGGTGTCGCTGCCTTTAAGGGCCTCTTTGGCCTCGCCAAGCGCGCGCTCGATGTTGAGCTTCTCGTCGGCCGATATCTTATCGCCGTGGTCCTTGAGGCTCTTTTCAGTGGAATAGACCAGCGTATCGGTCTCGTTCTTGACCTCTATCTCTTCCTTGTGCGCCTTGTCGTCCGCAGCGAATTTCTCGGCTTCTTTTACGAATTTCTCGACTTCTTCCTTGGAAAGCTTCGTCGAAGCCGAGATCCTTATCGACTGTTCCTTGCCCGTGCCGAGGTCCTTGGCCATAACGTGAAGGATGCCGTTGGCGTCAATATCAAAAGTAACTTCTATCTGCGGAACGCCCCTGGGAGCGGGCGGGATGCTGTCGAGGAAGAATTTTCCTAACGAGACATCGTCTTTGGCCATCGGCCGTTCGCCCTGAAGTACGTGTATCTCGACCGACGGCTGGTTATCAGCGGCTGTCGAGAATACCTGGGAGCGTTTTACCGGGACGGTCGTGTTCCTGTCTATGATCGCGGTCCTTACTGCGCCGAGCGTCTCAAGGCCGAGCGTGAGAGGCGTGACGTCAAGAAGCAGTATATCCTTTACTTCGCCCGTCAGCACCGCAGCCTGGATGCTCGCTCCTATCGCTACGCACTCCATGGGGTCAATGCCGTGCTCGAGCTTCCTGCCCACATAGCCCTCAACGAATTTCTGGACTATAGGCATTCTGGTAGGGCCGCCGACAAGTATTATCCTGGCGATAGCGTCAACAGAGAGTTTGGCATCGGATATAGCCTGGTCGATCGATGTTTTGCACCTGTCTACTATGGGCTTAACTATATTCTCAAGTGTTGCGCGCGAGAATTTCATTGTCAGATGTTTCGGCCCCGACGCGTCTGCCGTGATGAACGGCAGGTTGAGGTCGGTCTCGAGCACGTTTGAGAGCTCTATCTTGGCTTTCTCAGCCGCTTCTTTTAGGCGCTGTACCGCCATCTTGTCTTTCCTGAGGTCTATCCCATTTGTCTTTCTGAAATCCTCAGCGATGTAATCTATCAGCGCGTTGTCCATATCGGTTCCGCCAAGCTGTGTGTCGCCTGATGTGGAAAGCACTTCGAACGTTCCTTCCTTTCCCATTTCCATAATGGTGACATCGAGCGTTCCGCCGCCGAGGTCGAACACCAGTATCTTCTGCTCGGACCCTGCTTTGTCTATACCGAACGCGAGCGAAGCCGCGGTGGGCTCGTTGACAAGCCTCACAACTTCGAGGCCCGCGATGGCGCCGGCATCTTTCGTGGCCTGGCGCTGGTTATCGTTGAAATACGCCGGCACCGTTATCACGGCCTTTGTAACTGGCTGGCCGAGATAAGCTTCGGCATCCCTCTTTATCTTCTGGAGGATAAAAGCCGAGAGCTGCTGCGGCGTGTATTCTTTGCCGTAAACGCTGTATTTGTGGTCAGTCCCCATCTTTCTCTTGAACGCCGTGATGGTGCCTTCGGTGTTCGTTACAGCCTGCCTGCGCGCCGGCTCGCCTATCAAGAGCTGTCCGTCTTTTGTGAACGCTACGACTGAAGGGAATGCCTTTCCGCCAAGCGTTGTGCCTTCGGCTGAAGGTATAATGGTCGCTTTTTCCGCCTTCCATAACCGCCGCAGCCGAGTTTGATGTTCCCAAATCTATACCAATGATCTTTGCCATAACACTTACCTCCGATATTTAACGTTAATAAAACTAAATTTCTTTTTTTGAGACTACTAACAAAAGCCCGTCAATTGATTGTCAGCGATGTTGAGGGTTTGGCAACCTTAACCTTCGCGTGCCTTATTACTCTTTCTTTAAGCATATAGCCTTTCTGAGTCACCTCTATTACCGTCCCTTCAGGGCGGTCGCTTTCCACCTGTTCTATAGCCTCCGCGAGAGCCGGATCGAACATTTTTCCCAGGCAGTCTATTTCTGTTATACCTTCGCTTGATAGCATCTTTACGAACTCCTGCTTTATAAGCTCGAGCCCTTTTTGTATACTTTCTATATTAGTTGTAGTAACTATGCTTGCCGACGCCTGCTCCATAACATCCAACAGGCCCACCTGTTTGAGAAGAATTTCCTCTTTTCCCCATATCATGTGGTTCTGCTTTTCTCTCTCTGTTCTTTTCCTGAAATTATCGAATTCTGCTTTGAGCCTAAGAAGCTGGTTGTAATAATCCTCCGCGGCCTGCTTCTTTTCTTCAAACGACTGCTTGAGTATATCCAGCTCTGACAGCTTGTCTTCTCTGGCGGCATCCAGGGTTTCACCTGTTTCGGAATTCTTGTTCTCGTTCAAGGAATTTCTCCTATTTTTTTCCTGTTAATATCTTGTTGAGCATTTTTGAAACCGCGTTGACGATAGCCATCATCTTTGGGTATTCCATTCTTTTTGGGCCGATAATACCCAGCATCCCCACCGGGTTGTCACCGTTCTTGTAAACCGAACTTATAACGCTTAAATTCTTAAGCTCTTCGCACGATGATTCCGAACCTATAACCACCCGCACCCCTTCACGGTTTATATCTTTTTCCAGCAGGTGCGTAAGTATGCCCTTATCCTCGAACAGTTTCAGTATGCTGCGCATGGGCTCGTAATCGTGGAACTCGGGCAGCGTAAGCACGCTTGCCGGGCTGTCGAGATACACCTCTTCTTCAAAATCGAACATCTCGCGGCTCATCCTCTTGAACAGAACGAAAATATCTTTTTCCTGGCGTTCTATCTCTTCTATCTCCTGCACGATCCTCTGTTTAGCCTCAACCAGGTTCAATCCCCTCAACCTCTGGTTTAACACGCGGCTAAGCTCAGTTAACCTTGCCTTTGGGACGCTCATTTCAATGATCTTGTGCTTAACCATGCCGGTCTCCGTGACCATTATGATGAGCACTCGTGTATCGGAAACGCCTATTAACTCAAGGAATTGCAGCTTGTTCCTGTCAACCTTCGGCGCCAGCACGAACCCGCTGAACTTCGAAAGGGCCGAAAGCACGTGCGAAGTCTGAGTAAGAATGTCTTCTATCTCTTTTAACCTTGTATCGTACTCCTGGCGGACCCGCTCTTCCTCTTCTATAGCGAGCCTCTGCAGCTCCATGAGAGAATCTACGTAATCCCTGTACCCCTTATCCGTGGGCATACGGCCGGCGGATGTGTGCGGGTGTGTCAGATAACCTTCTTCCTCAAGCTCCGACATAAGGCTTCTGATCGTAGCCGGGGAAAGGTCAAAATCGTAGTTCTCGCTCAAAACGTTTGAGGCGACCGGCTTAGCGGTCTTTATATAATGGTGTATGACCGCCTGCAGTATCTTGTTCTTTCGTTCCTCAAGTATTTTCGGGTTGACCTGTCTCATATTATTCTCTTCAAAATCAAATATCAAATGTCAAATATTTTGATTTTGATATTTAACTTTTGATGTTTGAATATTATAAAAGTAATATTAGCACTCTATTAGTTAAAGTGCTAATATTATAGCACCAATTCAAATTCTTGTCAAGCAGGCTACTTATCGAGAGAGAATGGGTTCAGGCTGCCTGGCGGGCACGGGGTTATAGGTTCTTATCTACCCCGTGTTTTTTGAGCCTTTCGGAGAAGTCGTAAGCTCTGCATAGGGTACACAGGAAGGGTACTTTCGCGTCAGGGTTATTGACCGTAGCCCTGAACTTCTTGTATCTTTCAGAATTCCATATCTCTTTCATGCTTTTCTCATAGATATTTCCAAAAGCGTGCTCCCTGAGCACGGTTCTTGAGTTAGACATCATTATCGCGCAATCCGGTATAACATACCCCCCCATCATTATATAGGGTTCAAGCCAGGCGATGCATTGGTCTATGCAGGCGTTTTTCTGTTTCTCTATGTGGCTGAAGAACACGTTGACACCGTACTTTCTCGCGTTCTCCATGGTTTTGGCGATTATTTCTTCAGGCACCTTTTCTACGGTCAAAGACCTGGTCTCGGGGAACTCAAGATTACCTACAAAATCAAGCCTTGCTCCGCGGCCGATCAAGTCCTTATCAAGCGACCCGATAAGCTTAACAAAATCAGGCATTTCGGTTATGTTCGGCTGAAGCATGGTGTATCTGAAACTTAATTCGGGAAGCGGGCTTTTCTTTTCTTTCTTCATCTCAAGGAACCTGTTAAGGTTTTTTAAGACCCTGTCAAAACTGCATCCTATCCTTATCTTTTCGTAAGTCTGCGCCGTCGCAGCGTCTATGGAGACGTATATGCCTTCAAGCTTCAGATCTATCACCTTTTCCATTATATCTTCGGTGATCATGTCGAACGAGTCGACAAGATATACCGCCGAGTGTTTGGCTTTAGCGTATTCAAGCATCTTAATGTAATCAGGGTTGAGGAAAGCCGAACCTTCCCCCGTAAGCTGGAGCCAGTGAATACCCGGGAAATTATCGACTATCTTCTTGAATTCTTCGAGGCTGAGATGCTTTTCTTCCTGGTCCTTCCAATAGGTATGCTCGCACATTATGCATTTCCTCGGGCATATCGTGGTCACTTCTATCTCGATATATTTCGGGAACGGGGCGAGGAACGGGAATTTTCTAACCAGAGGGTTAAACGCGAAGTAAACGGCTGCTCCTGCGCCTTCGCCGGTAGGCACAAAGGCTTTTGTGTAAAAGAAGCTGTAAGCCTGTTTGACTCCCCTGTGAAATAAAATATAAAAGAAGGTCTTCAAATATTCAGAACAGGCTTTTAATTATCATGTTAAAAACATAGCCCGCGCCGAACAGCTTTATCGTCAAGTAAAGCCCTCCGGGCACGAATTTCATCCAGCCTTTTTTTTCAGGTTTGTTTTCAGTCATTTGATCATCCTTTTAACATTTTTTGCGCGGTATTTTCCAGCAATTCCCATCTATTCTGAGGGTAGTAATCCTTCATTAGCAGAAAGTCAGGCGGCTCAGGTTTCAGCTTCGCGGACTGTTCATCTATTATCTCATACAAATACACGTAGTTCTTGGGGTCCGACGAATACCTCTGCCACCACTGTTCCTGCTGAAGCTTCATGGAATATATATCCCGGTTCGGTATTGATATATCGGCTATGTCGGCGTAGGCAAGGCGCACGTGATTTTTCCAGAACTCATGGAAGGTCTTGAGGCCCTCGGCATCCCAGTAAATAGCATCGTACTGCGGGGTTCTTTTGAGCTCGTTCGAGTTTATCAAAAGATGCGTCACCCCTTCACTTTTTAGTTTGGCATAGACGCCTTCCGCCCTCTTCTCTTTGTTAATAGTTTCGATAAGCGGACAGTAGTCGCCCTGGAGGTTAACTATGAAATTCCTCTTTATATAGTAACCCCTGGGGTCGCAGAATACCATCACCTTCGCGCTTTTAGGGAGGTTATCGTTTATCCATGCCGCGACGTTATAGTACGGCGAAACGTAGGATGGCCTCTGGGTAGAAAGGTAATCGTATTTTGACTCCATCCCCGTAACTACGCCCAGAGGGTCCTGAATGTTCTTTTGCACACCCATAGCGAACATTATATTGATAAGACAAACGCAAGCTAAGGCTCCAAGGAAATATTTTCTGTGGGCCTGCGGCAGAAGCGCCACCGCTCGCCCCAATGGTATGGAAAACACGGCTACGGCCGATATAAAATACCGCAGGTAAGGCACTTCCGCGGTCCAGTACAAATAGTAAATTACAAAGTACACAAGCATGAACTTGATCTTTTTATCGGGTTTCCTGAGCATAAAAAGCAGCGGAAGTAACAAGAGGAACGCCGGGCCAATATACCCTTCCGCCCCGACGCTACCCATGGTCAGCTCCCACGGGAGCGTAAGCTTGCTTATCAATCCGGGTTTCACTGCCGCCATATCGGTCATAGGGGCCTTATGCCCGTGCACCATCATATTGAGGCCGGTATGCGCCTCATTGAAGACAAAAGGGTAAAGAGGATGCCCGGTCTGCGCGTAATTCCTGATCATCCAGGGAGAAAACGCTATAGCTGCCGCGGCTGCCACTACGGGAAGCAATACAAGAAGCTTTTTGAACTGCCTGCCGGAAATGTAATAGTACGCAAGAGCCGCCGAAATTCCGAGCGCCGCTCCGCCGCTTGTATATTTGCTTGCAACCGCTATGCCTATAAAAACCCCTGACAAGATTGCCCATTTTATTCCTGGCTCGCCGGAGTCGGTCGATTCCACAAGCCGCAGCGCGAAGTAAACCGCCATCATTTCAATGAAGATAAGAGGGTACTCGAGGCCGATCCTGGTAGACGCTATAACCACCAGCGGCACTGCGGCAAACAGCAGAAGGGACGCGACCGCTGTCTTGAGATCAAAATACCTTTTACATATGGCAAGCGCCGCGAAAGCGCTCATGACGGCGAACGAGAAGTTGATAAATTTCGCCGATATCTCATTGCCTAACATCAAAGCCGTGGCGTAAAGGGTGTGCACGTAAGTGACTATTGAAGACGATTCATAACCGAATATTGTTTTTATCGCGTGGACGTTCACCCAATACTGAGAAACGCTTACGTGATAGGATATCGCGTCGTAAAACGTCTCGGGTGTGAGGCTGCCCAGCAGAGCGATAAAAGCGCAGGCCAACAGTATTGCCTTAGAGTACATCGGGGCGGTTTTGAACTGGTTTAAAAGGTATCCCGGTTCGAACTTGTCTTTGCTTATTTTATAAATGTTGACTGCGGCCAGGGCCACAAGCACGGACAGTATCAATTGAATATAGAATAACCCCGCCATGCCCGCCGCAGTTATAAAGAACATTAGCCCCGCGAGCCCAACCGCGGTATCTACCGTGAACTTCTCGGCCTTGTCCGAGGTGTCCAGCCCCGCGGCTTCGGAGGCCAGCTTACCAAGCCCGTTCGCGGAGAAAAATATTAGAAGCGCAGCCGACGCGCTTAACAGGTTCTTAAGCGATACAACCATGAATTTCATGAGCGAGAACGGCTCCTGGTAATTAGCCGAGAAATAAAAACCTATGACTCCCGGCGAAAAAGGGTAAACCTTCAAATACCCGGCCATCACAACTGCTGCCCAGACAACCATGAGGAATGATACGATCCAGGCCGGAACATAAAATGAATTCTGTATTTGCGCTTGTGGCGCGTTAGCGGCCTTTTGTTTGTATTTTTTCATATTACCTGCCATTTTATAGTATTGAACAGCGAAAATATATTCTAAAACCTCAGATATCCCAGGAGCATTCTGTCACAACCATTTTTTTAAAAATATTCTCTGAAGGAGGCCCTGAAAAGCCGTGTAATACTGCCGCCAGCTGGTCTCTTTATCGAACAGGAACTTCCAAACTGCCCTGAAAATGAACTTCCTGTTGAAAATAGTGACCTGTTTCCACGCCCACTTATAAAGCTCGAATATCCTCTCCTGTGAAAGGTTCTTGGTTTTGAAAAGCACCTTGTCGCTGTAGTTGTACTCGTTCCATTTTTCCGAAAGCAGGTTGCCATCGCTCTTGAGTATCTTGTAGAGAGGCGTCCCGGGGAACGGCGTGTTTATACCAAGCTGAACAACATCAACGTCGAGTGATTTCGCGAACCTGACCGTCTCCCTGATGTCTTCCTCTGTTTCCGTGTGGTGGCCTATAATGAAGTTTACGACTATATTGAAGTTGTACTTGTTAGCCATAGCGATAGCCTGCAGCACCTGGGCTAGCGAGATGTTCTTGCCTATGCTGTCGATTATCTTCTGCACGCCGCTCTCTATCCCGAAGTTGATGCGGTAGCAGCCGCTTTTTTTCATAAGTTTGTACATCTCATCATCTAGTATATCAACCCGGGTGTTCGAGCAGACCCACTTGATGCCGAGCTTTGCTTCAATGAGCAAACGGCATATCCTTTTTACCCTCTCCGGGTCGAACGTGAAAAAATCGTCCGACATCGAAATCTCGTTAATTCCGTATTTCTCCACGAGGTATTTTATCTCGCCGACAACGTTCTCCGGGCTCCGCGCGGTTATCATGGAGCCGAAAACCTGTTTGTTGCAGAACACACAGTGGGCGGAGCACCCACGGCTGGGCACAATGGTCGTAGAGAGCCAGCCTTTTTTAAGGTCCAGCGGCAGCATGTTCTTGTATCTTTCGGGGTAGCCTTTGAAGAGGTGCCTAGCCGGCATAGGCAGGCTGTCGAGGTCGGTTATCCTTGGAGGCCTTGGGTTGTTCACGGTTTTTCCTTCAACCGTCATGTAAACCCCCGGCACCTTGGATATCGCGTCAACGTCGAAGTTGTAAAGATGCGGTAGCAGATCGTATATCACCTGCTCCGCTTCGCCTTTAATGGCGATATCCGCTCCGTTATCAAGCGCTTCCTGCGGGAGCACGGTCACGTGCGGCCCGCCCATTATAACTTTTATCTTGGGGTTTGCCTGTTTTACAAGTTTAGCGTTCCTATAAGCGGCGTAAATGTGAGGTGTAAAACCGCTTAAGCCCACTATATTTATGTCGTTCTCAAGGACAAGGGCCTTCAGGCCTTCCTCGGAAAAATCTTCAATGAGGTAGTTGACGCATTTTACAAACACGCCGTTGGCCTCAAGCACAGCCGCGATGTAGGCTATGCCAAGCGGGACGTAACCGAAACGCTGGCTGGAATCAGTAGAGTTTATAAGCAGGAATCTCAGCTTGTTTACTTCAGGGTTATTCTTGTGTCCATCAAATCCCAAAATGTCCTCCAATAAATTCATTTAAACTTGCTGTTGAGCCAATTAAAAAACCTTCCATGCGTGTCATCCCAAATCCAGCCTAATTGTCATCTCGAATCCCGCAAAGCGGGATGAGAGATCTGGTTATTTTTGACAGAAGATTTCTCTCCCGCCACAGCGGGATCGAAATGACAACAATGGATTATTCAACGAAGTCTACTTAAGAGTCTCTCTGCCGTATCAAGGTCCTGCTTGTAATTAATATTTAAGTAACTGCCTTCCAGGGGGAACGCCCTTACGGTCTTACCGTCTTTAACCATCATCTTCATCGTATCGGCAAGCTCTTTTCTGCAGGACTTTTCCGAGACCGCCGTCTTCTTGATATATTCGAAAACCGAAGGTTTAAATATGTATGTCCCGCAGCCGATGAGGTTATTGAACGGCTTCTCGGGCTTTTCCACGAGATCAAGCACGTTCCAATTGCCGTCAACCTTCACGGTATAATTCTTCTTAATAGACTCAAGGTCTTCGGTAGCGTTCACCGCTATCATGCACTCGGGGCTATCGCCTATTTCGTAACTCTTTAGCATTTCAGCATGCTTAGTGTTTACATATATCTCGTCGCCAAGAATGGTAAGGAACGGCTCGTTAATTATGTCCTCAAGCAGGAGGACGGCATCGCTGAGCCCGCACTTCACCTTGCTGTCTATAAACTTATTCTCAAGATAAGTGATAGAGAGCCCAAACTTTTCGCCGCTTCCGAAATGCTGTTGTATAAGCTCTTTCTTATATCCGACAATGATATAGACTTTCTCAAAACCGAGCCCCTTAAGCATTGTAACGACATGCTCAAGTATCGGCTTTCCCCCGACGGGTATCATGGGCTTTGGCAGATCGTCAGCCAAAGGCTGAAGCCGTATCCCTTTCCCCCCCGCCAGCACCACCGCGTTCTTCATTTTGTTTTCCTATGTCCTTGTGATTTTCTGTTTAACCTCCTCTCCCTCAACGGGAGAGGATTGAGGTGAGGGTGAACTTATTCCCCCTCATCCTACCTCACCGGAGGTGAGTCGCCTCTGGAGACTTCTCCCACAAGTGGAGAAGAAATAATAACAAGACACTATTATACCATAGAACCGAGCAATAATATTACTTTATCCCGCGTTTACCTCGACTTTATCATCGTAAGCATCATCTTGAACTTTTCTTTCGCCTGCAGGGCGTGCGGCTTGTTCGCGGGCAGTGTAATATACTCGCCTTTCTTAACGGTGTTTCGTTTACCGGAAATAGTTATCTCCGCTTCCCGTCTACGATATAAACGATAGCGTCAAACGGCGCAGTGTGCGTGCTTAAGCCCTGCCCTTTGTCAAAAGCGAACAACGTCACCGTGCCGGTGCTTTTCTTCAGTATCTCCTGGCTGACAATTGAATCTTTCTGGTACTTAACCGTCTTCTTGAGCTTTACCGCCACACCGAGCTTCACTTTCTGTTTGATAGCCATTTTATCCTCCAAAGATTATGCAAATGCATTAGGACTTTTTGACTTATTATAGATTATGACTAAACTTAACTATCTCCTTCATTATTTCTTGTCTCATCTATCATTTTCACTAGCTCTTCCCTCTTTGCTTTTAATTTTGTTTCCAATCCAAATTTACAATAATCGTTAATCACTTTAAGCATTGAGAGAAACAACAGTAAAGAATAATATACAGCTTCACCCTCACCTTCGCTGCTAGCCGAATTGCTGACATTAATTTGATTATTTGCAACGTTTGAAAAATCACCAACAACATTAATATTCGGATGAGTAAACTGACACAAACGACTGTAAATCGTAGAATACAGTTGATTGTTGGTCAATTCACACAATCTTTTCAAAGTTAAAAAACTCCAATTAGTATTCTTTGGTTTCTCACCCTTCTTGCATAATTTACATTTTTCTTCTTCGATAAGCTTATCTATTTCAGGCAAAGAAACAGAAAATTGCTGGATCCTCGATTTGAAAATATCTTTCATTTTATCATCTGTCAGCCGATTATATTCTTCACTTAAGTGCCTATATGTTTCTTTGTGCCCATGAGCAATAAACAATTTTGCTCGATCATGCTGCTCTTGTTCATTACCGTATAATATATATGAAAGCTGCAACATTGTTCTCAAAAACTACTCTTGAAAGACAGCAGGCATCTTCGTTGTGACCTATTTCAGCTAAATGCAATATTGAATGTAAAGATTTAGAACTTCTCCCTAACAAACCCATTACCACTTTTGCGACAATATCATTAAGATTTGTTTTTTTCCGTTAGTAGACTGTTTCCAATCGTTTTCAAACCAATTTATAAATGATTTGAAGTATTCAATTCTATTCATATCTGTGTTTACCTGCCTTATTTCTAAACTTTTAGTCCTAGTGTATGTTATGTCTCTACATCATCCGATATTAATTACTACCGTCCCCATTATTCTATGTTATTACAAATATTTTGAATTATTATAACTTATGTCAACACTCCAGTTTTTAGTTCAACAGCTCAAGCCTGATAATACGTACGTATCAAGCTACTTGGGGATACACATTAGTGAATACATATTTTTTGTTATTGACTTAAACTTCGCTTTTAATGTATCTGTGGTTTTTGTATATGTAAATAGTTCTACATGAGTCTTATTTTGAATATTTTGTTGCCATGCTTCAATTCGTTCTTTTATATCAGGATCGTTTTCCAATCCACTCGTTTTTGTTATTTCGATTAGTGTTTCAAAGGGCATGTACACCTGCGCAAATTTAATATTATCTCCTGCAATATGCCCTATAGTATATGGTTCCCAGTAGTCTCTGATTATGTTAGGATACTTAAGTAGGTTTCTCTTTGCGGCCTCACGGATTCTATTTATCTCTGCCGAATTGTTTTCTTCTCCTGACCAAGACTGCCAGAGAACAAATTGGTAGTTCTCTTCTTTTTCATATATATCTTCCTTAGCATAGTTCTGAAAAGTAGCGACTGTTTGCTTCATCTAAGACCGATTTAATTAGTCCCAATATCATATAATTATTATATCCTTCTCTTATCTTTTGGATAACGAGTATATCTCTTGGTTCATTAGTTTCTAATAAATAATTAGAAAATGTATATTTAGCATAAGTAGAGACATTAGATGCGGTTAAGAATTCCTTCAATGCATCACGAATAGTGTCAAGAGAATAATTTAACTCCACCAACAGTATCATTTTTTCTTTTAAATGATAAACAGCCGACCCAATTCGTGAATCAATTCCAGAGTTAGATTTAAATTCAAAACTCTCATTTATCAAACGCTTCTTGATTTCCATAAATACATCATAAAGTATCTTATCATTATCAACCCCGAAATCTTTCAAATAACCGGAATAATCTAATACATCCTGCGACTTCAATTGTTCAAGCTTAAGCTTACCTGCCTCATGCTCTTGGAGCCAAAGAATGGAATTCTCAAGACTATTTGCTGGGTCATCGGGACTAAACCCGACATATCTCCTCATTGTTTCCTGTAGAGAAAGGGAACCAAAGTATTCAGGTGCATGTGATATGCGAGATGTTTCTATTTTATCAATACAGAAATGACCAATGAGCCCTATCAATTCTTTAATTATCGGTTTATCATGCTCACTAACATCCTTGCCGGTTTCATCCTTTATCCACGTAAAAATGACTTTATCTTTATCCTTTTCGTCACCCAATATTCTTTTAAGTTCCCTATTTTCTTTCCAAGTTTCGTAAAAATAAACCGGTGAATCCTGGCAAATCGTTTCAAAAAATTCAAAAAGAACAGGATGTCTTATTTTTGCATATTCCATAAGTATAGTATCTGCAAGACGCACTTTAAATGCTTTACCAGCTTTCGCTTCTAGTGCTCCTAAAGTGAGTTTCCATCCCCCAAGCGTACGGTTTATCATTCGCGGTGATTCATCTGCCAGTATCTTTATAACGTGAAGCATAGCCACATCTGAATCTTCAGGCCATTTAATAAAAGGGTCTGCAACATCATACATTCTCGCTAAATCGATGCTTACATTTTTTTGCATACTTTGCGAGGTTCGCTCAATTTGTTTTTTCGCGAACTCCCGTCTTTTTGTGCGGTTTGGCATTGGGAGTTTAAATTTATGTGTAATATTCTTAGGATTCATGAAAAGAAAATCAGTTATAAGCATGGTCTTCGGCTCGCTTCGTTTGTGGGTTTTAAGGCGTGCCTGAAGGTCTTCGTTTGATATGCAAAGCACAAATATCATTTGTACCGGCAAACCGTAACACCCCAAGTTCTTAAAACGTTCTATTATTTCAATCATTCTGAATATCTCATCAAATTCCGCTCGATCAACTTCGTCAAAAACAAAAAGCCATCGTTTTTCCCTTATTTTATTAACATTGCCGAACAAGCGTGCTGTTTCTGGTGACACTTCCTTCGGACATTCTTTTACGGCATTTTTATCGTAACATCCTGTAAGAGTACTGATAAGACCTCTATCGCAACGCAGTAAAGGTTTCAACCATTCGTTACCTGTATCACGCAACACTGCTTCCATAAACGGTAAAAACTGAAACACTTGAAGCTTCGGATATCGTTCAGTCAGCGTTTCAGACCATCGTTCCGCGAAAAGTCTCTCTAAATCCCGTGCCTCATTTGTTTCAGTAAGTGACAAATAAGAGTAAAGTGTATCTTCAGCGTTGAAATTTTCTATTGTCATTCGTGCGAATGATGATTTGCCCCAACCCATGCCTGCCGATATTTCAACTACAATAACATATTCTGCTAATTTCATCAGTTCGTCAGCGATCAATTTTGCTGCTGGGGCAATATTAAATTCATCATTTTCACTTCCAACCGTCTCGTATGCAAACCTCCAATTTTTCTTCATTTCTTCGAATGAAAATGTTTTTATTAAAGGATATGTGATAATTAGAACCATGGAAGGGAATGCCAAATAGAATAGCCACCAAATAGGCAATATTTGCGATAGCCATTTCACAATTAAGTGAAACCTTACCAGAATATGCGCAGAAAAACCTATTTGAGGCATTGGAATATTAGTAAAGTAAATAATCGCAACAGCTACCGCATCAAAAAATAAGAGAACCATAAAAAACCTAACCCATGAAGGTGGTTTATACAGTTTTTGGACTTTCAGGGCACTATGTAGACTAAACGGAATGTCCCAAAGAAGAGAGGTTAGAAAAAACACAAACAAGAGTATTGAAAGTATGTCGGGAAGCAACAGGGCTAATGGCGAAAATAAACCCCACCCTCTTGTTGCAAAGAATAATTGTATGCACAATAAGATACTTAATGAAAACAACGCATAGAGAGTTAAGAAAAAAATATTTTTTAAGTTCTTCATAATGGTAAAGGTTTCACTAACTATTTTGCGTCATAATGTATCAATAGTCAAAATCGGCTAAATGATTTAAGAAGCGGCCTGCACAACAACCGCGCTTGCTTCAATGACTTGGCCGTTTGGCATCAGGCAGGATACTGTCAGCTTGCCGGGCTGGGCAAGCGGCGCGGGCAGTTTTACGGTTACCTGCGGGCCCCAATCTGGCGTTACTTCAACGCCTTCGCCATGCCACTTTATTTCCTTATTGCTTTTGTCCAGCGGAACCGGGTGTCCCATAACCTGCGCCGTTGCATATATTGGTTTGGATTCATTAAGCATGAGGCTTATTTCGGTTAGCTTTTCCGCTGGCGGTTTTGCCTGGTCGAAAGACAGCTTCAGTTCTATCAGGTCAAAGCCGGCGGTTGCGTTGTTGGCCGAAGGTAAGATCTCTCCCTGCGGGCTTGCAGCCCGCGGTCGAGATGACACATTGGACTGAGATGGCACTTGGGGTTGGGGTGATACCTTGAGCTGGGAAGACTGGCTTGGGGCTTGTTGAATGGCTGGCTTCTTGTGTTTGGCAGAGGCGGTTTTCAAGCCCTTCTCCGCTGATTTTATCTTGAGTTTTAACGCTTTAAGCTCGGCTTGTTTTTGCGCAATGTCCTGCCTGATGCCGGATGAATCACGCTTGATCTTCTCTAACCCTTTGGCGGCTGTTTCCAAGCCTTCAATCTCTTTCTCAAGGCTGGCCATGCTTGCCTTGTCGGCTTTAAGAGCGGCCCTTGCAGTCTTCAGTGCTTCAGGGTCAGGTTTTGGCTTCGCGGCGGCCTTTGCCTTCATGGCCTGTTCATCATCCCTCTGCTGAAATGCATCGTCTACGGCCTTATGAACGTCATCTTTGGTTGAGCCCTTGGGCAATATACCTGGTAAAGTCATGCCTTTGGCAGACTCGACTATCCTTATGCCTGTGGGCTGGGCCTTATGAATGGCTGCGCTAGACACACCCCCCTCACCTATACCCGCCGATGAGGCGGGCCCACCTGCCTGTGGCTTCAAGGCCCTATTCACCAGAATTTCAAGCTGTTTTACTGAAAGGCCTTCCTTCTCGCACCGCTCAAGCATGGCTATTTTGGCCTCATCGCCCTCCAGGCGCACTATCTGGTTTATTATGCCAATACCGATTTCCAAACGTTTGGAAATTTCCTGAACAGGCACGGATAGCCTGCCGGCGGCTACATATTGGCCAACATAACTATCAGTTTTATTGATCCTTTTTGCCAGCTCACCATGGTTTATCTTTGCCGTTTCCATCAGCCATATATATGATAGCCCGGTATCAATAGGAGACTCAGCAGCCCTTTCTCCATTCTCCGATATCATCAAACTGAGCCTCTGCTCTTCTGTCATGTTCTCTATTACAAGGCACCGGAACTGCGTACGCCCCAGCTTTTTTAACGCCGCGAGGCGCCTTCTGCCTACCGCAAGAGTATAACGGCCGTCTGCCTTTGACCCTACAACGCCATCCTCTATAAGGCCGTTCTGTTCAATGTCTCTAGCCATTTCATCAATGCTTTCCTGGCTGTGCTTGCGCCCGCGCTCAGGCACATCAATAAGGCTGATGTCTATCATCCGCACTTCATCTGCCATACTTTTCCTCCAATTTCCATTCTCCCCTCTTTTAGTTCAAAGAGGGGCAGGGGGAGTTTTTGAGCTTCCGCCTTACGTACTAATAACTCCCCTTTATCCCCTCCCGCAAAGATCGGATCTTCAACTTTGTGAATAAAGAGGGGAAATATAACATTCCATGCTTGCACGTACAACTTTTATTTATTTTAGTTTTTCGTAAAGCTCTATCATCTTCTTGTGCGGCTCGGAGGCTTTGGAAAGCTCGGTTATTCTCTTTTGCGCGGCCTCACCAAACTTACGGGCCAGGGCCTTATCACGCAAGAGCGTCGATATCTTTTCTGCAAGCATTTTGGACGAATCGAAGTTGAACAAAAGCCCGGTTACGCCGTCCTCAATGAACTCGGGTATCCCTCCAAGTTCGGATGCAACGATGGCCTTATCCATGAACATGGCCTCGATAACCAGCAGAGGGGACATGTTTTCCCACTGCTCAGGTATCGCGACTACTGCCGCGTCTTCCAGCGACTTCTTTATTTCCGCTCTCGGAACCTGTCCGGAAATGTATTCATACCTGGAGCTCTCAATTGTCTTCAGCTTTACGGCAACCTCTTTTTTGTAGCTGTCTTCCCATTTTACTTCCTGCGTTATTATTTTCAGTTTGGCATTCGGGAATTCTTTCCAAACCATTTCCATGGCGTCAAGAAGGGCCGAAAGGCCCTTTCTTTTTTGCAGCCAGCCTATAAAGAGTACGCTGTCTTCAAAACCTTCCGCCGTTTTTGCCGCGGCTCCGAATTCTTCCGGTATATCTACGGGGACAGTGTCAATTTTATCTTCTTTGATACCGTAGGCCTTCAATATATCGCGCGAGGACTTTGAGAGAACGACGAACTTGTCTACCCTGCTAAGGAAAATATCAAATATTGTTTTGCGGAAAAAAAGCAGCGCCTTTTGCACGGGCATAAGCACCGGCGGCATGCACGGCCCGCAGTGGCTTCCGTGGAACTTCCGGCAGGCCGCGCTGTGTTCGCCCGAAAGAGTGCTCAAGGGGCAGAAATACCAGTAGTCGTATATTGAGAGCACAACAGGTATCTTAAGAAGTTTCGCGGCAACAAGCGGCGCGAACGTAAGAGTGTACATATTGTGCATGTGCACGGCGTCCGGCTTTGTTTTTTTGAACGCAATATAAGCCGCGATAAACGTGAGCGGGTCGAACTGGAAAATGTACCACTTTAGTACGCTGACAAATCTCGCAAGTGGCCCCGAAAAATCCTCTTTGACCGGAAGAGCCTTTACATTGAATTCCTTTTCCTGTGGTTCACTCTCGAACTTTGTAGTGTAAATATCATTCTGCACACCGCTTTTTGCAAGCTTTCTTACAAGCCGGAGAGCGGCCTGCTCGCCGCCGCCGACGCGTTTGTGGTAGCCCGGGAAAGTATTTATTACGTGCTCTATTTTCAATTAATAATACCTCAAACTCCCCTCAATCCCCTCTTCATCTCAAGAGGGGATGCTCATTTTTTCGTCTTTTTATTCCCCTCTTTATGTTGAAAGAGTGGTTAGGGGAGTTTCTGATACAATTCCAATAAATTGACGTCGTGTAATCAAAATCCACCAAAAACTGACTATTTTCCTCTTATTCATTGACAAGGCAACCCGCAAGAGATAGAATTTTTCTGTACCCAGAGAGGCTCCTTATGGACGAAAGACGATTATCTACCAGAAAACTTATGTCAAGCGCGCTTAAGATCTATTCGGAAGACGGCTGCCGAACAATCGGCTACGGGCAGATCGTTAATCTCAGCGAAGGCGGAATGCGCATGATCAGCGACAACAAACTCGGCGTGGGCGAAAAATTCAGCCTTCACTTCAGGATCCCCCACAGCTGGAATCTCGATTTCATCGGAGACGTCGTCCACAAAGAAGCCGCCATAGAATGCATCGCGTACGGCATAAAGTTCCAAGAAGGCCAGGACACGTTCATCCTTCAACTGCTATGATCTGAGACCATTGAAAAACCTAAAATACTGCCGTCATTGCGAACCCAAGGGGTGAAGCAATCTCGTCTTTCCGATGCAACAACGAGATTGCCCGCGTCGTCCCGCAAGGCGGGACTCCTCGCAAAGACATTACAAAAAGAAGCACCAATTCAAGATATCTCCCTCTTTAATACAAGAGAAAAACCTTTCCTGAACAAATTTATAAAATGCGTGAGCATGCTGTTTAAATTATAACTGGGAAGCCCTTTCAAAGTATACAGAAGCACATTGATAATCGTGTTTTCCTTAAGATAAAACCCCACCCGCATTTTTCTAGAAAGCCTGTAAACTTCCCTCTGCTGTTCTTTTGGGTAAGCGTCCGAACCCGGCCCCGCGGAAACCCCGTAAAATATGCTGCCGTCTTTCCCGCCCGACACCTCGGGAACGAAATAGCTGAAATGGGCCCTTATACCTTTCTCAACCGCCCAAGCAAGCGTTGCCTTATCTTTTTCGTAAGTGGAGCCGGGAAGCCCGATTATAAAGAACGCGCTTACCATTTTGAAATGCTTTTTCGCGGTATCTATGGCGTTAGAAATATCATTGAAACTCTCGCCTTTGTTTATGTTTTTCAATATTTCCGGGTCAGTGGTCTCGGCTCCGAACCCCGCGTGGTAACAACCGGCATCCTCCATGGCTATCGCCACTTCATTATCGAACCTGTCCGCCCTTATGCCGTTAGTGCACGCCCACTTAAGGCCCAGAGGTCTTATAAGCCTGCAAAACTCTACAACTCTATTCTTGTCTATATTAAAAGCGTCGTCGAGTATTTCGAAATATTTTATCCCGTATTTTTCCTTCGCCTGTTTAAGTTCCTCAAAGCAGTTCGCCGCGCTCCTGGAGAGCCACTTCCTGTTGCGCGACGCGCAGAAGCTGCACTGGTACGGACAGCCCTGCGACGTCATTATAGGGTACGCCCAGAAGCCTGTCTGCCAGTTTGGTCTTGAGATAATTGTAAGAATCGAACAGCTCGTAATCCGGGAACGGATAGCTGTCGGAGAACGGCTCGGAAAAATCAAGCGAATCTTCCCACTTGATGTACGGGTAACAGCACTGCACATCAACGAAACCCGTCACCGACCGGACCGCGGCCTTTGGAAACTTTGAGCTGTATATCCGCCGGGCGCGTTCCGCCTCACGCTCGGTAAATGACTTGACAGAAATTCCCAGAACGTCCGCCTCAACTTTCAGGAACCGGTCCCTGGGATATGGCAGTATGTGCTGGTCTATCACTCTCGCCTTGTGGTACGTCGCGGCGTAGGCGAGGCCTATGTTAGGTATGTTAGAATTGACGTCCGTTTTTGGGTCTAGCAGAAGCAATTTGACATTATTGAAAGGTTCTTTAGATGCTGTCATCCCGAACCCTATTTTTGGAGTGAGGGATCTTGTTTCCGATGAAATAAAAGATTTCTCTCCCGCCGTAGCGGGATCGAAATGACACAATAGTGGGTTATTCAACTGACTCAATTTCATATATTGTTGTAATAATCCAAAAGCGCGGGGATCACCACGCTGTCCAGATCATATTTTGCCGCTGTCTTGTAACCTTCAGCTATCATTGTCTCGCGGAGCGCAGCTTCCGATAGTAGTTTGTTTAGAGCCGTTTTTAGCCCTTCTTTATCTTTAAAGAGGATACCGTCTTTGCCGTCCGTGATAATAGTCTTTACCGCTGAAAACTCGCTTTCCAGCGCAGCCACCGGGACGCCAAGCGCCATGGCTTCAACGACGATTATCGCAAAACCTTCTCTTTCCGACGGGATAACTAACGCTTTTGAGCCCTTGATAAGCCCGTAGAGCTCATCTTTTTTTAGAAAGCCGGTGAACTCCACTTTCTTTTCAACACCGAGCTTCGCGGCAAGCCGTTCAAGTTTTTCTTTTTCCGGGCCGTCGCCGACAATTTTAAGCACGGCACCTTCGCGCGCGATCTCGCTGAAAGCCTCAATAAGAAGGTCTACGCGCTTATGGCTTATCAGCCTTCCAGTAAATATTATTCTGACTGCGTCAGGGACAGAAGGCACTTTTTTTAAAATTTCCAACTCTATCGCGTTAGGAATGACTGTGATATTACCGGGATCTATGCCCAGCATCTTAACGGCCCTTTCCTTTGTGAATTGAGAGTTCGCGATATTATTAGCGCTAACCTTCGCGCAAACCAGCTCGCTTATCCAGCCGGCTACGCCCATTAGCTTCGCGTAAGATATCCAGTATTTTAACCCCCACACCTCGTGCCAAGTTACAACGAATTTTGTTTTCCTGAGTTTTCCTGACACTAAAAGAGCCAGCCAAGCGGATATGGCAGGAAGGTAGGGTATGTTTCCACAGTCTACTACATCATAAGTGTTACCCAGCAAATGTTTGAATACATGGTATGCGAAGTATACAGTTTCGAACGCGGATCTCGTGCTGTTATTGCTATAAAGAGGGACAGCTTTGCATATGCCGATAAGGTTTATCCCATCTTCAACTATCCGGTCGTCACCCTGCCAGTATTTCATGCCGACGAGCGCCGCTTCGTGGCCTTTTTTGGCGAGAGCGCCGGCGAACTCCCTGCATCTTTTTTCGGCGCCGCCTATGACGTACGGGTATATCGGGTCGTACACAAATGCTATCCTCAAATAAATACTCCATATTACGGCGACTAAGATCAAAAATCAAATATTAAATATCAAAACTAAGATGTTCGCTTTGCGAACCCGAAGGGTGAAGCAATCTCGTCTTTCCAACGTAACAGCGAGATTGCCACGTCGTCCCGCAAGGCGGGACTCCTCGCAAAGACACCCACTATAATGCTTCTTCAGTGATCTCATCTTTGACTTTTAATCTTTGATTTTTGATATTTTTTGTTCTTGATTTTGATTATCCCCGGGAACATCTTTAACGCCTTAAAAAGGTTTTTCATGTCCATGGGGTTGCACTTGGCGCACGCGCGGAAAGCTTCATAGTTCTTCTTCGATTTAAAAAGTTTTCTGAGCGCCCTCATCTTCTCACCGTTCCATGCGGTGCCCAGTTCGCTTTTAAAGAGGTTACCCGTTCCGCCTTCCTCAAGCTTACCCGAAGGATAGAGGCTGCAGCACGGGCTAACGTCGCCCGAAACAGTTATAAAGAGCTGAAGCCACGGAAGCAGGCAAACACCGCGTTTCAGCGGGTTCAGGGGTGCCTTACCGCACGCTATCCTTATATAATCCGGGTTATCCAGAGTCTCTACGAGGTTTGTCTTTACTCCGGCGTCTTTGGCGTAAGCCAGCGCCTCGCGCATTTCTGTTTCGATGTCTTCGGGTTCGAACCCGCTGAGAAGCCCGCTCTTGACTTCGTCCTCTACGCGGGATGTATCCAGAAGCCTGAAAAGCACGGCGTCGGCTTTAAGCTCTTTTGAGAGGTCTATCATCGCTTTCATCTGATTGAGGTTTTCTTTCATCACAACGTAATCTATCCGCAGGGACGGCTTTGCCGAGCCTGTCCGTGTTTTAGCTTCATTGAGCGCTCGAATGTTTTCCAGCACTTTGAAAAGATAATCCTGCCCGCGGATGGCCTTGTAAGTAACCGCATCAGGAGAATCTATGGACACTTTTAGTATGTCGAGGCCCGAGGAAATAATGTTTTCTATGGTCTTAGGTGTTACAGCGGTAAAATTGCTCGATGTAAGCGTTACCGCGCCGCTTTTCTGTTTTGAGTATTTTACCATTTCGAAAAAATCCGGGTGAATGAAAGGCTCGCCTGTCGCCGCGAGGTTGACCGAGCCCGGCATGATGTCGTCTATTAACTTCTTGAACACGTCAAGGCTTATCGATTTGTTCTGTTCCTCTTTTTCAAGGACATAGCGCGGGCACATTTTGCATCTGAGGTTGCAGGAGGTTGTGATATCGACTTGTATGTTCTCGGGGTTGATGTTTACCGACTGCGGTTTTCGCAGGAGTGAGATTAGCTTGGGTATAGATCTGGTCAGGTTCATTTGGTAGTGGTCAGCCGCTCTTCAGGAATTTTATCTGGAACATGCTTGAAAGGAACGCCGTAAAAGCCAGCTGTATGCCTATGTTTAGGAACGTCAGCGAAAATATAGCGAGTTTTATGGTGTCTATCTCGAAGATCTGAAGTTCGCCGAAACCTTTTTGCGCCCATATATAGAATATCCTTCCTATAGAAAAAAGGCCTACCAGAAAAATTATCAGCCCGATCACAAGCATTCTTTCAAGGCTGAAGAATTTTATGAATTTCTTAACAAAAGCACTGTCGAGGAGCCCTATGGAATCTGCGTAAACGACCGCGCAGAAACCCAGGTTTATTATCTGCCAGCCGAGAAGCGTTGTTATGCTCGCGAACACCATTGAGCGGATGTCCCAGGGATGCCCGAACAGCCAAACGGGCCCGAACAAAAACTTTATAAGCAGTATAACGCTCGGTACAAAAAGCACCAGCGCCGGAATGAAGTACAGGTAGACCGGGCTGTAGAGGAGCATGAAACGCATGTGTCTCCACGCGTCCCTGAAAGAGTCAAGCTTGGACTCGCCGCGCCTCGCGTAATAAACTATGGGTATTTCGGTGATCTTGAGTTTCTTCTTCAGGCTGTGTATGACCATTTCGGAAGCGAATTCCATCCCTGTGGTGTGAAGGTTCATCGTTCTGTAAGCATCCTTAGTAAAAGCGCGCAACCCGCAGTGCGAGTCGGAAACATTGCCGCCGAAAAAAAGCCTCAGGATCCCCGAAAGTATCGGGTTGCCTACATACCTGTGCGACCAGGTCATCGCGCCCGGAAGGATCTTACCTTTGAAACGCGACCCCATGACGAGGTCGTAACCCTCGCGCAGCGCGGCAACGAACTTGTGCGTTTCTGAGAAATCATACGTGTCGTCCCCGTCGCCCATGACGATATATTTACCAAGCGCTTCTTCAATGCCGCGCCTCAAGGCGCTGCCGTATCCTTTCTGGGCCTCGCGTATAACCCGCGCGCCAAGGCTTGCGGAGATCTCTTCCGACCTGTCGGTCGAGCCGTTATCTACGATTATCACTTCGCCTTCGATGCCTGCCTGTTTGAACGAGCTTTGCGCCTTAGTTATGCAGGCAGCTATGGTTTCTTCTTCGTTCAGGCAAGGGATAACGACCAATACTTCTACCATCAGACGAACTCCTTCATGACGACGTTAGCAAGCAGGTACCCGCGGCGGGTGAGCCTCAAATTCTTGCCGCAGATCTCAAGCAGTTCATTGCTGACCAGCCGCTCTATCGCGCTGCCGTACTTATCGGTGACTTCCTTTGTCAGGCATATGCCCGGCATACAGCGCAGTTTAAGTATTATCTCTTCAGAGAGCTTTTTGTCGGAATCGATAACATCTATTTCGTCAGCCGGGTTCTCGCCTGAACCAATTTTGCTTATATAATTTTCTATACCTGCCATGTTCTTCCAGCGTTTGCCGTTCAGGTGCGAGGCCGCCGCGGCTCCAACTCCTATGTATTCCCCGTTCTGCCAGTAGATCATGTTGTGGCTGGAACGCCGCCCCGGCAGCGCCCAGTTTGATATCTCATAATGCTCGTAACCCGCGCTTTCAAGGAAATCCAGGGACCAGTCATACATATCGGCCTGGCTCTCTTCTTCGGTAGTGACGCATATCCTGTGGAATTCGGTGTTGGGTTCTATAGTGAGCGGGTAGATGGAAACGTGCTCGCTCCTTGCACAAAGGGCGCTTTTGAGGTTATTCTGCCATTCTTCGAGGGATTGTTTCGGCAGGCCGTAAATGAGATCGATATTTATGTTGTCAAAACCCAGCCTGCGGGCGTTATCGAGGCAATTCCAGAAGTCTTTAGATGAGTGGACCCTTCCCAGAAAGTCCAGCTCTTCCGTGCAGAAAGATTGGACGCCGATGCTCAGCCTGTTTACCCCGAGCGACCTGAGAGCCAGAAGCTTGTCCTCGTTTAGCGACTCCGGGTTGGCTTCAACCGTTATCTCGGAGAGTTTGCAGTCGAACCTGTCGTAAACATTCTTGAATATATCGGTAAGGTTTTCAATGGAAAGAACGCTCGGTGTCCCGCCTCCGACATAAAGCGTGGCAAGGGAAATGCCCTCGTACCTCTTCATCTCCCCTATAAGCGCGCTCGTGTAGGCGTCAGCCAGTTCTTTTTTGTACGGAACCGAGATGAAATCGCAGTACTTGCATTTCTTTTTACAGAAAGGAATGTGCAGGTATAGCCCGTACATGTCGTGTTTTCCTTTACGCTTAAGCTTTGTTATCCTGCTTTTTGTCCTTAAATAGTTCAGCAACGCCTGCTATTGAACCGAGCACGCCGCTGGTCTCTAGCGGAAGGAATATCTTTGTGGCCTGGCCGTTGGCAACCTTTTCCAAAGCTTCCAGGTACTTTATGGCGATAAGGTCGTTAGTAGGCCTGCCGGAATGTATCGCGTTGTAAACTATTTCTATCTGGTATTTATCCGCGTCAGCAACCTTTCTTATGGCTTCAGATTTTCCTTCGGCCTCAAGAATTACGGACAGCTTTGCTCCTTCGGCCTTAAGTATCGCCGCCTGGCGGAAGCCTTCGGCCTCAAGTATGTTGGCGCGTTTTTCACGTTCCGCCTTCATCTGCTTGGACATCGCGTCCGTAATGTCGCGCGGAGGGTCTATTTTCTGTATCTCTACCCTTGTAACTTTTACTCCCCACTTGTCGGTAGCCTCATCCAGCACTTCTCTCAGCTGGTGGTTTATTTTTTCACGGGAGGTAAGCGTTTGGTCAAGTTCAAGGTCGCCTATAACGTTCCTGAGGTTGGTCTGGGCAAGCTTGAGCGAGGCCATGCCGAAATTGGCAACGTTGTAAACAACTTTGACAGGGTCGGTTATCTGGAAATATATTACCGCGTCAACAGTAACGAGCACGTTATCTTTTGTTATTACATCCTGCGGCGGCACATCAATGACTTGCTCCCTCATGTCTACTTTGCGCAGGCGCTGGAACGGCGGGAAAATTATAGCCATGCCCGCGTCCACCGACTTCGTGTACTGCCCCAATGTTTCAACGAGGCCCTTTTCAGCCTGCTGAACTATCCTAACGGCGCGGATAACGTATATCACGGCCAGGATAACTATTACGGCTATCAATCCTTCAGGGGATGTTTGCATATAAGCCTCCGTTTTACTAATAAATTTAAATTTCAAACATCAAATATCAAAATTTAGGTTAACGATCTTTAGGATTCTTTTCAATATATCTTTTAACTTTAATTTGTCATTTTGATCTTTGATTCTTGATATTTGATTTCTATGTCTTTTTAACTTTCAGCCTTGTACCTTCGACGGCAACGACCTCCACCATCGCGCCTTTTTCTATCTTTTCGGTGGATTCGATTCGCCAAATCTCGCCTTCGATCTTAGCCACACCAAGCGCAGGCGGATTTACCGGTTCAGTAACCTGAGCCAACTTACCTATAAGCGCGTCCACGTTTGATTTTTTCTCGCCTTTCTGGAAATATCTTCTCACTATGGGCCTTATGGAATATATCGATATCAAAGAAACCGCCGCGAATATTATCCACTGCCAAAGCTCGCTCTTTATGAACAAAGCGCCGAACGCCGTTATAAGCGCCCCGGCCCCGAGGCAAGCGAAGAAGAAACCGCCGGGAGTGATTATCTCAAAAACGAACAGTATTATCGAGCCCGTTATCCATATTGACCAATGCATCTTTACGCCTCCAAAATCATATAGTTTCCAGCATTTTTCACTGGTTCATATTATATTACTTTTAGAGCTGATTGTAAAACAAAAAAGCAGGCGTAAACTTCGCCTGCTTTTTCATATTTTTGTTTAGCAAAACTAATTATTTTATCAGCCTTATCCTGTCCGGAGGCCAGTAGAGGAAAAGCGCCCTGCCTTTCATGTTCCTGTTTGGCAGCGGGCCCCAGAAACGTGAGTCGAAAGACCTGTCGCGGTTGTCACCCATGGCGAAATAGTACCCGGGAGGCACAATAACCGGCCCAAAATTGTCCCTTATGACACCTGCGGGAAGAGTGTCGAACTTACCTTCCTCCCACGCCCTTTGGTATTGTTCGGAAGTCGGGAATATTTTCACCGTGGGATAAACGTTTATATCCGCGAAAACGGCGTAAGGCTCTACCAGCTGCTTGCCGTTAACAAAAACATTCTTGTTCTTTATCTCAACCGTATCGCCGCCAACAGCTATGCAGCGCTTGATGAAATCCTTGTCGATATTCTCGGCGCGTTCGGCCTGGGTGAGTGCTGACGGCGGGCACTTGAAAATAATTATATCGCCTCTATGAACCTGACGGAATGGCAGGACCCTGTTGCCGCCGCTGAAAGGTATGTGGATACCGTAAATAAACTTGTTAACGAAAAGGTGGTCGCCTTCAAGCAGAGTCATGCGCATGCTGCCGGAAGGGATCTTGAAAGCCTGCACAAGGAAATACATAAGGAACGCCGCGAGGATCACCGCTGACCAGCCGGTCTCTATCCATTCGAACAATTCCTTATTGAGTTTCTTTTCTCCGGCCGCAGGGTTTTTCTTCATGTCGCGGCGCATCACCATCGAAAGCAGAAAAGCTACTAAACCCGTGATAAAAAGCTTTACCTCCATGGACATTACCGTGTTCATGAACACGGCCGTTATAATGCCGGCCGACACCAAAAGCGAAAGATATGTCAGTATCATTTTTACTCCTTTTTAAATCCGGAAAACTGGGCACTTTAAACGATAAACTTTATTAGATCTGTTTACCCTCTAACTTTATCCTGTTGCCAGATATTTTTTAGACTTATTTTACTGCTTTGCCGTCCGCACACCGGCTTAGGTGATTTTCCCGTTCAAACGCTTTTAACAAGCCTTATTTTGGAAGGCTTGAATACGCCTTTTTCAGTAATTATCGCTGTTATATTTTTTGCCGGTGTAACGTCAAAACCCGGATGCTTTGCTATTGTGCCTTCCGGGGCTATACATTTATTATTTAGATATAAGACCTCGTCTCCCGAACGTTCTTCGATGGCTATCTTTTCCCCGTTCGGAGTACTTTGGTCAACTGTTGAAACAGGCGCGGCTATATAGAAAGGGATTTTGTGGTACCTGGCAAGTATCGAAAGTGAGTAAGTGCCGATTTTGTTTGCTGTGTCTCCGTTGGCGGCTATGCGGTCGGCCCCGACTATGACCGCGTTTATTTTCCCTGTCTTCATGAAATGGCCCGCCATGCTGTCCGTTATAAGGACATGCGGTATCTTTTCCTGCTTAAGCTCCCATGCCGTGAGCCGTGAGCCCTGAAGGTACGGCCTGGTCTCATCAACGTAGACGAGATTTATTTTTTTATGTTCGTGCGCCGAGCGTACGACACCGAGTGCCGTACCGTAGCCGGCGGTCGCCAGGGCTCCGGCGTTACAGTGCGTTAGAATCACAGAATGTTTCTTTAACAGTTTTTCGCCGTTCGAACCGATCTTTTTATTTATGGCTATATCATCCCGCAATATTTTCAGTGCTTCTTTTTCAAGAGCCTCGCATAGCGCTTTAACCCCGCGGTTCTTGTTTTTCTCTATAACCGCTTCCATCCTATTGAGCCCCCAGAAAAGATTAACAGCTGTGGGCCGCGTTAACAAGAGTTCCTTCCGCGCGGCCTCTAGGTGCCTGACCGTTCTTGGCACATCGGTTCCTTTTATTTCCCTGCATGCAAGCGCCATTCCAAAAGCGCCGCCACGCCAATAGCCGGAGCTCCGCGTATAGACATATCCCTTATGGCCTTTGATACATCCTTATACTTACGGCAGGGAATGTATTTGATCTTCGCCGGCAGAAGTAGCTGGTTGAGAATATAGAGTTTAGATTTTTTCCAGTAAAGGGTGTCTTTTCTCTTCATAAAATTAGATCAAATATTAAATATCAAAAATCAAAATTAATGTGCCGCTTGCGCGGTCTATTTAAATTGTCCGCGTAAGCGGACACTACATTTTTGATTTTTGATATTTTATTTTTGATTTACCCGGATAGATATCAAGGTATGGTTTCAAGTACTTCATCGAGTTCTTCTTCACTGCGCCCGCAGATCTCGATCGTTTTTTCCCTTCCGCGCTCGCCCTTACGAAGAAAGACCATATTGCGCCTTACTTCAAAGAATTCGGCAAGGAAATAGCACAGCTCTTCGTTGGCCTTACCTTCAATTGCCGGGGCTGAAACCTTCACACGGAGTATTGACCCGATCCTGCTTACTACCTCGTTCCTTTTTGCGTTCGGTATTACTCGGACTTTGATCATCATAAAACCTAGCCCTCCTTTGAGGGTGTTCAGTTATTTCGAAAGCTCGCCCGCTCTTTTTTTTGCCTGCTTTACTGCCTCTATGAAAATCTTTGAAAAATGTTTTTGTTCAAGGTATTTGATGGCCGCTTCAGTGGTGCCCCCCGGCGAGGTCACGTTCTTCCTCATTTGCGACGCCGGGATATCCTTCTCCCTGAGCATCTTCCCTGCGCCGAATACGGTTTGGCGGGCGAGATTATCGGACATATCTCCCGGCAGACCCATTTCGATACCCGCGCTTTTCAGCATTTCGGCAAGATAAAATACATAGGCCGGGCCGGACCCCGAGAGCGCGGTTACGGCATTAATATTTTTTTCGGGCACTTCCACAACCACACCCGAAGCCGAGAATATCTTTTTAACGGTTTCTGCGTGAGATTTTTTTGCGTTCCGGCCACGGCACACACCGGCCGCGCCTTCGCCGGCAAGCAACGGCAGGTTGGGCATGACCCGGACTACAGCAACGCCGCGGGAAACCGATCTTTCAATAAAGTTTGTCGTAAGCCCTGCCGCGATGGTAACTACGAGCTGTGAAGGCTTTATAATGTGCCCTATCTCGCGCAACAGTTCTTCCATCGACTGCGGCTTTACGCTCAGGAATATAATATTTGCTGCTTTTACCGCTGAAACGTTGCCGGCAGCAGCTTTGATACCAAATTTTTTATGGAGATAGTTGAGGCGGTCTTTCCGTACGTCAGAGGCCATTACGTTATTCGGCGCGGTAAGCTTGCTTTTTACGATGCCTGCGATTATGGCTTCCGCCATGTTGCCCGCGCCCAGAAAAGCTATCTTTTTGTTCATTGTAGCCATAATTATTTAAAAAGCGCAGTGCCAACCCTTATCATATTGGCGTGTTCTTCGATCGCGACCTCGAAATCGTCTGACATCCCCATGGAAAGCGTTGTCAGGCCCCTTCCTTTCAAGCTGTCAAATACCTCTCTGGCTTTCCTGAAGAATGGCCTCGCGAGTTCCGTGTCGTCAAAATATGGCGCCATGGCCATTATACCCGTGATACAGATATTCTTGAGCTCTTTTGCGGTATTTAAAAAATTCTCGGCATTTTCAGGAGATAACCCGAATTTCGTTTCCTCTGGAGAAACTTTAATCTCAAGGTAGCATTCCTGGATCTTCCCCATAGCGGAAGCGTGCCTGTTTATCTCGTGGGCGAGCTCGAACCTGTCAAGCGACTGAATAACGTCGAACAACTCAACCGCCTTTTTCGCCTTGTTCGTCTGAAGGTGCCCTATTAGATGCTTTGACACGCCCTTGAGAGCGAGCTTTGAGAATTTGGCGCAAGATTCCTGCACCTTGCTTTCGCCTATATCCCTGACGCCAAACTTCAATATATCGCGTATTTTATCATCGCTGACGGTCTTTGTGACCGCAACGAGCCTCACAGAAGCGGGATCAGCCCCCACGCGCCTGCAGGCAGAGATTATTCTTTCGTTAACAATTCTAAAATTTTCTTCAATCATCAATAGTTTATTGAAAATAATTATATCATATTTTTAAGGAAAAATAAAGCCCCCGGCTGCCTTTGGAGCATCCGGGGGCCATTATTAACAAACAAACTGCAAGTCAAATATCAAATATCAAAAATATAGTATCTTCAAACTCTTTTCTGGCAAATCCTTATTTTTGAATTTAGTTGTTTGACTTTTAAACTATTAATAGTCTCCCATACCAGGCATTCCGCCACCACCCATTGGAGGCATACCACCCATACCTGACTTCTTCTCAGGGATGTCCGTTATAAGGACTTCCGTTGTAAGAAGGAGGCCTGCGATGGATGACGCATTCTGAAGCGCTGAACGCGTAACCTTGGCCGGGTCAACTATGCCGGCCTTTATCAGGTCGACATACTCGCCGCTGTCGGCATTCAAGCCGAAATTGAGGTCTTTGCTGTTCCTTACTTTGTCTACGACTATGGAACCTTCAAGGCCCGCGTTGACCGCGATCTGCCTAATAGGCTCTTCCAAAGCACGGCGGACTATGTTGATACCCACCTGTTCGTCCATATCGGCAATATCCTTTTTGGCTATAGCGTCAATAGCAACTTGAGCGCGCAATAGTGCCACGCCGCCGCCTACAACTATTCCCTCTTCAACGCCCGCGCGAGTCGCGTGCATGGCGTCTTCAACTTTGAACTTCTTAGCTTTCATCTCGGTCTCTGTCGCGGCCCTACGTTTATCACCGCCACTCCGCCGACGAGTTTCGCGAGGCGTTCCTGAAGTTTCTCTTTATCGTAATCCGACTTCGTCTCTTCGATCTGCTTGCGTATCTGGGAGATGCGTTTCTCTATCTCCTTCTTGTCGCCAGAACCGGAAACTATGGTCGTGTTCTCTTTGTCGATGACTATGCGCTTTGCGGTGCCGAGCATGTCAAGGGTAGCCTTGTCAAGCTTGAGGCCGGTCTCTTCGGAGATAACCGTTCCGCCTGTGAGTATCGCTATGTCCTGAAGCATCTCTTTGCGCCTGTCGCCGAATCCCGGGGCTTTGACAGCCGCGGCTTTTGAGAGTCCCTCGTAATCCTGTTGACCACGAGCGTGGCGAGTGCTTCACCTTCGATGTCCTCAGATATTATAAGGAAGGGCTTCGCCGTTTGAACGACTTTTTCAAGAACGGGAAGCATTTCCTGCATTGAAGATATCTTCTTGTCCGTTATTATAATGTACGGGTCTTCAAGCACGGCTTCCATTCTTTCCGCGTCCGTTACAAAATACGGAGAGATGTAACCCCTGTCGAACTGCATGCCTTCGACCACATCAAGAGTGGTTTCGGCCGATTTTCCTTCCTCAACGGTTATAACACCGTCTTTGCCGACTTTTTCCATCGCGTCAGCTATGAGGCTGCCGATCTCTTTATCGTTGGCCGAGATAGACGCTACCTGTTCTATCTCTTCTTTGCCTTTTACCGCTTTGGAGAGCTTCTTGAGCTCAGCCACAACGGCGGCCACGGCTTTATCTATTCCGCGTTTAATGTGCATGGCGTTGGCACCGGCAGTGATGTTCTTAAGGCCCTCTGTTATGATGGCCTGGGCAAGCACCGAAGCCGTCGTTGTCCCGTCACCCGCTACATCATTGGTCTTTGAAGCGACTTCCTTAACAAGCTGTGCACCCATGTTCTCAAATGGGTCTTCAAGCTCTATTTCTTTCGCTATCGTCACGCCGTCGTTGGTAACGGTGGGCGAACCGTATTTCTTATCGAGGACTACGTAGCGGCCTTTTGGGCCGAGCGTGACCTTTACGGCGTTGGCGAGTTTATCCACGCCGTTCTTAATGGATTTACGCGCATCATCTGTATACAATATCTGTTTTGCCATTTAAATTCACCTCTCCTTAATGTCGCGTTCCGCTTATCGCGGAACTTATCCCGCATTGCGGGATTGTTCCGGCTATCGACGCCGGAACGCTCCCGGAGGGAAACGTGGTTTCCCTTCCGCGCTCAGAAAAGCAGCTAAACTGCTTTTCATCGCTGAACCCTTCCATAATGACCATTTCCTTATTTCTCTACGACGCCGAGAATGTCTTCCTGGTGCATGATGAGATATTCAACATCTTCTATCTTGACTTCTGTCCCGGAGTATTTCCCGTAAAGGATCTTGTCTCCGACTTTGACGTCCATGGCGATAAGCTTTCCCTCATCGGTGGTCTTGCCTTTTCCCACGGCGATCACTTCACCTTCCTGCGGCTTCTCTTTAGCAGTGTCCGGAATGATAATGCCACCCTTTTTAACTTCCTTCTGCTCAAGGGCCTTTACTACTACTCTGTCTCCAAGCGGTCTAAGTTTCATACAACTTCACCTCCGTTTTTATTTTTTGGACCCATTCTAAAGCGCTAAAGATATTAGCACTCGTATTTGGTAAGTGCTAATTATAACAAAAGCCAAAATTTCTGTCAAGGGGTTTGTAAAAAAAAGATTAGCACTCGCCAAAGGCGAATGCTAATCTCAAAATTAATGCTACTTTCAGTCGGTAAATATCAGAACCACACTCCGAGACCGACTGTTGCGTTGGTACTTCCTCCGGCCACCGCGGCGCCGAGCTGAATGTAAGTGAACGGTATCAGCGTCAGGTCAATTCCTGCTTCAATGCGCATTCCTGAAGCGCTGCCAGTCATGCCGTTGCTGATGACAGTTGCATCCGGGTTAACGTTAGTTGAGTCGTAGCCAACACCCGCATAAGGCGTAATGATCGGGAGATGATTAAACGAAACCGTCGCGCTAACGCTGGAATTTGAAGCTTTGAATTTGTTGGCATTCGCCGCCACGTTCAGGTCCGTCATAACCGCCTGAACCGAAACCGAAGGCATACCCGGAATGCTGGGCTTGAATATCCCGTACCGCAAGCCATATCCTGTCAATGTAGAGTTTAGATAGGATGTGTAACGTCCTATAAGATCCAGGTTTGCCGGCAGGCCTATCTCAACCTGCACGATTGGTAGAGCTACGCTGCTAATCCCTGCGCTTTTCACTATGGTATCATCATTATTGATCTGCTTTGTTGGCACATGTATACCTATATTAAAGCCCGGAAACCCCAGTGACTTGCCATCATTATAGGTTCCGCCGCCTAAAAGTGCCCCTAAATCCTTCGCAAAGCTGTCCAAAGCCGTTTGCGCAGCGGCCCCACCAGCCGATATTTGAGTCTTAAAATTGTCGAACGGGTCTGTAGCAAAAACCGGCGAAGTCAAAAATGCAACAAAGATAGTATAAATCAATGCTTTTTTCATATTTTTTCTCCATTTTTATTCATATACTTAAAGTTAACCTTTAATTAGATATCAACAGTGTTATGCACAGTATCAACAGATATTCAATTATTCCTATCCCAGATAATGCGAATCCCTTCAAGCGTCAACTCAGGGATAATGGCTTTCACCTCCCTTATTTCCGGGACTATTAACCCTGCCAGCCCCCCCGTAGCAATAACCACCGGTGTTCCGTTAATCTCTTTTTTCACGCGTTTCAATATCTCTTTTATTAGGCCAATATAGCCGAAATAGAGCCCCGAACGCATTGCGCTTGCCGTAGATTTGCCTACCGCTTTATCAGGTTTTGCTATCTCGACAACCGGCAGCTTCGCTGTGTATTTGGCCAATGAATCAGCTGAAATGCCTGGTCCCGGTGCGATCGCGCCACCCAAGTATTCGCCCTTTCTAGACACGCAATCGAAAGTTGTTGCCGTGCCAAAATCAAGCACAATGACCGGCCCTCCATAAGTAGCGTAAGCCGCGACAGCATTCGCCACACGGTCGGCGCCTATCTCTTCAGGATTCTCGTATAGTATATCAATTTTCGGCATAGAACTTCCAGTTAAAAAGAATGGTGTCTTGGAAAAATATTTCTTTCCCATCTTATCGAATGCGGCATCAACCGATGGCACAACACTGGCTATGGCTATACCTTTTATTTCATCTTTTTCTATTAAAGAATAATGAAGCAGGTCGAGTATCTTTGTCCCATACTCATCTTCTGTCATATTCCTGTTAGTGGCAAGTCGCCATATATTTACCGGGCCCTTAATAGGTTTGCCTCCCGAATACTTGAAAATTCCCAGTGTAATATTGGTGTTGCCGATATCGATAGCGAGTAGCATAGTTTATTATCCCTTATCCCTGATATAAACATCTCCACCCTTGCTGTCGCACGCGACCAGAAGAGGAAGGTCAATGAGTTCTAATTTGAACACAGCCTCCGGCCCGAGTTCCGGAAATGCTATGATATCCGCCTTTCTTACCTTCTTGCTAAAAAGCGCCGCGAACGCCACCCGTCAGCCAGCAAAATAAACCGCTCCGTTCTCGCAAATTGCCTCTTTAACTTCCGCGGATCTCGGCCCTTTGCCTATCAGCGCCTTTACACCCCTTGAAAGAATAAGAGGCGTGTAAGGGTCCATCCTTGAAGATGTCGTGGGGCCGCACGAACCGATAACATCACGCGGTTTCGCGGGGCACGGCCCGCAATAATAGATCACTGAATCTTTAAGGTCGAACGGCAGGTGTTTGCCTTTTTCGATGAGCTCAACCAGTCTCTTGTGCGCCAGCATCCCTTGCTGTATAAACCGTACCTGACAAGAGTACCCTCTCGCCTGCCTTAAGTTCAGCCGCTTTATTAATAAGGTCTTTTACGTTTAAATTTTTCATTATATTTTTTCAGTCTTTCTGCGTAGCGAATGGCACTGCATGGAAACCGCGACCGGCAGCGACGCGATGTGGCAGGGAGCAAACTCAATGTTTACTCCCAACGCCGTTGTCATGCCACCTAGGCCCATTGGCCCCATGCCCAGCGCGTTTATATCATTTAAGAGCTCCCGCTCTTTTCCTTCGTAGAAAGTGTCTTGCGATGAGATGTTCAGTGGCCGGAGCAGGGCTTTTTTCGCAAGCAGCGCTACGCTTGCAAGCTGCGGCCTATACCCACGCCAACAACCAGTGGCGGGCAGGCATTAATACCCTTCTTCATTACTGTATCTATTACGAAATCCTTGACACCCTGCCAACCGGCCTGAGGTGTTAGCATCATAAGCGCGCTCGCGTTCTCAGTACCGCCGCCTTTGGGAAGTACCGTTATCTCTATCCCGTCACCGGCCACCGATTCGATATATATGTTAGCAGGAGTATTGTCACCCGTATTCTTTCTGTCTTCAAGGGGCTCGGCGACTACGGACTTCCTAAGGTAACCTTTCGTATAGCCTTCGGCCACTCCTTTGTTTACGGCGCCGGTCAGCGTTCCACCGGTTATCATGGCGGCCTGTCCAAGCTTTATAAAGATATCTGCGATGCCCGTGTCCTGGCAGAGAGCAAGCTCTTTCTGAGCAGCGAGCCGCGCGTTCTGGAGTATCTGGTCTAGTATGTCCCTCGCGGTCTCGGACCCCTCTTTTTGATACGCAGCCTCGACAGAGCGCAGAACGTCTTCCGGCAGGAAGAAATTGGCCTGCCTGCACAGCATAGCAACTGTCTCGGTAATTTTCGAAGCCTGTATCTCTCTCATATGGTTAAAATTATTAAAGATTTAAAATTTGAAAATTTAAAATTAATGACATCTAATCTTAAAATCTTTTAATCTTAAATCTTTAATCGTCCTGGTCTTATCCGATCTTGCTTTTCTTAATGAAACCTTTCTTCATCATGTCCTGAGTAAGTGATCTTGAACGCAGAATTATCTTCTTGGCTTCTGTATATATCGTTGACGTGGACAGTTTCTTCCCAGCTATCTTTTCCTTAATGGCTTTAGTTCCCACTGCCGCGGCTACCCTCGGAAAAAGCTCCCAGTCGTCCATTGTGGGCAGTATCCTGTCGCGCCTGAGTTTGCTATCTTTTATGCAGTTTGAGATCTCTACTGCCGCCGTTATGCACATGCTGTCCGTTATGGTGGAAGCCCTTACGTCAAGAGTACCCCTGAACACGCCAGGGAAACCAAGCGAATTGTTTACCTGGTTTGGAAAATCGCTTCTGCCTGTCGCTACGACCGCGGCTCCGGCCTCTATCGCTTCCCATGGCCATATCTCGGGTGTGGGGTTCGCGCAGACGAACACTATCGCGCATTTCGCCATCTTTTTTATCCACTCTTTCTTTATGACTCCCGGCCCCGGGGTCGAAAGAGCTATCACGGCATCGGCGTTCTCGAGCGCTTCCTTAATGCCGCCTACAAGCCCGCCAGCGTTAGTCTCAAGGCACAACTGCCACTTCTGCGGGTGGGTCTCTTTAAGCTCTTTTCTGCCCTTGTGCAGTGTGCCGTGCTTGTCAACCATTATTATCTTTCCGGGGTTTGCCCCATAAGTCATCAGGAGGCGGGCGATACAAATGTTCGCGGCCCGGCTCCGACAAGCGTTATGTTTATCTTAGATATTTTTTTGTTTACGACTTTAAGCGCGTTTATCATTCCAGCTAGCGTCACCAGAGCTGTCCCCTGCTGGTCGTCGTGCCAGACCGGTATTCGGCACTCTTTCCTAAGGGTGTCCAGTATCGGGAAGCATTTGGGCTGTTCTATGTCTTCTAGATTGATGCCACCGAACGAAGGCTGGAGGATCTTTACGGTATCGATTATCTTCTGCTGATCCTTTGTGTCCAAGCATATCGGGTATGCGTCAACACCGCCGAGGTATTTGTAAAGCAGGGCCTTGCCTTCCATTACCGGCATGCCTGCTTCCGGCCCGATATCACCGAGGCCAAGCACCCTTGTACCGTCAGAAACCACTGCTACGCTGTTCCACTTGTTCGTGAACTCGTAAGCGAGCTCTGGGTTTCTTTGTATATCCTCGCAAACGGCGGCTGACTCCCGGCGTGTACCATACGGCAAAATCGTTAAAGTCCCTGATGCGGCATTTCGGGATGACCTCGATCTTACCGCGGTAGAACGGATGAAGCTTGCGCGCTAAGGACGATGGTTTCTCGGCACTTCTGATGAGCTCTTTGACGCTTTTCATTGTTTTTTTCAGGCAGGAAAACCTGGATGGGATTCTTACCTATCTCTCTTTCGTTTTTATTTGAAGCAGTTATTGCCTCAGTAGTTTTTGTACTATACCATCTGTTAATCTGTAATTTGGGATCTGTAATATGTAATTACAGTTATACTACTGTCTCAGAAAATTCTTTTATATACTGTTCTACTATAACTGGGTCGAACCTCGTGTGTTCGCCGAGCTTTAGCATCTGCTTAATTTTTTCATCGCTATAACCATTCATGCGCATCTCGTCCACTGCCTCAGCCACAGAGACTATCCTTGCGCCGAGCGGTATCTTCTCGCCGCTTAGGCCGTCCGGGTAGCCTGTGCCGTCGAAATTCTCGTGGTGGTGCCGTATTACAGGCACAGCGCCTTTTAGTAAATTTATGTTCCTGACCATCTCCGCGCCGGATTTCGGATGGCTGGTCTCGGCGTCGTTTGCCCTGCCGGTGGAAATGAACTCTTTGACATTGATAAAACCTATATCGTGGAGTAGAGCCCCGTAGTACAGACCCTTATATTCCTGGTCCTTAACTCCCATTCTCCTGCCGAGCGTCGTTGCGAGCTGGGCCACGTTCCACGAGTGCCCCGCAAGCTTTGGGTCGCGGGATTCAACTGCCACTATGAGTATTTCTATGCCGTTGACAAAAAAATTTCTCTGATCTTCAGACAGCCGAGCGTTATTTATGCTCACCGCGGCCAAAGAAGACAAGCTCTCAAGAATTATAGCGTCGTCTTCGTCAAACCCGCCGGCCTTTTTATTGAGTATCTCTACCACGCCCACAAGTTCGGATTCAACTATCATCGGCACACAGATCATGGACCTGGTAACAAAGCCGGAGGCCTTGTCCATCTCTTTATTGAAACGCGGGTCGCTTGCGGCATCGTTTGCGACTATCATCTTTTTGTTCTGCGCAACAAGCCCCGCTATCCCCTGCCCCATCTTTACCTTCATTTTCTGCACAACGCCGCCCTTTTCTCCGGTCGCGACCTTGAAAGACAAGGATTGTTTGTCTTCGTCGAGAAGCATTATCGAAGAAGCCTCCGCGTTCAGCAGCTTCTCCGCGGCCATTCCCACGCGCTTAAGCAGCGCGTCTACATCCATAACCGAAGACAGGCTCTTCGCTATCTCGAATATTTCTCTCATCCCCTCAGTCGTACAATTGTTTTTAGCCATATCATTTCCCCTTGCGACAACTACTTAAATGATCCTGATAGTTAATCTGTATTTTTTTATCGGCTTTATTGCGCCGTCGCCAGGACTTCTTCGAGGCTGCTACGGCCCTGTGTGACTTTTATAAGGCCGTCCTCGAGCAGCGTGCGCATCCCCTGCTCGCGCGCGAGATTCCTCACCGGCCCCGCGGCTATTTCTTTTAAAAGCAGCGCCCTCATCTGGTCCGTCATCATCAGAAGCTCGTGTATGCCGGCCCTGCCCTTGTACCCCGTCTTGTTGCAGTTATCGCAGCCGCGCCCCTTGAATATGGTAGCATTGGCGGTGTCTATATTGTGCTGCGCAAAAAATTTCTGATGTTCATCGGTAATCTCCACCCTCTCCTTGCATTCCGGACACACGCGCCTTACAAGCCTCTGGGCAAGTATGCACTCTATAGATGAAGCGATAAGGAAGCTGGGTATCCCCATTTCATGCAAGCGGGCCACGGCTGACGGGGCGTCGTTCGTGTGGATTGTGGAGAACACAAGGTGGCCTGTCATAGCGGCTTCCATGGCTATCTGGGCGGTTTCCTTGTCTCGTATTTCTCCGACCATTATAACGTCCGGGTCCTGCCTCAGGAACGCGCGAAGCGCCGACGAGAAATCGAAACCTATCTCTTGTACAACGTTGACCTGTATGATGCCGGAAAGGTTATATTCGACAGGGTTTTCGGCTGTGAGTATCTTAGTATCGGGAGAGTTTATCGAGTTAAGCGCGGCGTAAAGCGTGGTTGATTTTCCCGAGCCGGTCGGCCCGCAAACCAATATGAGGCCGTAAGGTTTTTGAAGCGATGCCTTGAATTTCTCAAGTGTGTCCGGCAGGAAGCCCAGCTTGTCCATATCTACTCTTACGGAAGCGCGGTCGAGTACGCGCATGACGCACGCCTCACCGAACACCGTTGGCACGATGTTAACGCGGAACTCCACCGGGTTGCCTTTCGCCATTACCTGTATACGCCCGTCCTGCGGCCTGCGGCGCTCGGTGATGTCCATCTGTTCCGTCATTATCTTGAGCTTCGCAATTAGAGCGTTTCTAAACGAGAAGGGCACCTGGAACGGCGCTTCCCTAAGCATGCCGTCTATGCGGTACCTGACAATAAGTTTGCTTTCAAAGGGTTCTATATGTATGTCCGAAGCTTTCTGCTGAAGGGCGCCTAGGATGATGGCGTTAACAAGCTTTTCGACTTCGGGAGCGGACGCGTCGACTTCGGTGACTTCGACTTTTACTTCCACTTTCTCCAGCTTCATATCTTCGCTGGCGGCCTTTAGCTATGCCGTCCATCATCTTTTCAACGGAGACGCTGTCTGCGAGGCCGTAGGCTTTGTCTAGAACTTTGTTGATGTCTTCGGGAAGGGTAAGGTAAGCCTGAACTTCGAAGTTGGTCCTGAGCTGTATATCTTCTATAACAAAAAAATCCCGTGGATCGGCCATAGCGACAAAGAGGACATTTTCTTCCTTAACGAAAGGCACTGCCCTGTGGCGCCTAGCGGCCGCTTCGGGGATGACTTTTGCGACTTCGGGGTCTATCTCTATTTCATCGAGGTTAACCGCTTTGACTCCCCATTCCTGGGAAAGCGTGCGCAGGAGGTCAACCCGGCTCATCATGTTGAGCCGGACAACGACAGACTGCAGAGGTTCAGATGTTTTTTTGCTTTCTTCCTGGGCTTGCTCAAGCTGCTGATCAGTAAGCAGTTTGTTATCGGTGAGTATTTCTTTGACCGTTTTTCTTCTGACGGGGCTTTTGGAAGCCATTTAATTTCCTTTTGATCCCGTATTCCTGTCGAATCTTGAAGTAACATGATTATACATGTTTTAATCCATTTTTTCAAGCAAAATTACGTTTAAAGGTTCGATGTTCAACATCACTGGTTCAAGGATCAAAGGCTCAAAGTTCAATCAAATACGAATTGTATTTTTTTATAGGTTTAGTTGACTTTAGACAGGGCCTGCAAATCTCTGCTAATTTGCAGGCTCTGTATCCAGCGAAGAGAGGGATCAATTTAATAAAAAGTGTTTTGAGCCCGACTTTTGCTTTCTGGAGGGCTCAAAGCCAAGGGAGGCTGCAATGCCGACCGTCTTTTTATAAATTGATCCCGAGCGCCCCCCAGTTGACAGAATAGATTCTTTTATTCTATAATCTGTGCTCCACGCGTACAACCGCTGACCCGACCTTCAATCAAACAGCGTTTTACCGCAGGTCTATAAAGCACAATGGTGTGCACGGGTTTTGTCAAAACGCAGCGTGGTAATATACTATAAGGAGACTTCAGATGGAATCAAGACATGGTTTTATCACGAAAACCGCTTTAAGATTTATGTCCGGCGCGGCCGTCGTGCTGTCAGCCGTAGTGTCCGCGTTCGCGGGCGAGTCAGACCTCATCCTCCCGGACTTAAGATCGGTCCAGTTTCTCGGAGTTGACGGGCACACACTGCTTCTTTACGGGATCATCATCTGCGTGTTCGGGCTTGTTTTCGGGCTCGTGCAGTTCATGCGCACTAAGAACCTTCCCGTTCACAAATCAATGAAAGAGATTTCAGAGCTCATATATGAGACCTGCAAAACCTATCTTATTACCCAGGGCAAATTCATTCTTCTTCTTGAAGCGATGCTCGCGGTTATAATCGTGGTTTACTTCGGCGGCCTACGTCACTTCGAAACATATAAGGTTGTAACAATCATAATCTGCAGCCTTATAGGTATCGGCGGCAGCTACCTTGTTGCCTGGTTCGGTATGAGAATCAACACTTACGCCAACTCACGCTCAGCATTCGCAAGCCTTAGCGGCAAACCGTTCCCGACATACGCGATACCAGCCCGTTCGGGTATAAGTATCGGAATGCTCCTCATCAGCATTGAGCTCCTTGTCATGCTTAGCATACTCCTTTTTATCAGCCGCGACCTAGCGGGCTCTTGCTTCATAGGTTTCGCCATCGGCGAATCGCTCGGCGCATCTGTTCTTAGGATAGCCGGCGGAATCTTCACAAAGATAGCTGATATCGGTTCCGACCTGATGAAGATAGTTTTCAACATTAAAGAAGACGATGCCCGTAACCCCGGCGTAATAGCGGACTGTACCGGCGACAACGCCGGCGACTCGGTCGGCCCCACGGCTGACGGCTTCGAAACCTATGGCGTAACCGGCGTTGCCCTTATATCATTCATCCTTCTCGCGATAAAAGACCCCATCCTGCAGGTCAAGCTGCTTGTATGGCTCTTCGTGATGCGCCTTGCCATGCTTCTCGCGAGCGCGGCTTCATACGGTATCAATTCGCTCATAGCGAAAGCGATGTACGCGAACAAAGATAAAATGGACTTTGAAGCCCCTCTTACTTCACTCGTCTGGATTACATCCTTCGTTTCTATAGCTATGACGTACGTAATATCGTTCTTCATCATAAGCGACATAGGGGACGGCTCGATCTGGTGGAAGCTTTCCACCATCATCTCCTGCGGAACCATAGCGGGCGCCGTTATACCTGAGATAGTAAAGATATTCACCTCCACAAACAGCGCTTTTGTAAAGAACGTTGTAAGCTCGTCGCGTGAAGGCGGAGCGTCGCTCAACATTCTCGCGGGACTTACCGCTGGTAACTTCAGCGCCTACTGGATGGGTTTCTGCATACTATCCCTTATGGCGATAGCCTACGGCATAAGCACACTCGGCCTCGGAGCTTTGATGCTCGCGGCCCCGGTATTCGCGTTCGGCCTTGTGGCGTTTGGATTCCTCGGCATGGGACCCGTGACAATAGCCGTTGACTCTTACGGCCCGGTAACGGACAATGCCCAGTCGGTTTATGAGCTTTCTCTTATAGAAACAATACCCGGCATCAAAGAAGAAATAAAGAAGGATTTCGGCTTTGACCCTAACTTCGACGTAGCAAAGCATAACCTTGAAGCCAACGACGGCGCTGGCAACACCTTTAAGGCGACCGCCAAACCGGTGCTTATCGGCACGGCTGTTGTCGGAGCGACAACGATGATATTCTCCATCATTGTGATGCTCACTCAGGGTCTGGTGGTCAACATTGACAAACTCTCTATACTTTACCCCCCGTTCCTGCTCGGCCTTATCGCCGGTGGCGCGGTCATCTACTGGTTCACAGGCGCGGCAAACCACGCGGTGACCAGCGGAGCCTACAAAGCGGTAGAGTACATCAAAGAGCACATGAAACTGGACGGAAGCGCCACAAAAGCCTCCACTGAAGATTCTAAGAAAGTTGTCGAGATCTGCACGCAGTACGCGCAGAAGGGAATGTTGAACCTTTTCCTTGTTATATTCCTGAGCACGCTCGCATTCGCATGCCTCGAACCTTTCTTCTTCATCGGCTACCTTATCTCCATAGCGCTCTTCGGACTCTTCCAGGCAATATTCATGGCTAATGCCGGCGCAGCCTGGGATAACGCGAAAAAAGTCGTTGAAGTAGATCTTAGAGAAAAAGGCACCGAGCTCCACAAAGCAACCGTTGTCGGCGATACGGTCGGCGACCCGTTCAAGGACACCTCTTCGGTTGCCATGAACCCGACCATCAAGTTTACGACGCTTTTTGGGCTTCTCGCCCTTGAGCTCGCCATCGGACTTTCGAGGCCGGTAAGCCTCGCGGCTCGCGGCAATATTCTTCGCCGCTTCGCTGGTGTTCGTGGTCAGAAGCTTCACACAGATGCGCATCAAGGGAATTGGCGACAAATAAATATTCGAGCCATAATATATAAATAACAAAGAAGAAAGGCGGATATACGTTATCCGCCTTTCTTCTTTTTATGCCCATAAGCCGCCCGTAAACCTGTGGACTAAAGTCAGGGAAACGCGGAAACTCCCTATTGGATGGAAATATTATTTTTCATATTATCAGGTTATGAAAACAACTTTGAAGATTTTATTAGCTTTCGCGCTTTGCGCTGAAACAGTGGCATTGGTCATAATGTTCACTCAATACCTGTCAACGGCAGGATAACCTGCCTTCAAGTACACACAGCCTACCACGATAAAAGTCGGTTTAAAGCCGAAAATACCGATTGCGAGCGGCAGTGCAAATGATGTATCGTTAAGGTATGAAAACTGCCTTAAAAATACTATTAGCATGCATGTTGTGCGTTGTTACGGTCACTGTGATCGTTCTATTCGTGCAGTATATTTCAAGAAAGGGGTTAAATCATGAAACTTAACATGAGTGTTTTAGACAGGTTTATCCGCGTGCTGATCGTTGCTTTAATAGTCGTTCTCTATTTTACCCATATTATAAGCGGCACGGTGGCCCTTATACTCGGTATAATAGCCGTTCTCCTTCTTTTAACAAGCATAATAGGTTGGTGCGCTATATACGCTCTGCTCGGCATTTCCACTAAAACCGAGCCCGGCGGCGTGCAAAATAAACAGGAAGGGGCCGGAGCATAAGTAACTCCGGCCGGGGGTTAAAAAAGAAAAAAGACAGAAGACCATTTCTGCCTTTTTTCTTTTTACTTCCCCCATCCCTTGTATATTTAAGAGAGTTGTGATACCTTTTCCAATACCTCGCACGCCTTTTCCTTATTGCCGTGAAGCATGAGGTCGCTTAGAGAGACTATACCCACCAGCTGATAGTCCAGACTTAGCACGGGCATGCGTCTTACTTTCAAATTTTCCATGCGCTCTGCGGCTTCTTCCACAAAATCGTCCTCAAAACATGTCTCAACGTTGACTGTCATGAAGTCGCCGGCCCTCGCCGTGTTCGGGTCGCTGCCTTTGGCTAAGGCCCTCACGACAATATCACGGTCAGTCAAAAGCCCGATAAGCTTATCCTCATTTATGACTGGCAGCACGCCGATATTGAAGTCCCTCATCAAAAGTGCCGCCTCTTTTATTGTAGTATCACGGTTTATAGTTTGTATTTTGTGCGTCATAATGTTCCTTATCTTCATACCTTCCTCCTGCACATCTGCAAAAAGCCGTTGATTCGAACTTATGCCCTGCCGCCTAATTTAGACTTTCGCGTGTTCAAGCAGTTTTGCCTCAAGCTCAATGCTCGGCACGCTCGCCAATGCGATCGATATCGGGCAGCCTCCCTTGGCGGTAAGAGCGTGTTTCTGAAATTCCTCGTCACTTATACCCGGAACGTTTGCTTCAGTAACCAGTTTTATATTGCTTATCGCGTATCCTTCGCCTATCTTATCAAGTCCCACTTCGGCGGTCGTGGTTATCTTTTCCGGAGGATAGCCAGCCTTGCCAAGTATCATAGATAATGCCATCGAAAAACATCCGGCATGCGCAGCGTACCAGTTCTTCAGGGTTAGTTCCGTGCCCGTTCTCGAATCTGGACACGAACGAATAATCCATCTTGGTATCACCGCTGCCTAACTCCATGACACCCTTGCCAGCTTTTATGGGCCCTGTCCAAATGGCCTTGCTTTTTCTGATGATCATACCCGCCTCCAGAATATACTCCTTAAACAATTCAAATATATATGCCCCTTTAACCAGCATTCTATCACTTCACACGCGGATTTATGATTATTCAATTCGCAATTTTATTGACTTTTTTCGCGCTCGGTATATAACCTCGCTTAGGTTCTCTCTTTTCGAGTTATTTATAATAATATCTTATCCCTACAGAAGGCAGCCATCCCGCCATATTACCGAATTGAGAATTCAAACTACTGTACCCAAGCCCGGCTTCAGTTCCAACGCTCAGATCAGGAAGCCCTTGAAAGAAGAATTCAACTCCGAGGCCAACGGCCAGATATGTGTTCGTCCCGCTTGTCCCTGTGTTGGAATACGGTTCGATGCCCAGCATGCCAAAACAGTACGCCTTTAGATGCTGTTCCTTTTTGAGCAGGTAAAGTATCTTGCCGCCAATGTCGGTCGTTGTTCTGGTTGTTATCTTTATTGAAACCAATAAGGCCTTCCGCACCGATTTTCCCGGGCCCCCAATAGCGGTAAGTTAGGAAATTCACTCCGCCGTTAATCTGAACGCTCATGCCAAGTGCGTCTCTTCCATCTTCGCTGGCACTCTGCGATGACTGTTCAGTTCCGGACTCAATACTGTCGGACCGTTGTCTCGCTGTAACCCTTGCGAACGAAGCGCAGGCGCATATAGAAAGCGCACAAAATGTCAGAATAAAACGTTTCCTATCTCCTCCAATATTAAAATTTATGCTGAAATACTAACATTTTGCCTACCCGGACCGCAATGACCTGTTTCTTGTTTTTACCGACTATTTTCGCCCAAAAAGAAAAAAGGCAGATAAATTCTGTTTGCCTTTTTTTACATATATTTCACTCTATTGATACTTGTTTATCGCGAACTTGTCGATCATGGTGCCGTCCTGTTTCCATGCGGTGATCGTCAGCATGTAGGAATTGGCCTCTACCGTTTCATAGCACGGCTGGTCTTTCGGGTTGTACGAGAACGCGTCCCAATCGGTAGGTTTTACGTCATTGTAATATTTCGCCCCGCTGCGGCCCGTTGTGTAATAAATAGTCCCGTCGCGCGGCTTTTTCTGTATCTTATCGCCTTTTATCGGATATGTGCGGTAAATAGCGTGTTCATGGCCGTTGAAAACAACATCGACATGATATTTGTCAAAAACCGGGCAGAATGCGGCTTTGACGGCCGGGTTGGGCCTTCCCAATTTGTTGTTGTACGGAGGTTTATGGAAAAGCACTATCTTCCATACCTTGTTAGTGGATCCCAGGTCGCGTTTCAGCCATTTGCACTGGGCCTTCAGTATATCGCCGTATTTTGGCGCCTCTTCATCTTCCTGAGAATCAAGTATTGCGAAATGCGCGCAGCCGTAGTCAAAGGAATAAACCTGGCCCTTCAAAGAATCAGGGCCATTCAAAGGAAGTTTGAACTGCGCCAGATAGTAAGCCGGCCTGGAATCATCTTTTACCTTATAGTCGCAGTACATTTCATGGTTCCCAAGCACGGGCATGGCCGGTATGGTATCGATAACACCCCAGGCAGATTCAAACCAGCTTTTCCAATGGGCATAACTCTGCCCTATCTCCACAAGGTCGCCGACATTCATAAAAAATTTGGCGTCCGGATTTTGGGTGAAAGCCTGGTGAATGGTCTTGTCCCACGGCTGATAGATGAGTTTGTCCTTATCGCCGCTTTGGCTGTCGCCGAATACTATAAATTTGAATTCAAATACCTTATTGCCCTCGGTTGTAAATGTGTGGGACTCGCCTGTAAGGCCTCCCGATGCCAGGGAATATATGTATTTTGTCCCGGGTTTGAGGCCTTTCAGTGTAACGCTGAAAATATTGCTGTCGGCAGGGTCACCGCCTGAGACCTTGGGAAGTTTCTCGCTATGCACGATTTTTTCTTTAGCAGCGCCTGACGAGCCCGCGGGTTTGTATATTATTTTGGCCTCGGACACCGAAGTATTGTCTTTCCACGAGATAGTCTGCGTCGTCTTTGGGTCATCCGACCACGTCAGTGTGATTTCTCTGCAGCCCGCCATGGCCGCAGACAGCTCTCCTGCCGGAAAGACCGCGATGGCAAAAACTACCGCCAGGATCTTCAATATCGATCTTAGGTTCTTCATATGGTTCTGCCTGTTTAAATATTATATAAAATTGATTGTTAAGAATGTATTAATAAATGTGTTGTTTTGTATTAACAGGAACCTTAACTGCCGGAGCTGCCGGTCTTAACGCAATGAGCCGAACAAACCGGCCGCTGATAGATCCGCAAATGTAAAAATACTCAAACTAAACATCCGAAATAAAAATGGCCGATATATTCTATCCGCCATTTTAGATTCAGCCGACTTGTTACGTCGTTCGCACTTTCACTTCCACTTCAAAACGAACAAACATCTCTTATTCCCTCGGAATATACATTCAAGTGTGCACACAAGTGACTTCTTTACCTCCGGACTTCTCAATGGCGCCCTGCATCCAGCCAACGCTCCCGTTGCATATAACCTCGCCGTAGTTATCATGGCCCTTCAGCAAAATTGACACGCTCCCGTTTGTGTCTTCAACCAATGACAATTCGCCCTGAGTGAAAAAGAATTTCCAAATCTGCGGAAAACGCTGGGCGATGAAGTGCTGAGAGCCTATTTTCATGAATATCGACATCGCCGTGTTAAGGTTTGTGTGCGATACAAGCCTCATCGCTTCTGTGATCTTTGGAGTATTGCCTTTAGGCAGCACGCTTGTTATTGCGTATTCAAACTCTTTAAGAAAATCCGATGAAAAATAAGATATCCCTAGAGTTGACCCACTGACGATCTTCTCATTTTCGGGTTTCATTTTAGAAATGATTTTGTGGAAGCTCTCATCACCGTATGTTTTTATAAGATAATCTTTCAGCCCGCCTACTATTGTACCGCGTATCTTCGCTTCTTGTATGTTATCATCCATGATTAGTGATACCTCTCTTTTCATTAGCCTCGACGTTAGCGGGAGAACACCTTGTTCTATGTCTTATTTAGCTTAACAACCATTCCAAACCGGCCTTACAGTCGTCAGTTACCAGCAAGCGGGCTCCCCTGTTAACCGCCACATTCTCGGCAAATCCAGTGTTCTTGCTTTTTTCATTAAGCACCAGCGTCTTGATCGGATAATTCATGACTTTTGCGGCACGTTCGCCCAGAAGAAATTTATCTTGATCAGTGGGCCCTCCGGACAAAGTCATCATATCAACCAAGATACGAGTACGGTTACTAATTTTGCATTCTCCAAGCACCAGGTCTATTAGCGATGAATATTGCGAGAAAGAATACTCGCCAGTTAATTGAATTTCAAGGTAATCAGGCAGTATATTAATTTTGTAATTCATGAGTTCCCTCTTGAAAAAATGAACAAAGACATTTTTAAATAATGAGATCTGATAATTATTTGCGTTTCCCCAGTTTTTCTGCCTCGGTATGTTCAGATTCTCTCAGAACGTGCAGCATGTATTTGAACTGCTTCTTCCTGTAGGCAGGATTTTTCCAATCGTTGCCGGTTATCACCTTGCGGCAGTTCCTGCTCCTGCACTTGCAGATCAATTTGTAATCAGGGTTCGAATCCGCCAGGCCGTAATCAAAACTTATCTCCTCGCCCTTCTTTATATCCCTTTTAGCTATAAAATCCCCGTTCTCGTCGAATACAAGATTGCCGTCGCAGGAATGGTTGAAACACCATTCCACCGAAAGGTTGTTGAAATCAAGCCCGTCCGGAGGGATAAAGCCTTTCTGGGTGCCAATGCAGAAATCTATTATTTTCTTCTGTATGTCCATGGAATAATTCCTAAAATGTTTCCACGGGATAACGTCTTCATAGTCTTTTCTGCTTATACCGCCAGCCACTTTCTGCCCTTTTTTGAAACCGAACACGGCAAAAGCACCAATACCGCCCTTGTGTATCATCGACGGCTTTAGTTCCAGCGATACTTTCATTTTAGCTCCAGTAAATTCAGGCTATCAATTGACTAAACGAAATTATACATCTTCTCTGGCGCCTATTGCAAATCGAAATAAAAAAAGGCGGATAAAAAGTATCTGCCTTTGAAATTATTAACCGGTCGTTCATTCCTGCCAAACTACCGGTTTTTCAAAGAATTTTCCGCTAAAACCGTAGCTAGACCCCACACTGCGTTCAATACAGCTAACAACAGCAAACTCTTCAACCCAAGACTCTCGTTGGGCGGCATTTTCAGCGGTATGAAAATATACCACGCCGCGAACGTTGGCAGAAGGCTCAGCATCAAACCCTTAAAAACATAAAGGTCGTCATAGAACGGAATGAGGAATATAACACCCCACAATCCTCCCCACACTACAGGTCGATAGATATTGTCCGGCTTCCATCCCGCCGCCGGTGCATTCCAAACAGTGTAACGACCCCAGCCATGCTGAACAAATAAAAGAACATAGCCTCAACAAATCCGCCGAAAGCCCCGCTTGCGAACACTACAGCCAGTTGTTTACGCATACTCACCTCTTGGACAATATATAGCGTAAATAGATCTACTTTTCAATGCTAATTTCCAGATCTCGTCGATTAGAATTTTCTCAATATAGCTCTTTCAAAATATCAAGTCGCGGTGAAGCCGCATGCTTTTTACTCCCACACGACCACAGTGCGGGCAAAGAGGCCTGCGCCTGCTCCCCACGGCTCCACCGACACCAAGCATAGCGGGAGCCCACACGTGCCCGCGGGTCATAGCCTTTATCGGTTTTCCGCACGCCGGACAAACACTAGACCCGCCCGGTATCTCTGTTTCACATTTGATGCATTTATTCATAACCATATAATCTCTCCATTATTGTTTCTTATAATAACCCCTTCCACCGCTCTTTGCATGTTCCCTCTCCGCCTCTGCCTTTTGCTTTATGAAAGTCCCTTGGTCAAGCTCTTCGAAAGCCGTTGCCAGCTCTTCCTGAGTGTTCATGACTATCGGCCCGCCCCATGCTACCGGCTCTTTAAGCTGTTTTCCAGTCACAAATATGTAACGCAGGCTTTCCACAGCCTTGACAGTAACCTTTCCGGAGTCGCTAAATAGGACGAGTTTGCCCAGCCACAACTTCGCTCCATCGAAATCGCCCGCGCCTTCTATAACATAACAGAAGCTCGCGTAACCTTTTTTCGCGGTGTGCTCAAGTTCCCTTCCCTTTTTTAACTTGACATCCAGGTATTCAACGTCCACTATTAAGTCCTTGACCGGCCCATAAACATCTTCATACGCGCCGGAGATAACCCTCACCGCCCCGCCCGGTATTGTTACCACAGGGAGTTCGTTCTCAAGTACGCCGCGGTAGCGCGGTTCCATCATCTTATCTTTGGCGGGCAGGTTAACCCACAGCTGTAAACCGTGCATCAACCCATCGGTTATCTGCGGCATCTCTTGATGTATAACCCGCCGCCCGCCGTCATCCACTGGACGTCCCCGGGCCTATCTTGCCCAAGTTGCCGATGCTGTCGCCGTGGTGGACAACGCCGCCCAGCATATAAGTGACAGTTTCTATCCCTCTGTGCGGATGCCACGGAAACCCCTTGACGTAGTCCGCCGGGTCATCGGAGCCGAAGTGGTCCAAAAGCAGGAAAGGGTCAGTAAGCTCAGTATGGTCGTGCGCGAACACCCTGCTGATCTTTACCCCCGCCCCATCCCACACAGTTTGCCCTTCAAGAATAATTTTTTTCATTTATGCCTCGTGCTGTTATCCTTTAACTATTTTATTAGATTGCGCGGGAATATACGCTAGTCTGTTTCGCTATTTTTTTGACTTTTTTCCAAACCGGGGCTGCCGGTCAAAATTTTTACAATGTACCTCCGCGCCAACCAATCCGCGACGAACGTAAGATTAACATATTCTTAACAAATAAAGCACATGAAAATTAACATTTATACGCTAAAATCGAGTAAAGATCGTGCGTTATAATACCTGAGCCATGAAACAGAGCATGAAGGAACACGCGATACCGTTCACTGAAACTGCCGGGCCGTCGGCAGCCGTCCCTTAACACTCATACCACCACCATCACCCCCAGCCGCCACCGCAATACTATGCTTTTGAAATCGATACAGGAACCACGGGAAATGAAACATTTCAATAGCGTCGGGACTAAACTTATAATAATACTGACTTTCGGGATAGTGATATTGTGCTCCGTTCATGGAATGATCAATATAATTTTCCTTAGCAACAGCATGACAAGAGAGTTTGACGGAAGGATCGTGTCTATCGGCGAAAACCTCTCTGCCGGTATAACTGAACAACTAGGGGTAGCGCTGTCGTGCACAAGGGATACAATGATGAAGATCATGCTTGACCCTGTGATCCCCGTATTCGATTCGGTTGTGGAGAAGGAAGACATAGCTTATGTAGTGCTATCCAAAAATGACGGCAAAGCTATCCTCACTGCCGGCAGCCGAGAGGCGCTAAAGGGCAGGCTTTCGGGCGTAAAAAAAGACATCCGCTCTCTCGGACAGTATAAGATAAGCCGTGTGTCGTTCAAAAGCGGTAATTACCTCGAAGTGAATATCCCCGTGCTAAAGGATAAAAATACCATGGGGGTTATAAGCCTGGGGTTCACAGATACCCGGCTCAGGAATATAATCGCGCACTCAATTTGGTTCATGGCTTTGACTTCGCTTATAGGAATATCGATACTATGCTCGCTGATATATATTTTTATCGGTAGGTCGGTATGCGGGCCTCTTAAAGAGGTAACGACGGCGGCTAAGGAGATAGCTAACGGCAACCTGTCCCAAAAGGATATACGAGTGGAAAGCGCGGACGAGATAGGCCAGCTCGCTGGTGTGTTCAACCAGATGGCCGCCAAGCTCGGCGGGCTCGCGAAAAGGGCAAGGCTTATCGCCGAAGGCAATATAGGCTCCAATATTGTCGAGGAACGCTTAAAGGCCGGCGAGAACCTTGAGAACGCGGCTATGCACGGCGATGAAAAGACAAAGGGTGACCTTGAGGAAGCTTTCGACGGGATGCTTGCTGAACTACGCAAACTCACAGTTCAGGCCCGCAGAATAGCCGCCGACGACTTGAACAATCCTTTGCTTGACATGCGTATGCAGGGCGAGCTCGGCCAGGCATTCTCTCTTATGACTCTGAAGCTCCGCGAACTTTCGAAGGCGGCCGAACGCCTAGCTGAAGGCGACCTTGCCGAGAGCATAAAAGGAACAGGCGTGCTCTCAAACGCTTTCAAAAAAGTAATAACAAGCTCCGAAGAAATGGCGCAAAACGCCGCTACGATAGCAACTGCGACCTTACCGTCACCGTGAACATCAGGTCGGACAGAGATTCCCTCGGCATCGCTTTCTCAAAAATGGTCTCTAACTTAAGGAGCCTTATAGCGAACGTCAAAGAGCAGTCCGAGATAGTGTCGCAATCTGCAAAGGTGCTTTCGGACATGGCTGACCAGTTTGCCCAGGCTATAACGTCCGCGATAACCCAAAACCTTCAAACCGCCGCGGCGGCGGCAACCGACGCCCACAATACCAGCGTCATGGGCGAGAAATCGCTAAAAACACTCGTTGACAAAATAATGATGATAAAGTCCGTCTCTGAAGCGTCGGCCGCCGCTATGAATAAATTATCGGACAAGTCGTCGCAGATAGGCGAGATAGTAGGCATGATAACAAAATTCGCCGACCAGAGCAGCCTGCTGTCCCTAAACGCGAACATAGAAGCCGCCAGGGCCGGCGAAGCCGGCAGAGGGTTCGCCGTAGTCGCCGGCGAAGTAAGGAAGCTTGCCGAGAATTCATCAAACTCCGCGCAAGAGATCTCAAGTATCGTGGAAGAAGTCCGGGGCGACACAAAAGAAGTATCGGCCTCTTTCATCAACGGGCAGCAACATATAAACATAGGCGCTTCACTGACCAAAGAGTCAAGCAGAAAGTTCCGTGAAATAGTCGCCAAACTTGACAACATCTCGGGCCAGATAGAAAAAATGGCGGCTGCTTCGGAAGAAATTTCCGCCTCATCCCAGGAAACCACTTCAGCAGCTGCCCAGCTGTCCGGCACAGCCAAGGTCCTGCGCGATGCAGTAAACAAATTCGTCGTTTAAACCAACCTCCGTATATACCAGGCTATCTGTACGATCAATCCCTTTGGCAGCTTTTCAGCGGTATAACGCCACTTCAGGCGCGGTTTGTTGAACACGTATGAACTGCACGATGCCGTGAATATCGCTTAGTTTTTTGTTGTATTCTGTTCTCGCGCCGCTCAGCGTTATTTCCACAGGCGCGTTTTCCGCGGCTCTCTGGGAACGTACATGATATCACACAGCTGAAATCGTCATCCCAATACGCCTTGAATGCCATCACACTGTTGTCAGGCAACCTAAAACTCACTCTCGGATTCTCTGACACATCCATCGCCACATTAAAAATGAAAGTAAACGTAGTCTCCACTCCCGGCTTGATGGCTTCGGGCGTGGAATAGAACATGCTCAGTTCTTGGGCCTGGTCTTCGCAGTGCGTCGTAAGCGCAGATGCCGCCAGCGCTAGAAGCGAAATAATAATATAGTTTATGACCTTCATAATAGACCTCCGTTGGAATCTATTCTGTGATCATATTTTGTAATTATTTTCGTTTCGGTCAAATCGGTGGGATACACCAAATACTGACAATTTTCGGCTTTAATTCAGGCTGGCTCTCTTAATTCTGAAAAACGTATAAGCTTTTCCCTGGCTTCGTCCCACAGCGCGAGGGTTATGGACCTGTTCATCTGTGAGTATGTCAGGGTTTTAACTTCCTGCAGTTCCGGTATTTCCCTGTAACAGCGGTCGAGGTTGTAGTTGGGTATCCTGTAATTTAAGTGATGTATGTAATGGTAACCGATGTTCGCGGTAAACCAGCGCAATATTCCGGGAAAATTAAAGAACGAGCTCCCCTTCACGGCCGCCTGGAACCTGTCCCACTTATCGTCGCGGGCCCAGTATACGCCTTCAAAATTGTGGTTGATGAAAAATATCCAGATACCGAAACTGAACGCCGGGATAGCGACAGGCAGTTGAACGGCCAGGTACTGCTTGATGCCTACGGTATAATGGGCCGTGAAAATTATCAAAGCTATCATTATATCGGTAAATATAATGCTCCAAAAAGTCTTGGCGCGCGTGCCTCCTCTCGGGAACCGGTTTAAAATTAAAAATTTCAGCGCCGGACCTACCCCGAAAAGCACGAACGGGTTGCGGAATATCCGGTAACCTATCCTTTTCCAGAACGGACGAAGCCTTATATTCATTTACGGTCATAGTCCAAACGTCCCCTTCGCCGCGCTTGTCGAGGTTGGCGACAGTGGCGTGGTGTATAACGTGGCCCTGCCTGAAATCGAAGAATGCCATGAAAGTGATTATCCCGCAGATGTGTCCTATGATAAAACTCGCGAGCGGCGACCTGCGCCAGTACGATTTGTGCGAACAGTCGTGCATTATCAGGAATATCCTCACAAAGAAGAGGCTCGCGAGCGGCGCCAGCAGCAAAACCGTCCAATACCTGTAACCGTTATGCACAAGATAAAGCATAGTGAATATAAGTAAGAAATACGGAACTGACGTCACCAGCATTTGTGTTACGGACTTATAAATATCCGCCCCTTCATATTGGTTTAACTTCTGGACCCATTCTCCGTGCTGCATAAAACACTCCTTAAGTTAATGTAAGAAGCTTTCCAGTATTTTATTAGATTCCGATCTAATATTTGATTACTTGTTTCGCCTTTTCGTTGACGTTTTTACACCTCGGACTTCACAATCGCCGCCAAGCTATTTTCAGTAGTAAGAAGATCAGTTAAAAGGAGAAAAACGCCATTGAACAGGCCAGCTTTAAGTTGTAACCTTTAAAATATCGTTCAAGGCGGAGGGTTTTATGCTTAAAGTTGCCATAAACGGGCTTGGAAGGATCGGAAGGGCGGCGCTAAGGGTGATCATGGACACGCCTGAACTGGAGTTGGTGGCGGTAAACGACCTCATCGCGGTAGACAACCTCGTTTACCTTCTCCAGTATGATACAGTTTACGGTCTGTACGAAAAGGCTGTCTCTAACGATAAGGGTAATTTAGCGATCAACGGAAAAAAGTTAAAGCTATATACCGAAAAAGACCCCGCTCAGCTGCCGTGGAAAAAGCTGGGTATAGATATTGTGTTCGAGTGCACCGGGTTTTTTACCGCCAGGGATGACGCGCAAAAACATATAAAAGCCGGAGCAAAAAGGGTCATACTTTCCGCGCCGTCAAAAAGCGAGGACGTTGTGACAGTGGTCCACGGCGTAAATAAAGCCGGAAAGGACGACGCAATAATTTCCACCGCGAGCTGCACCACCAACTGCATAACACCGGTGATAGAGATCATTGGCAGGCGGGTGGGGATCAAGAAAGCGATAATGACCACCCTGCACGCTTACACGTCTTCCCAGCACCTGGTAGACGGCCCTTCCTCTAAGTTCAGGAAAGGGCGCGCGGCGGGCGCAAACCTTGTACCGACAACAACCGGCGCGGCTATCGCAACAACAAGAGCTCTGCCGCAGTATAAAGACAAGTTCGACGGTTCAGCAGTGCGCGCGCCCATTGCCGTGGGCTCGATATCCGACATCATCCTTGTAACATCAAGAAACACTTCAGTGGAAGAAGTAAACGGTATATTCATAGAAGAATCCCAGGCATCGAGGTATAGGGGCATTCTAGGCGTCGCGAGGGACCCGATAGTCTCTTCTGACATCATCAGGGACCCCAGGGCTTCTATTGTCGATTTAGAGATGACGCAAGTAGTCGACCATGACCTTGTAAAGATAATGAGCTGGTACGATAATGAGTGGGGTTATGTCAACCAGATGATAAGAACGGCTATGACATTCGCCTAGTCAATAATCATTCAACCTGGAGAATAAAATGTCAACGGGAACTGATACTCTTGCCGATATAAAACAACAGGGAATGGGAGCAATACCCGGCGTGAGGGGCGTAACTTTTCGCGTTTGGGCACCCAACGCCGAAAAGGTTTTTTTAACAGGAACCTTTAACAATTGGAGCAAGGGTTCAACGCCTCTCGATAAAGAGGAAAACGGTTACTGGGCTATCGAAGTACCCGCTGCAAAAACCGGTGATGAATATAAGTACCTTATCTATGGGCTCAAGGGCCCGGTCCACCGCATTGATCCTTACGCCAGAAAAGTTACTAACTCGGTCGGCAACGGAGTCATCTATGATACAAAAGCCTTCGATTGGGACGGCGATAACTTTCGCATCGCTTCCGACAACGAGATTGTCATTTATGAAATGCACATCGGAACCTTTCACGTGAAGGAAAAGGGCAAACCCGGAACGTTCAAGAACGCGATCGAAAAAATGCCCTACCTAAAGGAATTAGGTATAAACGCCGTGGAATTAATGCCCATCACTGAGTTCCCAGGCGACTTTTCGTGGGGATACAATCCCTCTCAACCCTTTGCCGTCAAGAGCATTTACGGTGGGCCTGACAGCCTTAAGGAATTTATCAGGGCAGCCCACAAGCACGGCATAGCAGTGATCATTGACGTCGTTTACAACCATTTTGGCCCCAGCGATCTTGACCTGTGGCAGTTTGACGGTTGGAGTGAGAATGAACAGGGCGGTATTTACTTTTACAATGACCGCCGTTCTAAGACTCCCTGGGGGAATACACGACCCGACTACGGACGCAGCGAAGTACGCCAATACCTGCGTGATAACGCGCTGATGTGGCTGGACGAATACCGCGCGGACGGTTTGCGCTGGGACTCCATACCATATATACATACAGTCGATGGCAAAGACTCGGATCCGGACAATGAGATACCTGAAGGCTGGACACTGATGCAGTGGATCAATGAAGAGATACACAAGAAGTTCCCGGGAAAGATCAGCATCGCAGAAGGCATGCATAATAACGCGAAAATAATTAAAGATACATCCTATGGAGGCGCCGGCTTCAGTGCACAATGGGACAGCGAATTTTTAAACCCGGTCCGTCACGCAGTAATAGAACGTGATGATGCGTCAAGGAACCTGGCGGCGGTAACAAAAGCCGTCGAGTATCGCTACGACCTGGATTTCTACCGGCGGGTAATTTTTACTGAGTCACACGATGAGGTCGCTAACGGCAAGGCCCGGGTACCGGAGGAGATCTGGCCGGGCAATGTCAACAGTTGGTTTTCCAAGAAACGTTCCACGCTTGGAGGAGCCCTTGTACTTACTTCCCCCGGCATACCAATGCTTTTTCAAGGGCAGGAGCTGCTGGAAGACCACTGGTTCCAGGATAAAGATCCTATCGATTGGTCACGTGCTAAGGATGAACACGGTATTCTTAATATGTACCGCGACCTGATAACCCTTCGGCGCGATTTATCGGGCACGACGCGTGGATTTTGCGGACAGAATATCCATATCTTCCATTTCGATGACGCCTCAAAGATCTTCGCTTTCCACCGGTGGGACAAACAGGGTTCGAAAGACAGCGTGGTCGTAGCAGTAAATATGACAACCCAAAGCCGTGACGGCTATTCTATCGGATTTCCCAGGCAGGGCCTTTGGAGAACACGCTTTAACAGCGACTCTTATAACTACGGACCAGATTTCGCGAACCATCCTTCGCTCGATGTTGAAGCCCGGGAGCCTGGGTTCGACGGTCTCCCTTGCTCCGGAAAAATTAGTATCGGCCCCTACACTGTGGTGATATTTTCGCAAGACAATTAGGTTTTTGACTTTAAGAAAACACATAATTTTAAAACAAAGGAGGTGATATTATCATGAAGAGATTAATACTAATAATGTTGGCGTTCTCGTGTTTTTGTTTTGTAGCTGGCTGCGCAACTGTGGCTTCGCCATTAACCGGCTACATCTACACCGATGTTAAAGCGCCGGCCGCAGCTACCAGCAATTCAGGCTCCGAAAAAGTAGGCACAGCCATGGCAACGTCAATTCTCGGGTTGTTCGCCACGGGTGACGCCAGCATACAGACAGCCGCCGTTAGCGCCGGGATAAAAAAGATCCATCATGTGGATTACCATTCCACCAGCATCCTCGGCATCTACTCAACGTATACGGTAACCGTCTACGGGGATTAGTCGTTCAACAAGGAAAAACCGTTAACACCTTTAAAGTGCTAGCGGTTTTTTTCATTATACCCAAATCCTCCACGTTCGATCACATTGTTATTGTAAGAGGGTTAGTCCTTTTAAGGTCCGACAATTGTTTCTGAATCTCCTTCAAGTCGCCTGTTGGTTTCTGGCAAGAGCCCTTTTCACATATGTAGGCAGTAAAATTCGCATCTGCCAGCTTTTTGCCTTTCAGAAGTTCCAATACGGTCGGCTGGCCGTCCTCGCCAAGTGCTAACACCCTGCCAGGCAGGAATTTACGATAGAATGGTTCTACTAGTGGCGCCGGCATGGCCCTACCTATTGCGGTGATCACAGCTATCTCAACACCGTAATAGTATGCGTCAAGGGCGATGAGCATCTGCGCCATGTTCTCTGGATCTATCTCCGCAAGATGAGAGCTGGTATCGAATATCTCTTGTGTGTTTCTCAAAAAGTCATTGTTATAAGTAAGCGCGTAAAGCCTTAGGAGGTTGAGAGCGGTCATTGCGTTGGAGTTTGGGGTTGAGGTGTCGTAAAACTCCCTGCCGCGCACCAGCACATCTGTGAGGCCCGCGTCCGACAAGAAATAGCTGCCGGTCGCCTCGTCCCTGAAAAGTTCGTCCTTCTTTTCCTGCAGTTCAAGCGCCCACGTGAGCCAACTCTCGTCGAAGGTCGACTCGTAAAGCGTTATAAGCCCCTGTATAAGGAAAGCGTAATCGTCCAAAATCGCCTGCCCTGGTGCTGCTCCGGCGCGGTAATATCTTCTTAATTTTCCGTCTTTATACAGCCGTTCCTTGATGAATTTTGCAGAAGCTATCGCCGCGTCGAGGTATTTATGTTCGCCGAAGGCCTGGAAGGCCATTGCCATAGAGTGTATCATAAGGCCGTTGTACTCGGTTACTATCTTGTCATCTGTAAAAGGCCGCGGCTGTTGCCGCGTTCTTCCAGCAGTTTTTCCCTTGAGCGCTTTATGCCGGCTTCGTAACGCTTCGGCCAGAGCTTTACGTCTTTAAATGTGAGTACTGTTTGATCGCCGAAATTCCCCTCTTCGCAGACTCCGTAAGCCGCGCAAAATTCGTCAGAGACTTCCTTGCCCAGCACAACCTCAATCTCCGGCTTTGTCCAGAGGAAATACGCACCTTCAACAGTCCCAGTGTTTGCGTCTTGAGCAGTGTAAAACCCCCCGCTGGAACTCGTCATCTCCTTCAGCACGTAATTGAGCGTTTCTCTTGCTATCAACCCGTACTCGGGCCTTTTTGTCAGCAGGAAAGCCTCGATATAGGCCTCGGAAAGGTTCGCGTTATCGTAAAGCATTTTCTCGAAATGCGGGACAATCCAACAATCATCAGTTGAATACCTGTGGAGTCTGCCTCCCAGCTGATCGTATATACCGCCTTCGGCCATCCTGTCGAGCGTAGTTTCGGCCATAGCGAGCGCGCCTTCTACCCCCCTAGCGTGCATACGCATAAGTAGCATTATCGCCCTTGAAGGAGGAAATTTCGGCGCCGCGTGGAAGCCTCCATTTAGCTTATCGAAGGTTAATGAAAGGTTATTGACAGCCGTCTTAAACACCGGGTTTTCCGTAGCAGGCAGATCGGGGTACGGGTGTGACCTTACCATCGGTATTTGCTCTGCTATATCTAGAGCCCGCACCGGGTCGATATTCTTTAGGTGTTCCAGCATCTGGTCGGCTGATTTAAGAAGGGCTGCTCGCTGGTTCGCCCAGAGCATCTGAACACGCGCAAGCGCCTTTGTAAAATCATCTTTTGCAAAATAGGAAGCCGCATAGAACGGTTTAAGGTTCGGCGTAAGGAACACTGACATCGGCCAGCCGCCGGTACCGTTTATGGATATAACCGCGTTCATATAAAGCTGGTCGATATCGGGGCGTTCCTCGCGGTCAACTTTGACCGACACAAAATATTTGTTAAGCAGCTCCGCCGTTTCCGTGTTCTCGAAAGACTCTTTCTCCATTACATGGCACCAGTGGCAGGTGGAATAACCGACGGAAAGGAAAATAGGTTTGTCTTCTGAGACAGCCTTCCTGAACGCTTCGTCCCCCCATGGGTACCAGTCTACGGGATTATACGCGTGCTGCAGCAGATAAGGGCTTTTCTCATTGACCAGCCGATTTGCTTTGATTGTTTTGGGTGCTTGAGCCGTAATCATAATTGCGCCTCTTTATTTATTCTTTACTTCTCACCTCATTATATTATAAAAGGTATGAATATAGCCTGATTGTTTTCGCTTTTTTATTGACTTTATTTAGCTTCAATAGCCGGCCCCGCCGGGGCGGTGTTTGTAAAATATTTTAAAAATAATGCCCAAGATCATCCCCCCGAAACGGGATCATCCTGGGCTTATTCGTGCGATGCATATAACTTTACTATTAATATGTCGTATCTTTAATTGTTTTTTTCTTTTCATTCGACAGGATGCCGTTTACATCCATTTTATCGCCGTCTTTCATCTTTGACACCTTTCCGTTTGGCAGCCTGTAAGTGCCATTTTTCATCACCACCGTGCCGTTGGACAGGGTTAAGTTAACATCCATCATCTCCATCATCCCGCTCCTTACCACTATCATATTTCCGTCATTCATCATGACGTAATCGCCGGCATTGAGCGGTTGGTTGTTTGTTCCGGTAACGGTCATGGTTTCAGTTGAGGTGAAATAACTCGGCTCCGCATTTACCGCGAGAGTGAAACCTCCGACAATAAGCATTGCTGCCAAAACAATAAAATAATTTTTCATCGTAATACTCCTTGTTTCGTTTTTACAGGATTAGCGGCCGAACGCCGGCTCTGCCAGCCATTGAGCGCTATTCCCTTTTGATTGCATCCTTTAGAACCTTACCTCCATAATTCTCGCCTTTTGCCCTTATTATAATGATAATTTCCTTTGTGAGGACAGATCTCAGAGGCTCACCTCTTAGGTTAACTTTATCCTATTACATAACGCGCCGGTATGTAAGTGGCTGATTCTCTTTTCAAATGACTTAATTCTTCTCTTACCGTGTTTTCAGAGAAGCATTCACCGTTCTGCGCCAGAGGTGGATCTTCCTCTGGCACGACCTGTTCCTACAGAAATCGGAGGATTCCATGTCGCGGTATTGATCTTCATGTCAACTATCAGCGGGAGATGGTCCGAGGCGATTTTATCAAGGTCCGTCCTTGATACTTCCACGCGAGTGACCTTGAATTCCTGGCTGACGAAGACGTGGTCTATTCTAGCGACAGGATAACGGCTAAAGAAAGTCGCTTTGGGTCTATGGTCATCAAGCTCTACCTGAGCGTCGCGGAGGACTTTGCTGATAATGTGGTATAACCTCGAAAAAGGAAAAGAATTCAGATCCCCGCACAAAATTACCGGCCCGCGGCAGTCCGGGCTGTTTAGCCATTCCGTGCCTAGTAAAACATCCATATGCCGTATCCTTTCCCGTGGAAAGATTCCGAGGTGCGTATTAAAGAAATTGATCTCCGTTCCCGCAATGTTTATTACCGCCCAGATAACCCCGCGGGGTTCTATAACCGAGTTCTTAGTTTTGACGGGAAAACGCCCCGCGCGGACCAGCTCCATCGGAAAACGGCTGAGCAGCGCTATGCCGTATTGTTCCTGGCCTACTACAACAAGGGGATGAAAATGATAAGCCATCTCAAGTTCTTTGGCTATCAGGTGGGTCTGATCAACCTGTCCGGTGCGTTTGCGGCCCATGTCCAGTTCCTGAAGCGCGACGATATCAGGTTCGTGGCGCCCGATGGCGCGCGCGACCCTTTCAGGCGATATCTTTCCGTCGGTTCCAACACAAGAGTGCACATTATACGTGATTACCCTGATACCGCCCGGGGCGGTTATTCTCTTTTGGGCAACCGGCATTCCGGTATATTGTTCAGGTTCTTTCGAAGGCCTGCGTTTCAAGAACCGCAAAACCGCGAAGCGCAGGTCCAGCGGAGTTAAAAATGTTTCTTCTCTCTTTCTCGGAACAACATCAACCGGAAGCAAGGCAAAACCCGTGGTCTCCTCGATCCCTGGCCCGCCGTGCGATCCGTGTTCTACTGGGAAGGTCATAGGCCTATGTCCCGGCCTGTATCCAATAAAACTCAGGTCGCCTGCGTTGTGATGATGGCATAGGCTTATCAAGTCTTGAGTTAGCTGGTCCAGATTCGAGCGCCCCTCGCCTAATATATTTTTCGCATCGTGCGGCAATACAAACTCTCCTTCTTCAGTCCAGGCGCGCGCTTTTCCTCCTTCTTCTGCCAGCATAACAACGGGTATCTTAGCTTTATCTACTAATTCCCGCGCGAAGCGGTGCAGTATATCCTTGTTCATCTTTCGAGGTAAATATATATCTCCCTTCGGTCCAAAAGCCGTAACGACAAGCTTCTTATCAGGACTATAGGCGCTATCATCGTCCGCGCGTGTTCGGACGTTTTTATTATAGAATGAGAACCCCAGAAAACTGACGCGCCGCAGCCGTTCCGCGTTCTTATCAATGCGCTGCAGGCGGAATTCTTCATTCAACCCTTTCAGGACTTCGGCTACCGCGTCTTCAACGTTTTTTTTGTATTTAACTGCGTAGGAAACGGAATCTTCCTGCCCGTGATCCGAATAGATCCAGAGGTCATAATTGCGGCGTGAAGAATGCATGGCGTCCCGGTATATCTTCGCAATAGCTCGGTCGATACCCTGCAGAGACCAGGATCGCCGCCCGCGAGGATGGGCCGCGGTTATGGGCCACCTCGTCGTAACCTATAAAATTCAAATGCACAACCGGAAGCCCGCGCGCGATATCGAGCTTTGCCCCCATTGCCGCGAGGTCCCTCAAAAGGATACAGATTAGGGCCCGTATATAAATAAACTGGAGTTCTTTTATAATATTCTCGTCGCTGAACAACCCGCGAATAAAATCGAATATACCCATCGCGAATTCTAGCGCCATTAACACGAATACCCGAAGCATTGATGGGATATGGGTCAACGCCAGGATAAAAGATTTAAACGGGTTGACGTCTTTCCATAGTTGGCCCCATCCCACGGAAGTCACACAAAAATGTGATTCCTGAGCGCCGCCCCTGAAAATATTTGAATACGAACTCCCACCTTCCAGGAGCCCCTCTCCTTTTAGCGCGAGCCTCTTTTCTACTTCCATTACCGCGTCGCTTTCGTACATCCGTAAAACCTTTCCGCTGTCCCTGTCTAGGTACCCAAACCCCGGCACTACTTGCTTGACTCCGTAAAATAATTCACCCTGGACCGAGGGAGTGCTCGAGGGCATCCCCGGGTAAAGCGTATGAAGCCTGTAAAAATTATTCTCCTTGAGTTTTTTAAGAAAAGGCATTTTATTATCAGCGAGCGCCTTGTTTAGCTTCATCCGTGATAAACCGTCTATCTGCAGGAGCACTAGCCCGGGCTTTGTCTCAGCCCCTTTTATCCTTGGAAAAGGCAAAAGCCTGGCTGACCACTCGCTTAATGAGAATAGCCGCGGTATATTGAGAAAGAAATTAAATATTTTTTCACCTGATCTTAATTTTGATGAGACAGTCTCAGTCATAGTGCCGCTGTTTAGTTCAATATATTGCCCAAGGCCATCCCGCAGGAGCGTAACATTCCCGGGCTTTCATGGGTGGAGTCTGCACGCTAATGTGCCGGGTTGTTAATTTTATGCACTTTGTCGCTCGACAGGTTGCCGTTCACATCTATCCTGTCGCCGTCTTTCATCTTATTAACCGACCCATTAGGCAGCCTGTAACTGCCGTTCTTCATCACCACCGTGCCGTTGGGCAGGGTTATATTAACGTCCATCAACTCCATCATCCCGCTCCTTATCACCATCATATTTCCATCGGTCATCGTGACGTAGTCACCCATAGCGAGCGGCTGGCTGTTGACCCCGCTAACAGTACCGGTATTGCTCGCCGTTAAATATCCCGTTTCCGATTCCTCCGCCAGCGCGTAACCACCTATCATAAACATTGCTGCAACAACAATTAAATAATTCTTCATCGCCATACTCCTTGTTTTGTTTTAATGAACAAGCCGCCGAATGCCGTTCTTTCATGGCATGGAGCGCTTTTATCTTTAATTTCTTTTAACCTTGCCTCCATATTCTTTCCTATTAGGTCTAACTTAATTGTATTACTTAATGCGCTTGCATATGCTCGGCTGATTCTCAATCCCCATGACTTAATTCTTTCCGGCATTTTTGTTGCCGCCTAACACATGAAATAGCCGTATTTTGATAAAACATAAAGGCAGATAGATCTCTATCTGCCTTTATGTTTATTAGAAATTGCCGATTCGTAATTTTACTTAATTGTTATCTTCCCATAATTCAAGGACATTGCCGTCGGGGTCTTGTATCTCAGCCCAGAAACCCCATTCGCCCGCAGCGGTTTTAGGCGTTATCACCCTGCCCTTCTCAGCTTTGACCTTTGAGAGGCTCTTATCTATCGATTTAACTGTTATGACCGGCATGGGCGTTTCCTTTTTATTTACCCGTTTGAACAATCCGCCGTTAACCGCGCCCTTCTCCACAGGCACCCAGTTCTTGTCCACTCTCACGGTAGTAATGTGTGAATGCCCCGCCTCGTGTGATGATATCTCCCACCTAAATACCTTTCTATAAAACTTCCCAGCCCTTTCCACGTTGTCAGCCGGCATATCAAAACCTGTTACATTATCCATAGATTTTACCTCCAATAAATTCTGATTTGACTTACGTAATCAAGGAGCCGCACTCCCCCCTACAGGATATATATTTGCGCCGCCAGTTCCAATTACCTTTTTCCACTTTTCACTGACCTTTTTACAGGTTAGCGCTTGTCATCGAATGAGAAGTTTTGCAGTAAAAAATAAAAAAAGACAGATAAATTATATCTATCTTTTTCCCTTTTAGTCCTTTTTAGCAAAGTTAGGGAAGTTTGACGCCGTCATCACATTTACCATCATTCGCAAAATACTGAATGTAATTCTTTACCGCTTCGGCCATTTGCGCCATATCGGCAGGCTTTGGGATATAATCCAACACATATTTCTTTAGGCCTTCTTCATTCGGCCCTGCCGATGTGGCCGCTGTGAGCAGGACAATAAGAACATTCTCAGTGAAGCCTTGTTTTACTATCTCCCTTATTGTATCCCAACCGTTCAGAACAGGCATGTATAGATCCAATAATATTACCCCAATAAATCCATTCCTGATCTTTTCAATACATTCCTTACCGTCGCAAGCTACAATAACATCCATTCCCTCTTGCCCAAGGTAACGGGATACTGCATCCCGTATCCCGGGTTCGTCATCAACGATCATGATCTTTGCGGTCATTTTTCCACCTATATTTTTTGTAGCCACGTTACATTAGCCGGAGAATTCGCCGACCCGGCCGCGAATACTAACGCCTTCAGTCATTTAAATATTTTTGTATTAATATATTACATTATTCACAACTTCCCTGCAACAGCATGAAATCGCGTCAGACGGATTTTCGCACTGCTGCCCCGGTTTTTTCTCGAACGAAGATAGCTGCAAATAAATAAAGACAGATATGTTTTATCTGCCTTTATTTATTTAATGAAGTTAGAGAAAACGCCGTACTCCGTAAGCAAATTATTGCTTTAGCCACCCACAGCGTTCCTTTTACACCGCCGCCGGGACTTTTTGCCAGATGTGGGCATATTCGTCGGCGAACTTCTCGAAGTGTATGGGGTTTTTCCGCGTCAGAATTCGTACGTCATCGGATACCGTTGACCGCAGCCCTTCCCTCGCGTGAGGGCCAAGGCTCGCCATTGCTTTTATATCCCACTCGCTCATGCCGTATCCTTTCAGCGCCTTTTCGAAAGCAGCATCGTCCACCGCAACGTAAGTTATGGTTCTTCCTGCCGCCTTTGAGATCAGCCCTGCCGTTTCCTTCAAAGTAAGCGCCTTAAGCCCGGTCAGTGTGTATTCCTTAAAATGGTGCGCGCCCGGGGTAAGCAGCATCTCGGCGTCGGCTGCCGCTATGTCCCGGACGTCTACAAAGCTTATCCTAGCGTCGCCGGAGTTGAAGCTCATCGTGTTCTGACGAATTTATCTGCCCGGCGTAGTAGACCGCGAAGTTCTGCATGAAGTTGTTCGGCTGTGTGATCGCGTAAGGTATGCCGCTGCGGCGCACCAGGTCGTCAATATGGCCGTGCACTTTGAAAAGAAAATGGCTCGAATCCGCGTTGGAGCCCATCAGGGACGAGCGCAGGATAAAGCCTATGTTATTGCGTTTGGCGGCCCGATAATGTTCTCGGCCCACCCGGTCATCGGCTCGGCAAGCGGCAAAAGCATGAACACGCTGTCGAAGCCTTTCATCGCTTTCTCAAGCATATAACGGTCGCCGAGGTCCACTGCGATGCCCGGCACGCCCGCTTTTTTTATCTTTCCCTGCTCGTCCTCCGGCGCCGCAGCAGTAACATCCGCGCCCTTCGCCTTTAAGTACTGGACAAGGAGCGTACCTATATTCCCGGTTGCCCCCAATATCAATATCTTGTTGCTCATAAAACCCTCCTTCGCGGCGAAATATTTTTTTGCCTTCACCGCCCGCTATAACAATATACTAGATGCGGAAGGACCGTAAAATGATGTTTTTCCCAAAAACCCTGTGTTTTCTCCCATATATAACAACGCGGCTGCACTGTTTCCTGTATATGTTCTTTACGCTAAATGCTATGATATATACAGAGGAGCAAATCGTATGCCGGTAGAGATAGGGAAAATAAATACCTTAAGAGTAGTTAAAATAGTGGAGTTCGGTGCATACCTTGACGGCGGGGACCGGGGCGAGATATTACTGCCCAAAAATACTATGCCCGATAACTGCGCGGTTGGCAGCAGTATAGAGGTTTTTGTTTATTTCGATTCGGAGAGCCGTATTATCGCCACCACCAGGAGGCCGTACGCTATGGTTGGAGAAGCGGCCTATTTAAAGGTTGTTTCCACCTCTTCTTTTGGCGCCTTCGTTGACTGGGGACTGCCTCAAAAACACCTACTTGTGCCTTTTTCCGAACATAAAAAGCGAATGGTAGTTAATCAATTCTACTGCCTGTACATATACAACGATAAACACTCCGGCCGTGTCGTGGCAACGGAGAAGTTCGATAAATTCATAGCCGCCCTTAATTCAGATTTCGTTGAGAAACAGGGCGTTGACCTCTTTATCGCCGAACAGACCGAGCTTGGGTATAAAGCAATTATCAACAACACCCACTGGGGCATGCTCTATAAAAATGAGGTGTTCCAGAAATTGGAAATAGGCCAAAAGATCAAGGGATTCATTAACAGGGTCCGGGAAGACAAAAAAATAGACCTCTCCCGTTACGAGCCCGGCTACAAAAGAGTCGAGAGCCTGCTTGACACAATACTTGCAAGCCTCAAACAACACAAGGGCTTTCTCCCCTTGAGCGACAAAACCCCGCCCGCAGAACATCTACGCCTTCTTCGGCGTCAGCAAACAATCCTACAAGAACGCCATCGGCGGCCTCTACAAAAAGAAGCTCATACGCATCGATCCCGACGGCATACGCCTGATCGAAAAATAATTTTGATCCGGCTGTCAGGTTAAATCGAGATAAGATAACGCATTTATTTTTTCGTTGCCATCTCGAACGCCACTTAAATTGTCATCCCGAACGAATGTGAGGGATCTAGATTTCTCCACGCCTCTTCGTAGGATCGAAATGACATGAACTCACAAACTTCAGCAATAGGCTCATTGCCCAGCCTTGCGATGATCTGCTCTCAATAAACCTCGAACTTGGTCGAGAGGCCGCGTTTTTTCACGCCTCTCCACAGCCAGTTGAAAAATAAGCCTGTCGCCATAAGGTAGGCGATGTTCAGCAGCGTCGCCTTCCACATTAGCCCCGGCGCGTAGGCTTTTACAAGGACAATGGAACGGAGCTCGGCGAAAACGTAAGACGTCGGGAGTATTGCCGCGAAGAACTGCGCGCCACGCGGCAGGGTTTCAACGGGATAGAATACCCCGCTGAACGGCTGGAAAAGAAATGCGAGGCCCCACGCGACTATCTCCGCCGACTGGCCGAAACGCAAAATTATCGCAGTGGCCACAATGCCTATGCACCAGCCAAACATCAGCAGGTTGAGTATCGCCGGTATCAGCGCGAAGCCGAGTGTGAAATAGTTATAGTTGTAAAGCCAGAAAGCTATCGTTGCCATAAACGATATCGTGATAAAATGTTTTATCATCCCGTAGGTTATGGCCGCTGTAAGGAATTCAAAAGGGGACAAAGGCGATACAAAGATATTCAAAATATTTCGCGCCCAGACGTCTTCAAGGAACGTTACCGTTATAGACTGCTGCGCGCGGAATAGTATGTCCCACGAGATGAGGGCGCCTACGAAGAGCAGCATATAATCGATCTTCCCCCCGCTGTGGCTGTTGAGATAAACCGTGGTGTAGCCCCAAACCATCAGGTCCATCATCGGCCAGTAGAACATGTCCATCCAGCGGGTAAAATTGCGCGGCATAAGCGTAACATGCCGGACAACAAGCCCGTATATGCGTTTCAATGCTTTCCTGAGATTATTCATTATGACTTGTCCTTTTTGTAATTCCTAATTCTTTCCTCTTGCTTCAGATGGTGCCACTTCTTGTCATTTCGACCCACCGAAGAGGCGGGGAGAAATCTAGATCCCTCACATTCGTTCGGGATGACAATTTAAGTAGCGCTCGAGATGACAAAGAGAGAGTTTTGGCATAGTCCCGTGTTACACCACACCGTTGTGGCGGCTCCCTTATTCTTCCTTCTTTTCTTCAGACTGTGCCGTAGTGCCACAAGATGGTCTTTGCGAGGGAGTGAAGCGACCGAAGCAATCTCGTTGTTTCCGGAGAAGTAAGATTGCCGCGCTCCTCTCCAAACTACCGGTGAGCCCTAGGCTTTCAGTCGCCCGCAATTACGGAAATTGAGTAATTATTCATCCCTACTTAATTCCAAAAACGCGTCCTCAAGATTATTCTGCTTGGCCTGCGTTATAAGTTTTGCCGGGGTAGTGCGGGCTTTTATTTTCCCGTGGTGCAGGAATATCACTTCTTCGCACACCTCTTCCACTTCGTGCATGTTGTGGGACGTGTAGAGGATAGTTACCCCGTCCTGCTTTGCTATCTGCTGCAGCTGGCGGCGCACAATGCGGGCCGAAGCGGGGTCAAGGCTCGCGGTCGGCTCGTCGAGGCAGAGGAAACACGGCGAATTAAGCAGCGATTTTACCATGTTCAGCCGGGTAGATTGCCCGGAAGAAAGTTCTCCGGCTTTTTTATATTTGAACTCGGAGAGCTCAAATATCTTTAAAAGGTAATCGGCCCGGTCCTGCCAGTGCGGCACATCATATAGATAAGAAAAAAACCTCAGATTTTCCCATATCTTGAGGTTTGATGGGAGGCTCACGTAAGCGGTGGAAAAATTCAACTTCGCGAGTATCTCCTGCCTGTGGCGCTGAATATCTTTGCCAAACACTTTTATCTTGCCCCGGGTAGGGGTTATCAGGCCCAGTATCATATAGATGGTGGTTGTTTTGCCGGCACCGTTCGGGCCAAGAAGCCCCGTGATGCGGCCTTCAGGCAGGTCAAAGCTTATATCGTCTACCGCCGTAAAATCGTTAAAACATTTTGTGAGTTTATCTATTTCCAGAATAGCCATTGCATCATCTTACAAAAGTTTGACTTTACAGGCAATATCACAATGAACCTCCGCGTCACACGTGATCTTTATTGTCCGCGCCTATCGTCCCGGTTTTGAGCGGTCCGGCGAACTCGTAGGTGGCTATGATAACGCCCGTCGTGGCGGTTTTGGACTCAATAAGCTTGAACCCTTCCGCCCGGGTTCCTTCCGCGAAAAGCCGCTTGCCGCCGCCCACGGTTACCGGAAAGGTCCAGATATGCATCCGGTCCAGCAAATGGTTTTTCAGCAGGGTTTGAATCAGGTTGCCGCTGCCGTGCACCCAGAGGTCCGGGGCGTTCTCTTCCTTGAGCTTCTTTATCTGGCCCGCGACGTCGCCCGTAACGCAAACGGAGTTTTTCCAGGAAGGGTTGAACTGCTTATCCGAGACCACATATTTTTTTACACTGTTAAATTTGTTTGCCACCACCATATCCGTCTTCGCGTCCGGCCAGTACGAGGCGAAAATGTCATAGGTGAACTTGCCGAGCAGAAGCTCGAATGGAAGCCCCATAAAACCGGCCATCACCCCGCGGCCCATCACATCGTCCCAATAGTTCGCCGTCCAGCCGCCGTACGCAAACCCGCCCGACGTGTCTTCCGCGGGCCCTCCCGGCGCCTGCATAACCCCGTCCAGTGTTACAAAAGTAGTGCTGATTATCTTTCTCATATGTTTCTCTCCTTGTATAACTTTTCCGGCAACCTTTTTAACTTGACGATCACGTCCTGCCCGCCAAGAAACCGGCTGATTCCGCCGAGTGACAGTCGGATCTGCGACTTCGGCTTGCGGGGCAGTCAGTGCTTCCCCTCTTTTGTAAAGAGGGGATTGAGGGGAGTTAGAAAGTGAGAGGCAGTAACACATTTATAGAACTCCCCCCTGCCCCTCTTTGCACAAAAGAGGGGTGTAATCGGGTATATTTTAGCAATCTGTTCATAAAAACGCCATCAGCGTATTCTCCTTTTCTTTGCTTTTTTTCCACTTTAAGCCCGATGTAAAAAGACTCACGAAGTGGAAAATAATAAGTAAATTGTAAATTCAGGCAATTGCGCGGTATTCCCTGCTTTGGTATTCTTTAACTGTTGAAAGCGTTATACAACGAGCAAGGTAAATTGAGGGAGGCGCGGCAAGCGGCCATCCCAAACGAACAAAGGAGTAATAAAAATGAAGAACATCGTGTTGGTTCATGGAGCTTTTGCAGATGGGTCAGGATGGGAAGGTGTCTACAAGATCTTAAAGAAGGACGGGTACAACGTCAGCATAGTCCAAAATCCGACGGTATCGCTGGAAGATGATGTCGCCGCTACAAAGCGGGTGTTAGCCGACCAGGACGCACCGGCTATCCTTGTCGGCCACTCCTACGGCGGTGCGGTGATCACTGAGGCGGGCAATGACCTCAAAGTCGCGGGGCTCGTCTATATTTCCGCCTTTGCTCCGGACAAAGGAGAGTCCGTTGGCTCGCTTATTAAAAATCCGGCGCCGGGAGCGGCGGTGCCCCCGATTTTGCCTCCCAAGGATGGGTACCTGTTGATCGATAAGGCGAAGTTCCCCGCGGCTTTCGCGGCGGACGTCGATGCCGATAAGGCCGCGTTCATGGCTAACTCCCAGGTGCCTTTTGGCGTGGAAGCGCTAAACGGCGCCATAAGCGTGCCGGCGTGGAAATTCCGGCAGAGCTGGTACCTGGTGACCACGGACGACCAAATGATCCCGCCACCGGCTCAGCGCGCCATGGCCAAGCGGGCGGGCGCTGTCGTCGTCGAGGCAAAAGGCAGCCACGCGGCCTACATGTCGCAGCCCAAAGCTGTCGCGGCTATCATCGAACAGGCCGCCAAGGGTGTGAAGACACCTGGATCAAGAACGGATCAGTTGAAACAATTGATTTCGCACATCGAGAAAAGGGAAACGAGCAAGGCAGACATGCTTTTGGCGGATGATTTCATGTTTTCGGGGCCAACGCCGGAACCGCTCTCAAAGAAAAGTTTCATGGAGTTTCATTCGTCCCTCGTAAGCGCGTTCCCGGATTTTTCGTTCAACGCTCACGATTTTGAAGAGAGCGGCGATAAGGTTAAGTTCAAGGTCAGTATCACCGGAACTAATCAAAGAGAGCTTAACTTTCCCATGATGGGAATAAAAGCCGCCGCCACCTATAAGCGCGTAGCGCTGCCCGAAGAGAAGATCGAGATCGAGTTCACCGGCAACCAGGTCTCCAGCTTCAAAGTGGAAAAGGCGGCTAATGGCGGTGTTCCCGGTATGCTTTCACAGCTTGGAATCCCGATGCCCGCGCCGGCTAAGGTGTAAGCTCAGAAAACCAAATAGAGAACAGAAAAAGACAGATAAGATTTATTTCTATCTGTCTTTTTTATGCACGGACGTGCGGGTTCAACGCGCGTTAGAAAAGAAGCTCATCCCCGGCTCGATATATCAAAAGCTGTAAATACATAACAATGAAACGCCTTCCCCGGAAACCATGGGGAAAAAAACCAGATCGGAGGATCCCAGGTTCGCTTTTGTAATTTTACGTTTTTGCATGGATTCTATTTCTTTCCCCGTATAATAGCCCAAAGCCGCTCCGGGAAGAACGTCCGAGCCCCAGTGTTCATTCTCATTCAGCATTGAGAGCGCGGTAAGGGTGGCAACTGAGTAAGCGATAACAGGCACAAGCGGAATATCGGAGAATTCGGTCGCGACGATCACCGAAGTGGCGAACGCGCAGGATGTATGCCCCGAAGGAAACGCCTGGTTGTCTATATTGGTCCACGAGACATGCCAGTCATTATAAGGAAGGCCTGAATCGGGCAGCGGCCTTTGCAGGGTAACCTTGATAGCGCTCGTCAGAATTGTGTTTACGACTACGCTTTCAGCGCCGAGCATACCCGCCCTCTTGTATTTATCATCATCGTTAAATTCTCCGTAGATATAGAGTGACGAAAGGATCGCGGCGGTAAACGAGCCGTCGCCAAAGTGTATGAAAAAGAGGGCGGCGGTATCGGATTGATATGACCTGTTCCTTTGAAAAAAGTTTCTTGTCGTAGTATCCTGAGTGTAGAGTAACCCCGTGCCGAGGGCTATAAGCCCGGCTTTACCCCAGTTTGTCGCGGTGAAATGAAACGGCGCGATAAACATAGATTTCAGGTAATCATAAGTTAGCGGGAATTGCCGCAGATTCAAATCGTAATTATCGTTGTAGTCGTCGGCATAACATTTACCGGCCGCGAATTGAACGTTCAGCGCTACCATTGCCGTCATTAATATAATTTTCAGCGGTTTGGCCGCGATGCCTGTTATTTGGATCATACTAGAGGATATACATTTGTGTCACCCCTTCCAATTACTTTCTTCCGTTTTGTACTGATAGTTTTCCACGTTTCCCCTTCATAAACAAAAAAAGACAGCTATAAAATGTTCTGCCTTTTTTCTTTTGCATCCAATTACATACGTGTCCAAATTGGACAGCATAGTTCGACAAAAGAGCCATACTGAGATTTTATCTTTTATTAATGGACATTTCAAGGTCAACTGCAATAGAGAAGCCTTCGTCTCTTCGCGATCGGTTCTCTAATAATAGGATGTTTAACTTTTAGTCAGCGGAACGTGGAATTCCGTCATAGCGCCTGGCCTCTATTTAAAATACAATCAATAGTGAAGTAACAAAATTCAAGGAGGTACACAATGAAGAGATTTTATATGCTGCCGTTATTCGTTCTCCTGCTTTCAGCGGGAATGTCGTTCGCGGAAGAAGGGGGTTGTGAGCACGGCATGATGATGGAACGTCATATGTGCGGGCATTGCGGGATGGAAGGCAATGAGATGATGGAGCAGGGCAAGATTTGCCCGGAAAAGATGATGCATCACATGATGGATTACACGCTGATGAACGTTGAGATGTACCTGGAGAACAAGGATGAGCTGGCTATAAGCCCCGACCAGAAGGACATGCTTAAGGGGATCAAGATCGGTTTCGAGAAGGCGGCGGTAAGTAAGGAGGCGGACATAAAGATCGCGATGATAGACCTCAAGGCCGCGGCGATGAGGGACACCCCCGATTTCAGCGCCGTCAGACAGCAGGTACAGATGATCACCAAGCTCTACACGGACCTGTTCACGGCAAAGGTAGACGCCATGGAAAAAGGGTTCAACGTGTTGACCGACGCGCAGAAACAAAAGGTTCTGATGCTCAAGGAAGGAAAAAAGGAAAAGATGAAGGGCGAAATGAAGAGATAATGGGGTAGCAAATCTTTGCCCCCCTATCCACTTCGTGAATGAAGAGGGAGACATATCTCCCCCCTCTTTATATACAAAGTTAAGAATCTCGAAGAGTCGCCTCTGGAGACCGACTTCTACGGAAGGGGCTGGAGGTGGCACATATTATCCCCCCTCTTTAAGTACAAAGAGGGGCTGGGGGAGTTCAGATCGGATTTATCTTCTGAAAATTGTAAAGGGATTTTTGGGGACAGGTGGTTTCACGCGCATTAAACGGGGATAGTTAATGGCCTAACATATATTTTTCAACAAAGAAAACGCAGGAAGTATGGGGAGCGATCTCGTCTTTCGGCGAAACAACAGGATTGCCGCGTCGTCCCGCAAAGCGAGACTCCTCGCAAAGACACCTAAAAAAGGGTTTTTCAACACTCTCTATTTGTAATTCAGCGGTTTCTGCGAGCTCTGAATGCGAAAGGCAGGAAATACTTTCTCCACAAGGTGTCGGAAGAAGAGAACCGGTTTGAACCGGCGAAGAAATCAACAGCAGCTTCCCGTACACGGGCTACTTCTTTTACGCGTTTTACGTTCCTCGCGTCGTCAAGGGTCAGGTCAAGCAGTTCCAGCGCTCGTTCAAAAGCCTTCTGGCTGTAAGCGGCATTGTTTTTCGCCCGCCAATTCAGCGAACGTTCTATCTCACTGCCAATATTTGCCATCTGCTCAACAAACGTAAATTCGTTCCACCGCCCGGCGGCAAGTTCTTTGTGCTGAAAACTCATTTCTTCACCCTTTTCGATACTACCGAGGCGATCTTCCTGCGGATTTGCTCATCATCAGAATTTTGACTCTATGCTGGCATCCGCCCGTCCGCCGAGATATATCGATCAATGTATGTCTTTCAGTTCAGTAACTTCTACTAACGCCGTCTATCGGAAGAAAATACCCTTTAATATTATTCAGGTTCCTTACACAAATTTGAATATGATTTTTCTCTCTAAAACCGGCATTAGGGTAAAGCAGTCTCCCCTCCCAAAAAGGGCTTCTAACGGTATCATAAGGCTTTTCTTTAGATACGTCAATAATGGTGTGCAGTGTCTGTATCACGGCGCAATCCAACTTTCTTCTCAAAGGCACTTCTTCTTCTGATTTAGAATTTTCTGGAATTTTTTCACCGCGTTTATTTAAGTCTTCAATTAAAAAATTATAAGTATCTTTAACAGCATCCAAAGCTTTCTGATCAAATAGATTTAAACAGCGCCCCAAATCGATGATTGCCCCTATTACCGCAGGGTTATTGATCACTTCCGAACATCTTTCCGGATGGTCTCTCATTTCTTTAGCATACTGCAATGCCCTGTGCGGGTCATTTTCCCAAAAGTACATACCGTGGCCGAGCCAATCATAATCATTTTTACTTGGATGCTGGCTTTCTTTTTTCAGCAATAGTTTGTCCGCTGTTTTCTGGTCACAACCATGAAACCCAAAAACAAAAGATGGTAAAATTGAATACATAGGGGGGTTATTTATAGATCTTTTCGAGTTTGCCCGTAGATGTGAGGATCCCTGCTTGATGGAGAACTTTCAAGGATTCCTTCGGGGAGGAAGCTATTTTCTTTAATTCTTTTTGATAATTCTTCTTTTCTTTTTCAGTCATTGGGCAACTCCTTTCAATACTGATTATAGTTATTATTTAATATTTATGCAAGGTTTCAATTAAGGGTCTTTAGAGAGCTAACAAGCAATCAAAAGGAACATATAAATCATATATATCTGAAATCAATTTGTCAATATTTGTTCGGCAACACCCTTTCATGTGCAGTCTATGGTATTATTTTATACACTATATTTTACTATGTCAATACACATCTGTCCGGTTAAATATCTTCTAAAGACCGTAAATCTGTCATTTCGATCCGCCTTAGGCGGAGAGAAATCTTGTCTTAGGTCGTACACAAAGATCTCTCCCGCCCACTACGATACGGCGGGCAAGCATCCCGCCCTCTCCGTCATTCCCGAAATCTTCAATCGGGAATCCACTTCCTTTAAAGACTTTTATACCATGCCTAAGGCGATCTGCCTCCGGCGGAAATGCTCTTGTTCTGGATGCCGGATTACCAATTTCCGGCATGACATCATTTTACTCGCTACTTCAACTCCGCGTCCAGCAGCGCGATGTACTGCTCCTTTGTCATCCCCATTTTACTAAGCTGGGCATCAACCATGGGCGCAAGGCCGGGGTTTTCCATTGACGCCTTTATCATCTGCAGCGCCGTCTTGTTGCCCGTCAGGCCGAGGCTCTTTATGGTATCGGCAGGCGGCAAAGTAGCCGCACCTTGCGCGGGAGCCCCTGCATTGACTGCCTTGATCTTCCCGCCCTTGCCCGCGGAAGAGGAGGGCCCTGTTGAGTGTTTTTTGTGCGTGTTCGGCTTCAATGTCGCCTTCACTTCAAAGCCCGTATCTCCCACATTTTCAACCTTGAGAACCATAAGTTTATACGCCGCTCCCATGCTTCTCGCAAGCTTCGCAAGTTTCTTCACTTTACCACCGGCTTCTTCCCTGCTTTTTGCTTCAATATCAAGCTTCAACCCAACCCCCGGCTTTGCCTTCAACTGCCCATAAACTTGCTTCAAAAACAGCTTCTCTTCCGCGCCGCTGTCAGCTTCCTTTGCCAGCTCAAACTCCCCTACGATTTTCATAGCCATTGTGGCCTCCTTTCAGCCCTGGTCCGCCTTCCCCCATCAGAACTGTGCCGCAAATATTATGCTTCCAATCCAGCTTCCGTTTTGCTTACATCTGTCTTCGCGAGGCCGCCTCTGGCGGGCGTGGCGATCTTGATGTTCGCCTTCCTTTCAGCTTCAATTCAAGATTCCAATTTGCTTCCAGTTAAGCTTCATGTTTGCTTCCAATTCAGCTTCCATTCTGCTTCCATCAAGCTTCCCTTAAGCTTCCTTTTTGCTTCTAGTTTAGCTTCCATTTCGGCTTCTATTTTGCTTCCATTCGTCTTCGCGAGTCCGCCTCTGGCGGGCGTGGCGATCTCGATGTTAGCCTTCCTTTCAGCTTCCATTCAAGCTTCCATTTTGCTTCCAGTTAAGCTTCATTTTCGCCAACATTCCGCGCATTAAACTCCTTCGCCCAGCAAGTCAAATCCGCCGTGGTAGGCAGGTGGTATAAATGTTTGTCAAACTTCCTCTCCATTGATGGGAGAGGATTGAGGTGAGGGTGAGATTGACCAACTTTCAGCTTCCTATTTGCTTCCAATTAAGCTTCCGTTTTGCTTCCATCTGTCTTCGCGAGTCCGCCTCTGGCGGGCGTGGCGATCACGACGTTAGCCTTCCTTTCAGCTTCCATTCAAGCTTCCTTTTTGCTTCCAAATCAGCTTCCATTAATGCTTCCCTATCAGCTTCCCTGCCGGCAGTTTAAGCCCTTCCTATCAATGAGCACTGAAGCCCCTCAATCTTACACAAATAGCCCTGAAATCCGCCTTCTTGTGTTGCGGAATAATCATTCATAATACAACAACTTAATGCATTTGATGTTAAACCTGGTTAGTGAAAGCCTGACATCGTTTAGTTGTAAAGTCTTTGCCCGCGAACGACGAGCAACGAGATACGAACGACTGCCTCTAGGTTTTGCACAAATATTTATAGCAGATTTTTTGAATATTTCAAGGTTTTGAGAGTTTTGAGCGGGAGGGTTAACCCCGTTAGAGGAAACGGGCACTTTGCGAATAAAGATGGCTACATTACACCACCATCTAACAGCATTGATTCAAACCACCGACAGGAACCGGCGGCATCCTCTAACGTGGTGAAGATTAACACTGCGCAAGCAGAAACATTAGTGAAGTCGAGTGGCCTGACATCGGAAGAGTTATGTCTCTAATTCCCACAATAGGTTCAACAAGTCAAGCCTGATAATATGAAAGCAACCTCCATCTAGTTTTGTTAAACTTATTGTATCGAGCAATAAGACAAAACGAGGAGGTTGCCATGAATTATGTTGGTGTAGACTTGCACAAAGAGCGTTCTTGGTTTTACGTGACGAACGAGCAGGGCAAACGGATTGACAGCCAGAGTATAGCAAATTTGCCAGAAGTGTTGCGATCATATTATAAAACGCTCCCACGACCATTTACACTTGCAGTTGAAACGACTTACAATTGGTACTATTTCGTTGATCTCGCCGAAGAATATGCTTACAAGGTGTATCTTGCGAATTCGTACGAGCTGAAAGCATTTGCAAAACGAAACAAGAAAACAGAACAAGATAGATGCCCGGCTTATAGCCGATGTGCTCCGTAAGGGCTATTTACCTACAGTAGAGCTGCCAAACAAGAAGATACGAGCTATTAAAGAACTGTTGCATTGCCGGATGAGCATTGTCAGTGAACGAACGCGGAACACAGCACGGTTAAAGTCACTTCTTGATCGCCATGGACAGATGTCAACGGGTGACTATACTTCAATGAAGCAATTGAACGGTATTGCGGTGAACAAATTATCTGAACCGTGCCGGATTGCCGCAGAAAACTGGATTGAGCAAATAGGCGCTTTGAATGCGCGTGAAAACCGTATCGGGTGGCAACTACATGCAATAGCCGAAAGTGATCCCGACGCACGGAATCTTGAAAGTATTCCTGGGATCGGCAGTTTTAGTGCATTGCTTATTAAAAGCGAGATAGGCGATATTAGCCGTTTTACAACATTTAACCGCCTCTGCGCGTACGCAGGCCTTGCACCGAGAACATTCCAGAGCGCCGACAAAGAATATCACGGTTCTTTAAATAAGAATCGGCGTAAACACCTACAGTGGATATTGATTGAGGCAGTTCACCATTTTTCAAAGAGAGCGTTGAACGAACAGAAAAGTATGAAGCTATAGCCAAACGGAAAGCGCCCAACGTGGCGCGAGTGGCTCTTGCCAGAGATTTATTGAAAATTGTGTATCGAGTTTTGAAAGATAAGCGGCCATATTATATACGGACTACGGCGTCCCTCGCGCTCAATGGTGCCTGAAGTGTCCGCCGCAAGGCTGACAGCTTCAACAAGTCTGATTAGCGGAGGGGCGTCGCCCGATTCTATCATGCAGTCCGCCAAGTGCAGAGCTGCCAATAGGTGACTGAAGTCCGGATATTTTCGGAGCTTCTTACGATACAAAGCGGGCGAACGGCCAAAGAACTTGTTTAACAGAACAGATCAGTAGTTAGAAACTACTGCGGAGATACTTTTTGTCACCTTGACTTTTTCTTTCATAGGTGACACCGTTCATCGAATGGTAGTTTGGGGAATCGCAAACTTGGAACAGTCACCTCAGGCAATCGCCGGCCTCTTGACGAGACCCGCCAGTTGTTTTTGGCGGGCCTGACTCCACTTAATATTTTACTAACACCAATTTCTTTAGATTGCCAATACATTTCTTAAAGCTGAATCGATTTCATCCCAATCTTTAATCCAGCAAACAGCAACCCCTAAATGGTGAAGACCGCATTCCATAATATCACGCAACCATTTTTCTTTCGGTAAAACATTAACCCACACATGGTATGCAGGAATTTTAGCGCCTCCTGAAATAACGTCAATGTCATTAATATTATTTTTATGTGTCCAAGCCAACCATTTTCTGATATTTAAATCGCTTAGCGAATGCCCTATTATCAGCATTCTTGTTGTTTGAGCATAATATAGAAAAGTCGACTGAGTCCAGGAAGACATGTTACCAGCTATATCCAAATAATCTTTCTCTCGAAATACAAGTTTATCTCTTGAATCTCTTCGATGTTCCTTTAAGGCTACTTTAACGTTAGGCGCAATCGCACCATGACTATAAATGAATGGAATGCTCCCATGCCATACATATTGTGACCTAAATACACTTTGATATTTCCTCTTCGGCCTCACGTGTTGCCCTATTTTTGTTTCATGTTCATTAATTGCTAGTACATCTGTAATTGTATATAAAAGAGTATCTGCATTAAAACTGAGTACCGCTGTTGGGGCTTTGGGTGTATCAACTAAGTCGTTTAATATCCGAGAAAGACTAAAGATTGTCGTTTGCTTAAATTCTTTTTCCAAAAATACATATAGCTTTTCCATTTGACGTAGTTTTAAATATCTCGGATCACTCAATGCTATAATCAGCTCTTTTGTTACATTATATGTGGTAGCCTTTTTGAATAGATCATTATAAAGAGCTGACCCAAGAATTGAAATAAACTTTCTCGCATCAGTGCTACTGGAGTCTATAATATTTTCGGCTGCTTGAATATAGGCATCTAGACCCCAGCCCGTATTTACACAAGCTTTTTTAAATTCATCAAATGCTATTTTTGTCTTAAAAGCATCCTGCAGTACATGCCAAGTCAATTCACTCCAATTAGGAACTAACCCAGTAGAAGTTCCGGCTCCAATGCATAAAGTCCAAGGAACATTGCTTACGCTTCCCCTATATTTAGTTTCCAGTCCAAAGAAGGACTCTTTCAATGGTCGTACACATTTGACAAGCATTGTTCGCTCCTTAAAATAGGAACTTTGACTTTAGTGAAAACGTTAGCCTGACACCATTTCTTATTCTTCTTGCCTGTTATTTTTTTGTATTGTATCTAAAATATTGTGTGTGTGCAACCGCAATTTCATTGCCTCTTCCGCTGTTAATTCGTCAGAGTGAGCAATTTTATTTCTTATCGATTGAAGCTCAATAAACTTCGAGTAAAATAGTTCCTTACTTGAAAATACTTCTTTAAACACTTCTTCCCAATTATCTCTCCTCGCAATTATTTTATAGTAATCCGGAAAATCAACTGATATCATTTTTGATTTTTCTTCAGGTATTGCCCATGGATATATATTTTCTTTTTTACTGTGCCTGTCTTCGGCATTTTCCTTCACATCTGAAGGTATCCTTTCATTCCACCAATTACTACTAATACCATTAAGCTTAGTTTCAACAAATGTTCTTAAATTGACCTCCAGGTCTTTCAAAATATTATAAGGCTCTGACTTTTGGTAAGCCATTTTCTTTCTCTTCTCAATATCCTTAATATATTCTATGGCAAACAACTCATTTGACTTATTAATTGTTTCGATGATCATCAATGCAATGTTTGCTCGCCCAGCTTCATTACTTGTCATTGCACGGTATTCTTTAATTTTTGAATAATTATTTAAAAAGAATGCAATAATCGGCTCTTTTATTAAATCTTCTACTTTTCTCTTATCCCATACACCTTTGAAATATTGCAACACCTCAACCAAAACTCTTGTGAATATATTGAAACCATTGTTATGAAGAATAAAACCTTTTTTCCACTCATGATATTCCTCCGCAAATGAATCTATGAGGGTAAAATATTCATTAATGACTTTCTCGGGGAAGACAAGAATACTATCGGGAAAAGGAATCGTTTCGCTTACTTCTCCATTTTTTTGGTATAGGTTATACGTTCCCTTAACAAGCGGATCAATAATCTTTCTGTCATATAAAGTATTGCATATGTTAGCTAATTTTAGGGGATATGCCGATGCTTTGCGTTGTTGGTGTCTAGGAATAAGAATTTTACCCTTGAAATATCCAGTTTTATTAAGTTCTTTTGCTATTTTGGTTATTGCACCCTGAATAGAATTCGGATCAGTTTGTGAAAGCAAATCCCATAACAAATTTGGATCTACAGATTTCTGTTTTTGATTAATATCAATAAAATCTCTAGCTTGTTGTTTTTTTCCAATATCTTGATATGCTGTAACACTAATACAATATTTTAGTTTCTCGGTATTAGCTTGGGTGTAGCCATAAATTCTATGTTGCCCATCGATGATCCAAACGCTACCATATATTTTGGGGATAGAAAGTATCCCAAACGCCATATTGGTATCTTGCAGAAGTAATCCAGTATTTTTTGGCTCAAATGTCACTTGCTTTTCAAAACTACAAACCACATTGTTTTTAAAAAACCCTCCATTGTCAATGTATTCAGCTATACCAGGCTCTTCTGTTGTTCCAAAAATACGTTTTTCATTAATAAATCTCTGGTAAGCATCTTCATTTCCAGATTGAAGCCTGAACACGTAAACTAAATTCAATAGTTTTTCAACTGGTATATAAAAACTAAATATTTCTTGGTCTCCAATTGTTACTTTAAAACTTGGGACTTTATAATCAGCACTGCCTTCCTCATCTTTAATATACTTCGGTGTACAATTCAATTCTTTAAGAACATAATGAAATGTTAAAGAGCCAATTACTTTATATAATCTTTCAAGAACATCAATATATCTACTGCACCACAAATATACATCGTTGACTCGTGCAGTCTCTATATCTTTAGGATCAATGTCAATATCATCAACCACAAGAACATATCTTACCTCATTATATTTTGATCCGTATTTCTCAGCAATTGCCTTATTAATCTCTATTTGTTTTCCCTTAAAGATATCAATTTCATTTGCGATACTTTTTTTCTTAGGCTGATCAGCACTTTTACATTCGACCACAAGCAACGTTCCATTCTTACCACCAACAGCATCTATTTGATATCTACCAAGCCAAGAATTATAGCCAGATTCAATATCATCAAAACCCAATATTTCAAGCAGAATTCTTACTCTTTCTTGAAATAATTCCCATTTTTTAAATTTTTTCTCTAAAATAATCTTCCCATTATCAGTTTTTTTAATTAGGAAACCAACTTTCTTAAAAGATTCTATTTCATCCTTATTTTCCAACTCAATCTCAACTAATTTATTCTTTTGAGGACTAGGCACTTTCCATTTACTTTGCTTCATTTTACTCTCCTTTGATAAAATAACGGTGTCACCTATGAAAGAAAAAGTCAAGGTGACAAAAAGTATCTCCGCAGTAGTTTCTAACTACTGATCTGTTCTGTTAAACAAGTTCTTTGGCCGTTCGCCCGCTTTGTATCGTAAGAAGCTCCGAAAATATCCGGACTTCAGTCACCTATTGGCAGCTCTGCACTTGGCGGACTGCATGATAGAATCGGGCGACGCCCCTCCGCTAATCAGACTTGTTGAAGCTGTCAGCCTTGCGGCGGACACTTCAGGCACCATTGAGCGCGAGGGACGCCGTAGTCCGTATATAATATGGCCGCTTATCTTTCAAAACTCGATACACAATTTTCAATAAATCTCTGGCAAGAGCCACTCGCGCCACGTTGGGCGCTTTCCGTTTGGCTATAGCTTCATACTTTTCTGTTCGTTCAACGCTGCTCTTTGAAAAATGGTGAACTGCCTCAATCAATATCCACTGTAGGTGTTTACGCCGATTCTTATTTAAAGAACCGTGATATTCTTTGTCGGCGCTCTGGAATGTTCTCGGTGCAAGGCCTGCGTACGCGCAGAGGCGGTTAAATGTTGTAAAACGGCTAATATCGCCTATCTCGCTTTTAATAAGCAATGCACTAAAACTGCCGATCCCAGGAATACTTTCAAGATTCCGTGCGTCGGGATCACTTTCGGCTATTGCATGTAGTTGCCACCCGATACGGTTTTCACGCGCATTCAAAGCGCCTATTTGCTCAATCCAGTTTTCTGCGGCAATCCGGCACGGTTCAGATAATTTGTTCACCGCAATACCGTTCAATTGCTTCATTGAAGTATAGTCACCCGTTGACATCTGTCCATGGCGATCAAGAAGTGACTTTAACCGTGCTGTGTTCCGCGTTCGTTCACTGACAATGCTCATCCGGCAATGCAACAGTTCTTTAATAGCTCGTATCTTCTTGTCTGGCAGCTCTACTGTAGGTAAATAGCCCTTACGGAGCACATCGGCTATAAGCCGGGCATCTATCTTGTCTGTTTTCTTGTTTCGTTTTGCAAATGCTTTCAGCTCGTACGAATTCGCAAGATACACCTTGTAAGCATATTCTTCGGCGAGATCAACGAAATAGTACCAATTGTAAGTCGTTTCAACTGCAAGTGTAAATGGTCGTGGGAGCGTTTTATAATATGATCGCAACACTTCTGGCAAATTTGCTATACTCTGGCTGTCAATCCGTTTGCCCTGCTCGTTCGTCACGTAAAACCAAGAACGCTCTTTGTGCAAGTCTACACCAACATAATTCATGGCAACCTCCTCGTTTTGTCTTATTGCTCGATACAATAAGTTTAACAAAACTAGATGGAGGTTGCTTTCATATTATCAGGCTTCACTAATTACACTAACTCTCTGTCAACCTTCAAAAATGGTGTCAGGCCCGCCAAAGATAACCGGTGGATCTCGCCAAGAGGACGGCGGCTGCTTGAGGCAACTGTTCCAAGTCTGCGACTCCGACTTGACTTATTGTACTTATCCTCCAAACCACACTAAAAGCTTTATTATTTCAGACTTTTAATCGAATTACTGGAAAGAAGCGAACGCATTTGTGCAATAGCGATTTCGTTCAGCTTTATTATTCTTTCCGATTGTTTCATCCCCTGGCGTATCAGCACAGAGTTTATGCTTTCAAGGTTGCTGAGCACTACTAGTTGTTCGAGAGTTGCACAATCGCGGATATTGCCCTCTTTGCCCGGATTTTCCGAACGCCACGCAGCCGCGGTTTTACCGAAAAGAGCGACATTAAGCAGGTCAGCTTCTGAGGCGTATATATTATTTACTTGTTGTTAGCTCAATTCTTTCGGCATAAGATTTTCTTTTATCGCGTCCGTATGAATGGTATAATTAATTTTGGCAAGAGTGCGTTGAAGGTTCCAACCAAGTTTTTTCGAGGATATTTCTTCGTCTTTTAAACGCTGAAATTCTTTTATCAGATATAGTTTGAATTCCACTGAAACCCAGGAAGCAAACTCAAAGGCTATATCTTTATGGGCGTACGTGCCCCCATACCTTCCCGGTTTTGAAATAAGGCCTCGCGCTCCGGTTTGTTCTATCCACTGCTTTGCGGTAAGAACAAAACTGTTGATCCCTGCCTGTTTTCTAAACCCCTCGAATTCGGTGGGTTTAAAAAGCGGGTTGTTAAGCTGTTCCCATATGCCGAGAAATTCTATTGTATTGCGGTTTCTAAGCCAATTCTGGATTATATAGTCTGTTCTGGCAGGATCTTTATAACGCGCTATATCTGTAATACATATATAATCATCCCGTTCTTTTGAGTAGAAAGACACAACAGTGTCCAATACTTTAATGTGGCTCATTTCAATTCTCCTTTTATGAGCTAAATTCTCCTCAATAAATGGTGTCAGGCCCGCCAAAGATAACCGGCGTACCTCGCCAAGAGGCTGGCGGCTGCCTGAGGCGACTGTTCCAAGTCTGCGACTTCGACTTGACTTATTGTACTTATCTTTAACTCAGTGCCCGGGCTCTCTAAATTCACTTACTTATAACATACCAATGGGACGCAAAAAAACCACAGCTATCCTATGACAGCGGTGGTTTGAAGATCAATTCCCGATATACTATCAGATTCGATTTGGCCCATTTTCCATATCCCCTAAGATTTGGCAGGCTATAAACGGATTCTAGCTCTTTGAAGTTTTTATGTCAAGTTATTCAGCTTTTAGAACTTTTTTGAAAGAGTAAATCCCAGCGGGCACATTTGCGTTCCGAGGGACAGTTTTAATCTGCCGGAATCCCTGTTGTACAGATCTACCGCCCTGATCTGGGCATCCTGGGCCGCTATTCCCGCGGCGCGGCTATTGATGGCGCCTATTATGCCTATGGCCAAAAACCCCAGCCCTTCCGCCTGCCTTGTCGCGATACCGTTGCTGTCAGTTATGTCCCTGCTGCTTAAATACCTGTTATATCCCGTGATCAAAAACACCGCGCTGAAGATTCCGTCGAACACGGCCGAAACCCGCCTTTCGCCGCACAGATGTAACTGTTCAACAGCCGCGGGAGACTTCTCTATGCAGAGCTTACTGAAATCATCCAGCGTAAGCAGCTTTCCATCCACATTCACAAGATTTTGCCGAAAGCCGTCCCTCGAAACAAAATAAGCCGGATACCCCTCGGCGAACGCTACGTCCTTAAAACACAATAATACCAGACAAAATACAACCATCTTAATTTTCATTCTTGTCTCCGATTAACCGTTACAACCGCGTAGGTTGCAACGGTCATTCCAACAACAAATCTTTTATTTTATGTAATTCCTGCTGATAAGATATTCTGTCTTCCACAAAGTTTTTATATTCACCTGAGCTGATCGTGATAAGGTCGCGATGACTGGTTAAATTATTTCTATCGTAAATTCCGCTTAGGTATTCCTTGTAAGATGAGGCCTTCCATGATTCGGGTTTATCGGTTAATTCGGATGTAACAGGATTTAGATGGACGTATCTTGTTAAATGGAGTAAATATTCGTTTGTGTTGACCAGCACGCTTTTGAACCTGCTCTCCCATAGAGGCCCTTTTCTTTCGTGCTTTGTATTAAAATATCTAGTATAGCTGTTTAAAACGTTGTTCATGAAAACTGATATTCCTTTTCCAGTGTTCTGCTTCAACACAAAATGCACATGAGTCGGCATAATACAGTACGCGATTATTTGCACCAGATCATTTTTCGTATCATGGAATCCCATGAAATCAAGTTTATTTTCTCTTAAAAGCTTGTCGTATCTTGAAAAACTGATATCCGGTTTTTCCTTTTGATAGAACTTTACAGCTTCAAGCATCCTGAAATAATCCGTCTCCGTATTAAATATAATGTACCGGGCTATACTTCTCGAAAACACGTGGTATACTTGTCCCTCAACTAACAAATCCTTTCTCATCCTGATCCCTTTTAACCGTTACAACCTACGCGGTTGTAACGGTTACTTCTCAAGTTTAAGAATGTTGTAAAGGCCGTCACGCAGTTGTTCTTTGTCTACGGCGGTGCCGAACCTTATGCCGGCAACGTAGTAGCCGTTCCTGGAGGACACGTGCATTACCTTTCCCAGGGCGTGCTCAAACACGTGGTCGGTTCCCAGCGTGAAGCTCAAGTGGATCAATTCATTGTCCCTTACCGGAAAGCGCGTTTCTATCTGCAGGCCGCCCAGGCTTACGTCGTAAATAACTCCCCATCCCTCGAAATTTTCCCTCTCGTAGAAGCGCATAAGCACTGGGATGGAAGCGCTGAACCGGATATTGCTGCGGTATTCTTTTGTCATTTATCGAGCTCACCGGAAATTTTCGGGAACAACGCGTCTTTGCCCGTGAATTCATCGTCGGACTTAAGCAGAAGGAACAGGCCGCCGCGCAGGCGCTCGCGTTCTATATCGCCTTCCGCGAAGGTTATGCCTACCACGAAATACCCGCCCCGAGATGACACGTGCACCACTTTACCCCGCACGTCCTCGAACTCGAACCCCTCGCCCAGCTTGAAGCTGAGCAAAACTTCGTCGTTTACCGAGATGCGGCTTATTGTCTCAACCTTAAAGCCGCCCAGGCTCAGGTCGAACATCACGCCCCATATCTCAAAATCAATCGTGCCCTTGAACTTGAGCAGGACCGGTATGGAACAGCTGATACGGGTATTCTTTCTGTGTTCTTTAGTCATTTGTTTTCCTCAGGTTCCCGATAGACGTCAGCACGACAAAAGACGGCTCGTCGTCGTAGAGCAGGAACATTTTACCGTCCGCGGCGGCTATAGCCGAAAGGGCTCCCAAGCGCGGCGCCGGTATAACGTAGCGCTGCATCAGCGCGAGGCCGCCGAACCCGTTCATTTTGAAGGCGTATAGGGTATTGTTCTTTAGATCGGCTATATACATTGTTTCGCCGTCCCAGCACGGGCCGACCGGGTTTGTTACGTCGCTTTTGAACTTGTTTACAAGCGACACCGAGCGGTCAACTGAGTACTGGCAAACCTCTCCCGTCACGGACAGCACAGCCACAAAGTGTTGTCGGCGAAGCTCATGCCCGGAAGGGTGTACTTTGGCAGTGGTATTTTTTTGAGGACGTCGAGGTTCTTGTTTTGCGCGTGCTGGCGGAGGATAAAGTCGTTGCCGGCGGTCCAGATGAAGTTGTCGCGGCTGGCGAGCGCCATAGGGCCGAAATCGGCGAAGTATGAAGAATTAACAAGGTTTATCTTATCCTTGAAAATAATGTACTGGTAAACCGTCTGCGTGTACCAGCTGGCCACCCACACGTTCTTGCCCGATACCGCCATTGACGTCGCGTGCGCGTACGGCAGGCCGATGCGCACGCTGGCAGGGCGGCCAAACACCGATACCCCTCCCCACACGAGAACCGCAAGAATAGCCGCGGCCGCGAGGGCGACCCAATGCTTCGGCAATTTTTTTAGCCTGGTAAAGGCATCCTCTTCAGGCGCCCCGTAGTACGACAGCATGGCGTGGTCTACAACCTTTTTAACTTCGGAATTGGAGAAGGAAGAGCAGATGCAGTCCGAAGCGCCCGCGCGCATGAACTCCACGGCCAGGCGGGCGTTGTGTTCCTCCAGGAAACAGAGTATGGGTTTTTTCGGGAACGTTGATTTGATCTTGCTGAACACATCGTCTTTTAAGGACGAATCAACTATGACCATATCGATCGGCTGGCGCAGGTAAGCGTTCAGGGAAGTGATGTTTTCAGCGACTATAACGTCGTGCTTTTCATGCCGCAGTATGTCCGAGAGGCGCTTAGCGTCTTCCGTTTTAGTCAATACCAGCAGAATGGTGCTCATGTGGTTCCCCTTCTTTTGAGATCGTTGAAAAACCCCAACGATCTCTGATTACACAGATTAATTAACACAAGATTACGCAGATTAAGGCAAGATACACAAATTAAGGCTCGTGATGTAGGTGTAATCAATGTAATCGGTGTAATCTCAGTTAAAATCTGTGTAATCAAACTACGGTTCGGGAATAACAAAATCTTCGCCGGCTTTCGGAATGCCGCGGTCGGTTTTACCGGCGTTAGCGTTGTATATTACCTGCCACTTGTTGGAATTATTGTAAAATTTTTCCGCTATATCGCGGAGCGTGTCGCCTTCCTTTGCCGTATAATGCTGGGGCCAGGTGACCGGCGGCTGGGGCCTGGGTTTGGCTTGTCTCTTCGCGGCGGCTTCAATAGCGAGGCCGTCTTCCTTGTCGGGGCCCGGTTTTGGGGGCGGCGCTACGGCTTTCACAAGGCTGCGGTCCATGTACCTATCCGAAAATCTTTCACCGTTGAACCGGTAGTGCACCGCGAACCGGAAAGAAGCATATTCCTTTGAGCCCGTCGGCCAGGAGAAGGCCGTGTCGAAACCTATCGGCCACAGGTAGGAGCTCAAGCCCGCGTTGAGGCTCGGCTCCGCGGAACTCGAGGAACCCGCGTACCCCATGCGGAAAACCATCAGGCCGTCAAAGAACTGTTTCTCCCATCCGGCCGACAAGTACATCATCGATGACGAATATGAAAGGTCGGCGTTAAACTGCTTCTTATAGACTAACCCGGCGGAAGCGGCAGTATTGGCCTGAGGGCTGTTTCCCGAGAACATGTTGCGAGCGGCAAAGCCGAGGCTTAAATTTTCCCGGATATCCGCCTGCACGCCCGCGTCCGAAAGGAACTGCGTCGAGCCGTTGGTATCGCTAGACAATAGTTTTACCGTAGCGCCGTAGCGGAACGGCCGTTTCTTGAAAATAGTTTTCCTGGCGAAGGAAAAACCGGTCTGCTGGATCTTCGCGCCGTCAATTTCCCTGTCGGAAAATTGTATGCCCCAGCCGGGCCGGACATAAACCGCGCTCCCTTCGAACCCCGGGTCGCCGAGGCTGTAAAAGCTGTTGACGCCGGCCTCCGCTTCCTCGTATTTTATATCCGCGAGGCCCGCCGGGTTCTGGTAAACGTCGTCGATGTCACCGCTTACTGCCGTAAACGCCCGCCCCACACCCTGCGCCCGTGTGCCGGTGAAATCATCGCTGGCTGACGCGGCCGCGCAAAAGCAAGCGCAAAAGGCAATAAATAGAATTATTTGTTTCATAGAAGTTGAGTTAAACCGTGTCGTCTTTGCGAATCCCGCAAGGCGGGATGAAGCAATCTCGCTTTCCGACTTTACAGCAAGATTGCCGCCCGCCACTAAGTCTTCGGCGGGCAGGCGTCGCGGAGTTTATCCGCCTGGCGGGACTCCCCGCAATGACACCTATTCATATAAACGCTGTCATTTCGATCCCGCCGAGGCGGGAGAGAAATCTTAAGATTCCTCGTCCCGCCTTGCGGGACTCGGAATGACAATTTAATTACTGCCTTAACACGGCACTGCCGGCCAGCTTTTATTGTTTTGATTCAAAAACTATGTTCAGTTCACCGAAAACCACGTTCGCTTCAATAACGAGCGCGTTTGCCTTGTTATTGAAACTTTCCGTGCGATAAGTATATTTTCCGAACGCTATTTCATTATTGTCGGGCATATGCGCACCAGCGAACACGGAATTCACATTTATGATCACCGGCATTTTGGGGTCGATTTTAATTGTAGTTGAACCAAACACAGTGTCAACTTTCTTGCTGACACTCCCGTTCGCGAGCGATATACCGGTAAAATCAATGATCCTCTTTCCGAAAACCACGTTGTTCTCATTCTCAGGGTTAATGGTTGCCGTGCTGCGCGGTTCACATACGTGATGCCTGCCGCAGAAAGAACGGCCTATAAGTATCCTGCAGCCGAAATAAATCATCATCAGTGCGAAAAATATCCTGAATATTGGAATGTGTATGCCTAATAAAATATTCAGTATAACCGACAGCCCCAACAAAATTAACAATACACCCCAGAACAGCCCGCTCATAAAAAAACATCCCATACGCATTCCCTCCTCCATTCAAGAGAGCTTATTTCGCGCTATTACCCGCCCGGCGGTTACGGAACCAGGGGAATATCTCGTTGACTTCACTCTTGTAGCTGAGGTATTCCCCGCCGAATTTTTGTTCAAGATAATCGTCCTCTTCCCTTATCAGCAGTTTAAAAAGCGCGTACATGAAAATTGGTATGAGCAGCCACAAAACGCGCCCCGAGATAACAACCAGCCCGGGTATGATAAAGAATATCCAAGCGGCGTAGAGTGGATTGCGTGAAAATGAATACATGCCGTCGGTAGCCAGTTTCCCTTCTCTGAACGCCTTGGACACCCGCTTCCCCGACAGCACCAGCATGACTATACCGGCAGCTGTGAGCAACGCTCCGGTGGCCGTCATTAAAGTACCGTTAAGCACCAGTGAATGTGCCCGCTGAAAAAAGCGCTCGCTTACCGCGCCAAACGCGGCGGCAAAAAGTATGGTCCTTAACACTAATTTTATTCCTATTCCAGCTAGAGTCATATTTTTCACTCGTTGGCCCGCTCAGCCGCGGCCTCAAATACCGATATTGTTGTTTATTGACCTTACCGCCTGCTCGTGTTCGGTTGTATTTTTTCGTGTGTTTTTGGCTATCTCTTCAAGAAGAAGCAGGGCTTTGTTTATCTTCCAGTACCAGCATATAACTTCCCGGCAAACCAAAAAGAAAATTATCAAAAACAACAAAACGACTATGGCCGGCCCGAATATTGAAGTGATCATTAATGCCTCCGTTTAGAGCGCCAGCTACGCATTTTGAGGCCGCAATTTTGCGACCTCAAACTTAAAAACTCGGTTTCTATCAATTATCTCGCACCCCGCAAATAAAAAACCACGCTGCGTGTGCAGAGTGGTACTGTTAGTGCTAATGCGCGTTCAAAATGATCGGAATACAACAGGATCTTTCCACGTCCCCAATTCTCCCGCCATCCGTTTTTAAATTAACAACTATTTTAAATATATCTCCCTGGAACTTAAACGTTAATATCGCGGGCTTTTCCAATATTCTCTTTGTCATGAGGCTACCGGGGGTATTTGCGGGGTTTTGACCTTCTGTCGTTTGGCCCGTCAGGGTACCTTACGGAATCAAAACTCCCAACCACCGTTCCATGTGTCCCTTCAACATGCAAAGAGATGTGTTTCGGCGGAGTAATAGTTTTAAACTTGGACACATCGTCCAACAACGCAAGGTAAGTTACATGCACCAATTTAAGCATTGCGTACCCTCAGCAAAGAACAACCTTCAAACCAACAGCCATCAATATTAGTTCAATTCCCAGTCCAGTTTTGAAGTTTAGCTTTATGGCTTAAAATATAACTCTTTTGAACTGATTAGTCAAATTATTCAACAATTTCAACAACATTTCTTATAAGCGGCAACTTATAAGCGGTAAGTGGTAAGTGATAGGTGGTAAGTAAAAACCTTACCTTTGTCTTACTTATTGACTTTTCTTATAACTTGTGTGTACGCCTCTTTAGCTATAAGCGGCAAGCTTTAAGTTGTAAGTGGTAAGTAAAAACCTATTTAGTGTCTTAGTTTTAAGACTTTTCTAATAACTTACAACTTGTGGCTTATAACTTGTTCATCATTCGCCGATTATTTCCCCCTGCGCATGCTCCTTCACAAAGGCTTTGGAGAATGAGCCTGCTTCGGTGGATTTCGCAGTAATGAGGGCTCAATTTATTCACCGATTAATTTAATCAACACACGTTTCGGCCTTTTGCCGTCGAATTCACCGTAGAATATTTGTTCCCAGGGGCCGAAGTCCAGGCTGCCGCCCGTTACCGCCACCACCACCTCGCGGCCCATTACCTGGCGTTTGAGGTGCGCGTCGCCGTTGTCTTCACCGCTTCTGTTGTGGCGGTAATGGCTGACCGGTTCGTGCGGGGCAAGCTGTTCCAGCCAATCCTTGTAATCCTGGTGGAGGCCGGTCTCGTTATCATTGATGAACACGCTCGCCGTTATGTGCATCGCGTTTACAAGGCAGAGTCCCTCTTTAATTTTGCTTTCTTTGAGGGCTACCTCCACATCATTTGTAATATTGACAAAACCCACCCTGTTGGGAATATTAAATGTCAGTTCTTTTTTGTAAGATCTCATTGGCTTCTCCTGGCCGGCGTTTTTCTCATCGGGTTTTAACAAACTTTATTTTCTAGATCTCTTTTTCTACAACGCGAAGCATGCTTTCGTCGGCTTTGGCGTCGGCAAGCGGGAAAAGATATTTATCTTCGTATTCCGCGTGTTTTATCAGAGTGTATATAGTCTCGTTGACCAGCGACATGAATTGTTCTCTCAGCTTGTTATCGCCTTTGGATATCTCGCCCGCCATCGCCTTTATCTTTTCGAAGCTCGCGGTAAGGACTTTATGCTCTTCCAATATGCTGTCGAGGCAGGCGCGCTCGTCTTTTGTAAGGGCCCTGCTTTTCAACAACTCATTTATGACAGTCTCTTCATAAGCGAAATGGAGCGGTATGTGTTTATAGAAGAAATCCAGCGTGTCGGCTGTATCTTCGCAAAAATTGGCCCTGTCATACTTGAGTATAAAATCCTGCATGAACACCGTTTTTTCCACCCCTTCGGTGTGGGTGTCGTAAATAAGGTCCAGTATCTTATTATTCATGTTTCCTCCAAGACAGCCTGGCCCGATCATTAATCTATTTCCCCAAATAATACTTTATCTTTATAGTTATTGTTTTTGTCCCGGTGTTAACATCAAAGCTGGAAGCCTTATAAGACGGCGGGCCTATGATAGTTGAAGCGTTGTTCGACGTGCCAACGCCTTTTTTTGGTATGCCCAGCCAGTTAGTTTCCATTTTCCCGGTCCAATTGTCGTCGTGCAGGACGCTTACCGCGTATGAGCCCGGGGGCAGGCCTGTAAATTCAGCCTTGCTGGCGCCGTTGGTTATGGAGCTGGTAATTATCTGGTAAGTTTTTTTGTAGTCCTTGGGGAAACCGTCTTTGCCGCGGAACAGCAGAACCTGGGCGACACCGTCATCGTTCCGGAACCCGGCCATTTTAACGGTAAGCGCGCCCGGGCTGTCCGCGGCTGCCGCACGCGCGGCCCAAAGAATAAGGAAAAGACAAAATAATTTTTTCATGGTATTTAGCTCATTTTGCCGTCTTGACAACGGCCTCCTCTTCAGGATGCCCGCGCGTCGCTCTTTTAATTTCCGAAAACAGGCTTAAGAGATACATGGTCGCCGCGGCGGAGATCAAAAATATTAATATCGTTGTCCGCTTTTTCATAACGCTTATTCCCCGTGAACTACCACGTCCTGTATCCTTAAGCCGTACTTTGCCTCAAGCTCCCGTGCCTGCTTCCTGATCTTGTCATGCCAGCTACGCTGGTTGGCCCGGGCCCATTCGAACTCGGCAAGTCTGTCCGGAAAATGCGTTCTGTAAACCGGCAGCATCTTGTCTATAGCAGAACCCCGCATGTTGAAGAGCTCCACCCAGAACAAAACCGGCGCCGGCCTCTTTTAGCGAGGAGAAAACATCGTCTAAATTACCCAGGCCCGGCAGGACGGGCGAAATGAAGCCGAAGGTCCTTATCCCTTTTTCACGGGCTTGTTTTAACGTCCCGAGGCGCTCGTCGGGAGAAGACGCGCGGGGCTCGAGTATCCGGGCGGTTTCCGCGTCTAGCTGGCTGATGCTCATCCCGAGCTCGATATCCAGCTCTTTCAGGAGGTCAAAATCCCTTTCGACGAGCGACGACTTGGTAAGTATATCTATAGCGAACTTATCCCGGAACCCGGAAGCCGCAAAAACTTCCAATATCTTTCTCGTCAGGCGGAACTTGGCTTCCTCCGGCATGTAACAATCGCAAACGCTGGAGATGAATATTGACCCGGGCTTATGCTTTTCTATCTCGCCGCGCAAAAGCTCGGGGCAATTCGCCTTGGCGAAAACGAATTCGCCCCACTTGTCGGGTATATTCTGGAACTTCTTGATAAAGTCAGCGTAGCAGTACTTGCACGCGTGCGAGCACCCGGTGTACGGATTAATAACGTAATCCGAAAGCTTCGACCTGGTCATGCAGGTTTTTGACTGTATTTCCCTTATATTCATTGTATAAAAGTTTGAACACTAATACACAATCCTGGATATGGCTTTTTTTACGGCGCCCAATACTTTATCGTCGGCTTTCGCGTCGGCCAGCGGGTACAGATATTTGTCCTCGAAATCTGCGTGCGCTATCAAAGCGTGGATCGCCTCGTTGACCAGTGCCATGAATTCTTCCCTCTGGCCTTTTCCGGCCTTGGCGGATTTTTCCGCCGTTTCTTTGATGTTCTCAAAATCCGCTAACAGCATTTTATGCTCACTAAGTATCTTGTTCAGGCACAAGGCTTCATCTTTGGTAAGGGCCTTGCTTTTCAACAACTCATTTATCACCGTCTCTTCGTAAGCGAAATGTAGCGGTATATGTTTGTAGAAGAAATCCAGCATGCTGAATATATCTTCGTTGAAACCGCCCTTTTCCTTCTTTAGGATAAAATCCTTTAAGAATACCGTCTTTTCCTTACCTTCGGTATGCTTGTGATAAATAATGTCCAGCACTTTTTCTTTCACAGGCGCCTCCGTTGCGCGCGCAACCGCCGCGGCTTGTATCGCAATGTTTTTACTTGACTGTTTCTACCGACCAGTTTTCCTTATAACTCTGGCCCGAGTCGCTGCCTCCGTTCACGGTTATCCAGTAAAGCCAGCCCTGGCTTCCCCAGAATTCCGACTGGCCCCAATAGATCGTGTCAACCACGATATCCGTGTCCGTATGGAAAGTGATAAAATCGCCGTAGTCACGGCCGAAGAATTTATCCCCGTTCTTAAACCCGCTGGTGAGGTCGACGGGGACCCAGCCGATACCTTTTGCCCAGAACTCCGCTTTTACATGGGTCTGCGGGCCTGACACGGCCCACCTGCCAACCAGCGCCCGCGCCGGGATCCCGTTGGCTCGCAGTACGGCGGTAAAAAGCAGGGCAAACCCGCCGCAATCTCCCGTTAAAGTCCTGCAAATTATCGAAGGCTGGCTGTGCGAGTGCACAAAGCTTTCGGTGGAATATGTCCCTTTTTCGGTGATGTACCTGTAAACATTGTAAGCGAAAACAATATCCTTATCCGAACCGTTCTTTACCATCCCGGGAGTTTCTTTGAGCCATGACTTAAACTCATCGCTGTCCCAATCAACTGTTTTAGACGCCCGAAGATAGAGGTTCCTTGAAGCCTCGTCCAGTTCTTCCACTGGCTGGTCATATTTGCCGGGGACAAGTTCCCTCGCGTAGAGGTCGAGCTGGTATTCAACCGCGAAATCGATATTGTGGCAGGTCTGGGGGTCGGTCTTCACGCGTTCCAGGAACATCTCCCTTTTTGCGGGGCTCAACTCGTTGACTATAGACGCGCCGTCCGCGCTACCGCCGAGGAACGCCTGATAGTTAACAAGTGACTGTGTTTCGTGCGAGGGCGGTTTGGGCGTCAGCAATATCCATTCAGTTACGTTCATTGACGGCTTGCTTATGTTTACCGACAATCTTGCCTTTACCCTTTTGACTTTACGGGTCTTGATGATGTAATCCAGCGAGGGGTCGAATTTCCAGGGCGCTGGTTCTGAAGCGCGAGCACGTTTATTTACAATGTAATGGTTTAGAATAGATACCGCGCAGACGGCAGTTAATATAAATACTAAAACCGTTATCAGTTTCTTCATGGGTTAAGTAACTCTTTCTTATTTCCAGCTTACATCCATCTTGTTGCGTTTTGGTATCTGGTGGTATTTGTATTTTGGGAAGCCGACCATCATTGCTCCGGTGCAGGCGTCCTCTTCCGGTATGCCGAGCTCTTTTTTTACTTCCGGCGAATAGGTGGCTGCTATCCTTACGAAACCCGCCCAGCAGGTGCCGAGGCCAAAGGCCGGAGCGGCGAGGTCGAACGTGGCGAGTGTGATAGCCGAATCGCCCGCTGCCATCTGGTTATCTTTATTTGCGTGGGTTATTACAATATGCGGAGCGTTGCGGCAGAGAGCGTCGCAACCGTTGTCGTAATCTTTTATCAGCCACGAAAAATCCAGGGCGGCTGCTATGGGAAGGTTTTTTTCAACAGCGGAGCGCATCCAATCGATAATCGTCTTTGTAAGCGCTTTTACTTTAGCCGTGTCATGCACCACTATCCAGCGCACAGGCTGGGCGTTCATGGCCGTAGGCGCGTAGCGGGCGGCGTCCAGCACTTCTTCTAAAGTTTTTTTGGGGACCGGTTTTTGAAGGTAGGCCCGCACTGAGCGCCTGAAGCGGATATAGCTGCCTATCTGCTCGGCAGGTACGGCGTGTATCTTGCCGGATGACATGGCCTTCTCGAGCAGCGGCGACGTTACGTTTGCCGCGCCATTGGGGCAGACGGCTTCGCAGTGCCCGCAGAACAGGCAGTTTACGGCGTCGTCCGGCAAAACCACAGGATAACCGCCCTTATCGATAGTTATGATCTCCGCCGGGCAAAGCTCCGTGCATGCCCCGCACCGGCTGCATTTTGTGTTGTCGAATACCGTCGTCATGTTCTCTCCATATTTAAAAGCATTTATTTAACCTTTATAAAACCCTGCTGGTCGACAATTTTCTGGCCGTTATCTCCGAGCACGAAGCCGAGGAAATCTTTGACAATACCCGACGGAGCGCCGTTTAGATACAAAAGCAGCGGGCGAGCGTACGGGTACTTGCCGGACAACACGACCTCTTTGGAAGGGGCAATACCGTCTATCTTCATTGTTTTTACGGCTTCCGTTATGTTGCCTATGCCCACGTAGCCTATCGCTCCGGGTGTTTTAGAGACCATGTCCGCAACCGACTGGTTGGAATCCTTTATAACAGCGCTCTGAACCACATTGTTCTTAAACAAAGCCAGCTCGCTGAACGACTCGTGCGTGCCTGACTTCTCGTCACGCGACACAACCGATATTTTTTCGTTCGCCCCGCCAACCTGCGACCAGTTGGAAGTTTTGCCTGTGAATATCTCGAAAACCTGGATTTTATTAAGCGATTCTACCGGGTTTTTCGCGTTCACTATCACCACTATCCCGTCCATGGCAATGACGTGCGCCTTGATGTCGATCTTCTTAGACAGGGCATCGCTCAGTTCGGCCTCTTTTAGTGGCCTGGAAGACGCGCCGATGTCGCACGTGCACGCTATCAGCGAATTTATACCGGCGCCGGAACCGCCGCCGATCACCTTGATGTCCGCGCCGGGGTTCCCTTTTTTAAATTCCGCCGCGCAGGACTGCATTATAGGCAGTATTGTAGTTGAACCTTCGACGACCAGCGAATTTTGTTTGCCCGCGACCCCTGAAACGATACCGCTTAAAACCAGCACTACAAACAGAACCGACACGAACACGGCAGCAGCTTTTTTCATACCCGGCCTCCCTTATTTATGATGCAACTGTTACTTAATGTTCAGGTGAATTTGAGAAAATTGACAGCGCTATCCCGGCCGTCAGCGCCAGCGCGCCGTATAGCGAACCCTTCCACGGAGCGCCGGCTTTAGTGCTTTTGTACAGCATATAATTATTGATTGCCAGCCCCGAGCAGTATATCAGCGCTATCGAAGGGACCGCGTACCTGTAAAACACGTTTTGAACATAATAATTTACTACGGTGCAAACGATGAGCAGAATCGAGACCACAAGGAAGCCCAGCCCGCCAAGCCTGAGCAGTGAGAGTATTACAGGCTTGAGCGAAGGGTCTATCTCGTTCCAGTGTTTGCCCGCCGCCTGCTCGTGAAAAGGAAGGTACTTGTCGGCGAGCAGGCTTTTAACCGCCATCACCATGCTTACTGTTCCGGTTAAAATATACAGCGCGGCAGGAATAATTTTTAGAATTTCACGCATTTTTTTTCCTGGGACTGGCTCCCCCCGACCCACCTGCGGGCCATTTTACCTCTCAGAAATCAAAAACCACGCTGCTAAACAGTGTGGTTTCGTACGGCGTTTATGTTCGTATTAAAATGGTCGGACTGCAACAGGATGCTTGCACGCCAAGGTTCTCCCTATACCCGTTTGAAGTGAACAACTAAATCAAATATATCTCTTTGGAACTTGCATGTCAACACTGGAGGTTTACAGCACGCGGCAGACCAGCTCACCTTTGCCTATGGGGATCACGACAGCGTCCACGCGCGCGTCCGCCAGGACCTTATCTATGAACAGTTTTAGTTCTTCACCGTGGCTTATCACGTTGTCGGCCACAAGCATGCCCCCCTTCACCATTTTCGGAATGACGATATCATAGATGTCGCTGTAAACCTCTTTCTCGGCATCCAGGAAGCAGAATGATATTTTATCGAGGCCGGCAAGGTTTATCTTAGCGTCGCCTTCGGTAAGCTCTACGGCGTCTTCGACGCGGGCGAGCCTGAATGTTTCCCTGGCGAGGCTGGCCTTTTCGGGCAGTATCTCAAACGTGTGTATCTTCCTTTTTAACTGCCTGCAGGCAAGCGACAGCCACAAGGTTGAATAACCTGCGCTGGTGCCCACTTCGACGGCTTTGCCTTCCGGCGAGGAGGCGAGCAGTATCGCAAGGAATTTGCCGGTTTCGGCCGGTACCTGCCTGAGCCGCTTTAGCTTCGGAGTGCCGTCCTTGCGGTCCCTGGCGTCTATAGCCGAAAGGTACTCCATGCGCTCGCGTATCTCCACAGATATGGACTTGAACATTGGAACCTCTTTTTTGTGCGCTAACAGGTCATTTTCTCAGTATCTTCGGCAGGTGGTGTACGATTATTTTCTCAACAACCTTTCCTCCGGTCGCCGCGTCTTTGCCGGTCAGCTCCAGGTAGTGCACTATAGGGAACGGAATCATTTCTGTCTCGTTAATATATATATCGCTAAGATATGCGGGCTTGCCGTTTATATCTGTCACCGCAGAAACGCCGTCCGGACTTTCAACAACTTTAATGTCCTTCTTCTTAAAACCCTTCACAACAAGCCGATACGCCTTAACGTTATCGTCGTAGCTGCACTTAAAACCGTATCCCAGCTTATCGAAAGCGCCCAGCTCTTCCCTTCCGCCATTTTTTGCAAGCAGTACCCAGTAAGCCTCGACCGGCTTTTGGGGGTCGATCTTCCCATCGGGACCGATATTCACGTCGTAGTGGACCTCATTCGCGTTCTTGCTGCGGCGTATGACGAACAGCGGTTTTGACAGCGCGAAAGCGTCGGCTGCGTTTATAAGCAATACTAAGGCTAGTATTATATTTTTAACGTTCGCCATGGGTTATCTTTCTTCTATTTTCCTTACTTCAACGCTCGTACCTTTACCTTGAAGAATAGGGCAGTCTCTCGCTGTCTTTACGGCCTCACCAAAGTTAGCGGCTTTGATAAGTATGTAGCCGACGACGGATTTATTCTTTTTGGTGTAGGGCCCATCCTTGATAACGTTTTTCGGCTTTAACACTTTCCCTTCCGCCGACAAATGATGACCGCCGGTCGCAAGCCTGTTCTTTGACGCGATGCTCTTGACCCATTTGTCCCACTGCGCCATGTAAACCTTCATCTGTTCGGCTGAAGGCTGGGCCCCTTTTGTGGTAATGTCCATACGGAACAGCAGTATGTATTCAGCTAATGTTTTCTTCATGGTTTCTTCCTTTTTATCAGATTTATGCGAGGAGATAAACATTTATATCTATTTGGCAGGGCCGTGTCAAGAAAAATGCTTTCTAAGCCTTTATCCCGAATTTTTCTTCAAGGTACGGCAGGTCGTTTAACACGTAGGTCATAACATAGCCGCGCCACTTGCCCCAGAGCTTTTCAGCGGCGCGGGTGGTTTTATCTATAAGCTCGCGCGGGTTACTGCCTTTCGGGACGGGCCTGCCGAATATGAGGCGGTGGAATATCTTCACGCTCCAGACGTCAAGCGAAAAGCTCGAGTGCGGGTCGGCGAAGCTGGCCGAGTATTCCCCAACGCCGAAAAGCTCCATCAGCCTGCGCTTGGACTCTTCGGGTGTCATTTCTGAAAGCTCCTCCGCGCTCGGGAACCCCTTTACCAGCTGATTGGCAAGCTTGACGAGGTTCTTTGCCCTGTAGCCGAGCTTGCATTTTTCAAGCTCGCGCCTGGGCGCGGAGGCGATAGACTCTTCCGTGGGCCAGAGCTGTATCACGGCGTTGTCGAACTTTATCACCTCGCCGTATTTCCGTATCAGGCAGTCCCACATCGACTGCGAGCGCTTTATAGGCGCCATTTGCAGGAGCACGGCCAGAGTCAAAGACGGGAATATATCGCTGCCCCAGGCTTCCCTCATACCGTAAAGTCTGCGGACTAGGTGTTTGAGCACCCTGTCTTTGCGCATCATCTTATAGAGCTGGGTTATGTCTTCTTCGGCCCCCAGCGCCTTGACAAGCATGGCACGGATCTTCATGAGGTCCTTCATGCCAAGCTTTTTGGGTGCGAATACGTCGAAGGCTATCTCGTATTTCCCCGCGCACGCGCGGATGCCGAGAGGGAGCTTTTTGCCGTTTTCCAGCTTATACCAGAACCCGGTCCTCACCGTGCCGTCTTTCCACTCTTCGAAAGGCGTGAACCAGTGCCAGCCCGCCGGCTTTTTAACCGTTAGCTCGAAGTTGTACGGCTGTACCGGCGTGATTTTAAAGCTTGCAGCGCGCCTAAGGTTATGCATGTTGATTCAGGTTAAATTTGGTTGCCTTTATGAGCCTGGCCCCCATATCGAACGCTTTCTGGCAGTCTAACGGAAATATATCCCTTCTGCGTTTTGATTTTTCAGCGCCATCGAAAGACATGACATTGTATTTTTCATAGTCGTCGAACTGCAGTGTGTCGGTAACGTAAAGCGACTGGACTTCCTTGCAGAGCAAGTTGCGCTTTATAGGCGCTTCTATCGCGCCGAGCGTGTCCTTGTAACCCCTGGCCTTAAGGCCCTCTTCGTTTATGTTCATCGTGTATATTAGGCCCGCCTGGATAGGCTTCACCCGCGTGGTGGAATAATTGGTGTCGTAAAGCAAGTATTGGAATAAAAGCCGCTCGATGAACGACCTCATTGCCCCAGTCACCATTCCGAAATAGATGGGTGAACCGAGTATGAGGGCGTCAGCTTCTTCGATCTTCGTCAATACAGGTTTAAGCCCGTCCTGCACGACGCAATGGCCGAAACTCCCACCGGACCTGAGCTTGCAGGCAAAACAGCTTATGCAGCCTTTGTAGTCTAGGTCATAGAGGTGGACAAGCTCGGACTCGGCGCCAGCAGAAGCGGCGCCTTCCAGTGCCTTCTCGAGCAGGGTGGCCGTGTTCCATTTTTTTCTCGGGCTTCCGTTAATGGCTATCGCTTTCATTGTTGTCTCCTTATCATTTTACTGCGTGCCGGAAATTGAAAAGCCACGCTGCGATCCGCAGAGTGGCCTTGTTAAAAGGTTATTTAGTTATCCATGAGATATATAACAAGACCATCAGCGCCTTACCCAAAACCCAGCGCGCGTCTTCAAGTTAAATATATCTCTTTGGAACTTATCTGTCAACCATGCCTCTCTATATATGTTATCGTCACCTGTTTTTCATAACTTCTTCAAGTAGCGCCTTAGGAACAAAGGGCTTTGGCAGGAACGCGTCGGCCCCCGCCTGTATTACCTTACGTTTTGTAGCTTCGTTGTTGCTGCCTGAGATCGCAATAACCTTGATATTTGGGTCCCTTTGCTTGATTGCCCGGCACACTTCGTAGCCGTTAATGCCGGGGAGCTTGATGTCAAGTATAACTATGTCGGGTCCAAACTGATTGAGCTTGTCGCCGGCTTCGAACCCGGTGAGCGCGTTGTCCGTTTCATATTCAAAATCAAGGGCTTTAAGCACCCTTTCGATGTATTCAACTATGGGCTGTTCGTCATCCACTATCAATATTTTCTCAGCCATTCCGGAGATTTCTTCCGGAATAGGGAACTTGTTCTTTTTAAGGAATTCTACAAGATCCTGCTTGGATATCCTTCTGTGACCGCCAAGCGTTTTATGAGCTTTCAGCTTACCCGACTCTACCCAGTCCACGATAGTCGTAACCCCCACGCCACACATATCGCTAATGTCGAACGTCGTGTAAAATCTCTTTTCCATGGCTCACCTCGTTTAAGGTACATTTGTTGATTTAGTGGTTTTTGTTGTTTCCGCTATATTAATAGCAGACGAAAACGATGATGTCAATGCATTATTTCGCGAGAGGGACCAACCGCGCGGAAGATGTTAAGAACAAAAATATAACCGTTACCACTTAACAGGTGATAACGGTCTTTATGATATGCTTTTAAAAGCCGTGAGGCCTACTCAACCGCAGCGAACGCAAGCTCATCGGCGAGTTTATCCAGCGACGTGCTCCAGCCTTCTCTTGTCATGGCGGCGTCGCCGTCGGTCGGGAAACCAGAGTGGCGCAGCGTGAGCTTTGTTTGTCCGTCTTGCTCTTCGAACGTTACGGTTACCACCAGTTCCTTCGGCCATATCCCCTTCATGCCGTAAAATGCCGCTGGTATTATATTGCCGGCACTGTCTGAAAAGCTGTCGGTGGCAACTATACGCTCGTTAGGGGTTATCTCTTTGTATTTACCAGTACTCCAGTATTCTTTGCCATCAGGCGAACGCTTGCAGTAGAGGTAAGAACCTCCGACCCGCAAGTCTATGTTCGCATAAGGAGCGGTAAACTCTTTCGGCCCCCACCAGCGCCGGACGTATTCGGGGTCCGTCCATGCCCTCCAGACGACCTCTTTTGGCGCCGCGAAAACGCGCGTTATCAGTACCTCAGATTTTTTAGTTTCATTCATATGGCCATCCTTATTCGATTATTTTTGCCTGTATTTATATTTCCAGCCTGCTGCCTGCATAATGAGGAAATGGTCGCCTTCCATATCTTTGACTCCGGCAAACCGGGAAGCCTCCTCAAATCCATTAAATAATTTTATCCCGGAAGACGTCAATAGAAATGTAGAAAGCAGTTAGAACTTGTGCGAATCGGATTGCAGTGGGTGTTTTAAAAGGAAAGTGTTAAATTATCGAAATAAACAGCTCTACCTAGGAGACTATCTTGGACATCTCTTTTTCGACGGCGGTTAAGACGCTTTCGCCGGCTTTCGCTTCGATTATGGGATAGAGGCGCTCGTCTTCGTATTCTGCGTGTTTGATCAGAGCGAATATGGTATCATTGACCAGGTCCATAAAGCATTCTTTGAGCTCGCTGGTCTTACAAGTTTCCATTTTGGCGGCCGTTTCTTTTATCTTTTCAAAGCTGTTCTTCAGCTTTTTGTGTTCTTCCAGTATCCTTTCCATGCTTGAAATCTCTTCTGCGTTTAAGCTCCTGCTATCCAATAAAGCGTTTATTAACACTTCTTCGTAAATGAAATGTACTGGTATATGCTTGTAGAAGAAGACCAGCGAATCGTATATATCTTCATAAAAATTGGATTTGTCGTGCCTGAGTATGAAATCCGTCAAGAACGCGGTTTTTTCTTTGCCTTCGTTGTGTGTCCTGTAAACAAGGTTCAGCGCTTTGTTCCCCATGAAAACCTCTCCGTTTTCCGGGCTCCAGCATTACGTTAGGCATATATCTTAGTAACCGGTCTGTCAAACAGACGGAGAAAGCCACAACACATCCGTCTTAAAACACGGGTCCTCGTGACGCTGAAGAAAACTGCTAGCCTGACAGAAAGAATTTCAAGTAATGTTTTCTTCCTATTTACTTCATCGCTATCTGCGTTACATCGTTCTGCTGGTCGAACTGCAATATTTCAACAAGATACACCCACCCGGCAGCACCCTTAAATGTTCCGTCGAGAACTCGAACCTTGGCGTATACCGCATCCTTATTAAGAACAAGTAGCTTGGTATTGTAATCCAGGTTAAGCATCCTTTTTTCCTTGAACATATTGCTTATTTCATACTTGTCGCCAATCTTATAGCTGTGGTAAAACAGTTTTACTTCATCGACATCCTTACAGAAAGGTATAAAGCTGTCCTTCGGCACGCTGACTGCGACCGTGCTCCCTTCGTGGTATTTCATGAAAGCTTTCGCTTGCAAAACAATTTCGTGTTGCTTGTTGTAATGCCATGACGCACCACCAACTGCCACCATCACTGCCATTACGAGCAGTATGGACACAGATTTTTCCAATACATTCCGCATTGAAACACTATTCTTTGCGCCATCCATTTTTACTTTTGCTGCGAAGATATCCAGCTTAGGCTTAAGGTCGTCCGAGGACATACCATGAGTGTGGTGCGTAAAACCCGCTTCCACTATCTTCGGCTGGAATTTTGAATCTTTACCCTGAGAAACCAACACGGCTTTGCACTGTGAGCAGTGTTTACTGCCTTCAGCATTAACCTTCTTGCACTTCGGGCACGTGATCTTCTCCATAATTCCTCCTTAAATTATATATTTGCACGGTTGTGCATCCTAAAAATAAAAAACACATCCTAAAAAAGCGATGTGTTCACCTATGATCGAAGCCCGCGCCGTGCACCGGGACTCCTTATTTCATCTCTACAACAGATACCGGGGTCATGCTTTAGCACGGCTTTATTATACAATATAATTTTAAAAATGTAAACTTTATCTTAAATGTTGTTTATGGTACAGTCTATTTCAAACGGATGTCCGATAGCCTGACAAACCCGTAGCCTCGGGCCTTCAACTCGGGGATAGCAGCGATAATACCTTTTCCTGTTTCTTTTTCCGGGTGATTGACATGGAAGATAACTATAGAACCCGGAGGAGAACTCAATAATGCTTTTTTGACCTGCGCTTTGTTGTATGTAGCGCCAGCGTCGCCCAGCACGCTGAAACCGGCTATTTTGTAGCCGAGCTGGTGTATTATCTCTACGGCGTATTCGTCGTAATAGGCCGTGCCCGAACGGTAATATTCGGGTTTTTTGCCGGTGAGTTTTTCTATTTTCTCGGAGTTAAGCTCAACCTCATCAACCAATTCTGCCGGCGATCCGGTGCCTTTGAGGCCGTAAACTGAATTCCCGTTTACCGAAGATGGCATATGGTTCATACCGTGGTTCTCTATTTCGAATAGGTTATTCGATGCTATCTTTTTGAACTCTTCGGGATGCCTGTCTATCCACCTGCCGCTTATAAAAAATGTTGCCGGGATCTTGTTTTTTACAAGGTAATCGAAAAGTTTCAAATCAAATCCATCGTTTTTCGAGCCGCATGCATCAAAGGTAAGTGCTATTACCTTGTCTTTCGTGTCAAGCTTTTTCAGGACGCCTTCGACGTTCTCACCCCACTGTTTTGGTGAAACACCGGCATATTGCTTGCTTATCCTGTCTTTAAGGATCGTATATTCTTCGCAGAACGCAGGCATTATGAATGCAGCCATTAGTAGTGTTATCAGAACGCGCTTCATCCGAGTATCACCTTGACGACCGCCTTGTGATGTTCGTACAACCCCGAAAGAGGCGCGTGGGCGTCTCCGGGGAATAATATCACAAAATCGCCGGGCTCAAGCTTTATATACCTTTCCGGCAAGTCATCGAAATATTTTATGTCCTTGGCTCTGTTATACCTTGTAAGTACCTTACGGCAGTCCTGAACCCTTTTTACCCCCATAAGCTCTGCACCGGCCACAACGTACTGGATATCGATATATTTCTCGTGGGCCTCCAGTTTGGCGCTCTTCTTACCTTTTCCGAAACCCTTTTGGACCATGGCATAAACGTTGTCGCCGGCTATCTCGAAGCGGCCGGGCTGAAGGCCGACAAGGTCTTTTCTCTCTAGAAAAACGAAAGCCTTTTCAAAATTAGGGTTAAGTTTAAGAAAATGTTTGTATTTCTTCAGGTTGCCTGTGATCATCCGATTTGAAGTTCCTCCGTTTGTTTGGGCATCAAACAGCAGTACCATTTATAAAGCATGTCGACAAGCGAGACGGCGGCGAGCGCGGCCATTAAGAAGACAAGGAAGGCGTCTATCCTGAAAGAAAGTATTTCCCCGGAAGTAATACCCGGCGACAAGGCCTTGTTCTGGAATATGTCGAACAGCTGCCAAGAAGCAGTAAACGTTGTAACGAACATAAACGCCATAGGTATAAGCGTTACCCATGCGTATTTTATCTTTCCTTCCTTGATGATTATAGTTGTCCCGACACCCAATGCTATAGCCGCGAGTAATTGGTTTGAAACGCCGAACATTGGCCAGATAGTCGACACGCTGCCGGAATATATAAGGTAGCCCCATGCCACGACTACCACGGCGCTCATGGCTATGTTGCCCGGCAGCCATGCCTGACGGGCAAGCGGCTTATAGAATAAACCGCCGAACTCCTGCAGGAGAAAACGCGCCACGCGCGTCCCGGCGTCAACCGTAGTAAGTATAAACAACGCTTCGAACATGAGCGCGAAATTGTACCAGTAAGGCATCAGCCCTCTCATGCCTGGAATGTTGCCGAGTATCGAAGACATACCCACGGCGAGAGAGACGGCCCCGCCGGGACGGCCTTGTACATTGACTCCTACCATCGCCGATAGTTCGGTTATCCTCTGCACGGGAAAGCCCAGCGCAGCCAGCTGGCCGAACGTGAGCTTTGAATTTATTGCGAAATAGTCGCCCGGGATAAGCACGGTGGCCGCGATAAGCGCCATCATGCCTACAAAACCTTCAGTGAGCATCGCGCCAAATCCGATGAACGGGATATCCCGTTCGACATTATCATTTTGGGTGTTGTGCCTGACGCGATAAGTGAATGGAAACCGGATATTGCACCGCAAGCGATCGTTATAAACATGAACGGGAACAGCTTCCCAGGTATGACGGGCCCGCCTCCGCCCACAAACTGGGTGATCCTCGGCATCTGGATGATAGGTGCGATCATCATTACACCCAAAGCAAGCAGGGTGACCGTGCCTATCTTCATATACGTTGACAAATAGTCCCTCGGGCAAAGCAGCATCCACACCGGCAGAACAGAAGCGAAAAATCCGTAAACTGCTATAGCGACTACCATGTTGTTCCTGGAGAGGTTAAAAAAGGTTCAAGGAATGACCCGGGTATAAAGTGCCCGGTAATAACCGCGGAGACAAGAAGCAGGACGCCTATTACACTCATCTCCCCGACCTTACCGGGCCTGATGTTCCTGAGATAGAAACCCATTAGCAGCGCTATTGGTATGGTTAGTGCTATAGTGAAAGTTCCCCAGGGGCTTTTTGTAAGGGCGTTCACTACGGCAAGTCCTAGCCCTGCTAGAGCAACGATTATGATAAAAAGTATTGCGATAGATGCCGCTATTCCGCCAATCGGGCCCACTTCTTCCTTGGCTATCTGGGCGAGCGATTTACCGTCGCGTTTTACCGATGCCGCGAGAACTACGATATCGTGCACGGACCCCGCGAGCGCTGCGCCTATCAGTATCCATAAAAATCCCGGCAGGTAACCGAATTGTGCCGCAAGCATCGGCCCTATCAATGGCCCCGCGCCGGCTATAGCCGCGAAATGGTGCCCGAACAGCACCCACTTGTTGGTAGGCTCATAATCCATGCCGTCTTTAAGCCTGATGGCAGGAGTTTCCGCTGTATCATCAAGCGATATGACCTTAGCCACCACGAATGCGCAGTAGAACCTGTAAACTACAACGTAAAAACATGCGGCAGCCAAGACCAGCCAGAGCGCATTGACTTTCTCTCCCGGGTTAAATATCCCGGTGGCAACTGCCGTTGCAACGGCCGCGGCCAGCGAAATCATTAACCAAAATATTTTTTTCAGCATTTTCATTCCAAAAAGCCCACGGCCTTTTCAACAGGCGAAATAAAAGCAAACCCCATCCCCCTTTCTTTCAACCCCCCGATAGAGACAACCGTATCAAATATTGTCTCAAGCTGATCTTCTCCTGTAACAATAAGTATTACTTCTTTCTCGGCTTTTATGAACATACCCGATACACCTATCTTTTCCCTGACACCCCTGCCGCGAGCATCGTATATGGTTGCTGCCTGCGCGCCCTTGCGGATAGCTTCATCGATTATCCTGTCGCCTTTACCTTTTTCAACGATACAAGTGATGAGTTTCGCGTTCATTTACGCTCCTTTCAATGAGGTAACTATAGCGATAAACAGCCCCTGACTTTAAAACCTCTTGATATGTGCAAATTATATTAAACATCGGAAGGGTCAGCCTTTTAAAGCTTTAGCGACGAGATCAATCAGTTCTTGTATTTCGAAGGGTTTTTTAAGGAACATGGCGTTTAAATTCTTGGTGTCTATTAGTTTGGCCGAATCCTCAAGTATTAGGCCGGAAACTATTATTATCGGTATTTTCTTCCCGCTGGCTTTTGAGTTTAAATCGAAAGCAACAGAAGCGCCGTCCATCTCCGGCATCATGAGGTCGAGTATCAGAAGGTCCGGCGACTCCTCACTGATCTTATCCATGGTCTCTTCGCCGTTCTCGGCGGTCACGACATCGTAGCCTTCTATGGAAAGTATGCTGGCCAGTGAGGACCGGATATTCTCGTCATCGTCTGCGACAAGTATCTTCTTTGCTTGGTTTTCCATTGAAATATCTCCGCTCAATAATCAGAACCTCTACCCACCGAGCTCGCGTTTTATACCCAGATATTGTGAATTATATCATAATTTTTAGTTAAATTGAAATTAAATAGCTATCTGATTGAATCTGAAGTCCGTTAATTGTATAATACATATCAACTTAAATTTTAAATGCCTTAACTCAACTGATGAAGAGATTACCTAAAGGATACAAACAATGTTAGTAGACTTCCATACCCACTTTTTTCCGGACAATATCGCAAGGCAAGGCTGCGACAACATGGCGAACAACGCGAACGTTACATATTACGGGGACGGCTCGCTGGGAAGCCTTTTGGAGTTCATGAAAACGGACTGTGTCGACATTTCGGTCAATCAGCCGGTGGCAACGAAGCCCGGGCAGGTACCCGGAATAAACCGCAGGATGGTAGAGATCAACAAGGCCAACAAATCAGTGATATGCTTCGGCGCCATGCATCCTGGTTTTGAAGATTTTGCAGAGCAGGTTAGCTTTCTTAAAGAAAACGGTATAAAAGGCATCAAGCTCCATCCTGAATACCAGCAGTTTCGTCCTGAAGATAAAAGGATGTTCAAATTTTATGAAGCCTGCGCCGAGGCCGGCATAGCCGTTCTGTTCCACTCGGGAGTTGACCTGGGATACAAAAGTGTTCACAGCGCGCCTGAAGGTGTCAAACAAATACTCGGGATAAAAGGGCTGACTGTGATACTGGCGCATATGGGAGCCTACAGAATGTGGGATGATGTTGAGAAACTACTGGTTGGAGAGAATGTATATTTTGACTTAGCCTATTGTGCAGAGATGGACAACGCTCAACTTAAGCGTATGATTCTGGCCCATGGATCCGACAAGATACTCTTCGCAACGGATTTTCCATGGGAGCGAGCGGAAGTCATAAAGAGAAAGATTGACACCCTGGCACTCGCAAAGGGAGATATAGACAACATCTGCTTTAAGAATGCCTCTAAATTATTGAACCTGAAATTCTGACCCTGCCTGACATGTCTTTTGAATACTAAGATGAGCCCCTTAAGAGTTCAAGCCCGTTGCCTCTGCCCGGCGATATTCTTTACTTCAAAAAAGTTATATATCCTTACCATATCGAACTTTACCGCAGCTTCCCATTTATCTCTAGTTACTTGAATACGAAGTATTTTTCCTTTTACATAAAACGGAGTTATATCAGGATAAATATCTATTTTACAGAATACTTCGGAACCAGGGCCGGCATATTCAGGCAACAGCACCCTCATACCACCTGGCCCGACGTCCAACACCCTTACCTTTTGTCTCTTATTATTAACAATGAAATCGTCCGCATATCCAGGCTGTATGACACGGCGCATCACCCTTCTTTTTTCGCCCATAAGACACCTTCTTTATAAAGTGACTTAGAGTAACATCGGTTTTACGACACGGGTCAGCCCGCAAGTTTTTCAAAGTACCTTGAGAGCAAACTGAAATTTCCGGAAATAAGTATTACCCCGACGATAATAAGTATTATACCCGACGTTGTTTCTATGTAACCAAAATATTTTTTTATCACAGAGAACATACCCAGCGCCCAATTAACAAAAAGTGCTGTTAGAAGAAAAGGAATACCCATTCCCAAAAGAGTAAAGGAAAAGCAACAGCATTCCTTTGTAGATAGTTCCCTGCGCCGACGCTAGTATAAGTATAGAGGAAAGTACAGGGCCGATACATGGAGTCCATCCTGCGGCAAAGGCAAGTCCTATTAAAAATGAGCCCAGGTAGCCGCCCGAAAATTTGCCTGCATCAAGCCTTTTTTCCGCGTATAGGAACTTTATCCTGTACACACCGCTCAAATGAATCCCGAAAATTATTACGGCTATCCCTCCCACCCATCTTATTAAAGCTTTGTGCGTGCCGAGAAGAGCTCCGAAATAACTGGCCGATGCTCCAAGCAGAACGAAAACCGCACTGAAGCCGATCACGAAAGCCAGGGCGTTCAAAAATGTTTTGAGGAGCGCCGATCCTTCAGCTCCTTTGAGCTCTGAAACAGACACGCCAGTGATGAACGATATATATATTGGGATAAGCGGCAGGACACATGGGCTGGCGAAGGTCAAAAGGCCGGCGGCAAAACTTACTAAGTAAGGGAATTTACCAAGCGTTGTCATTTTTTTAGGGCTTTTTTCATGTTTGCCGCGAAATCAGGCGCGGGGTTATAGCCGACCATCTTGTCTATGACTGTCCCATCAGGATTTATGAATACTATAGTAGGAAGGCCCTGCACACCGTATTTAGACGCGTCCTGTCCGTACTTGTCCGTGTCAACCTTAACGCACACGAAATTCTTTGAAAGCGCAATGACCTCAGGGTCCGTATAAACATCCTTGTCAAGTTTCTTGCACCAGCCGCACCATTCCGCAAAAAAGTCAACCATGAGCGGTTTTTTTGACGATTGGCCAAGTGCCAGACCGCCGGCTAGCGTGTAAGACCAGTTTATTGAGCCTTCCGCCGCGTTAACAGCAGCAGTTTTCTGTGTGTTTGCAGAAGCGTTTTCGGCTTTTCCTTCCCTGCAGCCGACAAGCATAACAGCGCAAAATACCGCGAACGCGAACAGTTTCATTTTCATAATTGCCTCCATCTAAGGTACCACCTATGAAAGAAAAAGTCAAGGTGACAAAAAGTATCTCCGCAGTAGTTTCTAACTACTGATCTGTTCTGTTAAACAAGTTCTTTGGCCGTTCGCCCGCTTTGTATCGTAAGAAGCTCCGAAAATATCCGGACTTCAGTCACCTATTGGCAGCTCTGCACTTGGCGGACTGCATGATAGAATCGGGCGACGCCCCTCCGCTAATCAGACTTGTTGAAGCTGTCAGCCTTGCGGCGGACACTTCAGGCACCATTGAGCGCGAGGGACGCCGTAGTCCGTATATAATATGGCCGCTTATCTTTCAAAACTCGATACACAATTTTCAATAAATCTCTGGCAAGAGCCACTCGCGCCACGTTGGGCGCTTTCCGTTTGGCTATAGCTTCATACTTTTCTGTTCGTTCAACGCTGCTCTTTGAAAAATGGTGAACTGCCTCAATCAATATCCACTGTAGGTGTTTACGCCGATTCTTATTTAAAGAACCGTGATATTCTTTGTCGGCGCTCTGGAATGTTCTCGGTGCAAGGCCTGCGTACGCGCAGAGGCGGTTAAATGTTGTAAAACGGCTAATATCGCCTATCTCGCTTTTAATAAGCAACGCACCAAAACTGCCTATCCCAGGAATACTTTCAAGATTCCGCGCGTCGGGATCACTTTCGGCTATTGCATGTAGTTGCCACCCGATACGGTTTTCACGCGCATTCAAAGCGCCTATTTGCTCAATCCAGTTTTCTGCGGCAATCCGGCACGGTTCAGATAATTTGTTCACCGCAATACCGTTCAATTGCTTCATTGAAGTATAGTCACCCGTTGACATCTGTCCATGGCGATCAAGAAGTGACTTTAACCGTGCTGTGTTCCGCGTTCGTTCACTGACAATGCTCATCCGGCAATGCAACAGTTCTTTAATAGCTCGTATCTTCTTGTTCTGGCAGCTCTACTGTAGGTAAATAGCCCTTACGGAGCACATCGGCTATAAGCCGGGCATCTATCTTGTTTGTTTTCTTGTTTCGTTTTGCAAATGCTTTCAGCTCGTACGAATTCGCAAGATACACCTTGTAAGCATATTCTTCGGCGAGATCAACGAAATAGTACCAATTGTAAGTCGTTTCAACTGCAAGTGTAAATGGTCGTGGGAGCGTTTTATAATATGATCGCAACACTTCTGGCAAATTTGCTATACTCTGGCTGTCAATCCGTTTGCCCTGCTCGTTCGTCACGTAAAACCAAGAACGCTCTTTGTGCAAGTCTACACCAACATAATTCATGGCAACCTCCTCGTTTTGTCTTATTGCTCGATACAATAAGTTTAACAAAACTAGATGGAGGTTGCTTTCATATTATCAGACTTGTTTTTCATCTATACGCTATATTTTTTCAAGCATCCTGTCAATTGCTTTTTTTGCCCCTGCACTGACAGCTTCTTCAACCCTGACAACGTTTTTCATGTCTTCAAGGCACCATAGGACTTTTTCAAGGCTGTTCTTTTTCATGTTCACGCAAACCGCCCGCGCGGAAACCGGATAGAACTTCTTAGAAGGGTTCTCTTTGTTCAGCCTGTGTATAATGCCTACCTCGGTACACATTATGAATTCATTTTTTCCTGGAGTTTTAGCGTATTCGCACATACCGCTGGTTGAAAGGACCTTGTCGGCAAGCGCCGTTACTTCGGGCCGGCATTCGGGATGAGCCAGCACTTCGGCTTCCGGATGCGCCTGTTTAGCTACAGCGACATCATTCTGGTTTATCCGTTCGTGGACTATGCAATAACCGTCAGTAAGAATAAGTATTTTTCCGGTCTTGGAAGCCACATATGCCCCCAGGTTCCTGTCAGGGACGAAAATTATAGTGTCTTCTTTCATTTTCCTTACTATATTTTCGGCGTTGGCGGACGTGCAGCAGATATCCGACTCAGCTTTTACGGCAGCCGATGTGTTGACGTAACAAACCACCGGCACCCCGGGGTTCTCTTTCTTTAATTGACGCAGTTGATCGGCCGTGATCATGTCGGCCATGGGGCATCCAGCGGGTTCCGGCAGAAGAACGGTTTTATCGGGGCTCAACATGGCCGCGGTCTCGGCCATGAAATGTACGCCGCAGAACACTATAACATCCGCCTTCGTCTCCGAGGCCCTGCCTGCGAGGTCAAGTGAATCTCCGATGAAATCGGCTATATCCTGCACCTCGCCGGACTGGTAATTGTGTACCAGTATCACGGCGTTGCGCTTTTTCTTTAACGCGTTGATCCTTTCTGCTAAAATTTCAGTCATCTGATTTATATCCTTTTTGAACGGTTAGGGAAAAGCTCCTGAAATTTTCGCATCTCCGCGGTAGTATCTTTCTTTGTGATGACACAGGAAATAGCGCAGACCGAATCTGCCCCGGCATCTATAACGCTTCCGGCATTCGACATGTCTATACCGCCAATGGCTACAATTGGCACCAAGGCAAATTTCTTGATTTCCGATATAAGGCCGGTACCCGAAGGCGATCCCGCGTCTTTCTTTGTGCCGGTCTTAAAGATCGGCGAAACAGCTATATAATCTGCCCCGTCTAATATCGCCTGCCTCGCTTCAGCGACGTTGTGCACCGTGACACCAATTATCTTATTTGAACCGATCAGTTTCCTTGCGGCAAGGCACGGCAGATCATCCTGCCCCACGTGAACACCGTCCGCGCCACAAGCGATGGCAACGTCTACCCTATCGTTTACAACGAACAAAGCGTTGCCGCAGAGATGTTTTAAACGCGAGGCTCTTTCCAGCATGTCTTTGCCGACAGCGTTTTTGGCCCTGTACTGGATCATGCTTACGCCTGCTTTGACAGCAGACTTCACGTCTTCTTCATCGCCCGCGAGGCTTAGCCCCGAGTCCGTTACAAAATAATATCCTTGAATTCTATTATCCATAAACTTTCATCCGGTTACAGTTATCTTTGCCATCTTGTCTGCAGTCGCGCCTTCAAGTTGGTATATGGCGTCAAAGAAGTTTTCCTTAAATGTTCCAGGCCCCTTAGAAAAGGCCGCGGTGATCTCAGCGGCTGCCTCATAGCACACGAGCCCGCAGGCAGCTGCCAAAGCAAAATCTTTTTCCACAGCGCAGAAGGTCCCAATTACGGAGGCGGCCATGCATCCAGTTCCAACTATGTGCGCCATCATGGGGTCGCCGTTCTTGACAATATAGGTTTTACGCCCGTTTGTAATTATATCTTCGGCACCGGTAATGACCACAGTGCACGCTCTTTTTACAGCAAGTTCTTTTGCAAGGTTCACCAGATCCTTTTCAACACTCGACGCGTCAACACCTTTTGTGCGGACGTCCTCTCCGGCTATCCTTGCTACTTCAGAAGAATTCCCTTTTATCACGTCAACTTTGACTTTATCAAGTATTTCAAAACTCTTGTCGTCTCTGAGCTTAGTGGCGCCGACACCGCACACGTCCAGCACAACTGGTATGCCCTTTTTGTTCGCCGCTCCGGCCGTGATTATCATCGACTCCACGAAGTCCGGAGTAAGCGTGCCTATGTTTAGCACCAGAGCGGAGGCGATACCCGTCATATCCGCGGCCTTCTCTCTTTCGCGTGCGCCATGACAGGTGAGGCGCCGAATACCTTTACGACGTTCGCGCAGTCATAGATAGTCACCCAGTTAGTCAGGTGATGGATGACCGGCTTCTGGCTTCTTACTTTTTCAAGCAGTGCGGATACCTTCATTTTGCCAGACCTCCCAAAATATAAATTCCCCGAAGCGATAACAGCGGGGAATTAGTAACGAAATCTGACAATTCCCTCCGCTGGCATTACCCAGATCAGGTTCATAAGGTAATCCCGCTCTACGGGAACTCTCAGAGCCGTCCTACGGCCCTCCCTTTTTGACACAGCAATTTTACCACAAAGCCCGGCGGTTGTCAAATTGAGTAATGAAACTACCGCGGCTTCCAGAAATACCACGTAAGATAGAACGCTATAGCGCTTTTATTTTGTTCGGAATCGTTTGGGAACCAGGTCATGTTTACTGACAGGTTTTTGAGGTATGGAACGGTCAATGGCCTAAAAGAAATGATCGGCAGGGGCCCGAAGTGTATGCTGTATGAAGGTGTGTCAAAATAAACAAGCGCGATGCCAGCGCTCAATGAAGGGCAGAAGCCGAATTTATATTTATATTCAACAGCCGCGTATTTTGCCGTATAGTAAAGAGAATCCTTAAAAAAACCCAATTCATAAGCCAGAATACTGTTTGAACTTTCTTCTGTAATGAACTCCAGCCCTAACCCGGAATTAGTGCCGTTTAGCGGGCGCTGCATGCCATTGTCATCATAAAAATATTTCGTATTGTAATGATAGGAGAGCCCGTTAATGTTAAGGCCCAGCTCGCCCGCGCGTGCGGGCACCGTAAAGTATACGCACAATAACAGAGCCGCGAATGGGATAAATTTCTTCATTTCGTGACTAGGAACACCGCGTTCTCGGCCAGGAGGTTAGGAAGCAGGTTTAACTCGGAATCTACACCGAGGTATCGTTCCTTTAGGATCTTTATGTTTTTCTGCGAGCAGAACCTTTTAAAATCGTTAATGCTTAGCGAACGTATGTTGGGCGTGTTATACCATTCATACGGCAGGGATTTCGTGACAGGGACATTTCCGTGGAAAGAAAGCATAAGCCTTGCCTTTATGTTCGCAAAGTTAGGGAAACCAACAATAGCCTTCGCGCCTACCCTCAAAGCCTCCCCGATAACGAGATCGATCTTCTTGACCTGCTGCAGGCTCTGGTTGAGTATCGCGTAATCGAACGATTTGTCGGGATAACTGGAGAGCCCCGAATCTATGTCCGTATGAAAAACGCTCAGCCCCTTTTCCACGCACTTATAGATGGCCTCTTCCGAGAGCTCTATACCCTGAACTTTCGCGCCTTTGTTGGTCTCTAGGTATTTCATAAGCTCACCGTCTCCGCAGCCAAGGTCCAGCACGCGCGAGCCGGGCTCTATCATGTCCAGTATTATCTTATAATCCAGCCTTAAACCGTTATCTGCCATTTACCTCTCCCGAAACTTTTTCTAAGAAATGTTTTATCAACCGGCTTTCAGATTCGGCTTCCAGAAGGAACGCGTCGTGGCCGTAAGTGGACTTTATCTCGCAGTAAGTTACATCCACTCCCTTCAACTTAAGGTTCTGCGCGATATCCTTGGACTGGTACGACGGATAAAGCCAGTCCGACTGGAAAGATATCACCAGAAACTTCGTTTCCACCTTCACGCCTATTGGAAGAAGCTTCTCGCCCGAGACGTCGAAATAGTCCATCGCCTTTGTTATGTAAAGATACGAGTTAGCATCGAATCTTTTAACAAAGTTGTCGCCTTTGTACCTGAGGTAACCTTCCACCTGGAAATCGGTTTTGAAACTAAAAGAAAAATCCTTATCATTTAGTTTCCTTGAAAATTTTTCTTCCATGGACTGGTCACTCATATACGTTATGTGTCCTATCATACGCGCCATTGCCAGCCCGCGTTCCGGCTGGCCTTTTCCGTAGTAATTTCCTTTGTTCCACACTGGGTCGGCCATAACCGCCTGCCGGCCTACTTCGTCGAAAGCTATCTGCTGCGGTGAATGTTTGGAAGTAGTCGCTATAGGTATGGCGCTCGCGACACGGTGCGGGAAGTTCGCAACCCACTGGAGCGCCTGCATACCGCCCATAGAGCCCCCCGCAACGCAGAGAAGCTTTTCAATGCCAAGGTGCGTTATGAGTTTTTCCTGAGCGTTGACCATGTCTGAGATTGTGATTATGGGAAAATCCAGGCCGAACGGCTGTCCAGTGACTGGGTCGATCGAAGACGGGCCGGTGCTCCCTTTGCACCCGCCTATGCTGTTAGAGCATATAACGAAATATTTATCCGTATCGAAAGCCTTTCCCGGGCCTATTATCGTATCCCACCATCCCGGTTTCTCATCGTCTTTATGATAGCCAGCCGCGTGCGCGTCTCCTGAGAAAGCGTGAAGGATAAGCACAGCATTAGACTTGTCGTGGTTAAGCTTTCCGTATGTCTCATAAGCGAGTGTCACTGGCCCAAGCGTTTTGCCGGACTCAAGGCCAAGCGGCTCCTTGAACGTAAAATATTTTGGCTCAACTACGCCTAAACTGCTGCTCTTCTCTTTATCAGTCATTTAATTTCCTTATATGCTGTAATCGATAGTATCAGTAACTTGTAGCTTGCGCGACTTATCGGCTATGTCTTGGAATGTGGTTTTGTCTACTACATTGTTTACTGCATCCCTCGCCTCTTCAAAATAGCCCTTCAGCGCGCACTTCTTCTCGTAATTGCATTTGTTGTAACATGACTTGCTTACGCACGCTATTGAAGAAGTCGGGCCTTCCATGAGCCGTATTATCTCGCCCATGGTAATCTTTGAAGGCGGCTTGGAAAGGTAAACTCCGCCCTTAGGGCCTCTTACGGTCTTTACATAGCCAGCGCCCTTGAGTATGGTTATAATCTGCTCAAGAAATTTAGTCGGGATATCCTGCCTTTTCGAAATATCCTTTATCTGGTCGATGCCCTTATCGTAGTTCAGCGCCAGGTCAAGTATTATTTTGAGCGCGTAGTCGCCTTTGAAAGTTATCTTCATTGTTTTTCCCTATAATGTCTATATTGATTATATAATATTCTTAAGAGCTTTTTCAAGGTCTACAAGCAAATCTTTTTTATGTTCTATTCCAACAGAAAGCCGTATAAGGTTATCCTTTATACCCCTGCTAAAGCGTTCTTTTTGAGGGATCGAGGCATGGGTCATTTCTGAAGGATAGCAAACAAGAGATTCCACACCCCCAAGGCTTTCCGCCAAGGTAAATATTTTCAACCCGGCAATGAATTTCTTTGCTTCAGCCTTGCCGCCTTTTATCTCAAGGCTTACGATACCACCGTAGCCATCCATCTGGAGTTTTGCCGTTCCATGGCCTTTGTGCGATGTGAGGCCAGGATAATAAACTCTCTCAACATTTTTGCTGCCTTCAAGGAAACGTGCGATGGAAGAAGCGTTCTTTTCATGTTCCCTCATTCTAACCGACAAGGTCTTTACTCCTCTTAGCGTCAGCCATGAGTCCCAAGGGCCCGGCACGGCGCCTATAGCGTTTTGATAAAACTTGATATTCTGGAAGAAAGATTCATTCGAGGTTATAACCGCTCCCCCGATAACGTCGCTGTGCCCGGCGATATATTTAGTGGTGCTATGAACCACGATGTCGGCTCCCAGTTCAATCGGCCTTTGAAAATACGGGCTGGCGAATGTGTTATCTACTGCAAGCAATATTCCATTTTTCTTGGCTGTGTTCGCGAGATTCTTTATATCAATAATTTTTAGCAATGGATTTGTGGGAGTCTCTACCCAAATAAGTTTTGTATTCTTCTTGATCGCTTTTTCAAAAGAATGACCATCATCTATGTCCGCGTAAGTTACATCCAAACCCCATTGCTTGAAAACTTTTTCGAAGAGGCGGTAAGTGCCGCCGTAAATGTCGCTGCCGGAAACAACATCGTCGCCCACTTTCAACACACTCAAAATAGCGGCCGTCGCCGCCACACCAGAAGCGAAGGCAAGCCCGTATTTCCCGTTTTCCAGAGAAGCCAAAGCCTGCTCCAGAGCCTTCCTTGTAGGATTCCCGGTTCTTGAATATTCAAAACCTTTATGCTTTCCGACTTCTTCCTGCTCGTAAGTCGATGTCTGGTACACCGGCACGATCACGGCGCCTGTAGCCGGGTCAGGTTCCTGGCCTTCGTGTATAGCCCTTGTTTCAAATTTCATAAATATGCTCCTCTTTTTGTGTTATCAGATAGTCTATTATATCGGACCTTGTAAGAATAGCTGATGGCGATCCGCTATCATTTAATACGATTATCCCGGTGTTCCCCGCGAGCAGCCTGTAGGCTTCGGAAATGTCGCTGTCATCATGAAGCTGCGGAAGCGGTTTGCCCATCACCGCCCTTATCTGTTGTTTAGAAAAATCAATTCCGTCGGAAAGATTTTTCATTACGGAAGCATCATTTAGGCTTCCGGCCAGCTTACCGCCGTCAATTACCGGAAGCTGCGAGATATTGAAACGGTGCATAAGCTTAACCGCGCTCGCAAGCTTATCCTGGGAACTCACAGAAATTAGCGACGGCAGGTTCCTCTTGGAGGCGAATATATCCTTGAGCTTTACCGGGCGATTCTCCCTGCCTTCCCAGAATCCGTTTTCCTGCATCCAGGGATCTGAAAATATCTTGCTTAAGTAATTCCTGCCCGTATCAGGCAGTATAGCGACTATGAACTTTGGGATATCAAGCCGTTTTGCGTATTTCACCGCGGCGGCAAAAGCTGTCCCTGCCGACCCCCCGGCAAGGATACCTTCTTCCCTGGCAAGCCTGCGGGCCGCGTTGAAGGACTCCTTATCGCTCACGCGTATCATTTCATCCACAATTTGCCTGTTAAATGTTTTTGGTATAAAATCTTCGCCTATCCCCTCAACCTTATATGATTTCGGCGAATCACCTGACAAGATAGAGCCTTCCGGGTCCGCACCCACAACAATGATGTCCGGATTTTTCTCTTTAAGATATTTCGCGGTTCCGGATATAGTACCGCCAGTTCCCATGCCTGCCACGAGCACGTCAATTTTCCGGTCAGAATCTATCCATATCTCAGGCCCTGTGGTCTGGTAGTGCGCCTGGGGGTTATTGGGGTTCTCAAATTGATTCGGCCTATAAGCCCCGGATATCTCTGTAGCGAGCCTGTTGGCCACGCCGTTATAGCTTTCAGGTGAATCCGGCGGAACCGACGTGGGCGTTATTACAACCTCGGCCCCATAGGCTTTCAAAAGATTTATCTTGTCCTGGCTCATCTTGTCGGGCATTACAAATATGCAGCGATAGCCCTTGACCGCGGCCACCATCGCAAGCCCGACACCCGTATTGCCGGCGGTTGCCTCGACAATGGTTCCCCCGGGTTTCAGCAGTCCGACCTTTTCCGCCGCTTCTATCATGGTAAGCCCAACCCTGTCTTTTATGCTTCCGCCCGGATTTAAGTATTCGACTTTAACATAGATCTCGGATTTAATATCTTTCGTGATATTATTTACTCTTATCAAAGGCGTCCTTCCAATCGATTCTAAAATATTGTTGTATTTTGTCATAAAACCTCCTCTTTCATTTCAATATTTTCTGTAAATATACGACATCCAGCACTTTTCCGAATTTTTTTCCGCACCTGCACAAAACACCGACCTCTGAAAACCCAGAACTTCGGGCAAGCCGCAAACTAGCCTCATTATCAGCCGTAATGCGAAGTATTATTGTGAATAGATTCGTAGTTTTTGCAAGTTCAAGAATATGATCGTTCAATGCACGGCCTACCCCTTTTCTGCGGTTTTTGCAATCGATATATAACGCCAATTCCGCGGATATATCATAGGCCTTGCGGTCTGACCACCTATTGAGCGCGGCATAACCGACGACAACCCCGGATATTTCCGCAACTAAAACGGTAAAATCGCTTGTCCTGTTATTGAACCATGCCTGCCGGTTTTCGAGGCTCAGCGGTTCAGTATCGAATGTTGCCGTAGTTGTAAGAATCGCTTCGTTGTATATAGCGGTAATAGCAGGGACATCTTCGGCGCGCGCAAGCCTGATCTGTAATTGTTCCATAATTTCAATTCTCCTTATATCGCAGGAATCGTTTCCCTGCATATTCGACAGCCATATCGCTTATTTTGCCGCATATCGCAAAAAGCACGATGCTGGCAATAATGATAGCGGGACGGCCCGTCATCTGCCCGTCATTCATAAGGAAACCCAAACCGCTGCTTGCGCCCATAAGCTCGGCTGCAACAACAAACATCCACCCAAGCCCCAGTCCGCTTCTAAGCCCCGTGATATAGGCTGGCATCGTAGCTGGCAAAACGACCCTTCGCACCAATTCAAAACCTTTCAGGTTAAAGACTTGCCCTACCTCGACCAGCTTTACATCAAGATGCCGTATCCCGCTCATAAGATTCAAATAAACTGGAAAGAGGACGCCGACTGCAATAAGCGTAATTTTTGATGCTTCCTGTATCCCAAGCCATAACAGGAACAGCGGCACCCATGCCATTGAAGGTATATTGCGCAAAGCCTGCAATAGTGGGTCGACAAGTTCCCGAAACCGCTTTGAACATCCCGACAAGACACCAAGCGCTGTCGCCACTACGACCCCTATGGCAAAACCGGCGGCTACGCGGTAAACTGTAACACTTATGTGTTTGATCAATTCCCCTTGCTTCGCCAATTCGGTTGCAGTCGCAAGAACGACCGTCGGCGCTGGAAGCCAATTTGGCGGAAAGTACCCGGCACGCGACAACAGTTCCCATATTACTATTAAAATGGTCGGTAAGATAAATCCGACCAATACGTTCATTTCACTGCCTCCCTGGCATATTTCGGCTCAATGAGTTCGTCTGCCGTCTTATTCACATCAATATTTTCGGCTATAACGGCGTTCTTTTTAAGAACATCGCCAGCCGCCGCTATGGCTTTTTTCTGCTCACTGCCGATGCGCGATTTCGTAATGTCCGTGCGTTCTCCAAGAACTTTGTCAGCGACCTTATCGCTTACTTTTGACTGAGCTATATAGATCGCTTTGAAGTCTGAAGGATTCGCGATGGCCCAAAGGCGCGCCTTTTCATAAGCTTTAAGAACACGCAGAATTATTTTTGGCCTATTCTTTATGACGTCTTCCCTGGTGTTAAGTACACCGTATGTATTCAAATTCACGTCGCGTTTAAAAAGCACTGCTCCGTTATCAACCTCAGCCTGGCCAAGAAGCGGGTCAAGCCCTGCCCATGCATCCACATCTCCGCGAAGGAAGGCATTCTTTCCATCCGCATGTTGAAGAGCGACGTATTCAATATCCTTGAGCGTCAGCCCCGCCTGATCAAGCGAACGTACAAGGAATACAAACGGATCCGTTCCTCTGGTTGCCGCAACCTTTTTTCCTTTCAAGTCAGCTACTGTTTTTATTCCGCTGCCAGCCCGAGTTACAAGAGCCGTCCATTCTGGTTTTGAATACACATATATCGATTTCACGGGATTGCCGTTTGCCCTTGAAATAAACGCGGCCACACCAGCCGTAGAACCAAAATCGATGCTTTTGCTATTTAAATATTCAAGCGCCTTATTACTGCCCTGGCTGAACACCCATTCCACCTTGATACCGTCTTTCGCCAGGTCTTCCTCTAGATAACCTTTCTCCTTCAAAACAAGGCTGACAGGATTATAGTACGCGTAATCCAGCTTTATCGTATTGATATCTTCCTGCGCAAATAAGCTGATTGCCGAAACTGCCAGCACACTCAACACCAGTACTGCATTTTGTATTTTATTCATTTTAGTCTCCTGATGATATTTTTAATTTCAATCAAACCGATATATTTTCCCTGCTTTAGGCCACATTTGGCAACTTACATCGATAATTTCTTATATATATCATCTTTTTACCTCCTCAGAACCATGTTCTCTGAGATGTTCCCATTCGCCGTATGGAGCCGGTCTGCGATTGCTTTCGGGAATACCTGCCGGTAATTTGCCTTCTCTCAAATATCTTACATTGCTACGTTTATACAATACCCTGTCTTTGCCTATAGGGCATACTTTGGCGCATATCCCGCACGGCCAGCAGCTTTGTTTTCTCAAATCCTGATGCCTTTTTGTGCATCTATTTTTATTCATCTCCGCAATAACCCTGTCTTTATCCGGTTTAAACGCATCCACCGGGCATAATCTGGCGCATAAACCGCATTTCGGGCACAACTCTTTCTTTATTACAGGCAGGCCTTCGATTTTGGCTTCTGTAAACACAAACACAAGCCGCACTCTTGGCCCAAATTCAGGTGTAAGCAGCATATTATTTAAACCAATTGTGCCCAGACCCGCGTATTTACCGGCATATACATGTCCGAATCCCGCGATGGGTTTTCGCCATAGTATTTCAAGGTTTCCATAACCGTCACGCGGCAAAAATATTGACGCAAACCCCTGATTGTTCAAAAATACTGAAAGCTGATATGCTGTCCTGTCAAGCAGTTGATTTGTCGTATTATATAGCTCCTGATAATTTATGGACGGCGTGCTTTCAATTATAGGCAAAAGAATAGGGACACCAAGAACAATAACGGTTTGAGCTTCAGTCCATACTGATTTCGGCCTGTATGGCTCCGGCACTTCGTTGAACTTGTCCCACCGCGAGACTGGCGCAAAACCTACCAGTTCTGCTCCAAGACGCTTAGCTTCTTTGATTACCTTCGATTTGATATTTTTAACAGCCATATTCTTCTCCATATTATATTGTGTACTCTAACAATGTCTTAGCCTGAGCGAAAAACTCATTGAAAATGCGTTTTCTGTAATCAATAAAACCCGCACTGTGCCTATCTCTGGGCCGCGTAAGATCTATACTGTAAATATTTCGTATCGTACCAGGCCTGTTGGACATAACTACTACGCGATCGCCAAGATATACTGCCTCATCTATATCATGCGTAACCAGAATAACTGTTGTTTCTTCAGCCGTACGAATACGCTGGATTTCTTCATGCATCTGTATTTTGGTAAAAGCATCCAAAGCGCCGAATGGTTCGTCCATAAGCAGAATTTTCGGGCGGTTCACTATCGCCCGGGCTATCGCTGCGCGCTGAGCCATGCCGCCCGAAAGCTGGTGCGGATAGGATCTCTCAAAACCCTTTAAACCGACCAACTTAATATGTTCCATTATCGAACTATTAGCTTCTGTATTACGCTCAGGTAATCCAAATGCGATATTTTCTTCGATCGTAAGCCATGGGAATAACCTGTGCTCCTGAAATACAAATCCACGGTTTGTTCCCGGCCCTTGTATTGAGCGTCCGTCAATAAGCACTGATCCAGAATACCCATTCTCCAGACCTGCTATAATCCTGAGCAGAGTACTCTTCCCGCACCCGCTTCCGCCAACAATGCATATGAACTCTCCCCGCCCGATTTCAAGATTCAAGGACCGAAGCGCGGGCAGAATTTGTTTACGAATGAAAAAATCTTTATTGAGTCCTGAAATTGACAATACTGATTGAACTTCATTGTTGGACATATATGACCACCCTCATATTTTCTTTTGCTTTGCTACAGGATTTAACAAATACTCTGCATTCTTATAATATATTTTGTTTTTAGTTTCTTTACACGGCACTGCTCTTTCTATTATTGTTTTGATCGTTTCTGCTCGCGCCCACGGAAAATCCGTTCCAAAAAGAATTTTATCTTCGCCGTGCTTCGTGATTATTTCCAGCAGTGAAGAACTTTCTATTCCCTCGATAAACGCAGTATCAAAATACGCTCCTGTTCCCACGAGATATTTTAGAACCTCGTCCCACATTCTGTATCCGCCCAGGTGAGCGAAAACAAGCTTCAGCCCTTCTATTTTCGTAACTTCTTTAAGGCGCTCAGGAGTGGAACGTATGTGGTCCGGGTACGGAAAATCAAAACCCGCGTGGAACGTTACGATTATACCGAACCGTTTGCACGCTTCGTATATCTCGTAAACATCCGGATCATCAGGATAGAATCTCTGGTATTCGGGATGAAGTTTTATTCCCTTAATCCCATTCTCAGCTAGAAACTGCAGCTCTTCCAAAACGTTGCCTACTTTTCTATATTCAGGATGCATTGCCCCGAAACAGATAACATCTCCCGGGCTGCCGGCATTAAATTCGATCATTTTCCTGTTTATGCCGCACACCTGCTCCTTCTTGGTAGCCACCGGCAAATTCACGGAAATTGAAACCTCATCCTTATCCATAAATTCCCGCAAAGCGGCAACTGTACCGTCGCTGCATGCCTCAAACTTGCCTTCTTTCCATAATGCGGCTAAGCTCTGCTGCGCTATCGCGTCAGGGAAATGATGAGTGTGAATATCAATAATTTTCATATCACTGCCAGTTCATTATTTTACCGCGAACGGCACAACAGCGCCTTTGTAACGCGTTTTAATGAAATCTCTGATCTCTTGTGAACACAGGACCGCTAGCAATTCTTTTACCGCGGGGCGTCCAGTGTCTCCCTCGCGCACGGCCACAATATTGGCATAATTTCTCGCAGCAACCGAATCAGCCTCTTCCCGCGCAAGAGCATCTTTGTAAGGAGAAAAACCCGCGTCTATCGCATAATTGCCGTTGATCACGGCGGCTGATACACTGTCCAAAACCCGGGACAATTGCGCGGCTTCTATCTCAATAAGCGTCACTTTAACGAAATAACTCTGTATGTCCTTTATTGTCGCATTCAAATTATGTGAATCCTTTAGTTTTATGATGCCTTTATCCTGCAAAAGAATAAGCGCCCGCGCCTCATTGGTTACATCGTTGGGTATGGCTATCTTATCGCCAGCACGCAATTCTTTTAGAGACTTTATCTTCTTTGAATATACCCCCAGCGGTTCGTAATGGACAGCTCCCGCGGAAACCAAAGAAGCGCTATTAGCCTCGTTAAAATTCTTCAGGTATGGGAGATGCTGAAAATAATTCGCGTCAAGGCTCTTGTTCTTAAGCGCTAAATTCGGTGTCATATAATCGGTAAATACTTTAATTTGAAGGTCTATGCCTTTCGCCTTTAACAAGATCTTTACCTTCTCAAGGATCTCGGCGTGCGGAACAGGTGTTGCTCCTATAACCAGCACTTCATCCCCTGCGTGTGCGCGAAACACGAATAGAAATAAACTCAATATCATCCAAACTAGATTAAGTTTAACTTTCATATTATGTGCCTGCCTATGCGCATCATATCCATGCCGCCGGATCTACTTTCCCTTTAATATGCCATGTGCCGCGCACTTTTTTCCAGTATTCATCCCGTTCCAATTCTATAAGCGCGATATCATGGTCATTTAAATGCTTAAATCTGCCTTGTTTGCTTAAATAGTCTTTAACCGGAATAAATGCAGCCGGCCCTTTGTTTAAAATGTATTCTCCGTCATAATATTCGCCTAAGATCCATAAACCTGAATCTACCGCTTCGCGGGCGACTTTAACGCATTCTTTTTCACTGAAGCCCCAGCCAGTCGGGCACGGAGACAGCACATGCAGGTATGAAGTTCCGTTAACCGAAGCGGCGCGCGCAACTTTATTCAGATAATCCTCGGGATACCCGATACTCGCGGTAGCGGCATAGTCGACACCGTTTGCCGCGGCTATTTCGAACATGTTCTTTTTGCCGGTTGCCGACCCCTTCATCTGAACGCCAACCGGAGAAGTTGTTGTTCTCGCACCCCTTGGAGTAGCCCCGCTTTTCTGGACACCGGTATTCATGTAGCCTTCATTGTCGTAACAGATATAGATTATCTTCTCGTGCCTGTCTATCGCGCCGGAAAGAGCCTGTATACCGATGTCGGCTGTCCCACCGTCGCCCGCAAAACCTACCACATGTATATTCTCAAGGCCCAAAGCCCTAGCTCCAGCGGCCATACCTGAAAGCATTGAAGCCGTTCCGGCAAAAGTGGAGATAATGGAGTTCACGCCAAATGCCATTTGCGGATAAAGGAACGATACCGCTGAAATACAACCCGCCGGCACAGCCACAAGAGAACGGCTGCCAAGCACTTTCAAAGCAAGCCGGACAGCCACGCACCCGCCGCAGCCGGCGCAAGCCTTATGCCCTATAAAATACTCTTCATCCGGTAATTTAGCCGGAGATACTCTGATATTCGTTAAGTCATTCATAATTTTTTTAGCCCAATAAAATGGATCCTTTCTTTGTCATTGCTGCTCTCCGCTGAACCCAATATCTTGAACATCTTTTCAATATCTTCTTTTGATATATCCCGGCCTCCCAGGCCTGCCACAAAATTATGCGAAAGTTTTACTGCCCCAGCGTCAAAGAGAGCGGATTTTACGTTAGTATACACTGTCCCCTCGTATCCGAAAGAAATGTCTTTTTCAAGCACTCCTATCGCTTTCGCGTTCAGGCACGCTGAAGAAACCTCTAACGCGGGGAACGGCCTGACATACCTAAGCCTTAAGAGACCTGCCTTTACGCCTTGCGACCGCAGTTTTTCAATAACCGGTTTAACCGTACCCGCAACGCTCCCTAAAGTTATCAATATATATTCAGCGTCTTCAGTTCTGTATGTTTCTATGAGACCAGGGTATTTACGTTTGAATATATTTTCAAACCTGGCTTCTGTTTCCTTGATAACTCTAGCCGATGACAGCATTGCTTTATGCTGAAGATATTTAAATTCCGTGTTGTCCGTGGCCCCAGCCGTAAAACCAAGAGACTTTGGCGATTTAATATCCATTTTGTTCGTTGTAATGAACTTGGGCAGGAACTCATCAACTTCCTTCTGATCGGGAATATCAACGGCCTCATAAGTGTGCGTCAGCACAAAACCGTCAAGGTTCACCATGAACGGGGTAAGAACATCTGAATGTTCCGCTATCGCGAAGGCCTTTATCGTCAGGTCCAGCGCTTCCTGGGCGTCCGCGGCATAGGCCTGTATCCAGCCGCAGTCCAGCAGGGAAAGAGAATCACGCTGGTCGCCAAGTATATTCCAGGGCAGCGCCACTGCACGGTTAGCATTCATCATTACTATCGGGAACCTGCCGCCGGAGGCATAATGCAGGCATTCGGCCATATATAATAGCCCTTGGGACGAAGTTGCCGTAAAAGTCCGCGCGCCAAGAGCAGATGCCCCTATAAGTGCGGAAAGCGCTGAATGTTCCGATTCCACATACATAAATTCGGTTTTTAACCTTCCATCCGAAACCATCTCGGCAAGTCTTTCAACTACAGTTGTCTGAGGAGTAATTGGATATGCCGATATAACGTGCGGGCGCGACAAAAGCGCGCCTTCGGCTACCGCCTCGTTCCCGAGACATGAATCGCTTATTTATGTTTGCGCTCATTTCTTTTCTTTCTCCATTTTTATAGCACCAAATTTACATTCAACAGAACATATTCCGCAGCCTTTACAGAAGCGCAGGTCAACTCTTACTTTCCTGCCGTCTTTTTCAATGCTCGCATCCGGGCAAAACAGATAGCATCTCATGCAGCCTTTGCAAAGATCGCTATCCAGCACCGGCCTCTCGGTTCTCCAGCCTGAACTATCCGAAACCAGATAACCCGACTGAACCACTATCCCTTTCGGATAATCTGACACAGCTGAATGCGGTTTATGTTTTCTTATTTCAGGCTTTGCCATTTTTAAAAACGCTCCACGAGTATTTCAGCAGTTCAACATTTTTTCCCGCCTGTTTGATCCCAGAATCTTCTAAAATTGCCTTTGCCGCGCTATCTATGTCGACAATACCAGAAACGGCGATCAAAGCGCCAAGCAAAGCGGTGTTAACAATAGGTTTTCCAAAGAATTTAACACCGGCTTCGACCCCGTTAAAACTTATAACCCTGACCTCATCGCTTAGAACCGGGAACAGATCAAGCTCAGTGTTGACAATAAGAATGCCGCCTGGTTTTAACCCTCTTGCTACATTTTCATCCAGAATAGAATCGTCCAACACTACCACGTATTCACAGGATTTAATTTCACTGCGGTCTGTAACGGGTTGATTGTCGATGCGGGTAAAACCGACCATGGGCGCGCCCCTTCTTTCAGGTCCGAATGACGGGAAGGCAAGCGCGTGAAGGCCTTCGCGCACCGCGCCGCCCCCAATATCCTTGCGGCAGTAAAACATCCCTGCCCCCCTCTGCCGTGCCATCTGACCGAGATCATATTTTTGCCTTTAATTTCAAAAGTTTTATGCCCGCCAGGTCGAGCGTCTCAAGTTTTTTCGCAAAATGGAACCTTACAAGATTTTTAACTGGCTCTTTAAAGAAGCTTGAGCCGGGTACACCTGCAACACCTATTTCCTTAACAAGCCACTCAGCGAACTTTACATCATCGTTCCAGCCCAGTGGGTTTATATCAACAAGAACATAGTAAGCTCCCTGAGGTTCGGTATATTTCAACCCTGTTCCATCAAGATACCACAGGAACCTTTTCTTGAGGTTTGTATACTTCTCCCTTAATTCCTCATAATATGAAGCCGGCAGCTCAAGCCCTGGAACAACAGCCTCCTGCAATGGCGCCGCGCTTCCACGGTTAAAAAATCGTGTACCTTTTTGGCGCCGTCAATTATTTCTTTTGGCGCTATGATATAACCCAAACGCCAGCCGGTTATCGCGTAAGTTTTTGAAAGAGAACTACAGGAAATAGTTCTTTTGAACATATCAGGCAATGTTGAAATGTAATGGTGCCTGTGCCGGCTCGTAGATAATATGTTCATAAACTTCGTCGGTTATTACGAACGCGTCATACTCTTTGGCAAGGCCGGCGATAAATTCCAGTTCTTCTTTTGTAAACACCTTGCCTGTCGGGTTTGAAGGGTTGCACAGAATAAGGGCTTTGACACCCTGTTTGAAAGCCTGCCTCAACTCCTCTTTATCAAAACCAAAATTTGGCGGATACAAAGGAACATAAACCGGTTCGGCCCCTGATAAGATAGCGTCCGCGGCATAGTTCTCGTAAAATGGCGAGAACACTATAACTTTATCTCCGGGGTTGCAGGCCGTCATCATCGCGGCCATCATGGCTTCCGTGCTGCCGCAGGTTACGACTATGTTTTCATCAGGGTCAATTTCGAGCCCCGTAAACTTATAATGTTTTTTAGCCAGCGCCTTTCTAAAATTCTCGGCGCCCCAGGTAACGGCATACTGATGAGGCCCTTTTCTTGCGCCTTTCCCCAGAGCCCGAACGATTACCTGCGGAGGATCAAAATCAGGGAATCCCTGTGAAAGATTTATAGCTCCATACCTGTTTGAGAGGCGCGTCATTGACCTTATCACTGATTCTGTAAATCCCTGGAGCCTCCTGCTTGTATTCGGCATATTCCTATATCCCTCCGCCTAAATTATCCCTTGTATCGATCACTCGTTTCGCCTTGTGCGTCGCGCGGGGAATTTCACCGGAGTTAAGAATTTTGACTTCCTTGGGCCTTACACCAAGCCGGACCTTCACTTTTTGCAGGACTTCCTGCGCGAGCGATTCATCGGTTATTGAAGTACCAGGAGTACGTTCCACTTCAATATCAAATTTCGTAAGCCTGTCTTCCGTATATATGCGTATGCGGTATTCTCCGGTAAGCCCCTGAATCCCGCGGACAATGAATTCAATATCGCTTGGGAACACATTGACGCCTGAAACGATGAACATATCGTCGATCCTTCCAATAACTTTGATGCGCACATGCGTCCTTCCGCACGCGCAGGGTGAACGATCAGCGGTTATAATGTCTCCTGTGCGAAAACGTATAAGGGGCCTGGCTTTCTTTCTTTGCGTGGTCAGTACCATTTCTCCTGGAGAGCCATCTTTAACTGGTTCCCCTGTTTTTATGTCCAACACCTCAAGATAAATATGGTCTTCCAAAAGATGCAGCCCGTCTTTTTGCGGGCACATACCGGCGCAAGCTCCAAATATATCCGAAATACCGTAAAAATCATACAGCTCGGCGTTCCAAAGCTCTTCAATAGCTTTTCTTGTTGCTGGAATAGAGCCGCCTGGCTCACCGGCAACTATTATACGGCGTATAGCAAGATCTTTTGCAGGGTCTATCCCGCTGTTGCGGGCAGTTTCACCCAGGTACCAGGCGTATGAAGGCGTGGTCCAAGTTACAGTCGGCTTGAATTCTTTCAATATATGAAGCAGCCTGTCGGACGGAATGCTGCCAGCCCACAGACACAAAGCTCCGAGATTTTGCGCCCCTATGACATCCGGCCCGCCGACAAAAAGCGTGAAATTGAGCGCGTGCACATAACGATCGTGCGGCCTGACACCCGCGGCCCAGAAAAGGCGCGACTGGGCGTCCTGGAACTCATCAAAATCCTGTTTAGTGAATGGACTTAAGGTCGGCACACCTGTGGAACCGCTTGAAGCCGATACGAACACAACATCACGCTCGGGAACAGCTGTCAGATCACCTAAGATAGGATGGGCTATTTGCCTGTCGCGTTCTATCTTTTTATTCGTAAAAGGAAGTTTTCGCAGGTCGCTTAGTTTCTTGAAGTCTCCCGGTTCGAATCCGATGTCTTTAAAAGTGCTTTTGTAGTACGGCGAATTCTCATAAGCGAATGTTATGTGTTCCTTTAATTGCTTAAGCTGAAGCTCCTCAAGCTTTTTCACCGGCAGTGTTTCAATTTCTTCGTTCCAAAACTTTTTTTCACTCATCTTATTCCTCTCTTATTTAAGCTTTATCCGCTTTTTTAGCGCTATAATCGCCTAATGTCTGAATTATCTGTACCAGTATTATCAATACTATGACCGTTGCGGACATCACATCCATCTGGTAACGATAATATCCATATCGAATGGCAAGGTCTCCTACTCCGCCTCCACCCACGATACCCGCCATGCCAGAGTAGCCGATAAGGCTTATCGCGGTAACAGTAAAACCGCGTATTAAGCCAGGTAAAGCCTCCACTAACAGCACTTGTGTAATTATTTGCGGTATGGAAGCCCCCATAGCTGTTGCGGCTTCAATAACTCCTTTGTCAACTTCTCTCAAAGACGCCTCAGCTATCCTTGCGTAAAACACAACCGCGGCCACAAACAAAGATACTGATGCCGCCAAAGGCCCGATAGTCGTTTTAACTATCTTCTGCGTTAAAGGCAGCAATATCACAAGAAGTATGACAAATGGGATCGAACGTATGATATTTACTAAAACCCCGCCTACAGCATTAAATATCTTATTTTCCAGGAAAAGCCCCTTGTCCGTTACAAAAAGTAAAAGGCCCAGCGGAACACCGAGGATCAAAGCCAAGGAAAGGGAGATACCAACCATTTGAAATGTCTCCCAGAAAGCCTTACCCAGGTCAGGAAGCAGGCTTAATATCTGTTTGCTCATAAATAACCTCCGTGCTGGCTGTGTTCTCTTTTAAGTGTTTAACTAACTTTGTGACTTCTGAATTCTCTCCCTTAAGATTAACAAGAAGAATACCTATAGGATGACCGTTTATATATTCTATCCGTCCGTGCAATATATTTATATCGACTGGGAACGTACGAATAGCGTTTGAAATGACAGGATTAAGCGCCGAAGGCCCGCGGTAAAGTACTTTTACAAGGCTTCCTTTGACAGCGCCTAGTATCCCATCAGGTATTTCAAGATTTAGTGAATTTCTGACCAACTGTTTTGTTATCTCATGCTGCGGATTCGAGAATATACTGTAGACATCATTTAACTCCACAACTTCTCCTCCTCTCATTACAGCCACCCGGCTGCATATACTTTTTATCACATCCATCTCATGAGAGATCAGAAGAACCGTTATTCCATACCTTCGATTAATATCGCGTAGAAGCTCCAAGATCGATCTTGTTGTCTCAAGGTCTAAAGCCGATGTAGGCTCATCGCAAAGAAGAAGATGCGGGTCGTTGGCAAGCGCACGCGCTATTCCAACGCGCTGTTTCTGCCCTCCGGAAAGCTGGCCAGGATACGCGTGGGCCTTGTCTGACAAAGCGACTATTTCAAGCAGTTCCGGGACTTTTTTTGATATTTCCTTCGCGCTTTTACCGGATATTTTCATGGGAAAAGCAATATTATCGTAAACCGTTTTCGTATGTACCAGGTTATAATGCTGGAATATCATGCCAATCTTCTGCCGCGCTCCTCTTAAAGACTTTTTGTCAAGAGAAGTTATATCGATCCCTTCAACATTCACCTTTCCGCTGCCCGGCTTTTCAAGCAGGTTTACCGTGCGCAGGAGAGTGCTTTTGCCGGCGCCGCTTGTGCCGACTATGCCGAATATTTCACCCTTATTAACATCGAAAGAAACATTTCTTACGGCATGAACCTCGGCATCTTTTGTATTGAAAGTGATAGATACATTCTCAAATTTGATCATATGTCCTTGTACACTGCGTGCTGCAGGGAGGCAGGGTAATATACCTCCCTGCAGCTTACGTTGTGCCTTTTTTATTTACCGTGTTTATCTTTAAGCCATTGAGGTATGGCAAAATCCTTGAAAACGTTTTTTGGGTCATAAATAACGTTTTCAAATTCCTTTGACTCAATCGCTTTCTTGATATCCTTTGTGAACTTGCTATCCAGGTCTTCGGTACGCACTGCGATGACAATAAGATACTTCTCTTCCAATGTCTCCCTTGCTATGGCCGTCGGATATATTCCGGCGGAAATCGCGTAATTGCCGTTTACAACCGCGAAATCCACACTGTCAACCGTCCTGGGTATTTGGGCGGCTTCAACAGGCTGTATTTTCAGGTTTTTCGGATTTCCGACAACGTCCTTCTCAGATGCCTTTGTCGCATCAATAGATGGATTGATCGTTATTAATCCCAATGCCTGAAGATACCTCAAAGCCCTTGCAAGGTTCGAAGGGTCATTTGCGATAGTCACAGTAGAACCATCCGTAATTTCAGCGATTGACTTGAATTTCTTCGAGTAAATACCAAGCGCCGCCGTTGGTATTGATATCACGGGAGATATTTTAAGCTTCCTGTCTGCCGCGAATTTATCAAGATACACCTTGTGCTGGAAGGCATTTACATCAATTGATTTATTGTCAAGCGCAATATTTGGCTGGACATAGTCGCTGAACTCTTTGACCTCAACTTTATACCCTTTCTTTTCAAGAGCCGGTATAACGCCGAGTTTTACAATATCACCGTATGGCCCGGGAGCTACGCCGAATACTATTTCTTTCTTTGGTTCGGCGAAGGCTCCCGATATGAATACTACCGTTGACAATAATAACGCTGTCAGTATTTTAATCTTCATTTAGTACTCTCCTTTTAATCAATTTAGGTTAAAACTTATATATCACCGAAGCCTGGTAAATCTCGCCGTTCGAGGTTATTGAACCCTTGTATCCTGTGCTTGTGCTTGAATACTCAAAAGCTACAGTCGCGGCTGAGGTCAACTTATAGAACAATGATCCAAATGCCCTTCTGTTAAATGTCCTTCCGCCGGCGTTCAGGTTATCGCTGTTGGGATCATCCTCTCCATACCCGAAGTTTACATTAACTGCAGGCGTTATATTAGTAACAACCTGGCCCCATCCTCCTTTAGCTTCTATTGACTGTTTAAGGGTTGTATTAACACCCTGGTAAACACCTCCGTAAAATGCCGCCAAATCAGCTCCCTGCCAAACCGTTCCTTGAAGGGAAACTATATTCGTAACGGGAAGTATGATACCGCCTATGAGAGACCGCGTATCGTAGTCTTGAAGGACTGGATTTGCGGCGGTAATGATATTTGATTCAGTACCTGAATGCCCCGAAACACTTAGTCTTGCCGGTTTGCTGGTCCATAATTTCGCATCAGCAAACAAAGCTCCTTCTAATGTAGGTTGTCCGGAATCCGTGCCGCCATCCTGAACTCCGCCGGCATCAATTACCTGGCCTATTGTGCGGCCGGCTAACCTTCCGGTGACTGTAACACCACCTTCTTTGACGACTTGTGTTACGCGGACCTGAGGCCTACGGTTGTAAAGATTGCCGGTTGAACCTAAAAACGCGCCGTCAACCGTTATTGGGTTTACAGTGACGAACGCGTCCCAATCCTGGCCGGCGCGGAGTGAAAACCCGCTGGGGTTTGCAAAATCCACATAAGCCAGCCGTATACGCGGCGCGACTGCATTTTCATTAGTTCCTCCAAAAGCAGATGTGTAAAAATCCAGTTCTAATTTTCCTGTCGTTTTCCAGTCATCACTTGACGGCCCGCTAAGATCAATGCCAAACCTTGATTCCCTTGCCGTAATATCCAGTGAACCCTGCGTTTGGCCGGCAACTGTGGGTAAATTATAGAAATTCAGGTCTCCGACAAATGTACGCTGGGTAGCCTCGATAACATCCAGTTTTACATAACCATACAGCTTAGCCGTGACCGGTGCGGCATCTTCAGCAAAAACTGCATAAGGTACTGCTAAAAGCGCAACAAGCGTAGTTACTTTTACAATAATCTTCTTCATTTTTCTAACTCCTTAATTTATATTTTGCCAGTTGTTCGGATATATATTTTTAATAACTGCGGTTATCCGCCAGTTTACACGTCATCCATTTATAGGCATCACCTCCGGTGATAGATTTGCGAAGTATTTAACAACAAAAAACCAGCCAACTGTAAATGTAAATCAAGGTTTTCCTGCCCTTGACACATCTTCCAGTTGGCTGGTCAGATTATCGTTTGGTCTGCTTTAGTCTTTGATCTTAATTATTTTTCTGCGGTTATCCGCTTTATTGGACGTTTACTTTATATACCTTCTCCTACTCCTATAATTTCGCGGTCAAACCGTGTTTTTTCGATCCGATCGATCTGCACAATTTTTAAATTATGCACGGTAACCGTCACCGATCCATACCGCAGCCCTTTTAACGCTTCAATAATTTTTTTGATCGTTATTTCATCGACAGTGTTCTGAGTTTTATTAGTGCTCATTGTTTTCTCCTTGTTAATTAGCCGAATAAACGGCACCCATTACCATACTTCTCTACGCTTTAACAAGATAACCCATGAACACAACACATTCGTAATATTCTCATAACACTCGCCTTTTCATCTCCATTAGTTCTGATATTATATCTGTTCCTGGAAAAGCCAGGTTGATAGGTACCTCTCGCCAGTATCGGGAAGAAGTACGACGATGGTCTTACCTTTATTCTCCGGCCTTTTTGCGACTTCAAGTGCCGCCCAAAAAGCCGCGCCGCTCGAAATGCCGACAAGTATTCCTTCTTCTTTGGCAAGTTTTCTGGAGGTCGACCCTGCGTCTTCATTGGCGACCTGTATTATCTCATCAACGATCTTGGAGTTAAACACTCCAGGCACGAAGCCCGCTCCAATGCCCTGTATCTTGTGAGGGCCGGGTTTTCCTCCTGAGAGCACCGGCGAATCCTTGGGCTCTACGGCGATTATCTTAACACGGGGATTGCGCTTCTTCAGTACTTCCCCGACACCGGTTATCGTCCCGCCGGTTCCAACGCCGCCGATGAATATATCGACTTTGCCGTCGGTATCGTTCCATATCTCTTCGGCCGTCGTTTTGCGGTGTATCTCCGGGTTAGCCGGGTTGTTGAACTGCTGAGGGATAAAACTGTTGGGCGTGGTTTTCGCGAGTTCTTCCGCCTTTGCCACGGCTCCGCTCATCCCCTTGGCGCCTTCGGTCAGGACTAGTTCGGCTCCGAGTATTTTCAGGAGCTGCCGGCGCTCAATGCTCATGGTCTCAGGCATGGTCAAGATCAGCTTGTAACCTTTAGCGGCGGCAACGAACGCGAGCGCGATGCCGGTATTGCCGCTGGTCGGCTCAATTATAACCGAATCATTTTTAAGCACGCCTCTCTTTTCAGCATCTTCGATAAGAGCCACGCCGAGCCTGTCCTTGACGCTTGAAAGCGGGTTGAACGATTCAAGCTTCGCAAGAATCACCGCTCCAACCCCCTTCGTTAACTTGTTTATTTGGACAAGCGGTGTATTGCCGATCGTCTTTGTTATATCTTTATAGATTTTTGACATTTTATTGACTCCTTTACATTTTCTTTGGCTTTACTTGCCAGCCATGATCACGCTTTTGCCAGCGCCTGAGTGATATCCGCAATTATATCATCTATATGCTCTATCCCGATAGACAGCCTGATGAAGTCCTGGGTTACGCCCGTTGACACCTGTTCTTCGGGTGAAAGCTGCGAGTGCGTTGTGCTCGCTGGGTGGATCGCCAGGGACTTAGCGTCGCCAATGTTGGCAAGGTGCGATAAAAGCTCAAGTGACTCAATGAACTTCTTTCCGGCTTCAATGCCTCCCTTTATTCCGAACCCGATGATCGCTCCGGCGCCGTGCTTTAAATATTTATCGGCTTTCTTTTTCTCGGGGCTCGAATCCAATCCAGGATAGTTGACCCATGAAACTTTAGGATGTTTCTCAAGGAACCTGGCAACTGCTAACGCGTTTTCGGAGTGCCTTGGGAACCTCAGATGAAGAGTTTCAATTCCCTGAAGCAGAAGGAACGAGTTGAACGGCGATATCGCCGGGCCAAGGTCTCTCAAAAGATTTACCCTTGCTTTAATAATGTAGGCTATATTGCCTATCGGTTTTAAGGCCTCAACGAATTTCAAACCGTGATAGCTGGGATCCGGATCAGTTATTAGCGGGAATTTGCCGTTGGTCCAGTCGAATTTGCCGGAATCGACGATAACGCCTCCCAGCGAAGTGCCGTGGCCGCCCAGGAATTTTGTCGCAGAATACACAACAATATCCACACCGTGATCGATGGGCCTTAAGGTGTAAGGGGTCGAGGTGTTGTCGAGAACAAGTGGGATGCCGTTCTTGTGCGCTATTTTAGATATCGCTTCCAGATCCGCGATATCCAGCTTCGGATTACCAACAGATTCAGCATATATCGCCTTTGTCTTAGGCGTTATGGCTTTCTCGAATGCGGTAAGATCGCTCGATTTTACGAACGTCACCTTTATGCCGAATTTTTTGAAAGTATTCTGGAACAATGTATACGTTCCGCCATATAGGTTATCCGCGGAAACTATCTCGTCGCCTGCCTGAGCGATGTTCAAGAGCGCAAGCGAAATGGCCGCCTGGCCGCTTGCCGTGGCAAGCGCCGAGCACCGCCGTCCAAGAGGGCAACCCTTTTTTCAAAAACGTCAGTTGTCGGGTTCATAAGGCGGGTATATATGTTGCCGAACTCCGCCAAACCAAACAACCTTGCAGCGTGGTCCGCATCTTTGAACTGATACGACGTTGTCTGGTAGATAGGCACAGCCCTTGAACCAGTTGTGGGATCCGCTTCCTGCCCGCCGTGTAATACAAGTGAATCAATGCTCAGCTTTGAATCGATCTTACTCATTTGTTTTTCTCCTTTTTTTAAGCTTTCAGCTATCAGATATCACTGTCAGCAAATAATTTACATCATTTTATTATTTATACTGGTTGAGCTGCTTGGTGGATTCAACATCGCATTCGTTTAAAATTATTCATTTTCTTCTCCGTTTAAGTCAAATTCCCGACCCGTTCGTAAAATAACTCGACAGCTTACCAATAACTTCTTTTGCGTCCGCACCTTCCGCTTTAATGGTTAAGGAATCACCATTTGCGGCCGTCAGCATCAAAATGCTGAGTATCGAACACCCATCGGCCTCGGGGCAGTCCCCGCATGTTAAAGATACTTTTGACTTGTGTTTTTGGCATATCTGCACAACCTGCGAAGCTACCCGCAGGTGCAGGCCTTCAGGCTTGTCTATTTTAACCGTTTTTGTTTCGACTGTTGATGTATTATTCATTTTAGTTTTTCTCTCTTTTTCGGAGTCGACACCTTGTTTGTCTATTATGTTTATAGACATTATAGTATAACAATATTTTGTTGTCAAGTGTTTTCATTAAATATTTGAAAATATTTTTTCTGTGTTTGGACCAATGTTTTATCGTAGGTAAATAAAAATATACTTTAAGTGCGGCCGTTTTTACAAAAATATATTTATTTTTCAAACACTGGAAATACCGCGTAATATTTTGTATTATTATGCCTGTTGGATATCATTCAAAAGGAGCGTTAACAATGAGAAGATTTTCAGTTCTTTTGTGCGCCTGCGTCATTCTTTCGTGTTTCACAAATTACAGCTTCGCGTATGATCTCTTTGGAAAACCTCCCGCGGGCACAGTTTCAATTATAGATTACGGCGTTCACGGAATGAAGCTCGGCCTGTTCGGAGGTGTTTGCGCCGGATACGTAAGGTACGAGAATGAAAACGACAAAGGCGGAGCGATAGCCTTAAGCGGCGCCTATGGCGTCCTTCTAGGAGCCGGCCTCGGGATCGTCCTTGGCGGCGTGGACGCGTCCAATGGGTCAATGGGTATCGGCGCGCTGATAATAAGAGATATGGACATGGGTGGCAATTTGGGCGCGCTTCTGGGAACCATATTGGGCGGGATCAAAGCTTTAAATAACAACGATTCAAGATGGGTGGGAGACGGCACAGCCTGGGGATACCTGGGGGGCGCGGTACTTGGCGCCGGCCTCGCTTTCATTGAAGAGCCTAGATCATCTTCTTCCGCTAAAGCCGACACGAACAACGGCGTTGTCCCATCTGTAGTGTTCCTACAGGACTCGAGGCGCAACACTTACCCGGCCCTGGCAGCGACATATAATTTCTAAGAACTGTAAACTATAAAAACACGGGTGTTCACATATATAATATATGTGTGCGCCCGTGTTTTTTTGTTATCAATATATAACAAATGCCGACCAGTAGAACGGGTGTTCCCAGCCGTCGCGCCTCATTTTGTCTTTCGCGGCCTTCAGCGCCAGTTTCGGCTCCATTCCGCCCTTAAGGTTCTTAAGCATCTCGGTGGTCAGCACAACGGTCGCGTCTTCGTTGACCAACCACAGGCTCATAACTGTGTTTCCGCACCCCGCGAACTGGAACGCCCGCCCGAGGCCCATCACGCCTTCCCCGCTCACGCTCTCGCCTATGCCTGTCCTACAGGCAAGCAGAAGCGCCAGTTTTGCCGGTATCTTCATGCCCATTATCTCGCTCATGGTGAGAAAACCGTCATAGGGAGGCTTGTTGCCCACTTGGCTTAGCACAAGCGCGGGCTCTCTTATCCACGGCACGGTGTTGTCGAGAATCCCGTGCGTCGCGAATATAATGTAGCTAAACCCCGTGAGGTTCATCTGCGATATTTTTTCTTGGGACGCGTCCAGCCCGCTCAGGGCTGTAGTATTATCTCCGCCAAAAAGCGCGCACGCTGTATCGTTGAGCGCCGCAGGTTTTTTCCAGCCTCGGGAACATTTCCTCCGGGCTGACAACTTTCATGCCGCCCTTATCCTTTGTGCCGGAAACCCCCATTGCACCCCATTCCATAAGAGCTCCCATCTTTTTGAGGCCCATATCACTTTCAGCGTCTTTTACCTGCTGCGACAGGCCGCCTTGCCAGCCCTGGGATCGGAACTGGAAAACACCGGGTCGCACACGAGCAGAACGGAATCTTTGCCTCCGCTAGATGAACGCCTCGCCTGCCGCATAGCAAGCGTCGTCGCGGACTGCGCGTAGCTTATAATGTATTTATCCGCGAGGTATTTCACGCCCAGCGGGAACGGGCCGCGCGGCCCTTCACCCATTTTTTTGCCCGAACCCGTTTCAACGGTAAGCGATTCTATGGGTATGGTCCCCAGGAACTCATCCGGCACTATTATAAGTTCTGCTCCGTCAGGAACATTCTTCAGGGCGCCTGAGAGCAAAATATCATAAAGCCTGTTGGAGAGCTTCACGTTGAAATCGGCGAGGTTGTTATAATTCTTCATGTTCTCGAACGAGTCGCGATACTCCCCCACAAGTTTCCTCAGCTCGTCCCTGGTTATATTTATCTCCCTCATCTTAAGCGACTTCTTGTACAGCGTGAACACGTACGTCTTGTCCCCGCATACTTCGAACTCAACCAGCGCCTCGTTCGGCTGAAGCTTTATCTCCTGCGGCTTTACCGGCTGGGGATAGACAAGCGAGGCGTATTCCGGGAATCTCCCCCTCAAGTCGCTTACAAAATCCGCCCTCGACGACAGCGTGCTCTTTAGCTGTTCCTCAAGCGCCTTGCATATCTCGATTTCGTTAGAGGCCACCGCGGACTTCATAACTTTTCTTATGGCGTGCAGTTCTATCGCGATTTTTATCTCGTGTGTACGGTACTCGCCGGGGATAGAAGCGTTTATGTTGTCCGCCTTGGACGCCAGGGCCTCGGAAAGTATCCTCGCCTTCTGGCTCTCGGAGAACGTGAAAGCCTCATCCTTATCGCCGGTATCGTAAAGCAGCTCAATAATGCCTTCATACGGCTCGGTGCGGTAGAAACCGTTAACACTGTCGGCGAAGAATCTGAGCCTCTCCTGCTCGCTCAGTGTTTCCCTCTGTTCCTCGTTGTACATTATGGCCTTTTCGAAGCTCTCCCTCGCATCGGCGTAATCTTTCACGCTCCTGCCGTAATAGGCCCAACCCTTGCCGCAGTAAACTGCGAAGAGGAACATGGGGTCCCTCGAGCCCGCGTTAACCTTCAGGGCCGAATCGAAATAATTGAGCGCGGTGGAAAAGTTCTTCCGTGCGAGCTCAAGCCGCCCCAACCGCACGGGGTCGCCAAGCTTCTCGTATATCTTCTGGGCGTCGCCGTATTTCGCGAGGTCAAAATAAGCGTCGCCTATCTTCGCTTCTATCTGGTCCGGCGGCGCGCCCATCTCCGAAAGCATTTTGTAGGCTTTCTGGTATTCGGCCAGCGCGCTCTCGTATTTTTTCTGCCGCTCGAACACAGAGCCTATGTTCATCACCGCGTCGGCTATGCCCTTTTTCTCTTTGAGTTCGGTTTTAATTTTGAGGCAGCTGTCTAAGTAGCGCAGCGCCCCGCCATAGTCGCCGAGGTTGGAGTAAGCCGAGCCGAGGTTAAGGTAAACGTCGCTGGTGCCCGCCTTGTCGCAAAGCTCATCGTATTTTTTTAAGGCATCCTCGTAGTTCTTAAGGGCCATGTGGTAGTCGCCCATCCTGCTGTAGGCAATGCCCAGGTTTACAAGCATGTTCGCCGCGGCGGCCTTGTCTTTTATTTCACCGGCCGTCTTTATCGACTCCTTGAAATACGCGACAGCCTTCATGTGGTCGCCGAGCTTGTCGTAAATTATGCCGAGGTTGCCGACGTTGTTGATTATGCCTTTTTGGTCGCTTGTCTTGCGGAATATAGCGAGGGCCGAGCGGTAGGAGTCGGCGGCCCTTTCCAGGTTTCCCGTAAGGTCGTATATCCCGCCGAGGTCAGTGTAGATCATGGCTTCGTTCTTTTCATCTTTCTGGTCTTTGGCGAGCTTCAACGCGCTTTGGTAGAGGAACAGCACCTTCTGGTAGTTGCCAAGCTCCTTATAGATAACCCCGAGGTTGGCCTCGAACACGTAGAAATATTTAATGTCCTTCTTTTGTGTAGAGAGCTCCAGCCCGCGCTCGAACTTCTCCGCCGCGCCGGTAAAATCGGATTTGTTGTAAAGCGCCATGCCCTGGTCGTAGCACTGCTGTATCTGGGGATCGGTGCCGGCAGGTGAAACACCCGCAAAGGCAAGAAGGGCTAACAAGGTAAGGAATAGGACATTGAAGGTTATTCCGTGTTTAATTGCCATCGGGCGTGCCTTTGGAGCCGGCGGCCTGGAAAGCCCTGCCGCTATACTTTAAACTATACTCTGCGTAGATTCAATCGTTTTTCCGCGGGACGTACACCTCTATGGGCATTATCCTGCCCATCCAGCAGTTCGCGGGCAGTGTTGCCGTCAGCGTGTAGTTTTTCTTTATCCCCGCCATCATGTCGTCCGGAAAAGGGTCAAGGCCTGTTGTTATCATGCCGAAATATTTGTTGTCAAGCTTTTGTAAAAAAGCGGTTTTGTCTATACGGTAGTTGACCGGCCAGGCGGCAAGGCCGAAAGTGGCGTACTCGTATTCAGAAATACCGCCGTTGACAACGAACACGCCTATTGTGCGCCCCCCGAAGAAATGTTTGTTTGCCGACCCGGCGTACATTTTACCCAACGTGGAATAATAGTTTTCCATAACGTAGCGCGCGGGCTCAAGCCTGTTGTTGAGTTTTTTTAATACCGGCGCTATAGCCTCTGCGGCCGATGTGCCGTACAACATCATACAGCTAAGGAGTACCACGGCGCTTGCTTTGGTTATCATCCCGTGTTCAGTCTTGCCTGTTTCCTGCTCGATAAGCCCCATTATGAACTGCCCGCAAGAAACTATCATCGCTATCCATAGCGTGAACACGTAGTTGAGCCCGCCGAAGTTGTTTCCCAGCATATAACCTAGCAGTGGAACGCTTACTATTACGAACACATTCCACGAGGATATTTTTCTTTTTATGAAGATGTTGTAGGCCAGCGCGAGCGCGGTTATTATGGTTATTACCCACTCAGCCTTTAGAAAACTTGTCAGCCGTGCCTTCCCGAAACCGAAATTTGTTGGTATTACATCCCTTAAATAGAAAACAGTGGAATTTAAAAAACTGAAGTTGTTAGTAATTTCCAGGTATAAACACATGACTCCCGACAAAACACCAAAGACGAGGGCATACCTGAGCAAATATTTAAAGTCCCGTTCAGTGATAATCAGCGCGGCAAACACACTGACAGCCGCTATAACCGCCTGCTGTTTGGTAAACAGGGCAAGGAACGTCATAACGGCGCTTAGATCAAGATAAACTGTTTTCCGTTCGTCAATGAACATCTGCATGAAATATATGCTAAGCGCTGTAAACAACGCGAACAACGCGTTCACGCTGAAATGCATCTCTTCTACCAGTATGCCGTCCTTCATTAAAACCAGCGACAACGTCAGCGCCAAAGCGGCGAACACGCCCGTCTTGCTTTTCCCCGCCCGAAATGACAAGAACACCACAACAAATACCCCAATTAACGAAATCAGCGACACCCGCCGCCCCAGCGCCATATTAAAGCCGAGGATATTTGACAATAACGCCGCCGCGTAATAAAATACCGGCGTATAAATGTTAATGATGCTCCCTTTGTTCCAGTCCGAATAAAGGGGCAGATGATGGATAACGCGGGCAACAAGGCTAAGCTCGTCACCATCGGTAGGTTCCCAGTCAAACGGAAAATTGCAAACGTGGACGGCGTACGTTATAAAATAGTAAAAAACAAGCAAACACAAGCCTATCAGCATGGCCGTGACTGCGTTTATCAACACGTCGTACATCGTGATTTTATTGTTCATTAAATGTTTCAACTCCACCTGAATGGCGAAACCCCCGGTGGAATGTTGAACAAACGCAGATTATTTTATTTCTTGTTTTTGTTTGCGTCGATTGCGGCCATTTTGAGCTCCTGGTTGACCTGGTCAAGCAGCTCTTTTGCTCTTTGAGCATGCCCACCCATGTCAAACTCGTTGGCGACCTGCGCCGCGGAAATTCTATTGTAAGCCTGGTCAACGAGCCTCTGGGCCGCGGCAAGATTCGGATGCTTTTTCCCGCTGATATTTCTTACCGGCTCCGCAAAAGACACGCCAACTGCCATTAAAAATATACCGACAATTGTTAAGACGATGGTTTTTTTCATTTTTTTGCCTCCTGAGATTTTATGTAACTTTTACGGCTAAAAATATTTGCTATCCTTGTTTCCTGCCTTCTAGTGCTCACCTCCTTTAAGCCCACATTTCGCAACGTATTTTACTAAATATAGAATATGTCAAAATAGATTAGAACCGTCACCATTTATAGAATTATTTTTCTAACAATATCGTGCGATTAGTGTTAGTGTTATTGTTATTGATGAACTCTCCATATTTCCTAATGACAATATCCGTGATTTTGCCATTTATGTATATAAAAAATGGTACCGCGATAAGAAAAACGAGTATTTCAATTGTTTTAAAAATGATCTCACCGCCATCGATTTTTGCGAAGAAAGGAACAAGGATAGCAAGAATTATTCCAATTACCATAGCCGGCGCTATTGTAATCAAAGCTGTTCGCCACAATATTGTCCAGCCAATAAATCTTTTTATTGCAAGCCTGTATATCTTGCGCCCCGCGTATTTGGCCACATGATCAGTTACAATAACAAGTAAAATGACACTTAACAACCTTAATAAATTTAATAGAAGAAATGTAATTGTATTTAGATGTATTGGCACAAATATTAATGCAAACATTGCCATTAATGGAACTGAAGCAACAGTTTGTCTCCAAAGCACAAACCAACTAAGAGCAAAAATGTGTTTGTCCGCAAACTCTTTGAATGTGCGCGGCAAAATATTATCTGTCGATTTGTTGTCGGGTTCAAGAAAAATGGTATTATAACCTACTTTTTGTCCGCACAAATCACAGTAAATACTATCGTCTTTGATGTTTTGTTTGCATTTAGGGCAAATCATTTCAAGCTCCTTGCGTCAATTTGTATCTTTGTCTTACCCACTTTTCTTACAAACTCTCAACTTTGCATGAGAATTTACAGCACCATTTTTACTGCCGGGTGCTTGCCAAGCGCTGCAGACAAATTAACCCGTTCATCATCGCAGGTTACTTTTGCTTTGACATTCAACGAAATGTATTTCCCGGCTTTGCTCTTTTTTGAGAATTCAACACTGTGTTCTTTGCCGCTGCAGCACTCCGCCACGGCGCTGCGCAGCAGGGCCTCGTCCGCGCCGATAACGGTGTAATCCCATTCGCAGGGGTACGTTATTTTGGGTTTATCCATAATTTATCTCCTATAGCAATAAGCTAGCCGGATTATATTTACTTACCCGCCTCTTCGGTGGGTCAATTTTGCCTGCAAAATTGAAAAAGCCACACCACGCCCGGGGCGCTATGCGGCTCACTGTTTAAAATATATTTTCCTTTTAATGTTTTGGCTAGCCACACGATATTTCCCTCGATACGTGCAGGACTTTGACGGTTAACAGACACTTCTCATTTATGCCAGAACCAGGTTTCGTAGACGAAATCGCCCTCGGCCTGGAGCTTCTTTTTTACTTCCTTGATATCCGATGCGCGCTTGATCGTTATCTTTGAGGGATCTCTTTTGTCTTTTAGCTTAGCGACGCCCATTTTCTTTATTAGCATTATGTCATCTAGCCCGGATTTAGTGAAGTTAACCGCGGACGGGCCCTCGAGCTCCTTGATGGGCTCGCGGCAGGCGAAAACGTATACGTATTCTTTTCCGGTGATCTCGTCCATCTCGTAGAGTTTCTTTTCGTTGGGCAGCCAGGCGCCAACAGCGGGCACAACGGGGTTGTTAGCTGTTTCGTATTCCGCGTTAGGGAAAAGCCGGAACGACTTGCCAAGCGAGTCTATCTGGTACACATATATGTAGCAGGGGTCGCTGGGGTTTATGTACAGCGAGTAGCCGTCGCCCGAAGTAAGGACGCTGTTCTCGTCCATCAACTGCATCTTTCCTTTTGCGTCTTCGTAATAGAACAGTATGTCCGCGGAAAGCTTTATGTTGTTCTCTTTGGAAATCCTGTCGAACTCCTCTTTAGGGATCTTTAGCAGTACGAACGCCTTAACTGAACCGCCCGACCTGTCAAAATACCAGTCCTGAGGGATGGAACCCGTGACAAAAGCGTTGGCCCTTATAAGGCTGCCCGCGCGCAGGTCGGAAGACTGGCTGGTTTTGCCGTTGACCTTGGAGTAAAGCTCTATGCTCCTGTCGAAAGACTGCACGTCCACGCGGCAGTATTTTACAAAGGCCTCGGTGGCGTCAGAGAGGGCTAATTTTTTCGCCTCGTCTTTGGTCTTGCAGGGGTTGGAGCGGCCGACTGAATAAATGAAATCCCCGTCTTTGTATATGTTTTTGTCCAGCCAGGATGGAGAAGAAGATTCGCTTGCTGCAGACGAGTAAAGCGGTTGAAAGGAAGTTGCAAGCAACAGGAAAGGAACAAACAGCAGGAGACATTTTTTCACCGGCCCGCCTCCAGTTGAGATCGTTTATCCCGCAAGGCGGGATTGATTTCACAGATTTTTACAGAGATTTCACAAATTAAAGCTGGTCGATGTATCTGTGTAATCAGGGCCTACTGCAGGTCCTATTTAACGTATTTTTCCGGGTTAGCCTTGAACTGCGCCGCGCACGACGGGCAGCACATATAATATACCTTGCCATTGTATTTGAAGGCCTTGGTGTCTTTTCCCACGACTACTTTTTCTCCCATGACGGGGCACTGTGTCACCGTGCCGTAATTGCCAGTGTCGGGCAGGAAATCTTCGACTACACCGGCCGGCTGCGCTGGACAACCGGGGCCGGAGGCTGAACTGTCGCCTGAGGCGCGGTTTTCTTCCCGCAGGCCGCAATAGAAAACACGGCTATCATTGAGGCTAACACAAAATATTTATTCATTTTATTCCTCCGTAGGTGCCGTCAGGAACGTATTCCCCGTTTTGACGTCATGTGAAGTGAAAAGCTCTGTTAGTGCAGTTTTTAAAAACGCGCCCAAGAGGAGTTGAACCTCTAACCTTTTGATTCGTAGTCAAACGCTCTATCCAGTTGAGCTATGGGCGCAATATTATCTGGCTCATTATAGCTAATATTATATTACAAATCAATTATAGGATTGCGCGACTACAGGTGGTTTAATACATAGAGGGGTAAAGGTGCGTTTAACCGGCAGTAATGATGCCCATTATAGCGTCAAGCCTGATGTTGTTCCTATTCGCGACGTTGTACCGTTTCACGGGCGTGTCGCTGTCAACGATGTCCATGCATTCTATAAGCCCCGAAATAGAATACACGCTGGGGCCGGACATCTCGCCGGCGTTGTAAGGAGCGTTGCCGCTATAAACCTCCGGCACTGTGCCTTCTTTCGCGACGAACAACAGGTTGTTCAAACGGCGCTTCAATTCTTCTTTCGCGGAAGAGTATGCACTGCCGCTTTTATTCCTGACAAGGCTGAGTTTGGCGTAAAAATATGATGAAAGGAAATACGGCCAGGCGGCGCCCTGGTAATCCGTGTATCTTTTTTCTTTCGCCGCAGTGGCCATTTCACCGGCTCCATAATAGTTCTCGTTATCCGGAGACAACGACCTCAGCCCGTACGGCGTGTATAACTGCTTTTCCACCGTATTGACTATCATATCTTTTCTCTCATCGCTTAGAAGGCCGTCGTTTTCACTGAGCGATATAAGCAGCAGTGCGTGCGGGCGCACGTCGTGTTTTACCGACGCGTTCCCGTCAAGCACGTCATAGGGGTATATTTCACCGTTACCGAAATACCGTTCGTTGATTGAGCGCCCTGTCTTGAGGCTTAACTCATCATACAGGTTTGACAAGCTGGGCTCACCGCCAACATTGTTCAGGTCGCGTGCCGCACACAAGGCGTTATAGAACAAAGCCTGTATCTCAACCGGTTTGCCGCCGCGCGGCACAGTTAGACGACCGCCGTACTGAGTATCCATCTGTGTTGAATAGTCCGGCACAACGACAAGGTGGTCGTTCTTATCCATGTGAACCGCACCGGCCTCTTTCATGTAGCACTGCATTATCCTGTTAACGACCGGAAGCTTTTCCCTGATATATTCGTTCTTGGCAGCATCATGGGCCGTGCAGTAGTACCGGTTGAGGACTTCAATGAACCAGAGCGGCGCGTCAGAAGACGTGTAATCGCCGGATCCATCCTGCCGGATCATGCCGGGTATCATCCCGTCGGCATTCTGCAGGCCGGCCAGATAAGTGAGTATCTTTTTTACTTCCTCATACCTTCCGGTAGAAAGCAGGGCGCCCGAAAGCCCCATGAGTTTAGCCCGCATATCGCCGAGGCCGTTTTCCGCGTACTCCACGGTGAGGTGAGCGCTGTCCTTCCCGTCCCGCAGAAGGTAGGTGTCTTCTTCGGCTAGAAGTTTTTTCAGGATATCCGAATCCTGGCTAATGTGCCCGCCTGTGCTTTTGACGTAATTTTTATAATACGCGTTCTCGACATATCCTTTTATGTAGCCGCATAGTTCGTTGTTGGCGCGCAGAACATCCTTTGTATCGTGATACGAGTTCGCTCTCCGCTGCATTGATTTTATGTCGTTCCATAGGGCCGGGGCATCCTTTTCGGTCAAACCTATTCTATTGAGCGCCAGATATATCTCGGAAAATACGCCTTTTTTTGATACCTGGTACTCAAGCGCTTTTGACAGCTGCCAGCCGTTGTCGACAAGCGCCGACGCCTCGGACTCCTTTAGCGGCATGGCGCAGCCCCTTGAGTACCCGTCGGCAAAAGCCCGCGCTTCATTGTACGATGAAGGCCCCATTATCGAGGCCTTTAATGACTCCATGAACGAGATAAGATTGAATTTCCCCGGGACGGATACGTTAATTATGTCCTCTGAACGAACTCTAAAACTGACATACGAATCGACACCCGAACCGCCCATCTTGTTTAAGGAATCCACCAAAAGGTTTTGGATCTGATTTTGGCTTATGTCGCCGGTCAACCTGACCCACAGCCTGCCTTTATTGCCGGCCTCATTACTGACTATCTGTGGGGAGATATCGTTTTCCGATGATACATTAAGCGTTGCATAAATATTTTTAGCCCGCCGCACGTGCGCGCTCGCGGTGTATCCCGTGTAGGGCTCTACGATGATGAGCGCCGAATGGTTTATGCCGCGTATCGTGTCGGCCAGCTCTGACAACAATATATCAGGCGTAAAGCCTGTTTCCTTGACAGTGCTGTACGCGTCCATGCCGCTAAGCCTGCCTCCGTCGAAACCGAAGCCTTTGAACCAGAATTCCAGGTTATCCTTAAACGGCTTGAACTTAAGAGATTCCATCGCGTGCCAGTTATTAAGGACGGTTTCAGTTCTTACCTGCCCGTTCACGAAGGGCGAAACAAGGTTCCCGGCGTTGTCCTTAAAATGCTCCGGGTGGAATACCACATCGCACGAATCCCTGCCGGCGAGCACTGTGTAATCCATCAGCACTTTCATGCCTTCTATTTTCTTGTGCACTGTGCCGACAGCGGCCTTCAACTGCAGGTAAGCAACGTAATTCATGTATTCATACACGGCACGGTAGTTATCGTATTTAATTTTTGCCGCGTCGTCGATGTGCGATTCCCAATATTCCAGTGTTGCCCTGCTGCTCAGCTTCTGGTCAGTTATCCTCTGGTACGCGAGATACCGTGAATAATCCCTTATCTCGTTCCACCAGGGCGCATGGCGCTCGAACGCCTGGAATTTCTTCTGGCTGCTCTTGTCGCGCGCAAGCATCTGATACAGCTCGATGCCTGCGTAGAACTGGTTTTCGAACAAACCGTCGGCGTCTTTAGACCCTTCCGGCCTTTCATTAGGCAATATATTTTTTATTCTGCCGGCCTCGGCCGTTCCCATGCCCAGCCGGTCTGCCTCCTGCGCCCAATCAATGCGCGAGAGGTCAAAACCATAACTGCTGAAAGAACTATACAGCTGGCTGTCAACCTGCTTGGCTGGAAAGCACGGGTCAAGGATCATTGTGTTGATGCCGGCTTTCGAGAGGCGTTCCGCTATTTCGGGGATATCGCTAAAGGTATTTATCGTCACGGCAGGGGCCAGCAGCGACGCGTCCTTCATATCGGCGTAGTTCCTGTCGTTTAGAAGATCGAATTCCAGCGACATCTTTTGGAAGTACTCTTCCTGCCACAGGTCATATATGTAATTATTGAGCACAGCGCCCGTGTTGCCGTCGTAATTATTACGTCCGATAGAATTTATAGCGCCTTTAAATTCGGGATAAACGCCGCTGTCAGGGTCAGGGTTGTCGCTATCCGATATAACCAGCACATTATCTGCGCTCAGCAGCGCCACCTTCATCATGTCAAGGCTGTTGTTACCTTCATTAACGACCGAATATTTTGTCAATTCAGGATTAAGGTCATTTTTAAGCTCATCCGAAACGGGCGTGACTCCGGCCGCGAACGTGTCAGTAAAGAACGGGTAAACCAGAGAATTCAGGAATTTGTCATTTGAATATTCGTCCTTAAGTATCCGCGGGCAGGCGTAAGCCGTTTCTATGTTGTTCATCAGTACTACAAACGGCTCCAGCGCCTGTGCATTGAACCCGGCGGACTCAAGCGACTGCCTGAATTCCCTTTTCCCTTCCCTAAGCTCTTTGAGGACGGCCAGCGTCCCGCGGCCTAGAATAAGCATAGAGCTTTGTTTTATCATTGGCTGAGCGGGGTTATCCGGCTGGCGGACAAGATCCGCTATCGCCTGAGCTTTAGGTGTAGTTTGCACGTCATCAACAGCAATGGAAAGTATACCGGTTCTTTTTGTTATGCCGGCTTTGAACTTCTCTGCGTAGACAGTCGCGTTGACGCATGTATTGTTTACGTTAATTACTATATTGCCTACACTGAAAATGCCTTTGCGCTCGTATTGGCTGCCTCTTTTAAGAGAGTGATGCCCAACCCGCCCTTGTTTAGCGCGGCAAGCTCCATTATCTGCTTTTTGAAGGTCCCAGTCACTTCGTAAGAAACCGGCATGACACCTTTGTAATACATCCTGTTCTGTATTTCCTGACGCGTCAACGGAGTTACTATTCTCCCAATTTCCTTGACCGCCGCAAACGGGCTGGTGACACTACGAAGGGCTCTAATCTCGTTTTTGACAATATCATACCGGTCTTTAACCGGCGCCACCCGGGATAGCGGCGCCCTCGCAGCAACTATCTGCACCTGAGGCTTAACAACTTCCCAGTTCTTTTTTATGCGGTCGATCATATTTATATCCGCCAGGCTTGTTATCTGGCCGACAATATTTTCCCCAAAGCCCGACCTGTCAACCAATTCGTGAGCCTGTTGCAGGCTCATATTCTTTTGTGAGACAAAATATTCTTCGAGAAATTCATGCAGGGCAACCACAAGAGCCAGTGTCTCTCTCTCAATTCCTGGATAAGCGCCGAAAAATTTCTCGTGTATCAAGACATGCAGAACACCGGCTTGATCCCTGTTATATGTAACTAACCTGCCTAGATCGTAAAACTCGCCGGCCTTTCCACTGCCGTTAAATATTTTATTCTGCGGCAGCCCGCGAACGATATCGATCTGGACTTTATCCAGATAGCCGTTGAGCCATTTCTGCCCTGTAATATACTTTTTCAGGCTTTCGTCGTTTTGTACCGACATACCGGCCCCGTTGAATATTTCCAGGGCGGTTTCATGCGCCATTGTGAACCCTTTAGCTGGCACGTCCTCTGCGCGTTTCACGACTTCCTTATCGCCTTCAACCGCCTCGGGCACTGAGCTGATTTTAGCTTTTATCTTTGACTCTAATCCCAGAGCCATAATCCACGGTGTCCAGTCGAAAAAACCATAAAATGAAGCTGTATGTATATCATCAGCGTCCTTAGCGGGCGTTTCATGTACGCTACCGCGCGTGATATATGTTTCTTGAGGGTGCGCCATATAAACCCAGAAATCAAAAGGCATGGAGTTCCCGTTGTCATAACGTTTATTATAATTATCGAACAGTTTGAGCATAGGGTCGCGGTTTAATTTATTTGGGAACACGTTGCGGGAAATGAGAGACTTGTACATTTTGTTGAAGCCCTCGTGTTTGAGCAGGATGAGCGGGTTAAATACGTCCTTGGTCATACTGAAACCCCTAGGCTCTTCGCTCAATAGATCCGTAAATTCGTCTTCGTTCTCTTCTTTATCAAAACTGAAAAGCGTTATGCCGCTCAGAACAGGCATCTGCCGTTTCTTGGAGTTGGTTCTATCATATACTCCTGTCAACATATGGCGTTCCAGCTTATCATTTATCTCTTCAAGCTTGAAATCATGGTAAAGCTTTTTTATACGTCCGTCGAAGGATTCAAGCACAAGTTTTAGCTTCTGGTCTTCTACCTGGTTAAAATTTGCCCAAGACCCCACCAGTGTTATCTCCCCGCTGCGCTTTACCGGGCCCGTGTATTGAAGTTCAACGTCAATAAATATCTTGCCGCCGCGCTTTTCTTCCGCAAGCATACGGGAGGCTTTATAGCCGTTCATAAGCTGATATTCTATGTTCTTAATATCATTGCCGCTAGGCAACTTTATTTTCTTCGTGCCTGGTATAGATACGGCGCTGGTAATACTGTGCCACTCGTTTGCGCCCGTGACAAGTATAATAGCGCGGCCGTTCTTCTTAACAGCGGGATAATTCTCAGCCAGGTAACGGTACGCTTCAGCATACGCCGCGCCGTCATTTCCTTCATACGGTATTACCTTAAACGGCACATCATTCCTGATAAACCTGTCGCTGCCAGCTGAAAACAGTTGCTCATATTTATTGACGTTCTCACTAACTGCCATTATAAGAACAATATCAGCGCTGGGTTTTTCCGATGCCATCTCCTGTTCCCAGGACTTTATAGTGTCTTCATACTCAATCCTACGGAACCGTTGCGTGTAGTCTCCCGTAACAAACCCCTCGGTCGCATTATCGATCCCTTTTAATTTGAGCTCATAATGTGTATCGAGGCCTTTAAGGATGCAATACCACGAGATACCGAGCGACATAAAACCGAACACGATCAGCGAGATAATAAAGCTGGTAGGAATGCCCGTGTGAAGCAAAGCAATATCCAAAATCGAGTACAGGAACACCAGCAGGCCCAATATTCTCGGCAGCGCCCTTCTCAAAGGCCAGCGTTTTCCTATACCTATGGCATTAGATTTATCTGCATGTTCAATCGAGTCGGCATACTTGTCCGCTTCCTGGATTGTCTGTTCAGGAATATCATATAGTCCGGGGTCTATTGCGTTGCCTATTCCGACAATTTTTCGCACACGGTCCTTTGCCCCGAAAGAAGACGATGCCAACCCAAACGAGAAACCGAACCAGAACCTCATAAAACTCATTAAACCGGATGTTTCCAGAAATTTTCCATGAGGCATGAAATAGCCTGACATCACGCCAATATTATCAAGCGATGATACCGCACCCATATAATTAACCGCATATTTTGATATTGAATTAAATTCTGCTATTATAAGGCCGATCTTCTCCTTTTTTTTCACGTCATTTTCGGGAATTATTTTATACGTTTTTTTTAAAGAATCGATCGTTTCCATTGAACGCTTTTCTAGCTTGTCGTAAATCCAGTAAAGATTAGCAAGGTTACTCTTAGCTTTCTCCATTTTGAAAGGCGTTAGATTCATGATCAGTTTTACTTTATTTCTGGCCATGACAGCGTCATCTTCAGTAAAATTATCCTTTTTTGCCTGCGTGAGACAGTCCAATTCATCGAGATATTTTTCAGCATTTTCGTACGGGGTCATAAGCTCATCGTGGCTTGGAGATCCGCCATCAACATTTTCAGGCCTCTTAGGATTCGCCTTATCAACATTATCGACAGGCGTATTGTGCAGGGCTCTGCCGTTTGTAATGTATGTCTCATGAAGATGAGGCATGTACAGCCAAAACTCGAACGGCACTGAGTTGTCTTTAGCATACAGATTATCATAGGTATCGAGAAGCTTCAGCATTGGATCGCGCTGTTCTTTATTAGCAAAAATATTCCTTGAGATCAGTGACTTGTACATTTCCTTGGAACCTTCGCGTTTAAGGAGTATCAACGGGTTTACTATGTCATTTGTGAGACTGAAATCTTTCGGTTCGTATCTAAGCAGTTCAATAAATTCCTGTTCTTTTTTATGTGTGTCGAAACTGAAAAGCGTTATACCGCTTAAAACAGGCATCTGCCGTTTTTTTATGTTCGACTTATCGTAAACCCCGGTCAGCATATGGCGTTCTAACTTATCGTTTATATCTTCAAGCTTGAAATCCTGGTAGAGTTTGCGTACATGTCCATCATTCATACCTAGCACGAGCTTTAAGTTCTGGTCTTCTACCTGCTTATAATCCGCCCAGGACCCGACCATCGTAATTTCGTCGCGGCGCCTTATAGGGCCTACATAGTGAAGCGCCGCGTCAACGAATATTTTTCCTCCGCGCCCTTCATCTGCAAGCGCCTTTGCCGCCCTGTATCCGTTCATCAGCTGAAACTCTATATTATTGATATCTTCCTTATCGGGCAGTGTTAGATCGTCTATTCCCGGCAATGATACAGTGTTAGTAACACTGTCCCAGTCATCTTTCCCTGTAATCAGGATTATTGAACGGCCAAATTCATTTGAACCTGGATATGCATCGGAAAGATAGCTGAAAGCCTCACAGTATGCCGCGCCATCATTGCCGTTGTACGGGACAACCTTGAACTTGGTATCTTTTCTCACGAATTTGTGACTTTTTTCTTTAAATAGCTCCTCATATTTTCCAACCATACTCTGTTCTGCCATGACAAGAACTATATCCGCGTTTGGTTTTTCAGAATCCATTTCCTTTTTCCATGTTCTTATGGCGGTCTTGTATTCCATGTCCCTGAATTTGTCTTCGTGATTATCCGTCATGTAACGTTTCAGGTTCTTATCGATGTTTATTTTTTGATGCTCAGAATATTCATCCACCAGGCCTCTCCAGACCAGGAACAATGAAGCACCCGCCGATATACCTATGCCGCAGATGAGGCCCCTGACAAGGTCTAACGTTATCTCTGAGCTTATGAACGCGAAAGAGAAAACAGAAAAAAGCAGAGTCAATACTCCGATTATCCTGGGCACCGCCCTTCTAAATTTCCAGTACTGCTTGATACCGAAAGATGGGACTTTTTCCTGTTGCACGATCGAATCCGCATAATTATCGGTGTCCCGTATAGTATTCTCCTGGTCATCGTAGAGTTCGGGGTCTATTGCATTACCCAGCTTTACAAGTTTTCGCACACTGCTTTTCATTCGCCCAGATGACACTCTTATGCCTAACCAGAAACCATAAACAATCCTTACAACCGTCATAACAGATATTTTTAATAAGGGCAGCCTTTTTTCAAATATATTATCCTTGTTCATCACGTAATTCGACATCAAGTTCAAATTATCCTGTGATGAGGCTATGTCAGCGTAATTAGAGGCATACTGCGCTATATCGCCGAACTCCGAAAGAACAAGATTTAATTCTTCTTTCTTTTCCTCATCGTTGTCAGGTATCTTGCTCTCAGTGAGCTTAAGGATACGCATCGTTTCCAACGACAGTTTGTACATGTTTCCGTAATTCTTATGCAGCCCTAAAAGGTTCTTATTGGCTTTTTTTACCTCAAACGGCGTAAGATTTATTATCTTCATCGCTTTATTCAACAAATCGTCAATATCCTGTCCGGAGAAACCGGTGGTTCTGCGTATATTAAGCATGGCTTCCCATTCATCAAGAAGTTTTTCAGATTTCTCTATAGGCGTAAGTATATCTCCGTTCAGCCCTTCGTTTACAAGACTATTTCCGTTACCATTCGATGCTCCATTGCCGCTTTCGTTGGTTACTTGCGCTTTGTCATCGTTAGCTTTTTCAGAACCCTGGTAATCAATAGTGCCGCTTGCTTGTTGCTGTGTTGTTGCATTAGATTTGTACAAAGCATCGTTTTTCTTTTTGCGGTACAGCTTTATGAATACAGACGGCAAAACGAAAGCTGCTGACAGGACAGAAAGTATCAAGGCCCACGAAAGAGCAGGTGTTGTGTAATACTTCGGCAGTACATCTTTGCCTTCCCTAAGGGACCGGTATATCATCATTAATTCAGGAGGGCCTTTTTTATAAGTAAAAGAACCTGTATTCTTATCTATGATTATATCCTTTGCATGATATATCATCGCCAATATGGCATCATACGCCCTGAGAAAAATCCTGTCTTTATGCGGGAGCGGATAATATTCCTGGACCTCATCCCTTTTTAGCTCATTTTGCCCCTGGAAAATAGGCGCCCGGTTAATATCAACAAGATCATTTTTCCACGGCCCTGTAAGTTTAAAATAGACCGGATAATCAACCCCGTGGTTTACAGCTCCAAGCTTTCCTGTTGTACCGCGTGTATACCCGTGTTCTACGGTTTGGCCGTTATTTAATTCATACTTGATATTGATCTTTCTTTCTGTTGTAACAGCATTTATATCCTCCGACGCGACCAAACGCAGCCCGGCAATGTCGTTGAGGTACAATGACATCCCTAGATATTTCTCCGGAATGATATTGCCGCTTCTATCACTGGATGTTTCATACACCATACCGACAAACAGGTTCTCGGCCGGTATTACAATATCGGGTACAGCATTGTCTTTACTGTTCGTTTTGACTAGCCTAGCTATCTCATCGCGGACCCTTTCTACTTCTTTTATTATACCTTGCTCACCCTGGCTAATATGTTTACTGTTCTTTAACTCATTGTAATTGAACATCCTTTCAGTTTTTGTTCTCAGTGTAACAGGCGCGCCTGTGGGATTAATATAGTCCGCGGTGTTCTCAAGGGGAAGGCCTGTCTTTTTTTCGTCGTACGCAAATGAGGTTTTCAGCAGGCCGTATGCCGGTTGCATCCATTTTTGATATCTCAACTCCTGGGACACCGGTTTCCATGCTCCAAGGATATTCTTCAGCTGCTGTTTGCTGTCAAAATAAGGCATTCTGATGCCGTTATCGGTACGATAAACTGTTTCAGTCCTGTAGACATAATTAGGCTGGGGATAATCAATATCAACTTTATATGTAACTGTCTCCTTGTTACTAGGCACCCTGGTCCCGTCATACTTATAACGGTATTCTCTAATTGTCGCCGTATTAGCCCCTTCCGCGGGCGGGCCGTTCATAAACAACAGTGTGTAATCCTCTGCACGTATTTCAGCAGTTAGATCATGCTCGCCGTAATAGTGCGACACCTGGTGCAATTTATTGTCACTGCTGTTGAAACCGGATTCCGTGAGACTAACTCTCACTTTTGATTTGTTCCCTGAAAAATTTCCCTTTGAAAGATCGCCTGCTGAGAACACCTCGTCTTTGACTATGGGCCCGTCACGCCAGAGAAAGTCCTTATTTTCGAAATGTTTGCTGTTCGAATTGGGATATATAAGCTCCAGGCCCCAGGATCTATTTTTTTCATCGAACCTAACGGTTCCGGTTGTCTTCACGGTATTTCGCGATGGACTTGACCACGTTGTCATAGTTTCCACCGGCCCGCCGCGGTATTTCAGCGCCTGTTCGGACACATCTCCGTTCGCGTATGTATAGGTATTCTTATTGCCGTTATTCTGCATTGAATAAATATTGACACCACTAATGTCCGAGGCTTTGATCTCTGCTGGAATATCACCCGGATAAGCCATAGTGTGGATCTCGGATACTCCGTTATAGTAATCCAGCTTATATTCGGTCCCGGAAGCATTGAGCCTTGTTTTGTTCACTATTACAAAATCGTCCGGCCCGGTTTCTCTTGATTCATTCAACACACCGCCGTAAAATTCATATTGCTCGGCTCTGTTGTTTTTTGTTTTAGGATACTCAGATACCATTATAGCGGTCCCATCATCATTTATATAAAGATGCTCTTTACATTTAATATCGCGCGTACTGTTTAGATCGTTGGCTGAAGGCGTGAATGTTGTTTTCTCGTTTATCGGCCCGCCTATGTAAAGCGCGTGCTGGTCCATAAGCTCTTTTGTGTCGTAATTAAACCCGTTGAACGTTATACCATCGTTAGAGTTCAGAACAGTGACCGGCTCTTTTGTTGTTTTGTTTCTGGTCTCGATCCATTGCGTGTAGCCGTCCCTGTGAGCGCCCCTGCTCTCTTCTGTTTCAGTGCCAAGTTTGTCGTTAACCGTTAATACTGAGAAATACACTTCCCCGCTCTTGTTATTTTTAAAACCATAATCTGTTCTTGAGGTTCTTTTATCATTAAAATATTTTTCTTTCGATACCACGGAACCGCAGAATCCGTTCAGGTATTCAACAGCGGTTTCCCCGTCTGCCTCCTCTACACGGTTGCAAATGGTGCCGTCAGCAGACCGTGCGTTTAAAGCTTTTTTCTCAACGAATGTTCCGTTATTGCTGGTTGTTACAGATTCATGCGGGGTCATATCAGTATTAAGAGTAATGTTTTCTTTTTGGCCCAACAGTTTATACTCGACGGTTTTGTAATAATCCCCAGCGGAATTAATCAACGGCTTATTATTCTCCGCTAAACCGGTAGTTACTGACAAAGTTCTTCCGTCAGCTAGCGTTTTTGTGAAATTTCCAGCATTAAACAGGGGATTGATAAATCCATTCTCTATCCATTCAACAAACCTGTTTTCCCTGCCTTCGGCATCTTCCCTGTATTTAACCGTGCTGACAGTATTTCTCATGCTTGTATAATCTATGTCGGATATTTCCGTCATATATAGCGGGTATTTATAAGCCTTATCGTAGGCTGAGTATGCTCTTGATAAATCAGCTCCCGTAACTATATCTCTTTCACCTCTTGTGTTTATTTGTTCAGTAATATCTCTGCGCAGATACGACTGTTTTAATGACAGGCCTTCCACGGCCCCATAAGAGGTCACAATGATAGGCCTGTTTTTTTGGTCGTATATTGTAAGTTCGTTTTCCTTAGTCCGCTGGTTTATCCAACCGCCTTCATTCGGACGTTTGTCGTCATACTCCCTTACAAACGAGCGAAGATAAGTATTATCCCCGGGCGCGTATGTTTCCGAATATATCCTGTTGCTCTTGAAATCGTACTTATTCGCCTGTTCATTCCCCGTGATGATATTCATGGTTTTAATGTCTTTATTACCATTCATATTATCTTTTGTTTCTGTACGGGTATTACTGTAACGCGCCTGCTCTGTTATAATTGTGGCGATCAATGCGCCCGCCGGCCCGGTGATTTTGCCTTCAAATTTAATATTATCCGGATTAGGGCTTACATCGTTCCATTCCTCATGAAGGCCAGTTACTTTATTGTCTTTTGTCGAAATGATGCGGTCGTAATATCTCGAATCGTAGATATAGGTGTTCTCAAAAACAGGGTTTTGCCCCCGGTTCCCGGTCTTTTCGTCCCAGAGATACATTTTGCTTTCCATATTGTCCCGGCCTTCAAAGACCTCTATAAGCGGCGCTCCATAATCAGTTGAATAGAATATTTTGCTTACCGGCATTTCGTCTTCGAGGCGCCACAGGTACGTTTCTGTTCTGTCGATCAAGCCAGCTTTATAGTAATATTTCGTATATGTGTCATCCTCATTTTCTCTCTTTACGAATGTTTCTTCAAAATTTTTGTCTTTGTCGGTATGTTGATATACTTCTCCGTAACGTATCTCCCTGTGCCCCGGCAGGAATTTCGTGCCTTTAACATCGATCCATCTCATCGAATCTCCGGGGCGTTCGATCCTGTATGTTTTTTCTCCTACTATCCTGCCTATGGATCCCGGCTTTAAGCCGTCAATTGAAGATTTTGAAATAGCCGCATCCGTAAACTCATACAGGAGCGCGTGGGCTGTGCCGTCCTTTTGCGAATAATCATATATTTCTATATTCGGAATTATGTTGTCATTAATGACCCTAAACAGCCTCGAACCGTTCACCGATGTAGCTATAAGTTCCAGTATTTTGCCTTCGCTGTCACGCTTAGTTTCTACAGCGTAAACATCTTTCCCGATACTTGACCCGAATTGTTTCACAGAATTGTCGGCTAATTCGTTCTGGCGGATCTTCTCCCAGTCAATAATACCGTCTTCACGGTATTTAATCGTAGCGGTGGTTTTCTTCATCGAATTATAATCCATGGCGGATATTTCAGTTTTATAAAGCGGCTTACTTTTGGATTCATCGGAGATCGAATACGTTACAAACACATCCGCGCCGGTAAGAACATTTGTTTCTCCGTATGTCCTGGTCCCTTCTGTAACATTTTCCCGCGTATACGCTTGTTTCATAGTCTGGCCGTTAACCGCTCCGAGTGAAGTTTTTAAAATGTTATTCTTCTTGTCGTAGGTTAACTGTTCCGATTCTATTGTACGGAGATTTATAAGCCCTGTTTCGCTGGGACGCTTATCGGCATACTCCCTGACCAACGTGCGAATATAGGTATTATCCCCGAACCCGCCTGTCTCTGTATATATCCTGTTGCCCCTGAAATCGTACCGTTTTAAGATATCTTTTCCTGTCTCTAAATTTACGGTCTTTATATCCTTTGTCGCGGCAAGAAGGTCTTCGTTGGTATCAGTGCGCTCTTCGCTGTAACGCGCCTGGGTTGAAGTTTTTACAGCTACTGCCTTACCGTCAGCCGACGTTATCTTTCCTCTATATTTAAAGACTGACCCGTCAGGGCTAACGTCATTCCAATCCTCATGAAGGCCGGTGGCGTTATTGTCCCTTGTTTTCAGTATACGGTTATATAACCCCGAATCGTAAGTGTAAGTGTTCACATAAACAGGATCCTCTCCGCGCCTTCCCGCGGCTTCGTTCCAAAGATATACTTTGCTCTGCATGCCGTTTTGGCCTTCAAATATTTCCACAAGAGGAACACCGAACTCAGAATAGTGGAATATAGTGCTGAGCGGCATATCCGCTTCAAGCTGCCACAGGTATGTCTCTTCTCTATCCGCTATGCCGTCTTTTATAAAAGATTTCGTATAAGACCCGTCATTGTTCTCTTTCCTCGTGAACGTCTCTTCAAATTTTTTATCTCCCTCAGTCTGCAAATATGCGTCTCCATACCGTATCTCCCTGTGGCCTGGCAGGAACTTTGTGCCTTCAACATCTACCCACCTCATCCAGTTGCCGCGTCGTTCAATAGTGTATGTTTTATCGCCCACTATCCTTCCTATCAGGTCAGGTTTCATTGATCCTGACTTGCCAATTATCCATGACCCCAACGCCGCGTCATCGCACTTGAACTCATAAACAATGGAATGCGCCGTATTTTCTCCGCTGCCGTGCGGGAAATCAAATATTTCCAAAGTCGGCATTACGTTATCATTTGATATTTTAAATACTTTTGAGCCTTCATGCGATATGCCTGTAAGCTCCAGTATTCTGCCTTGTTTGTCTCTCAATGTTTCTACTTCATACACATCTTTGCCCAGGCTTGCACCAAACTTTTTTACCGCGCCGCAAACTTCATCGCTAACGCGGTAGGTATAATCGGATACGCATTTTCCAAGCCTCAACTCGTCCCAAGCGGACCGCATTATATTGTCCCATACAGTTTTACTGTCAGATCCGGGTGAGCGCCCCAGGGCCTCTTTGTACCGCGCCACAAGCTGCCGGGCATAATAGGTTACTTTCCAATCCGAATAATTATACTTGAACTCTTCCCTGAAATTATCCCTTAACACCTCGGTTGCAGCCCCGTTCTCGAACCGTTTCTGTTCCAGGAATTGTATAAACATACTTTCAAAAGCTTCCGTGCCTTCCTGCGGCGGCCTGAGCTCGGCTTGAAGCTCGGGGCTGCTTTCCAATATCCGTTTCACTTCTATTTTTGCGTCCAACAGCTGGGCTATGTCTTTATCCGTGTAACCGGCCGCAATGAGAGCCGAATAAGAATTTATTTCTTTTGTATCCATATCGCCCGTTCCTAGGAGCCGGCCCCTGTACCTTTCTATTTTTGCTTTTAGCGTTTCTGCTTCAGTTTTCGCTACTGAGAACTGGTCCAGGCTTTGATACTCCGCCAGATAGCCTGGTTTGTTCTGCAGAGACCTCTTAAGGACCGAAATTATCTCGTCTCTGCGGGTTTTATCCGATATTTCTTTTGATGCGTTTATTACATCTTTTACGTATTCCCTTTCAGTTTTGTTCACGATCTCTTTTTTTGTTTTCATTTCCGCCTGCGCTTGGACGGCATTGAAATAGCCGGAGTTATCATTTATTGTTTTCGCGAGCGTGTAGAGGTTTTTTTCTATGTTCTGCATATAAGGGCTTGCGCTGCCGAACTTGAAGTCCGGCGGTATGCAAAGTAGCTGTTGCATGAGGTTATCCTGGCTGAGCAGCTGGGCTTTGCGCGCCACGTCCGGCGTGACGTCAGCTTGCATGCTCAAGTCCATAGGATTCATCACCCTGCCCGTCTCTATTGCTGTGCCGTTTCCCGTGTTCTTTTCCTTGATGATATGGAATAATACACCAAGAGATACTCCCCAGGTATGCGAATTGCCGATACTGACGCCGTTCGGGTCAGCCTTCATCTGCAAAGAGTAATCTCCCAGATTCTTGCCGGGATGGTTATATTCAGCGCCCGAACTCACGGTGCCCTGTTTGCCATCTTTGACCCCGCCACCTAAAGAAAGCGCGATATTCTTGCTGGGATTAACAAAAACCTCGCCATTAGCGGTATATTTGTTGGCTCCTGAAAAACTATTTATATTCTGAGTGTATTTTAGGCCTATATTATTTACCATGGCGCCTGCCCAAACTTGTCCCTGGCCGGCTGCTTTCACGCTCATATCAGTCCCGAAATTAACCGCTTTAAGCGCTTCTGAGGCAGCAGGCATATAAAGCGCATAATCGAGTTTGAGCCGCTGGTCCGCGTCAAAGTACGAGAATATCAGATCGCCTTTGTTCGGCCCGATACCTATAAGTTTACTGTCCTTCATATTGACATAGTATTCGCGCGCAGTGTTCAAACTAACCGTATTTAGAGTACTCGCGTTAGTCGGGTTCAAGAAATTGTAATCTGGCGGAACGTTCGCGTCACCGGGATTTAACCTGGACGCAACGAGGTTCTTAGCGCCTACGGTTATGTCACCCCAGCCTTCCCGGAATTGCATAAAGTACTTGATATTGTCATTAGCTATCTCGGTTTTTCCTGGGGTAGTCTTCATGGCTAAACTCGTTGTAAAATCATACAATCTTGCGACAAGCCCGTAATTGCCTGTAAATGAGTCTTTAGCCTGATTTCCAGCGGGCAGGAGCGCCCAGTCAGCCCACGGGGCCATGACCAAATTGTTGCTCATAGTGATTCTCTGGCTTGAAGAAAGAGTATATTTAGAGTTGGCATTAAACGCGTTATACGCGCCGAAGTTTATATCGGTACCTGTATTAGTGTCGCTAAACTTAAGCGTTGTTTTCGGCATGAATTTCAGCGTGGTAACATCCATTGGTGTGCCGTTCGCAGAATACTGTTCATTTTTGTATGAATATATGTCGGTATTATAAGTTAACCTGTCTCCTAAAAAGCTGCCCCTGGCGCTTATTTTTGACGTGGTAAATCCGCTTCCGGGCTGATTCTGCTGGTCAAAAGTAGAAGACTGAATAAAATGCCTGTTACCTAGAGCATCGGACTGCCCAGTCATATTCGTAGTTATCTGTTGCTCTAATAAATTATTATTGTTATTCCAATGAAATGTGCTGTTCTTATCCATTACATCGGAAGCCGCATAACCTGCCAGACTTGGTGTTACCTGGTTTGTTCCATTAAAACTGCCGTCTAAATTCGGCAGGGTTCCGGAATCGGAAGATAAATGATCATGCAGCGGGTTAAGCTGGAGTGCAGGGTACAAAACATTCAGCATATTTACACTTAGATTAGCGCTGCCATTGACAACTTTAAGCATTTCTGACGCGCCGGGCATGTATAGCTTAAGGTCTGATTTGCCGGAAGGCGGGCCGGTATTCTGATATGTGAAAATAAAGTTCCCATTGGAAATTCCGGCGCTTTTCAGCTTGATATTATTTTCCGGTTCATTCTCTCCTTTCTCGCGCTTGGCCACGTTCGCCATAAGCACGTCCCTGGCATCGGTTTTTTGTTTGATCATAAGATTTATTTCTTCTATTTTTTTGTTCATCTCTTTGCGCACTTTTTCCGTACCGTGAGGATGGAGTACGTCTTTCATTTTACCGCTAAGCGACATAAAATCCATAAATCCCGCATAAAACAAGCTTGCCGGGTTTACTCCCGCAGGCACCACTATCTTTGTGCCTTCGCTTATCTTGCCGGATTTTTCCGCGGGCAAGAGTATTTGATCTCTTATCTCGGTTAAATACGTAATTTCACTTTCAAGGTTCTTAATATTTGACGATTCTTTTGAAGCGTTCGATTCCTGCGGCTGGTTGTCAACTAACTTTCCCGGCTCTTCACCCTGAAAGAAGGCCAGCTTTAGGCTTACACTGTTCGATTCAGAAGTTCCAGCATCAGTAAGCCTTTTAAGGTCATTTTTAGCAAGAGCAATATTTAGCTGATAATCCAGGCTGCTCTTATCCGCCAAGTAGGCGTTTTTCAGGTTCCGTATAGAGTGCAATAGGTCGGCCCTCAAAATATCCGCGGCAAGTTTCTGCTTCTGCTCTTCGATCTTCTGATTAAGCTCCGCGCCATACTTGGTGAGCAGTTTATCGGCATTACCCTTGATAATGAAGGTTACAGCCTGCATATTCGGCAGCGATACTTCCAACTTCACTTGAAGGCCTGATTTCGCTTTTGTTATCTGGGAAGTTATCAGCTTGTCCGCGAGTTCGTTCCTCTGGTTGTTAAGCGTATGCTTAAGGCTTTCATCAACAAAAGCAGAAATGCTCGCCTCTTCGTCTTCCGGTTTTGCCGCTGATGTAATGTTTATATCTATATTTTTGACCACATTGTCGGTTATTCCTTTTTCACGTATGTATCCCTGTATGATCTCTCTTTGCTTAAGCGCCTGCTTGTAAAGCGCCTGCATGTCCGCATTATCCTGCATGGCTTTCACGTCAAGTTTTTCTATTTCGGAGATTATCGTATTGATGTCATTAAAATGATGGATTAGGTCAAGTGAATTCTCTTTCAAGTTCAGTTCCATCAAGTCTTTGGTAAGCAGCGCGATATTCCTGTTCTCCCTTCTTTCCGGATTATACAGGTCGGCTTCAACGGCAAGCCCCAGCGAAGGTTTTAAACCCTGGTGGCTGTACAAGAAATTCGGCCCGAAGGACAATGAAGAGATTGGCAGGCGCGACACAAGCCCGCCGGATTTCTTTATAACTGGTTCCATGTTCCCATCGTATTTGACACCGTTCTTATCGAATATTTTCTTCATCGCAAAACCGATTTCTTCGTGTTTGATTGCGTCATTTAGAGAATAAAACGCTTCTTTTAGTTCAGCCATAACTTTTTGCGAGGTTTTTTCATCAGTATTCGCCATATTCAATAACATCATGGTCCTTGAGAGCTCGTATTCCTTAAAGTTCAACATCTCCAGGCTTCCGCGAATGCCGTCCATGCGCGTTTCCAATTCATTATTGAACCATTTTCCGATGTCTTCCGGGCCTTCATATTCTTCTGCCGGAATAGAGTTTTTTGATCCGCTTCTGTATATTTTATTGTTATCTTGAACCTTCCCTGAAGGCATAAACTCCTTATGGCTGCCGTCTATCTGCCTGTTATCTTCCGGTACAAGCATCTGCTTCTGAGGCTGGTTATTGTTCTGTTCTTGAACCTGAATTTCTTTCTGTTCTTGAATTCTGGTATTTTTCTGGTTTTGCAATGTTAATAGCGCTGCGCTAAACCAGTGCGCGCGCTCATCGTCACTCAACAATTTATTTTTTTGCGCTTTATATTCCCTGTAAAGCATGTCGACAGTATCTTTATTGAGTGTCACAAGCGTTATCAGGCAGCTGTCAGGTAATCCCGGGAACCTTGAACGCTCTCCTTCAACCCTTTGCCTGAATTCTTCACTGTTCTTCATCTGCTGTTTGGCAATTTCTTTGGCTATCTTAATGGAATCAATTAAATTACCCGGGATAACCTTGATCTTTTGGCCGGTAACAGAATCCGTCTTGTAATACCCGTTGGAATTGACGTGAAGAACGTTCGGCACATTGGTAGCGGCAAAACAAATGTCTCCAGCGACCGGTATATTGTAAGTGGCCTGGCTAAAATCCCTGACCATGCTGCCGAACGCGCCGAGCATGCCGCCGAACCCGCCCTGATCGGGCGAAACGGCGAACCTGCCCAGCAGGTCATTCGGCCCATAGAGGCGTATGCCGTCGCCGGCTATGGGGTGGTCGGGGTTCGCGCCTTCGATCAGTTGCCCCAGCTGCTCAAAGACATGTATATTTACCTTGTGGAACAAAGAAACGACCCAGGAAATAGCTTTGTCAAAAAAGCCTAACTGCATCAATACTATAGATATTTCCGTGTTTACGAACCACATGCTGAACCAGCCGGAGGGAAGCCTTTTCCAGAATTGTGAATTCCCGAATACATCTTTTCGGGAGGCGAGCCTCGCATCTTTTATGGACTGGTCAATGTCTGTCGGTGTTATTATCGGAGGTGTGTTCTGGTCAATATTGCCGAGAAGGGTTCTGATCTGTTGCTTCTGCACGACACTTGCCTGTATAAACCTGTTTGACTGCCACCGTTTTTTTCCGTCGTGCTCCATTATGGCGTTAATAATGCCGATAGCCTGAGGGCTGACATTTCCCCTTGCTTTCTGCGCTTCAAGGTAAGCGATTATAGTTGCACCGTCCCACGACCACGGCACGAAATTATCGTTGATATCGGAAAACCCATGGGCCGTCCGCAGATTTCTGCTTTCAACTTCCTGCTGCGTCACGGAAGCAGCCGGGATATAATTAATGGCCGTTTCTTTGCCATTTTTAACAACCTCCATGTAGCGCTCTTCAAGAGGCAGGTTAAAGAATTCACTATTAAGCAGATTAGCCTTAGCGCTGCGAGTAGCCCGCGAAAAGCTTCTGACAAAAACAGTTATCAGCGGGCTTAGTATCGCTTGAACTGCAAACCCTTTATAAAGAGTTGACAAAATCGGAATCATCTGCATTTTCGCTGCAAGGCCCGGTATAACACCAAGGATATTCATCCCCATCATGGGAACACCAAGATACATCGAAAGCAGATATAGCCCAAGAAGAACAGCCGGTATCACGGCCATCCTGAAAATATGCCATCCGCGGGCGGTTAGCAAGCCCTGTTTTTCTCCCTTATCGGGCGCCCATTTTACCGCCGCGTAGATATATACTGCCGCAAGAATCGGTATGAAGAACAAAGGATTAGACGCAACCAGCGCCAGTATGCTACCTGTTATAAAGGTTGTCACAACAAAGAGATTCGCCCTTTCTTTAAAGAACCTGAAATGCGCTGCGATAAGCGTTATTTCAAGCACGGGCCTGAGCGTTTCAGCTATCTGCCGCGCGAACATTTTAATTCTGCCTGAAAATGTTGTTCTTAACTGCTCCTGCTCGCGAAGCTGGTCTACGATAGTCCTGGATATCTCCTGCTGGGAAAGGTAAACTTCCTTGTTCCTGCCCAGCCAGTGGTACCTCAAAGCGCTGTCGAGATGTCTTAGGTAAAAACCTCTGAAAAGATGTAAAGCGAACCTTCCTGATACCATGTAAAGCACAGCCGCGCCTGATGATTTTATATTAAGCCTGCCCTTATGTATCAAGTCATTCTTTATATTTCTCCACATATCCCCAAAATTCATTTTTTCAATTTCTTCACCGTAATTTTTTTTGGTGTAGTATGCCTGGTTAAGCTGTTCCAGCCTCTGGTAAACAAGCCACCAGTTTGTTCCGTTTTTACCTCCGGCAAGAAGTTTATCTGCATCGCCGCCCTGAGTTTGAATAGATTGTCTTACATATTCCTCTCCGCCATATTTCCTGAAAACACGTTCTTTTATTGTTTCGTTTAAAGCTGTTTTCCCGGATATTATTTCATCGGCCTGGCTTTCCTGCTTGGGTGAGTTAACAGCGCCCCCTCCGGCCGAAGCAGGGGGATTCAAGGCCGAAGTGTTAAACCATGATCCTATCTTTTCAATTAGTTTTCCTGCCTTATAATCTATCCTGCCGGAATGCCGCAGTTCGGGCATTGCTGACAATGCCGTATTGTAGCCCTTGTTAAATTGTAAAAGCGCGGCGACGGAATCCTTTGCGGAACCTGGGTCCACAACGAAAGATTCCGCATAATCGAGGCCATTATCAGGATAGATCCTTTTCAATATTTCCTGAAGTTGAACACGTTCACGCACTTCAGATTTTAAATAGCAATCTACCGCGGTGCCTGGAAATCCAAGAAATATGCCTAGAATGGAATCACTGATATTTTCGTATTTGTCTGTTCTTGCTTTACCTGTTGCGAATAGATTGTTAAGCTCGTCAATCTCAAACCCGATTATGTACTGAGAAATAAGCCCGTCTATCTGCTGTTTGTTCATAAAACCGGACCCCAAACCAAATGGCGCAGTCATTCCCGCTTGCCTGAATTGATCAGCTAGAAAATCTCTATTTTCAGTGAAAACCTTGTTTATTGATTCGATATTGTAAATATACAGCTCATATTTCCCGGAATAATTGCCGCTCTTTCTTTCCGAAATACATACACCTACCCCAAGTTTTTCAAAAAGTATTTTTGCGTCTTCACTTTCATATAGTTTTTTAACGGCCTTCGTTATGATGCCGTAATATCCGGGCTTACCTCCGCCAAATACTGATGCACGAGCCGCACGGCCTTTTACATAATTCAGTCCTGAAACATTTAACGTTTTTGCGGTGATCAATTCTTCAAGAAGGGATAAAGATCTAGTATCGAGGCTCCTCAATCTTGCGGCCCTTTCCGCGTCTTCCGTGTTTTTTCCCCTACCTATCATGGACTTTAATTCCTGTATGCCACGTTCGCCGAGAGCGGCAAGAACTTTGTTTACATTTCCTTCTACGGCCACCCTTTTTGTCTTACCACTGCTCCAGTTTTCCCTAGCCTTTTTACGCAGCCACCTTACAAACCCGTACGCAACAGCCGCCGCTCCTGCCGTGATCAATACTATAACTCCGGCGCTCATCATGCCGTAAGATTGTTGCTGCATAATTGCCGCTGTGCCGGCGTGGGCAAGCATAGGCGAAAGGAATATCAGCCCTAAAGACATGAATAATCTTAATATGCCGGGCATTTTACTATTCCGTGTAAAATCGTAAGAAATACTAGTTTTATTTATATCTATCGTGTAAATATTTTTACCCGTAGACACATTGTAAATACCAGGCTCTTTTGTGGTCACTATCTCCACGCGGCCCGAAATGTTATTCGCCTTCATCCAGGCATTGATCTCTTCCTCGATATCTCGTATTGAAAGCTTTTGAGCAGCAGCCCGCCTGGCCCACGCGCCTATCATAATATCTACTGCATCCCGCGGCATCCCGACGTCCAGAAGCACTGGAGCGAAGAATGAGTTAACGAACCTGTTCACATTAAGCGTTCCGCTGAAAGTCTCACGGTAAATGCTGTTATCGTATGCAGTGGTTATCGCGGGCATCAAAGTGATGTTAGAAATAGCTTCTCTATCGAAATACTGAGTAACATCCGAATGGAAACCTCCAGTTACCATGATAATGATATTCTTGTATTGCGCGAGCTTGTCAGCGCTGCAAAGCTGGTCGGGAGGCTGCTGGGGTAAAGGCCCGGTGTAAGTTTTACCGATATATTCTCTTGCAGCGTTATAAAATATTGAGTTTCTTTCCTTATTTGCATCATAAAAACCAAATAATTCATTTTCATGTTCTGTGAGGTAAGATAAAACATCGTTTAATTCGGTGTCATCAATATATTTCTTTAATGTCGCCTTGAATTTAGAATTATTGCATTTTAAGTACTCGTAATCCTGTGACCCAAGTTTGAGCTGACAGAAATCACCCAGATATTCGTCCATTTCCGACAAAAATAGCATTTCTTTGTCCAGCAAAGTATCTGCGTGCTTTTCAAGCGCCCTCCGCAGGAAAGCCTTTTCTTCATACAGAAAAGATACTGGATTGATAGAATTTGTTAAACGGATATAATCGAGAAATTTGTCAAGGTTCGGGTACGCACGCATGTATGGAGTGTACAACCTGGAAAGTTCTGAAAGTGCCAGATAGTATTCATTTTTGTGCTCTTTATTTCCTGACAGGGCCACGAGCTTTTCATATGCCCCGAAAGGAGCCTGAGTCTTCAATTCCTCCACATATGCCCTGTGTTCCATGTCAAGCTTGTAATAGTTGATAGTTTCATTTACCTGCCTCAGCCTTAGGTACCTTTCGAGGTGCGGGTAACTATGCAGTGAAATGCCGCTTTCGTAGCTCAGCCGTTCAATTTCCCTATAGTAGGACTGAGGAGCGCCTTCTCTGCTGTTATCAATATATCTTTCATATTTTTTGATCTTCCCGGAAAGATAGTTCTCTTTGAGCTCCCCAACCCATTTATGGATCTTCCCGACTTGCCTGCCGTATTCATCCTGAGATGAAAGTATTGAGTTGATCCTCTTTAGATTCTCGTTATATATGTCCCATTTTTCAAGCCCGAAAAGAATATTATTATTTCGCGTAACGGCGTAGTATTCGGCCCCGGAGATCAGCCCGTTATGGAGCAATCCGTCAAGCAGATATTTCTTCGTGCCGTTTCCGGGCAATGAGGAAAGAAAGCTTGTATCAACATGGCCCTGCGGTGCTCCTTCTGTAAGTATCGCGGAGACTTTATAGTGGTTGTCTAAATACTCAATAATGCCGAAGATGTTTTTCTGTACTTCGGGATCGCAGTGCAGGTCTTGAACACAAACTACCAGCGTGTCAGTGTGATACAGCTGTGAATCGATGACTTTACCTAATTCATTAGGCACAGGAGATCGGTCTATCACACGTGAAAGCCGGGACGCTGCGGTGTTGTTATCAAGCAGTATCTCCACGCCTTTTAGCGGCTCGCAAAGCACAAATGAAAAAGCAAACGCGCTAAGTGTTATAAGTGTGACATAGTATTGAATTTTTTTGATCATAAATTGCCGTCTTTGGATACTATATGCCTTGATTTTCACGGGGTGGCTGCGGTCTCTATTATTGCCGTTTCTTACCTGTACTGACCGATCTTATAACGGCAAACACTTCTGGTATGCGTTTCCTGCGGCGTCTTGAGAAAATGCCGGTTCTCTTTAGATAGTTGCCAATAATCGTCAGCATCTGGCAATACATAATATTTTTAATCATTAATACACCTCTCATGCTCAATAAGAATATACCCAAAATCGATTAAGCGTATATAAAGATAATGTTAATATTCCGTTAATTCAGCCGACGGAATAACTTTACCAAGATTTAACAAAACATTAATACCATATTAATTAAAAAACTATACTATGTACCCAAGAACATGCGGAGTATCTATAAGGAGAAGAACAAACATGACAAATTCAGTGCTCATCAAACAGCAGCCTTTCCCAAAGTTTCCCGATGCTTTCAACACCGGCCCAGTTCTTACAAAACCATATAGGCTGGCGTTCAATGTTTTTCATCCCAAGATCCGGCTCTGCCTCCACAAAGGTAGATATACAGTCAAGACGGTTTCTGAGCCCGCTGAACTGGAAAAAGTCCTTCAACTCCGCCACGAAGTATTTTGCATAGAAAAGGCTGGAAGAACACCCTACATAGGCATCGATTGGGACCGGTTTGATCTTATCTGCGACCATCTTATGGTGATCGACAGGCTTTCATCTAAAATAGTGGGGACCTATCGTCTAAACTCATCTCTATTTACAAAAAACTTTTACTCCGCTAAGGAATTTAATATCGATAACATAATCAAACTGCCAGGCACAAAACTCGAACTCGGGAGAGCGTGCATTCACAAGGAATTCAGGAATGGCATTATGATCGCTCTGTTGTGGCGAGGTATCTGCGAATACATGAAAATGACCGGCACAAAATACCTTTTTGGTTGTTCCAGTGTTGACACAACTGACCATGAAGAGATCAACAATATCTATAACTATTTCCTTGTAAATCACTATAGCCAGGACAACCTGAGAGTATTTCCTAAAATTAAATATACGGCTATAAACCGGAACCTTATGCGTGGTCACATTCTTTCAAATGACGGGACTATCAACCGGGTGCATCAATATTCCACAGATATACACAATAGCCTTGAACACCTGAAAAACAATGCCGGTAAAGGATGTTCAACAAAAGACCGTGAACAAAGTAATTCGGCTTCATCTTCTTCCAATAACGACATAGCTATCCCGCCTCTTATAAAGGCGTATTTAAGGGCTGGAGCCGTTATTTGCGGCGAACCGGCGCTCGACAGTTATTTCCGCTGCACTGATTTCTTTACGTTTCTGGATGTTGAACTCATGAATAAATCGATTGAGAGGAGGTTCTCATGATGCGTATTGCGAAGATGCTTTTTGCGGGCTTGCTAATTGTTACCTACAGCCTTATTTCACTTATAGGGTCCGCGTTTCTGTTCAACAACCGCGCCCGCACGGTATTTTTAACAAAAACAACTTCATTTTTCTGCAATACGCTTTTAGCAGTGCTTGACATCACCGCTGTAGCATTGCACTCGCCTTTATGGCGGCAGGACAAGCCGTATCTGGTAGTGTCCAATCACTTATCTTATCTTGATATTATTGCCATAGCGTCCACAATGCCGGCCGTTTTTGTGTCCAGCATGGAAATACGCGCGGCGGCCTTCCTGGGTTTCATCGCACGCTGCGGCGGAACGATATTCATTGAGAGAAGAAAGAAAATGAAGAATTTGAAACGGGAGATCAGAACAATAACTGAAACACTGAAGCAAGGGCTTAATGTCGTGATATTTCCCGAAGGGACTTCTTCTAACGGTACAGGAGTTCTTCCTTTTAAGAGATCTCTAATGGAAACTGCGTTTCAATCCAACAGCGACGTTCTGCCTGTCTGCCTTATGTATTCCCATGATAGCGAGAAGTTGTCCGGCCCGAGCAAAGAGTCCGTGTTCTGGTACGGAGATATGAAATTTTTTTCTCATTTTTTCAATCTTTTTAAACAATCAAAGCTGGTAATAACACTGCAGATCATGGAACCGCTCAGGATTGACGCTTACGCTGACAGGAATTCTCTCACGGAAGACGCCTATCTTTCAATAGCGGCCGCTTACAACTGGCAGAAACCTTATGCTTACGAAAATGACCTGATAAACCCTATGGACCTGTCATTCGAAAGATAGATCTATATCCGGCAAATACTTAACAGATAATTAACATAATATTTATCCAGCCTTAATCTGGAATATGTATTATTTTGTTCAAATCTGCCTTAAGGAGCAGCGCATTGTTATATGTTTGCGAAACAGCAATGGGGTTCTCACTATTTGTCTACCTGGTCTATTTGTTTTTTACCACATATTTTAAAAACCCCGTAAAACACGTTGTGTATACTGACAAGAGTTACCCCAAAGTCAGCATTCTGAAACCATTGAAATATATCGACAATGATTTTGAAGATAATCTCCTGAGTTTCATCACACTTGATTATCCGGACTACGAGATACTACTTGGAATGGACAATTGCAGTATTGAAACAATAGATAAACTAAAACTTATATGTTCTAAATATCCAAACAATATTGTTAAGCTCATCGCAAAGAAGGGCTTCTCAAGAAGTAATCCAAAAATAGAAACTCTATCCGTCCTCGAAAGTTATGCCTCCGGAAGCCTTTACTGGGTGTCCGATTCCAACACAAGGGTCGGCAAAGATACACTCAAAATGCTGGTAAACGAATACCTTACAAATAAGTCAAAACTCATTTACTCCCCCATCTTCGGCACGGGCAGCAAAACCGCTGCCAGCGTCATGGAAAACTCTTACCTGAACCTTTTTGTTTCGGGAAGCATATTAACCGGCAATATTACAGCTAAACAGCATATAATAGTCGGCAAGTCCATGCTTATTGAAAGGAATGCTCTTGAAAAATTCGGCGGGTTCTCTTATTTTGGAAAGTATTTGGCTGAGGACTTCATGATAGGCAAGGAATTTTTGGAGAGAGGCATGTCAGTGTCAAGTAATTTTACTTGGATCACGAACTATGTTTCAAACTCTTCAATACCGAGTTTTGCGGCAAGGATGGCAAGATGGGCCAAGTTGCGGTTCCATCTCAACCCGCTAATTTACTGTTTAGAAATACTTACCAACCCCATAGGGCTGGGACTGATCTCTATTATGATGCTTGGCAAGGAAGCTCTACCAGCTGCATTATGCACAGCGTGCGCAAAAATTTTGATCGAGTACGCCAGCATGCTGATAATGAATCCGGCTGACGCCAGGAAACTCTGGATACTCTTATCTTTTCCTTTCGTTATATTGTTTAGAGATGCTATCTTGTTCTTCTATGTATACTTTATTCCCTTCATTTCGTATACAGTGTCCTGGGGAAACAGAACTATGACCATTGGAAAGTACAGCATAATTAACGAAGCACGAGCTTAACAATCGCAGTAATCTACAAATTCATCCAGTTCCAGGTTTTTGATTCTTCTTCCTCAAGCCAGTCCCCCGTGCCTGTCAGGTAGGAATAAACGTTTGCAATTGCCGAGATATGTTCGCTTTCCTGTTTAAGTATCCACTTAAAGAACGACTTTTCCGCTTCCGTTTTTGCGTTCTTGAGGAAGTTGTCGTAGGTCTCATAGCCCTTCCGCTCCATGTCCATCGCCAGCTCGTAGCCTTCGATACCCTCTTTGTTCTCTTTGAGTTTAGCCTTGCCAAGCTTTTTAAAGAAATCCTTCAACACCGTTTCGATCGAAGGAGCGTCAATGGGCTTTAGTGTGAAATCCTCTTTAGAACCAAATCCGCTGTACGTCTCGTCGGCCTTTCTCGCATGCTCTATCTCCTCGCCACCCAGCGAATAGAACAACTTTTTGCCGAGCGGGTTGTCCGTTTTAGCGGCAAGCTCCATGTACATGTCCACGCCCTTTTTCTCAAAATCCAGCACGAATTTCAACGCGTCGTTTTTCTTTTCCATGACAACCTCCTAGACTAATTCAAAATTGAAAATTATAATATTATAAAATTCAACCCTCAAATCTTCAATCTTTAATCTTTAGATCTTCCAATTTATCTTGTTTCTTCTTCCACAAAAAATATACCGCGGGATAGACCAGCAGTTCCATAAGGAATGACGTAAATATCCCGCCAACCATCGGCGCTGCAATGCGTTTCATGACATCCGCGCCTATCTCGTGCGACTGCGCCCACATGATCGGCAGAAGCCCGATGAAGAGTACTGCCGCTGTCATAAGTTTTGGGCGTATCCTTTTTACGGCCCCGTGCCACACGGCGGCCTTAAGGTCGTCAATGGTCCTTAGAAGGCCGTTCTTTGCCGCCTCGTCGTGCGATAGGTCAAGGTATAACAGCATAAAAATACCCGTCTCAGCGTCAACACCGAGCAGCGCTATGATACCCGACCACACGCCTATCGAAAGGTTATAGCCAAGAAGCAGAAGTATCCACACCGCGCCTATGAGCGAGAACGGCACCGCCAACAGTATGATAAAGGTTTTCGTATAAGACCTTGTGCTTAAGTAAAGCAGTATGAATATAATGAACAGCGTCAGCGGCACTACCACCTTCATGCGCTCTTTGACACGTTCCATGAACTCGAACTGGCCGCTGAACTCAATGGAATAACCGGGTGGAAGCGCGACCTCTTTTGATATCATTTTTTTCGCGTCCTCAACATAACTGCCAAGGTCCCTGCCCGCGACATCGACGTAGACATAGCCCGTTAGCCTGCCGTTCTCGTCCCTTATCATGCCGGGTCCTGTCTCGGTTTTGATATCCGCGATCTCGTAAAGCGGTATCTGAGCGCCTGACGGTGTAGCTATGTATACCCTCTTTATCTTTTCTATGTCGTTCCTAAGTTCTCTTGGATAGCGGACGTTGACCGGGAACCGTTCCCTGCCCTCGACGGTCTGGGTAACGTTCTCTCCTCCGATGGCCGCCATTATGTTATTGCCCACGTCTTCTACGGACAACCCGTACCTCGCTATAGCTTCCCTGTTGAGGTTAAAATTGACGAAGTAGCCTCCGGCGGTACGCTCGGCGAACGCGCTCCTTGTGCCTTTTACCATCGAGAGATGAGACTCGATCTCTTTGCCTATTTTTTCAACCACAGCAAGGTCGTCACCATATATCTTTATACCGACCGGGGTCCTGATACCGGTCGAGAGCATGTCTATCCTGCCTTTTATCGGCATGGTCCATGCGTTAACTACACCCGGCAGCTTGAGCTTGGCGTCCATTTCGGAAATGAGCTCGTCCCAGCTTATCCTGTCCGGCCAGAACATTTCTCAGTGGGCCTGACATGAAATCAGGCATAAAGCTGTACCACCTGTCCTTCCGGCGCCACTCGTTCTGCGGCTTAAGAACTATCGTCGTCTCCATCATTGACAGCGGCGCGGGATCGGTCGACGTTTCCGCCCTTCCCGCTTTTCCAAATACTGTCAGCACCTCAGGGAACGACTTTAGCAGTTTGTCCTGCGCCGTAAGCAGTTCCTGGGCCTGTGAGATGGAAATTCCCGGCAGTGTCGTGGGCATGTAAAGTATTGAGCCCTCGTTAAGCGGCGGCATGAACTCTTTGCCCAGCATAAAAAAAGCTGGAATAGTAAGGATGAAAGCGAGGATCGCCACCGCTATGACCTTATAAGGATGCTTCAGTACCGCATCTACAACAGGCCCGTATATCTTGAAAAGGAAGCTCGATATCGGGTGTTTGTCTTCCGAATGTATCTTGCCCACTAGTATAATGTTCGTAATCGAGGCTAGCCACTTTGGCTTGAAATCGTAATTTTTGAGGCGCGTAAAAAGCATCCTTATGGCCGGATCGAGCGTTATGGCGAGCCCCGCCGCAAAGAGCATTGCGAAATTTTTAGTGAATGCCAGCGGTTTGAAAAGCCTGCCTTCTATCCCCTCGAGCGAGAATATAGGTATGAACGCTACGGCTATAACTATAAGCGAAAAGAACGAAGGCCTTGCGACTTCCTTTATGGCTTTCAGGAGGATTTCTTTGTAGTCGCCTTTCTGGCCGCTCTCCTGCCAGAGCGCAAGCTCCTTATGCGCGTTTTCAACAACAACGATCGCGGCGTCCACCATAGCGCCTATAGCGATGGCTATGCCTCCAAGCGACATAACGTTAGACGTTAGTTTCATGTAATACATAGGTATAAAAGCGAAAAGAACCGCGATGGGAAGGGTAATTATGGGTATAACTGCCGAAGGAAAATGCAGGAGGAATATGAGTATGACAAGTGAAACGACCAGCATTTCTTCAATAAGTTTTTTGCGGAGCGTGGCGATAGCCCTGTTTATGAGTTCGGAACGGTCGTAAACAGTAACTACCTTGACCCCGTCAGGCAGTTTTACTTGAGCTAGCCTTTCCTTTACACGTTCAATAGTGTTCAAGGCGTTTTCGTTATAGCGCATTACCACTATCCCGCCAACCACTTCCCCGTTGCCGTTGAGTTCGGACACCCCCCTTCTTATATCCGGCCCAAGCTCTACCGCGGCGACATTCTTTACCTTAACCGGGACGCCGTTAACTACTTTAAGCACAGCCTGCTCTATGTCTTCCTTTTTATTGATGTAGCCCTTCACCGTAAGCATATACTCGGTGCCGGAAAACTCTATAACCCTCGCGCCCACCTCCTGGTTAGAGCTCTTTACCGCGCTAACCACCGCCGAGATCGGTATCTTATACTGCTGGAGGGCCACGGGGTTAACAATAACCTGGTACTGTTTGATGTAGCCCCCTATAGAAGCTACCTCGGCCACGCCTTTGACCAACTGTAGGGCGTATTTCAGGTGCCAGTCCTGGAACGTGCGGAGCTCGTCAAGTGTGTGCTTGCCCGACTGGTCAACAAGTGCGTATTGGTATATCCAGCCGACGCCTGTCGCGTCCGGGCCCAGTTCTACTTTTGCGTCCTGCGGCATCTGCTGGTTGACCTTAGAAAGGTATTCAATCACCCGGGAGCGGGCCCAGTAAACGTCAGTGCCGTCCTCAAAAATAACGTAGACGTATGAGAAACCATAATCCGAAAAGGCTCGTATGTCTTTTACTTTCGGAGCGCCAAGGAGCGCGGAAACGATAGGATATGTTACCTGATCCTCGATAACCCGCGGAGGCCGGTCCCACTTGGTATAGATGATAACCTGAGTGTCGGTAAGGTCGGGTATAGCATCAAGCGGTATATTCTTTATAGCCCAGACCAACCAGGCGATCATAGCCGCGACGCCCAGGAACACGAACGCCTTATTCTTAGCCGACCATTCAATGATTTTTTCGATCATTTTGTTAACCTAATTCTTCTGTGTTATTGCTGAAAACTATTTTTTACCACCCATATCCATACCTTTCATGCCGTTCATTGCGCCACTACCCTGATTTTCCGGGGCAGCGAAGCTGGCTCTCCGAATCCAGCATAAAATTGCCTTCAGTCACTACAAGGTCGCCCTTCTTTAAACCGCTTGTTATCTCAACATAATCGTCGCCTGCAAAACCTGTCTTGACATCACGCGGTTCATATTCTCCGTTGCCGTAGTCAATGTACACTACCTTTCTTAATCCAGTGTCGATGACCGCTGTTTTAGGCACCGCAAGGGCCGAGCCATGCGAGGTTTTTAAATCGATATTCGCGAACATTTCAATTTTCAAAAGGTTACCAGTGTTATCCGCAAGTATCCTTGCCCTGGCCGAACGCGTCTCCGGGTTTATCGCCGGCTCGATGTAAATTACTTTGCCGTGGAACTTTACGTTTGGAAAGGCATCTACCACCGCAGTTACTTTTTTGCCGGGCTTGATAGACTCCAGGTCACCCTCGTAAATATCAGCGAACATCCAGGCTTTGTCTCCGGGGTATAGCAAAGTATTGTCAGGTTTACCCTGCTGCTCCAGTTCTTTAATAGCGTTATCGGTGTATCCGAGAAGCGAGAGGCGGAATTTCGTGGCATCAATTATCCTGCTTATCGAGCTTGAGTTCTTGTAGCTGAGAAGGTATTCCTGCTGGGCAACGTAAAGGTCGTTGTCGTAAGCCACTTTCGCAGGCAGGCGGACAGTTTTGTTTATTTGTTCAAAGCGCGCGGGCTGGCTTTTGAGCCCGAGCAGTTTAACCTTGGCCGGTTCAACCGTTATCCTGCCGCTTTCTTTTTTGTAAACTGGCACAAGGTCCATACTGCATATCGGGCACTTGCCCGGGCCGTTCTCTTTTACCTGCGGGTGCATGGGGCAGGTCCAATAAGCAATTTCTTTACCGCCGGCATTTTTCCCCATGCCATTCATTTCCGGCGCTGGGCTGATAGCGTTGTTCCCGGCAAGCAAACCGAGCTTCTTTTTGAAGTCGACAGAGCATTCCGGACAGCAAAGAAAATAGGTTTTACCCTTGTAATCCACGGCCTTTGTATCCTTGCTTACGTTGAACACATTGTTAGTGACCGGGCATATCGCCTGCATGCCTATTTCTGTTGCCCTGGCGGGGCGCAGTTTATATTCTCCTGACTTGGAACAGGCTGCTGAAACCAGAAAGAGAATAACTCCGAAAATTATTGCCTTGGAATAATAGCGTCCCATTTATTTCTCCAGTTTTTTCTTTTTTATATTCTAACGCATTGATTTAATAAGTTCAAATAGCTGCGGCCCTTTTATTACCGCGATCACGGCGAGCACTATTATATACAATGACCCTAGAGCTATCGCCGCATAAGCTAAATTCCTGCCTCCGGTCTGCCTTTCTTCTATCTCCCTTAAGGCAAGCGAACCGAACACTATGGCTATTACGGCTTTTTCGAGGCCAAACAGCTGAACAAACGAGCAAACCCCTACCGTGAATGCCGCGACTGCCAATCTTGATCTTGTGTTCATTTTATTTCCTCTCTTTGCAGTTGCATTGCGCGCCGGGCTTGTCCTTACAACACTCGCAAAGCCTGTTCGCGCACCTATCACAGAATTTTGAGAAATTAGCCGGGCCGAATAGTCCGTCTTTCGTATAACCGGCAAGGGTACTTTTTGCTATTTCTGATATGCTGGCGCCATAAATGGCCGGCGATACCAGCGAGAACAAAGAGAATATAACCAGTAAAAAAGAAATACCGATCGGCACAGGCGTCCATTTAAATACCGGCAAGAAAGGCCTCTGTTCCTGGGTATCGTAAGTTCTTGCCTTTGCCCAAAATTCCGCTCGGAACCTGGGTGATATCCTTATAAATATTGATTGTTTTTTCAACAGGTTGTGCTGTTCAGTAAGCGCAGAGAGTTGTTCCCTGCAACCCGGACACTTATCCAGATGCTCTTCCAGGGTCGCATTTTCCCCAGGCGTCAACTCTGAGTCCATATAAGCGGAAAGCTTTTTCGATACGGTATTGCAGTTCATGTTTCACCTCTACTATATTAAACGACAAAAGGCAGGAAAACTTGCGGTGTGTTCACTGTTATATTACAAATGCCTATCGATATCTTATACAAATATCGTGCTATTTTTACAACTATATACTTCGGCTGACGGCTGGCTTATTTCTACCGGAAAGTGGTTGTGGAAGGCTGGCCAGTTAAAATAGGATTCCCCTGCATCCGCCGCAATGCACACAATTGGCGCACCTGATCCTTTTTACGGGCTTTACGAAGTCATATTTACTGTTCCGTTTGAACGCTTTTTTAGGTATTTTTTTTGATGTTTTTTTCTTTTTCATTTCACACTCCGGATTTAAGTGTTTTGGCAAGATTTTGCCTCGCCCGAAATATCAGAGACTCGACGGATGCTAAGGAACAGCCGAGTATTTCAGCTATTTCTGCATACGACTTGTCTTCATACACTTTCAAAGTTATAGCGAGCCGCTGGTTGTCCGGCAGTTTTGAAAGCCCAGCATTCACAAGTTCTTTTTCCGCAGAGCTTTCAGCCGCCGTCTCCGGGGCTACCGAATGTACGTCTTCAACTTCAATATTTTTACCCTCGCCGTCATTTTCACGGGCACTAACGGGTTTTGCGCCCCATATAGCGTTGTGTTTTCTTTTCTTTAGATGATCGAGCGAAAGGTTTGAGGCTATTCGGTACAGCCATGTAGAGAACTTAGCGGATGGGACGTACGATTTAGCCGACTTATAAACCCTTAAGAATACTTCCTGCGCGACATCTTCGGCTTCCCGTGCATCGTGAGTGAAGCGGTAAACATAATTGATAATTGGGCCTTCATATTTTGCAAGCAGGGCATTAAAAGCGTTTTCATCGCCGTTTTTAAAGGCTGCCATCATCTCCGCGTTTGCATCTTTTGGTATCATCTATGCCTTAGTGTGTTTTTCTATCAATATGTAATACGGCCCGAATGGGCATTCCACATCATAGTTTTGCCGTATGAATTCGTCAAGAACTCTGACCCCTGAGCTTACGGAACTCTCGTTTGGCTCGCTTATGAGCGGGTTCTCCTTGAGCACGATCTTTGTATCTTTTTGTTGCTGCAGCTCCCTGATTATCTCCGATTGCGCTTCCAGAGTCGTGACTACGCCGGGATGCAGTTCGTGATATCTTGTCGCGCAGTTATACCCGGCGAAGAAGTAGATCAATACGTTATTAACGCTTAAGATGTCGTGCCGCATACTTCCGATAAATAGCTTTTGGGTTTTAGGCGTTTGGCTCTCCAGATAATTAACTGTTAAGTACATATTTTTTTCCGCTCCGAACGGGACCACTATACCTTTTGCCTGAGGAAACAGAGATCCACAAAAACCTTCTGGCGTCCCGAATGTCGGAAGCAAGGAGCTTGTTTTTATATTAAAAGCGCACAGCGTGACTACGACCAATACAGCCGGCACAATCCATATATAGGGAATACTTTTCTTCCCTTGCCAGGACACCCTGACAGCCATTATTAGAGCGGTAATGAACAAAATGAAAATCGGGACATTAAAAAATGGCCTATAAAACCCTTCCGCCCCGTATTTTAAGAACGATATTCCTAATGTTACGTTAGCGATAAGTATCAAAACAGCCGCACATTGTAAGAATATGTCCGGCTCTTCTAATGCCGAGGCTGAAAGGAAAACTGAAAGAATAACGCAAACCGCCACCGTCAAGAACATATGGGCATTATCTGCCCTTGTCTTTGATTCTAAAAACAACATCATGCCCAAAGCCATGAACATAAGCGATATTTTATCAGTTGAAGAAATATTTTTTAACCTGTCCCTCAACGCTTTCCGCGACTGTACAACTACCGTCAATATGAATACCAACACTGGATAATAGAACGGGAATGCGTCAAACGAGATATTAAAAGCAGGGAAAGGTAGTCGCCTGAAGTCCGGGAATATTTCTAGAGGAAAACGCACAAATTGATCAAGCAATTCTTTTATCGGTACGTTCCACATAAAATACAGCCCGGCCGGCAATACAAAACATATCATACCAAGAATATATATTTTGTTCCTGCTTAGGCCATTTTTAGGATCTTCTATAAACAGATAGGCTATTGTCGCGATAGCTGCTGCCAGCCCAAACTCATGTTTAAACAAGATAGTGCACCCGGCTAAAATTCCGGCAACGAACAGATTATTCTTGCGAATGACAAACCCGGGGCCAATGATAACATTAACTGATAATAGATAGAACAATCCTGCTGTCGTGAACGCCATTCCGTACACCGGCCCGCAGAACCCGAATGACAAAGCGATGAGCGCCGCCACAGCAAGCGCGTACTGCCACTTCATAACTTTTTTTGTCAAGAACCAGACTATTAAAGGGAACAGGAACACGACAACTCCGCCATAGACCCTTTGCACCAGTAGATTTTCACCGAATGCCCTGAACAACAGGGCCTCGAGATAGAAATTCCCCGGAGCGTAGCATGTCCAGAAATCCCTGTAGGGCATCTCGCCATGGAGCACCCTGCTTGCACCGAACGCGGCGATACCGTCGTCGTAAATATTATAGCCTATATTATAATTGGAATAGATAAAACACAAGTTGAAGATTAGAAAGGACGATATCAGGATAGTTTTAGTATTGAATAGTGTTAGAAGACCTCTAAATCTTTCCACGGCACCTCACGGCCAGGTTTGTCATAACCCAATCTCGGAAATGATCTTACTTAATGCGTCTGCGGATTTTTTCAACGACTGTTCTTCTTTCTCGTTGAGACCTATCTTCATTACTTCCCGGATGCCTTTACTGTTTACAACAGCGGGAAGACTGAGATATATATCGTTTATGCCTAAATAGTCCTTTACAAGAGACGAAACGGGAAGAATGGCGTTCTCATCATGCAGTATCGCCTGTGTTATTCTAGCCGCCGCGAGTCCGATCCCGTAAGAGGTCTCGCCCTTCAATTCTATTATCTTGTATGCCGAATCCCTCACGTTAGTAAATATACTTTCCAGTATAGGCCCGTGCTCACAGCCGTTCCTGTTCTTGCACACTAGACAGTAGTCGCTAAACAGCACACCGCCTATCATAGCCCGGCTCCACACCGGAAACTCGCTGTCGCCGTGCTCGCCGAGTATGTAAGCGTGGATGTTGTGCGGGTCTATCATGCAGTGATTTGCAAGCTCATGGCGGAACCTGGCGGAATCAAGCACGGTTCCGGAACCGATAACTTCGCTGGCTGGCTTACCGGATAATTTATAGGCGACATAGGTCAGAATATCAACAGGGTTAGAAACAACAAGAAGAATGGCCTCAGGCGCGTATTTAACTATGTTCTGGAATTATCTTCTTGAATATCGCCGCGTTATCCTTAACTAGATCAACCCTCGACTGCCCGGGTTTCTGTTTCGATCCGGCCGTGATAACAACTATATCAGAACCAGCGGTATCGGCGTAACCGCCGGCGAATATTTCAACCGGTGAAACAAAAGGAGCGCCGTGAGCTAGGTCCATAGCTTCGCCCTCGGCTTTATTCGTGTCCCTGTCGATCAACACTATCTGCCTGGCTAGCCCTCTTATCACAAGTGCATAGGCATAGCGCATTCCTACATTACCGCAGCCTATTATAGATATTTTAGGTTTTAGATTTTGCATAAATGTCCTTGTATGCCTTTATTATTTTACGGTGGGATTGCAAACGGGATAGTCGCGGGTCAGGTCAGATAATGAATTTTCCCATCTCTTCTTTGAGCATGCCGGCTTTACCTTCCAGCGTTCTCGCCCCGGAAGCTATCTCTGTGATCGACGAAAGCTGTTCTTCTGAACCAGCGGTGATCTCTTCAGCCGACGCGGCGGTTTCTTCTGATATCGCGGCTATCTGTTCTACTTCACGGTGTATGCCTTTTATGGCAGTTACTATATCCGAGTAACCGCTGCTTAATTTTTCTGTAAGGTTAACTACTAACCTTGCTTCTTTAAGTGAATTCTCGGAAGAATCAGAAACATTGGCTGTATCTGATTGTATTTCCTTGATGATATTAGTGATCTTACCAACAGAAACCCCGGATGATTCGGCAAGTTTCCTTACCTCGTCTGCCACAACAGCGAAACCGCGCCCCGCCTCGCCTGCTCTAGCAGCCTCGATCGCGGCATTGAGTGCCAGCAGGTTTGTTCTGGTCGGCTATTTTAGAAATAAGGTTCAGTATCTCAGTTATTTCCAAAGATCTTGTATTGAGTTTTGAAACCGAATGCCCCGTAATTTCCATGGTTTTCTGTACGGCGCTGAATTTCTCCATCACCTGAACTATGTTAGCAGTAGCTGAATCCGCTACTGAACTCGCGTTCTGCACAAGGCTGGATATTCCTGAGGCGCTCTTTGCGATTTGATTCGTAGCCGACGCTATCTGCTGAATAGAATTCTGCACTTGCGTCATGGTTTCTCTAACCTGCTTTGTGTTGTCAGCCATCTGGCTGGCCGCGTCGCTTGTAGTTCCGGAAAGATTATTAACATTCCCTATGAGGCTTTTTAAATTATTCGCCATTTTAATAAATGCGTTCACAAGCAGGTCGTTCTCACTTCTGGCGGTAAGCTTTATCGATAGATTGCCCGATGCGATCTTGTCAGCTGTTTCAGAGAGGTTACGCATGCTGTTTATCAGATCGTTGGTTATCTTGCCCAGCTGGTCAAGCAGGTCATCACCTGTAACTTCATTGGCGTAGGTTTTAAGGTCTCCTAGGCTGATCTGTTTTAGAAGATTAAAATGTTCAGTGAGGGCCAACGCCATCATCATCGTGCTGTTGTGCAGTGAATCATTGGTTTCTTCTATAGCCTTTAATTTATCTTCTAGTTCTCTTACTTTTTTAGCAGATGAAAATATGTTCGTAATTTTTTCAAGGATTTGTTTTAGCAATTTTATTTCTCCTTGTAATATTAAGCATCAAAACTGTATTTGAGCGCGAAATTTACCGCCGCCTTCGTCACGGCAGAAAAGAAGTGTTTTTTTCGTGCGGTCGCACCACATCTGTACATCTTTCGAGAACGTTGTGCAATCGGCAAGAACTTCCAGTACGTCTCCGGGTTTAAGCTGGGGGGCTGTTGAAGTGATCTTAAGAATAGGTTGAGGGCACTTGAGCCCGTTTGCGTTGAGCGTGACGGTTGCCATTTTTATTGCCTCCTGTAAAAAGAAACCTACGCTAGAATAAGTCTATCAATTTATATATATTTTTGCAAATATTACAAGTTGCTTTTACCCCAAAACAAACAGTTTTTCTTCTTTTATAATATCCCGCGCTATCCCGGGTATTTTTTCGATTATTTCGAGGCTTACCGTTTCTCCAAATTCCACCTGGTTTTTTATTTCAACACCGTAAACTGATATTTCCTTAGGCATTTTCTGCCCTGCAAGTTCGGCGAATTCTATCGCCTCGAAAAGCCCCATGCCGTGAGTAGACTGTAAATGAGACTTAAAATTCTCCTGCCGTTCCACGCGGAAGCATTCCCCCTGCTTGAATTTTCCGGTCGTTATGCTGTCAACTATAACGACTTTATCGAATCCATTCAGCAGATCTATCAGCCTCCATCCGCCGTAAGACGTTTCGGCAACGCTGATCTTTGCGCCAGAACCGCTGCTTGAGAACACGCTGTGTATTTCCCTCGCGACGAGTACTCCAGCCGCGTCATCGCAAAGCACGGTGTTTCCCATACCGAGTATTAGTATTTTTTTGTCCGTAATTAATCCCTTCGTATAGTCCGCACGACCTCACCCTGCCGGGTCTTTACGCTCACTATAAGCGGCGTGCTGCCCGCAAGCGAGTGTGTCGCGCAGGACATACATGGGTCGTAAGCGCGAAAAGCCATTTCTACCATATTGAGAAGCCCGTTCGTTACTTTTCCGGCTTTTATAAACGCACCAGCCGCTTTCGCTATGGAAATATTCATTGCGGGGTTATTGAAAACCGTCGCGACTATAAGGTTCGCCTTCTTTACTATACCGTTATTGTCAGTCTTGTAATGATGTATAAGAGTGCCTCTGGGGGCTTCGACTATCCCTACACCTTCTTCGGGAGTCTTATCAGGTATAACGCTCACCTTGTCAGAGGTTATCTCGGGGTCTAATGAAAGTTCCAGAAGGCGTTCGGACGCGTAAAGCAGCTCCACAAGCCTAGCCCAGTGGAACCCCAAGGTGTTATGTACCGGCTTTACGCCGAACGTTGAATACATTTTTTCGTACTCGGCCTGAGCGAGCGGCGTCGCCATGCCGTCCGCGGCATTAAGCCTCGCAAGCGGCGCGACCCTGACGTGGCTGCGCGAATTTTTCGGAGACAGCCCCTGCCATCCGTTTTTCTTGAGGTAAGGGAACTTCATGTAGCTCCAGGGTTCCACGTGTTCGGCGATATGGTTGAGGTAGTCTTTGGCCTGGAATTTTGCCGTTTCCTTGCCTTCCCAGTCAACCACCCGCAAATCACCGTCATAAAAATTAACTTTATTGTTGCTATCTACTGTTCCCATATAGCTGGTTTCGATAAAGTATTTATCTTTTGCCAGGATGAGTTCAAGATAGCTTTTGTTTTTAAGCACCAGGTCATCGAAAAGTTTGAGCGAAAATTTCGCGAACTCAACGCAGGACCGGGCCTTGTTCTCTATCTGTTTTCTCTCGTCCTCGTTTATTGACTTTGAGCACCCGCCGGGCAGTGCGCACACCGGGTATATCGCCCTTCCTCCGATCATGGCCTGTATATCTTGTGCATAGGCTCTGTGCTTGATAACCTCTTTGCCTATATCAAGACCGACTTTTGCAACGACTCCGAGTATATTCCGCTCCGAAGCCGGCGCGTCGGGCCCCATAACAAAATCTGGAGCTGCAAGCGCGTAAAAGTGGGCTATGTGCGAATGTATGATATGCGCATTGTAAAAGAGTTCCCTGAGTTTTTTTGCAGCCGGCGGAAGTACAGCCTTGTATACTGCGTCCGCAGCCTTTGCCGAAGCGAGATGGTGCGCTTCCGGGCAAACGCCGCAGATCTTAGCCGTTATGCGTGGCAGCTCTTCGACAGGCCTGCCCTCGCAGAATTTTTCGAAGCCGCGCAGTTCGGGTATCTGAAGATAGGCGTTCTGAACGTCGCCCGCGTCGTTGAGGAATATCTCGATCTTGCCGTGACCCTCCAGCCTGGTTATAGGGTCTATAGTTATTCGTTTCATTATTTGTCTTCCTTTGGTTTCGGGCTCATGAGGGATTTTCCAACGCTAAACTGGTAAAATGTTCCCGCCGGATCTTGTATGTCTCGAGATTATCTTCTCTATCTCGGCCTCATCGTTAGAATCTATCAGGGAGGCGGCCGCGCTTATCATCTTCGCTCCCTGGTCCCGCACGCCTGGAGGCGCGCCGTAACAACCTCGGCATGGGATATTAACTTCTATGCACTTTGCACGACACCCCGCCCTGGTAGCCGGGCCCTGACATATAACGCCCTGCTCCAGAAGACAATTTATCTTATCCGGAACGATCTCGTGCGGCCTGTAGAATTTCTTTATGCTTTTTTCGTTCTTCCTTATCCTGGGGCACTCTTCACAAAGTATCTTTTCTTCGCCTATTACGGTTCCCACCGGAGGAAGTTCATCTTTAATTACCGCCATAACGGCTTTCTCGACCCACTCGGAGGTAGGCGGACAACCGGGAAGATAATAATCTATTTTTATGATCTCGTCCAGCGGATAAACTTTGTTGAAAAGGCGAGGCAGCCCGATCATTCCTTCTGGCATTTCAGTTTCCGGTTCTGGCCGGACATTTCCTGGGTTAACAGTGGACTCGGTCGTTTCGTAAACCCGTTTCTTCAGGCTTTCCAGAGTGAACATATTAGCGAGCCCAGGCACACCTCCGGTGCACGCACAGGCGCCGAAGGATACGACAACTTTTGATTTTGCCCTCAAAAGCTTCGCTATGTGTTCGGCTTCCGAGTTTCTTATGCCGCCATTGAAAAAGCAGGCGTCTATAGTGCCGTCGGCTAAAGCCTCTATGTCCTTATACTTGCCGTCGAGTACAAGCGGCCAGAGGAGTATATCTGCTGCTGCCGCTATATCAAGTATCTTCTCGTTCGTGTCGAGTACTGTCATCTCGCAGCCGCCGCAGGAGGCTCCCCAGTAAAACGCGAATTTTAGTTTATCTGCCATTATCAGATCCCTCTATTTTTACTGGCCCGAGTTTTCTGAGCCCTTCAACGAAATCAGTGGTAACTTTTGAGAATTTTTCCCCTTCGCTCGCAGAGACCCAGTCCAGTTTAAAACGTTCTTTTTCTATTCCGAACTGCGCGAGAAGTTTTTCGAACAACTTCATTCTGCGAAGAGCTTTATAGTTGCCTTCCTTATAGTGACAGTCGCCTGGATGACAGCCAAGGACCATTACTCCGTCAGCGCCTTCCCTGAAAGCCTTGAGCACGGACTGCGGGTCCACACGTCCGGAACACATAACTTTTACAACTGTGAGATTGGCAGGTACGTCTAGGTGCCTGCCTCCCGCAGAATCGGCTCCAGCGTAGCTGCACCAGTTACACAAGAAACTTATTACTTTAGGTTCAAAATCAGTCATTGAGAAGCCCCTCGATCTCGGCAAATATCTCTTCTTCGGTGAAATTCTTGTTTGATATCGCGCCCGCCGGACACGCCGCTACGCAGACCCCGCATCCCTTGCAGAGTATTTCGTTTATCGATGATGTTTTCTTGGCTTCGTCAAAAGATATCGCCTGGAACGGGCAAAGAGCAACACACGTTCTGCATGCCCCGCAGAGGTTTTCGTTCACTTTTGACGTCTCGGCCTCCAGCTCCATTTTCTCACCCGGCACTACTTTACTTAGGGCGTTGCCTGCCGCCGCTTGCGCCTGGAGGACCGACTGCGGTATATCTTTTGGCCCGGCGGCGCATCCGGCAATGTAGATGCCTTCGGTCAGGGTCTTTGCCGGCGCCATTCTATCGTGCTCTGCGATGAAGAAACCATTCGGGTCCCGCTTTATGCCCAGCACATTGGCCAGTTTAGCCGCGTCTTCTCCGGGAACTATAGCCGGGCAGAGTACCACCATCTCGGCGGAAAAAGCCCCACCAGCATGGACCATATAAACCCTGCCATTTCGCTCTTTAACGAGAAGCTCGTTGGGGTTCTTAACCCTTATAACCTCTACGCTTTCTTGCATGACCTTGTCATGGAACTCCTGGTAGCCCTTGCCGCCCAGACACCAATCGGAAACTATGCTTGTCAGCTTTACACCCATCCCAAGCTGCTTGCGAGCCAGGTATTCGAATTTTAAAGTATAGGCACAACAGAACACCACTGCAGTATTCTTTGTAGTTTTTGTCCCTGCTGCCGGCACAGTGCACAAAGATGATCGAGTCAGGAGCCTTCCCTTTTTTGGTAAGTATTTTTCCCTCTGTAGGGCCGCTTGAGCTTATCATCCTTTCGAACTGCTGGCTATCATAAATTTCGGTCGAATCGGCTGGGCATATCTTAAGTTTTGAAATATCGTATAGACCCGACCCGGTCGCGACAACTATCGCTCCCGCTTCAACTCTCAACTGCTCGTCCTTTTGATCGTAGTCGACGGCATCAAACGGACACGCTTCCTTGCACTTGGTGCACTGTTCGCCCTTGAACCTCAGGCAATTATCGCGATCGATCACCGGCACGTTCGGCAGCCGGCCCGCGTAAGCCGTATATACCGCATGCCTTTCTGATAGGCCCGCGTTGTGTTCATTCTTGACCTTTATAGGGCATGCATCGTAACAGGCCCCGCAGCCAATGCATTTTTCAGAATCTATTAGTCTTGCTTTTTTTGATATCTGAACTTCAAAGTTCCCAAAAAACCCTTTGACGTTTTCAACTTCGCTGTTGGAAAAAAGTGTTATGTTCTCATGATGGAGCACCTCGTCCATCTTGGGTTCGAGCATGCAGGGAGCGCACTCGAGGTTAGGAAAAACGTCTTCATAGGAAACCACTTTCCCGCCTATCCAGGGAGACTTCTCAACAAGATAGACCCTACGGTTCTTCTGGGCTAGAAGAAGAGCCGCGGCCATGCCCGCGACGCCGGCGCCGATAACCGCAAAGTCTTTTTTGCATTCTATTTCGTTCTTGTTAAGCGGCTGCTGGAGTTTAACTCTTTTAATTGCGGCTGCAAGCTGGTAGAGGGCTTTCTTTGTGGCGAGATTTTTATCTTTAGTGACCCAGGCTATCTGTTCGCGGATGTTTGCTATTGAGAGAAGGTAGGGGTTTAGTCCGGAGGACTCAAGCACTTTTCGGAAAGTCTGCTCGTGCTGTTTTGGCGAGCACGCCGCTATAACAACACGAGTGATATTATTTTCTTTAATGGATTTTTCAAGTTCTTTGCGTCCATCTTCCGAGCACCAGAGCTTGTGGATTTTTACTTCCACAATATCCGGGGTTTTCTGCGCGAGTTCTGAAAGCTTTGCGGTATCGACAACTTCCGATATGTTAGTGCCGCAGTCGCATATAAATACCCCAACCTTTTCAGCCATTAGGCCTCCAGTAGCAACTAACCTGATGTTTATCTTATTCCAGAGATATTATCATCAGGCTTTTCAGGGATGATCACCCATCCCACCACATACGTAACGATTACCGGCACTAAGGCGGTAGCAAGACATAAAAAAACAAGCATCAGCCTGATAAGCGTCGGATCGATATTCACAATCTCTCCGATACCACCGCAGATGCCTGCTATCTTTCTATCCGCCCGTGAGCGGTATATCTTCTTCACGCCTATAGTATACAACATTTTCGAAATTAATCAAATATATTTTAATAATTATATTACATGAAAAACCAATTCGTTTCCAACTTGGCAGATGCTGAGGCTTTACAGTTCTTTAAAACAAACTTGTTTGCCAACCCACCCCGTTTCCGCAGCCGGAATAAGTGGTGGGTTGGCAAACAAAAAACCCCCGACTAATAATCAGGGGCTCTTGTTAATTTCAACGACTATAAAGAAGTTACTTTACTTTCCTTATGTTGGCTGCTTTAGGTCCTTTGTCTGAATCGGTTACGTCGAACTCGACGGCCTCACCTTCAGCCAAAGTTTTGAAGCCTTCCGACTGTATCGCTGAAAAATGAGCGAAAACGTCACCGCTGCCGTCATCCTTCGAGATAAAGCCATAGCCTTTCTGGTCATTGAACCATTTAACTTTGCCTGTTACCATTACTTACTTCACCCGCCTTTTTTCTTCCGGCATTACTCTGTGTATTTGCCGGCATGTCTTTCCCGCTCATAAAACCTACGAGCGGATTTTTAGTATACGTAATATGAACGCATTTGTCAAGCACTATTTGATATTTTCGAGGTATTTTTCCATGTATCTCGCAGCCTTCTTTCCCATACCCATCGCCGATATAACGGTATCACCGCCGACTATATCTCCGCCGGCGAATACCCCCGGTATAGTCGTCATGAACTTTTCGTCTATTATCAGGTGCCCGTCCTCATCAGTTTCAAGGCCCTTAGTAAGCGAAGGTAGCACCGGGTTTGGATCCAGCCCGACAGCTATTATAACCATGTCGGCCGGTATTATGAAATTGGACCCTTCAACCGGCTTCGGCCTGCGCCTGCCGGATGAATCGGGTTCTCCAAGCTCCATCGCTATGCATTCTATCTGCTGGACAAACCCCTTGTCGTTGCCAATGAACCTCACCGGATTTGTAAGCATGCGGAATTTTATCCCTTCTTCTTTCGCGTGCTCTACTTCTTCTCTTCGCGCGGGCAGTTCGGTCTCGGAGCGCCGGTAGATCAAAGAGACCTCTTCCGCGCCGAGGCGCAGTGCTGTTCGCGCGGCATCCATCGCGGTGTTGCCGCCGCCGATTACCGCGACTTTCTTCCCTATATAAATAGGCGTGTCGTAGTGAGGAAATTGGTGAGCACGCATGAGGTTGACCCTAACAAGGAACTCGTTGGCGGAATATATGTGGTTGAGGTTCTCTCCGGCAATGTTCAAAAAACCCGGCAGACCGGCCCCAGTAGCTATAAAAACAGCCTTGAATCCTTCATCGAAAAGCTCACCGATAGATATGGTTCTTCCGACAAGCGTGTTCAATACGATTTTTACGCCCAGCTTCTGAAGGTTATTAAGTTCATAGTCAAGAACATCCGCCGGAAGCCTGAACCCTGGTATACCATAGCGCAAGACTCCGCCTGCCTTATGCAGGGATTCGAATATGGTCACATCATATCCCATCTTGGCCAGATCTCCGGCGCATGTCAAACCCGCCGGCCCAGAACCCCACCACAGCGATGCGGCCCTTGGACACAATATTTACTTCGTGCTTTTTCTCTTTCGACTCATCAGAAGAGGCATTATCTTTTTCAAAATCGGCTGCGAAACGCTCTAGGTGCCCTATACCGACCGGCGCGCCTTTTTTCCCAAGTATGCACTTTTTCTCGCACTGCTCTTCTTGCGGGCAAACCCTCCCGCATACAGCCGGAAGATTGTTCTTTTCCTTTAGTATCTCTGCGGCCTTTAGAGGATTATCGTCCGCGATAGCTTTGATGAATGCTGGAATATCTATTTCAACGGGACACCCTTCAACACAAAGAGGTTTCTTGCATTGTATGCAGCGTTTGGCCTCTTCAAGGGCTTCCTGCCTTGAATAACCCATGTTAACCTGCGAAAAATCCTTCGACCTCTCTTTGGCATGGCGCTCGCGCATCTTTATTCTTTTGGACATATGCAATCCGCCTTATGTTTTTCCAGTGATGCCTTTTCTTCCTGTTTGAATAAATTGAGCCTGGCCATCAGTTCGTCCCAGTTGATCTGGTGAGCGTCAAATTCAGGGCCATCTACGCAGGCAAAGCGTGTCTTGCCGCCTATACTTACTCTGCACGCGCCGCACATTCCAGTTCCATCAACCATTATTGGGTTAAGCGAAACGACAGTTTTGATGCTATATTTTGCCGTAAGCGCCGCAACAGCCTTCATCATCGGCACCGGGCCTATGGCATATACCGCGTCTATATGGACCTGCCTGGAGATCAGCTCAGCCAGCGCGTCGGTCACGAACCCTTTTTTGCCATAAGAACCGTCATCGGTCATTACTATTACGTCATCACAAGCATTTTTCAATTCTTCTTCCAGAATAATAAGTTCTTTGCTCCTGGCGCCTATAATACCCAGGACTTTGTTGCCGGCTTCTTTGAAACCTTTAGCTACCGGGATTATCTCCGCGGCCCCCACTCCGCCTGCGATCATGCATACTGTACCCAGCTTTTCAATTCTGGTCGGGTGGCCAAGGGGCCCAACCATATCGAGTATGCTTTCCCCGGCATTTAGCAGTGAGAGCGCCGATGTAGTCTTGCCTATTTCCTGGGCAATTATGGTGATTGTTCCGGAGCCAGCATCGAAATCAGCGACTGTAAGCGGTATCCTTTCGCCTTTTTCGTCGATCCTCAGGATAACGAACTGTCCTGGTTTGGCATTATTTGCAATTCTCGGAGCATTGACTACAAACCTTGTTATTCCCTTCGCAAGCTGATCTTTAGAGATTATCTTATACATTGCGTTTCCTAGTATATATTATTTATTCGTGCCGGAAATTATATCCCATAAAAGCATTTTTGTCAAGAATCCTTATCGATAAAACGGCAAGTAAATAAAATATTTGAAAAATGGCGATTAGTTTTGTATAATACTGCTTCGGCAACAATTCCAAATACAGAAAGAGTCTTAAAAAAAGGGCCCGTAGCTCAGTTGGTTAGAGCAGTCGACTCATAATCGACGGGTCGTAGGTTCAAGTCCTACCGGGCCCAATCTTCCTACCTGAAATAAAAAATCAAATCCTACTACTGATTATGCCGTGCCCTGTTTTTTATTTGATTGTCTAAAAAGGCGGGAAAGCTATTTTTTTGAAGTATGTTGTTGGCGCCGTTTCGCTATTTTGCCCAAAGCTCGTTTTTGTAAAGATAATAGACTTTTCTCGGCTGGCGAACGAACGGCTACCTGTTCCGTCACCCTGTCCGCACATTCCCATCCATTCGTCCTGGAATGAACCATCGTTAGTCTGGCCGGGCCAAGCCCCAATATCGGTGTCGTGAACGTTCTGGAGCCCCGCAGAGCCACCACTTATCCAGCCAGCAAAATATCACCCCGCCCAGAGAGTTGCCAGCTCCAGGGCCGCCAAACGAATTTTTTTCAATATCTTTCCAGGCCCTCTTGTGGTAAAGCGCCTGAAAATCTTCATCCTCTTCCCTCTTTTTGAGGTTATAGGCGTCGCAACCGTATTCTGTGATCAGTACCGGCCTGTCAAAATAATATTTGATCCTGTTCCACAGGGTCCCGAACCCGAAAGGCCCGGCATAAGAGTTCATTCCTATAATATCTATTTCCTGCGCGAATTTTTTGTAGTAGGGTATCATCTTCATTGACCCGTTACACACTGCTACCGGATGGTCCTTATCTATAGACTTTATCATCCTGCAGGCTTCTCCGATAAAAGAAGCGTAGGCTTCGGGATTTACACTGGCGTTAGTATTGTTGTAAGTTGAATTTTCGTAGTTGCCTATTACATCGTTCTCGTTGCCCAGCATCCACATAAGCACGTAAGGTTCATCTTTAAAATCATTCACCATTTTTTTAAGCTCTTCGAACATATGTTTCCTCTGTTTCCTGTCTGCATAATTTGTGCCGGCCTTCCATTCCGCTCCGCTTCCGACGGCATAAGCCCCGATGAAATTTCCCATTATGACATATATTCCGTAATTCCTGTATAGGTCCCTGAGCAATTGTTTGTTAACACCGGTCGGATGGTATATCCTGATGACATTGCAGCCCATCTCGTTTAATAGTTTAAAATCTCCCACGACTTTTTCATCTGGATCGCGGATGTTGTTCTTATTTGCATCTATGAACGAATCGTACGGCCCATCGATCTTTCCATTGTGGTTTATATCGCTTTCCATCCATTCATTCGGGTTCTTGGGGCGTACACCCACCCTGTCAGGCGAGTATTCCATTCCATGAATAAAGAAGGGCCTGCCATCAACGAGGAGACGCCAGTGGCCGTTGGAATATTTTACTATGCACACCCTGCCGTGGCACGACCTTTGTATCTCGTATGGTTGTTCTTCGGGTTTTGTTGCTGTTGCAGTTGATTCAGATACGGTAGGTTGTAGCGGCAACACTTCAGCCGGGGTCGAAACTTGGTTAGAAAAGGAATCAGTACTTGAGATAATTTGTGTATCGTTTATATGAACGGCAGGCTGCTGGGATGTGAATCCGTTTGATGTTGATACCACAACTGGAAGAGAAGCAGCGCCTGAAATATTCTGAGAATCGCTTACAGGTGCAGCGGGATTATCTGCTGCCGATTCCGGCTCTCTACCTGAAACTATTCCGCACGCGACCACAAGCGGCAGTATCAGAAACGGGATAAATCTTATTTTCATTTATATTTTTCCCACAGCTTCATCAAGTCGAAATAGGCCGGCCTCAGCTGGCGCTCGAATGGGCTGTGTTTGCCATTGCCCTGAGAGGTTATGCCAAGCCACTCTTCGTAGCTCCAACCGTCAAGGAACGGAGCGCCGAACTGCGGCACCGTATCGTGCTGGTATGGTTTAAGGTTCTTGTACATTTCACTTCTCTTGGCGTACCATTCCTTTTTTTGCCGCTGGATCTTTAGCGGAAGGTCTGAATTCGCTTTCCACCACTCGTCTACCCATTCAAAAAGTATTCCGCCAAGGGCGTTACCGCTGCCTCGGCCCGCAAAATTGTCTTCGATATCAAGCCAGTTGCCTCTGAGATATTCAGCCTGCCCCTGCTCGGCTTTCTCCAGGCTCCAGTCTGGATGATAAGCGGAACACCCGTACTCGGTTACCAGCACCGGCCTGTCGAAAACCCTCGCCACATCCCTCCACAGAGAGCCGAACCCCTGCGCGCCGCGGTAAGCATTTGCGCCGAAAACATCAAGTTCGGGAGCGTTCTTCGCACAAATGTCTAAAAACAGCGTGTCCCCGTTGCATATAGAGACCGGCCTTTTTTGAGGGTCAAGCGATTTTATAAGTTTTGCGGCCTCGTTTACGAACTTGTAGTACGCCTCAGGCTGTATCTTGGTGCGGCATCCTGACCCGCACGACTCGCCCTCTTTCCCGGGCTCCGCGTAATTATTCTCGTTGCCAAGCACCCACATGAGCACGTACGGCTCATCTTTATATTCCTCTACCATCTTGCGGACCTGCTCAAGCATGTTCTTTATATGCGTTGGATTCGTGTAATCAGTGCCGTTATACCAGTCGGCGCCGGAACCTATTGCGTACATGCCTATCGGGTCGCCTACAAGGTACATAAAACCAAAATTCTCATAGCCTTCTTTTAAAAGCTGTTTATTCAGGCCGATGTGGTCATAAAGCCTTATTGTATTGACGCCCATATCCTTCATTAACTTAAAATCGCCAACCGGTGGTTCGTCCTTATCCTGCTTGTCGTTCCTGTTCTTATCTACCCAGCTGTCATATGCAGCATCGTTCTTGCCGTTCTTGTTCTCATCTGCATACATCCAATCCCGGTGAACGTTTAGCGTGTGGTTATCCGGGCTTAAACCAACCTTGTTCGGCATGTACGCTATCCCACGTATGTAATATGGTTTCCCGTCAACTGTAAGCTGCCAGCTGTCGTTATCGTACTTGAGAAGTTTTACTTTTCCCTCACCCACCACTTTTACAACCGTGCTTTTGGACATGTCAGCAGGCGGCTCCGCTACATCTTCCGGCTTGACGCTCATGATCCTGCCGGGGTTAACCGTAAAAATATCGTTTTTCAGGTCATCGTCGAATGAATTATCGATTATAACGGACGCGCCTTCAAGCTTCATACCCAGATCGGGGTTCTGCCTGCAGAGGTAATTGACCTTGTCCATCGCCACCGAACCGATGTACCACGGTGTGCCCCAGTAAGTGATACCGTGCGACCGCGGAAAAAAAACCAATATATCATAATAAGCCTTTATAGCCTGTTTGATAAGCCCTGCTTTTTCCAGCGCCACTGCGGCGTTATAAAGTTTTGGCCCCGGGTCTTCCGCGACTTCAGCCCATTTATAGAAATTCGCCTGATAATCGTCTGTATCGGTGAAGTCCCATTGACTTCCTATTAGTTTTCCCGAATTCTTGAAATTTAAATAGGCCGGGTCCTTCAGCACTGATTTCGTGTTCGGGAATATACCTTCGCCTACTGCCTGCGCGAGCCCTGCGCCATCGGTTATAGCGTATTTGTAGTTTGTTGTGCCGGCTTTCAGGAACTTGCCGTACTTTTCATAGTCGACGATATCTTCGGTGCCTGGATCGGCAAGCTCGAATAAAGCGGCATTCGCGGAAATGAACGGAAAAACGGCAAACATTAAAAAAACAAATAGTTTTTTATCCATGATCCTCTCTTATTTTAGCCTATAATATAAAAAAATCAAGCAACAAATATCAAAATTTAGACCGTTGAAAAAGTCATCAACGGTCTTGATTGCAATGATTATTAACCGCGATTACAGCGATTATAAGTTTTTAAATCACTGTAATCTTTGTTTTTAATCGCTGTAATCAGAGATTATTGGGGGTTTTTCAATAATCTCAAATTTTGTCTTTCGCCTTCGGCGCATTATTTAAAATAATCCGCTCAGGTGATAAAAATAAATTTGATTTTGGTTGTTTGATTTTTGTATTACCTTTTATTGAACATGGGTAGTGCAGGGTTTGAACCTGCGACCCTTCGCGTGTAAGGCGAATGCTCTGCCGCTGAGCTAACTACCCGATATGAAATATTCTTTGGATTATACTTTATTTGTAGCTGGAAATCAATTTGAACCAGCGTTAACAGCCTTCGCTCTCTTCTTTCTGTTCTTTATCTTGTTGCTTATATGCTCGCTGAAATACCGGGAGAACATATGCGTGCCGGAGCTTGCGGCCACAAAGAACATGTCTTCAGTCTCTTCAGGGTTGAGCGCGGCGTTTATAGAATCCAATCCCGGGTTGCATATCGGGCCTGGCGGAAGGCCGAAGCATCTGTAAGTATTGTACGGAGAGTTTACCTTTATGTCCTTGTAGCTCAGCCTGGGCTTGTGGCCTCCCAGCGCATATTGGACAGTAGCGCATGATTCCAGGTACCAGCCTTTTTTTAGCCTGTTGTAAAAAACCCCTGCGATCTTAGCCTTCTCTCTTTTTACCACAGCCTCTTTTTCGATTATAGAAGCCAGCGTCAATATCTTCTTTTCCCCCATCTTGAGCTCGTCGGCCCGTTCCTGCATTTTGGGAGTAAAGTTCTTGTCGAACTCTTTAAGCATTTTATCTATCACTACTTGTTCCGGCAGGTTCCTGTCGAAATAATACGTGTCGGGGAACAGATGACCCTCGAGCTGTTTTTCCCTGACAATATTGAGAAAACGGTCCTTATTTACGATACCCTTGGCCGAAAGCGCATCGGCTACCTCAACCGCTGTGAACCCTTCAGGGATCGTTACCCTCTGGTACGCCCCCCTGCCGGCACTGATCATTCTTATTATTCCGAATATACTGGAACGGGCCGGAATTAGGTAAGTCCCGGCCTTTAACTGCCTAGATTTGCCAAATACCTTTACAACGGCTCTGAACACAGTTCTTGAAGCAATGGCATTGGCGCTGTAAAGCGATTCGGCTATCTGTTTCGCTGATGAATTTTCGTTAATTACTATGGTTGCTGGCTTAGAAGGCAGGCTTATCCACCACGAAATCAGCAGAGCGAACACTGCTATAAATATCAATCCGATGATCTTTTTCATTTATGTTTTAGCCAGAGGTCATTAAGTTCTTTATCGATTTTTTCTGTTTCGGGAGCGTCAAGTTTGCCATCATCACAGGGTTGTTCGAGTTTATTTTCAGGCAATATCCTATTGATAAATTCTTCAACACCCATGAATCCTGCGCCAGTACCGCCTAAGAGACGCCTTATCCCCTTATCGTTTGTTACAACGACTATATCTGCTGGATTTTCCACATTCAAAACAAGCTCTTCGATGCGTGTGTCTGCGGTTTTTCCTTCACTGAAGAGCACTTTAATCCCGTGATACAAAGTGGCCGAAGCGCTTGACGCCAGCATCGGCGCGCTCTCGGGGCCGTCAAAAACCACTGTGATATTTTTCCTTCCCTTTGAACTACCAAGGAATTGCCGGAGCAGCTCCAGTAGGAAATTCCTCTGGTTCTGAAGAGGCCCTTTTGCGATCAGCCTGTCCGGGCCGGATTTGATTATATTGTAACCATCTAAAACGTAGTGAACCATTTTTTTCAGCCCTTTACTGAATCCAGGTAAGACTGCAGAATCAGCGCCGCCGCTACTTTATCACGCAGGCCTTTTCTTTTTTCGCGCGAGAAGTCCGCCTCTTCCTCAAGTATTCTGTTCGCCTGCAGGGTGGTAAGCCTCTCATCTATGAACTTTATATCTATATTGAACTTTTCCTGCAATTTATTAGCAAAAGACCTGACATCTTCCGTAAGCACTCCCGAAGAACCGTCCATATTGAGCGGGTCACCCACAACGATAAGCGAAATGTCCTGTTCTTTTATTATGCGCCCAAGCTCTACGAAAGTTTTTTCGTTCGATTCCCTGTTGATCACTGTGAGCGGGCAGGCGGTTATCCCCATGACGTCAGAAAGCGCGAGCCCGATCCTTCTGCTCCCGAAATCTACTCCTAACACCCTAGGCATTTGATATTCCTTCTGGTTATTTCAGCCATACGTACTGTTTTAGAGGCTCGCTTGATCTTAATTGTTCAACGGTTACGAACTGGTAGCCGCGCTCCCTTAGCGATCTTATTATTGCCGGGAGAGCAGCTATAGTCGGAGACGCGGCCGGAGTGCATAAGAACGACACCGCCGTCACTCGCTTGCTCCAACACCCTTTTAATGATTATATCCGGGTTTTCTTCTTCGTGATCCTTAGGGAAAACAAACCAAAGCACCATTGCCTGCCCCATCGAATCAGCTATCATTTTCACTCTTTCGTTATACTGGCCGCCAGGCGGACGGTAAAAAAGGCATTTCTTGCCTGAGATATCTTCAATGACCGAGCGGGCCATGCCCAATTCTTTTTCTATCCCTTCATCTGAAAGTTTGGTAAGGTTCTTGTGCAGGAAACCGTGCACCTCAAGCTCATGGCCCGCCACTGAAAGCTCTTCGATAAGCTGCGGGTATTCCATCGCCATCCTTCCGACTATAAAAAATGTCGCATGTACTTTATTCTCGGCAAGCACATCGATCAGTTTGTCGGTATAATAAGGGTGCGGGCCGTCATCGAAAGTTAGCGCTATCTTGTGAGGGTACCTTGGGTTTTGAAAAGCAAAATCCTGAACGAAGTCTTTTGAAGAAACAACTATGCTGCCGGTAAGAAGAAGTACAATGAATGCAACTATTATCTCGTAACGGTAAATTACGAGATGGAAATCGATTTTAAGCATATGTATTCGGCGCCTTTGGGATCGAGATTGCTCTGCATTATATCAATGCTTTTAACAGTGAAACTGCCAACCTTTCTGGGGCTCGGCACAAGCTGACGTTTTGTTATTGTGCCCACACCATGCTCCGCCCGGACCCTTCCGAGTGTAAGGTGAGGAGAGAAGGGCCTCGTTTCTTTTGCGATCCCAAGCCCAAGGCTCAAGAGTTTATCTTCTATAGCCTGCGCGAGTTTAGCAAGCGTTTCCCTTCCGCCATCGATGTCTACCCGAACAACCCTGGGGTGCGCGTCGTTAGGAAAATCACCTGAAACTGAAAACGATACATCAAATGGCTTGAAGGGTTTCGTGCTCTCCTCTATCGCCTCCGTTATCTCTGCGACATAATCTTTCTGTACTTCACCGAGAAACTTCAGCGTTATATGAAGTTTATCTGCCGCTACCCATTTTACGCTTTCGATAGAATGTTTCAGGTGTTCCTGTATTTCCGTTATACCGGTTTTTAATTCATCCGGGATATTTACCGCCACAAATAAACGCATAAATTACCTCTTTAAATTTCAAAAATCAAATGTCAAATATCAAAATTAAGGTTAACAACTTAAATAAAAACTAGAAGGTTATCTGCACTAGTTTTGTCTATCTTTGAATCTATTTTTTATTCTTAATTTGTCATTTTGATCTTTAATGTTTTCCGCCAAAGGCGGATCTGCCTTTGGCATGAGATATTTGACTTTTTTGCCCCGCAAGAAGCACCCGGCGCAGTAAATCCAGTGCGTAGTTAGTGGCCCTTTCTCTAACTTCGGCCCGTGAACCCGGCCATTCGGAACGGTAGACTCTCGTCTCCTCCGGACCAGCCATCCCGATGAAGACAAGCCCGACGGGTTTCTCTGCGGTTCCGCCTGACGGGCCGGCAACACCTGTTATGGAGACGGCGAAATCAGCGCCTGAGACTTTCTTTGCGCCCAGCGCCATCTCGGACGCCGTTTGTTCGCTCACGGCCCCGAAAGACTTTAATGTGTCTTCGCTCACCCCCAACTGCCTCATTTTCGACTTGTTGGAGTAAGTGACGAACCCTTCCTGGAAGTAGAATGAACTTCCCGGGACTGATGTTAATTTCTGGGAAAGCAAACCACCAGTGCACGATTCGGCAACCACCAGGGTGCTCTTATTTTTCATGAGCAAACCGCCCGCAACGCTTTCCAGAGTGGCCTTGCCCTCGCCAAATATATTGTCGCCGAGGGCTTCATAGAACTCATTCTTTATGTTATGTATCATCTCGTCTACAAGCATCTCGTCTTTGCCTGAAACAGTGGCCTTTATGTCCAGCACCATCTGGTGCGCGAGGATCGTAAAAGACACGTCGCCGGAGTCAAGCCTGCGTTCGGCATCTATAATATGTTTTATTTTTTCATCGGCCACAGATTCTCCGAGCCCGCAAACGTGCAGGGTAAATGATTTCTTTATAATGGTTTCGTACTTTTTCAGGTAAGGGAATACTTCCTTATCGAACATGGACTGCATTTCCCGTGGCGGGCCCGGCAGCAGGAATATGTAAACGTTGGATGATTTATTTTCTTTGCCTTCTTTTTTTAGTACCAGAAGTTGACCCGGAGCAGTGCCCATAGGGTTCGGAAGTATCTTGGCCCCATCAATAACGTACGCCTGACGCTCGTTGTTCTTGGGCATATCTATGCCCCTCTTTACGAACATCGCCGCTATCGCGCTAAGAGCCTCCCGGTTAAGCACAAGTTTTTTGCCGGCCACTTTCGCGACGGCTTCCCTTGTTATATCGTCAAATGTCGGCCCAAGGCCGCCGGTAATAATAATTACTGCGCTGCGTTTGATCGCGGTATCGAGAGCGCTTTCCATGTGTGCCGGGGTATCCCCGACCGTAACGATATACTCAAGCGATAACCCCAGCGTGCTGAGCCTCTCGCCGATGTAGCCCGCGTTCGTATTGAGTTTACCTTCAAGCAGTTCAGTGCCGACGCAAATCAGTTCTGTGTTCATGTTAACCTCTAGTCGTAAGCTATAAGCTGTAAGAAAAATCATAACAACAATTCATATGTCTTCTCTAAAAGCTTGTAGCTTATAGCCTGCAGCTGCCGTTTGTTTTGTCTTGCCTGCTTACAGCTTATAACTTATAGCGTACAGCTGCCTTTAGTGGTAAAACCCTATTTTCTTTTCAGCCTCTGTCTGGACGTTCGCCTTGATCTCTCCGAACTTTGCTTCGTATTTCGCGATATTTTCTTTCAGCGCGGCTAAAAACCTTTTCGCGTGGGCCGGCGATGTTATCACCCGCGACCTGACTTTCGCGCGCGGAGCCTGCGGCTGAATGAAAAGGAAATCCAGTATGAACTCGCTGTCAGAATGGGCGATCATGGCCAGGTTAGAGTATGAACCCTGGGCTGTCAGTTCATCGATCTCGATCTGTATCTCGGGTTTTTTAATTTCTTCCATGTTTTAACTCCTCCTAAGTTAAGTGATAATGGCTAAGGGTTAAGTAGTAAGCAAAACCTCAAAACTTTCAGGGTCTTATGCCGTTCACTTATCCCTTACCGCTTACCCCTTGCTATAATCCTATAGCTTTCAAAATTTCCTTTATGTCCGCTTTTACAGCCTGCGGTTTCGCGGCGCAGGCAATGGCCCTGTCAGGGTCTTTGAGCCCGTGGCCGGTGAGTATACAGACAACCTGTATCTCTTTGGCGTTCGCTATATCTTTAAAATAACCCTTTCTCGCATACTTTATGAGCCCCGCGATAGACGCGGCCGAACCCGGCTCGCAGAACACGCCCTCAACCGCGGCGACCAGCTTGTAGGCTTCCAAAATATCGTCGTCCGATACCATGTCTATAACGCCGTGCGATTCATCCCTGGCGGCCTCTGCCTGTTTCCATGACGCCGGATTGCCTATGCGGATGGCGGTAGCGAGCGTCTCGGGCTTTTCTATTGGGTGGCCGCGGACAATAGGCGCTGAACCTTCAGCCTGGAAACCCATCATTTTAGGTAGCGGATACTTTTTACCGTCAAGTTTATTGTATTGCTTGTATCCCGCCCAGTAAGCCGTTATATTTCCGGCATTACCGACCGGCATGAACTGAAAATCCGGCGCCTTGTCTAGGTCATCGCATATCTCGAAAGCTCCGCTCTTCTGGCCTTCTATGCGGAAAGGGTTGACCGAATTGACCAAAGTCAGCGGGTATTTTTCGCTAAGCTCCCTGACAAGTGTAAGCGCAACGTCAAAATTGCCGTCAACACTTAACACCTGCGCACCATGCATTACGGCCTGCGAAAGTTTGCCCAAAGCTATTTTGCCTTCCGGAATAAGCACCACGCACTTAAGGCCCGCCCGCGCGGAATAAGCTGCCGCATACGCCGAAGTATTACCGGTCGAAGCGCAAACAACCGCTTTTGACCCGGCTTCCACGGCCTTTGAAACAGCCATCGTCATTCCGCGGTCTTTGAACGAGCCGGTCGGGTTAAGCCCTTCATATTTAAAAAATATCTTTCCGGGAAAACCAATTTTACCGGCAAGGTTAACAGCGGGTATCAGCGGCGTGTTGCCCTCAAGAAGCGTTATGACCGGAGTCTTGTCCGTGACTGGCAGATATTTCCTGTAACGTTCAATAATTCCTTTGTATGCCATGTGGTTTTCCTCTCTTTTCCAGTTTTATCAAATATCAAAAATCAAATGTTAAAATTTCTGTGTCCGCCACAGCGAACGATTTAAATAACTCACTTAAAGTTGTGGATATATTTTTAATCTTTGATATTTGATATTTGATCTTGCTCTACAACTATCCACTGCGATTCTATGGGACAATAATCCTTCTCGCATGGCTGAGCAGCTTCGCAAAGCCTGAAATCCGGGTCGTCTATCCTTCCTACCGAACCGTTTGAATACTGGCTGCACCTGTCAACTTTACCGTCGAAACGGATGACCGCGTAGTCCTTTCCCGCGCGGCACTGTTTGCCTTTTGGCGAAATATTCTGAAGCTGGTAGTTTATCTTATCATTACTCTTATAGGGGCTGATCTCTTCGATGATCTTCTTTTCTTTCTCCGAGTTGAGCGTAAACCCGTCGCCGCGCAAAGGCAGCGGTATAAGGTTTATCTCCTGTTCCTTCAGCCTCGCGCTTCGCTCCGGCATTTCTTCTATCTGGGAAGGATGTGCGACATAATATATCTGTTTGTCCGAGAGATAATCTCTCGCCTTCACGCACTTACCAAAGAAGACTTCAAAGTCCGAGAAGCTCGGATGAAATGTAGCCGATATCCTGAGCTCGCCAGGCTTGAAAAAAGGCGTTAATTCTTCAACGTCCCACGATAGGTTTGTGCAGATGTCGGGAACGTGCTTTTTAGCAAGCATCTTTATTAATTCATAGAACCGAGGATAAACCGAAGGCTCGCCGCCGGACACGAATATCCTGCAGCCGCCGTACATGTTATATATTCTATCCCAAACTTTTTCCCACTCAGCCGGCGAAAGTATCAAATCCTTTTCAGGATGGTCTTTCCATACGCCGCAATAGGGGCAAGCGTAATTACACCTGTGACAAAGATCCCAGCCAAAAGTCGTCATTGACGGTAAAAACTCCCACGCTAAATTTGTTCGTTTATTTTAGCTATTTAGAGGGTGGAAGTCAAACTGCTTGACAGGGGCCGCATATATTCTGTAAAATGAACAACAATCTTAAAGAATTAAATGTAGTTTTTTCGGAGAAATAATAATTTCATGAAAGACATCACACGTAAATCCGTTTTCTTTTTCATATCGTTCCTGGCTGTCAGCGGTGTCGCTCTCATCGGCAGCGGGTTGATCTTCAGCTCCGGCAAATCGGTCCATGCCAAGGAAGCTCCAGCCGTTATCCCACAATCAGTTTCTGTCTCAACCCAAACAGTTGTCGCCGTGCACCTCAAACCGAAATACGTAAGAGGCGTGCACCTAACATCATGGGTGGCGGGATCACAGAAACTACGCCAGCCGCTTGAAAAGCTTGTCGAAGAAACCGAGATAAATACGTTTGTTATAGATATCAAAGAGTACGAGGGCGAGGTCTACCTGCCGGGCTACAAAAAAGCCGACGAGTATAAATGTTTCACGAACGCCATACCGGACGCTCAAAAATACATAGCCGAGCTTAAAAAGAAGAACATTTACCTCATCGCAAGAATAGTAACTTTCAAAGATAACCAACTGCCCAAAAGAAGGCCTGACCTCGCCGTTAAAGATGTGAACGGCGGCTTATGGAAAGACCGTGCCGGCCTCACCTGGCTGGACCCGTACAACAAAGAGAACTGGGATTACAATATAGGCCTTGCCGAACACGCCGTAAAGATGGGCTTTGACGAGATACAGTTCGACTATGTCAGGTTCCCTTCAGACGGGAACATGAAAAATTGCCGGTATATCCAGCCTCACTCTTCCGTTACGGCTTCGGCAGCGATCGTTAACTTCCTCGAGGCAGCTCACAAGAGGCTAAAACCCCTCGGCGTCAACATAGGAATAGATGTTTTCGGGCTCACCACAACAGTAACTGGCGACATGGGCATAGGGCAGAAAATAGTGGAGATGACCAGGTGGGCGGACTTTGTGAGCCCAATGGTTTATCCCTCCCACTATGCCAAAGGCGAGTACGGAATACCCGACCCCAACAAAGCGCCGTATCACACGGTTTATCTCTCGCTCGAGAGTGCGAAAAGAAGGATACCTGTTTCAAAGATAAGGCCGTACCTGCAGGATTTTTCGCTAGGAGTTCACTATGGTTCGAAAGAGCTTCTTGAGCAGATACAAGCGTGCTACGATAACGATGTAGCGGAATGGCTTTTGTGGAACCCTAGATGCGTTTACACTAGGCAGGCTTTTAAGTCGAAGGAATTTTCGGGGGTTTACGAAAAGAAACCGTTACCATCATATATACATCCAAGGAAGGCTCCTAACACAGTAGAGCTATCAACTGCTTCCGTTTTAGGAGTCGAAATATCATCGGCGGCGCTGAAAGACACGCTAACCAAAGAATCAACTACAGCTTTTTTGGTTCCGCAGATACCGGCAGCAGATATCAAACCGTCAACTTCAACAACCGGCGCGGCCAAATAAAGAGCTCATCATTGCTTGACCAACAACACCTTTAGCAGCCCAATACTTTCAACTTTAAAACCTTTTGTACTTGCCAGTCCCAAAAAATCTTCAAAATCTTTGTCGGAAACATGCCCTTTAGGTTCGCTGAAATACAATTTTGCGCCTTTTTTCATGGCCGCGTATATTTCCGTGAGCAAACGGTCTTTATCAGGAACTTCGTGGGCCACGGCGAAAAGAAGCACGAAATCGAACGTACCGTCAAGGTCATGTATATTTAGCGAACTGGCTGTACACTGGCGCGGTTGGATCCTTCCCAACAACCCCGCTTTTAAAGCTCTTCTCGAAAGGCCGGACAGCATTTTTTCCTGCAGGTCAACGCAGACGACTTTTCCCGTTTCCCCTGTCATACGCGCCAGCGGCAGGCTGAAATAGCCCATGCCGCTGCCGATATCAAGTACGTTCATGCCTTCCCTTATATAAGGCTTGAACATTTTATCCGGATCGTTCAAAAACTTCCTTAACGGGCTAACAAGCCAGTAACCCAGCCACCAGGGACAAACGCGTTCGGCCACTTGAAACTCCTTATATATATGTATGAGCTATGCGGCCGGTGTTTGGTTCATGGCCCTGATATGCCTGCGGATATACCAAAACGCACAGGCTAAAATGATGATACCTATCGCGGCATCGAACTTATGAAAATATACCCTGAGCGAATCCCAATTCTCGCCCATTTTCACTCCTATCCAGGTGAGCAGAAGGCTCCATATATATGAACCGATAAAAGTGTAAGCTATGAAAGTTGACATCTTCATTTTAGAGACGCCTGCCGGGAAAGCTATAAAAGTCCTTATTACTGGAAGCAGCCTCGCGGCAAATACAGTGATATTGCCCCAACGAGCGAACCAGCGGTCTGCCATGTCGAGGTCGTGGTGCGATATTAGGATGTATTTCCCATATTTTACTATCCATGCCCTGCCGCCCCACGCCCCTGCGTAATAGGCTACTATGGAACCCAGCACGCAGCCTATGGCGCCCATGAGCGCGACAAACCATATATTAAAGTGACCGGTAGCGACAAGGTACCCTGAAAACGGAAGAATAACTTCAGAGGGGAGCGGTATACACGCGCTTTCTATGGCCATCAAGAGGGCAACGCCCGCGTAACCCATTGAATTGATAACACCTATAATGAACGCCGAAAGATAACCCAGACAATGCTCTACCATTGAAGCTCCTTTATAGCAAATTGCAATTTTGATAAGCTTTCATATTTTAATACAACCGTCCGTATTTGTCAAATGGGTCGCTCGGGATTGATTTTTAAAAAGACGGCGGGTATCGCAACCCGCCTTGACTTTGGCGGCTCCAGTAAGCAAAAGTTGCCGCCAAAACACTTTTTATAAAATCAATCCGTCGCTCCGCGGGTGAGCAAACACAAATCCTTTATCAGTCAAGGATTCGTGTCTGACTACTACACTTAAGAGACTTTCTAAATGCCCTTGGCGTAGACACCCCCGAGTTCTGACTGAAAAAGAACGCTGGGGGTGCTCACCCACCGAGCGCGGATAAAGTTTTCAAAAATGCCTCATGGCCGCGACTTTACATGCACAAGCGGCCGTGTGGAGCGGAGGAAGTGTGGAACGCCCCGTCTTTTTAAAAACTTTATCTGCGCGACCTCTTTTTGAAAATTATTTCGAGCGCCATTTGACAAATGAAAAATAATTTCTTATAATCTTCAAACAATTTATTTACCTGCTCCTTAAAACACTTAAAGAGTTTGATTTTGGGTTTGCGGTCCGCAGGCTTGGCAAGGTTTACAAAACCCTGCAAGTTCGAAGGATCGGGACTTTTTTGTTTACCCGGTACCCCGCATCAATATCGCGCGGGCCATAAAAGCAAGGCACACTCAGGCAATTACACTCCTCAGAACACGCCTTGAAACATCCGAAGACAAAATTTTAGGCAGCATTTTTAACGGACTACTTGGGCCGTTTTTATTTTTGCACATAACACTATGAACATGAAACTTCTTATCATACTCACGATCTTCGTTCCGGTCCTTGGCGCTTTCATACTGCCTCTGGTGGGTTCAATATCTGAACGCCTCAGGAATGTTTCGGCTCTTGTCTTTGTGCTTACCTCACTTATATGTTCCTTTATAATGATACCATCAGTACTTTCCGGTCAAATAACAACCATTACACTCACACTGCCCATGGGATTTAACTTCGTCCTCACGGCCGACATGCTGGCGGTTTTTATGGCGATAGTCTCTTCGCTCATCGGATCTATTATCGTCCTCTACTCTTTTGACTATATAAGCCACTACGAAAACCGCAACGAATACTATTTAATGGTAGTGCTCTTCCTTGGCTCCATGATGGGCATAGTTTTTTCGGCTAACCTTATATTCCTCTATTTGTTCTGGGAAATAACAGCCATAGCGTCTTGGAGGCTTATCGGTTTCTTCAGGGAAAAGAACTATGTACTCAAGGCAGATAAATCGTTCCTTGTGACCGCCTTCGGCGCGTTCATGATGCTTCTTGGTTTTATACTTGTTTACCAGCAGACAGGCTCTTTCGACCTTGCAGCCATTAAGGCCGTAATGAAGGTAAGCCCCTTGAGCAGTTTGGCCGTTGGCCTGATACTCTTCGGCATACTGTCCAAGTCCGCCACGCTTCCTTTCCACACATGGCTGCCGGACGCAGGCGTAGCGCCTTCACCCGTTACCGCCCTTCTTCACGCGGCCGTGCTTGTCAAGATAGGTGTTTACGTTTATGCGAGGCTTTTCATCTGCACTTTCTCTATTAACCCCATATGGCATAACGTCGTACCCATAATCGCCGGCTCAAGCGCGCTTGTATCAGCCGGAGCTGCGCTCATTGAAACAGAACATAAAAAGAATTATCGCTTATTCGACTGTAAGCCAGATAGGCTTCATATTCCTCGGCCTTTCAGTTGGCGGAGAAATAGGCGTTGCAGGCGGGCTCCTATACATATTAATGCATGGCATAGCCAAAGGCGGCCTTTTCCTTTGTGCGGGCATTGTTGAACAGAAGACGCACATTAAGGATATAACCAAACTCGGCGGGCTAATATATACCATGCCGGTCACTGCCGTATCTTTCCTGTTATGCGCTTTCTCTGTTATGGGCATTCCCCCTTTCGGCGGCTTCTGGAGCAAATATATGGTAATAACAGGAGCGGTCTCCGCAAGACAGTTCACTATAGCGTCTGTTTTCATCGTGGGCGCTTTTTTAACGCTTATATATCTTTTTAGATTGTTCATGATGGTCTTCCTGGGTGAAGAAAAAGCCTCCAACCCAAGGGAAGGTTCAGTAACGATGGTTTCAAGCGTGGCCGCACTGGCGTTCATATCGCTTTTAGCCGGCGTGTTCATAAACTATATTGCCGGCCCGGTGCAGTTGACAGTGAAACAGATGTTGGGAATATAAACGGCAGCTGTAAGCTATAAGTTTTAAGATATAAGCAGGCAAAACTTTGATTAAAAGACTTTTCTTACAGCTTACAACTTAAAGCTTATAACTGGTTTTAACACTGGTATTAAACAATGGACATATTACTATACCCAATCATTATTCCGACGATAACGGGCCTTTTGTGCCTGCTGGTGCCTAAGAACGTCAAAGGCGTCAAGGAAGCTCTTGTGCTTATAGGAGCGACCCTTAACCTGCTCCTCTGCGTTTTCCTTTTCGATAAAGAGCTTACGTTCCTTACTCCCTGGGGCGGGTTTGGTTTCGACTTTTCCTTAAGGCTATTTCACTTCAGCTCTTTCATAATGCTGGCAGCAGCAGGATTTACGTTCCTTATAGTCCTTTACTCAACAGTGTTCATGTCCGGCAAAAAGTTCGCGAGCCAATTCTTCTCATATATGCTTATCTCGACCGCGATGGTCAATGGCGCCGTGCTTGCCGACAACCTTGTGGTCATGCTGTTTTTCTGGGAAGGCCTCTTAGGAACACTCTTCGGCCTCATAATACTTGGACGCAAGGAAGCCTACAAGACAGCTATAAAAGCTTTCGTGATCGCCGGTATAACCGACCTCTGCATGATGCTGGGCATCGCGCTTACTTATCACATATCTGGAACTTTCGCAATATCTAAGATATCAATCCCCCTTACACTCGGCGGGAGCTTTGCTTTCGTGCTTCTCATGATCGGCGCCATATCTAAAGCGGGCTCGATGCCTTTCCACAGCTGGATACCGGACGCGGCCGTAGACGCCCCGCTTCCCTTCATGGCATTTCTGCCTGCATCACTTGAAAAACTGTTGGGCATTTACTTGCTCGCGAGGATATCGCTTGATATGTTCCAGTTCACTGCGGGCTCGACCGTCAGCATGATAATGATGATAGTCGGTGCAACGACAATTCTACTCGCCGTAATGATGGCGCTTATACAGAAAGATTTTAAACGGCTTCTATCATATCACGCAATAAGCCAGGTCGGCTACATGATCCTCGGCATAGGCACGGCGCTTCCCGTTGGCATTGTCGGTGGACTCTTCCATATGATAAACCACGCCATGTACAAGAGCTGCCTGTTCCTTACCGGAGGATCGGTTGAAAAACAGGCCGGCACAACTGACTTGAAACAGCTCGGCGGCATAGGCAGATATATGCCGGTGACATTTATATGCTTTATAATAGCGGCGGCCTCGATCTCCGGCGTCCCGCCTTTTAACGGATTTTTCTCAAAAGAGCTCGTCTATGACGGCGCGTTAGAACGCCACTGGATATTCTACGCGGCGGCTCTCCTGGGCTCGTTCCTGACGGCGGCGTCATTTTTGAAGCTCGGCCACGCGGCCTTCCTTGGCCCCGTGAAAGAAGAGAACAAGAACGTAAAAGAAGCTCCCTGGCAGATGCTTATTCCTATGATAACAATAGCCGCTTTCTGCGTGTTGTTCGGAGTTTATAACTATCTTCCTTTAAACAAACTGATACAACCCATTCTCGGCGCTAGGCTTGAAGGCCACAATTTCGCCGGCTTCAATGTAAACATATTCCTTGTGCTCGGCACGCTTGTAGCTTTGACACTAGCGTTGATAAACCACCTTATAGGTGTAAAACGCTCTGGCTCCGGCCTTGGCGCTTCAGACCACATTCATTATGCGCCGGTTCTTGGCGCCATTTATGACAAAGCGGAAAAACGTTGCTTCGATCCTTATGACTTAGGCCTGATGCTCGTTGCAGGAGTCGCAAAAACAGCATTCTTTGTTGACAGATCCATAGACTGGATATACGAAGGCTTTACGGTTACAACCGCATACGTTTCTTCATGGGCGGTAAAATCTTTGCGCGGTTCAAGCTATGCGATATTCATAGCCTGGTCGCTTGTAGGTGCGGCAACTGTAGTAGTGATACTTTTTCATTAGTTTTATTTGTTTGTTCTATGAAATCAAATGTCAAATATCAAAGATCAAAATTTTGATTTTTAATTTTTAATTCTTGATTTGGAGGTTTTCTTGGCCTGGCTGTTCGTTTTTATTCCCATTCTAGCCGTAATGTTCCTCAACCTTCCCTTCGGGCAGGGTTTTAGGAAATTTGCGCTTCCGGCGTCCATAGCGCTTGCCGTCGCGCAGGTTTTTTTCATACTGGTGCCGCCGCAGTGCACGCTCGCGTTCGGCGCCTGCCCGCTTTGCCCTTTCATTTTCCGCTCGCTTGACCCGCTCGGCAAAATAATGATGCTCTCAATAGGCATAGTAGCTTTCACCGCCATTATAACCGGCTGGCACCTGACCGAGTCCGAGAACAGGAAATTCGATTTCGCTAACCTCATAATATTGTCTATGGGCGGAATGAACGGCATAATACTCTCCGGAGACCTCTTCACACTCTACGTTTTCCTTGAGGTTGTTTCGGTGGCGTCTTTCATACTCATATCTATGGACAAGAACAAGGCCTCGCTAGAAGGCGCTTTTAAATACATTATGCTTTCGGCTGTGGCGACTATTCTTATGCTTTCCTCAATAGCGCTCGTTGTAATGCTTACCGGCGGAACGTCTTTTGAGAGCGCGGCCCTTGTCATGAAACAGGGTTTGCATATGCCTTTGGGAATACTCGCCGCTGGCCTTTTCCTTACAGGACTTCTTATCAAAGGCGGAGTTGTCCCGTTCCACGGCTGGCTTCCAGACGCGTATATGTCGGCACCGGCAGGTGTCTCTATATTCCTTGCAGGCATAGTAACCAAGACAAGCGGTATTTATACAATAATTAAACTTACGTCGGCGGTCATAGGGTTCACCGGCCCGCTTCAGACAGTGCTTCTTGTTTTCGGCGCCCTTTCGGCAGTGGCAGGGGCGCTTGCGGCGCTTTCGCAAAAGAATTTCAAGAGGATGCTTGCGTATTCGAGCATCAGCCAGATGGGATATATCCTAATGGGAGTTGGAGCGGCAAACCCGATAGCGCTTGTGGGTGCGGCGTTCCATTTGTTCAACCATTCGATATTCAAGACCCAGCTTTTCGTTAACTCGGCTGCCGTAGAAAAGAGCACTGGCACTGTAGATATGGACAAGCTCGGCGGCCTCTCAGAAAAGATGCCTGTTACAGGAGCGACGTCGCTTGTGGCATTTCTTTCTACAGCCGGCATACCGCCTCTGGCCGGCTTCTGGAGCAAACTTCTCATAATAATCGGACTTTGGATGGCGGGATATAAGGTTTACGCGCTAATAGCAGTTCTCGTGAGCGTTGTCACACTTGCCTACCTGCTTTCGATGCAGAGACGGGTATTCTTCGGCAAGATATCATCCGAGCTTTCGCACATCAAGGAAGCCGGTATTGCACTGACACTACCCGCTGTAATTCTTACTCTTATTACCATAGGCGCAGGCATATTCTTCCCGTTCGTGTTTGAAAAACTGATAATGCCGGTAAAAGCTCTATTAGGTTAACACCAATTCAAGATTTAAGATTGGAAGATTAAAATATTTTTGGCCCAAGACAGTAATTTTAAATTTTTAATCTTTAATTTTTTAATGAGACTCTAACTATGAACATGTACACGCTTGATATCATTCTTCTTATAGCTTTAACAGCTGCCGCAGTCTGGACCGTGCTTCGCGGAAGCCTGCTAAGGGCCGTAATAGCACTGGCGCTTACAAGCATCGTGCTAACAGCTATCATTTTCAGGCTCGGCTCACCCATAGCAGCCGTGTTCGAGCTCTCTGTGTGCGCGGGCCTTATAACCGTAGTATTTATGAGCACCATAAGCCTTACCAAACCGCTTACTCATATGGAAACACTTGAATATACAAAGAGCAGGATAAAAAGGTTCTGGCTGCTGCCGGTTATTATTATAATTGCCGGTTTGGGCCTTGTTTTCGTGACCATACCGTTCAACTTCAATATACCTGTAGCCGTAAGTACAGAAAGCTTCAGAAACGTGCTCTGGCAGGAAAGGCGCTTTGACCTTATAGGCCAGATACTTATAATACTCGCCGGAGTTTTCGGCGTTGTGGTTCTTTTTAAGCACCACTCAAAAGACGAACCCGAGGAATAGGAAAAATGACTGCAGAACAACGCTCAACTATTAAGGCTATATATAGTATTTCTCCCACTGATATTCATTGCTGGGTTCTACTGCATTGTCACAACAAGGAACCTCATCCGCGCCCTCTTGGGCCTTGAGATACTGACAAAAGCCGTCACTCTTATGCTTGCGCTTGCCGGATTCCTCACAGGCAAAACGGCTCTTTCGCAGGCGCTCATCATAACGCTGATAGTCGTCGAGGTTGTTGTTATAGCCATCGCGGCAGGCGTCGTGCTGAACATTTTCAAGCATTACAACTCGCTTGACACAAGAAACATCAGGACGCTGAAAGGATAATCTACAATGGCAAAATGGTTTTTACTTCCTCCAGTAACTTTTATAGTGGTGCTAGTTATAAACACCCTGCTTTCTAAGCTGTCAAAAGGCCTGGCTTACAAGGATGACAGCGTACCCGGTGGAAAATATAAATCTTACGCCTGCGGAGAGAACGTTGACTCCCCCAGGGTTCAGCCAGGCTATGAGCAGTTTTTCCCCTTCGCCTTCTTTTTTACTATAATGCATGTAGTGGCCCTTGTTATAGCCACAGCACCGGTGCATTCGTTGCGCGCGGCTTTAATTGCAGCACTATTCATAATGGCTGCCATAAGCGGACTTTTTATACTGTTTCGGAAGTAGGATCAAGTTATGATAAAACTAGCTGAAAAAATAGTCACTTGGGCAAGGACAAAGTCCCCCTGGATAATACATTTTAACACCGGCGCCTGCAACGCCTGTGATATAGAGATTGTAGCCGCGCTCACGCCGCGTTACGATGTTGAACGCTTCGGCGTGGTAATTAAAGGGACTCCTCGGCATGCTGACGTACTTATATGTTCCGGCCCCTTGACCAAACAGCAAAACGACAGGCTGGTAAGGATATATGAGCAGATGCCTGCTCCCAAGTTCGTTGTCGCGGTAGGCACATGCGCCTGCTCGGGTGGCGTGTTTCACGACTGCTATGGAGTACTCGGCGGTATAAATTCCGCTATACCAGTCTCGGCTTACATACCCGGATGCCCGGCGAGCCCAGAGGCAATAATAGACGGCGTAGTAAAGCTTCTTTCAAGCCTGGATCCGAAAGATGAGAAACCGGCAGAGGTGCAAAAATGAACGAGCAAGAAGTTCTACAAAAATTATACGGCAAATTCAGCTATCTTGACGGCAAGGGCAGAGTCGCCCGCGCAAGGCGCATATTCTGCGACGTCCCGAACGCGAATTTCAGGGAAGTAATTAACTACACAATAAATGAGCTCGGTTTTTCGATACTCACGACAATGACAGGCGTTGACGACGGCGAGACTTTAGGTTTCATATACCATTTTGCTTCTTTCAACGGCATGATGCTAAACCTTAAGATAAGCGCGCCCAAAGACAATCCTGTAATTAAAACAGTTACAGACCTTTTTCCCTCGGCTGAGATGTACGAGCGCGAAGTCATAGACCTGCTCGGCGCAAAAGTAGAAGGTTTAAAGCCCGGCAGGCGCTATCCGCTGCACGAGACATGGCCTGCAGGTGAACATCCTTTAAGAAAAGACTGGACATATAACAAACCGGCTGAAAAATAGACGCACGTTTGATGCCAAACCGTATTAAAAACGGTTCTGGAGGTAAAAAATTATGGGTAAAGTAACTATTCCGATAGGCCCGCAGCATCCCGCTCTTAAAGAGCCGGAGAGTTTCGCGGTAACGCTTGACGGCGAAAAGATAGTAAGCATGGTAGCGAACCTCGGTTACAACCATCGCGGTGTTGAAAAGGCCTGCGAAGGCAGGACATATACTCAGGCGCTCTATCTTATAGAGCGCATCTGCGGCATCTGTTCACACACGCATTCCACATGTTTCATACAAGCCGTTGAAGAGATAGCGGCGCTTGAAGTGCCCAAAAGAGGGCTTTATATACGAACGATAATTGCTGAGCTCGAACGCATGCACAGCCACCTCCTTTGGCTCGGCGTCGCTGGCCACGAGATCGGGTTTGACACGCTGCTCATGTATTCCTGGCGCGACAGGGAAGCCGTCATGGACCTTCTTGCCCTTCTTACAGGCAACAGGGTGCATTACGGGATGAATGTCCTTGGCGGATCTAAGCGCGATATTTCCCCCGACCAGGCAAAAGAGATCCTTAGAGTAATGGACGTTCTTGAAGAACGCACGAAATACTATATACAGGTTGCCACTGAAGAAGTGACGCTTATAGAGCGCCTTTCCAAAGTAGGGACGCTGTCCCACGATGACGCTGTGAAACTCGGCGCCGTAGGGCCCACTAGCCGCGCGTCAAACGTTGACCGCGACACGCGTCGCGACGACCCTTACGCGGCTTACGCGGACGTAACTTTCAAGGTAATCACTGACAACCATAACGATGTCTACGGAAGAACGCTTGTCCGCGTGGGCGAACTTATGGAGTCTTACAACATAGTCCGCCAGCTAGTTAAGAACCTGCCCGAAGGCCCGATATCGGTCAAGGCACCCATGAAGGTCGGCCCCGGCGAAGCCGTAAGCCGCTACGAAGCGCCCAGAGGCGAAGATGTACATTATGTCAAAGCTAACGGCACCAACAAGCCCGAGCGCGTGAAAGTGCGCGCCCCGACACTTGCCAACGTTCAGGCAGTGGCCAAGATGCTAGAGAACGGCTACCTTGCAGATATACCTATAGTTATTGCCGCCATCGACCCGTGCTTCTCGTGCACCGACCGCACAACGTTCGCCATAAAGAACCCGGACGGCAAACTCACAGGATCCATAGACTGGAGAGCACTTCGCGATTACAGCATAAAATGGCACAAGAACAACGGCATAGATTTTTCCAAGATGAGGTCTAAACTAAAATAATGGCTAAAATAATGTTTTACATCCTGATATTTCCGGGTTTTCTTTTCCTCAGCCTCGCAGGCGTAGCGGTGGAATACATCGACAGGATACTTTACGCCCGCTTCCAGAACAGGCAGGGCCCCCCGTGGTTCCAGCCGGTGGCGGACTTTATAAAGCTGCTAGCGAAAGAAAGCATAATACCTGAAGAAGCTGAGCCGAAGCTTTTCTCGGCGCTGCCGGTAGTCGCGCTCGCCGCAGTTATAACGGCTATATTCTATATTCCGATGTGGAAGTCGCAGGCGCTTTTCTCTTTTGAAGGAGACCTTGTGGTAGTTATATACCTTCTTACTTTGCCTACGATCACGTTCTTCCTTGCTGGTTGGACCTCAACCTCACTTTATTCTATGATAGGCTCGGTAAGGACACTTACGCAGCTTTTTGCTTACGAAGTGCCTCTCTTCATGGGAGTGCTTGCGCCAACTATACTTGCCGAGACATGGTCAATAACCGGCCTTTCCAAATATTACGGCCTCCACCCGTGGTACATATTGTTCAATATACCGGGTTTCGTGGTCTCTCTTATAGCCATACAGGGCAAGCTTGAAAAGGTGCCCTTCGATATACCTGAAGCCGAGACTGAGATAGTCGGCGGCACGTTCACCGAGTATTCCGGCCGCCTCCTCGCTTATTTCCGTATGGCGATAGATATAGAGATGGTAGTCTGCGCGTCATCTGCTTTCAGCCATATTTTTCCCCTACTTCATGGACATGAACCCATTCGCGGGCCTTACGTTATACCTTGTTAAAGTCCTCTGCATGATATTCCTTTTCGCGCTTATTCGCTCGCTTTTCGCGCGCTTAAGAATAGACCAGATGGTGAGTTCTGCTGGAAATACCTTGCCCCCTTAGCGCTTTTCCAGCTGGCTCTTAATTTTGTTCTTAAAGGCTTATTGAAATGATAAAACCAGGCGCGATGCTAAGAGAAGTACTGAACCATGTCTTAAGAAAACCGGCCACGGAGAACTATCCGTTCGTAAAACCGAGAAGTGCGATAAGTTCCGTGCCCAGATAAAATTCCTGCCGGAACGGTGTATAGGCTGTAAGTTCTGTATGAGGGACTGCCCTTCTGCCGCCATTACCATAAATAAAATAGCAGACAAACAGTTCGAATGCGTTATCGATAACGCCAAATGCATATTACTGCGCCCAGTGTGTTCTTATATGCCCCAAGCAGGCGCTTGAGAGCACGAAATTCTTTGAACTTGCCCAGCTTACAAAAGGGCCCCTAAAGGTGACCTATGCCGCAGAAAAGAAAGCCCCAACCGAAGAAAAAGCAGCCCCTCAAGCGTCAACAAACAGCACCGAAGGTGCTGGACCTCAAAAAAGCGCTGAAAAACAGCCTTAAAGGCGCTAAAAATGTAGCCATACTCGGCGTTGGCTCTGAACTCAGGGGCGACGACATAGCAGGTATGGTAGCGGCCGAAATAATCCTTAAAGCCAACCACAAAAATATCCATGTATTCCTGGGAGCTACCGCACCCGAGAACTTCACTGGCGAAATAAAAAAGTGCAAACCCACACACCTTTTCATAATCGATGCCGCGGACACATCTTCAAAACCAGGAACCATAGACCTTATCGACCCGGATATTGTTGGTGGAGTATCTTTCTCTACGCACATGATGCCGCTCAAAATCATGGTAGACTACCTGCTTCAATCCATCAAATGCAAGGTCATGATAATCGGCATCCAACCAAAAGTATTGAAATTCGGTAGCGAACCTTCCAAAGAAGCGATAACCTCGGCGAAAGAAGTTGCTAAAACCATTCTAGAAATACTTTAAGATTGCCTGACACCACTAAAAATAAAACCGCCACACCCTACAACAGGCTCTGGCGGTTTTTATATTAAATTCTTATTAAACTGCTTTATTTCTGAACGGCAACTTCAATCTGTCTCTGACCGCGCACCAATTCTAAACCCAGTATCAGACAACCGACCAAAAGTATGGTTATACCGCTTATCGCGACAGCAACAGACAGCATTGGCCCGAAGCCGTATATAACAGCTCCAGCAAATACAAGTATCCCGCCAATTTTTGGAAATTCCTTTGAACGGATAAGAGCTATACAAAATAATATGATACCAATAAATATTGTAGCGCTTGCAGCCGTCTGGAACATGGCAACAAGAGTATTATTAATGATGATACGATCATCGAGAAGCGTCTTGAAATTTTGGTTTGAAGCTATTATAGGATATATGAATATCTCCCACGTGACTTTACACGCCTGAATGATGTACGCTATTTCCACAAATATATACCCTAGTAACCCCGTTATTCCCGCTTCTTTATAAAGCCTTGAATAAACTGCGGCAAAACCAAATATCATGAACAATACGCCAACATACGCGGTTACTGCTGTCCATATCCAGTTTGCGTTAAGCACCGCCAATGTGAAAGTGCGGCGTATCTCAGCTACCGGCAACAGCGTGGAGAAACAAATCGAATAGATAGTTAACAAAAGTGAACCTATGATAAGCGCTATGCCACCGATTTTTTGAAGCGTTGACAGTTTCATGTAACTGCCTCCTATAATTGTATGTTTTCTTATCTGCTAACATTAAAATCCTCTGACTTAAAATCGCAGTAATATCGGCCATTCTTAGCCGTAAACTTCAGCACGCAGTAGTCGGGATCTGTTACTCCTTTTGAATAGTACATTTCATCGCCGTTTTGCCATATCATCTTCTTAGATTTGATGTCGCGCAGGACTTTCATCCTGCCTATGAGCATTACACCTCTAAAAAACCTTTTATCGTAAAAATACACACAAGCCTTGCCATTTGCTTTATACTGGCCAACCCTCATTGAAGATGTATTGGTTGTAAAATATAGATTCTCAATGCCTTCCCTTTTTCTTGGAGGAAGCATCGCTTTAGTGTTGGGAAACCCCATTTTATCTACAGAACTGATTATCGACACGTTCGCATTATCGATGATGTTTCCTATGGTTTTTACCGGATCTCTCATAATTTAACCTTCTATTTTACGCCCCAAAACCGCTGGAGCTGCACGAGAACACTTGTATCCGATAGTTTTTCCCTTGCATCCTTAAGCCAGACATGAATCTTGTAAGGCGCGGCGCTGCCGGACTTCTTGCCGGGCGTCGCGGGCTGCAGTACAAAAGGTATCTTGGGTGAAATCTCAGAAATTATCTTTATAGCCTTGCCTATCTCCTCATCTTTTGTTTTATCGGTAAGGACAAGCTTTACAAAGGCTTTGTCTTTTGCGGCCTTGAGAAATTCTTTGTGTTCTTGCCAGTACTCTGTTTTCGAAGCCGATGGGAGCTTAATATCCATGGAAACAACGTCTACCCATTTTTTTACCTGTTCATACGCTTCGGGAATTGTGCCGTTGGTTTCAAGATAGACGTCCAATTTAAGTTTCTTTATTTCCGGGAGGAGTTTAGTGAGAAAATTAGGGTAAAGGAGCGGCTCGCCTCCGGTAAGTGAAACTGTTTTAGGTATCGAGCCTTCTCCGCCTGAAAGGCGTTTTGAAGAAAATTCCTTTATCCTCGCTATTATTGTCTCTATGGAAAAATATTTTTGGTTCTCGTCAAGCGACTGGTTCTCCGGAGTGTCGCAGTAATCGCACCTCAGGTTGCAGCCCACGAAACGAACGAATATCTGCGGCTGGCCCGTGTATATGCCTTCTCCCTGGTATGAAGCGAATATCTCTGAAACAGGAGCTTTCAGGCTCACTTTCCCAACAGGCGATGTTTTTCTCTTTTGCTTTGATGTCTGTTTCATAGTTAACATTCTCCTTGTCTCAGTGGTAAGCGTTAAGTGGTAAGTGAAAGTCAAAGGATTTTAAAAATTGATTTATTACTTACCCCTTAGCCCTAACCACGTATCCCTGCTTCTAAGAATCCTTTTGCCCTGAACCTGCAGGAATCGCAGACCCCGCAAGGGGCCCGACCGCCTGCGTAGCACGACCAGGTCATGTCGAAAGGCACACCGAGCTTAGTGCCCAGCCTTACAATCTCTGATTTATCCAGCCTTATAAGCGGCGCCTGCACCATTATTTTTGTGCCCAGCGCCTTTAAAAGCCTATTCCAGGCTATATAATAGTCCGGACGGCAATCCGGATAGCCTGAGTAATCAACGGCATTTGCTCCGATAAATATTGTCTCCGCGCCCAGGGTCTCGGCGTACGAAAGGGCAAATGAAAGAAAAACCGTGTTCCTGCCCGGCACATACGTCGAAGGCAATGAACTTAAAATCGGCGCCCTGCCGGCATTATCCGGCAAGTTCTTATTGTCAGGTATCTTTTTATTGGTATCCGTAAGCGAACTTCCGCTCCAGGGAAGAGCTATTTTCACTGTTTGGTATTTGCATCCTGTCTTTTTAGCTATGCGTATGGCAGAATTTAACTCTTTCCTGTGCCTCTGGCCGTAATCGAACAGAAGGCAGGCGCATTTGTATCCCTGCTTTAACGCGTAGTAAAGCACGGTGGATGAATCCAGGCCGCCTGAAAGAAGTACGACTGCTTTTTTATTTTTCATAGCTTATTTTGGCCACGATAATTCTCCAAACTAGTTAGATACAGCCGCTGATGAGGTGTCACTTTCCCAAACTTCCACTTCAAACGTCTTAACGCCTTTCGGCAGCTGCTTTGAAAGTTGTCTAAATATGTATTCAGCAATATTTTCCGCAGTCGGGTTAGTTTTATTGAACGGCGGGGTTTCATTCAGGTAGCTGTGGTCAAGCTTCGCTATAACCATATCGAGCAAATCCTTTATATCCGTAAAATCCATTGCCATGCCGGTCTTATCGAGCTTGTTCGAGACCAGCGAGGCTTTAATTTTCCAATTGTGCCCATGCAGTTTTTCACACTTGCCTTTATACCCTCTCAGCGCGTGAGCCGCCGAAAAACCTCTTATCACAGAAACTTTATACTTCATAGTGCTACCTTCCTTACTGGTTTTATGTTTCGGCCAAGAAAACGGCAGGCTATCTCGGTAAATTTCTGCGGAATATCGCTTACGAAATACTGGTATCTGCCTTTCATCTTTGAATTGTTAGATAGATCCAGGGTGGCAAGCGTGTGTTTGACTTCCATTGCGGCGGTCTCGGCGGAATCTATAAGGCGTATGTGTTTTCCGGCCGCGGACTGGATGATATTTTTGATAAGCGGGTAATGTGTGCAGCCGAGGACTATCGTGTCTATCCCGTTTTTTAGCACCGGTTTGATATATTCTTCTGCGACCTCTTTGGTTACTCTGTGACCAAGCCATCCTTCTTCCACTAGAGGCACGAAAAGCGGGCAGGCCTTGCCGAATACCTTTGCCTTTTTATTAAGTCTCTTTATGGCTTTTGCGTAAGACGAACTGCGGATCGTGCCCTCGGTGCCCAGCACGGCTATTTTTCCGTTCCTGGTAACGGAAAGAGCTGCTTTTGCACCGGGTGCGATAACCTCTATTATTGGAACATTGAAATTTCTCTTCAATGAGGCCAGAGCCACCGCCGAGGCCGTGTTGCAGGCGATGACTATCATCTTCACTTTCTTAGAAAGAAGAAAAGATGCTATATCCATGGAATACTTTGTCACCACTTCACTCGATTTTGAGCCATACGGCACGTGGGCCGTGTCCCCGAAATAAATTACGTTCTCGTTCGGAAGAACTTTGATGATCTCAGCCATGACCGTTAGCCCGCCGAGTCCCGAGTCGAACACACCTACAGGCAATTTTGAAGAGTTCAGTGCCTTACCTTTTTGCATTCGCGCTCTCCTGCCTCAGATCATATTTTTTTATTCCTTCAAATATTGAATCCGCTATATATTCCTGGAATTTCTTTGTTCTTAACTTGGCCTCTTCGCCGTAGTTTGAAAGAAAGGCGCACTCAACCAGTACCGCCGGCATGGCAGCACCCCTGAGAACGAAGAAACCAGCCTGCTTGACCCCTCTGTTCTCGATCTTGAGCCTGTGCGACGCTTCAACAGCAATCATACTGCAAAGCTCTGAAGAATCGTTAATGAACTCGTTGACAGTCATGGACCATAGCAGTTCCTGTAGTTTTGCGCGTTTCTTGTTGGGACTGCCTTCAAGGCGAACGACCGAGTTTTCAAGCACGGCCGTGGCCGCGGCATCTGAATCCGAGGCTGTTTCTGACAAGAAATATATCTCAAAACCGCTGACGTTCTTGTCCATATTTGCGTTACAGTGCACGGCTATGAACATATCGGCTTTGTGTTCGTTGGCGAAACTCGTGCGTTCTACAAGTGGTATAAACGTATCGTCCGTCCTGGTCAGAAGAACGTTGTACTGGCCATCTTCTTCGAACAATCTTTTAAGCTCAAATACTATGGCAAGGTTAATATCTTTTTCTTTGGTGCCGTTTTGTCCTATCGCCCCGGGATCATCGCCACCGTGTCCGGCATCCAGTATGAGAAGCTTTTTCTTTTTGGAGGTTTTTTTAGCAAGAGTACAAACACTTACCGAAGATGCCGAGACCTTAAAAAGCCCTGTCCCAGCCGACGGTGTTGTCGCACGTATTTCCGCATCTGCAACTGCAGCCGTTGAAACGCCTGTTTCAATAAGTTCGCCGGAAGAAATAACTACTTCCAGCGGGGCGGTGTCCGATACCGATTTTTCTGCAACAACAGTTTTTGGAATAGACATGACAAGCTTTTTTGAAGCCTTGTCGTATTTACTTTCAATAGCCCCAGCACCAGAATCAAGCTTAATTATAATCTCGGCGCTCCTGCCGGCATTTCTGGTCTCGAACCCCTTTACTATACCGTCATTTATGTTAATTTTCTCTTCATTAAGTCTTCCCTTTATGACAGTGACCGACATCTCACCCTTTTTGATTTGTTTGCAATTATACGAAAGGTCTTCGGTAAACTCGACAACGATCTGAGCGGAACACTGCGATGAATAGAAACGAGGTGGATTGATATTGATCTTTCTCTCTATGGTAAGGAAACCTGAATTCGGGTTATACTGCGAGACTGCACCGGAAAAACCCGCGAAATCGTTGGATAGTACAAAAGAAGCTGGGATATATAACTCTCCCGAAACAAGCCGGGAAGGTATGCTCAAACGCTTTTTTTGCCCATCCAGCAACACCCTTGTGCTTTTGACATAAATATCAATGCGGCGGTTATTCATCAGCAGGGCCACTTTACCCGTAACAGGATGATATACGAGGCTTGAGCCGTAAGCCTGAGCGACATCCCTCACTGCGAAATAGTCGTCTCCGGAAAGATTGGCATAATGGATAGGTTTTTTTACCTCCCCATCAAATATCGCCTGCACCTTCTTTACGCTGCCTTGCCCAAACAAACCAACTTGACAAGGCACAGCGATCAGCACCAAGAAGAGCATCACTAATATATGCCTAAAATGTTTCATTTTTGTTTTCTTATGTCTTTTTCAAATCAAGTTTGGCAAAGCCAATGCTTTGCCAAACTTATGGAGGTGGCCGGAATCGAACCGGCGTCCGAAAGCGTCTAGGCCAGGTTCCTACAGGCTTAACAGGAAATTGTTCTCGCCGCTAAGCTGCCTTCCTGCAGGACCGCTTAACAGCCAGCTCCGTTATAGTTTCATCAAGCAACGACGGAACAAGCCTTGCCTGACTAACCTGCTCTTGACGTTCGCTCCCTTTAGCAGGTGTCAAAGGGCGGACGCTTACCGCAATTAAGCGGCGAGGGCTAATGTATTATTAGCTTTTATTGTTTGACCGATTTTTAGCCGAGCCTTCGGTCAACTCGGGCCTGCCACCTGTTCCTCGTTCACTCCCGTCGAGACCTGTTCACCCCCACATGTCGCGTCCGCCCTGGCGGACTTATCTTCGCTACAGCTCAGATTGTTCCGGCTCGAATTGAATAAACAGCTCGCCGGAACGCTCCCGGAGGGAAACGCAGTTTCACTTCCGCGCTCAGGAAAGGAGCTGAACTCCTTTCCTTCACTGAACCCCTCCCATAGGATATACTATCTAACACAGCTGACAACGCGCGGCTGTCATCCCATCCTAATCAAAATCCTATTTTCGTCTATTACTAAAGAACTTTTGGATTATTGTACGGCACTTCGGCTCGAGCACTCCACCGGTGGCTTTGATATGATGATTGAACTTCTTGTTGCTTAAGATATTTATCACGAAGCCGCAGGCGCCGGATTTGGTGTCGTAGGCGCCGAAGACTAGTTCTGATATCCTGGCCCAGATAAGGGCACCGGCACACATAGGGCACGGTTCGACGGTCACGTAAAGTTTACACCCGTCAAGGCGGTAGTTATTAAGTTTTTTCCCCGCGTTCCTGATCGCTACGATCTCTGCGTGGGCTGAAGGGTCATTTGAGGTAATGCTCTTGTTGTGTCCACGGGCTATTATCTTATCGTTAAGTGTAATTACTGCCCCTACCGGTACTTCTCCAAATTTTTGCGCCTTCTTCGCTTCTTTGATGGCTTCACTTAAAAAATATTCTTTTGTTTGCATGAATTGAATGAACCTACAGTAAAACTTACTACAAAAACAAGCTGAAATAATAATAATTATCGCTAAAAATACGCTCTAAAAGCAGCCTTTGGCACATTTAGTATTTATAAGATTATACTTAAAATTCTACAGGAAATCAATTTGGAAAGAGTGCAGATTGAATAATGAATTAGAAGATGCTTATAGATAAAATACTGTTTTTCCGCTAACGTCGTTTTATCGTCAACAAAAAGGCCCACGGTAAGCGCTAGCTTACCCTGAGTCCATAAATTTCTCACTGATAGAATTCTGTTTGGTTAAGCTGGCTGCCCTGTCAGGATTTGAACCTGAAACGAACGCTCCAGAGGCGTTTGTGTTACCGTTACACCACAGGGCAATTAGTCTAAAAACAACTGTAACAAATATTATTGAGACCGTTCAATTAACTTTAGGTTTCTCTTCAGCTTTATTTACTTCATCCGCGTAATTGAGCTGCAGATCGGATATCGTGTTCCCGATAAGCTTCTCTTCTTCTGCGGAAAGGTTGCCTTTTGTCTTATCGCGGATCATGACAAGCAACTCAATGGTTATATTTGCGTTGGCTACCTCTTTTTCAATTTTGCCACTCACAGGGTTAGGGACCTTGCCAAGTTGCTGCCAGGCCGCCGAAGCAAGCATCATTACAAGACTTATAAAATGAGGGTTTAGATTCTTTTCATCCATTGTTTTCACCATTTATGAATTTATACTTGATTTTACAATTAAAAGTTATGCTTTAAGCACTCGTTTATGCGCTGAACTACCTTTTCCCTTCCCATTATCTCCATCATATGAAAAAGGCTGGGCCCGGTCGTTCTGCCCGAAACCGCAACCCTAATGGGATGAAAAATCTGGCCTGGCTTTACACCCTTTTCTGCCGCGAGGTCTCTAGCATACTTTTCAAGGGCAGTAGATGAAAAATCCTGCTGGTTTTTCAACCGCGCGGCGCTTTCTTCAAGTACCATCTTCGCGGTATCCGCCTTGAGGGTTTTCCCCAAGGCTTCTGCGGTATATTCTACACTATCATTGAAGAAAAAGTCAATAAGGCCCGGAACTTCTTTCAATAACTTGAACTTTTCATGCTCCATTTCTATCACTTTTCCGGCGAGATTTTTATCCCAGTTCTTTATCTTCTCTAAATTACCTGTATCTTCAGCCCATTTAAAGAATACTCCTCCGAGCGCGGCAGGATCTATCTTCCGCAAGTACTCACCGTTCATCCATTCGAGCTTCTTTGGGTCGAATACCGCAGGGTTCTTAGCGCAGCGCTCGATCGAGAATTTGGCTATCAGGTCGTTTATATCGAAGAGCTGCTGGCTGTCTTCTGTTGACCAGCCGAGCAAGGCAAGGTAATTTATCAGCGCCCCGGGAAGAAACCCTTCGTTCCTGTATTCAAGCACGGACGTGTGACCGTGCCTTTTCGAAAGCCGCGAACCATCGGCACCAAGTATCATTGAGATGTGCGCAAAGACAGGGGTTTGCCAGCCTAACGCATTATAAATGTTAACCTGTTTGGGCGTGTTAGAAAGATGATCATCGCCGCGGATAATATGGGATATTTTCATCCTGACATCATCTACAACTACCGCGAAATTGTACGTGGGCACACCGGATGCTTTCATGATAATAAAGTCATCAAGCATGTAGTTCTCGAATTCCACGCGACCGCGAATCGCGTCGTCGAAAACGGTCTTCCCGGTTTCCGGAACCTTAAGCCTCAGCACAGCTTTTCTGCCTTCAGCTTCGCACTGCTTTCTCTGTTCCGGGGTAAGCGACCTGCACTTGCCGTTATATTTGGGGACTTTTTTTTCTGCCTGTGCCGCTTTCCTCATCTCCTCGACTTCTTCGGGCGTGCAATAACACGGGTAGGCTTTGCCCTCACTTACAAGCTTATCCGCGAATTTTTTATATATACCTTCTTCCGCAGCCTTCATCTGGAAATATGGCGCGAACTCAGGATTTTCTTTGCCGGGACCTTCATCCCAGTCAAGGCCGAGCCATTTCATGCTTTCCAGTATCGCCCCGACAGATTCTTCGGTCGAACGCGCCTCGTCCGTGTCCTCTATGCGGAGGACGAAAGTGCCTTTGTTCTGCTTGGCAAATAACCAGTTATACAGGGCCGTCCTTGCCCCGCCTATATGCAGGAAGCCTGTAGGCGATGGTGCGAACCGTACTCGAACTTTATTATCCGTACTCATGTATCTATCTCCCGGGATCTTATGCTTATCCGCATATCAATGCCATTTTATAATTTTAGTTAAATTATGCGGCGGGTTATGTAATTCGACAGGTTTTAGGATGCTGAGAAAGGTTGACGTGGCTCTTTCTGATCGCTGAAAAACTGACGTGGGTTGTTCTGCCGCGGCTTATCACACACTGTTTATTTAATTGAACTTAAAGCCTACACCCAGTATAGTTTGTGTGACTGAAAGAGCAACAGTATCGTTTTCGCTCGCGTAGCTCCTGGAAAAATACGTGTAATCGGTGATGCTCCTCTGTTCTATGAACAAGGTGGTACTGTCGCCAACGTTAACCCTAACACCGATAATTGGTGAACGAAGCAGAAAACCCACGGTGAATTCGTCGAGCGAACCGCCACCCTCCTGCAGTATGTACGGAGAAGAAACACTGCCTAACGACATACCGATACCAACACCAACATACGGCTGTATCATTTTATTTGTGAACCTGTAAAGCAGGTCCATGGATATTAGGTTAAAAACGCTCATTTTAAAATAATCGCTGTTGGAATCATTGTAAGTAGAGGGACTGTTGCCGTACGTTACCGTTGCTACCTGCTTTGGCATGGTCGCTGAATAATATGAGCACTCCATGTCAAAACCCCAGTGCTTGCCGTAACCCACTATTCTTGCGCCTATAGGCGCGGTGCCGTCCATATTTACACCGCTAAAAGAATACTTAGTGTAGGTTCTGGAAACTGAATAACTGCTACTGTTATTTGAAGCTTGCCAATATATATCCAGGTTAGACGACGGGATACCGCTATTATTATTGAATGTCAGGTCCATCTTGCCGCTGCCTCCACCTAATCCGGTGAAAAGGTCGACATACGTATCAAGTTTCGGGCCGCCGCGTCTGGTAGCGGGCTGTTTGTACATAGGCTGTTGTTCTTCCTGGACAGCCTGTTCCTGTTGGGGAGCCGGCTGCGAATGGGGGGGCGGTGGCGCAATCGAAACATCCGACCATATCTTTTTAATGCTTACCGATGCCGTGTTAAGCACCTCAGCCGTTTCTGTTTTTATAAGCCTCGCGTTAACTTCTACCATGCCGTCCTCAACATCAAGAAGAGTACCGCTGATGATAGCGTCAACACCCAATATCTTTCCTATTTGTTTCGCTGTTTCGGCACTTACGGCTCCAGATGTTTCAAGATGCTGTTCCTGGATAAGGTTCTCAAGAAGCTCTCTTTCTATAACCTGATATTTTTTAAGTTTTACTATACGCGTCGTAAGTCGCTCTGAAACTATCGAACCGCCTTCCGATTTGCGTTTGTCCAAGTAACTAAAAGGTAATATAGCTATCTTAGCCTGTCCAGTTGAAATCACGACGTTGCAAAGATCTTTAGCGAGATCATCGTATTCGTCCGCAAAAGCCGTGGCAGCAGAACCAGGTAAGGATTATCCCGGACACGACAAGCAAGAATTTGGTGATTTTCTTCATACACTCTCCGTTAATAATTTAAACTAAAACATTGCTGTATATTCTAGCAGTTTTGCGTTTCAGTTTCAAGGTATTTCGCAACGAAATTTTTCTTCGGCCTTTATAAAGTTCTAAACAAGCAAATTCACAGCAATTAACGGAGCCCAAGTTTATAATGCTTGTAATACTATCCTAAAACAAAGCAAGGCTTTCACAATTAATTACACAGCTTCCTTAGACTACTCGCAAAATATATCATTTTTTTTAGCTGTATAAGGTAGGCGTAGGCTACATTATTCGATGGAGGATTTCTTCAATTTACTGGTATGACAACACTGTTTTTGTCTTTTCTACTATTTCTGCGGCTATTTTGTCTGATTTAGCTGTCGTTGAGTCTTTCTGGCCTTTATCCTGCGACAGATAGTCTCCAATTGCATTTAACAGCACAATTCTTTTTTGGACACTTTCGTCAGCAAAGACTCTTACGCTCCTGTCTTTGTTCTTGTCTTCGATGAAATTGACTATGATTATGGCGCCGTAACTGTTCGCCTTCATTCCTTTAAGACTAGCTCCGTAAGCGATTTTTACGTATTTCCCTTCATTCTTCAGTTCTTGGGCCACTTTAATAATCACAGGGTCGTTTGTCTTGGCCTTATTAGAAACTATCAGCACTCTGCTTGAGCGGTTGTTGCCTTCTGTTCCGGCCGCAGTATTGTGTCCGGCCGCGATCATAAGCAGGCAAACCAATAAAAAGCATACTTTGAATATGCCGTGCATGGATCTAAAGTAGCCTGACATTGTTTTGTTCAAATTCATGTTCTCCGGGCTTTGTATTTTATGTTCGGCCTGCATTTTTACTGCAGTTTATCTCATATCCCGCGTCACGGCCTCTGCGCTTCTATCACTTTTGAAGACACATGTATATCGCTTAAGGTTTTGCCCTGGCTAGTTTTGGCACCCTGAAGGGTTATGTCGGCTGTACCGCCTTCACTTACATTTGGGAACGAATACGTTAAACGGCACCTGTACTGGTCTACCCAGTAGACAGGGAAAGACAGGTTATTATCATCCGGCATTTTAAAATTCAGCTGAGGAGCAACTGTCGTATCCATCCGCACATTGAAAATGAACGTGAAGGTCGTTGGCGTTCCAGCTTGAATTGTATCCGGAGATGAATAATAGCTTGTCAGCTCCATTGGCTGTGAGGCGAACACAGGCAACAACCCGGCCTTAAACATCAGTGACAGAATAATAACAAAATATTTGATTTTCATAGAAATCACCTCAAAAAGCGCCTCTATGCAGCTATCATATTCTGTTATATTGTTTGTTTCAAGTAAATCGGCGCGATACACCGCAAACTGACATTTGTCAACTTTCAGCGGTTAAGATTTATCAGGCTTGTATTTTTTCAAACATTAAACTCCCGATCGCAAGCAAAGCCAAAGCGAGGAAGGAAAGGATACAAAGATCCAGTCCGATACCGAACTTCCCGCCGTTTATCAGGACCGCCCGCATCCCGTCTATACCGTATGTCAGCGGGTCGATCCTGGTAATTATTTCCATAGCGGTCGGCAGCCCTGCAGCGGGAACAGCGCGCCCGAAAGAAAGAACACAGGCATAACAAGGAAGTTCATGATCAGTTGAAAACCCTGCATGTCTTCCATAGACGACGCGAGCGCCACACCCAGCGATGTAAACAACACCGCCACGAGCAGCACAAAAACAAAAGCCAGCGGCAGCAGCAACATGTTCTGAGGCCTGAAGCCTATCACCAGCGTCAAAAGGAACACTATCACGCCCTGTACCACGGCTACGGTGGCCCCGCCAAGCGTTTTGCCAAGCATGATCTCCAGCCTAGAAACCGGTGCCACCATGGTCTCTTTGAGGAACCCGAACTGCCTGTCCCATATAAGGTCGATGCCTGAAAAAACCGCTGTAAAAAGCACGCTCATCATTATAATGCCGGGAGCCAGGAACTGTATGTAATTTCCTCTTCCAGCCTGTTTGTAGATGGAGCCGAAACCGAATCCCAGTGCGATAAGAAACAGCAAGGGTTGCCCCAATGATCCGATAATACGCGACCTTGACCGCAAATATTTTTTCACCTGCCTAAGCCAGAGTATATATATGGTACTCATCAGCGTCGCCTCCATATTTTTCTCATCTTTCTCATGCGGTCCATGCCCGATGCTTCCTGCTCGCGTATCACGCTGCCGGTTATAGCGAGGAACGCCTCTTCCAGCGACTTCGTTTTTGTCTTTTCCTTAAGTTCAGCAGCTGTTCCTACCGCGCTGATCTTTCCGTGGTCGATTATAGCTATACGGCCTGCCACTTTCTCGGCTTCTTCCATGTAATGGGTCGTAAAAAAGACCGTCATATTCTCTTTTGCATTAATATCTCTCAGGTAGTTCCACATATGGTTCCTCGTCTGCGGGTCAAGCCCCAGGGTGGGTTCGTCCAAGAACAATATTTTTGGGTGGTGGACTAGTCCCCTTGCTATCTCAAGCCGGCGTTTCATACCTCCCGAGAAGGTTTTGACAAAGTCTTTCCTGCGGTCCCAAAGCTCCACCATGCGCATCAGCTCTTCAATGCGGCGATTTCTTATATCGTATGGGACCTTGTAGAGGACTGCGTGGAATTCCATGTTCTCCATCGCCGTCATATCATCATCGAGGCTCGGGTCCTGAAATACTATCCCGAACGACCTTCTCACTGCGTCCTTGTCATGCATCGGATCATGCCCGTTTACGAGTATTTTTCCGGAACTCGGGTGCAAAAGAGTGGTGAGCATCTTTATGGTAGTAGTTTTTCCCGCGCCGTTGGGCCCGAGGAATGCGAATGTTTCACCTCTTTGAACTTGAAAGGAAATGTGATCTACCGCTGTTAACCCGTCAAAGTTTTTTACCAGGTCGGAAACCGATATTATCGAATTATCTTCATTATTTTCAACCATCAGCTAACTCCTATAATAGTTGTGTTGTTTTCAGCACTTAAGGTCATCATTCTGCGGGTCGTGTTTTACCTGTTCCATCGTATGCATGTCGAACTTGAGGCCAAGTAGTTCCTTGCCGTAAAGCGCCACAGTTCCGGCTATCCCTATGGTTATCACGCCGCCAATGGCGACGCACGGCACAGCCCCCAGCCACGCGGCCCCCATGCCGCTCTCGAACGCGCCCAGCTCGTTGGAAGCGCAGATAAATATAGAGCTCGCGGAAGCGATACGGCCTCTCATCTCATCAGGTGACAGAAGCCTTATTATCGAGCGCCTTATTATTACGCTTACACCGTCGAAAGCGCCGCTGAAGAACAACGCCGCCATCGACAGCCAGAAGTTCTTTGAAAAAGCGAAAACCAATATGCACACGCCAAAACCCGAAACGGTAGCTATCAGGTTCCTTCCGGCTTTTCTGATAGGCGGATGCTTAGTGGCAAAAAGCATCGTCACCAGCGCACCCAGGGAAGAAGACGCGTTAAGCAGGCCCAGCCCTTTCGCGCCGACGTTGAGGATATCGGTCGCGTAGATAGGCAGAAGAGCCACGGCCCCGCCGAAAAAAACGGCGAACATGTCCAGGGACATTGACGCCCATAACGCCTGTTTATTAAAAAGGTATCGCCATCCGATAAGGATACTTTTGAATACTGGTTCTCGCTTTTCGGGCATGGATTGCGTTTTGGGCGGTATAAGCACTGTACACAGCCATGAACATAAGAATAGCGCGCTGATTATAACATACGAAACAGCCGCGCCGAAATAGTCGAAGCTGAAGCCTATCATCGCGGGGCCGATGACAGCGCAGCTGAGCCATGTGCTGCTTATCCAAGATGCCGCGTTGACCGTAAGGTGTTTTGGCACCACCTGCGCTTCAAAAGCCGTGTTTGCCGGGTCGGCGAACCCTCTGGCTATGCCGGCTATAAAGATCATCGAATAGAGGCCGATTATAGACACTGAACTGCTATTTCGTGATAATATGGCGAGAACAACGGCTGATACTACAGATACCGCTCTGGTTACAATAAGTATATTGCGCCGTTTGAAGTGGTCTGCAACATAACCGCCGAACGGGGATATCGAGATCGCTGGTATAGCCTCTATTAGCCCCAGCCATCCCAGAGACAGGGCGGAATGAGTTATCTTGTATATCTGGAAACCTATCACAACCACCAATGCCCGCCCGGCCAAAGAGAAAAAACCCACCGATCCTATGAACAGGCGTATGTCAGATATCTTTAACGCGTCAGAAAAATTGTATTTTACATTCTCATTCATTTTTTACATATTATAATCGCTGATTTTATGATATCAGAACAATCCGCCAAAGGCCGCGGATATTTTCCAATCCTTGTCATCTATGCTATAAGTGTAACCCAAGCCCAGCGGCAAAGGGAACCGCCAGAACTGAAAGTTAAGATTGAATCCCACGCCTTCTTTGGCACCTTCCCGGCTGCTAACCTGCGGGTTGTCGAAAAAACACTCGGAATATTCGCAGAAGACTTCGCCGTTAAGCTGGCCGTGACTGTTCCGAAGCAGCGACCTATGGTACGCGGTATTGGCAGTCACTATCTTGTCGCCGCGGAATTCTCTGGCGTAAACACCAAGCAGGCCTGCGCTGCGGTCGGTCACGAAAAGCTGGCTGTCCGGCAAATTTACCCCGTAACCGGCTTTCATCGAGACCGACCACCTGCTGCGGTCCGTATAATTTATAACGCGGCTGCCCGAAAGCGATATTTTACTAAATTCAGAGTCCGAACCGAAGGCCTTGATGGACCCATCTAGCGAGGTTTGGCAGCCGTAATCAACTGTTGTACACAATAGCGGTTTGAAATTCTCCTGCAGGTCAGCCATGCCGAGGCCGAAAAGCCTGCCGATGATAGCAGCGACATCTCTGCCCGGCCCAAACTTTCCATATTGCAGGCCAATATGCAAAACATTTATTCTACCCGTATCGTTCGGTGTTGAAACTGTACCATTGCTATACTGAACATCGTTGAAACTAACGCCCAAATTGCCCTTGAACCTCTCGGATAGCTGCCTGCTTGCGGAGAACCGCAATGTGGTCTCATCCTGATCATAGGAGTTGACTATCTGTCCATAATTCGCTAGGGTACCGATATTCTTCTCGGTGATTATCTGCGAATTATATGCCCCATCCTGATACTGATACTGAGTAAATGTATTTCTCTCCAAAGCAGCGCTGAAAGTTACTTTATTGAATTGAGTTGAGAGTGAATAGCGCGACAGCGAATCCTGGAAACTGGCAAAAGCCGAAATGCGTTCGCCTTTTTTTAAAGCGTTCTGTTCTAAAATAGCGCCGCCGAAATACCTTTCTCCTCCGTTGCTGCCGAACATCGGCACTGGTAGAAGATACCAGCCGTCTCGTGCGTCAATAATTATTTTAGTGCCGCCCGTAATTTCATCCTTTTGTTCAGATATATCAAGTTTCTTGAAGATCCCCAGAGAATAAAGATTGGCCCTGCTTTTCGCGATCTTTGCCTCGTCAACCGCATCGCCCTCATGAAAAGCCAGATTCATTCGGATAATTGATTCGTCTATCCTGTTGCCGGTTATCTCTATCTTTGTAATGATGTTCCCGGAAGGCGCGCTATCTGCGAACCCCGTCCCGGCCGAGAACATGAAAAACAAGATTATTAAAATAGATCTCAGCATTATTTCACTTTATTGCTATTTCAGCATGGCCCTAACTTTCAACTCTTTCGGCATTTTTTCTATAGCATAGCGAAGTGCGGTCCTAGGCATAACCGCTTTGTTCCTCATCACGTATTTGAAAACTTCATTCTGGTGAGCCTGGCTCGCGGCCTTTAGCATCCACCCGTATCCCTTTTGCACCATATCGTCCTGGTCCAAAAGCAGAATATCGGCTATCTCGAAAATATCTTTGAGGAACTTGCCGTGCCGTGCGGGTATTATTAGAGATACCGCGGAAGCCCGGCGCACCCAGCGGTTCTTTGACAGAGCCCATTTCTTCATCCCGGACAGGAATTGCGGATACATTTCGACGAAAGCTCCTACCGTGTGGTTGCATAACGTATCGCAAGAGGCCCAGTTACCTATATATGTGTTGACCCACTTGCGAAAAATTTCGTAATCTGCTGGCTCATAATCTTTTCTTAACCGGTATGCCCATTCGCAAGCGACAAATGATTCTTCCATATAACCAAACCGCCACAAATATTCACACAAGGCAAACACTTCACCCTTTCTTCTTTCTTTTAGCGACTTAAAACATTCGGTGGCTATCTTGTACACAACCGCGCTCTTTACTCCATAATGTTTTACTTTTTCCTTAAAAAAATGTTGCGCACTCTGCCTTGTTCTTTCGTCCGAACTATTTATTAACTGCAGGCGAACAGCCTTAATAACTGGATCCATGTTTACGCTCCGCACATATATTTTTAATCAGATCTACTTTCTTTGCAGCGATGCCAGAACTTAATTGCACTCATATAGAACTATTTTGGCGCTGTTGCCGAAGTTTTTCCAATCATTGGAGCCGCCGCCAGCCTTAAACCCCAACAATTCCACATAATACTTATTTCCACAGATGAACTTCTTTTCCTCTTTAATAACTTTATCGAATGTCTGGATTTTGCCGTCACTGTATTTTACTTCGATTGACGCGTTTGGCGTGTCTCCGGAACAGATATTCGAGACCTTGATATAGATCGGGTCGTCCGCGATCTTAAAATATTTATTCTCATTTATCCACAAAGGCACAAGAATAAGTTTTGGCTCTTTTATGAGGCCCTTCGATATAATTATATTGCCTGGCGTATCCGCCCCAGTTGCTTCGCTGTTCTGTGTTTCATTTTTCGCTTTTGAGCGAGAACCGCGCGATTGAGATATCAAGCTTATACTAGAAAGCAGTTCTTTTATACCGGCATTATATTCATTCGGCAGCAAGTCTATTAATCGGGTTCCTATGTTTGAAGGTGTGCTGGGATCATTTACGGCAGTGTTACTGCCCTTGTACAAAAAACCTCGCAGCGAAAAAAACATCAGAACCTCTATCAATATTACAGCTATCGAGAACTTAAGTAAATTTTTTAACATAATAAATACTCCAGCCAAAGCTTATGCATTGAGTTCGATCCTTAAAAACAAACCACCCCGAAAATTCGGCGTGGTTTATATTAATGCCATATGACACGGAAAACCTTATTATTCCGAGTACTAAGGGCATATAGTGTTATTATGCGTCACAACATTCACTTTACGAACGTATGGCACTTGTTATCGCGTGAATATATTCGCGATTTCAGTGAGCGGACGAGCTGTTTTTCAGGTCGGCAGCAAGCTGTTTGACAAGTGAGGATACAAGATATTCAAAGGCAGTCTGGACATCGGCTGCATCGTTGGTATCGGAGCCTACCCAGAGGACTTCTCCAGTTTCAACGCTTATCATCCGCACGGTCACACCAACCTCAGCCGATATAAAGCGCGGGTAACCCGCATCATAAAAATTCTGCTGGGGCACTACCATGGGTATAGAACCGGTCACTATAGCATCTATCCCCAGGAGCTTGAACTGCGTGATGGTTTCCGGGTCCATTAGGTTGGTGAGCTGAAGATTGTGCTCCCTTAGCAGCGTGTCCATCTGTTCGCGTTCGATGATATTGAAACCGGTCATAAGCAGGTATTTCGCGAACAGCTCAGAAACTATCGATCCGGAGTTCGGATAATTTGGAGAATCTTTGAAATCAATTACCGCTATTCTTTTAATCTTTGAAAAATCATAGTTCTGCTTCATTACGATCGTAGCTGTACTGCCGCAAGAAGATAGCATAATTCCCAAGAACACGAACAGTAACGGAAGGGTTATCTTTTTCATTGCAGTCCCTCCTGGAGCATCTCAACATGATTTTTTGCCCGTTTTATGCTCTCTTTTACTGTAATGCCAAGGCTCCAGTGCATATTGGAAGGCATAGTTTTTTTGCTGTCGGCATACTTTAAATAATTTTGCCAGGCTTCTAGGGCTTTTACTTTCATATCTCTTCCTATTTCCGGCTTTGAAGTGCCGAGAGCTTTTTTTTCGTATATCATGCCCATAAAATAGTATGTCGCCGGATTTTCTTTATTTAGTTCAATTGATTTTAAAAATCCGTCAAGCGCACTGCTGAAATGCTCGTTGCGGAAATACACAAGCCCCAGACAGAAATAGGCTTGCGACATATCCTGTTTTGGATTCTGCTCTATTATACGTTTTATAGCAGCTACCGCTTCATCATGCTTATCATGTTTGTCCAAGTCCATAGCCTGTCTCAGGGTTAACAGCGGTTTATTCTGTTCAGCCCGTACTGGTACCGACATTAAACATGATATTAAAATCATTAAAGATACTCTGATCAAATAATTATTCATTTTTACTCCTTCTAGCCTTCTATGGTTAGACAAATCGTGGCTGCCGTTAGTTTCATTATGCCAAAATTACCGTTTTAAATCAAACAAATGCCGCTGCATAATAAACTTTTATTGCAATACAAAACCCATCGGGCAGTTTGAATTTCTGAAGATGTTTAAGGGCTTCGTTTTTAAAATGCCGTAACCTTCTTCACCTTTGACGGTAAATATATGCTCGAGCAGCGCGCGTGTACCGTGAGAATACTGCGCGGCCCACTATTCCTCTTCACGCGCGTAGAAAAAATCTTTCCTCTTTTCTGTTAAGGCATGACATCGCCCCAGTCTGTATCGCTCTTACCCTATCTTCGAAGCTTTTTTCGTATTTCGGCCGCAGGCCTTGCGATCTCCGTGTTTTTATTGTATAAAATTTACTGCTGTTCGGGCAAGGGTGTTCAATTATCGCATAAAATTTGCTAGAATCATTCAACGCCTTGCTCGGCTTACTTGTTTTGAGGCTTGAGATAAGGCGCTTTTTTATTCGCTTAACAAAATAAATTTCTTATTCAAAGGATGTTAGATGATCAGCACCGAGAATGTCACGCTCTCATATGGAACTAGGATACTATTCGAAGACGTTACTATAAAATTCGACCCCGGCAACTGCTACGGCCTTATAGGGGCTAACGGGTCCGGGAAATCAACTTTTCTCAAGATACTGTCGGGCGAGATAGAGCCGACACATGGCACTGTGTCTATAACTCCGGGTGAGCGCATAGCCATCTTAAAGCAGGACCACTTCGAGTTCGACGAGTTCCCTGTGCTGGAGACAGTGATAATGGGGCACAAGAAACTTTATTCGGTCATGAAAGAACGTGAGGCGCTCTACGCGAAACCCGACTTTAACAACGACGACGGCATGAAGGTTTCAAGCCTGGAAGAAGAATTCAATTATTTGAACGGCTGGGAAGCCGAACCGGAGGCCGCGAAGCTGCTCAATGGGCTGGACATAAAGGAAAAGCTTCATGCCCGAAAGATGAAGGAACTCTCTGGCGGCGAGAAAGTACGCGTTCTGCTTGCTCAGGCTCTTTTCGGCAACCCCGACATACTGCTGATGGACGAACCGACAAACAACTTGGACGTCGAGACCATAAACTGGCTTGAAGATTTCCTCTACGAGTTCAAGAATACCGTAATCACGGTGTCACATGACCGCCATTTTCTCGATAAGGTATGCACGCACATAGCCGACATAGATTACAATACGATACAGCTCTATTCCGGAAATTTCAGTTTTTGGCGCGAATCGAGCGAACTTGCCCTGCAGCAGAAAAAGGATTACAACAAAAAAATGGAGTCTAAAATAGAAGAGCTTAAAGAATTTGTCGCGCGTTTCAGCGCCAACGCTTCAAAAGCCAAGCAGGCAACATCGCGCAAGAACCTTATCGACAAAATAACCCTTGAGGACCTTAAACCTTCCACCCGCCGTTATCCTCACGTGATTTTCAAACCGACCAGGGAAGCCGGAAATGAGCTGCTGACAATAGATTCACTTAGCATAATTCAAGGCAGCGAGACATTGTTCAAGGAATTTTCCTGTATAATCAAAAAAGGCGAGAAAGTGGCGTTCGTAGGGAAGAACCGTCTGGCGGTCACGGCGCTGTTTAACGTCCTTATGGGTGAAGATAAGACCTCGGGAGGCGAGTTCAAGTGGGGTTCGACAACCACACAGGCGTATTTCCCCAAGGAGCATGCCAAATACTTCACAAACGACATCAACCTTATAGAATGGCTAAGACAATTCTCAAAGGAAAAGGACGAGAGTTTTATAAGGGGTTTTCTCGGGAAAATGCTATTCTCGGGCGACGACACACAGAAAAAAGCGACCGTGCTTTCCGGAGGAGAAAAGGTCAGGTGCATGCTGTCAAAAATGATGCTCTCCGGCGCGAACGTACTTCTGTTCGATGAGCCAACTAACCATCTCGACCTCGAGTCCATAACAGCGCTAAACAACGGGCTGATAGATTTCAAGGGAACTGTGCTCTTTACTTCGCATGACCACCAATTCGTACTGACCATAGCGAACCGAATAATAGAGCTCACTCCGAATGGATGTATAGATAAATTGATGAATTACGATGAATACCTGGCTGACGAGAGGGTCAAACAGCAACGGGCTGAGTTATACGGGGATTGACTTCAAGTTTTAAATATATTTTTTAAGCTTCTTAGATCTTATAAACTCCAGCTTCTCACTTCTGTTCCAGCTTTTTATTTCCGCCTCGCGCTTAAGCGCCGAACTCATGGTTTTGCGGACTTCCCAATAAACAAGCTTCTCAACACCGAATGCCCTCGTATATTTAGCGCCCTTGCCCGTACTATGCTCAAGCAGCCGTCTCTTCAAGTCATTTGTGATTCCTGTATAGAGGCACCCGTTTCCGCACTTGAGTATATAAACTGACCATTTCGTTGTTTTACGCATAGTTGTATCTAAATTATACAAAAATAAAAACCGTCGATTAATAATCGGCGGTTTTATTTTAATCTCAGAAAGGGGTTGGTTATACCTTCTTGATATTAGCTGCTTTTGGTCCTTTGTCGGACTGCTCGATGTCGAACTCGACAACGTCACCTTCCGCCAAAGTTTTAAATCCATCAGATGCTATTGCTGAAAAATGTGCGAACACATCTTTGCTGCCGTCATCGTTGGAAATAAAGCCAAAACCTTTTGCGTCATTGAACCATTTAACTTTACCACGTGCCATTACTAACTCACCTTCTTTTTTCTTATCCCGCTTTCGCGGGATGATTATTCCAAGCATCGTAAAACGAGGCTTGCCCATCTAATATAGCATATATATAGCATTTTGTAACATTTATTTAAAATATTTTTCGGCCGGGGTATTAAACCCTCTCACGCAGCTTGTTTCGGTTCAGCATAAAGATAGTTATCTTTGATCGTCACCGCGTAGCCTACGCCTTCAAGCAGCGCCTTGACTTCATGTTCTGTATTATGCGTTTCCATAATTATGAACGGCCTGAACCTGAGCAAAGTGCCTTTAGCACCTTCGAGTATCTTAATCTCGGCTCCCTCAGTGTCTATCTTTATGAGGTCTACGGATTTCAACCCGAGCTCTTCAACGACTTTATCCATTACAGCCGTTCTTACGGTGACGAACTCGCCCTTCTGGGCTACCATCGAGTGCCCGCCAGTTGAAAGCTCGTCTATATACAGCTTCATCTCGCCGCTCTCATTCCACAAACCCATATTTATAGCCTTGACGCCTGCCAATGAGTTTAATTCTATATTTCTGGTCAGCCTCTTGAAATTCACAGGGAAGGGCTCGAACGCAACCACCGAGGCCTTTTTCTCTAAGGCGGATTTCACGCTAAAAGACCCTATCTGAGCCCCAACATCCAGCACTACCGCTCCTTCTTTCAATGGGAACCACCCGTAGATGTCGTCCGCATAAATCTCCTTTATGTGAATGAAGATATCAAAATATGTGCACACCATACGCGCACCGTTCGGCAAACGCACCATAAGCTCTTTTTGGAATGCCCTCATTTTGTTGAGCCTGTCAATGGCTTTCGCATGGTCCCTGCCCAGAACGAGGTACAAAGTATAATAAGTGAAAAGATAGGCTAACCTGAGCAGAAGGTTCCCCTTAACTTTAAGCTGGAACGCAAAATGCCGCTTAACCGGTTCTGGTATAAACATGATCTGATTTTCTCCTTGTTCCTTTTTTCTAAAGCACCCTGTCATTGGTTCTTTAATTTTTTGTTGAAGCCCTCGGCTGTCTTGAACAGGCCCGGTGTTATGTACGCTCCCGCGGTCAGCGACGCCAGCCTTAATATGTGTTTAGCCTCTACGGCCATTGATTTCCTTTTAAGCAGTTCGCCTATCATTCTTCTGGCGCTTGTTCGGTCACCGCGGCGCAGGTATATTGCGCAAAGCGCCTGGTAAGCGTTGTAAGAATTATTGTCAATATAATCGGCCATGCCCGGTCCAACAGCAAGTATGCGTTCCCTATTATTAGAAATAAAAACCGCCGCGTAATCGATGTACCCAATCCACAATTTTTCCTGGTGTGTCGCAGTTATGGATGACGCGTGCCTGCGCCAGAAACCCAGCGGCTTTTCGATGAACCCGAACCTGCCTTCAAACGCGAGGTTCATGTAGGTAGGGTAATCCACGAGGAACAGAGATGGTATCTGCTGGAATCCGCCTATATTCACCAGAGCGCTTTTTTTTACCATCACGCTCGGAGCAAACACCGGGTCTTCCCCCATTAAGAACGCCTTCAATGACATCCCTTTCGGGTCGTTTAGCCTTATTTCATCAGGGTAAGGGTTATTAATTTCGGACTCTGTGCCTTCAACAACCTCTATCATCCGCCCATGTACCAGGACCGCGTCCCGCGTGCTTTCAAAAGACCTTAGCTGTTCTTCCAGTCTTTGCTCCGGCCAGTAATCATCCCCTTCTATTACAGTAACAAAATCGCCCTGCGACATGGCGAGGGCCTGGTTATGTAATTCTCCAAGCCTGCCAGGCCCGTAGTTGGCCAAGTGATCTATAACGGTTATTCTCGGATCATTTCTGGCGTACGCCGCAATTATCTCTTTAGTGCGGTCAGTGGAAGCATCGTTGACTATTATCATCTCCCAGTTCCGAAAGCTCTGTTTCAGAACAGACTCGATGCATTGGGCGATATATTTTTCGTGATTATACGTTGGGGCGATGATCGAGACTTCCGGCTTCATAATAATTGACTCCGCTGCTACTGGTGCATCTTATCGAATTCTTTGACTGCCTTTAAGCAGCTGGAAACTTCTTCTAGGCCCAGGATACCAGAGACCGCCATAAAAACCGCAGTCCCCGCGGCGAACCCGAGAATTATGCCGACGGCATTAAACACAAGCGCGTGTGCGGTAACATGGTGTATGTACCAGCCGTAAATCAATATCAGCGCGGCGCCGGCCGCTGCCGCTGCCGGCACTATCTTTAACAATCCGTTTAAAATATATTTCCATCCCAGAATGATGTTTCTTTTGTTGAGCAGCACGCTCAGTATAACACACGATACTGCCTGAACCAATGAAGTTGAAAGTGCTATACCAGCGGCTGGAGGCCTGATCAATCGTATAAAAAGAAAATTCAACACGATGTTTAAGATAATGCTAAATAACGCCACTTTCAAGAACGCCGCGGTATCACGCATGGCGAGTATGGCCCGATACAATATTAGCGCCACCGTAAAGAATAATATCTGGAAGCTGTAGCAGACGAATATGTTTGAGGTAAGAAGGGTCGCTGTGTGGGTGAACGCGCCTCTTTCGAACAACAGCGATATTACGGGCTCGGCGAGTATTACCGCCATTACGGTCAACGGGATGAAAATGAACGCCGACATGCGTACGCTTTTAGATATCGATTCGCTCATCTCAACAAGCTTGTTCTCAGCGGCCTGCTTGGAAAAATAAGGGAATATGGCAATGGATATTGAGCCGGAGAATATTATCAGCGGTACCTGAACAAGCTTATCCGCGTAACCGAGGGCCGCGAGGCTGCCTACTTCAAGAAAAGACGCCATCACCCGGTCAACGAGCATGTTGACCTGTGATGACAATACTGCAAGCAGAAGCATGGCGGCCCCTGCGAATATCTCTTTGAGAGCCGGCGAATTGCGTTCTAAAGAAGCGGCGTAACGGTAGCCTTTCGCGTAAGCAAATACAACCAGCGCCGCGAACTGGAACGCGACACCAGCGGCAAGGCCTGCAGCAAGAGAGTATACTCCAAGGCTCCTGGCAGTCAAAAGCAGAAAAGCCATGGTGGAGACAGTTACCGACACCTGAAGAAGCGCCGGCCATTTAAAACTCTCGTAACTATTTAGAAGCGCACTGAATATCCCTGCAAGACTGCTGAACACGACTGTTACGGAAACAGCACGAAGTATGTTAGATGCCAGGTGAGCTGTCTCCGGAGAGAACCCATGGAAACACAGGCGTATTAAAAGTGGTGCAAAAATGAAGAAGAATGCTGAGATGGCTGACGTTAAAAGAAGCACATAGTTGACCACGATCGACACGGTCATGAGCGAAGTGGCCTGTTCTTGCTCCCTGTATTTGACGAAGACGGGGATGAAAGCTGCTATAAAAGTTGATATTAATATGTTGGTCAACAGGTTTGGCAGGGTTATCGCGGCGTAGTAGGCGTCCATCTGCCTGCTGACGCCGAAATATGAAGCAACAAGCATCTCTTTTAAGAGGCTAAGCGAGTGTCCAAAAATGCTGATCGTTATAAGTACGATAGAAGCGCGTGCAATCTTACGGTTTACGCTCACTTGCCTGCCTCGTTGCTGTCTCTGTCATGGTCTTATAGAAGGGTGTCACGGAAAATTGCAGTCTGTGAATCAATTGATTTTACTAAATAAATCAATGCTTTTCAACGAGACAGGGTGCGTTCTTAACTTCTTGGAACGGCCGGTGTTTTGCGAAGTATATTCATAACGAACTGTACGGCATCTATAATATATTTCTCTATGAAAAACCCAAAATATCTGCTCTTCCAGCGCCAGCGGAACACGGGGTCAATCAGCGCATAGAACCATTTCCTCAAAAAGAAATCATCGGGTTTCTTGAAGAATCGGCGTAGGATGTAAAGTGACACCGCGGATGCGTACCTGCTATATTTTCTCGGTAGCCAGGGATTTTTGTATGCGTAGAGGTCCATACTGCTCCACTCCTCAAGCGAGGCCGGCGGCTTGAACCCGTATTTTACTGCACGTCCATACAGATCGCTACCCGGGTATGGCGTGTAGGTAAATATATAGGCATCGGTAACGCAGCTGGCACCGGAAGAAAACATACGGTCAAGCAGGGATATAGTAGCATCGAACTCTTTTTTCGGATCCTGGCCGGGAAGCCCTATCATGAGCGAGACCCAGAGGTTGAACTGGTGTTTGGAGGCGAGCTGGAAAAGTTTGAACGTGTCTTCAACGGTGTTCTTCTTTTTAATAAGATCAAGCACGGACTGGTCGCCTGATTCCGCGCCTATGAGCAGTTCCCGGAAACCCGCCCTTCGCATAAGTTCCCACTCATTATCGCTGTAGGTAAGCAGTGCATCCACTCGCGCGTTGACACCGAAGAATATCACTCTTATACCTCGCTCAGTAAGCAGCCCGCATATCTTTAAGACTCGGTTCTTATCAACGAAAAAATTGCTGTCCCTTAAGAGTATTGATTGAACGCCGTATTTATTTACTATAGAAGCTATCTCGTCAACGGTCCTCTCGGCGCTCAGGGCCACCCACTGCCTCCGGCAAAACACCGTTTCCGCGCAGAACCCGCACTCAAAAGGACAACCTTGAGAAGAATAATATGCCAGGAACCGGCCCCACTTAGGGTCAAAGTTTGTGTAACGGCCGCTGTCAATCATATCCCATGGCAGCGCAGGGAACTCGTCGAGCTTCTGAAATTTGCGCGGCGGGTTGTCTTTAAGCTCTCCATCTTTTTTAAACGAAATGCCTTCTATACTTTCGAGCGGCAGCTTGTTTGCCAGGGCTTCAACAACTTCCCTGAAAGCCGACTCTCCCTGGCCTTTTATAACAATGTCGACACTGGGATCGCTCAAGGTCTCAACGGGCAGTATGGAAGGGTGATACCCTCCCCAAATTATAGGCGTGTCCGGAGACAGGCTTTTAACCAGCCTGGCTATCTTGAGGCCTTCCCTTATCTGGAACCCCGTCATGGCGGTTATTCCGACGCAAAGCGCGCCGTCCCTAACATTCCCCGTTATCTTCTCTATAAAATCACTGTCTACGGTAGCGTTTACCATAACAACCTGGTAACGGTTTCTATCCAGCACCCTCGAGATCGCTAGGAGATTTAGCGGGAGAGATTTCTTCGCGTTCGGCACCGGAGTCGGATAAAAAAGTATTACTTTGCCATTCGGCATTTAGTTACCTCGAATAATACAGCTAAAGCGATACGACATTTTAGCGAAATCGGCACCTTTAGGCAAGTACAGCGGGCCTGATCTGTCCGAAAGAACCGTCAAAAAATGGTATAATAAATGCAACGCAACATCCTAAGGAGAATTACATTTTTCTTCCAACAACAAAACAGGAACTAGATAAACTCGGCTGGGACAGGCCAGATATTATCCTTGTCACGGGCGACGCCTATATAGACAGCCCGCATGTGGGCGTTTCAGTTATAGGCAAATATCTTTCGGCTAAAGGGTTCAACGTTGCGGTGATCGGCCAGCCGTCAATAGACAGTGATTCCGATATCGCGCGGTTAGGAGAACCTAAACTTTTCTGGGGAGTTACCGCAGGCTGCATTGACTCTATGGTGGCTAACCACACCGCGCTTAAGAAATGGCGCAAACAAGACGACTACACCCCTGGCGGTGTCAACAAAAGGCCCGACCACGCCTGCGTTGCGTATACAAACCTCATCAGGCGATACTTCAAGAACACTCAACCTATAGTACTTGGCGGCCTTGAAGCGAGCCTAAGGCGTATAGCTCACTACGATTACTGGGATAATTCTGTAAAACGTTCTATACTGTTTGACGCGAAAGCCGACGTGATAGCTTACGGCATGGCTGAGAGGACTGTTTTTGAACTTGCTTCAGCGATAAAAGAAGGCAGGGATTGGAAACAACTTTGCGGTATATGTTACGCCGCTGACAAGCCTGAGGAAAACCTTGCAAAACTTCCATCTTTCGAAGAAGTGAAAGACGACAAAAGAAAGTTCTTGCAGATGTTCAACATCTTTTACAAGGACTGCGACGACGCCTCAAAAGGCTTTGTGCAGAAACACGGCGACAAGTTCCTTATACACAACCCGCCTTTGCCTCCGCCATCTCCGAAAGAGCTCGACGAGGTCTACGAACTCGATTTTGAACGCGACGCCCACCCTTACTACAAAACAGGCGAAATACGAGCGCTGGAAACTATCAGACAGTCTATCACATCCCACAGGGGGTGTTACGGCCAGTGCAGTTTTTGTTCGATAGCACCTCACCAGGGAAGAAGGGTAGTATCAAGGAGCACGGCATCGATACTAAGAGAAGCGGAAAAAATATCGCAGCTGCCAGGCTTTAACGGCATAATTTATGACGTGGGCGGGCCGACGGCGAATATGTACGCCTCGGAATGCCTCAAAGGCGGTGTCCCTTGCAAGCACAGAAGTTGTCTTGTCCGCAACCATGCGACAAATTGAGGTTCGGCCACAAAACTCAGATAAAGCTGCTGGCTGATATCTTGAAGATACCGAAAGTTAAAAAGGTATTTATTTCGACGGGGGTGCGCTACGACATGGTTGTGGCGGATAAAACTTCCGGCAGGGACTATTTAAAACAGCTAGTGAAATACCACGTTTCTGGACAGATAAAAATAGCGCCGGAACATTACGACAACGAAGTCCTTGCGCTTATGAACAAACCTTCAATAAAACCGCTTATGAGATTTAAAACTCTTTTTGATGAAGTATGCCGTGAAGAAGGAAAGCGCTATTTCCTGACATATTACCTTATCGCGGCCCACCCCGGTTGCACAACAGCTCACATGTTCAGGCTTAAAGATTTTCTGCGCGGAGGGATAAAGGCACTACCGGAACAGGTACAGATATTCACTCCCACGCCTTCAACGCTCTCGACAGCCATGTTCTGGTGCGAAACCGACCCGTCAGGCAGGAAAATATTCGTTGAGAAATCAACTTATGAAAAGCAGAGACAGAAAGACATTATAAGAAGATGATCGGGCTTTAAATATTTTTCATCTCCCGTGCCACCCTCCGCCGCTCCTACCGCCACCCCAACCGCCGCCAGTTCCACCGCCTCTCCAGCTGCCACCCTCATGCCCTCCCCAGTTGCCGCCAGTTCCACCACCAGACCAACCGCTTGTATTTTCTTTAAAACTACTATATCGGGATTCACCCTGTTCGTGAGCAACAGCCTGCCTGTTTAAACTGCTCTGTTCACTGCTGATCGGAGCTTTTGACGGCACACTTAAATTCTCCCATCGGCACGCTGCTGCTTTGTTTGTAAACATGGCCGTTTGGCGTACCATAAATACGTTGACTGGAGCCAACTGACCTTGTCCCTACCAATCCAGCTTTAAACACGTTATGTACTGCCTGTTGGTGCCCGACTACCATAATACCTGTCCTTGAATTGTATGCCCTTCCGAAATGGCTCATGTCGGAATAAAACCGATGGGCTCCTTCACGATAAAAGGACCTGTTGTAACCATTGAAACCGGTGCTTAACTCCCACGGGTGGAATCTGTAGTGAAAATCGTGCCTCCAACCATAAAACGGTCCCCAATAAGGGAAAGGAGGATAATACCACCATGGCCCAAAACCCCAGCCAAAACCAAAACTGAAGCTCCAGCCGTACCAGGGTGTCCAGCAAAGCTCCGAACCATAGCCATATGTATCCATGGGACAATACCACACAGAACTGCCTACATATGATGGGTACGCATAACCTGTACCGTAAACGACTGTTCCATCATTGCTTACGACCGTACCATAATATCCCGGGGTATAGCCAACATAAACCGACTGTGCGTCCGAATTATAAACCTTTACATAAGTAACGTAATGCAGCGGAGATTTTACCGGTATCGAATAAATAACCGCCGGAACAAAATCAGCCACGACCCAGGGGCCGTTCACATCTTTAGCCTTATACCATACCCCGTTATAGACCGCATACCAGTTATTCTCGTCTACCTTTATTACCGGTATTGAACAGTTAAATACATAAGAAAGCCCGGTGCCTTCAATAGGCCTGAGCTGCGGAGTGCCGTCTATTTCAAGCGTCATTTTTGTTGTTACCCGGTCAACTTTTGTAGTGGAAGGAATACTGTTCGCTATTATCGCTTCCTGCGCTTGATGAGTACCTGAAACAGACGCTTTTACGTTCTCTTTCTGGGTTTTATCAGGAATTTTCGCGAAGTCATCCGGGATCTTGTTAGAAGGCACATATACCCAGGACCCGGTTTCCGAAGGCGATTTAAACCATCTGCCTGATATCAGAACATATATGTTCTGATCTTCAGTATCCCTGAATATGTTGGCTGATGTATTTGAAACATACAACAGCTTGGTCCCTTCGATAGGCACGTAATTAGGTTCCCCATCGGTAACCATGAGTTCTGCAGGCGTCTTAGATATAAAAATCAAGGGAGTAAGTTTCAAAAGAGTCGGTTTATTGCCTGCCTGATCGGCTTCCCCTTCCAGAAGGTCAACTCCCTCCGGCTTTTCGAGCGCCGCTATGTCCGATGGTGTATTTTGGGATATTGTCCACACCCCGTTAATGTCCGATGCGGTCATGTAACCGTCAAATACATGCAGATAATATTTCCCTGTTTTGTCTTTAATAAGAAAAACCCGGGTATTAAGTACCCTCGAGAGGCTCGTGCCTTTTATGGGTGTGTAGGCTGGCTCTCCATCAATATTAACAAGCACTGCCGGCTTATTTGAGAATATTATCTTTGGAGGAGTATTGTTCAGCGCGTAAGACTCTCCTTTTTCCTGTTCCTCAAGTATTGCGAGATTTGCCTCAAGCCTGTCAAGGGACATGCCTTTCATCTGAAGCGGGCAGCCTGGCGCAATATATTCAAATAACTTTGTTCCTGTTCGGGCAGTGAAGGGAATTTTACGCTGTCTATCTGTAGCTTGTCAAACTTAACAAGTCTTTTGTCCTTATCTACTATAGTATTGAAAGTAAAACTCGCGACGCCGTACGAGATCTTTTTCTCGTCAGTGGAGCTATTCGCACCAATAGCGCAATGAACGTGAAGTATATAACCGTCCCAGCTGTCTATTTGGGGCTGGTACACTTTAAAGGCAACGCCCTGCGCGTTAATTGTCAAAGGCCATTGGTCATCAGTTTGCGCGGGAACATCTTGAGCTGTCGCGCAGATAAAAGATTGCGCCGCTAACGCAACAATACATAATCCTGACATTATCAATCTTTTCATAGATGCGCCCCTTTTAAAGCAAAAAGAATAGTGAAACTCCGCCGGCAGGAGCTGGCGGCTTCTTTTACTACGCCAACAACCTGCGTCTCGCCTTTGGCGGCCGCCGATTCATTCCCAAGCATAAGCTTTGGGGTTAAACATGGCGGGCCAAATTCTTCGAATATATTATATCACTTCTGTCCGGTTAAAAAGCGAACGCCATTGTTAGTTGGCGGTCTGTGTTTTTGATTTTAGGCAGCAATCGATCATTCAAATTAAGTAAGTCAATGAGATTGAGGCGTTCAAGAAGCGTTTCCTGAATGACTTTGTGCAGGTAGAACAGTGAATATTTATATTTTGACTGATATTTGATGTAAGACAGAAGCAAGTAGTAGCACATGGCAATCCAGATCTGCGTAAGCACAGCGTTCTTTGAAGTGCCAAAGAATGTTTTGATTTTAAGGTTCTGCTTGATCCACTTGAAAAAGACTTCAACTTGCCAGCGGGCTTTATAGATACCAGCAATAGTAGAAGCGGCAAGCTTGAAGTTGTTGGTAATAAAAACAAGCAGTTTATCGGTTTGCTTGTCATAGTAACGGATCAAGCGCAGTTCTTTGGGATAATCCTGCTTCTGATAAAAGCCGTTCAAGGCGATAATTTCATCTGAAATTACGCTGTTTTTTGATGATTCAGGATGCTGTCCGGAAACAGTGTAATTGATGTTGTCTTTGGCTCTGGTAACGAAGAAAGCGCCTACTGTGTCTATTGAATTAAACCAGGCAAAGTCTATATAGCCCTTGTCCATGCAGTAGATGCTGTCCGGCACAATGTCAAAAGAAGAACGGGCAACGGTTATTTCGTGCTTTTTGGCATCTGTGACAACCATGAACGTGGGTATCTGCCCGGCATGGTCTAACTGGCAATGCAGTTTTATAGCCCCTTTGGTAGTGCGGAATTTTGCCCATGAAAACATTGACAGGCACAAGTCAATGACTGTGGCGTCAAAAATGAACAATGGGTTTTTAAACTTGAATTTGTGTGTAGGGGTTATATTCTTACAGCGTTCAAGCAAGGCATAAAACAACCCTTCATATATGCGGTAGTCGCGTTTCTGGTTGGCATCGGCAAGAGTAGAACGGCGCACAATGGCAAGGCCGACATGGTAGAGCTTTCCGGCTTGCGCCAGAAAAGCATTAACAATATCACGCAAGCTGTCCTTGCCGCTGATTTGGGCATAAAGCATGACTGTTAGTTGTTTCCAGCAATTGAAGGTTTTGACGTATCTGTCCCCGAAATGACGAGAAACGAGGTTTTCAAAACGATGTCTCGGAATAAACGTTTGCAATTGGTTCATGATAGTGTTATAATGCATCTTATCAATCCTCCGTCAGTAGATTTGTTCCTTTGCAGAAACATTCTACCTGATCGGGGGATTTTATTCAAATTTTAACCGGACAGGTCTGATAAATTTATATATCTGAACGTTCTTACTGTGCACGAGCTATGAGCGCTTATATTAAAAAATAATGCTTTCTGCTTGACATGTGAATCAATTTGTTATAAAATTTAATCGATGGAAAGATTGGACATACTAGAAAAAAAAGTTCATCAGGCGGCTGAACAGCTGTCGAAACTGCGTCAAGAAAGTATTAAGATGCGCAGCGAGATCCAATTCCTTGAGGAAGAGAACAAAAAAGCTAAACTTCTTCTTCAAGATGGGACAAAGTGGCAGGAGCAAAAGAAGGCTGTCACTACTCGCATAGAAAAGATAATTAAGAAATTAAGCGCTTTGGGCGCATAACGGGTTACATAAATGAACAAGATCACAGTGAATATTCTGGGGCGAACATATGACGTGCAGGCATCACCTGGTGATGAACTGCTTATTTATTCTCTGGCGGAATACGTAGAACAGAAGATTAACGAAGTGCAACGTGACACCGGCATGGTAGACACGCAGAAATTGGCGATTTTGGTCGCTTTGAATATCGCGGATGAGTATTTTCGCCTTAAGAATTCACGCGAAAATGTTTCGGTAAACCTGGATAAAAAAGCAGAAGAAATGATCAAGACCCTTGACCGGGCGTTGACTGCTTGACATATCCCGTTCTTATCCCTGCGGTGTTGGTGAAGATTATCTGATTTAAGCCGACAAGTTCCTTTTCGGGAGCGATAAAAGATCCGGCGGCATCGTGCCGCCAGTCTTCGCACCCACTTAATTAACTGGGACTTAAATCGATAGTCAGCACGGCACTCGCGGGGATTTATTATATATGGAGACCACGGATCTCTTCGGGACAAAGAAAGTAAAACCTGAGAATATACCGCTTGCGCTTAGAATGACGCCCTCCTCACTGGATGAGGTTATGGGGCAGGAAGATATACTGGGCGAAGGCAAACTTTTGAGAAGGTCCATAGAGACCGACCGGTTGAGTTCGGTCATTTTCTACGGCCCATCGGGCGCTGGCAAGAGCGCTGTGGCTCGGATAATCGCCAAGACCACAGGCTCGCATTTCGAAGAAACGAACGCAGTGCTCATAGGCATAGCGGACATAAGAAAGATACTCGAGCAGGCAAAACTACGCTTAACCGCTTCATCAAAAAAGACAATCCTCCTTCTTGACGAGATCCACCACTTCAATAAAACCCAGCAGGACGCGCTTCTTCCAGATGTCGAGAAAGGCAACATAACCCTTATTGGCATCACTACCGAAAACCCATATTTCTATGTCAACGCGGCCCTGCTTTCCAGATCCATTCTTTTTGAGTTCAAGAAACTGGATTGCGCACAACTCTCAAAGATAATCGATACGGCGCTCGCAGATAAAGATAAAGGCTTCGGTAGCCTTAGTGTAAATATCGAACCCGACGCGAGGAAACACCTTATCCTCAACTCAAACGGCGACGCGAGACGGCTTCTTAACGCGCTCGAAATAGGAGTACTGTCTTCTAAGCCCGGTACTGACGGAACTATCAATTTCGATCTGCGGACAGCTGAAGGTTCGCTCCAGAAAAAATACATCTCATACGATAAATCCGGCGACGAACATTACGACCACATATCCGCTTTCATTAAATCAATGAGAGGCTCTGACCCTGATGCGGCGCTTTACTGGATGTCCAAGATGCTTGTGGCCGGCGAAGACCCGTTGTTCATCGCCAGGCGCGTTATCATCTGCGCGTCCGAAGATGTCGGCAACGCAGACCCCATGGCGCTGGTGGTGGCGGCATCGGCGCTCCAGTCGATAGAGTTCGTTGGCCTGCCGGAAGGCAAGATACCGCTCGCGCAGGCAGTTGTTTACGTTGCTACCGCGCCGAAATCCAATGCGTCTTACATGGCGCTTAATAGTTCCGAACAGGAAGTAATGAAAGGTAGGAGCAGGCAGGTGCCAAACCATCTTAAAGACGCTACTATGGACGGCGAGGGCAAACGAGGCCATGGAGTGGGGTACAAGTACCCGCACGATTATCCAGGGCATTTCGTAGAACAGGAATACTGGCCCGACAAAAAGGTTTTCTATGTGCCGGGCAGCGAGGGTTATGAGACCGAGATCGCCAAAAGACTTGCGGGCTGGAGAAAGAAAAGCTAGGCTCCGCGATCAGATGAAGAAAAAAAGGGACAGCATATCGGCCGCTTCCCGTGAGATCAAAAGCCGGAGTATAGCTTCGGAGGTAAGGAAGCTTGGGGTTTACACCAAGGCCAGGACCATAATGCTGTATATGAACATTGGTTCCGAAGTTGCGACCAAAGAGATGATAGAGATGGCTTTAAAGGACGGCAAGAAGGTTCTTATTCCATTTTTAGGGAAAACAAAAAAGAATATCAGGGCTGCGAAGATAGTGTCATTAGAAAAGGGACTAGTAAAAGGTGCGTTCGGGATAATGGAACCCGAACCGCGCTTATGCAGGGCGGTCCCAGAAGAAAACGTCGATATGGTAGTTGTCCCCGCGGTTGCCTATGATCTTTCCTGCCGCAGGATCGGATACGGCGGCGGTTATTACGACAGGTGGCTTAAGAAGGTTCCGGAAAAAGCCCGCGTCGGCGTAGCATATGATACGCAGGTCGTAAAAGAGATACCAGATTGCAGAGGCGATGTAAAGTTAAATATGATAGTTACTGAAACGAGAGTCATAAAGCGCAAAGCTTAAAAACCAACCGTTTGCACACGTGAAGTGAGGACGGGAAAAATGAAGTCTTTAAATCCAGAAAGGAGCAATAAATGGACATTTACGTACAGGCCGGATTAGCTCTGTTATGCGTTGTAGCAGGCTATGTTATTAGGTTCGTATACGCTAGAACGCAGGCAAGATCAGCAGAACAAACAGCTGAAAGGATATTAAGTGAAGCCAAAATAATGGCTGAAGCAAAAAAGAAGGAAGGTCTACTTGAAGTAAAAGAGCAGATGGAAAAAGAAAGGCGCGAGTTCGAGAAAGAGACTAGAGAGCGCCGCCAGGAAACTCAAAATATTGAAAGAAGGCTCAACCAGCGTGATGAGAACCTGGATAAAAAGCTGGAGCTTGCTGAGAAAAAAGAACGTGAACTTCAGCAGCGTGAAAAGAACCTGGTTGCAAAGGAACAAGGCCTCGAAGAACACGAAAAGGAACTTGTGAAGGCGCGAGAGGAACAGAAAAGGGTTCTCGAAAGGCTTTCAGGCATGTCCAGCGAAGAAGCAAAAAAGATGCTTATGCAGACACTGGAAGAAGAGGCGAGAAGAGATGCGGCAATGCTTTACAAAAGGATAGAAACGGAAACCCGGGAGACGGCTGATAAAAAGTCTAAAGAGATACTTTCAATAGCGATACAGAAGGTCGCGGCGGAACACACAACTGACATAACCACGTCGTCCGTTCCAATAACGAATGACGAAGTGAAAGGCAGGGTTATAGGCAGGGAAGGAAGGAACATCAGGGCCTTCGAACAGGCTACAGGCGTGGACCTCATAATTGACGATACACCTGAAGCTATAACAATATCTGCTTTTGATGGTGTTAGACGCCAGATAGCGAAAATAGCGCTTGAAAGGCTGATAAGCGACGGACGCATACATCCGGCCAGGATCGAAGAAGTAGTTGAGAAAGTCAAGAAAGAAATGGAAAATACGATAAAGGAAGCCGGTGAACAGGCTGCGCTTGAAGCGGGCGTGCCGGGGTTAAATCCGGAGATACTAAGGCTCCTAGGAAAATTGAAATATAGGACTTCATATGGACAGAACCAGCTCCAGCACACGCTTGAGGTCACCTGGCTTGCTGGTGCCATAGCAGGCGAGCTCGGGTTGGACGTGGCATTTTGTAAAAGAGCGGGCCTGCTGCATGATATTGGAAAAGCCGTAGACCATGAAGTCGAAGGTTCGCACCACCAGATATCGGCGGACCTCGCAAAGAAATACAACGAATCACCCAAGATGATCAATGCCATTATTTCGCATCATGAAGGTATAGAAGAACCTAAGAGCCCTGAAGCGTTCGTGGTCGCGGCAGCAGACGCGATATCGGCCGCGCGGCCGGGCGCAAGACGCGAGTCGATTGAACACTATTTGAAGCGCCTCGAAAAACTTGAGAAACTCGCCACCTCGTTCCGCGGGGTGACCTCCGCTTACGCGATACAGGCTGGAAGAGAGATCAGGATACTCGTTGAGCCGGAAGACATTGACGATAAGGGAGCGCAGATACTCGCTCACGACATAGCCAAGAAAGTCGAGCAGGAGCTTGAATACCCCGGACAGATAAAGATCACTGTCATAAGGGAGATTAGGGCTCAGGAAACCGCTAAATAAGGCAGTTGTCAGCAGTCAGATATCAGCTATCAGCAAAGACTCAAGATCAATGTTTTTGTTTTAGCTGAAGACTGAAAGCTGTAAGCTGAAAACTTAAAATGAAGATACTATTCATCAGCGATATCGTAGGACAACCGGGCAGGGAAGTCCTTGCTTCCCGGCTCCCAGCTTTGAGGGAGAAAGAGAACCCCGACTTCATAATAGCCAACGGAGAGAACGCTGCAGGAGGAAAAGGCATAACCGTAAGCATAGTTAATGACCTTACTGGCCTGGGCATAGATGTAATTACACTCGGGAACCATACATTCGACAGGAAAGAAGCGGAAAGCGCGCTCAGCATGGAAAATGTTATAAGGCCCGCGAACTATCCTCCGATGGCGCCGGGCACGGGTTGGGGCGTTTTTACTGCAAAGAGCGGCGTAAAGATAGCTGTTATAAACCTCATAGGGCGAGTGTACATGCCTCTCACCGATTGTCCGTTCAGAACAGGCAGCGCTATTGTAGACAAGGCCATGAAAGAAACAAAGAACATAATCGTTGATTTTCACGCAGAAATAACTTCAGAAAAGCAGGCCATGGGTTGGTATCTGGACGGCAAAGTCTCGGCTGTGCTCGGCACCCATACACACGTACCGACCGCTGATGAGAAAATCCTGCCCATGGGTACAGCCTATGTATCTGATTGCGGGCTTACCGGCCCAGCGGAAGGCGTTATAGGCATGGACAAAGAGCTGGTCTTGAAAAAGTTCCTCACTGCCATTCCTCAGCATTTCGAAGTTGCAAAAGGCAAATCCATAATGCAGGGCTGCGTTGTTGAAATAGACAAGACTTCAGGGAAGAGCCTGAGCATTAAAAGGTTCAGCGTATAGCATATGGAACAAGCATCCGGTAGAAAGGTTTATACTGTTTCTGAACTCAACCGCGAGATAAAAACGGTACTTGAAGACGTTTACCCGGATATCTGGGTAGAGGGAGAAATATCCTGCCTTAAAACGTACTCGTCCGGGCACACGTACTTTTACCTAAAAGACGGAGAGTCTCAGATATCAGCAGTTATCTTCCAGGGAATGGGAAAAGCTATAAAATTCAAATTTGAAGAGGGCCTCAAGATAATCGCACGCGGGCGTGTTACGGCATACCCGAAAAGAGGAGACTACCAGATTATAGTAAGCCATGCAGAACCAGCTGGGGCTGGGGCGCTGCAAGCTCGCTTTTGAACAGCTCAAAAATAAGCTTCAGGATGAAGGGCTGTTCGATGAAGCAAGAAAGAAACATATACCAATGCTTGTGCAGCGTTTAGGGATAGTGACCTCTCCCGACGGCGCAGCGCTTAGAGACATTTTAACTGTCATCAACAGAAGATATTCGAATATTGAGATATTGATCTATCCCGTACGCGTCCAAGGCGACGAAGCAAAATATGAGATAGCGGAGGCGATAGAATATTTGAATTCGAACTACCCTGGCCTTGACGCTTTGCTTGTCGGCAGGGGTGGCGGTTCTTATCAGGATCTCTGGGCTTTCAATGAGGAGACCGTTGCGAGAGCCATATACAAGTCCAAGATACCGGTTATATCCTGCGTTGGACATGAAGTTGATTTTACCATAGCGGACTTCGTAGCAGATATGCGGGCGCCGACACCGTCCGCGGCGGCCGAACTGGTCGTAAGCAATAAAAGCGAACTGCTAGACACTATAGAAATGAATCGAATCAGATTGGAAAACACTATACATTCGAGTATTGAGAACTTTGAACAACATTTAAGACATCTGGCAGAATCAAAAGTGCTGGGAAAACCTGTCGGAATATTCGAGTTCAGGATGCGCCAGCTTGACGAAATCAATGAATCGCTCCACAATGCTGCTGCAAACCTGCTTGAAACCGCAGGTTCCGATCTGAGCCATGTTGCCGAAAAACTTAACCTTATATCTCCGCTGAGTGTCTTGGCTAGAGGGTATTCTATATGTGTTAAGACCGGAGAAGCAACTGTTCTGAAAGACGGTTCCCGTCTTAAGATAGGGGATCCCGTAAGCGTTAGGCTTCACAAAGGCTCGTTCGAAGGCACAGTAAACAAAGTGAGCCAAACGGAGTTAAACAGATGAAAAAAGCGATAACATTTGAGGCCGCTGTAAAAAGGCTCGAAGAAATAGTCGAAAAGATGGAGAACGGTGACGCCGAGCTGGAAAAGTCGCTCGAGATGTTCGAAGAAGGTATAAAACTGGTAAAATTTTGTTCAGCCAAACTTGAAGAAGCAAAAAAGAAAGTAGAAATACTTGTCAAAGACGGCAAGACAATGAAGCCCGAACCTTTCAAGGACAAATTTAGCAACGGCTCAAAAGAATGAACAGCGCGGAACTTGAATTTTACCTGAAGACAACAGCAAAAATAATTGATGCGGAACTTGTAAGGCTTTCTTCCGGTAAAGGCCTGATAGACTCGGCAATGAGGTATTCGTTGACTGCCGGAGGAAAACGGCTGAGGCCTATATTAGTCATGTGCGCCGCGGAGGTATGCGGCGCAGCCCGAAAGATGTGATGCCGGCGGCATGCGCCCTTGAATACATACACACCTATTCGTTGATCCACGATGACCTGCCGGCGATGGATAACGATGACCTCCGAAGAGGAAAGCCCACCAGCCACAAGAAGTTCGGCGAGGCAGCGCAATACTCGCCGGCGACGCGCTTCTAACAGAAGCTTTCCGGCTCCTAGCGCAATGCGCGTCAAACAAAAATATCAAGGCTGATAACGTGATCAAGTGCATCGGAATACTGGCGGCAGATGCTGGCAAGAACGGCATGATAGCCGGGCAGGTCCAAGACACTATAGAAAGCGGAAACTGGATGAGGAAAAGCAGGCGGGACGCTATTAAGGCGCTGACGAACATTCACCTTAACAAGACCGCTGCGCTTATAAGAGCAAGCCTAAAGATCGGCGCGGCACTCTCGAACGCAGGAAAAGGCGATATCTCGAAACTGGACAATTACGGCAGGTATATAGGCCTTGCATTCCAGATAGTAGACGATGTATTGGATATTGAAGGCAACAAAAAACTTCTCGGTAAAAAAGGAAGCGACAGGGATAACAATAAGCTGACTTACCCTGCTCTGTACGGACTAGAAGGTTCAAAAAGAATGGCCGCTGACAATATCCGGAAAGCCAAAAGTGAGCTGAAGAGCTTTGGCCGTAAAGCCAATGTCCTGTCGGCGCTCGCAAACTATATAATTGAAAGGCAATATTGATATACGAACGTTTTGTGCGCAGAGGAGCTTAAATGTCAATACTCGAAAAAATCAACAGGCCGCAGGACCTAAGGATCATAAAAAAGGAGCTCCTTCCTGAACTAGCCGGTGAGATAAGGAATGAGATAATACAGAACGGTCTCGCAAAACGGGGGGCATATAGCTTCGAGCCTGGGCACCGTTGAACTTGCTATCGCTCTGCATTATGTATTCGAAGCTCCTGAAGATAAAATTATATGGGATGTCGGCCATCAGGCTTACACTCACAAAATAATAACCGGCCGCAGGGACAGGTTTTCGACTCTTAGGATGCATGAGGGAATAAGCGGTTTTCCTAGAAGAGAAGAATCCGAGTACGATGCTTTTGGGGTCGGACACTCATCCACCGCTATTTCAGCCGGGCTCGGTTTCGCGAGGCGCGAGACATCCAGAAAAAGAGCAACAAGGTAGTCGCCGTGATAGGCGATGGCTCTATGACAGGAGGGCTGGCTTTCGAAGGACTCCAGAACGCCGGCCATATCGGCACTGATTTTCTTGTAATTCTAAATGACAACGAAATGTTCATATCTCACAGGGTTGGCGCTCTTGCCGGGTACCTGGCGAAACTGCTTACGGCCGGCACGCTGAAACGCCTTGAAAAAGAAGTCGAAGTATTTTTTAAACGCATACATTTCTGGGGAAGCCAGATACTGCGCGTGGCTAAACGTTTCAAGGTGCTTCTTTTTCCCGGAATGCTTTTCGAAGAAATGGGCTTCGCATATCTGGGCCCGGTCGACGGGCATAACGTTTTTGAACTGATAGATATACTGTCCAAGGTAAAAGAACTCAAAGGGCCCGTACTCTTGCACGTAATAACAAAAAAAGGAAAAGGGTATGCACCGGCGGAGAGCCAGCCGACTAAATTTCACGGTGTCGGAAGGTTCAATATAATTACCGGCGAAATAGAAAAGAACGGCGGCAACCCGTCCTACACGCAGGTTTTTGGTGAAACAATAGTTAAACTGGCAAGGGAAGACTCGAGAATAGTAGGCATAACAGCAGCGATGACCGAAGGCAGCGGGCTGGAAGATTTCGCAAAAGAATTTCCAGAACGTTTCTTTGACGTAGGTATTGCCGAAGAACACGCGCTTACATTCGCGGCTGGGCTTGCCTGCGACGGGCTGCGGCCGGTTTGCAGCATCTACTCTACTTTCATGCAGAGGGGGATAGATCAGATAATACATGATATTGCCCTGCAGAAACTGCCGGTTATAATGTCGCTTGACAGGGCCGGACTGGTAGGTGAAGATGGTGCCACTCATCACGGTAGCTTTGATCTCTCATACCTGCGGTATATCCCTAACCTTACTATAATGGCGCCATGTGATGAGAACGAGTTGCAGCACATGTTAAAGACCGCGATCGAGTTGAACGGGCCTGTGGCCATAAGATATCCTAGAGGGGCCGGTGTCGGTGTGTCCATGGATAAGCAGCCAAAGGTATTGGAAACAGGCAAAGCAAAAGTTTTTTCGGAAGGCAAAGACGTGATATTGGCAGCTATAGGCAACACTGTTCATACGGCTTCAACGGCTGTGAAAATACTTGAAAATAACGGCATCAGCGCCGGTTTAGTGAATATGAGGTTCCTTAAACCTCTTGATCGCGGAGTTCTTGATTCTTTGTCCAGGAATGTAAGGCACTTTGTTGTAATCGAAGAGAATTCTGTAATTGGAGGCCTTAACAGCGCAGTGTGCGAACATTTCGCCGGTTCCGGAGTCAAGATACTTAAAATAGGGCTCCCGGACAGCTTTATAGAGCATGGCAGCCAGAAGATACTCAGGGATAAATACGGACTTAGTGCAGAGAAGATAGCTGACAAAGTGGCCAAATGGATAAAACTGGAAACAGGCATGGACGCGATTTGAACGCCAGGATCATAGAGGCAGCGCCAGAAGTTCATGAAAAAGAAAGCTAAGGTCAGGCTAGATGAACTAATAGTTGAACTTAAACTCGCGCCTACAAAGGCCATAGCTCAGGCGCTGATAATCGCCGGCGGCATCGAAACAAAAACCCCTATCAACTTAAAACCCGGAACCCTTGTAGATGCTGGAGAACGAGTATCACTGAAAAGAACCAACCCTTATGTGTCCCGCGGCGGATTAAAGCTTGAAGCAGCAATGAAGGTTTTCGGGCCACTCTGTAAGGACAAGGTTTGCATGGATATAGGCGCTTCCACAGGTGGCTTCACAGATTATATGCTTAAGCATGGCGCCGCAAAAGTTTACGCGGTAGATGTTGGGAAGAGCCTTCTGGATTTCAAGCTGACAAAGGATTCAAGGGTAGTAAATATTGAAAATGTGAATTTCCGCTATTTTTCAGACCAAACCTTGAAAGAGAAAATTGAATTTGTTACAATTGACGTATCTTTCATATCATTGGATAAAGTATTACCGAATGCAGTTGATGTCCTCAAGCCAGGTGGTCATATTGTTTCCATGGTTAAACCGCAGTTTGAAGTAGAACCGAGAGAACTTCGTAAAGGCGTTGTTTTTAATGCGAAATCAAGGCTTGCTGCAATAGAAAGAATTAAGGCGCTGTCACTTAACTTGGGGCTTGAAATATCGGGTGAAGCGGATTCCGAAGTTAAGGGGCCTGCGGGTAACGTTGAATATTTTCTTTTAATGAGGAAACCTAATGCAGATCAAATTGCCAAAATCTCTTTTTAAGAAAGGCACGAAGATCAGGATCGCACCTAAACCTATTTACGAGCCCAGCGATGTCCCAAGAACACCCGAAACCGTTGTCCTGGATGTAATAAAGAAAAAAACAATACCCGCGCTGATCGAATCCCTTGGCGACGCCGACCCCTATCTCCGATCGGTATCCGCAGAAGTCCTTGGAAGGCTGAAAGAAAAGAAAGCCGTCCAAAGCCTCGCCGCACTGCTTTCCGACCATTCAAAGTACGTCCGTGAAAAGGCCGCGATATCACTGGGCCATATAGGCGATAAATCATCTGTTCCTGCGCTGATCAAGGCATTAAACGACGAGTCGGAAGAGGTAAGGGTAACCGTGGCCGGTGTTTTAGGCCATCTGCGCGACCGCCTGGCAGTTCCAGCCCTTATAGTGTCATTAGCCGACCCAAGCGCACACACGAGAATGAAAGCCTGCGATCTCGCTGGGTATTATCGGAGACCCTTCCGCTGTCAAACCTTTATTCGGATTGCTTAAGGATGAGAACGAATTCGTCAGAAAATATGCCTGTGAAGCCATGGGAGCTATCGGATATCAGGCGATCCCTGCTCTGCTACTGGCGCTAAAAGATGAGAAAATACGCGCTCATGCAGCTCAGGCGCTGATGAAAATACGTTAAACAGTGAGGGTTTAGCCATGAATATATTCTCGAAGCTGAAATCATTCCTGGGGCTAAAATCAGAAGCTAACGCTGATAACGATCCTCTTTCCACATCAGACGAGAACATAGTCGCTTCCATAATAGCTTCCCTTCGTGAGCCCGACCCTCTGATAAGGGCGATAAGCATAGGACTTGCCGGTCACCTTAAAGACAAGGCGTTCGTTGACCACCTGATAGAAATGCTTTCCGACCCGTTGGAAATAGTAAGGCAGAAAGCGGCTCAGGCGCTGGGTAACATCGCAAGCAAAAAGGCCGTTCCAGCGCTCATAAAAGCGCTTGAAGACCCTTCGGAAGACGTCAAGGTGACAGTAGCGGGAGTGCTCGGTTTCCTAAAGGATAAGACAGCTGTTCCGGCTTTAATGAACACTCTTGCCGATAAAAGCGCACATACAAGGATGAAAGCCGCGATATCTCTCGGATATATCCGTGACGAAAAAGCTATACCAGCTTTAAGCAAGGCCACTAAAGACGATAACGAGTTCGTAAGGAAATACGCCTGCGAAGCCCTGGGAAATATAGGAAGGGACGCCGTGCCGGCGCTTCTTGAAGCTATGAAGGACAGCCGGCCTGAGAGAAACCGCGACAGCCGCTCTACTTAAAATCAAATAAAATGACAAACTATAATCCGTCGGATATCGAACCCAAGTGGCAGAATACCTGGGACGAGAAAATAATATTTAAAGCTTTGGACGACAGCCCGGCAAAGAAATATTACTGCCTTGTCATGTTCCCGTACCCTTCCGGCAAACTTCATATGGGGCACGTGCGCAACTATAGTATCGGCGACGTGTTCGCCAGGTTCTACAGGATGAAGGGTTTTAATGTCATACACCCTATCGGATGGGATTCGTTCGGATTGCCGGCAGAGAATGCCGCGATAAAGAACAAAACTAATCCGCGTGACTGGACAATAGAGAACATCAAGCAGATGGGTGTTCAGCTTAAAAGGCTTGGCATCTCTTACGACTGGGACAGGGAGATCGCTACATGCGACCCTAGATACTACAAATGGAACCAGTGGTTCTTCATAAAGATGTGGGAAAAGGGCTCGCTTTCAAGAAGAAAGCTCGCGTCAACTGGTGTCCTTCGTGCAAAACAGTGCTGGCCAACGAGCAGGTAAACCAAGGACTATGCTGGAGGTGTGATTCTAAAGTAGAAGATAAAGACCTCGAACAGTGGTTCGTTAAGATAACGGATTACGCGGAGGAGCTTCTGAGCGGGCACAAGCAGCTTGAAAAAGGCTGGCCGCAGGAAGTCCTCGCGATGCAAAAGAATTGGATAGGAAAATCTACGGGCGCTGAGCTGGATTTTGAAATAGAATCGGAAGATAAGGCATTCAAGAGCAAAGTCCGGGTGTTCACAACCCGCCCAGATACGCTTTTCGGCGCCACATTTATGGTTTTTGCGCCGGAACATAAAATAGTGGAACGGCGGCGCCGAAAATTAAAAATATTGAACAGGCAAAGAGCTATATATCGCAAAGCAGAAAAAAATCAACTATCGAAAGGACATCTGAAAAGAAAAAAACAGGCCTTAAGCTTGAAGGCATATATGCTGTAAACCCGGCCGGCGGCAAAAAGATACCGGTTTTTATTGCAGATTACGTTTTGGCCGATTACGGGACAGGGGCGATAATGGCTGTTCCGGCTCACGACCAGAGAGACTGGGATTTTGCGAAAAAGTTCGGGGCTGAAATTATAGAAGTCATTCATGGTGAAGGCGCAAACGTCTCGGCCTGCGCTTATGAAGGCGAAGGCGTAATGGTCAACTCCGGCGAGTTTAACGGGACAGATTCGCGGACAGGCGTAGAGAAAGTAACTAAGTGGATCGAGAGCAAAGGCCTTGGCAAAGGCGCGATTAACTTCAAGCTTAAAGAATGGCTGATCTCAAGACAGAGATACTGGGGCACGCCTATTCCCATGGTTTACTGCAAGGAGTGCGGTATAGTGCCAGTTAAAGAGGACGAACTTCCGGTCCTTCTGCCGGCAAACGTCGAACTGACAGGCCAGGGCGAATCTCCTCTTGCTTCAAATACGAAATTCCTGGAAACAACCTGCCCCAAGTGCGGCAAAACCGCGCGGCGGGAAACTGACACGATGGATACATTTGTTGATTCATCCTGGTATTTCTCTAGATATTGCGACCCGCAAAACAGCAAGGCGCCTTTTTCAAGCGCGCTCGCCGATAAATGGCTTCCAGTGGACCAGTACATTGGCGGCATAGAACACGCCTGCATGCACCTTATATATTCAAGGTTCTGGCACAAGTTCATGAGGGACCTGGGTTTAGTCAAGTGCGACGAACCTTACACTAACCTTCTTACTCAGGGAATGGTCACGCTTGGCGGCAGTGCAATGTCAAAATCACGCGGCAATGTCGTCTCGCCTGATGAGATAATAGTCAAATATGGGGCCGATACTGCCAGGCTGTTCATACTTTTCGCGGCGCCACCGGAAAAGCAGCTCGACTGGTCGCAGGACGGGCTTGAAGGCTGCTGGAGGTTCCTTAACAGGGTTTGGCGTTTGCAGGAACTGGCGGGTTCCAAAGAAAAAAAAGTGGTGATTACCGGCGATGAAGCCGCGGCAGCAGAAAAGAAGCTGTTGTCTAAAACAAGCAAAACTATCAATAAAGTTGAACGTGACATAAATACGGAACACCAGCTCAACACAGCCATATCTTCAGTTATGGAACTAGTCAACGAATTATATTCCTATCCGCTTTTAGGCTGTGAAACAGGGTTTGAAACGGCGGCCAGGGCATACGAGGCTGTCATCCTTCTTCTTGCTCCTTATACGCCGCATATTTGCGAAGAGATATGGCAGAAACTAGGGCACAATGACAGTATTGCTTTCGCCGAATGGCCCTTAGCAGATCCTAAATATCTGGCAGACGATGAGATTGAACTTCCTATCCAGATAAACGGAAAACTGCGCGGGAAAGTGTGCGTTCCTGCCGAAATAACTGAAAACGAGCTTAAAGATTTATGCGCGAAAGATGAAAAGGTGGCGAAATTATTAGAGAACAGAAGTATTGTTAAATTTATTTATGTGCCAAAACGGATAGTAAATATCATTTTAGTGTAATGCCAAAAGAAAGACGTGTGCAAGATATTGAGATAATCAAATATCAAGAATCAAAAATCAAAATGACAAATCAAAATTTAGAGATAGATTCAAAATAATAATTAGTAAAAAATATTTTTAAGCGGTAGTTTGTATGATTCATGTTGTTAACCTTAATTTTGGTATTTGATATTTAATTTTTGACATTAAGATTTTAAAATAAAGGAGGATTTATGAATGCAGCAAAAATGATCAAGTATCTTTTGTTGACAGGCATTATCGCTGTGATGGGGTGCGCATCGCCGTATACTCCGGCTCCGCAGCTGTTACCCGCGCACATAAAGAACATTTACATCCGTCCGTTCGTCAACAATACAAATCAGTACGGTTTGGAAGAAAAATTGACCCTGGCCGTTACAGATGAATTCATCAGGGATGGAAGAATGAAGATAGTTAATTCCGAAGCTGAAGCTGACGGTGTTGTGGTAGGGGAGATAAGCAAATATATTCTTCAGCCGCTGACATACGATGCCAATATGGTCACGCAACAGTATAAATTGTGGGTACTGCTGAATATACATTTCGTTGACAGGGTAAAAAATGTCACTATGTGGTCAGAACCGAACATGGAAGGCATACAGGTGTATTACGATGCCACAAGAGGCGGACCTACAGAAGTTGAAGTTCAGCAGACCATGTGGGGGAACTTCGCGCAGGACATAGTTAAACGCACAATGGAAGGGTTTGGTTCTGTTTCAGGCGCAGAACAATACAAAGTGCCGCAATAAACGGGTTCAAATTTCAAATATTAAAGATTAAATATGCAGGGTTCAAGTAAGTGAACATCTTTTGTTTCAATGATTTTAATTGGACATATTTTTGATGTTTAATTTTTGATTTTTGAGTGCTTAAAACTATGGCATATTTAAAACCTAAAGAATTTTATATTCGTATCAGGGAACAAAAATACAGGCCCGTTTATCTCTTCGCCGGCGAGGACGTATACCAGCAGGAAGAGGCGTGCCGTTTTATAGTAAAAAAGCTGGATGTAGATTCGCTGAATATGGAGATCTTCTATTGCGGCGACATGAACATAAACGATCTGATGCTTGCCGCGCAGACCCATCCATTTATGGCCGAAAGGCGTCTCCTAGTTGTTAAAGACGCGCACAAACTAAAGAGCGCCGATGTAGCGGCGCTTTCGGTGTTTTTAAAGAACCCTCTTGAAACAGTATGCCTGCTGTTCATGTGGCCTGAGAAAGTCAGAAAGGAGAACAAAAGCAGCGCTCTGTTCAAGGCTATTGAAGCGGCTGGAGAAGTGGTGGAGTTCAAGGCGCTTTACGAGAACGAATTGCCGGCATGGGTAAAGATTAAAATCAAAGAACAATCTAAAACTATATCTGATGAAGCGGTTGGGGTGCTGATCGCTGAAACAGGGACTAATCTTCTTGACCTGGACAACGAGATCGAAAAACTGGCCCTTTACTGCGCGAAAAAGAATGAAATAGCAGTTGCCGACGTTGAAAAGGTGAGCGGACACGCGCGCCAGGCGAACCTCAATAACCTTGCTGAGTCTGTAGAAAGCGGCAGGATTGGAACCGCGCTTGAGATTACAGAGAAACTCTTGAGTGAAGGCGAGATACCGCTGAAGATGCTCACCACAATCTACAGGGTGCTCCGGAGGCTGCTCATTGCCAGGAGCATGATGGACGAAAAGAAGAGTTCCCGCATGGAAATCCAGCAGGAACTTAACCTTAACGCGTATTTTGACAGGAACTTTTTCAATAACCTCTCGAAATACAGCCTCGAAAGGCTTAAGAAAGGGATCAGTCAGGTGTTGTCTGCGGACATTGATCTTAAATCATCTTCAAAACCTGAGAACATGGTCTTTGAGGAACTGATCCTGTCTTTGTCAGGCAATTGATTTAACGAGTTTTGCGAGGCGTGCTTTCTGGTTAGCCGCGGCGTTATCGTGGATAATATCTTTCTTTGATGCCTTGTCCCATTCTGAAAAGGCGAGTTTTAGAAGGCTCGAAGCGGCGGTTTTGTCCTTAGCGGTGACTGCGGCTTCAACTTTTCTTACAATGTTGCTGATCTTGCTTCTAACTGCTTTGTTCCTTGTTGCGCGTTTTATAGCCGAACGGTTTTCTTTTAACGCTGATGTGTGACGTCCTGTCTTTAGTTTTGCCATTTAATTCCTCCAGAGCTTTTTAAGATTGACGTATTTTACAAATTTCGGTGCTAGAAGTCAAATTTGGATCAGAACCGATTAAAAATTGAAGATTTTGAAAAATTTAAAATTGTTCAACCTTTAATCTTCAAAATTTTCAATCTTCTAAATCTTTTATTAATTATGACAGAACACCACAAAATAGCAAGATCTGTTTCAATAATAAGCATCGCCACCATGACAAGCAGGGTGCTCGGGTATGTCCGCGACGGGCTTTTCGCCGGGCTCTTCGGCGCCGGGGTAATATCCGACGCTTTCCTTGTGGCTTACCGTATCCCGAACCTGTTAAGGGACCTGCTGGCTGAAGGGGCTTTAAGCTCAGCGTTCATACCGGTGTTTACCGAGCATCTTACGAAAGACGGCAAAGAATCGGCATGGCGGCTAGCCAACCTGCTGATAAATTTAATGCTGATCCTTCTTTCGGTTATAGTAATAGCCGGTATAATCCTTTCTCCGTACCTTGTGCATCTTCTTCAATGGAACCTTTCAGGACAGGCGTTCGACCTTACAGTAAGGCTCACGCGCACCGTGTTCCCTTTCATCGCGTTCATGGCGCTGGCAGCTCTTCTGATGGGTATCCTGAACTCTCACCAGGATTTTACGGTGTCAGCGTTCGCCCCGGCTTTGCTGAATGTCATGATGATAATAACCGGCATATTCATCTGCCCTCTGTTCGGCACTTTGCCGGAAAAACAGGTTGTCGGGTGGGCCATAGGAGCCCTGGCAGGGGGGCTGGCTCAGTTCGTCGTTCAAATACCGGCCGTAATAAAGAAAGGATGGATATACAAACCTATCCTTAATCTCAAGGACAAAGGCGTCAGAAAGATATTGAAATTAATGACACCAGCCGTATTCGCCCAGTCTGTCACCCAAATTAATATTATAGTTGTTAACACAATAATGGCAGGCCTTTTGGGGAAAGCGGCTATAACATACCTCTACTACGGCAACAGGCTGATGCAGCTGCCGCTGGGCGTTTTCGCTGTGGCTATAGCCACGGCGACACTTCCCGTAATTTCACGGAACATAGCGAAAGGCGAGCATGCTGAGGCCATCAAGAACTACTCATTCGCCTTGCGCTTGGCTTTTTTTATAGCCATTCCCGCTACCGTGGGCATGATAGTCCTCAGCTTGCCCATAAACTGCCTGCTGTTTCAGTATGGGAAATTCGCTCTGGCGGACGCGCAGGCAACCGCGAAGACCGCGGTACTGTTTAGCCTCGGTTTGTTCGCTTTCTCCGGAGTTAAGATAACCGTGCCTATATTTTACGCGCTGAACGATTCAAAAACACCCGTGAAGATCGGCATTGTAACAGTAGCGTCGAACATACTGCTCGGCCTGTTATTGATGTCAAAGATGAGCTATTTCGGGTTGGCTCTATCAACCTCACTTTCCGCAACGCTCAACTTTTTCCTGCTTACATGGTTCCTTAGGAAAAAATTAGGAAGTATTAAGGGTTCGGAAGTTCTCAATTCGGTACTGCGGATATCGGTCGCAGCTGCCGTAATGGCCGTTGTCTGCTGGCTGGTTTACCATGCTGTCCATAACCATATTAACTTCGGCAGCGGACATCTTTCGGCGAAACTCAACCAGTTGGCTGAGGTATCAGCAGGTATATTTATCAGCATAGCGGCCTTCCTGGCCGCCTGCTGGCTCCTTAAGGTTCGAGAACTACAGCTTCTGTTTCAGATGATATCATCGGGAAGGACACCTGATTCAGCCGAAGCGGAAGCGTGGAAAGAATAGCAGAAAATTCAAAAATCAAGAATCAAAAATCAAAAATGAAAAGCAATCAATAAACCTCTGACAGGCAGTTTTAAAAAGGCCGCCAATGGCGGCACCTCATATTTGACATTTAATTTTTGATATTTGATTTAATATAAAATGGAACACAAAATCGACCTCTCTTCTTTGCCTGACGCGCCGGGCGTCTATATAATGCGGGATTCTGCCGCAAAGATCATATACATCGGCAAAGCCATATCCCTCAAAAAAAGGGTCTCTTCGTACTTCAACAAATCGCCGGACATGAAAACGGTGGGGATATTATCGTCCCTGCGGCACATAGACTTCGTGCTTTGCGCTTCCGAGCGGGACGCCCTTGTGTTCGAGCGGCTCCTTATCAATCAGCACAAACCTTTCTTTAACGCGATGTGGAAAGACGACAAATCTTACCCATACCTCAAGCTCACCCTAAAAGAAGATTTTCCAAGGCTGATACTCACCAGAAAAAAGTTAAATGACGGCGGCGAATATTTCGGCCCGTACCCGCACGTCATACAGATCAAGAAACTTCAATTGTGGCTGTCAAGGATATTCAAGCTCAGGCTGTGCAAGATAGATATTTATAAAAACAGCCTGCCGAAAGCTTCCAAAGTAAAGTCGTGCCTTTACCTGCACACTGGAAGATGCTCCGGGCCCTGCGTTGGCAGGATAAACGCGGAAGAATACGGAAAACTTATCAAAGAAGTAAGGCTTTTTCTGAAAGCAAGATACGTGCAGTTAAAAGAAGTTTGGGAAAAAGAAATGAGCGAAGCAAGCAAGGCCCTGCAATACGAAAAGGCGGCCGACATCCGCGACAGGCTTGGGGCTCTGGGCCAGATGCAGGAAAAGATCATAGTAAGGGAGATGAAAAGCGAGGACCTTGAACTTTCGCTCCAAAGCACGGACGCTCTAAAGGAACTAAAAGATGTATTGAAGCTTAAGTCGTGGCCCATAGTCATAGAGGGGTTCGATATATCAAACATTTCAGGCACCCTCGCGGTTGGTTCAATGGTCAGTTTCCGCAACGCCCAGCCGGATAAATCTTCGTACAGAAAATACAAGATAAGAACGGTTGAAGGCTCGGATGATTTCGCGATGATAAGTGAAGTTGTTTACCGCAGGTATAAGAGGCTTTCCACTGAGAAAGCCGCGCTGCCTGACCTTGTGCTTATAGATGGAGGCAAAGGGCAGCTGGCGGCCGCGATGGAGGCTATGAAAAAACTCGGATTAAATAAAGTTCCTCTGGCGTCGCTTGCAAAGAGAAACGAAGAGATATTCCTGCCGCTGAACCCCAACCCGGTATTGCTTCCAAAAGGCTCACCTGCGCTTCATGTCCTGCAGCGCGTCCGCGATGAGGCGCACCGTTTCGCGCTTGCTTACCACCATAACCGCAGGAAAAGCTTATTACTTTCAAATAAGAGATAGTTGAAAAAGCTATCAACTATCTTGATTACGGTGATTATCCGCCAATGGCGGACTTCGATTACAGTGATTGGAATCTTGATATCACCGTAATCTTCCATTCTTGTCGCTGTAATCAGTCCCGCCTTGGCGGGTTCGATAAGTAAAAATCCTTCATAAAACAGCGTTAATTACTGCTTGACATCAAAGTTCATCTGTGTTATAATTAGGCTCAAATGAGGGGCGTTACCTTTACAACACCAATTCCAGAGTTTTTTCCAACCAGGCTACACAGTGAAAGGCCCTCAGCCTTTTTCCATAATTATTTCAATTTTACTAAAAATATTGTTCAGTATTCACTTGTTATTATTAATAAGAAGTCTTTTTTCATTTAAATAGATCTTCATACTTGGGGCCGTGGTTCAAAAAGGGGAAAATGCAAAAAAATCATATGTTGATCACCGGGATCGGTGTAGTATCGCCCTGCGGCGCTAGGCAAAGATATTTTTTTTAACTGCCTTGAGTCCTCTAAAAACTTACTGGCAAAGCCCAAGAATATTTCGTATTCAGGAGCTGCAGGCGAAGTCAATGATAAAGCGGTTCTAAAGTATCTCGGCGAAAAAGGCGTGCGTAACCTTGACAGAAGCGCGCTGGTACTGCTGGCTGCTGTCGGTATGGCTATCAAAGAAGCAAAACTTGTGATAGACGCCTCGAATACCGACAGGATCGGTATAGCCACCGGTACAACGTTCTCTCACCTTCAGCCTATAGTAGATTTTGATAGAGAAGTATTCAAAGAAAGCATCAACTTCGCAAGCCCGGTATTGTTCCCTTCTACCGTTCTTAATGCCGCTTCCTCCCAGGCTTCCATCAGATACAACATACAGGGTTTCAACACTACTATCAGCACGGGATTTACATCCAGCCTTGAAGCCGTAAAATACGCTATCAACAGCCTTGAAAACGGCCACGCGGACATCGTATTTTCAGCGGGCCTTGAACCGCTTTCGCGGTCGTTATTGTTCGGCCTAAAGAAACTGAGATACATCGCGGGCATCAGCGGGCCGGATATTTCATGCCCGTTCGACGCGAGAAGGAACGGCCCTGTCCCGGCGGAGGGCGCTGGCGTGCTGTGTTTGGAAACTGAGAGCTCAGCCAAAAAAAGAAAGGTGAAACCTTACGCGAAAATATTAAGCGTAGAGAGCTGTTTTGACCCGAGAGGAACAGCCAAGGTTTATCCTACAGGAGAAAGCATCGCCCAGGCCGTCATTAGCGCCATAGGTGAAGCCGGGGTCAAGCCTGGAGACATTGATTACATCTCTTCCTGCGCGAATTCGACCCGGGACCTTGACCGCATAGAAGTTAAGGCCCTGAAAAAAGTGTTCGGCGCAAATGTAGGCAAAATACCCGTAAGCTCAATTAAATCCATGATAGGCGAGACCTTTTCCGCTTCCGGCGCCATGCAGATGATATCCTGCGTGGGCGCGATGGAACACGGCATCATCCCTCCCACGATCAATTACAAATTAAGCGATCCTCAATGCGATATAAACTGCGTACCAAACAAGCCCATTAAAAAGAAAGTGAACCTGGCGCTGGTAGTCTCTTCCGGGCCCGGCGGCTATAACAGCGCCTGCGTTATTGAAAAAGCATGAAAGCAATTGAAAATTGAAAAATTTAAGATTTAAAATTAGCGTCGTAAATATTTAATCTTAAATCTTTAATTTTAAATTCTCAATATTAAATCAAAGGGTAATATCATGAAAGAATTTAGAGGCAAAACGGTAATAATAACAGGCGGGTCGCGAGGCATTGGTAACGCGTGCGTTAAGGCGTTCTTCTCCGCGGGCGCGAACGTTGTTTTTACTTACAACAATAGCAAGGAAGAAGCCGGCAAACTTAAAAAACTAGGCAAAAGCGTTATAGCGGTAAAAGCTGATATCAAAGATTACGAACAATGCCGGTCAGTCGTGGGGGCTGCGCTGAAACATTTCAAGAAAGTAGACATTGTTATAAATAACGCAGGCAAAACTAACGACAAGGCTCTTGTTATGATGAAGAACGATGACTGGAAAGATGTCATAGACACAAACCTCGGCGGCACGTACAATATGACCAGGGCTATTATCACTACTTTCATGAAACAAAAAAGCGGCTGTATTATCAATATGAGTTCAGTAAGCGGTATAGTCGGGCTGCCGCGGCAGACCAATTACAGCGCATCTAAGGCCGGAATAATAGGTTTTACCAAAGCTTTGGCAAAGGAAGTCACCGCTTACGGTATAAGGGTCAACGCGGTGTGCCCGGGCTATATAAGCACGGACATGATAAGCACGCTTAACGCCGAAATGATGAAGAACATAATAAATACCATACCGGTAAGGCGAATTGGCGAGCCGGAAGAGGTTGCTGAACTTTGCGTATATCTGGCATCGGATAAAGCAAAATATATAACCGGGGAATCGATAAAGATAGACGGCGGATTGGCTATATAGTAAACCCCGTTAGAGACAACGGGCATTTCGCGAATATAAAGATGGCAGCATTTCACCGCCATCTAACAGCATGGATTTAAACTGCCAGCGGGAGTCGGCGGCAGTTTCAAACTGGGTAAAATAATATAATATTAACACTGGCTTAACAAGCAACTGATAAAATAGTTTACCGGAGGAAGTATGGCATGCTTGGCCGTTATCTGTTTTTCATTGATGTTGATGTTATCATCAGTTGTCTCCTGCTGGTCAAAAGGTATTTTTATCCAGCCGGGCGCGAGGGATGGCGCGATGGGCTCCGCGATGACGGCGGTAGCTGATGAAGCCACCGCGGTATATTATAACCCGGCAGGCCTTGCCCAGCAAACAGGTTCAGAGGTTGAAGCGTCGTTATTCAGCCTGTCGGCCAACGCGACGAGCAACAAGTCCCTGGCCAACGCAGCCGCTCCAAATGTTATTAACGGAGACTTCCCGCTGCCGAACCTATCTGCCATCCCAGGCGCTCTTCCGCCGATGCTTGCTAACTCAGAACCTACGGAATATCAAAGCAAACAATTCTCAACAAACGCAGAGATTCCGTTCATAGGGGCATACAAGAACGTTAACGGTGTAACTTACGCGTTGAGCGTTTATGGAATAGGCGGTGGAGGAGGAACATGGAGTGATTCAGTGCCGGCTTTAGGCGGCGCTGCCAAAATAACCGCCAGCCTTGCCGGTACTTATGCTTTCATGGTATACAATATTTCAGCCGCAACAAAATTAACTTCAAAGCTGATGCTGGGGCTAGGCATAGATATTGTCAATATGATCAACGAAACAAACGCTCAAAAATACTTTGATACCGCCGCGGGAAATTCCATTTACGGCATGGCTGTAAACCAGAGCGCGACAGGCTACGGAGTTCAGGTAAACGGCGGTTTGCTTTATAAATTCAACGAACAATGGAAAGCCGGGCTTGTTCTGCGCAGCGGCACGGACATTAAATTAAACGGGCAGGCGAACGGCTACGACAGCGTCAGCGGCCAGACTGATTATACTGATGACTACACATACCCTTTAACCGGGTCTGTTGGCGTGTCCTATGAGCCTAAAAATAATTTAACTTTAGCTTTGTCGGTTGACCAAACCCAGTATTCAGAGATGCATGAAACGATCAATTATAACAAGCAAATGCCTGGTGTGTTTGACAATAGCGCCGGGCCGCTTGAAGGCAGGGATTGGAAAGATTCCACACAGTTTCATGTTGGCGCGGAATACCGCTGTGCCGATAAACTGGCTTTGAGGGCAGGTATTGAGAACGACCCCGCTCCGTTCTCTACTGATCAGTTAACGCTTACTGAGATAAACCAATATAATTTCATTTACTATTCGATAGGCGCCGGATACAAGATCGGGCAAGTGAACGTTGATCTATGTTACGCGTATTGCCCTTCGGATTCGCCTTCTATTGGCGACAGAAGTTATCAGTATAATTTGAACGTATTCAGGCTTGGGGCGAGCTACAGGTTCTAAAATCTGAATAGTTCATCTCATTTAGGCGGAATTTGCACGTTAATTAACAAAGGGGGTAAATCGTGGCGAAGAAGTTAGACGCGGCAAGTATGATCAAGGAAGCGAAAAAACTGATATCTGAGATATCGGAGATACCAGCGGCTGACCTCAAAGACGGAGCAAAATTCACGGAAGATCTCGGTGTGGACAGTATGAAAGCACTGGAAATTGTGGCTGCCATAGAAAAGAAATTCAAGGTTACTATACCTGAGGAGAAGATACCTACTATACGCTCTCCAAAGGATGTTTATGACCTTGTACAAAAACTCTTGAAATTATAACGTTATTCGATTAAAATATTCCTACGTTCAGCTTTATCCGGGTGGCTGTGGCAAAGAGGATAGTTTAATGTCGGAAAACTGTGATAATATGGGCAGTGCCAATAAAGACGGCAATCAGGCTATTACGGGCCCGGTGTTTGACGTGCGGAAGATACTGCCTCAGAAATACCCTTTCCTTTTCATAGATAAAGTTGTTCACGCCGATAAAGTAAAACAGCAGATCACCTGCCTTAAAAATATTTCAGGGAATGAAGGCTTTTTTCAGGGCCATTTCGCGGGAAACCCTATACTGCCCGGCGTAATAATAATAGAAGCTATGGCGCAGGCGAGCATACTTCTCTACGCGTGCGTAAAGCCCGCCAGCCTTGAGCGAAAGCCCGTATTTTTCCTTGGCAAAGTAGATGCCAGTTTCAAAAAACCCGTAATTCCCGGAGACATACTAATACTTCAGGCTAACGCGGAAAAGATCATCGATACGGGCGGGATAGTGAAAGTAACCGCAAAAGTTGGTGAAAACACCGTAGCCGAAGCCACTTTACATTTTGGAGTAAAATTTTAATATCATGAAAAATACAAGGGTAGTGGTCACAGGGCTTGGGCTGGTAACATCGATAGGGATCGGCAAAGATGAATTCTGGAAGAATCTTACCGCGGGCATGTCTGGCATAAGTGAAGTCAAACAGTTCGATACCAAAAGGTTTAAACGCCATTTTGGCGGGGAGATACAACATTTTAACCCTGCCGAATACCTGCATAGGAAGTCCGCAAACTACATAGGCAGGGCGTCACAGCTTGGGCTTACCGCGGCAAAACTGGCGTTAAAAGACGCCTCAATATCAGATAAAGCTATAAAGAACCAGAAAACCGCGGTTATCGTAGGCGTTACTATACCTGAAAGCGGTTTGATCGACCAGTTTTCGGAGGAGATGTATTTTAAGAGGACAAAGAATATACATAAAAGGTCCATACTGAATATCAACGCGCCTTCAATATCGAGGGATATCGGCCATTTCCTTGGCGCTAAACCGGTTAACATGCTTATCCCAAACGCCTGCGGAGCGGGTAATTTCTCCATAGCCTACGGTTACGACCTCATTAAGCAGGGCAAAGTGCAAACCGCCCTGGTTGGCGGGGCGGAGGCTTTTTCACGCGTGGCGTTCCAGGGGTTCCAAACCTTACGCGCGATGGCCGAGAATAAATGCTCTCCCTTTGACAAGAACAGGCAGGGAATGTTGTTGGGTGAAGGGGCAAGTATACTGATCCTGGAAGATTATGAATCTGCCATAGCCAGGAAAGCCCGTATTTATTGCGAGGTGCTTGGTTATGGTTACTCCTGCGACGCTCACAGCATGACTATCCCTAAGAAGGAAGGCGTATTTAAGGCCATGAAAAAGGCCTTGGATAATTCCGGAATAAAGGCAGATGAGATCGATTATATAAGCGCTCATGGGACCGGCACCATCGCTAACGATAAAAATGAAACCGCCGCTATCAAGGATCTGTTCGGTGAAAGGTTCAGCAGAATGCCCATAAGTTCTATGAAATCGATGCTCGGCCACTCTATGGGCGCCGCTTCAGCCATAGAGGCAGCGTCATGCTGCCTGTCAATCGAAAAAAATGTTGCGCCTGCCACCATGAATTACACCACGCCTGACCCGGATTGCGATATTGACTGCGTGCCTAATTTCGCCAGAAAAACAAAAGTTGATGCCGCCTTGAACAACGGTTTTGCCTTTGGCGGAAACAATTGCTGCGTGGTGTTCAAAAGGTGCGCTTAGTGGAAATGCCTGTAATTTAACACTTGATCAGAACCGCACACCGTGCGGTTTTTTGCTAAAATATTTGAAAATAGTGCTGAAACTCGATATTGCCACGTTAACATATTGAATTTACAATATAAACAGCGCGCATGGTGCCAGGTGCGGGGTGGTTGGTAAATGCCTTGAACCCGGCACAAAGAACCTTGCACCAAGCAGGGCCATTGAGGAGGGACAATGTTCAACTTGGAGAAGTATCCTGAGCAGTGGGTGGAGTTAAGCAGGATCGAAATTGAAGGCACGCAGTTCCAGTCAAGAGCAGCAAAGGACCAAAAAAAGATAAAGGCCCTGGCTGAGCAGATCAAGAAAGACAGCCTGCTGGAAGCTGCTATCCTTTACGAATTCAACGACCGGTCAAGGCTAATGGCTATAATCAGCGGGCACAACAGGCTGCCGGCGCTGCAATTGCTCGGCTGGGACAAGGTGCGCTGCCGTGTGATACCTGAATCGGAAATGGACCAGAAAACAGCGTTCCGGTTAAGCATAAAGGAAAACCTCAGCAACGATTCGCTTAAGAACAAAGACATAATATTTTCAGCAAAGAGAATGCGAGATGACGGAGCAACACAGGCGGAGATAGCGGAGTGTCTAGGCATAGCTGAGTCAACAGTAAGGAAATACCTTGCCGCGGCTGATTCGCCTAATGCCAAACAGGTAGCCGCAGGCGAGGAGTCAATAAATCACGCGCTTGACAATAAAAAAATGTATTTCAGGCCTCTCGGCGGCAAGGGTTTTAACTACGCCATCAAGTTCAAGTCAAAAAGCGATGACCCGCAGGAACTGAAACATTTTCTTGATAAGACGGTTCCGGAACTTTATAAAATTGCAGGGGCCCTGCTTGACGCAAGAACGGTGCCTGCCTCTGTGCCTTCGACAGGCAAGCCCGACTCAGATAGAGGGGCGGAAAACGCCCCGGCGCCTGAACAATAATGAACTCAATTGCGTTTCAAGGTTCTTATATAGAGGTTTTCTAATATGTCTGAAAAATATGATGCGATCATTATAGGTTCTGGGATAGGAGGATTGGTATGCGGCTGTTATTTGGCTAAAGCCGGGCAGAAAGTCTTAATAGTTGAACAACATGATAAACCGGGCGGGTATTGCGGTTCTTTTAAAAGAAATGGCACCGTGTATGACACCGGAGTGCACTATTTAGGCGGCATACGCAAAGGTATCTTAGGGACAATATTAAAAGAACTTGATATACTTGACCGCATGAAACTTCGTCAATTCGATACGGCGGAGAAAATAGTTCTTCCAAATGTCACTTTCTATATAAAATCAAATATGGATGAGACGATACAAGGGCTTAAAACACTTTTTCCTAAAGAAAGTATCAATATCGATAGATTTTTTGAGCATATTCTCCAGCAGAGTTTTTACAGCATTTATAAAAATGCCGCAAATAGAAGTTTTAAAAACGTTTTAAGACATTTTTTTACAAATGAAGACCTGCTGTCAATATTTGACGCTATCTGTTTAATGAATAAAGGATTAAATGCTTCCCAGGTGTCAGCGATATCGACTATAATATTATTGCGGGATTATATTTCAAACCCGGGTTATTACCCGGTCGGCGGAATGTGCCAATTCCCGAATTTATTGGTCCAAAGATTTAAGGAATACGGCGGGACTATGATATATTCTGAAAAAGTATCTAAGATAATTATCTCAAAAGAAATTAAAGTGAAAGGCGTTGAGGCCGCAAGTAATAAGTATTTATCCGATACGGTCATATCTAACTGCGACGCTAAATACACTTTTCAGGAGTTAATTGATGTAAAAATCAAAGAAAAAAATAAAATTGATTCTTTAGTGCCTTCTGCTTCATTTTTTACAGTATACTTACAAATAACAAAAGATAATTACTATAAATCACTAACGAAAGATTCTCATGCAATATCATACTTCTTCACTCAAAAACCATCGTATAATACAAAATATGAAATTGCTGATGGGCAAGAAATCAGGTATCTGAATTATGCTATCCCTGCTGAATACGACAATACTAGTAAAATGGGAATTAGAGTTATTACTTTAGCCAAGTATTACACACCTAAATTTTGGGATAGATATAAAGCTGCTTACGCACAAACGATTCTAAATAAGACAAAACAACTATTCCCGAAAATAGTCGATAACGTAACAAATAAATTTATTGCTACACCTGTAACTTTTAATAAGTTTACACGTAACGATTGCGGTGCCGGGTTTGGATGGGCGCCTACGGTGAAGCAGGAAAGCACATCATTATGCCCTTCGAAGACCAGTATTAAAGGTCTTTATCTAAGCGGGCACTGGTCAACTACTGCGATAGCCAAAAGCGGGGCGCCTGTTGTTGCATTTTGCGGGATGAACACAGCAAAATCGGTTTTAGAACAGAAATTATCATTGAGAAATTAATCGTGAATTTAAAAAAGGCTTTAAGCGGCAGAAACAAGAGTGGACGGAGAAATAAGATATATGAGTAAAAAAACTGTCTTCTTAACCGGGCCTACGGGTTTTGTAGGGTCATATCTTTTAAAGATATTTATCGAGAATGGATACAAAGTATATGCGCTCGCAAGAGATAAAAACGAACGGTCAGGCAAAGAAAGAGCGATAAATGCCGTAAGATTTTGGGATAAAAATACTGCAAAAAGAACAGGCGGCAATCTTGTTGTGCTTAATGGCGATATAATAAAGAATAACCTGGGCCTTTCAAATAATAATGTAAAGCAGTTGGTTGATGAAGTGGAAGAAATATATCATTGTGCGGCCAATACGGGTTTTAATCTGCCTATCAAAACTGCAAGGCTTGTAAATGTTAAAGGAACAGAAAATGTTTTGAAACTGGGGTACGCGTGCAGCAATAAAGGGAAATTGCAGAAGATCAATTATATAAGCACAATATACGTATGTGGCGACCATAAAGGTGTATTTGATGAAAATTGCCTTAATGTAGGACAGCAGTTCAATACTACGTACGAAAAAAGTAAATATGAAGCTGAACTGCTTGTAGAGAAGTATAGGAAAATGGGGTTATGGATAAATGTATTCAGGCCGCCGATCATTATAGGTGAGTCAAAAACCGGGAAAGTGCCGGCATTTAATCAAGCCTTGTATCAAACATTGCATATTTGGGATTCAGAACTGCTTAAATATTTTCCGAATGATAATAAACTTCGTGCAAATATGGTTTGTGTTGATGAGCTCTGTGAAAGTATATTTAAGATCGCCGGCAATGTGTCTTTGAAGGATAAAAATTACCATACTTTTCACATGAAAGGGGTCACTCCTGTTGAGCTTTTGAATATTTCACAAAAAATACTAAAATTCAAGAAACCTATAATAGTTAGTGAAATCGAGTTCGTGAAAAGATCTACCTCCGTGCAGAAGATGCTTTTAAAATACAATATATTATTTATTAATTCCAAGGTAAAACTGCGGTCTTTTAAAACAAATGATGTTCTAAATAAACTTAATTTCAAATACTCGGTTATAGGCGAAAAATTATTGAATAGAATCGTATTATATTCAAAACGTGAGAAGTTCGGAAATAATAATTAAACAGCCGGTCAAAACATGAATATGACTAAATTATATCCTATACCCACTTTTATTGTTTCTGCCATGCTGTTGTTTTTGGGCATATTTGTCTATAGGAACAGCAAACAACAGTATATCAATAAAGTGTTCATGGGATTGTGCTTTACTAGTAGTTGTTGGCTGCTATTCTTTTCAATTACATATACTGTTAGAAATGAATATATCGCGTTTATGCTAGAAAAAATCGGATATTGCGGTATCACGTTTATACCAATAACTGTATTTCATTATATAATTGAATTTTTAAATATCAAGAGAATTAAAAGGTTTGCGCTTTATAACTATATTGTTGGTTTAATATTTGTCGTATTGATATGGACAACGCCATTTATTGTAGGAGGTGTAAAAAACTATTTTTGGGGCTATTATCCTGTGGCGGGAATTTTGCATCCGCTGTTCCTTGCGTATTTTATTTTTATTGGTGTTATATTATCATCTTTGTTTTTATTGTTCAAATATTATTATAGACAAAAGCAGCTTACATATTTAAAGAAAGAGCAGATCAAATATGTGATCTTGGCTTTTTTTATATATTATTTTGCCGCGGCAGACTTTTTTCCAAACTATGGGATTTCAATTTATCCATTTGGATACTTGCCAACATTATTCTTTATCATCATTATCAGTTATACTATTGTCAGATTCAGGTTAATGGATGTAAATGTCGCTATTACCCGCGCTGGAATATTTCTAGTGCTTTATTCATTGGTCCTTGGCATCCCTTTTTTAATAGGGCACTATACAGAATCCTGGATATTATCAACGATATTCGCTGTTATTCTTGCATCAATAGGCCCTCTGGTATACCGTTCGATACAGCGGAAAGCTGAAGACCTGCTGCTCGCCGAGCAGAGGCGCTACCAGAAAATATTAGTGCAAGCCGCTAGCGGAATGGCCGGCGAGCATAATCTTGAACGGCTGCTTAAATTGATCGTGAGGGTTGTGAAAAAAGCCGTTAAAATGGAATACACCGCTATATTCCTTGAAGATAGAGAGAAAGAAGCATATATATTGAGGGCCATTCGCACCGATACTAATATACCGATAGATATATCGTTTGGGTTCAAAGACCCTCTTATAGAGTTCATGAAGAAACACAAGGAACCATTCCTTTTTGAAGAGATACCTGAATTTATCAAAGGGACGCTAAACTTTCCTCTGAATATTTCACTAATAGTACCTTCATTTTTTGATGAAAGCTCAATAGGCTTTTTAGTATTGGGAGAAAAAAATAATAAGAAGGCTTACTCGACTGATGATATCAACGTTTTTAAGATATTATCCAGACGAACATCGATGTCTATAGAGAACTGTATTTTCGTTGAGGAATTCAAGAAAGCTCAGGAAAGGGTGTTCGCGGCGGAGAAACTTGCTTCTATCGGCGGCCTCGCGGAAGGAGTGGCCCACCAGATCAACAACCGGTTAAACCACTTCTCTATGGTTTCGGGAGAACTTAAATATGAAGTTGACAGCTATTTGTCGGCCCATGCAGAAGCGATAGTTCAAAATCCGGACCTGAAGAAGACGTTTGATTATTTTATCAAGATATCAAACTCACTGCTGTCGAACGTTAAGAGAACGGACGGCATCTTGAAGGGGATACTTAACTTTGCCAGAGTAGAAGCCAAAGAAACCTTGTTCTCGAACTTTTTCCTGCAGGAAGTTGTCGATCTGGCGATCGACCTACTCAGGGTCAAACATAGCGTACAGGAATTTCCAATCAAGGTGAACAAATTGTCATCCGATGTAATATATGGGGTTAAGTCACAGATCATGGAATCCGTATATAATCTTATCGACAACGCTTACGAGGCAACACTTGATAAAGCAAACACGCTTAACCCAGGTGATGCCGCGTTGTATAAACCCAACATAGAAATATCTATTTCTCAAAATCCTGAAAAGACGGTTATTCAATTCACCGACAACGGCATCGGCATAAAAAGCACCGACAGGCACAAAATATTCGCTCCTTTTTTTACTACTAAATCATCTTCAAAATCCGGCACAGGTATCGGCATGTATGTGGTCAGAAGGATGATAGAAGAGAATCACAAAGGCAAGATATGGTTCGAATCCGAGTACGGCAAAGGCACAAAAATAACTATCGAACTGCCTAAGAAGTATACTTCTGGCAGTAACTAGGGGTTGGCCATGGCTGAGAACAAGCATATACTGTTAGTCGACGACGAAGAAGAGATAGTCGTCTTTATGGCTAACTTTTTAAAGCGTTTCAAGATCGCGAGCACCAAGGCTACTTCAGGCGAAGAAGCAATTAGAGTTTACGATCCAAAGAGTATGGGGTTTGTTTTTCTTGACCTTCACCTTAAAACAATGGATGGTTTTTCTGTGCTGAACATATTAAAAGAAAAGAATCCGGATGTTAAAGTTATAATTATAGCGGGCAGTCCCGACAAGGTGTCGATAGAAAAAGCATACGGCCTTGGCGCGGTAGATTACATTACAAAACCGCTAGACTTAAGCGAGTTTAAAAAGAAAATAGATAAATACATCCTCAAAGAGGGTGAATGATTACGGAGATTAAACATAAACAAATTGATTACAACGATTTTAATCATAATTAAGGTATAATCCAGATCATTGTAATAGTGCAGTAGTAACAAATAATCGTTTTAATCTCGTATCTACAGGATATAAACGATGTTAAAAGAAAAAGATAGCTTGACCGAACAAATTATAGGGAGTTGTTTTAAGGTACACAAAAAACTGGGGCCCGGCTATAATGAAAAGATATACCAAAATGCATTGAAATTGCAATTAGAGTGTGATGGTTTGATCTGTGAGTGCGAAAAAGAATATAAAGTTAATTATCTTGATAAATTTGTAGGTACTTTGAGAATTGATCTCATTATTGAGAAGAGAGTGATTGTAGAAATCAAGGCAATCTCGACTTTTGTTCCTAAAGTATTTGAGAATCAGGTGATTTCTTATTTGAAATCGTCGCAACTTGATGTTGGATTGTTGGTAAATTTTGGAAATAACAGTTGTCAAATCAGACGTCTAATGAAATCGCATAATTCGCATTGTAAATCGTTGTAATCGTTGTTAGTAATCGCTGTAATCAATTTATCCATAGGATAATTAAATGAAAAAATACTACCATAAAGACCTTGAAAAAGCAGCACGGCAGATGATACTTGTTCGCAAGGTAGATACCCTTGCTAAACTTATCGTGCGCACTATAATCAGGAATATACATGTAAGGCACGCGGGGATCTTTCTTTTTGACAAAACAAAAAATGAATACATAGTCAAAGTGTCGAAAGGAAAATTAGGCATAAAGATCCCAGTAGGTTTTACTAAAGTAAAGAGCGATAATGCAATAATCAGGTTCTTTACGGATAAGACCGTAGGAAAATACTTCAAACAAGACTTCCTTCTGTACAATAAAATTAATTACCGCTTCAAATGTAAAACACATTCGGAAGATAAAAATCTTCAAGATTTCCTTAAGAAATTGAAAAGCGAGTTCTCTTTATACCAGGCTAAAGCTTTTATCCCGGGATTTTATACGAACAATCTGGTTGGCGTGTTATTCCTTGGCGCAAAGGATGATAACAGCAGTTTTAAGGCTGATGAACTTGGATTTTTGTTTGTTCTTGCTTCGGATGTGGTAATGGCTATTCAGAACGCCTGGCTTTTCGAAGACCTCAACAGCCAGCTCGATATCAACAAGAAATTATTTTTAAGCACTGTTACGGCACTGGCAACAGCTATAGAAGCAAAGGATAAGTATACGCTAGGGCACACCGAGCGGGTAGTAAAATATTCAACTGCCATAGCCAGGAACTTGCCAGGGATAACCATACCCAACAACAAGGATTTTGAGGAAAATCTTAAGATCGCGGCTTTATTGCATGACATAGGAAAGATAGGTATATCAGAAAACTTGCTCAACAAGAGCGATGCCTTGTCACCGAAAGAAATAAAGGCCATTAATGAGCATCCTTTGATGGGTGTGGAGATACTTAACCCTATCAGCGAGTTCAAGGATGTTCTGCTGGGTGTAAAATATCATCACGAGAGATATGACGGCAAAGGCTATCCTTTCGGGCTTAAAGGCGATCAGATACCTTTAGCCGCGGCAATTATTGCCGTAGCCGACGCTTACGACGCCATGACAAGCGACAGGCCGTACAGAAAAGCATTAAGTGACGCTGAAGCGTGCAATCAGATACTGCTCAACCGCGAGAAGCAGTTTAACCCCGTTGTAGTTGATGCGTTCTTAAAGGTTTATAAGAATAAGGATGTAATTGAGGATAGTATCGGCAGTGCCGAAACAGTATCTGCGAAGACTAAAGAAAAAAATGCCTCCAATAGTTCCGAACTGAACCCGGTACAGGACCTCTCCGTTAGAGCCAATTAATGTTAAAGTTATTACTGACTCTCGCCACATTGCTGCTAAATTCCAGCGCGGTACATGCCATGTACGGAAAGCTTGTCATGTGCAACGGCCACTCTTTTACTGGGGATGTCAGGAAATTAGAGAACGGGAATTACTGGGTATCCACTAAAATAGGTTCCATTGAGATCGAGAAAAACGAAGTAAAATATGTTAAAATATACTCAACAAAAGACCCTGTTTCTGAAAGTTTTATAGGCGCGATGAAGATCACGCCGGGCCAAACCGGTTCGCAAAATAGCGTCCGTCAAACGGGAAGTTACGACAATCTCATTTCAAGGGAATCTTCTAAAAATAATATAGACCCTGCGCTTGTGAAGGCCGTGATAAAAGCGGAATCTAATTACAACAAGAACGACGTGTCTTCAAAAGGCGCCTGCGGTCTTATGCAGCTTATGCCGGGCACGGCAAAGCTGCTTGGAGTAAAAAAGATCTTTTCTCCGGAAGAGAACATACGAGCCGGGACCAGGTTCCTTAAATATATGTTAGATGCTTTCGATGGCGATATAGAGATGGGCCTCGCTGCCTATAACGCGGGCCCATCGAAGGTTAAGAAATACGGTAAAGTCCCTCCGTATAAAGAAACAAAGAACTATATTGTAAATGTCATCAGATATTACCGCGCATACGGGAGCTCAGGTTCAATAACAAGCTACACGGATGAGAAAGGATGCCTGAACCTTTATAATGCAAAATAACACGATTTCTAAAAAATTAATGTCAAAAATAAACAAATACCCTGTGTTCTACCGAAAGGTATGGCTTGCCTGTTTGTTGATACCCAGTGGCAAGACCAGAAGCTATGGAGAAATAGCAAAAATAATAGGCCACCCCGGAGTGGCGCGGCGCTGTGGGTCAGGCTCTCGCTAAGAATCCATTCGCTCCAATAGTCCCTTGTCACAGGGTAGTGCGAGGAGACGGTAAACCCGGAGGGTATTCAGGCCCGGGCGGCGTGAAAAGAAAACTTGAACTCCTAAATAAGGAAAAACAATGAGTCAGTTGCGATTAATAATCTCTCAACCCTCAAACGGCCCGACGAATATGGCCATTGATGAGGCGTTGTTCAACAGCAAGCTGAGAAATCCGGGGCCGGCGACAGTCAGGATATACACATGGGAGCGCGCTTGTATAACAATTGGATATTTTCAGAAATATAATGAATTTGCGGCATACGGTTTACCGGTGACAAGGCGCATGACAGGCGGCTTATCGGTTGTTCACGGCAAAGATGTCTCATTTTCCTTTGTTTTAGATGACTCTACATGGGAGCATATTTATGACCAGGAGAAAACATACCATGTCATACACTCGGGTATAAAGGACGCATTGGATATCTGCGGCATAAAAACAGAGTTTGTGAAGACTGATGTATCGGCAAGAAACAATCCCAATAAAGGAAATATTTGCGTTCAAACCCTTTATCCTTATGACCTTCAGTACAACAATAAGAAGATAGTCGGTTCGTGTCAGAGAAGAAGGGGGAAAACGATGCTGGTCCAGGGTTCGATCCACCTGCCTAAATCCGTAGATCGTACCAAGTTCTATGAAGCCTGGGAAACTAGCCTAATTGACCAGTTCATTGCAAAACTTAATAAGACTGGACTAACTGAAGAAGAACTGTCATACGCCGAATCGAATGAAAAAACCAGGTATTCTGACAGGTCATGGAACGAGAAATATTGACTAAAGCCCGCAGGAATTAGCTGATAGCCTGGGAGAACCTACTTATGGAAAATAACAACCTTACAAAAGGCGCCAGAGTCGCCGGGACTATTGTTTACGGCGTAGTGCAGGTAATAATACAAACATATGGCCTGGAAGGCTATATTAATGTGCTCAAGAGAATGACGCCTGAACACAAGAGCTTGCTGGAGTCAACCCACAGCGCGAGCCGCAGTTTTACGAGCGAATTTACGCGTGACTATTTGGATGCAATAACAAGGGCTCTGCCGTCAAAAAGTTCACAGTCTGTTATCACCGAAATTGTGCGCGAGCTGGCGCACAACCATCTTAGCACAGTGATGACAATATTTTTGAAATTAGGAACGCCTCATTTCATACTTCAGCGTTTTCCGAACATCTGGAGATTGTTTTTCACTCACGGAACTATGGTCGTCGAAAATGAATTTGAGAAGTCCGCTGACGTTATGCTTTTGGACAATATTGACTATGGAGAAGGCGTTTGCATGGGATCCTTAGGCTGGATGCAGGGGGCTATGGAAAAATCCGGCGCAAAAGATGTAATTGTCATACATCCGAAATGTATATTCCGCGGGGACACTAAGTGTATATTCAAGTTTGCATGGAGTTAGGACAGGTTATTTCAAACACGATATGGCTATTATCAAAAGTTTTCGACCGCTGATCGGAAACGATGCAGAAATTCTCATCCTCGGCACAATGCCTGGAAATACATCTCTTCAACAACATGAATATTATGCCTACAAACATAACCATTTTTGGAAACTGATCTACGCTGTGTTCGATCAACCTCCGCAAGCCGGATACCCAGCCAAAGTCAAATACATAAAGGATAATAAGATAGCCTTGTGGGACGTACTTAGCAAATGTAGGCGTGATAATACCAGTGCTGATACAGCTATAAGGCGCGAGATACCGAACAACATTACAAAATTACTGGCGGAACATAGTTCTATACGCGATATATTTTTCAACGGCAAACAAGCCGAGAAATATTTCCACAAGTATTTTAAAGGGCCGTTTAAACAACGCCTGCACTTGCTGCCATCAACCAGCCCGGCAAATGCACAGTATACTTTTGAACAGAAACTTCGATCCTGGAGAATAATACTAAAGAATATTTATTGAGAGTAATGGAATATTTTATAAATTCAGAACTAGAATTAAATATTTTTATCCTTCCTCACATTATCGTATTTTGCAAAACACCTCAAATTTGATATAATCTTTTAATTCATAATCGGAGCAGATAATGATAAAAAAATTTATCAATTCAATTTTTGGTTCTCAGAACGAGAGGACCATGAAACAACTTCAGCCAACGATTGACGCTATAAACGCTCTTGAGCCTGAAATGGTTAAACTCACGGACGATGAGCTGAAAGCTAAAACGGTTGAGTTCAGAAAAAGGCTTGCTGAAGGTGAAAAGCTGGATGATTTAATCGCGGAAGCTTTTGCCTGCGTGAGAGAGGCTTCGAAGAGGACCATCGGCCTAAGGCATTTTGATGTTCAGATGCTGGGCGGATGTGTTCTGCACCAGGGAAAGATAGCTGAAATGAAAACGGGTGAAGGTAAAACACTCGTGGCCACGCTGCCCGTATACCTCAACGCCCTGGAAGGCAAAGGCGTCCATCTTGTCACGGTAAACGACTACCTTGCAAAACGCGATATGACATGGATGGGGCCGGTCTATAATTTCCTCGGGCTTACTGTAGGTTACGTGGCCCATGACATGCCTAACAGCGAGCGCCAGAAATCATATGCCTGCGATGTCACATACGTCACCAATAACGAGATAGGGTTCGATTACCTGCGCGACAACATGATAATCGCCAAAGAAGACCGAGTCCTTGGAGAGCTGAATTTTGCCATAGTTGACGAAGTGGACTCGATACTTATAGACGAAGCCCGCACTCCGCTCATTATATCCGGCCCCGCGGAAGAATCTACCGACAAATATTATATATGCAACCGCATAATTCCGCACATGAAGGGCAGGAAGATCACCGAGGCAGAAGAGATAAATGCCAAATACACCGGAGAGGACCTTACAAAAGGGTTCGATTACATTGTTGACGAAAAAAACCATACTGTTGTTCTTTCCGAACCGGGCGTAACCAAGGCGGAACAATTGCTCGGCGTAAAGAATATCTACGATGACATGCAGGCTGAGTGGGTGCACCACCTCACGCAGGCTCTGCGCGCCCATAACCTCTATTCAAGAGATGTTGATTATGTTGTAAAGGAAGGCCAGGTAATAATAGTTGACGAGTTCACGGGCCGGCTCATGCCGGGCCGCAGGTGGTCAGAAGGGCTTCACCAGGCGATAGAAGCGAAAGAAGGCTTAAGGATAGCAGAAGAGAACCAGAACGCTTGCAACTATAACGTTCCAGAACTTTTTCAGGATGTACAAAAAACTCGGCGGTATGACAGGCACGGCGCTGACCGAAGCCGCGGAGTTTTGGGAGATATACAAGCTCGACACTGTCGAGATACCCACTAACCGCTCGATGGTCAGGATCGACAGCCCCGACATGATCTACAGGACCGAACGCGAAAAGAATGATGCTATTGTTAAAGAGATAGAAGAGCTGTGGAAGAAAGGCCAGCCGGTGCTTGTTGGAACAAAATCAATAGAGAAATCCGAGAAAATATCGGCGCATCTTAGAAGGAAAGGCGTTCCGCACCAGGTATTGAACGCGAAATACCATGAAATGGAAGCGCAGATAATAGCTCAAGCGGGAAAGAAGGGTTCGGTAACGATAGCCACGAACATGGCCGGCCGCGGAACGGACATCGTGCTAGGCGGTAACCCGGCTACTCCTGAAGAAGCAGCTTTCGTAAAAAGCATAGGCGGCCTTCACATACTCGGCACCGAAAGGAACGAGGCTCGCCGCATAGATAACCAGATCCGCGGCCGTTCAGGCAGGCAAGGCGACCCCGGTTCGTCCCGTTTTTATCTTTCACTGGAAGACGAGCTGATGAGGCTTTTCGGTTCGGAGCGTATTTCAGTGCTCATGGAAAAACTGGGCATGAAAGAAGGTGAGGAAATTCAACACCCCTGGATATCCAAGGCGATAGAGAATGCACAGCGCAAAGTGGAAGGAATGAACTTCGACATAAGAAAACAGCTCCTTGACTATGATAACGTGATGAACAAACAGCGCGAGGCTGTTTACAGGCTGCGCAACGAGATACTCGAAGGTGAAGATATTTCAGTTACGATAAAAGACATGCTCGAAGAATCCATAGAAGAAAAAGTCAACCAATGGGCACCGCCTAAAGCCTACCCGGAACAATGGGATTTTGTTAGCCTAAACGCGTGGCTTCTCAGGGTATTCAACTTTAAAGTTGAATACACTCAGGAAGAAATGATGAACTTAAGACAGGAAAACCTCCGCGCACAGATAGGCGAAAAAGTTGACGAGGCGTATAAAAAGAGGGAAAGCGAGATGACGACCCCGCTAATCCGCCACGTCGAACGCATGATACTCCTTCAGATGATAGATACGGCATGGAAAGAACACCTTTACGACCTCGACCAGATAAAAAAAGGTATCGGCCTAAGGGCTTATGGACAGAAAGACCCAAAGATAGAGTATCAGAAAGAATCATTCTCGATGTTTGAGAACATGATGCACCGCATCAGGGAAGCGACTCTTGATTACCTGTTCAAGATACAGATAGCCCCTCCGCCTGTGCGTCGAGAACGCGTTGCGGTTAATGAGCCAACCAATAAAGAACCGGCATCATTGGCAGCCCCAAAACCTGAAAATCATAAACACAAAGAACTAGACGATATCAAACCGCTGTACAAGCTGGGCCGAAACGACCCATGTCCGTGCGGCAGCGGTAAAAAATACAAGAAGTGCTGCGGAGCGAAATAAATGGAATCAACCAAGAAAATAGTTTCTTGCCAAAAAGATCTTAAGACAGAAATCAATCTTCTTCACGGTATAATTGAGATACTAGGGTCATCAGATGACCTTGACAGCCTGCTGCAGCAGATAGCGAAGATTTTAGCTGACAGCCTAAAGGGCGACAGTTGCCTGATATACTTGCTTGAAAACAACAAAAAAACGCTTGTACTGCAGGGTGCCTGGCCTCCTCACCCGTACCAAATCGGAAAACTGAAGCTTGATCCCGGTGAAGGCATAACCGGCTGGGTGCTTGAACACAAAAAACCCGTTGCTATATCAAAGAATGCGTTTAAAGACCCGCGCTTCAAATTGTTTTCGAACCTACCTGAAGACAAATACGAGGCTTTCCTTTCGGTGCCTATCATAATGGACAACGAAACGATAGGCGCGATAAACATACAGAACAGAAAGAAAAGGGTCTTTACTGAAAGCCACATCAAACTTTTTAAGAGCATCGCAAGCCAGATATCAGGGGCAATTGAAAGAACAAAGCTCCTTCAGTTCATGGAGAACAAGGAAAAACAGCTAAAAACTCTCGCTAGGCTTTCCAGCAGACATCGTTTCCAGCGCCTATCTCCAAGAGATACTTCAGCTTATTGTCACGATGACGGCCCAGATGATGAACTCGAAGATATGCTCGCTGATGCTGCTAGATGATGAAAAACAGGAACTAAAGATAGTCGCGACCCAGAGCCTTTCAGATGATTATAAGAAGAAACCGCCATTAAAAGTTGGGGAATCCGTGTCCGGGAGGGCGATAAAATTCAGAAAACCAGTAGCCGTACTAGATGTCACAAGAGAGCAGGGCTACAGCTATCCTAAAATTGCCAAACAGGAAGCTCTTGTTTCAATGCTTGCCGTGCCTATGCTTGTTAAAGAAAAACCCATAGGTGTTATAAACTGCTACACATCTACTGAACATGTTTTCACAGAAGACGAGATATTCATCATGCAGGCCATCGCCAATCAGTCAGCTGTTGCTATAGAGAATACAAGGCTTTTTGATGAATCTAAATCTGCCACTGACGCCCTTGAAACAAGAAAGATCGTGGAAAGGGCAAAAGGAATGCTTATGAAAGAGCGCGGGTACAGCGAAGAAGAAGCATTCCAGTTCCTTCAGAAACAGGCGATGAACATGCGCAGAACAATGAAAGAGATAGCCGAAGCCATATTGCTCTCTGAAGGTCTTAAGATCCCACGCCGTTGATAATCCAGTTGTTTGGGTACGCGCGCGGGCGCTTAACATAATAATAATGAAGTCTGATCCTGATCCAGCCGCTTCCCGCCGCTGTCCATGCGGCTTAAATTGCTACCAAAAACCGCTATATTTTTAAGTATCTTGAAAACTAATTAAATATTATGGATATAAGAATACAATCGTTCATAAAGCTAATCGGTTGGGCCGCACTAAGCGGGGTCCTCCTACTTTTATCCTACCCGGGTTTTAACCTTTTTTATTTCGCATGGGTGGCTTTTATACCGCTGATAGCCGCTATAGAAACAACAAGCATAACCGGTTCTTTCATGCTAGGGTTTACTGCGGGGTTATCGGCGAATATAGGGATGCTTTATTGGATATATCCAATGATACTTTTTAATACGGGGTCCCGTTTACAGGCGCTCATTTGTATTGTCGCTATAAGCAGTTATATGGCTATCTATTATGGTATTTGGGCTGCCGACAATTCGATTTGTTTCTGTATCTTCAGCAAAATATAACAAAGGTTTTTCTGAAACCGGATCTTATGGAACTGCTAAACCAAAAACATACATATTAACCTTATTAATTAAGACATGGAGCAAAGTTTACGCTTACGTGTCGCAATTTTCAATGCTCCGGTTCTCGGTTTTTGCTGCAACATTATGGGTATCGCTGGAATATCTGCGTGCGCACTTTCTTACAGGGTTCCCATGGCTGCTTCTTGGTATGTCGCAATGGAAGTTCACATCACTCATACAAATAAGCGAGTTTACTGGAGTTTATGGAGTGTCATTTCTAATAATTATCATCAATGTTAGCCTTGCGCGCTTAATAAGAACAAAGAAAATAGCTTCTTTCATACTGCTTATAGCTGCGGTTGCTTGTGTAACGGCAGTCAGCTACATAATAAGGCTTCGGAACGATGTATCTTCGCCGCCATATATGACTGTCGCTGTCCTGCAGGGCAATATAGACCAGTACAAGAAATGGGACAATGCTTATGAGTCAGAACATTATGCGTACCTACACCGACCTGGCGCGTGAAGCCTCCCAATATCATCCGGACCTGATAATATGGCCCGAAACCGCTGTGCCGGGATATCTGCCATCGAACATGTTCCTTTATGATTGGGTAAGGACTGTTTCAAGAATGACCAAAACATACAACCTGATAGGCTCACCATACAACAATGGCACGTCAAATTATTTCAACTCAGTATTATTGTTCGGCCCAGAAGGGGAAATGCTCGGTGTTCACAGAAAAACGCACCTTGTGCCTTTCGGGGAGTTCGTCCCTTTCAGAAAGTTCCTTGAACCATTCTTCGGGGTACTTAACTCGCTGGGTGATTTTACAAGAGGGAACGATTACAACGTTTTTCCGGTAAAATCCATCATATGCGCGAGCTCCATATGCTCAGAGAATTTCTTTGGGGGAACTATCAGGCGTTTCGTGTTAAACGGCGCAGAGGTTATAGTTAACCAAACCAACGACGCGTGGTTCTTCAAAACTTCAGCGGCCGATCAGCACTTCATAATGAACGTTTTCCGCGCTATCGAGAACAGAAGGACAATTGTGGTATCAGGAAATACCGGTATTTCAGGTATCGTGAGCCCAGCAGGTGTTATTAAATTCAGGACGAAACTTTTCGAAAGGACTTATTTCTTAAGCAAGATATCGCCTTCAAGGTATATAACGTTCTATACAAAATATGGCGACGTTTTTGCACAGGCGTGTATCGTTATCATGCTGATCATGCTTTTTGTTTCCAATAAAATGCAGTTCAAAAAACCGGATTAACCGGAGGGTTAATATGCTGGAAGAAATGAAAGAAAGACTTAAAATCCTTTGGAGGTCCCTTTGAAATAGAAAAAAAATCAAAGGATATAGTGGAACTGGAAAATAAGGTCTCCGAGCCTTCATTTTGGCAAGACAACACTCACGCAAAAAGCGTAATGACAAAGCTCAACGACCTTAAAAAGACTGTCAAGCTGTGGGAAAAGCTCAATAAAGAAGTGGAAGAAACGGAATCGCTTGGAACGTTATTTAAAGAAGAGCGCGATGAAACATCTTTAAAAGAGATCGAGAGGACCGTGGCTGTGCTCGCAAAACAGATCGAAGAGCTGGAAACCAAGACAAAGCTTTCCGGAGAGTTCGACAGAAATAACGCAATAGTTTCAATACACGCCGGTGCTGGCGGAACGGAATCTTGCGATTGGGCAGAAATGCTGTTGCGCCTGTATACACGCTGGGCTGAGAAAAAAGGGTTCGGCTACGAAGTTATAGACGTTCTAGCAGGCGAAGAAGCAGGGATAAAGAGCGTAACGATGATTATTAGCGGCGAATACGCATACGGCCTTCTGCAGTCCGAGATCGGTGTTCACAGGCTTGTCCGCATCTCGCCATTTGACGCCAATAAACGCAGGCACACATCGTTTTCATCGGTAGATGTTATTCCCGAAATTGATGATGATATAGATATTAAAATTGATGATAAAGACATACGCATAGATACTTACAGAGCTTCAGGGCATGGCGCCAGTACCTGAATAAAACTGATTCCGCGGTCAGGATAACTCACATGGCGTCTGGAATAGTTGTTCAATCTCAGAACGAACGCTCCCAGCTTAAGAACAGGGTCACCGCAATGAAACTTATGAAGGCGAAACTCTATGAGCTTGAACAGGAGAAGAAGAGGCAGGTTGTTGAAAAACATTACGATGATAAAGGCGACATAGCCTGGGGCAACCAAATAAGATCGTACGTATTTATGCCCTACCAGCTCGTGAAAGATCATAGGACAGGCAAAGAAGTACCGCAGGTGGATAAGGTGATGGATGGAGAGATCGAGCCTTTCATTTCTGAATACCTAAACTGGAAAGCCCGGAATAAACTCACTAAATAAAGCGTTTTTATATCTTTCAACACTTAAATCCTAAGATACAGCGCGCGCTGTATTTTGGGATTTCTTTATCCGTATTCACTCCGACAATATTATCGATTGACAAATCTTCGTAAAATCGCTATAATTTCATTATATTTTGAATGTAAAGTTAGTGGTTTTACAGGGGTTAAATTATGCCTAAGATCATGGTTGTAGATGATGAAAGGGACGTTGTTGAATTGATAACCTTCATTCTCTCTAAAGAGAACTACGAGGTTATACAAGCCTACAATGGTAGAGAGGCTATGGAAAAGATTGGCCTGCTGCCGTTCGATGAGCCTCCTGTCAAGCCTGACCTCGTTATACTCGATATAATGATGCCGGATATCGATGGGTACACGGTGCAAAGCAAAATGCTGGAATCGGAGAACACGCGTTCGATACCGATAATAATACTCACGGCGAAGGGACAGATGAAGGACCTTTTCGGAATGGCTTCCAATGTCGCAGCTTATATAGAAAAACCTTTTGACCCAAAAGATGTTAAGGGACAAGGTAAACGGGATAATAAACAAAAAATGAGCGAGATAACCACGCCAATCGAAAGCATTATAGCTGTAAGGAAGGAAAAACTAGAGAAACTGAAAAGTTTCGGAATAAATCCTTACCCCACGATCTTTAAAGCAGACGCGCATATAAGGTTGGTTAAAGACAAGTTCGCGAATGTCAATGTCGGCGAAGAATCAACCGAAACAGTTTCCGTTTGCGGAAGGCTCGTCTCGCGCAGGGAGATGGGAAAGGCATCGTTCGCCGATATAACCGACTACACCGGCAAGTTTCAGATATACGTCAAATCTAACGTTGTCGGTGAAGACACTTACAAGATATTCAAGGACCTTATAGACCTGTCAGATTTTATAGGGGTAACAGGCAAGCCGTTCAAGACAAGAACCGGCGAACTAAGCGTAAAGGTTGAGAGCCTCACGCTCTTATCAAAAGCGCTGCGCCCGTTACCGGAAAAATGGCACGGACTCAAGGATACGGAAACGAGGTACAGGCAGCGATACCTCGACCTCATAGCGAACCCGGAAGTAAAAGATGTTTTCGTTAAGCGCGCCAGGATAATATCTACAATACGAAAAGAGCTCGATTCCAATGGTTTTGTTGAAGTCGAGACGCCTATGATGCAGTCGATAGCCGGAGGGGCAGCCGCAAAACCGTTCATTACTCATCACAACACGCTCGGAATGGATCTATTTCTCAGGATAGCACCGGAGTTGTTCCTAAAACGGCTCGTTACAGGCGGGATAGATAGGGTCTTCGAGATCGGCAGGAATTTCAGGAACGAGGGTATTGATAGGAATCATAACCCGGAGTTCACTATGCTTGAGCTCTACCAGGCTTACGCCGATTATACAAACATGATGGATCTCTGCGAGAAATTAATAGTTATGAGCGCGCAGGCACTGGGTACGGAAATACAGCAGCCTTTCAAGCGCGAGACAATGTTCGGCCTCATGGAAAAATATACCGGCAAAAACCTGCGCGAGGCGCTTAACAACGGCCAGCTTAGAGCCATAGCCAAAGAGATGCACATAGATATGGGAGACGACACTTCCGACAAGAAGATACTGGACCGTATATTTGACGAGAAAGTCATACCGGAACTGAAAGATCCGACATTCGTAACGGATTATCCTACGCTCTTCTCTCCGCTGGCAAAATCGAAACCCGACCAGCCGGACATCGCGGAACGGTTCGAGCTGTACATTAACGGTATGGAGATAGCAAATGCCTATTCGGAGCTCAACGACCCTACGGAACAGAAAAAAAGGTTCCTCGAACAGGTAGAGGCAAAGAAGCAGGGCGATGACGAAGCCCAGCCTTACGATGAAGATTTCATAACGGCTCTTGAGCACGGTATGCCTCCATGCGGCGGGCTCGGCATTGGCATAGACAGGCTTGTCATGATACTTACAAAAGTTGATTCGATAAGGGAAGTTATCTTATTCCCTCTGTTAAGAACGGAATAATCGCCTATGCCGCTGGAACTATTTATCGCTTTAAGGTATTTGAAAGCCCGCAGAAGAGGAGTATTCACGCTTCTTACGAGCCTTATTGCCATAGGAGGCATAACGCTGGGTGTGGCGGCACTGATAATAACCCTGGGAGTAATGAGCGGCTTTCAGGCTGATATAAAAGAAAAAATGCTTGGGGTTCAACCGCATATTATTGTTCTAAAAAATAATTATGAGCCTTTTGGGGACTATCAGAGAATAATTGAGCGCATTGATGCCAATAAGCACGTTAAGACTTCAGCTCCTTTTATCTATGGACAAGCAATAATAAGGCATGGACAACAAGCGACGGGCGCGGCGGTTAAGGGGATCGACCCTGTCGCGGAAGATAGGCTCGTATCTTTGAAAAAGATAGTATTGACCAGAAAACCCTGGGTACCCTCGATAGGGCAAGGCGAGATATTGCTAGGCATGGAGCTCGCGCAAACAATCGGAGTTACCGCAGGCGAAGATGTTGTGCTTATGACACCCGGCCTTTATGCAATGGTGCCTCATATGCAGAAGTTTAGGGTCAACATGTTCTTTCATTCAGGCATGTACGAATACGATGCTAACCTCGCTTATATCAATCTCGCTGACGCCAGGGGGCTATTCGGCATGGATGACAGCGTCACTGGCATAGGTGTATCTGTGGACAACTGGGAAAACTCGGACGCCATCAGCGCGGATATCCAGAAAAGTATCGGCACTGAGTTTTGGGCTAGGTCATGGCAGAAGATGAACCGCAACCTGTTTTCGGCTTTAAAGCTTGAGAAAATAATGATGTTTATTATACTCGCTCTGATAATAATCGTTGCTGCTTTTAACATAATCTCGAACCTTTTACTTCTTACAGTAGAGAAAACAAAAGAGATAGGCATACTGTCAGCTTTGGGATTCGACAAGGGCAGAATAGCAAAGATATTTTTCTTTGAAGGCCTCATAATGGGGGTTACAGGTATAGCCTCCGGTTTAGTGGTTGGCTGTGGTCTGAGCCTGCTTTTAAAGAAATACCAGTTCATTTCGCTGCCGGCCGATGTTTATTATCTCGATAAACTGCCGGTCAAAATCCTAACGGGCGACGTAGTAAGCATTGTGTGCGCCACGCTGGCCATATCGCTCATCGCAGGCATTTATCCTGCTTACCAGGTTACTAAATTAGATCCTTTGGAAGCAATACGCTACGGATAGTATGAATATAACAGCCGAGAATTTGCAAAAAAGCTATTTTTTGGACCACGGCCTTGAAGTAAAAGCGCTAAGAAAGGTCAGCCTCGAAATTAAGTCAGGCGAGACAGCCGCGATCATGGGCCCGTCCGGAGCAGGTAAGAGTACTTTGCTTCATCTTATGGGCCTAATGGACAGGCCAACGGGCGGAAAGATATTGATAGACGGCATTGATTATTCGGTTTTAACTGACAAGGAGCATTCACTCGCCAAACGCGATAAGGTCGGATTCCTGTTTCAGATGCATTATCTACTGCCGGATTTTACGGTGCTTGAAAATGTGCTTCTACCCGTTTGGGACCAGAAAGCGAACATGCTGGACAAAGCATTATCACTTTTAGAAAAACTTGGGCTTTCCGGAAGATTGGAGCACATGCCGGGCGAACTTTCTGGAGGAGAACAGCAAAGGGCGGCGATGGCTAGGGCCTTGATAAAAGACCCGTCTGTTCTCATGGCGGACGAACCTACGGGGAACCTTGACAGAGAAACCGGTGAGAAGGTTGAACAACTGCTATTTAGTGAATGCATGAGCAGAGGAATAGCACTTTTGCTTGTAACGCATAATCCGGACCTCGCCTCGAAGGCCGGCAGGATAATAAGAATGCGTGATGGGCTTATAGAATAAACAAATGCTTTAACATTATTTACACAACCTGAAATAGGCAAATTTAACTGGAGCGACAAATGAAGATCTACCTAGATGGAAAGCTTGTTGAGAAAGAAGACGCTAAAGTCTCAGTTTTCGACCATGGTTTGCTGTACGGTGATGGCGTGTTCGAAGGCATACGCGCGTACAACGGCCGCGTGTTCAGGCTGAGAGAACATCTCGATAGGTTCTGTAATTCAGCTAAGGCCATTATGCTGGACATAATGATGACAAAAAAAGAGCTGGAAACCGCGATGCTCATTACTTTATCAGCGAACAAATTGAAAGACGCGTATATAAGGCTTGTTGTGACCAGAGGACATGGTGACCTTGGGCTTGATCCTAAAAACTGCCCGAAGCCGACCGTATTCATAATAGCGGATAAAATTAAACTTTATCCTGAAGAATTCTATACTAACGGGCTAAAGCTTATAACAGCAGCTACGAGAAGGATGATACCGGACGCTTTAAACCCCTGCATAAAGTCGCTTAATTATTTAAATAATATCATGGCGAAAATGGAAGCGACGCGCGCTGGAGTCCCTGAGGCTATACTGCTAAATTCAATGGGATATGTGGCCGAATGCTCGGGCGACAATATTTTCATAATAAAAGATAACGCTTTGATAACGCCTCCTTCAAGCGCGGGCGCGCTAGAGGGAATAACCCGCGGCGCGGTCATGGAACTTGCCAAGAATAAGCTCAAACTTCTGGTTAAAGAAGAACTACTTACTACTTACCACCTCTATACTGCTGAGGAGTGTTTTTTGACAGGCACCGCGGCTGAAGTAGTGCCTGTATCAAATATTGACGGGCGTGTTATAGGCGATGGTAAGCCAGGCAAGGTAACCAATAAATTAGTAAAGGAATTCAGGGAACTGACTAGGCTTACCGGGGTTCCAATTTACGAGAAGTAAAATACAGGTCGTTCGTGGAACTATTCTTAGCCCTTTATTGTCTAATATGTAATGTGAGATGATAAATAATATGAAGATAAAAGGCGTCAATCTTGGCGGATGGCTGTTGATGGAGGGTTATATTCTTGGAGGAAGGAATATTGCCGAGTTTGCGTTCAAAAGATCGTTCAGAGAACAGAACGGCAATTCTGCTCTTGTTGAATTCGAGAAGCTTTTCAGAAACAATTTCATTACGAAAACTGATTTTGCGAACATCAGGCTGATGGGAGCAAACGCCGTCAGAGTGCCGTTCAACCATAAACTTATTGAATCACAAGCGTACAAATATTCAGAGAAGGGTTTTAGGTATTTAGACAACGTGATGTCCTGGGCGAAATACAATAAGCTCGGGGTCATTCTAGATCTGCACGCAGCATGCGGTTCACAGAATCATGATTGGCATAGCGATTCGACCGGGAAGGCGCTTTTGTGGTTACAACCTGATTTTCGCAAAAGAACTTATGCTCTTTGGTCAGCAATAGCTGCCCGTTATAAAGATTGTCCCAGCCTTATAGGCTATGATGTGCTCAACGAGCCGGTTATTGATAAGTCAAAAGTCGGAATGATAAATGATCTCTATATTGGTATAATTAAAGCTATCCGCGCCCATGATAAAGAACACACTATATTTCTCGAAGGCAATATATGGGCACAGCAAATAGATTTTCTCTCAAAATTGATAAGCGAGAATGTCACGATTAGTATTCACACGTATTGCCCTTTGAATTTCACGTTCAATTTCGTACCGTGCCTTAATTTTCCGGGTAAAATTGAAGGTGATCTCTGGAACCAGCAGAAATTGTTCAGATATCTAGAACCTTACAGGAAATTTGCTGAAAAATACGATGTGAGGCTTCTTGTAGGCGAATTCGGTATCAACTGGCGCGGCGGACATTTCGGTGAGCTAAAATGGCTCGATGGCATTCTCAAGTCTTTTGACAAGTTCGGATTTGATTATACATATTGGACCTATAAAGCTATAGCGAACTCGGCCTTTCCCGACGGTATATATCAATACCTTGGCAACAACGCTTATGTAAGGCGTGAGGGCCCGGTGTATGGATTCGAAAATTACGTGAATTTGTGGAAAAGAGAAAATACTAAAATAGTCGATTTCTGGAAAACAGATAATTTCGCACCGAATAAAAAGCTGATATCAGTGCTAAAAAAACATTTTTCCAAAAATTAAAACTTGTGATAAGTCGCGCCGAAGCACGAGATGTGACTGAAGGAGAAATACCATGTCAAATAGATTTACTGAAAGGGTTCAGCGGGTAATAATCATCGCCCAGGAAGAAGCTAAGAGACTCAACCACGACTATGTGGGCACTGAACATATACTGCTCGGCCTCGTTGCGCTTGGAGAAGGAGTACGCCGCGAAGATACTGGCCAACATAGGCGTTGACCTTAGAAAAGTCAGGACGGAAGTAGAGAAGCTGGTCGGCACCGGTGACAATGTTATGCTGCTTGGCGAGATACCTTTCACCCCGCGCGCCAAAAAGGTCCTTGAACTCGCAGTAGAAGAGGCTCAAAACCTCGGCCATACATATGTAGGCACCGAACATCTTCTCCTAGGCCTTCTGAGAGAAGAAGAGGGCATCGCGGCAAGGGTACTTGAAAATCTTGGAGTTAAGCTTAGTGACGTAAGGGAAGAAGTTATTAATCTTCTCGGTGAAGGCGGCGACGGACAACCGGCGCACGGCACACAGAACAAAGTCAAAGACAAAAACTCCCAACCTCGATGAATTCGGCCGCGACCTTACGGCCATGGCCAGAGAGAACAAACTTGATCCCGTCATAGGCAGAAATGACGAAATAGAGCGCCTAATACAAATCCTTTCTAGGCGCACGAAGAACAATCCAGTTCTGATCGGCGACCCCGGCGTGGGAAAGACCGCGATAGTAGAAGGCCTTGCGCAGAAAATAGCATCCGGAGAAGCGCCGGAGATCTTGCTCTCCAAACGAGTTCTCACTCTTGATCTTGCCGGTGTTGTCGCTGGCACAAAATACCGTGGCGAGTTCGAAGCAAGACTCAAGAACATAATGGAAGAGATCAGGCGGTCAAAGAATCAAGTAATAATATTCATTGATGAGCTTCATACCGTAATAGGCGCGGGAGCTGCCGAAGGCGCTATTGATGCATCGAACATGCTTAAACCTGCGCTATCCAGGGGAGAGCTTCAGTGTATAGGAGCAACAACTCTTGACGAGTACCGTAAGCACATAGAACACGACGCGGCGCTTGAGCGCAGATTTCAACCTATAGTTGTTGAACCGCCAAGCGTAGAAGAAACTATTTCTATAATCGAGGGTTTAAAAGAAAGATACGAGATCCACCACAAAGTTATATATACAGCGGGAGCCGTAAGGGCCGCGGCAGAGATGTCGGACAGGTATATCACAGATAGATTCCTTCCTGACAAGGCAATTGACCTTATCGATGAAGCAGGGGCCAAAGCCAAACTTCAATCAACACAAACGCCTGATTATCTTAAAGCGAAAGAGGAAGAAGTCGCAAAACTCACAGCTGACAAAGAAGCCTCCATAGCGAAACAAGAATATGAGAAGGCTGCTAGGATGCGCGACAAAGAAAGGGAGCTCCGAAAAGCTCTTGAAGAAGCCAAGAAAAAATGGCGCTCAAGCCGCGAAGAAACGAAACCGCAGATCACAGCCGACGATATCGCACATCTTATAGCAAAATGGACGAGGATACCTGTAACGAAACTTACAGAGAAAGAATCCGAAAAGCTCCTTCATATGGAAGATGAACTAAAAAAAAGGGTTTTGGGACAGGACGAGGCTATAAAAGCCATCTCTCATGCTATCAGGCGTTCAAGGACAGGCCTTAAAGACCCAAAGAAACCGATCGGAAGTTTTATTTTTCTGGGCCCGACAGGTGTCGGAAAAACTGAGCTGGCCAGAACACTGGCAGAATACCTTTTTGGTGACGAAAGCTCACTTATACGCATAGATATGTCCGAATTCATGGAGAAATATTCTGTTTCCAGGTTAATCGGTGCACCTCCCGGCTATGTAGGATACGAAGAAGGCGGCCAGCTTACTGAACAGGTTCGCCGCAGGCCATATTCGGTCGTTTTATTAGACGAGATTGAAAAAGCCAGCCCTGAAGTGTTCAATATACTTCTGCAAATACTAGACGACGGCATACTCAGTGACAACCTAGGACATAAGGTTAATTTCAAAAATACTATAATTATTCTGACCTCAAATGTTGGCGCCAGGATGATATCTAGAGGTAAATCCTTGGGCTTTCTGGTGCAGGATAACTCTAATTCGGACTATATGAATATAAAAGAGACTGTAATGGAAGAACTCAAGAAAGCTTTTAACCCTGAATTCCTCAACAGGATCGATGATATACTCGTTTTCCATCCGCTTGACAAACCAGAGATGAAGAAGATACTTGACCTCATACTCGAACGTGGAAAGGGCAAGCATATACCCCAAGGTTTCAGCATAGAACTCACAGATAAGGCAAAAGAGTTCCTTCTGGAAAAGGGTTTCGACCCGAATTTCGGCGCAAGGCCGCTCCACAGGACCATACAGAAATATCTCGATGATATTGTCGCAGAAGAGATCCTAGCCAACCATATTGTCAAAAGCACCACCGGACAACCTACGAAAATAATAGCAGACCTTGCTTCTGACGGCAAAAAACTGGAGCTTACGCTTAGAGAAAAACCTAAAGTCGTTTCATAATGTTTAAAAAACTGCTGTATCCGTCATTACTACTGATACCAGCGATAATCATCGGCGCGTATTTCTCGTGGCGTGTGCAATTCATAGAAGGACCAATCCGTGCAGCCCTCCACAACCTGACCGGCAGAAATGTAACGTTCACAAGGGTTGTTTACCGTCCTTTCACACAGATATCCATCGAAAACCTCAATATTGACGGTATCATATCGGCGCCTATCGTTACATTCTATATTAACCCTCTGAAGCTTGTTAAAACGCATAACATCCCGTATTCCATAAGGAAAGTGATACTATATACACCTGATATAAATTTATCGGGGGCTTCCAGCTCAGCACTGCCATTTAACACTTACACTGCATCAGGCACTAAATCTCTAAAAACACCTACCGACTTAGTCCTTATTTGGAATAACGGCAAAATATCTTTAAATGACGTATCTCTCTCGGCATGTTCAGGTCGTGCGATCATTAACGATGTCGTTAACGCACGCATAAATGGAAAAATGCTTGGCGGTAAAATTGACTGTGAAGTAATATCAGCTAACAGAAAAGGCGAACAGGTTGTAAATATCGTTGGCGGCTACAATGGATTAGGGCTAGATGTGGGCGTCAAGATTTTCGGTAAGCTTAAGGATTCAGGTTCTATTGAAGCTTACTGTGAAATACCTAAAATCAGAGCGGGTAATTACTCTTTGAACGATTCAAGTGGAAATTTCACGTTCGACAACAGAGCTGTGTCGGGTAGGCTATATACCAAGACCGGAGTTCTGATGTTCGACGGCTCAGATTTTAACCATTTTACTTCGTCCGGCAGTTTCAAGCTTAAAAATATTTCCGGCATCGGAAGCGGTATAGTCGATGTCCATACTTATAAAAACGATGACGAGTTCAGCGGCCATATTTATGTGTCATCCGTATCAGCAGGATCGTTCATGCTTGATAGCGCAAATGTTTATTTGAAGAGCGACCCGAGCGGCGCTTGGAGCCTTAAAGGCAAGCTGATGCCGTCAAAATACACTATTGAAGGATTGCTAACTAAAGACTTAAATCTTACAGTAGCTATAAAGTCTATCAACAATGGCTCGGCAAACATCTCCGGCAGCCTGGCTCCTTTATCCATTAAAGTTTCAGTCAATAACTGGGGCCTCTCTGGTACGCCTTTCATCGAATCATTTTATCCGGGCATTACCGGCAGACCTTTCAATTGATGGAGATATCAAGCCATACTACCAAAAGTATTCAGTTTTTATCAGCGGCCTGAAATACATAACTATGCCGGCAGATTCGCTTACCGGAACTGTGATAAGGAAAAACGGCAAATGGTTCGTTAACGCTAAGTCGTTATCAAACAGCTGGGATTTTAAATCTAAGTACGCGGATAATAATGTATGGGACGCTGACATTTCATTCGATAAATGCCCGCTAAATAATATATCGGGTTGGCTTAATGACGGACATGTCCTAAGCGGAACACTAACCGGAACGGCTAACTATTCATCAACAAAGGATGGCAACATTAAGTTGTCCGCGACAGGCTTGGCTTACGACAATCAACCTATCGGTGATACAAAGTTGAGTATTTCTTTGACAAAGGAAGCAATCAAAGTTGACAGTATTACCGTTTACTTAAAAGAAGGCAAGGCAATTATATGGGGGCAAGTAGGCCTTTCTAAAACCGTAAGCGATACAAACCTTAACTTTGACATTCACCAGCTGCCCGCTGGGAGCTTACTTATTGATGGTAAGCTGATTTTAACCGGCAAGACACGGAGTGACGGATTTACAGATTTCTCCGGCAACATTAAAAGCGATAATTTCAGTATAAACAAATGGTCTACAAAAGAAATATACGCTTCTATAAAGTTATATGGTGACACGCTTTCCATAAACGATTTTATATGCGCCCCATATTTCAAGGGCGATTTGAACCTTACCTTTCCACAAAAGACATTAAAAGGCAAATTTCTACTGCAAGATATTCCTCTTAAGAAAATTAATCCTCTTATGAGTGGAATTGCGAAAGGTGTTCTTAATATTAAAGGTAATATTCTTTTTCCTGAACTTGAACTGAAGTATTCGGCTTCGGGAACTGTCTTCAATGATGTCTCTTTTGACCACGCCGGCGATCTTAAGTATTTCAATGGTTTACTTAATATAAATAATATAAGATTATCATGCGGTAAAAGTTTCGCAGATGTTAGTGGGGTGATTTTTCCGAAAATCAGTTTAAAAGCTGCTTTTTCAAATGTTACCGGAGATATCATAAAACAAATATCTAACATGAAGAGCGCGTTTGGCGGCACATTCTCAGGTGAAATGGAAGTTAAAGGAAGTGTTTCAAGGCCGGAAATATCAATCGGTGCAGTCGGCAACAACGTTTCATACGGAGATATTCATCTAAGCGAACTAAAAGGGCATGCCTTTTATAGTAATAACATAATCAAATTGAACGCACTTGACGCTAAATATTCAGACAGCGAATTAAAGTTATTGCCCGCCAGCTCTATAGATCTTAAAAAATCACAATTCGTTATCAAGACCGAGTGTCGGAACGTGCATGTTGGCCCATTCGATGTATTTGGCGGAATTAATGCCACGGGTAAATATGACATATCGTCAAAAGGGAAAATAGGAGTATTGGCTGACATTTTTGCCAAGAATGTATGGATAAATCAGTATAATCTTACAGATTTCAAAACCGAACTAAAATTAAAGGATGGAGTTGTAGAATTCCAACCTAAAGATAAATCCGAACTTAAACTAATAGGGCGGGTTGATCTTAACCAAATGCCGCAAATTAGTGTTCATCATTTAAGAATTAACTACGAAAATATAAAAGAACTCGCAATCGAAGGCGAGATAGGAAATGATAAATGGGATTTCACGGTATCCGGGAAGAATATTGAAGTATCCGCCGCGAGCGAGCTGGCAGGACTTACTTTCCCATGTGACGGCAGCATGGATATTAATATTACGGGCAAAGGTTCCCTAGAAAAACCCCAGTTGGAAGCCAGCATAGACCTTTATAAAGGCCAGATATCAAGCATTCCTTATGATAATATCTATTTTTTATTAAGCGCAAAGAAGGATGTTATCACAATACTTAAATCCAGGGTAACAAGTAAGGGAAAATACTCTATATTGGCAAGCGGCTATTTCGCCTTTCTGCGTCACACAAGAAGGTTATAAAAAGGTGAAGAATAATTCCATCGACCTCAATGTTACGGCAGAACAAGGATCATTGTCTATTCTTAATGGGCTTACCAGCGAGATAGAAGATGCAAAAGGAAGTTTCAAGGCTCAAGCCCACATAACGGGAACATTGGCAAAACCAATCGCAAATGGTTATTTCAGCACAAAAGACGGCGAAGTCAGGTCAAACCGCTATTTCAAAAAACTAAAATCACTTAATATAGACCTTTTTTGGAGGAACAACCTGCTTGCCGTTAAAGAATTCTCTGGCAGGATAGGGGATGGCATCGTAAAAATCAAAGGTAAGGTATTTTTTAACGGTATAACCCCTCAAAAATATGACCTTACCTTTTTTAGCGACGGAAAAAACGGTATACCAATATCTGTGCCTGAGTTGCCTATCCCGTCACCGCTTTTTAAATCCGAAGACTGGCAGTTCCTGTCGAATCTTTCGCAGGGAGAGCCGCGTTTTTCGGTTCATTTCAGCGGTCCGAGTGATAACCCGCTTCTGTCCGGGTGGGTAATACTTGAGAAAACCCATTTTACATATCCGTCACTTGCCAAAGGCACTGGCAGGGAGTCGATCTTTGACGATCTTTGGCCGAAACTTAATTGGAATATAGAACTGATCTCAGCTAAAAATACATGGTATGACAACGAACTTGTCAGCGCCAATATTACTGGGAGTATCAAATTTACAGGAAGAGGGCTGCGCCAAATGTTAATGGGCACATAGAATGTGTAAATGGAAGCGCAATGTATTTCGGGACGGAATTCAAGATTACGCAAGCGATACTTGATATAAGTAAAGAAGGCGTATTTTTGCAAGGTGAGGCGGAAAGTGAGGTTTACAATAATTCCCCGGGCACCCCGGGAACTCCAGACAATAATGATACAATACAGATGTTCATAGACAAAGCGGATATAACAAAGATACAGCCTCGTTTCGTGTCCAAGAATGACCCAACCATAACCCCGACAAGGGCTATGGCTATCGCAACTGGAGTAGACCCGGAATCGACATCGACAACAGATATGTCGCTGATGATGAGAAAATCTATAATTAGATTAATGGATTCCTCTCTTACTACGCCGTTAGCTAAGAATCTTCTAAGGAGAAGTGGGATGGTAGACACTTTCAAGGTGCAGTACGTGCCTCAGGAAGCTGTAATACCTGCTGACGCTTCGAACCCGACTATTCCTGAGCTGCTTTCCGGAACAAAATATTCTCTTGAAAAGTATATCACGGACAGAATGCTATTCGGATACTCTATGACTTTGGACGAAATGCAGAATAAAATCTTGCCGCGTCACGCGCTGGAACTTTCCTATAATATGTTAAAAAACATGCTCCTTAAAGGCACATACGAATTAGAATCAGAAAATCCTCTGCATCAGACGGAAAGACGCATAACCATCGAGAAACAATGGAGGTTTGGGTCTATTAATAAAAAAGATGTGTCAAAACCCGCAGATGATCTAAAAAACTACAACCCCAAATAGATAAATATATGCTTGAATAATGAATAAATATATACAACAGAAAGTGTCACTATCTGCCTATTATTAATCATAATAATCCCATCCTGAACGACTTTTGCCCGGCATAATTCATTATTGAATAACCATATATTTGATTATTTTTCATTATTTTAATATAATACTGAAGTATTTTGCATATTTTACCTGATTTTCAAACTGCTTTTGATTTGCAATTATGTTTAAGATGTTGTTTAACCGGGCTATCCAAATACACGGGAGTATATTTCATGAAGAAAGCAGTATTAATATTAGTTGTTGCGGGACTTTTTTTGTCAGCTGGCGAGGCGCAAGCAAAAAAAGCCTTAAACACTATAAAATATTCAAAAACCATAAGTGCCGTTGCGGTAGAAGGCTTGATCAATGTAAAAGAAAAACTTGTTAGAAATCAGCTAAAACTGCAAAAAGGGAAAGCATATCAGGATGATGCCGCAAAATCAGACATGCAATCAATACTGGAGCTTGGTTATTTCGATAATGTCGAAGTAGCTGTTGATACATCTACCTGGAAGGTAACATACAAAGTTAAGGAAAAACCCTATATCAAGAAAATTAGTTTCAAGGGTAATAAAGTCTTCTCCCTAGGAAAGCTAAAGGGTGAGATGACGCTAAAGGAAAAGGAATTCTACGATCTGGCAAAGTTTGAAGAATCCAAGACAAAGGTCATTACGTTATATAAAGACAAAGGATATGCGGACGTAAAGCTTGAAACCGTCCCAACTATAGATGATGTCACAAACTTAATGGTGCTTACTTTTATTATCACGGAAGGGAACCGCATTCTTATTGGCGATATTAAAATCGAAGGCGCGACAGCTTACAAATCCAAAAAAATCCTAGGACTGATGAAAACAAAGCCGAAGAAGGTTTATAAAGAAGAGACCCTTCAAGAAGACAGAAGAGAAATAGAAAAATTTTACAAAAATAACGGTTATATTAAAGCGGAAACTTACACTCCTGTGATCACATACAATAAGGACCGTACACTAATGAGCATACTAATAACGATGAAGGAAGGCGCAAAGTATAAGATTGGCAAGATCGCTTTTCAGGGTAACACTGTGTTTTCAGTGAAGGATCTCGAAAAGGTTCTTTCTATAAAAACAGGGAAGTTGTTCAGTGACGAAAAGCTTCAAGATAGCCTTCAATCCATGCAAGAGATGTATTCGGACAAAGGATATTTGCACGCGAGGATAAGGCCAGATTTTAACCCCGATGAACCAAATGGCATCATGAATATTACTTTTGATATAACGGAAAACGATATAGTTTATCTTGGCACCCTTTATGTCGACGGTTTGACCAATACCAAAGAATACGTGATCCGAAGGGAAGTATTACTTAAAGAGGGCGATGTATTTTCAGCGGCAAAGGTGCGTAGAAGCCTCGAAAAGATTAACAACCTGGGTTTTATAGAATCTGTCGACCCTCAGCTCCAGCCAACTGAAAAACGCGATGTAACAGATCTTGTGCTCAACGTTACCGAAGGAAAACCGGGAATGCTGACTGCCGGTGGTGGTTATTCCTCAGTTCAAGGCTTGGTAGGCACATTGCAGCTCCAGCATATTAATCTTTTTGGAAGGGGAGAAAGATTGAACCTGCAATATCAGTTCGGCTCTCTGCAGAATAGTTATCAGGTCACATGGACCGAACCATGGTTAATGCAGAAACCTACTGCCTTAAGTTTAAGTTTATTCAATACACAGACAATACTTGCATATGCAACCACGATCAGCGCATACCAGGAAAACAGAAAAGGTACATCCGTGACAGTAAGTCCCAGGCTTAGTGATTTTCTTAGCTTATCGTTCATGTACACATATGAAGATATCGCCATATCTAATATTGACGCCTCGGTCGCTTACAGTTCTTCATACCCTACGGGTATATCGCCGTCTAACGCTATAACCTCAAGTTTACAAACTTCGATAATTTGGGATACAAGAGATAATATTTTTGACGCCTCAAGGGGCGGCAAAAAATCACTTTCATTGCAGTATGCCGGCGGCCCGCTTGGAGGGGACATTAACTTTATTAGGGCCGTTGCCGCGAGTTCGTGGTACTTCCCGACGTTTTGGAAATTCGTTCTGTCGGTGAACCTCCAGGCCGGTGCGATAGATAAGTTCAATACTGATCAGGATGTTCCAATTTATGAGAGGTTCTATGTCGGCGGCGCGGATACTGTAAGAGGTTATCAATACAGGACAGAGATAGGGCCTCTTCAGGGTGGAAAAGCTATGGGTGTGGCAAATATAGAGTATAAATTCCCTATTGTTTCCGAAAAGAACCACACAGTTCTTCAAGGAGCATGTTTTTATGACATTGGCGGTACCTGGTTAAGTGCGGACGATATCGACCTTTCGCTAGGTGAAGAAAGGACAAAACTCAAGGCCGGTATCGGTTTTGGGATACGTTTTACAACACCCGTCTTTCCGCTAAGGCTTGATTGGGGGTACGGTCTTAATCATGCTCCTGGAGAAGCCCTAACTCAATTCTACTTTACTATAGGGAACATTTTTTAACTTGCAGGAGAGTATTAAATGAAAGTTTTTAAATTAACCTTTTCAGCCGCTTTGATTATTGCAGCATCTGCGCTGTTATTGAGCGAGCGTTTATTGGCTGTTACGATACCGCTGGATAATGCGGTAATCAATAGTTCCAGCCAGAACCAGGAGAATAACTCTAAAGGTTCATCATCGGGCGGAATAGCATACGTTGATATAGAGTTTATCTTCAACCAGCACCCGATGACCGCGCGTCTTAAAACCGAATTTGAAGCTGAAGTCGATAAACGCAAAAAAGAATTCATGCTCATCGAAAGCTCAATGACCAGCATACAGGATGTTATAGTTTCAAGCACAGCTGAGATAAGCAAACTTAAGGCAGAAATAGACCAAGTGAAGAAGGCCATCGAAGAAAAGAATCAGCCTCCAAAAACCATGGTTCTGCCGGGCACGACTAACGTTATTTTAGTTACACCGGCTGTCAGCTCAACAACCTTGAAGGCTGACCCGTCTATTATTGATGCTGACGAAAAAATAATTAAAGAAAGAGAGGCAACAATCGCCTCGTTGAAAGAAATATATTCGAAAGACAAACATGAGATCGATGTAAAGACAAAAACAAATAAAAGCGATCTAGTTAAGCTTGAGGCCGACAATACTCAGGAAGTGCTTTCGGATATATATAAGATCCTAGGCAAGATAGCTACGGAAGAAGGTATAACGATAGTTGTCGATAAGAACAATGTTCTTTACGGACAAGCTTCTCAAGATCTAACACAAAAGGTACTGGAACGAATGAGAGGCCATTAGAGCCGGGTTTAGATACGACCATGAAGATACAGTTAACTGAACTAACCAAACTAATTGAAGGCAGCCTTGAAGGAGACGGAGCGGTCGTTATAACCGGAGCCGCCGGACTTGAAGAAGCCGGGCCTGGAGATATAACGTTTCTGGGCAACCAAAAATATCTCCCGCTTGTTGCAAAGACAAAAGCTGCAGCTGTAATAGTCCCTGAAAATTACAAAGGCGATTCGAAGGCTGTTATAAGAGCAAAAAACCCGCAGCTTTTCTTTTGCCAAGGTGCTGGTGTTGATAGACAGGGATCGGCTGTCATCGCTTCAACCTGGTATAGATGCTAAGTCTTCTGTGTCAAAAAACGCTTCACTCGGAAGGTCCGTTCACATCGGGCCTTTTGTTGTAATAGAGGAAGGAGCAGTTATCGGAGACAACACCGTAATTACTGCCAATTGCTACATAGGAAAGAATACCAAGATCGGTAGCGGTTCACTGTTATACGCGAACGTAAGTATACGCGAGAATATTACTATAGGCAGGAACGCCATAATCCATTCCGGAACAGTTATCGGGTCCGACGGCTTTGGTTTTGTCCCGCTAGGAACTATGAATTTCAAGATACCGCAGATCGGGGTCGTCATGATCGGCGACGATGTGGAGATCGGCGCGAACTGCGCTATTGATCGCGCGACCACTGGCGCCACGCGGATCGGCAACGGTACCAAGATCGACAACCTGGTACACATTGCTCACAACATACAGATAGGCGAGAACTGCTGCATCGCGGGTCAAACAGGTTTCGCTGGTTCCGCAAAGCTTGGCAACAACGTCATGATAGCCGGCCAGGCCGGTATTAACGGTCATATTACGGTAGGAAACGGCGTTGTTATTGGCGGGAAAGCTGTAGTTATAGGAGATGTACCTGACAATACAATGATATCAGGCTACCCAGCCAGGCCACACAGAGAGAATATGAAGATCCAGGCGCTTATAGGTAAACTGCCTGAGTTTTATGAAACCTTAAAGAACATAAAAAAGAAGCTGGAAGATAAATCTAATAACCAGGCATAGTGATTTAATTTTTTGCGGACTTAAAATACCAACCTTGGGAAACGAGAGGATAATGAGCGAAAATCAGAGGACGATCGCACAGGCAGTTCATATCGAAGGCGTTGGGCTCCATACGGGAAACCTCAGCAAGATCACTTTCAAGCCGGCCCAAGAGAATACAGGCATCAGGTTCATACGGGTTGACCTTAAAGATAAACCCTGCATGACTGCCGGTTTTAACCATGTCATGGGCACGCCGGTCCGGGGGACCAGCATCGGAAACGAATCAGCCCCTGTCCACACTATAGAACACATAATGGCAACGTGCCTGGGCCTGGGCATTGATAATCTCGAAATAGATATAACCAACAATGAACCTCCCATACTGGACGGGAGCGCTAAAATTTTCGCTGAACTGCTTAACTCTGCCGGCATCAAGGAATTGAACGCCAAACGCACATACATGACACTTAAGGGGCCTGTGACCTACGAATCAGGTAAAACAAAGATCACGGCGGTCCCTGCTGACGACCTAAAGATAGAGTGCAGTATAGCATACGACCACCCGTACCTTCAAGACCAGAGCATGACTTTTGTCCTTTCCCGCGACGGTTTTCTTAATGAGATCGCGCCATCGAGGACTTTTTGTTTTGACTACGAGATCGAAGCGCTTAAAAACAACGGACTTGGCAAGGGTGGGGACTTCTCAAACGCTCTTGTAGTAGGCATTCACGGCATAAGGAACCCTGACAACAAGCTGCGTTTCAGCGACGAGTTCGTGCGCCATAAACTTTTAGACTTTTTGGGAGACCTTTACCTGCTTCAAAAACCTCTCAAGGCTCATATAACCGCGGTAAGGTGTGGGCATAACCACAACATTAAATTTGTAAAAATGATAGCAGACTCGCTCGTGGAATACAGCTCAGAGAAATTTAGACCGGAGGAAACCAAAATGCAAGAACAGCAGCCTATGGCCGGTAAGGTGTTCGACATCAACGCCATACAGAGAACAATACCTCACCGCTATCCATTCCTTATGGTAGACAGGGTTGTTATCACGGAAGAAATGAAAAAAGCTGTCGGTTATAAGAACGTTAGCGGCAATGAGAACCATTTTCAGGGCCATTTTCCCGGAAATCCTATTATGCCCGGAGTACTGATAGTCGAAGCCATGGCGCAGACGGCATGCGTTATGCTTCTTTCTCAACCTGCATTCAAGAATAAATACGCATACTTTTTAGCTATAGACGCCGTTAAGTTCAGAAAGCTGGTCATACCCGGTGATGTGCTCGAGCTCAGGATAGAAGCGCTGAGGCTTCGCGAGAGAGGCGGCAAAGTCAGAGGCGAAGCTTACGTCAATAATATCCTAGTCACAGAAGCCGAATTCATGTTTGCTATAGCAGACAAAGAGGTGTCCGATGATACATCAAACAGCGATAGTAAGTAAAAAGGCTGAAATTGCCACTGAAGTTGAAATCGGCCCATACGCAATAATAAATGACGGCGCTAAAATAGCCAAAGGTTCCAAGATCGGAGCGTATACGATAGTCGAGGATGCCGAGATCGGAGAAAATTGCACGATATTTAGCCACTGTTCCATTGGCCTTGCGCCGCAAGATCTCAAATATAACAACGAACCAACGAAACTTATAATGGGTTCTAACAATACCGTGCGTGAATTCGCCACGCTTAACAGAGGCACTGCCGCCTCTGGCAAGACGGTTATAGGCTCTAATAACCTTTTCATGGCGTACGCACACGTTGCGCACGACTGCATAGTCGGCAACGGTATAGTGATAGCTAATTCAGTCGGACTAGCAGGGCACGCTGAGGTAGGGGACTACGCGGTAATAGGCGGCTGACGCAGCCGTGCACCAGTACAACCGCGTAGGTAAGATGGCCATGATAGGCGGAGGTTCTATGGTCACCCTTGATGTTATGCCTTTTGCCCAGGCACAGGGCGACAGGGCCAGGCTGGTTGGGCTTAACCTGGTCGGCCTTAAAAGAAGGAACATCCCGAAAGAATCCATAGAAGAGATAAGGCTCGCATATAGAACGCTATTTTTATCCGGCCTGCCGATGGAAGATGCCCTGGACCAGCTCGAAGCGTCATCGCCAGGACAGGAAGTCCGCGAGATTATTGAGTTTATCCACTCGTCAAAGAGGGGCATAGCCCGCTCCGGCAGAAAAGATGAACAGGAAGAGATATAACTGATGGCCAACAAGATCGGTTTGATAGCCGGCAACGGACGCTTTCCTTTTCTTGTCGCTGACGAGATAAAGAAAAACGGCGAGGAAACCATAGTAATCGGCCTTAACGAAGAGACCGATCGTGAGATTGAGGCCCACGCTGGAAAAATATTCTGGTTGCCGCTCGGCCAGTTCCAGAAGATCATCGATATTTTCAGATCGGAGAACGTTACTACGGCCATCATGGCAGGGCAGGTAAAACACTCACAGCTTTTTGCGAACCTGAAACTTGACTGGCGCGCGATAAAACTGCTTGGCAGGATAGTAAATAAAAAGACCGACACGATCCTCGGCGCTGTTTGCGACGAATTCCAGAAAGAAGGCATTAAGCTTCTGCCGTCTCACATGTACCTAAAACACCTTATGCCAAAACCCGGCCTATTATGCGGCACTAAACTGTCGGGTAAGGAAAAGGATGACGTAGAGTTCGGTTACAGGCTGGCAAAGCAGATAGCAGGCCTTGATATAGGGCAAACTATAGTCGTAAAAGATAAGGCCGTAGTAGCAGTAGAGTCTATTGAAGGCACTGACGAGTGCATAAAAAGAGCCTCCAAGTACGCGGGAGAAGGCGTTGTCGTAGTAAAGGTGTCAAAACCAAACCAGGATTTCCGCTTCGATATACCCGTGATAGGGACGAGAACGGTCAAGGTTCTTAGTGACAACAAAGTAAGAGTTATGGCGATAGAAGCGGAAAGCACGCTCATGATAGATAAAGAGAACCTGCTTCGTGAAGCAAACGAGCACAACGTAACGATACTCGCCATGAAGCAGTCCTGATATCATAAACGCAGCATTAAAGACAGTTTTGTTATAAGGGAGCAATTTAAATGATACCATTAGTCCATCCGATCTTCGGACAGAATGAAAAGAAAGTACTTGGCGAGATCATCGATTCAATGATGCTCGCGAGCGGGAAATACGTAGAGAAATTCGAGAACATATCTGCCGGGCTTTTCGGCGCCAAACACGCTGTAGCCGTAGCCAACGGCACCGCGGCGCTGCACGCTGCCCTGCTTGCGTGCGGAATTAAGCCCGGCGATAAGGTGCTTACCACACCCTTCAGCTTCATAGCCACGGCTAACGCGATCTTGTATTGCGGCGCCAAACCTGTCTTTGCCGATATTGACCCTAAAACTTTCAATCTCTCTCCCGCAGAAACAGAAAAAGCCCTCAAACACGACAAGGGAATAAAAGCAGTTATAATCGTCCACCTTTACGGCCAGCCCTGCGACATGGAAGCTTTCATGAAGCTAAAAAAGAAATACAAGTTCATCCTGATCGAAGACTGCGCGCAGGCCCACGGCGCAAGGTTCAAAAGCAAGGTTGTAGGAAGCTACGGCGACGCTTCCGCCTTCTCTTTCTACGCCACAAAGAACGTAACTACGGGCGAGGGCGGCCTGATACTTACGAGCAACCCGAAAATTGACGGGCTCGCGAGGCAGATTATCAATCACGGAAGGGACGGGCATTCCAACCACACAATCCTGGGATATAACTTCAGGCTGACCAACCTAGCCGCGGCTATAGGGATAGAGCAGCTCAAATCCCTGGACGATTGGAGCAGGACCCGCAGGGAGAACGCGGCTTATCTTTCATCACATTTGTCGGACATCAAATTCATCAAAACCCCGTACACACCTAAGGATACTACGCCAGTGTTCCACCAGTACACGATCAGGGTGCGTAAGGACCTTAGAGAGAACCTTATAGACCACCTGAAGGGCCGCGGGATAGGGTACGGTATCTATTACCCTTACACAATCTATCAGCAGCCGCTCTACCAGAAGATGGGGTTCAAGCAGGGGATATGCCCTGAAGCGGAAAAGGCTGCAAGCGAGGTTCTGTCGCTGCCGGTCCATCCGGCTTTAAAAAGGCCTGAGCTTGATGCTGTCGTTAACGCAGTAAGGGAATTCTTTTCGAAAATATGAGAAAGATAAGTACAGCTGTCATAGGCGTAGGCTCCCTGGGCCAGCACCACGCTAGAATTCTGGCAACGCACGAGCGATCCTCGCTTAAAGCCGTTGTTGACTCAGAACTTAAAGCGCGTTGACAAAATAGCGTCTCTCTACAATACAAACCCGTTTGAAGACCACTCTAAGCTTCCGGGGCTTGTGGAAGCTGCAGTTATATCTGTGCCAACGCCTTTTCACCACGCGATCGCTAAAGACCTCCTTAACAGCGGCATTCACTGCCTCGTCGAAAAACCGTTCACTTCGACAGTCGAAGAAGCTCAGGAACTGATATCCATAGCCCGGGACAAAGATCTTGTCCTTCAGGTAGGCCATATTGAGCGTTTTAACCCTGCTGTTGTAGCGGCAAGGCCTTTCATAAAAAACCCGAAATTCATTGAAGTAAACAGGCTTGGGCCGTATGACCCAAGGACCAGCCACATCGGCGTTGTGCTGGACCTTATGATCCATGACCTGGATATTCTGCTAGATCTCGTGCAGGACAAAGTGGTTGGGCTTGAATCTTTCGGTGCGAAGATATTGTCCCAACACGAGGACATCGTAAAAGCGAGGCTTAAATTCTCTAAAGGCTGCGTAGCAGATGTTTCAGCCAGCAGGATATCGCTTGAAAGATACCGAAAAATAAGAATATTCCAGGATGACAGCTACATATCGGTAGACTACGCCGGCAAAAGCCTCAAGATATACAAAAAGAAAACAGAGACTGTAAAAAGCCTTACTGATATTGAGGTCATTAAACCAAAACTCAAGGACGCGGAACCTCTGTTCTTTGAGCTCAGCCATTTCCTTGCCTGTGTTGCGGAAGGGAAAAGGCCGCTTGTCACGGGTGAACACGGCAGGGACGCGCTGGAACTTGCTTTTGAAATATTGAAAAGCATGAAGCTGTAAGCCTCATATCAAATATCAAAAATTAAATGTTAAAATTAAGGTGTCGCCTTTGGCGACATAATGAATTTGTTCGCCTATGCTTTAACGGCGAACTCCATAATTTTGATTTTTGATATTTGATTTTTGAATTTCATTATTATGAACATATTAATAAGCGCAGGCGACCCTTCAGGCGACATACACGCCGCAAATCTGGTAAAGGCTTTAAAGAAGGCTGACCGGAATGTGTCAATAACAGCGTTAGGCGGGCAGCAACTTAGCCATGTAAGTGATAAGTTCGTTTACAATTTGGTAAATCTCGGCGGTTTCGGTTTCTGGCAGCCGGTAAACCTCTACTTTAAGCTTAAGAAAGTGTTGGTTGATATTGTAATAAGATTTTATTCCGAGCATAAACCTGACAAGGTCATAGTTGTAGATTATTACGGGTTTAATATACATGTGGCTAGAGAAGCTTTTAAACGGGGAATACCAGTATATTATTATATTAGCCCTCAGGTGTGGGCGTCAAGGCCTGGAAGGATCCGCAAAATAGCAAAGTACGTTAAAAAGATGTTGGTCATACTTCCTTTTGAAGAAGAGTTATACAAGAAATCAGGTGTGGATACCGTATTCGTTGGGCATCCTTTGATTGACGCTGTCATGGCGCCTCCGGAAATTGTAGAAACGGTAAACAACAAGATAACTATCGGCCTTTTCCCCGGCAGCAGGCCTAACGTATTCAAGCGCCATATTGGCCTTTTAATGGAAACTGCTGAAAAAATTAAGGCTTCTATTGCCGCAGATTTTAAAATATTTTGCGTCCCGGAGCTTGCCAAAAACTGTTCAGGGCTGCCGTATCCCGTAGTAGTTGAGGACAGCTATTCCGAAAGGAAAGACATAACGCTTGCTATAACGACATCAGGCACTGTGAGCCTCGAGAACGCTTTACTTGGCATACCGATGATAGTCTATTACAAGCTGTCAAAATTTAACTACTTTATAGCTAAAATGCTGGTTAAAATACCTTATATAACAATGGTAAACATACTGCTTAACAGGATGCTTGTCCCCGAGTTTATACAGGATGACGCAACTGGGGAAACGATATCGCAAAAAGCCTTGTCTTTGCTGAAAGACAGCGCTTCTCTTAAGTCATACAGAAATGAGCTTCTCGCTCTCCGGAAAGTACTTGGAGAAAATGGCGTCAGCGACCGCGCGCGGCTATAATTCTAAAATAATTACTAATTGAAAATTAGAAGATTTAAGATTAACGCCTTTAATCTTCGAAATCTTAAATTTTAAATCTTGAATTAATCTTTATGATCTACAAAAGACTGCTCAGTTACCTCAAACCCCATATGAAGCGCTTTTACGTTGCCATGGCCTGCATGGCGGTGTTCTCGGCTCTTACGGGCGCCACGATGTGGATAGTCAAGAATATTTTCGACAAGATATTCATAGCCCGCGACGTACACATGCTTTACATCATTACCTGCCTTATCCCTTTTTTCTTTATGATAAAAGGTCTCGCAGGATACGGGCAGAATTACCTGCTTTCTTACATCGCCCAGCAGGTAGTGCTTAAGCTCCGCAACGAACTCTACGAAAAACTCATATCGCTTTCCCACGATTTTTACGCTAAAAACTCTACGGCCCGCCTTATGGCGCGGGTCACCAACGACGTAAGCGCGCTTCAAAACGCGCTATTCCGGGTTCCGCCTAGCATTATACGGGACGGCCTCACCGTGATAGTCATGGTGGTGATACTTTTTTACCTGCACTGGAAATTCGCCCTGATATCCCTGATAATATTCCCGATAGCGGCAGTACCGCTCGCGCAGTTCTCTAACAAAATGAGGCAGGCATCTCGCGAGGGGCAGAAACAGATGGGCGAGATATATGCTTCTCTGCAGGAAACACTTTCCGGCATAAGCATCATCAAAGCTTACATGCAGGAAAAATCGGAGATCAAACGATTTGAGGCCGAGAACGATAAATTCTATTTTACCCAGCAGAAGTTCATACGTGTAGACGCGCGATCGAGCCCCATAATGGAGTTCATCGGTTCTCTCGCGGTGGCTTTCGTTCTATGGTACGGCGGAAAGGACGTCATCAACGGGGTTTGGACGTCAGGCTCATTCGTGACCTTCCTTACGGCCGCGTTCTCGCTTTACCAGCCCCTTAAGAACTTCTCACAGACTAACTCGCTTATACAGCTCGCATATGCGGGTACCGAGAGGATATTCGAGATACTGGACGAGAAGCCAACCATAACTGACCGCGAGTCTCCCAGAGAGCTCGCGAGCTTTAACTCCAGTATAGAGTTCCGTAACATATCGTTCCACTATCCTGAGAAAAAGAACATTCTTGCGAATATCAATCTGTCTATAAAGAAGGGTGAAATAATAGCAGTTGTCGGCCCTTCGGGCTCAGGAAAGACAACCCTTTCTAACTTACTGTTAAGGTTCTACGACCCGCAGGACGGCGGGGTATTCATTGACGGCACAGATATAAGGGAATATTCGCTTACCAGCATGCGTTCGCACATAGGCATAGTCCCGCAGGAAACAGTGCTCTTCAACGAGACTATCCGCTTCAATATCCTTTACGGCAGGAAAGACGCGTCCGAAGAAGAGCTGATAGCTGCCGCCAAAGCCGCGAACGCTTACCAGTTCATAAGCAGAATGCCGAAAGGGTTCGACACGATCATAGGCGAGCGCGGAGTCAGGATATCCGGCGGCGAACGCCAGCGGCTCGCTATCGCCCGCGCGATACTCAAGAACCCGCCCATACTTATGCTGGATGAGGCGACATCTTCTCTTGACGCGGAATCCGAGAAACTTGTTCAGGAAGCCATAGAGAACCTTATGGTCAACCGCACGGTGGTCATGATAGCCCACAGGCTCGCAACGGTCAAAAAGGCGGACAGGATAATAGTGCTGGACAAAGGTGTTATTGTGGAACAGGGAACGCATGAAAAGCTCTTGTCGGAAGAAGGCATATACAGCAGGCTGCATAATCTCCAACTCTTGTAAGGAAAGGCCTAAATGAAATCAATATTTCTATCAGCGGCAATTTTAATTTTGCTTATGCTTAACGGCAGGCTGTACGCGGCCGACCCGGCGCCTACGCGCTACAACGCTTATGACGGTTTTTCGCCTGGAGCGCGCGCTATCGGCATGGGCGGCGCGTTCTGCGCGTTAAGTGACGATGCTTCGGCAATTTATTACAATCCGGCAGGGCTGGCGGAAATATCCGGCAGTTCAGTTTTCGTTACCTATGAGCCCGCTAGACAGAGCGACCTTACACCTGACCAGATATTTTCTCAGGAGCCTTTAAATAACGGCGGTATCGAGCAGGTGGCATTTGTTACTTCAAAAGGCGCTGTTCAGTGGAGGCCTCTATCAAATTCAACGGTGCTGGTACAGAACGGAAATGACTGGGAGAGCGACCAGGTAAAGATAAACGCTTACACAGTATCCGCGGCTGACAAGGAAAACTCCGGAATTACCACCGGCATCAATTTAAGCTATTTAAGCGGCCTTATCGCGCAGTCAAAACTTACCGCCGGCGTCCCGTTCACGGGGCTCTCTAGCGGTTACGGTTTTTCTATGGACCTGGGGTTTCTTTATAGCGTTTCGAAACAGGTCAATATCGGGCTTAATTTAAGGAATCTCGCCGGATACATGTGGTGGGAGAACTTCGAAAAGGACCAATTGCCGTTCACTGCCGCTGCTGGGTTCGACTTTCATATACAGAACTCCACCCATTTTTCCATGGAATGGGAGAACAGGTATTACAGGCAGGTTTCCGAGCAGGACTTTACGCGTATAGGGCTTGAGCAAATGCTTGGCTCTATTGTGGCGCTTCGCGCCGGCATATCCGGCACGGATCTCAACGACAAACAAAACACTACTTTTTCAGCCGGGCTGGGTTTTACTACAAGCGGCATAGGCGTGTCGATTACGGCTGAAGATTACAAACTGAACCTTGAGGATGTCTACCGTTACATCATAAGCGCCAACTTCGCTATCTAATGACATAGTTCTCCAAATTGATATTGTTGAAAAAGTGTTTTAATGTTGTCTTTGCGGGGATTTCCGATCTCGCGGGACGACGCGTATGAGCTAATGATAGAAATCTCTGAACAGATAAAGGCATATCTTCCGGATGGGAATTTTGAGCTTCTTGAAAAAGCTTATGAGTTCTCAAAAAATGCCCACGCCGGCCAAAAGCGCGTTTCGGGCGAGGAATATTTCACGCACTGCGTCGCGGTCGCTTCGATCCTTACCGAACTCAAACTTGACATTGAGACCATCTCCGCGGCGCTCCTCCACGACGTCCTTGAAGACACTACCGTCAAAAGCAGCGAGCTACTTAACGCTTTCGGGCCAGAAATAACCGCCCTTGTCGAAGGAGTGACTAAGATCAGCTCCTACCATTTTGATAACCAGGAAGTGGCTCAGGCTGAGAACTGGCGAAAGATGCTGCTTGCCGTGACCAGAGACATACGCGTAATACTGATAAAATTCGCTGACCGGCTTCACAACCTGCGCACCATAAAATACCTGCCAAAAGAAAAACAGGAAAAGATCGCCAACGAATCCCTTTATCTCTACGCACCTTTCGCACAGAGGCTTGGGATATACAGGTGGAAAAGCGAGTTTGAGGACCTTTCATTTGAGGTCTTAAATTCAACCGAACACGCCGTTCTGCTGGCAAAATGGACCGACCTCCAGAACAAGAGCAACAAGACCGTAGACAACTGGAAGTCCAGCCTCCTCGACAAGCTGGCCCCGTATAATATACCGATGAGGATATCGGCCCGCCCGAAAAGCCTTTACGGCGTTTATAAAAAAATGGAAAGGCAGCACAAGGATTTTTCGGAGATACAGGACCTTCTGGGCTTGAGGCTCATCACGGACAACGTTGAAGATTGTTACGCTCTCCTGGGCCTCGTGCACACGCTTTTTAAACCGGTGCCGGATTCTTTTACCGATTACATCAGCCTTCCAAAGATAAATATGTACCAGTCGCTGCACACCTCCATTTACGACGATAAAGGAAACATCGCGGAGATACAGATAAGGACCGAGGAGATGCACAAGCGTTCGGAGTACGGCATTGCTGCCCACTGGCGCTACAAGGAAGGTTCAAAAAAAGCGGGTTCCGAAGAGATAGAGGGCAAACTTGACTGGCTAAAAGAAGTGCTGGAGTGGCAGAGCGACGTAAAGGACCCGAAAGAGTTCCTTAACGCACTTAAAAGCGAGTGCAGGTTCGAGCAGGTCTTTGTTTTTACTCCGAAAGGAAAGGTTATAAAGCTGGCCGGCGGCGCGACACCGGTGGATTTCGCTTACGCCGTGCATTCCGACATCGGGAACCACATCTACGGCGCGAAGATCGGCGGAAAGCTTGTACCGCTTACTTATCAGCTAAAAAGCGGGCAAGTGTGCGATATACTAACAAGGAAGAGTTCCAAGCCGACTAAGGATTGGCTCGATTTCGCCATAACTGCGCGGGCGCGGTCAAAGATAAGGAAACACTTAAGGGCAGAAGATGAAAAAAAGGGACAGAAGTTAATTCCTTAACACCTGTCCCTTTTCACTTTATAAAATATTTAGGCGGGTTTTACTACTTTTCCCGAGCGGATACAATCTGTGCAAACTAATTTCTTGCAGGTTTTTCCGTTAAGAACCATTTTCTGGAGTCTCAGGTTCGGCTTGAACGTACGGATAGTTTTCCTGTGAGAGTGGCTGATCGTCTTTCCTTTTACCGGTTTTTTGCCGCAAATTACGCACTTAAATGACATATTAATGGCCTCCGAACTGTGTTGTATTGAAGTGAAAATATACCATATTTCAGATAAAAAAGCAAATTGACAGCGTTGAAAGGCTCTTTCAACGCTGTCATCCCGATCCGCCGGAGGCGGAGAGGGATCTGATGTCCGACGAAAGACAAGATTTCTCTCCCGCTTTGGCGGGATCGAAGTGACAAAATGGCTGGTCGCTAAACAAAATATTTCAAAAACAGGACCTCATGCTTCAAGACAGCTTACAGTTCTTAAAAGGCGTCGGCCCTCATAAGGCGAAACTGCTTTCGCGCATCGGGTTAAATTCCATCCGCGACCTGCTGTGCTATTTCCCTAGGGAATATGACGACAGAAGGAATGTTACAAAGATCTCGCTTTTCACTCCTCAGGAAAGGATAACCGTTTCCGGCAGGGTTGCCGCCGCCGACGTGCTGAAGCTCAGCCGCAGCCTTTCAGCGTTCAAGGTGGCGATCGATGACGGCACCGGCGTCGCGTACGCCATGTTCTTCCGTAAATCGAACCCGTACCACAGCCACGATATTATGTCGTCGCTCAAGAACAAATTCAAACCGGGCTCAACTGTAATTGTCAACGGCAAGGCCTCTCTGAATTTCGGCGAAAAACAAATTAATGTTGAAGAGTTCGAGACAGTTGATGAGAACGGTTCTGATGAAAATCTCGTGAACTTCAAACGCATAGTGCCCGTTTACCCGCTGACGCAGGGGATAACCAACAAATGGCTTAGGCCGCTTATGCGGGAAGCGCTGTTAAAGTATTCGTCCGGTTTTGGCGAGCTGCTCCCGCAGCCAAAAAGAACAGAGCTCTCGCTTACGCCTGTCGCCGAGGCCCTCAACAAGATACACTTCCCGGCGGAGCTTGGCGACGGCGAAAAAGCAAGAAAGCGGCTTGCCTTCGACGAGTTCTTACTGCTCGAGACCGCCCTCATGGCCGCAAGGAAGAGGAATTCTGAAAAGGCCAAGAACCGGCCGTACACGGTGAGACGCAGGCTTCTTACGCCGTTCCGCGAAAAACTTGATTTCGAGTTCACACAGGCGCAAAAGAAAACTATTAACGAAATATTCGGCGACATGGAAAGCCCGAAGCCGATGAACAGGCTTTTGATGGGCGATGTCGGTTCGGGTAAAACCGTTGTTGCGTTAAGCGCCATACTCTTGGGCATTGAGAATGGTTATCAGGCTGTCTTTCTTGCGCCTACAGAGATTCTTGCAGAGCAGCATTTTATAACAATAAGCCATTTCTTCGAAGGGCTGGGCGTCCGAACTGCTATTCTTACCGGAAGGCTTTCATCAAAAAAGAAACAGAAGAACAGTGTTCTTGAGGGCGCCGCGAGCGGTGAGGTCGACCTTCTTGTCGCCACGCACTCCGCCCTTGAAACAAACGTAAAATTCAAACACCTGGCTCTCGCGGTAATTGACGAACAGCACCGCTTCGGCGTGCTTCAGCGCGGCAAGATACAGTCGAAATCCGAGAACCCGGACATACTTTTAATGACGGCGACGCCTATACCGAGAACGCTTTCTCTTACCGTTTACGGCGATATGGATATCTCAGTCATTGACGAACTGCCTCCGGGCCGCCAGCCGATAGTCACCCGGCACGTAAGCGAGCAGGAAGGCTACGCGCTTGTGAAAGAAGAAATAAAAAAAGGCCGTCAGGCCTACATCGTTTACCCGCTGGTGGAAGAGTCCGACAAAGTAGAGCTTAAGGCTGCCGTTCAAGAAGCCGAAGGCCTGTCGGCCTCTGTTTTTAATGGATTTAAAGTCGGGTTGATACACGGGCAATTGCCGTCGGCTACGAAAGACGAGGTAATGAACGATTTCAGAGAGCGCAAGTTCGACATACTTATAGCGACGACGGTTATAGAAGTGGGTATCGACGTGCCCAACGCGAGCGTAATGGTTATCGAACATTCCGACAGGTTCGGCCTTGCCACCTTGCACCAGTTGCGGGGAAGGGTCGGCAGGGGGCAGAATAAGTCTTATTGTTTGCTGCTGGGGAACCCCAAAACTGATGAAGCAAAACGCAGGATAGAAACAATGCAGAAGTATTCCTCTGGCTTCAAGGTTGCCGAAGAGGACTTAGACCTCCGCGGCCCGGGAGAGTTTTTCGGCACGGCCCAGCACGGCCTGCTCGACCTTAAAGCCGGGAATATTTTAAAGGACTTCGACCTGATAGAAAGCGCCAAGGCCGTTGCCTCGGATATAATCAATGAAGACCCCGAGCTTAAAGACCCCGTTCATTCAAAGTTGAAAGCCGAGGTTATAAGGCAGTATTCGAACCGTCTGGAGTTGTTGAAAATAGGGTAGAACAAATGCAATGACGGTAAGTAATAGGTTTATCACAGCTGTCTGGACAAATGTCGCCCTAAAACTATTATTTTGTCATTTCGATCCCGCCTTGGCGGGAGAGAAATCTTTAAGTCAATTCAAGGATAGATCTCTCATCCGCCTTCGGCGGATTCGAGATGACAGCAATAAAATGATTTGTATTCCAAACAAATGCGATGGTGTAGATGAAAATTAAATTACTTCTTATCGAAACACTTTTAATATCCTCAAGTTTATTTATATTTTCGCCACTACTGCCTGCGGAGGAGAAAATGCAAGAACTCTTAACCGTCGAACATGTTGACATTAACCGCTACATGGGCGCCTGGCACGAAATAGCGAGATTCACGCAGAGCTTTGAAAAAGGCCTCGTTAACGTCACGGCTACATACACACTGCTTCCTAACGGCAAAGTTGACGTTCTAAACTCCGGGCATAAAGGCACGGTAAACGGCAAACTAAAAACCGCTCACGGAAAAGCAAAAATCGCCGACAAAAAGACTAATGCCAAACTCATGGTAACTTTTTTCTGGCCTTTCTACGGAGACTACTGGATAATTGACCTTGGCAAAAACTACGAATACGCCGTGGTAGGCGAACCGGGCAGAAAATATCTATGGATACTGTCCCGCACAAAGGAAATGGACAAAGAAGTCTACAACCAGATCATAGAAAAGTTAAAATCCGTTGGTTATGACACTTCAAGGCTTGATATGGTCCCTTAGTATATCTAGTTATCTTCTCATTCTGCCTGGCAAGTGAAAGTTGAAAAACCCGTAAAAAAGAAGTAGAATTTCATTGTTGCAAAGTGATTAATCAGAAATAAGTATTACATGAACAGTAAATCTTTCAAAAGCCGCATCTATGGATAAGAAAACAAATAACATATACATAATAGCGGGCTCAAATGGCTCAGGGAAGACCACATTTGCAAAGAGATTTCTTCCAAAATATGCTAAATGTCCTAATTTTATTAATGCCGATCTTATCGCGCAGGGGTTGTCACCTTTTGAGCCTCAAACGGCGGCCCTGAAAGCTGGAAAAATTGTTTTACAGCAAATTGAAGAATTTTCTGCCCGTGGTTTGGATTTTGGTTTTGAAACAACTCTCTCTGGTAAATCATATGTAAAGTTGCTTGATGATTTGATTAAGAAGGGATATGAACTGCATTTGTACTATCTCTGGATACCTGATACGCGATTGGCGATAGAGCGCATAAAGGGCCGGGTATTAGAAGGCGGGCGCAACATACCTGATATAGATGTTCGTCGGCGCTTTACGCGCAGTATATCCAATTTCTTCAGGTTATATGAACCTCTATTGAGCACATGGATGATGTTCGATAATTCGGGGCAGGAACCCGAATTAATCGCAAGAGGAAATAATGGACAAATTGCGGTGGCAAACAAAGAACTATTTGAAGCTATAAAGGTGAGGTAAAATAAAATGATAAAAAAAACTGTTTTACAAGGCAAAGCCGAAATTGCAATGAAAGAAGCGGTGAGGGAAGTAATCGAACAACACAAAAGAACCGGCCGTACGTTGGCTGTGTGGAAAAATGGCAAGGTCGTGCATTTGTCGCCGCGTTCTATAAAATGATATTTGCTCCGTGCGAGATGCTTTTTTAATGAAGTATCCAATAGCCCGTCTTTGTCGGACTTGAGGGGAAATATTGTGGGGCCCAGAGAAAATCATCAAAGGGAAATATATTTTAAATTGACACGAAGTGTCATCCCCGAGCGCCTAAATCGGGGATCCAGCAGTATGTAAGCCACATTCGCGCGCCGCGCGGTGTGGTTTTTTTATTTTAGGTTACACTTAGGATGTATTACGGAATTGAGTTGTTTACAATTTGTAGACAACTGAAACTACATTCTCAATAGGAGGGCAATAAACCATGGCAGATGAAGTACGGATGATCAAGTTAAGCCAAATTGTTGTGCCGGCGCATATGCGCAAGCATAGCCCTGAAAAGACGGCCGAACTGGCTAAGGATATTAAAGAGCACGGCCAGCTTCAGGATGTAGTTATCACACCTATGGGGGATGGAAATTTTGAGCTTTTGGCTGGCGCCAATCGTTATGAGGCCATGAAACTAAACGGCGCGGACGAACTCCGGTGCCTGGTCAAAGAGAACGTTTCACCGTACGAAAGGTCATGTATTACCCTGGCAGAGAATCTCAAGCGGGAGGACGTCTCCCCTGTAGACCTGGGGTTTGAGCTAGACAGGGCCATGAAAACCGGCAACAAAACCCAGGAAGAGCTGGCAAAAGACCTGGGTGTGACGCAAGGCTATATAAGCCAATATGTGGTAACTACTGATCTTTCTGAGCCTGTCAGGGAAATTATTAAACGTTTAATAATTGGCATAGGCATCATAAATCAGATAGCCCGCCTGGCTGGTGACGAGGCCAAAATAGCCATGCTTGAAAGGTGCGAGAAAGAGGGCCTTTCAGTAAAACAGGTTGAAATTTTAGTCAATAAAGCGTTAGCAGCTTCGCCCAGCCCCGCCGGTCAGGCTGAGGCAGTCAATAAAACTGATGGCGGGACAGACCCAAAGCCCAAAAAGGCAGGCAAGGGCGGAAAGGGCCACGCAGGGGATGTCCGCATAGTTAAGACAGGCAAAGTTATATGCCTGCAATACTTCTTCAATGAAGGCACTCCCCCGGATGCCATCGCCAAACCCGTAACAAACAGGTACCAGCAATGGTTTGATGAGCAAGCCCAGCCAAAACCTGATCTCAAGGCCCAAAAGGCGCAGCTTCGCAAAAGCGAAAAGGAAACCGCTGCTAAGATAGCCAATGTTCAGAAACTTTTAAAGTTAGCGCAGGACCATGACAAAGGATTGGAAAAGGCAGGCCGTGACAGGACTGCCAGCCTGAAAGAAGTAGAGGACTTAAAGGCCGAACTTCAAACGTTGAAGTCACAGATCCGCCATGGAGGGGCAAATAGTAAACCCAACAAGCCAACACCGCAAGCCCCTACCCAGGCTCAAATAATGGAACAAGCTAAGAAGCTCAAAGAAGGCGGCCTGGGCGCAACTGTAGCCCAACTTGAATCTCAAATTGCTCAAGCGAAAAAGAGCCTTGAAGCTCCCGGCATAACCGACGCGCAAAAGGCCGGGCTAAATATGGCCATTCAAAATCTTCAGTCACAGCTTGATGCGCTAAGGAAAGACAACAATACAAATCCCAATTTCCAGATCCCAAAACAAAACGATAATAAATCCTCGCCCCTTGCGGGTAAGACTTTGGACCTTGAGGGCCAGACCGAAGGGCCCGAAAAGGAAGAGGGTAAGGGTGAGGGGGATGTTCTGGCGAACGTTGAAGACCAGAAAAAGAAAATGCTTGACTTGATAAACAGCGGCCGGATGTCACCTGAGGATATGGCAAACGTAAAATCGCAGTATGAGGCCGCCATACCCCAAACCCAGCAGGATCTTGCTAAGCCGGAAACTAATGAAGCCAAAGCCGCCTATCTGAAAGCATGGATACAGATGATGCAGGAAGTAATCGAAGCGATCAAAAAAAAGTTGAGTGGGCAGTGAGCATAGCAGATTTTTGACTAATGGTATGAATGTTATGCAAAAAAAAGAATTAAATGATTATTTAAATAACCTTAAAAAAAAGCACAACCTAAAAGAATGTTTTGCTCTAAACGCTGATTGTTCAGAAAATATCATTCAAGCGCATTCTATACAAAATAACCGTATTTTAAAAAGAATATCTAAAGATGGTTTAATATTATATTTTGGGAAAGGCGATATTGATCGAGAAAATATGCAACCAAAGCAATTTGGCCGCAAAACCACATCGACATTTACAGGGTTTTGTGGTTATCATGATCAGAGAATATTTAAGCCAATTGACGACTTCGACTATGAGCAAGGAAACGAGGAACAAGAATATTTGTTTTCCTATAAAGCTCTCGCCAAGGAATATCATACGAAGGCTTGTGCATTGTTTGTTGCGAACGAAATACTTGAGAAAAAGGAACTACCCAATTTCGATTATGAAACATATTATTGGTATATGGTTGGCACAAATAGGTCTTATGATCAGTTGTCGAGAATGCGTATTGCCTTTAATAAGAATCTAGAAAGAAAACGATTTTACAAAATATTCACAAAAAGAATAGTTTTTGATGAGGTTTATCCGTTAGCTGTTAGTTCAATGATTTCTTTATCAACTGATTTTCAGGGCAATAAAATAAACGATTTAGCGAATATGAAAAAAGATATTTTGCCAATATTTGTGACTATATTCCCTCAGAAAAATAAAACACACATACTTATTCAATGCTTAAAAAAGGAAATAAATATATTTAACAAATTATTTAAACAATTTGATCAACCCCTGAATGACTTAAAGCCGAAATTATCTATGTTATTGTTAACTTACTGTGAAAATATGGCTATCTCTCCATTCCATTGGGACAAACTTTCAAAAAACCAACAAAATTTATTTGTTAGTGGTTTTTTGGAAAGCACTTTAGATTATACTGAAATTCAAAATTACAAGAAATATGAACAATGTAATTTATTTAACACGTGAATTGTTCCAGATTTAACTAGTTGTATAAATGGGGACGGCTCCAATTAATGTATTAAATAGGGACGGTTCTAATTAAAATATGAACCATGCCAGCCCGCCTAGGCGGATCTTCGACTTGACTTGTTGCTCTTGATGAAACAATCTATAGTTCTACGAGGATAAAAGAAGTGCGGGATGTACACGCGACAGATTGAATATTTAGTAGAAATTATGTAATATTATTTATCAAGATCATAGTCGCAAAAGGAGAAAATCTATGCGTACAATTAAACTGCTCATAACAACGGCACTCATGGTATTTACGGCCTGGCTTTTGGTGGTAAAGAGTTCTCGGGCCGCGGAAGCGCAACCGGCCGCGCCTTCGGGGCAAAAGAAAATTCTGGTGGTGTTTTACTCACGCACGGGCAATACCAAGAAAGTTGCGCAGGATATCGCCCAGAGCCTCGGCGCCGACGTGGAACAGCTTATCGACAAAAAAGACCGCAGCGGAGCGCTTGGGTACATGGGAGCCGGCAAGGACGCTTCAAAAGAAACGCTTGCTGACATCGAACCTATAAAGTACGACCCGGCGAAATACGACCTGATAGTTATGGGAACCCCGGTCTGGGCATGGAACATGACGCCCGCAATACGGACTTACATAACAAACAACAAATCTTCATTTAAAGATGTGGCGTTTTTTACTACAGCGGGCGGGACAAAACCCGAAAAGATAGTGGCAAAGATGGAAACTCTGTCAGGGAAAAAAGCGAAAGCTTTCGCCGGTTTTTTTGCTGGGGAAATAAACTCAAAAGATACCGCCAAGTATGACCAGAAGTTGTCCGCCTTTATCTCCAGCCTGAAATAATGGGTATCGAACAACTTATAGCGGCTACCGGGATAGTGTCGTTTGTATTGTTCCTGCTGTCCGCGGTAAACGGCATACCAAAGCTCCGCCTCCTGCGGTACCACGCGGTAACTTCTTACTCTTGCCTCGTAATATTAATTCTTCATGCTGCCGCCGCCATTAAATGCGACATATACGAACCACTCGGCATGATCGCCGCCTTAGCCATGCTATTAACTATTATCAGCGGGCGTTTTCGATGGAAACTGCGGCTGCATATTGGCCTTGCTCTGTTCACCCTGGCGCTTACGGTTGCGCATGTGGGTTTGGTCATGTATATGAAATAAAAGCGCGCTGGCCCTGCCAAAAACATAAACGAATAATAATCTTATTGCATACATAAGCCTGTCATCTCGAATCCGCCTTGGGCGGATGAGAGATCTTGATTTTGTTTGACTTAAGATTTCTCCCTTCGGTCGAAATGACACCTACTGACACCTACATGGTGAAATTTGCCAGGCCAACAGCGGGTATTATCTGAGAATCTTAAAACGACTTTTTGTTGACAAAATCAATGAAATATATTAACATTAGCCATATGAAACAGCTAGTTGCGGTTTATCCGGGGAGTTTTGATCCGCCGACTAATGGGCATCTTGATATTATTTTACGCGCGACGCACCTCTTCCCTAAAGTTATAGTAGCGGTTACCGATAATTCCACGAAAGACCCTACATTCACCCTTAAAGAAAGAATAGAGATGTTAAGTTCTGCCACAAAAAATCTTCCATCGGTGCAGATCGACTCCTTTTCAACACTTCTTGTGAATTACCTCAATGAAAAAAACGCGTTTATAATCATACGCGGCCTGAGGGCCGTATCGGATTTTGAGTACGAGTTCCAGATGGCCCTTATGAACCGCAGCCTAAGCCGCAAGATAGAGACCGTATTTTTAATGCCCGATGAGAAGTACACTTATCTGTCGTCCAGGCTTGTAAAAGAGGTTGCGAGGCTCGGCGGGGATGTTAACGGGCTTGTGCCGTCCCTCGCCGGCAAATACCTTAAGATCTACAGAAGGAACCAGCGCAGGAAACAGGGCTAAACACTATGAGAACCAACCCCATCAAGAAAAGACTCGGAGACCTGCTTGTTGATGTAGGCATTATAAGCGCCGCCCAGCTTAAGCAGGCGCTGGACGCACAGAAGCGCACCGGAGGCAAGCTCGGCACCATACTCTCGCAGATGAACCTTATAAACGAAGAGGTCATGCTCGCATTTCTCGGTAAGCAGTGCGGCGTGTCTTATGTTTCGCTCGCGGAATACGGTGATATACCGGAAGATGTTATTAGGATAGTGCCTCAAAGCATAGTGCGCCACCAACACCTTATACCGATCTCAAAGGACGGCAAAGTTGTGACGATAGCGATGTCTGACCCGTTCAATGTGTTCGCGACGGACGACATCAAAATGATAACCGGTTACGATGTTCAGGTAGTAATTGCTTCCGAGTCGGAGATCAGGTCGGCCATAGAGAAATATTATTCAGCCGGCAGCGGCCTCGATACTTTAGCCTCAAGCCTTCCACCCAGCGTAAAGGACTCGTCTCCGGAAAAAGAGGCTGCGATAATCGAAAAGACCGTGATATCTCCTCTTATATCCGACGCGCTCAAGGCCGGAGCCTCAAAGATATTCTTTGAACCCGGAGAATCGTTCATGAGCGTCCGTTACAGGGTTGACGGGTACTTAAAGGAACAATCGCGTTTTCCGATCGAAATGGCCGCCCGGCTTACAGACTACTTCAGTTCCAAGTCAAAAGGCGGGGAAGACAAACATTTTTTCCGTGAGTACGAGACCAAAATTGAGATCAACGATAAGAAGACGGGAGTATTGGTCAATATACTCGCGGCAAATTATGGCGACAGCGTTTCCCTTAGCGTGATAAACGAGCTTGCCGAGCCCCGGGATATTTCCGAACTGGGGTTTGAGCCTGAAACCCTTTCGGTCTACAAGAAAAATATCGAGATACCGAACGGCCTTATTTTGATCACCGGCACCGCGGGGTCAGGCAAATCTCTTACGATGTATTCCACCATGAAGGCCCTTAATTACCCGGACAGAAAGATCATATCGTTCGGCCGCAACCTTGAATACTCGGTAAACGGCGTTACGCAGATCTGCCAGCCAAGCGAGAGCCGCCTGGATAAATACAGTTTTTCAAAAATAATTGACAGGCACGAGCCCGACATCATATTCATTGAAGATATTTTGGAAGGCAATAACGCGGAGATCGTGATAGACGCCGCGATGACCGGCCATACGGTATTTTCCACTATGAACGCAAGCAGCGCCCTTGATGCGATAACTAAGCTGCTCCTTAACGGCATCTCTCCGTCTCTTCTGGCGTCATGCCTTGTTATGATATCCAACCAGAGGCTGATGAGGCTGATATGCGGGGACTGCAAAGAATCGTACGATCTGCCGGTCAGCATGCTTAAGCCGTTAGGCTATGAGCCGAACGACCCCAACGAGGCCGAAATCAAACTAAAGAAATCCTCAGGCTGCCAACAGTGCAACAACACCGGCTACAAGTCACGCACTGCCGTTTACGAGATATTCGAGCCTGACGAAAAAATGAAAACACTTATAGCAAGCAAACATACTGAATCCAGTATGAAAGAACACTATCTGCAAAAAAAGTCAATGACAATAGCGGAAGGGGCATTGAGAAAAGTTGTTTCGGGCCTGTCGTCGGTAGAAGAATTCCTTAGGCTCACTAAGATAAGCTGAAACCGCCTTAACAGAACTGGAGATTATTTATGCTTAACATGCAGGACCTTTTGATGATGCTGATGGAGAAAAAGGCGTCCGATCTTCATATAACCGCCGGCCTTCCGCCAATGCTGAGGATCGACGGCGAAGTGAAATCAACACAGTTCGAGAAACTTACACCGGACGCCTGCCAGAGGCTTATATATTCGCTGCTGACAGATTCGCAGAAAGAGAAGTTCGAGGCCACGAACGAGCTTGACCTTTCTTTCGGCATAAAAGGCGTAGGGCGCGTGAGAATGAACGTGTTCCGCCAGCGCGGGTCCGTAGGCGCCGCGCTCCGCTCGATCCCCCAGAAGATGCTGACTTTTGAAGAACTCAACCTGCCTCAGGTCATTTATGAGATTATGAAAACGAACAAGGGGCTTGTGCTTGTGACCGGCCCCACGGGCTCGGGTAAATCTACTACACTCGCGTCGATGATAAACTTTCTAAATGAAACGAGAACAAGCCATATAATTACCGTAGAAGACCCGATAGAGTATGTCCATCTTCACAAACAGTCAATCGTCAACCAGAGGGAAATAGGCTCGGATACCAACTCGTTCGTTAACGCCCTGAAATATGTCCTGAGGCAGGACCCTGACATTATACTTATAGGCGAAATGAGGGACCTTGAAACCATATCGGCCGCGCTGACTATCGCGGAAACGGGGCACCTTGTATTCGCGACGCTGCATACGACCGATGCCGCCTCCGCTGTCAACAGGATGATAGACGTCTTTCCGCCGCACCAGCAGCCTCAGATAAGGTCGCAGGTCTCTATGGTGCTCCAGGCTATCTTCGCGCAGCAGCTCCTGCCGCACGCGTCAGGCTCGGGCAGAGTGCTCGCGAGCGAAGTGCTCACGATGACGCCTGCTATCAGGAACCTCATACGGGAAATGAAAATCGAACAGATATACCTTGCCATGCAAACAGGCGGGAAATACGGAATGCAAACCATGAACCAGTCTTTATACGACCTCTACACGCGCCGGCAGATACCCTATCAGAACAGCCCTGGACGCCAGCACTGACCAGGATGACCTAAAGAGACTATTACAAAAGGCATCGCTATAAATATCTTACTGAAAAATAGACGCACCCGCAGTTTTGGAGGATAAATGCCGCAGTTCAGTTACAGGGCCCGTTCTTCATCAGGAGCCATAGTTGAATCCGTAATAGAGGCGCTTAACCAGCGCCTTGCGATGGATAAACTTAAAAGCCAGAAATTTATCGTGATGGAGATAAAAGAAGTAAAAACGAACGCCCTCCTTGAAACTTTAAAAAAATTAAACCCCTTAAAACCCAGTGTTACCGCCAAAGAGCTTGTGCTTTTCTCAAGACAGTTCTCCACCCTGGTCAACGCGGGCGTTCCTATAGTGCAGGGCCTCACCATACTCGTCAACCAGGCTGAAACACCCGTTTTTAAAGATATCATCACGAAGATAAGGGAAGACATAGAACAGGGTATTTCGATAACTGATGCCATGAAAAAGCATCCCGAAGCTTTTACAGAGCTTTATGTTTCTATGATAAAAGCGGGCGAAGTCGGGGGTATACTCGATACTATACTTGAACGATTGTCCGGCTACCTTGAAGCCGCGGAAGAATTAAAAGGGAAAGTAAAAGGCGCGCTTGTTTATCCCGGAGTTATATCATGCGTAGCCGGCGGGGTAACATTATTCCTGCTCATTTTTGTAATACCGACTTTCAAGGGAATATTTGCCAGTTTTGGCGCAGAATTGCCTTTGCCTACAAGAGTGCTGATAAAAATTTCGGAGCTGCTTAGACAGTTTTGGTATTTAGTAATAGCGATACCAGTAGGCTCCCTCACGGCATTTAATCGCTTTAGAAAGACTGAAAAGGGCCTTTTATTGACGGACACTATCGCGCTGAAGATTCCCATGGTAGGCCAGCTGCTGAAAAAAGTTGCCATCGCTAAGTTCGCAAGAACACTTGGAACGCTTATAAAATCCGGCGTGCCGATACTGCAGGCGCTTGACACCGTGGCAAAGACAAGCGGCAATAAGGTCATAGAGATAGCAATCAATTCAGCCAAACAGTCTATCAGGGAAGGCGAAAGAATGGCCGAGCCGTTGAGAAAAACAGCTGTTTTTCCGCCGATGGTCATACAAATGATATCCATCGGAGAAGAAACGGGGAACCTTGATACCATGCTTAATAAAATAGCTGATTTTTATGACCAGGAAGTCGATGTGATGGTTAAAGGGCTTACAAGCATGATGGAGCCGCTGATAATGGTTGGTATGGGGCTGGTAGTCGGCGCCATAGTCATCGCCATGTTCATGCCGATGTTTGAGCTTGGTTCCCTGGCGGACAAGGGCTGATGACCTTGAAAGACCGCGATTAATTATGATCCTATACCTGACATTTTTTCTTGCGCTTGGCCTTGTTTTTGGAAGCTTTGCGAATGTTTGCATCTCAAGGATACCTAAAGGCGAATCCGTCGTATTTCCAAAGTCTCACTGCCCGAAGTGCAATAAGCTCATTAAATGGTACGACAACCTGCCTTTGTTAAGCTACGTGATCTTAAAAGCCAAATGCCGCGCATGCGGTGAACCGATATCGATACAATATCCGCTGGTCGAGTTAATCACGGGCTGTTCATTCTTAGCTCTCGCACTTAATATTAAAGACCCCGCGCTGCTGGCGTTCTACCTTCTGCTAACGTTAGTGCTTATTATTATTTCCGGCATAGACTTTCACGTTCAGATAATCCCGGATAGTTTGTCGCTGCCTCTGATCGCGGCAGGCCTTCTTGTCAGCCCTTTCAACAATTCTCTGGGCAGCGGAGTAGTGCACAGGATATTAAACTCTTTTCTTGGTGTGCTGGCTGGCGGAGGATCTCTCTTTTTGCTTGGATTCTTCGGAGAGAAAATCATGAAGAAGGAGGCGATGGGAGGGGGAGATGTGAAGCTTTTGGCCGGGATAGGCGCAGTGATAGGCTGGTCAAAGATATTTTCAGTGCTGTTCGTGGCCTCGCTTGTAGGCAGCGTGTTTGGGATATTGCTAATCATGGCAAAAAAGATTGAGAGGACTGGCTACATACCGTTTGGGCCGTTCATTGCTGTTTCGGCATATATTAATCTTTTCCTGCCGGATCTCGCTAGGTTAATTTTTGCCAGATGACCATTCCGGAGCAACAAAATCGTTAATAATTCAATGGGTGCCTTCCAATTCATATTATACCTTGACAAATCAAACATAATCTGTTATAAATTCTTATATTCCCGATTTAATGGCCTTGATGATTTTTTGCATGATTATTGAGCTGTTTTCGGAAATCATAAACTAAATGGCTATAAAACTTCCAGAAATTAAACTACCGGGTCTCTCGTTATTAAAAAGCCGTGATTCTATAGCTATAGATATCGGCACTTCCTCGATAAAGATCGCCTGCCTTAAATCAGCTGGAAATAAGTTCACTTTGCTTAAATGGGCCGTTCTGCCCTTAAACGAGAGCGGCGCCGAGCTGTCTCCGCTGGATAAAAAGAATATTGCGGTTACCAGGCTGGCCGAATATCTAGCGAAAGAAAACATCACCACAAAAAATATCATAAGCTCAATTTCCGGAAATCAGGTTATTGTTAGGTACGTGCGTTTCCCCAAGCTGACTCGTGAAGAACTGGCAAAAACTATACAGTTCGAAGCTGAACCGTACATACCTTTCGATATTCGCGAAGTTGATCTGAGTTTTCATATTCTCGGCGATGTTATCGAAGATGGCCAGAAAAAGATGGAGACCATCCTTGTGGCTTGCAAGAAAGATGCCGTCCAGACGAAACTTGAACTGTTCAATGACCTTAGCCTCAGGCCGGTAGTCATTGACCTCGATGTTTTCGCCATTCAGAACGCTTATGAGTACAACAACGCCAACAGCGAAACGCCGGCGCAGGAAACAGTGCTTTTAGTAAATATAGGCGCCAATGTCACAAATATGGCCATAATGGAAAATGGGATATCACGCGTTGTACGAGATGTTTTCATTTCCGGCAATTCTTTCACAAAGGCTATCCAAAGGAGCCTCTCCTGTGATTTCAAAACTGCGGAAGACTTGAAATCCCGCTATAGCCTGCTGGTCACCGCGGAAGAAAAAGAAAAAACTCTTTCGGACAACCAGAAAGAGGCCCTTCAGGTATCATCTTCTATCACGCCGGTTGCTAAAGATTTCCTAGCTGAGATCCAGAGATCTATAGACTTCTATATTTCGCAGAACCCCGAACGCGTAATTAATAAACTGCTCATATGCGGCGGATCGAGCCAGTTGAAAAACCTCGATAGTTTTCTCAACCACGAATTAAAGATACCCGTAGAGATATTCAACCCCTTAAAATATATCATGGACAGCGCTGTTGTGCCGGAAAACATAGCCCCGCAATTGACAGTTGCTGCAGGGCTTGCGATGCGCAGAGAAAACGATATCCCGAAAAAATAATCCATATGATCAAGATTAATCTGCTTGCGCCGGAAATGATTAAAAAAGAAGAACGCAACGAGTTGATAATACTCGGCTACGCGGCTCTTATTGTAGCGGTTATAATCGGCGCTTTTGATTACACTCTTAAATTCCGCTCTTATAAAAAACTTGAGTACAGGGTGTCACAGTCAGAAAGGGAACTTGTTAAATACGAAAGTATTCTAAAACAGGTTGAGGCATTGCAGTCAACGACCAACGTGCTGGCGACAAAGAAATCGGTAATAAGCACACTGATGCAAAGCAGGCTTACTTACCTGTACTTTATGGAAGATATACTTGAACTGCTCCCGTACAATCTATGGTTCAGGAACATTACAACACAGCTTACGGCCGACGGAAGGATATCCGTGAACATGGACGCTGAGGCTCTGGATAATTACTCGATAGCGGATTTCGTTTCTTCCCTGTCATCGAACCCGTCATTCGCGAACGTAGATCTTGGTGCTCTGACAACGTCGGGAGCAAAGACGCCGACATCGTTGTTTCATCTAAAATTCGACTACAAGAAGAAAAGTTTATGACAAAGAAGATCCAGCAAAACCTCATCGTTCTCGCCATACTGATCAGCGGGTTTTCTTTTGTCTATTTCAAATACCTTGTTGCCCCGCTAAACGACAAATACAACGATAACCTAAAAAAGCTTATCCAGGTAGAGTCGAAACTCGCCGACACCAAACGAAAGGCGCTGGAGCTTCCTAAACTGCAAGCCGACATGAAAAACCTTGAGCAGGAGGTTGCTGACCTTGAGAAACTCCTGCCGAAAGACAAAGAGATTCCTGCTCTGCTGCGCACAGTGACTAAAGTCGCGCAGAAGTACCAGCTTAAAATCACGAATATAACTCCGGGAACAATAGTGTCTCAAGCGAATTATAACGAGATACCTTTCCAGATGACAATACAAGGCACATATCATGCCGTAGCTTATTTCTTATGCGATATAGGGCAGGAATCGAGGATACTCAGTGTTAAGAATGTAAACTTTACGGCTCTCACGCCGTCAAAAGACAACCCTAACACAGTAAATGTTACTTGTGTTTTCCTTGCATACACGTTCAAAGGATAGTTAAAGAATGAACTTTAAATACCATTACTTAGCCATAATTTTCACAGCTTTGATAGCCTGTTCCTGCGGGTATGAAGAGCTGCCCACTCAAAACGTCACAAAAACGCCGGCCTCGCTGCCTTCACAGGGTGACAAGTCGGTTTACAAGAAAAAAGAACCGGAGCACTACAATTACAAAGGTGATAAGTTCAGGGATCCATTTGTAGCGATGACCGGGGAAACTTCATCAGGCTCAGCTTTATCTGAAGAGGTTGCAATACCTAACCTGGGAAGCCTTAAACTAAAGGGAATTTATGACGACGGGAAAATTAAAATGGCGCTTATTTCCGGCGGGGGCATAAATTACATTTTAAAAGGGTCCCGCCTTTACGACAACAGGCAAAGGCTGGTTAGAGCTATTTCAGGTGTTATTAGGAAAGACAGCGTGCTTATGATTGCACCCGACAAAACGACTAAAGAATTATTATTGAAATCAAAATAATTGATCATGAAAATATTTTCTCTGGCCACAGGAGGCTTGAAATAATGAATAAAATCCTTAAAATCATCGGGTTTGCAATGTTGATGTCAGTTTGTTTTTGTTTACTATGGGCTCAGGAACGGTTCCGTACCCTTGATAAAATTAGCATTGACGGGAATACTATTACCATTGCTCTTTCCGGTAAGGCGAAATGCCACGCCTTTAAGATATCAAACCCCGCGAGAGTTGTTATTGAGTTCACTAACACCGAATTTAATGCCAAAGACCGTGAAATAACCGGTTCCGGGGACATAAAGCGTATACGCGGCGGACAGTATCAAAATGACCCTATCAAGGTTGCCCGTGTTGTTGTTGATCTTGTAAAAATGTCGGAATATGAACTCAAAACCAGCGGCAAATTAGTAAAACTTGTATTGAATTCTCAAACACCGGAAGACAACACAGCAAAGTCAGCCGAAGAAGGGGTTAATGTTTCATCACAAACCGCGGCTGCTGCAGCTGTACCAGCCGAACCCGAAACCAAACAAGCTGCGCCTGCTGCCATGCAGGTGCCAGTAAAACCTCAACCAGCGGCTCCACAGGCAAAATCGGCACAGGATGAAACTCCAATAGTTATTGCTCAACCCGTAACACCTGAAGAATCAAAAAAAGTAGATATTTTGCCTGTACCTGTGGCGCCCGCTCCGCAAGTTAAAGCGGCCGTTAAACCGGCGCCAGCAGCAAATACTCAACTTACCGTAAGCGCAAATGACACTAACACACAGCAGAACAAAACTACGCCGCCTCAGAATGATCAAACTGTTGGCAATAAACAAATATATTTGTCAAAAAAACCAATAACTATTGATTTCGAGGACGCTGATATCCGAGATGTATTCCGTATGTTATCCATGAAAAGTGGCATAAACATAATTTATGGGGCAGATGTCACGGGAACTATCACGCTCAGGCTTGAGAACGTGCCTTTTGACAAGGCATTTGAAACTATTCTTGAATTAAAGAACCTGGTCAGCCAGGAACAGGGGCCGAATATCGTCCGCATCGCGACACCACAGCAGATATCAGAAGAAAGAGCGCAAGCCGTGGCTTTCACGAAAATATTTCCGCTGAATTACGCTAAAGCCGACGATGTTAAACTAAATCTTGACTCGGTGAGGAATGCGGAAGGCCGCAAAGGCAGCATTTCGGTTGACGAGCGCACTAACAGCATGATAATTACCGACACACCTCAGGGCCTCATCTCGATCGCAAAACTAATAAAGGAACTTGATCAAAAACCCATGCAGGTCATCATAGAAGCTAAAATCGTAGAAGTAGACCTGAACAAAGACCTCGATCTCGGCATTCAATGGCAGTACGCGAATACAATCACGAACCAGCCGAACAACCAGGTTACAATAGGACAAACACAGACTGACGCCAACGGAAATATCACACCGGTTTCAGTTTCAGGAGGAGGAACCGGCGTAGCTTTCCCTGCAATTGCATCGGGCTCAGGAGAGATCGGCTCCATAGCGTTCGGCATTGTATCCAACCAGATGAGGATCACAGGCGCCTTGACCGCTCTCGCTCAGAAAGGCCTTTCAAAATTATTATCCAACCCCAAAGTCACAACAGTTAATAACAAAGAAGCAAAAATACTGGTGGGACAGAGAATTCCATACACAACCACTACTGTATCAACAGCTGGTTCAACACAATCAACTAACTTCTTGGACGTAGGCGTCAAGCTCACAGTCACACCTACTATCAACATCGACAAAAAGATCACACTCGTGGTTCACCCTGAAGTTAGCCTGTTCGTCAGGAACGACCCAGCCGGCCCGGTAATCGGCACGAGAGAAGCCAGCACCACCGTTATAGTAAACGATGGAGAAACAGTAGTTATCGGCGGGCTGATTACAGACCAGGACATCAAGTCAGGCGAACAGGTTCCGCTTTTAGGTGACCTGCCTATAATCGGAAGCCTCTTCAAGCACACTTCGGACTCCAAAGCAAGGACCGAGCTGCTTGTATTCCTTACTCCGCAGTTGTTGAACAATTAAGTTTAAAAGAATGTCTAAGGCCAAAAAGCCGTTATGTGAACAGAACCGGCTATAAATATATTTATGAAGAGCCCGTTACTTTAGGGTTTTTTTTATTTCACGAGATCCAATGAACAGATTTTCAAGGCTTGAGCAGGCATTCGGCTACTTAACAGCAGCGGCGCTGTTTATTACGCCTCTAATGCGTTTCTCCTGGGACATCGGCCCGGAAACAATAATATACCTGACATCGCTGTTGCTAATACTTTTGATCACAAAAAGCGGTCGTCTATTGTTGACCTCACCAATATACTTGCCATGTATCCTATTAATGGCGTCAGCCCTAATATCCTTTGCCTTTAATCAAAATGCATCTGTAGTGCGGAATAATATATTTTTACTTGCAAGCTCGATGATTATGGCTTGCGCAGCCATGGCGACACCGGAACACGACAGAAAAACAATCCTCTCAGCGCCTGTGCTTGCTGGATTTTTACTTTCTGTGATGCTCCTTTCGCAAACCGTGTTCAGGTTATTCGGATTGTCAACAAGCAGCACCGACTTTTTAGAGACGATCGTAAACTACAATGTGCTCGCCGGTTATCTTTTGCTGACCTTGCCTTTGTCATTTATCTACTGGGAGAAAAATGATTTCTCAGCACCGATAATTTCTGTTATTTTGTACGTATCAATATTGGCAACTGGATCAAGGGCAGCAGCAGTCATAGCAACCGGCATTCTATCGATATATGCATTCTTTCACTTTAAAGATCATAAAGAGCGTTTTTTCTTACTTCTACCAACTTGCATGGCGGCCGTTCTTATCATGATTTTAGGCGGATCCGGACTTTACCATTCATTATCCGACAGGTTGTTATGGTGGCATTCTGCGCTCCTGATGTTCCTTGATAAACCGTTAACCGGTGTCGGCCTTGGCAATTTTGGAGACCTTTATCTTTCATACCGCGCGGCACCTGGTTTAAACAGTGCCTACACACACAACATTATTCTGCAGTTGGCAGCTGAAACCGGGTTAGTCGGGTTGCTATCGTTTATCTTATTGATCTATAACTTCTTTAGATATGCCGGCAACTCAACTCCCGTAGCTAAAAAAGGCTATAGCCTCGAAATTACATTGTCTATTGCTGGGTTTCTGGTATTTAACATGTTCGATTACTCATTTTTTGTGCCTTCAATTATGTGCCTGTTCTTTTATATTCTTGGCCTGGGTTTTGAGAGTTCAGGCAGAGCACTTAGAGGAGGATTCATCAATAAGTACGTATTTTATGGAACCTTTGCTGTCGTGGGACTGTTCCTGGTACGCCCGTTCATATCCAGCGTTTTTTATAGCCGTAGTGTGTACTGCTTCAACGTTAAAGATTATGAAAGAGCAATAAACTATGCCGAAAGATCGCTTTCATACGACAGCAAAAACCGTCAGGCATACCTGAAACTTGCTGAAATATATTTTACAAAGTACGCCCTAAACGGCACAACTTCAGAACTTGATAATTCTATAAAAATGCAGCAACACGCTATAAACCTTTTTCAAAGGTCAGCGAGGTGTTACTCGGATATCTCATGGCTATACATGGAGTTTGGGAAATACGCCGAAGCCTTAGAAGCGATGAAAACTGCAGTGTCATACGACAGATTCAATCCCCGCTACCGTGAGACTTTTTTGAATATGGAGAGAAAACTCCAAAATGCAACAAAATAATATTGAGCGTATTTCCAAAAATAATTTATTTCCACATTTTATAATATTGATCTCTGCGGTAGTGTTCTGGTTTAAACTAGTATTTTCCGGCAAAACACTGTTTTTTGACCTCACGACCAGGTCTTATTATCCAATAGCCTCATTATTCTCTTATTCATGGAAAAACCTCGAAGTGCCTCTCTGGAATCCATACGTTTACTGCGGTATGCCGTTCCTTGCTAACCCGCAAACAGCCGTTCTCTACCCGTTCAGCTACATCTTTTTAATTTTCAGTTATCCAACCGCATTAAATATTTTCATCATTATCCATACCGCAATAGCCGGAATGTTCATGTATAAACTCTCCAGAGAATTCGGCATGAGCGATTACGGATCCATAATTTCGGCCTTTATCTTCATGTTTAATGGTTTTTTCGTTCTTCACGCAGGAATGACCAGCCAAATTGCCGCCTACGTTTGGCTCCCGGGAGTGTTATACTACTTCAAAAAGTATACAACGGAACAATTGCCACTGTACGCAGTATTTACGGCTATAACATTGACACTCCAGTTCTTTGCGGGCTATCCGGGCTTTGTATATTACACGATCCTTTTTCTTCTTGTTTACCATCTGGTATTTCTCGAACAGCATTACACATATTTTGAGTCACTCAAAAAGCTTGCTTTAGCATTCGTGAGCGTAGGGGTAATAACTCTTCTATTTTCATCCGCGCAACTTTTGCCGTCCATAGAACTCGCCGCTAATTCATCCAGAGGCAGCGGACTAGATAGGGCACTCAGCTCAGTCTACTCCATTAGCACGCTCGATTATTGTAGATTTTTGCTCGTGCCCTTGTGGGATTATTTTCAACCGTTCTATAAAGGTGACGTTCATATAATCGGTTACTATTTCGGGCTCGTCTCGATCGGAGTGTGCCTGTTTAATTACAAAAATATACGCAAGAAAGAACATTTCTTTTTGATATCGGCATTAGTACTGCTGACTGGATTGGCTATTGGCAGCGGCACACCGCTTTACAATATATTCCTATTGATAGTCCCCGGCTGGAAATATTTCAGGTTTCCGGCTCAGGTGATGTATCTTTTTGCGTTCTGTTTCGCGTTATTGACAGGATATATGCTGGATATGTTACGTTCAAACTATGTACGGATTATTTTGGTAATTTTAGTATTCACTGAACTATTCCTTTTTAACCTGCGAGCGAATAGGCTAATCGACAAGTCATATTACGAGACGACAACACCGAGCGTAGGATTCCTACAAAAAGACAATAGTTTGTTCAGAATAATGCTAACGCCAAAAACGGTCGCGGAACCACCCTATTATGACGCCGATTATTACAAGCGCTGGCTAAACTTTAAGGATATGCTATACCCTAATACGGCGTCCGCTTACCGGCTCAGCTATGCAGACGGCTACGAGACGATGATGCAGAGTTCGGCGCTCGTACTTTTTAGCAATATAAAAGATCCATCTTCAAAAATACTTGATATAATGAACTTGAAATATATGTTCTCTAAACGCGAGTTGGGCGAACACAATATGAAGTTGGTAAAAGACGGCTACGTTAAGATATATGAAAATATTCATTGTTTGCCTAGATTTTACATGGCCAACAAAGCCGAGTTGCTTCGCAGAGATAAAATTATTGACGCTATGCTTGATAAAGGTTTTGATCCTACTAAGACAGTGTTTATTGAAGATACTATGCCGTTTAATGTTCAAAACAGCTTTCAATTACAGTTCGCTGGTCAAGACAAAGTTTCTATCGAACAATATACCATGAATAAGTACAAGTTAAATACTTACTCTAAAGATGCCAAGTGGCTGTTCTGCGGCGAGGCATATTATCCAGGATGGAAAGCCGAAGTAGACGGTTTGCCTGTAAAAATATACAGAACTGACTACTATTTCAGGGCTATATTTCTTCCGCCCGGAGCGCATAAGGTATTATTTTACTACGCGCCTATGTCTTTCATACTTGGCCTGTTGATATCAAGCTTATCAGCTATTGCATTTTTAATATTACTGTTTAAGAACAACCTGTTTATTAAATGGCAGACAATATGAATTACAGAAAAGAGTATTTCGCCTTGTTGACGCTTTCCATCTTAACCGTAATATTCTTTTTCCCGGTAATATTTCTTGGCAAAACATTTTATTTAAGAGATCTTACTTATATCTTCCATCCATGGAAAAGCTTGTGCGCCCAAGCCGTGCAAAGAGGGGAAATCCCGTTATGGGACCAGTATGCATTCTGCGGCATGCCTCTCCTTGCGAACTGGCAATCAGCCGTGTTTTATCCGTTCAGCCTGATTTTTTATATATTCGATTTCAGTACCGCCCTAAAATTTTACCATTTCTCTCAAGTTATTCTTGCAGGATATTTTGCCTACCTTTTTGGCCGTAAAGAGCTTGGCAGCAACAATTCGGCTCTTGTCATGATGGTCATCTTTTCATTCAGCGGTTTCTTTATAACTAAACTTGAATTCCTCAGTTATGCTGGCGTTATAGCCTGGACGTTTGCTCCGATGCTTTTGCGGAAAAACCCTCTGCTTCTGTCTGTGGCATTATGTTTTTCGTTCCTCGCGGGCCACCAGGTCTTTATTTTTCAGGTCTTTATACTTTTAATGTTCGTATTGTATGACCTCTCGAACACAGAGAACGATGTAACACTAATCAAGAATTACGGCCTAAAACTGGCATTAGCTGCTGTTATAGCGATGTGCCTGTCGGCGTGCCAGCTCCTGCCGACAATAGAGCTTATATCAGGCTCTTTCAGAAGCAGGGAAGGCATTGACTATGCAATAGCTATGCTGCATTCAATCAGTTTTAGCGGGCTCCCAGGATTCATAAGCCCTTTGATACATAATATAAAGTCTGATCTCGTAGCTGGCGAGTTCATGCAGTGGGACACAACATTTTATATTGGTTTTGTCGGTATCTGCATAGCAGCGGCCGGGTTGTTAGGTAAAAGATCTGGTAAACTGCGCATTTTGTCCGCGGTTCTTATAGTCACCGGAATAGTACTTGCAATGGGGGATAAAACACCAGTATACCCGTGGCTCTACAAGCATTTTTTTATCTTCCACACAATGAGGTATCCTGTTCAATACGCATATATATCCGTTGTGGGTTTAACAACACTTGCCGGCATCGGTATAAAGCACTTTAAGTACGGCTTGCTGATAATCGCGCTTTCGGCCGTTGAGCTTCTGGCCGTTTCAACCGGTTTTCAGCCGCTGGCGGATAACAATTATTTTTATCAGAAGTCTGCCATTATTGATGTTTTACAGAATGACCCTCAAAACACCAGGTTCATTCTAAGCCCGGGCACAGAAAAGGATAGGTTCATTCACGCTACATCTATCGAAAACGGTTGGCAGAAGGCAAGGGGCAGCCTTTATAATCTAACTTGCCTTCCTTACCATCTTTCTAACGCCTACGGTTTTGGAGAACCGCTGACCTCATACTCGATAGAGACAACAATAAACGCTATCTATTCTATCACAGGAGCCCGAAAAGCGGCCCCGGCCTTTAAGGAATTAGGTATCGGCTACCTGATCTGCAGGGATAAGCTTATAGACTCGACGGGTTATACATTGACAACTGATAAACCGCTTTATATTTACAAAATAGATTCGAACCCCGGGCCTTACGAGTTTATGCCAATTGCCACAGGCCAAGATACTTTTAAATACTCTGGAGACTTCAATCGCCGCCATTTCGAGTTCTCAAATACTTCGGATCACAAATTTATCTGGAAAGAATGCATCTACCCTGGGTGGAAATTATTTATTAATTCCAAGCCAACGCCGTACCGAACATATAAAGGCATGTTCCCTGAGTTTGATGTAAGCGCAGGTCTTAATGACGCTTATTACTTTTACGAACCGCTGTCGTTCCGCCTTGGCCTCTCGCTTACGCTAATAACGATAATCGTTGGAGTCATTTTTTTATCAAGAAAATTACGGGGCAAAACCGATGAGTAGGCCGTGGCTAGCTGTTCTCATTATTGTTTTTCTTACGGCAATAGTATTTGAACCTGTGATATTTCACTTTTCAGCTATGGCCGGCAATTACGGCGACGTTTACCAGCACTACTATCCCATGAAACACCTTGTGGCCGAGCAGGTTATTTCCGGCAAGATACCGTTCTGGAACCCATACATTTTTACCGGAGAGCCGCTTCTTGCAAACCCCCAGAGCTCTGTATTTTACCCCTTAAGCGTATTTTTTTATGTGCTGCCTTTGTCGCAGGCATTCAATATTTTCGAGATGCTGCATATAGTAGCCGGGGGGGTATTCTTCTTTCTGCTCCTTAAACACTACAAACGGTCCCACACCGCGGCCCTCTCTGGCGCTGTAACTTACTGTTTTTCAAGTTTTTTATTGTACAAAATACCGGCTGGCCACCCGGCAGCTCTTTCGGGATATATATGGCTTCCGATCCTTATTCTTTTTTCTGAGAACCTTTCAAACAATCAAGAACCGGTGGCTATGATTTTCCTAGCTCTAACATTAGTGTTCCAGTTTCTTTCGGGCCACGCGTTTCCATTGTTTATTGGGATTGTATTCTTAGTTGTCTATGTGCTATTCAAGCGTTTTGCGGGTTATAAATACTTTGCAACTGCAGCCGTGCTTGCGCTGCTGCTTTCGTCAATACAACTTCTTCCTAGTTATGAACTATCTAAAGCTGCGGAAAACGGCAACCTGGCCGGTCTTGTCGGAAATTACTCTATTTCTCTAAAGAACTTGATCAATTTTGTCCTGCCTGATTATTATGGCAATATAATAGACAAGACCTTCGTCTATCCTCTTAACCCATCATATTTCTTTGAAAGACACTGCATGTATATCGGCTTGATCCCCTTGTTATTGGCAATAGCGGGATTTTTTCTTTCACTTAAGAGGGGTAAATATTTTTATCCAGCGCTTTTCGTTATAGGCATAGCTCTTGCGATCGGTTTCCAAAATCCTGTTTATAAAATACTGTACGATCATCTGCCTGGGCTAGATCTGCTACGTGTACCGGCCAGGTTCATATATTTATCAATAACCTCGCTGATAATACTTTTTGCGTTCGCATGGGATAGATACATCGGCAAGTTTGGCGCGCTGGTTAAAGCTATTTTAATACTTCTCATATTTACGGATCTTTTTGTTTGGGGAAACAGGTTCATCTATCCCGGCAACCCTGCCGTCTACCGAAGTAACAACTCCATATCGGAAATACTAGACCCAGTTTACCGCATCATAACCGAACCTGACATGATAATGCCGAACAGGTCGATGCTATACCACCATTTCAATCTTAACGGCTACGAAGCTATATTTCTAAAGAGTTTCACGCGCTATCTGGGTATGCAGGAAACCGGCGCGCTTAACTCTACCGGATTAAATAAGTCAGAACCTTAACTCGCCTCTTTCAAAAGCATTTTCAGTTAGATATCTTGTTACACCTGAGCAGAAACCTGGTTTAACGTCGCTTTTAACGAACGGTAATATAAAGATATACGAAATACCGGATTCGTTACCCAGACTATTTTTCGCAAAGCACGTAGATTTACTCGACAGTCATGATTTAAAAGGCCAGTACGAACATCTTAAGAATACTCTAGTCCCGCCCGACAAAAACTTATTCGTAGAGTGTACTGACGGCGGCACAGAAAAAGATTTCGTTGTCCCTAAAGGCATCGTATCATACAACTGCAGTGCAAATATGGTTACTGCAGAGTTTAATTTGTCAAAACCGGCAGCGGTTGTGTTCACAAACGCCTACTATAATGACTGGCGGGCAGCGGCAGGCATTTGCACTTACCCCCTAATGCGCGCGAACAGGGCGTTCCGTGCTGTATTTCTGCCGGCCGGAGATTACACCGGAGACAACAGGCTTTATCTCTATTATTTGCCCTCAACATTTATTTTGGGTCTTATGATTACCGGATTTACTATACTTTTGCTGGCTGGTTACTATTTGCGCGGGGAGCTATTATGATATACGTACTGCTACCGGCTTATAATGAAGAAAATGATATCGCTGCGCTCTTAAAAGAATTCACGGAAACAAAGCTGGCCTATCCATTAAGGCTCATCATAGTAGACGATGGTTCGACAGATGGTACGGCCAACTCCATTCTGGCTTATGACACTAAGCTTCCATTAAAGCTAATTTCACACAAGATCAATATGGGGCTGGGCAAAGCGCTTTCAACAGGATTTACATACATAGCCAGTGTAATTGAAGACGACGATATATTGGTTACGATGGATGCGAACAACTCCCATAAACCTAAGCTTATCAACGAACTTACCGCGAAAACTTATTCGGGCTACGACGTTGTTATAGCTTCACGCTTTGTTAAAGGTGCAGGCGAACGCGGTGTTCCTTTGATCCGCAGGATCTTGAGCTTTTTAGCCAGCAGGCTAATTAAAGTAATTTTCCCTATATCAAATGCAAGTGATTATACAAGCGGCTTCCGCGCGTTTTCAGCATCAGCCGTTAAAAGGATGGTAGGCCGCTATGGTTTAGGTGTTGTTAATGAACCTGGTTTTTCTGCTACTCTCGAACTGCTTTTAAAAGCCAAAAAAATAGGGATCAAACTGGCTGAAGTTCCGCTTATCCTTAGGTATGATGAAAAAACAGGCAAAAGCAAGATGAAGATCATGAGCACGGTCTGCCAGTACTCCAAACTGCTTTTTAAATCTATTTTTTCAGTCTGAACACTTTATATTTTTGACAACGTCTACATATCTTTGTAATATTATTGGTCTTTACGGAGGCTACAATTAATAAAAAATTCTTTGCAGGGCTTGCCATCGGCGGCGCGTTCTTATACTTTACCCTCAGGCAGATAGACCTTGCCAACTGCTGGCATTATATACGTCAGGCAAGCATTCCCTGGATATGCCTCGCGGTTTTCGTATATTTTTTGGCGTTTGTCGCGAGAGGATTTAGGTGGGAGCTGTTGGTCGAACCGTTAAAAAGTGGCGTCCCGGTTAAACGTTTATTCTCACTTTTGGTCATTGGGTTCTTCATGAACAACGTCCTTCCGCTCAGGTTGGGGGAAGTTGTAAGGGCTAACATAGCGGGACAGAAACTATCCACGACAAGGACAGGCATTCTTGCAACGATACTCGTTGAAAGGTTGTTTGATGGTATTAGCTACATTACCCTTTTTCTGATAACCATAATGCTTCTGCCGTTCCCGGGCTGGGCCAAGACTTCTTTCTCGATAGGCTCGGTTGTATTCGTTGGGCTACTCGTGATGCTATATTTCCTTCTAAAACACCGTGAGATAGCCGTAAGGTTTATGGACAAGATGCCTGTTCCGGCCAGGTTCAAAGTCGTGGCCCAGAACATGTTCAATAGTTTCATTGACGGCCTTCAGATATTCGCCAAAGGGTCATCGCTTGTAAAAGTATTCTTTCTCTCAGTTCTGGTGTGGTCTATAGAAGGCAGCGTGTTCTTCCTTATGGGACAGTCTTTCGGTATGCATCTAACTATATTCCAGTGCTTCTTCGTAATGATCATAATAGGGATGGGCGCTATCCTGCCGACCGCCCCGGGCTTCGTTGGCACAGTGGAATTCCTTGGAGTCACCTCGCTTGCTTTTATGGGCTTCAACAAAAATGAGGCTTTCGGCTATATCATAACCCTCCACCTGTTGCAATTGGCAACGGTTTCTTTGCTCGGGATACACAGCCTGGTCACCGAAAATATAAGTTTTTCAGAGCTTATCAGAATTGAAAAACAGCCTTGATTATGATATAATTTTCAATATGGATAAACCAATTGGGATAGGTATGCTCACTGCGCGGTTCTATCCCTGCCAGGGCGGCGCAGAGATACAGTGCAGGCTCCTTTCGTCACGTCTTATAACATCCGGTCAGAAAGCAACGATACTCACCCAGAAACTACCCAAAACTCACGCTTTTGAGTTGATTGACAACATCCCGGTTTACAGGATGGGCCTTCCGATATCGAACAGGTTAGGCTCATTTTTTTATTTTCTTGCGTCCATAAAGATGATCATAAAGAAATTCAATGACTTCGACATCCTTCACGCGCACATCGCTTCCACACCTGCAATAATAGCTTCGCTTTTCACTATGTCTTTCAACAAACCGTCAATAGTGAAATTCGCCGGCAGCCGTAATACAGGGGATATAGCGGTTTCGTTGAGAACTATCCATGGCAGAATGAAGCTCAATTTCATAAGGGATAACGCCAGCGCATTCGTTTGCCCAAGTAGCGAGGTTGCAACCGAGCTTGAAAAATTCGGTTTTCAGAAAGAGAAGATATATACAATTCCTAACGGTGTCGATACCGATACTTACACCCCGGCAAACTCCTCTGAGAAAAATAACTTAAAAAAGCGTATCGGGTTCCCGCTTGGGTCAAAGACAGTTGTTTATTCGGGAAGGCTTGAAAAAGGGAAGGGCCTTGAAACCCTGATAGACGCATGGAGATATATAGAGGAAGTGGGTGTCACGCCGGCACCGCATCTTGCGTTATTCGGAGAGGGAAGTTCTGATGAAAGCTTTGAAAGATCAGGCCTCGGGCTTGAAAAATGTGCGGTTCTATGGGTGGAGTGACAATCCGGCTGATTATCTTAGAGCGTTCTGACATATTTGTCCTGCCTTCTGCCGGTGAGGGGATGCCAAATTCACTTATAGAAGCCATGTCGTGCGGGCTAGCATGTGTTTCAACTAATATCGGTGGTGTAAGAGAGCTCATAGTACACGACACAAATGGACTGCTATTTAAGCCAGGCAATACCGCAGCACTTGTTGAATGCCTCAAATCGCTTCTTTCCGGAGAGACTCTCGCTACAAGACTTTGCTCTTCAGCCAGGGAAACTATCCTTAAGAGCTATACGATCGGCCAAGTAACCGTGCGCTACATGGAACTTTACCGTAAAGTTATGGTTAAACCGTCATGAAAAAGAATCAGTTTGTACTTTCAGCAATATTATTTATTTCTCTTGTCGCTGGTTATACCGGAATAAAGTGGGGCGTACCATCAAATATTAGAGCTGATATGGTTCTTCCGAAAGAGCTGAGGACCGAAGAATTTTATAAAACAATGGCGGACACGAGAAGCGACATATATAAAGCCACCGGGGGAAATCCGCTTGGCCGTCTTCAGGAAGACCCGGGCCAGACACCGATCCTCAAGACCATGAACGTCCCTTCGACAGGCAACGTAGTGCTTGAACAGAACGACCGCGTCTTTGCGAACCTGATAAGGCCGTACCTGTTGAGGACTAACCATCCCGACGAACAAATGGCAGTCAATATGCTTTCACTAATGAAACCCTCCAAACTCGATTTTAACCCTAGGCTTTTCCAGTACGGTGGCGTTTATATATATCCGATGGGCGCGTATCTTGAAGCCCTTAAAATACTAAACATCATCCATGTCAGCGGCAATATCGACTACTATATGAAGAACCCTAGTGAGATGGGGAATATATTTTATTACGGAAGACTCGTCAACATAGTCTTCCTGCTTATTACCGTGATCTTTGTTTATCTTACTTCAAATGAGCTCTATGGCGGCGCTACAGCTCTACTGTCCGCTCTCCTAGTATCAGTGGCGCCCGCGTTGATATTCCAAACACACATAATGAAACCATATATATTGTCTAACATGTTCACAAGCATGTGCCTGTATTTTTCCGCAAAAATGTTTAAACACCCAGACAATACAAAGAACGCGGCGCTTTCCGGGATAACCATGGGCCTCGTTTCCGGAAGCATGCTGGTATATTCTACCATGATAACGATCCCCTTGCTCGCGTGCGTATTCTCGAAAAAGAACATAATAAAGAACATGATTTTGATACTTCTGTTATCGGCCGCTGTGTTCGCCGTAACAAATCCCTACGCTTTCATTGACAGTACAGCCTTTCTTCGCGAGATGACCGCTTCGAAAGGTGTTTACGTTGCCGGAATGAACTCCGGCTGGTTGCGTTTCTTCTCGGGACAGCTACCGTATTACTATAACCATATATTTATTGTTGCCGCTTTTTTGTCAACCGCATTTGTAATGCGAACCCGAAAAAAAGAAGACTTATTTCTGGTCTTCACCGCGTTGCTGCACCTTCTATTGATGTCATACTTGCTTAGGAACCAAAAACCTTCCATGCATTTCACAAGATTTCTTCTGCCGTCCATAACCTTATTCTCCATACTTGTGGCATCAGTTTTCCACAGGCTCAGAGGTGTGTCATCTCTCAAATATTCGTTTACAACCGCTTTCGTAATATTGACTTCGTCCATGTGCCTTCAGAGCGCGGTTGTCGTGCGCAATTTTTACGTAGATTCCACGCCGAACTCGACAAGGCTATCAGCCGGCAGGTGGATAACCGAGAACGTACCTCAAAATACATTGATAGGTATCATTGGCTTGCCGGAACCAAGCACGCTCCCGCCGATATCGTATTCGAGGTACAAGCTGATGCTTATCCGCGACCTCAAGGTTCCGGCAAATACTCTGCCAAACTACCTGATCATAAACACCGAGCTTGCAGGTGAATACGAGCACGACGCGAAAGTTAATTTTAAATTGTTGAAAGAGTTCAAGCCAGCGGAGTCGTTCGCCGGATTGTCTTTCGAACTGCTATCGAGTCATGTAAACACGAAGATATCCATCTACGGCAAGAACAGGGAAGGATCTTTCCTGAGACAGCCTTGATTAGGCTTTAAATTAATACTATACTCAACAAGGTACAAACAACATCATGAACGTTCTATTAGTAAAGGTTCCGTCAATAAGCGATCACATACAACCCTCTTCCGGGCTCGGCTATCTTGCCACCGCGGTTAGCCCCGCGCACAACGTAGCGATACTTGATATGCCCAAAATGGGTTTGTCGGTTAGCGACTTTAGCGATGTCTTGACGAAACAAAGCTGGGATGTCATCGGCTTCCAACTCTACACTATAGAACTTGAGAACGTTAAGGCGCTATGCGCAATAACTAGAGCGGCGTCTTCCTTCTGTGGCGATACTTCTTGGAGGACCTCATGCCTCGGTCAACCCGAAAGACACGGCCGAATACTTCAAGGAATTCTCGGCCTATGTCTTTATAGGGGAATCAGAGAAGACTCTCCCGGTATTCCTTGGTAGGTTGGCTGACAAGAATACGTCTTTTTTTGATATACCAGGCCTTGCTTATTTCGATAAAGATAACCTTATTCTAAACAAGCCGGCCGCCTTTGTTGAAGACTTAGATTCACTCGGTATGCCCGCATGGGACCTTATTAAACCTAACGAGTATCCGCCTGCCCAGCACGGCGCCTTCTTTGTTAATTACCCTATCGCGCCTATCATGACCACCAGGGGCTGCCCGTATATGTGCTCTTTCTGCTCGGCCCCTGTCTTAAGCGGGCACAAGGTCAGGAAGCGCAGCCCTGAAAGTATCGTGAACGAAATAACACTTCTCTACAGGGATTTCCACATAAGAGAGATACACATCATAGATGACAATTTTTCCTGCGATGTAAAACATGCTAAAGATACGCTAAAAAAGATATTAGAAACAGGACTAAAAATCAGTATCGCGTTCCCTAACGGACTGAGGATAGAGACGATAGACGAAGAGCTGCTTGATCTTATGAAAAAATGCGGGGTTTACCTCATATCTTTGGGTATTGAATCCGGAAGTGACAGGGTGTTGAAACTCATTAACAAAAGCCTTTCTATCGGTAAAATTAAATCACAGATCGCCATGATTGCTAAGTCAGGCATAGACATAGCCGGCTTTTTTGTCATGGGCTTTCCCGGGGAGACTAAAGAGGAAATTGAAAAGACTATAAGGTTTTCTCTTGAGTTGCCCCTAATCCGCGCTAATTATTTCACGTTCCTTCCTCTTCCCGGGACCACTATGTACCGCGAGATGCAGGAATCAGGCGAGATAAACCATGTTGACTGGCACAATTTCTATTTTATGCGCGCCCCGTACGCTCCGAAAGGGATGACCTCGGCTGAGCTACGCAGTCTACAGAAAAGCGCTTTTATAAGGTTCTTTTTGCGGCCATCTATCTTTATTAAAAATGTCAGCAAGATCAGATCGCCGAGGCATTTTTGGTATCTTTTTAAAAGATTTTATAAATGGATAGTTTCATAAAATTGGTGTGTCCCCTGCCTACAACTCCTTCCGGGCCTGAGTTTGCATGATCTTTACAAAAAAGCTATAATATTTCAGCGAATTCACATAAATCCTTTACGGGCATTATTGATGAAAAAATCTTTTCTGGCGGTATTATTTCTAGCCCTGATCTTAAGGCTTACGCTCTTTTTTTTCATACTTAAAATCGATCCTAATAATTTCTGCCAGTCCGATTCGGGTGTTTACTTACAGATTGCCGACAACCTTCTAAAAACCGGCACTTTTTCAAGTTCCAGTAAGGCACCCTTTGAACCAGAATATAACAGGACTCCAGCTTACCCTGTTTTCCTTGCGCCTTTCAGGGCGGCCAGCAATCGAGTAAACAGCATAATACTCTTTCAGGTATTTCTTTCCATTTTGTCAGTTTACCTTGTTATGTATTTCTGCCGTCAGTTACTTCAACTCTCGGTCACCGCAAGCGCCCTCGCGGGATTAGTTCTAGCCCTAGACGTACCTTCGATAGTCCTTGCCAATTCTGTTCTGACCGAGACGCTTGTTACTTTCCTGCTTTTGTCAGGCGTGATCTTAACGTTTCGCTATTTCAAAACAGGCAAAACCGTCTTGCTTGTAATTAGCGGTGTGATATACGGGCTCTCAAGCCTCTGCCGGCCCTCCGCTCTCCTTCTCCCGGTCTTCATTCTGGTTGCGTTGTTTTTCGCTGAAGTTTCGTATTCTCGTAAAGGCATTCTTTCTCTTTGCTTATTCATAATAGCTTATACGGCCGTCCTGTCACCGTGGCTTATCCGGAACAAAGCTATTTTCGGCGGGGCATTCCTTTCCACAATAAGCTACGACAATCTTCTTTACGTTCAGGCCGCCGGAGTTAAATCCGTCCACGACAGAGTATCTCTGGATGAAACCCGCAGATACCTGGTAAAAGATTTCGAATCACGCAATTTAGAAAGCATAAATGCTGGGAACCTTCTGAAGATCAAGAAGCTTGAGGGGAAAGAAGCTGTTGAAATCATCAAGACTCACCCACTCATTTATGCGTATAATTACTGCCGCTCGGTATTGAACATGCTTCTCAGGCCGATCCGTAACGATATAGACTTAATGCTGGGTCTCACCCAAACACATTCAACGCTTGAGCTTTGGGATGGAGCAGGACCGGCAGGCATGATAAAAAGCTTTTTTAGTTCGACATCACGGTTCACCGCTATGGTGTGCCTGTTCCAGATAGCGGCACTCGCGGCTATATATTATTTTGCCATATATGGAGTTTTTGCAGGATATACGCAAGATTTGTCTCTTACTGCGCTTTTACTTTCATTTATCATATATTTTTGCCTCACGTTCTGGCGCTCCGGAGACATACGCGAGGTTCAGGGTGCCTATAATGCCACTGGTATCCGTATTTGCCGGGCTTGGTATCGAAAAATTCAATCACAGGAGAAACGCCGTATGACAAAGATCGGTATAATCGGATGCGGTTACTGGGGGCCAAACCTCGTAAGGAATTTTATGGAACTGACGAACTGCGAGGTCGCAGCTATATCAGATCTAAACGCCGACAGGCTAAAAAGTATCGGAACGCGTTACCCGCAAGTAGCCAGGTTTTCAGATTACAATGATATTTTGAAAAATCCAGAGATAACAGGCGTCGTGATATCGACTAACCTTACAACCCACTACGCTATCGCGAAAGACGCCTTGAACGCCGGCAAGCACATATTACTTGAAAAACCCGTCGCCTCTACTGTGAGCGAATCAGCCGAGCTTGTTGCGCTCGCAAAAAAGAAGAAACTTATTTTCATGAGCGGGCACACTTTCCTGTACAATCAGGGAGTGATCGACATGAAGAAATACGTTGAAAAAGGTGACCTCGGTGATGTATTCTACCTGCACTCCGAGAGGACTAACCTCGGCCCTATAAGGAACGATACCAACGCTCTTTGGGACCTCGCACCTCACGATATTTCGATCTTTATGCATGTGCTGGGCCATCTGCCTTGCGCCGTATCGGCTCACGGCCTCTTTCCTTAAAAAAGGCCGCGAGGATGTTGTGTTCCTTACGATGAAGTTTGCGAACGGTGTGCTCGGAAGCCTGCACGTCTCATGGCTTGACCCTTGCAAGGTCAGAAAGATCACTGTTATCGGCAACAAGAAGATGCTGCTATTCGATGATCTTAACACACTCGAACCAATAAGGCTTTTTGACAAAGGTGTTGAGTACCCGAAAGATTACGGCAACTACGGCGAGTTCCAGCATATATTAAGGGATGGCGACATTCTCGTCCCGAAGATCAAACTTAGCGAGCCGCTTAAAAACGAGTGCGCGGCGTTCCTCAAATCCATCGAGACAAGTTCGGCCCCAGTTTCGAACGGCGAGTTCGGCAAGGATATCGTAAGAGTGCTCGCCGCGGCACAGGAATCACTTAAAAACAACGGCGTTTTCACAGAGGTGAGTTGAATGAAAACAAAAGCTGTGCTCGGCAAACGCAACAAAATTGATAAAGGCGCTATCCTTGGTTATCCGGCATCAAGAAAAATAGCCCGAAAACCGCTTACGATAGGCGACGAAGCAGTCATCAGAGCCGGAACTATAATTTACGAAAGCACCGTTATCGGTAAACATTTCACATCAGGGCACAACGCGGTAATACGGGAAGAGAACCGTATTGGCGATAATTTTTCGATATGGAACAATTCAACTGTCGATTACGGGTGCAGGATAGGCAACAATGTAAAGATCCACTGCAACTGTTATATAGCACAGTTCAGTGTTCTTGAAGACGATGTGTTCCTTGCTCCGGGCGTCACTTTTGCCAACGATGTCCACCCAGGATGCGAGCATTCCATGAAATGCCTTAAAGGGCCTGTCATAAAGAAAGGCGCCAAGATAGGCGTTAACGCAACAATACTGCCCTTCGTTACGGTAGGCGAAAATGCACTTATAGGGTCCGGTGCCGTTGTAACAAAAGACGTCCCTGCTGGTTCAGTCGTTTACGGCAACCCCGCTCGTGTACGAAACAACGTTTATAAATTGAAGTGTGTAACAGGCCTCACCGATAAACCTTACAGAAAGGACATAAAATGAAAGTTCAGTTCGTAGACCTCAAGAGAATGCACGCGCCAATATCCGGCGAGATTAACGAAGCAATGAGCAATGTTATCGAACGCGGAGATTTCATTCTGAGCAAGGATGTCTCTTTGTTCGAAAGCGAGTTCGCCTCTTACTGCGGATGCAAGTACGCAGTCGGAGTAAGTTCCGGGACGGAAGCGCTTCGCCTTATTTTGGTTGCTTACGGTATAAAAGAAGGCGACGAGGTAATTGTTCCTGCAAATACGTTCATCGCTACTGCACTCGCAGTTTCCTACGCGGGGGCGACACCTGTCCTTGTGGATGCCGACCCTGCGACTTTTAACATAGATATTTCTAAAGTAGAGAAAGCATTAACCGTTAAGACAAAGGCGATAATGCCGGTCCACCTTTATGGAAACCCGTCAAATATCACAGAGCTAAAGAATATAGCGCAAAAACACAAACTTAAACTTATCGAAGATGCATGCCAGGCGCACGGCGCTTTTTTCAACGGTGCCAGGGCCGGTTCGTTGGGTGACGCTGCAGCATTCAGCTTTTATCCCGCTAAGAACATAGGCGCTTTCGGTGACGCAGGTATAGTAGTTACAGATGACAGCGTGCTGTACGAGAAGCTGATACTTTTAAGGAATTATGGGTCTAAAAAGAAGTATGAGCACGATGTGATAGGTTTTAACTCCAGGCTCGATACGCTCCAGGCTGCGGTACTACGTATTAAACTTAAGAAACTAGATGTCTGGAACGATTCAAGAAGGTCCAGCGCAGAGCTATATAGAAAATATCTCTCAAGTATAAGCTATGTTACGCTGCCTCCGCTTGATGCCCCGGGAACAAAACAGGTGTATCATCTCTTTGTTATAAGAACTTCGAGGAGGGATGAACTCAAGGACTTTTTAAAAGACAGAGGCGTGGACACGGGCATCCACTACCCTATACCTATACACCTGTGCCCGGCATATTCGTCACTTAAGCTCGGAGAAGGTTCTCTTCCCGTGACCGAGAAACTCTCGCGCGAGTTACTATCTTTGCCAATGTTCCCTTTTATGACTGATGAAGAGGTAAGATACGTCTGCGATCAAATAAAGGATTTTTTTAAGTTACAATGAATAAACTACATAAGATAATCGTCATCCTTCCTGCGTACAATGAGGAAGGCAAGATAGGCAACACCGTTAAAAAGGTTCTTAACGACCCTCCCAAGGGGCTTGTAAGTACGTGTCTTGTGGTTGACGACGGTTCAACTGATAATACTGTGCTTGACGCCGAAACGAACGGCGCACTAGTACTAAAGAAACCGCGCAATGAAGGCGTTGGTTCAGCTATAAGAGAAGGGATAGCTTATGCTGTAAAGAACGCTTTCGACATTATTGTAGTCATGGCGGGGGACGACCAGGACGTTCCGGCCGAAATACCGGCAGTTGTAGAGCCGATAATAAGCAGAGGGTACGATTTTGTGCAAGGCTCGCGCAGGCTCCGCGGCACAAGAACAGTAAATATGCCGCTATTTAGGCGTGTAACAACATGGGTGTATTCCTTCATCTTCAAGCTGGTGACCGGGTTCCCGTGCACGGACGGGACCAATGGTTTCCGCGCTTTCAAGACAAGCATACTTAATAACCCAATTATCAACCTAAACCAGGAATGGCTGAATACCTACGAACTTGAACCCTACCTTTTCTTTAAGATCATCGAAGCGGGAGGAAGAGTTTGCGAGGTTCAGGTCACCAAACACTATCACAAGAAGATAATAGGCTACTCGAAAATGGTACCGCTAAAGGACTGGTGGAACATTCTTAAGCCTCTCATATATTTAAAGATCGGTATAAAAAAGTGAGCTCACTTAAAGGACGTTAATGAAAAAACTGCTTTTCTACTTAAAACTTGTTTTTATAGTGTGCCTTTTAGGCTGGGTCGCAGTCAAATTTGACTACAAAATGGCGAAAGCCGTGCTATCTGCGGCTAAGATCGGCTGGGCCATAACCTCGATCGCTATATCCTTTGTGTCGGTAATATTCGTCAGCCTGCGCTGGAAAATGATAATACGCGGTTTCTGGAGCAACCCAAAGACTTCCACAGCCAAGCTCTACTGGTTCAACCTGCTCACAGTCTTTTACAATCTTTTTATACCGACATCAATAGCCGGGGAAGCCGTGCGTATATGGCGCCTTGCTAAAAACGAAGATAACGATTACGCGAAGGCGGCTTTTACGGCCATTATTGACAGGATAGCCGGCGTTTCGACTTGGTTCCTGCTTTTTCTGGCGATGCCTTCTCTGCTGCCAAAGAACAGGCTTCTGCTGCTGGTCTTCCTCGTTCCTATAGCTCTGTACCTCTTCCGGCATAAGCTAGCATACAAAGAAAGAAAGCTAATTGATTTTTCGAGGCATCACCCGCTGGACATAGTATACGCGGTTTTATTCTCCGTTCTGTGCCAGGTCGCTGCAATTATTTCTGGATATGCGGCTTTTAAATGCTTCAACCTTAATATCGGTATCCTATTGTGCGGCGGATTAATGACAGCCGGAGCTCTTGTGAGCCTTGTGCCTGTTTCAGTGCTCGGTTTCGGAGCGAGGGAAGGTTTTTTTATCGCCATACTTCCGTCATACGGAGCGCACCCTACGCAAGCCGTGCTGCTTACCACCTTTTTCGTTTTTTCTTCATACTTCGTGGGCATCACCGGCGGGCTTGTGGAGCTTATGAATACCGGATGGAACCTCACCAGCCTTAAGAAGCCCGATATCGAAGAGATCAAGACGGTGGATCCCTTAAAATGAAAGTACTGCTCATTAACCCGCGTAAAATGTTCCGGTCCGGCAACATATGGAAATCCGTGCTGGGTTTTATGCCGCCCCTGGGGCTCGCGCAGACTCGCGGCGTACCTAAGAACAAAACAGATCAACGTAAAGATAATAGACGCTAATGCTGAACTGCTCGATGATAGTGCGCTAAGATCAAGAATTGAAACGCTTTTGAAGACCTTCGGGGCTCCTGAATTTACCGGAATAACAGCGTCAACGAACACATTTTTTCCTGCGATCGAAGCCGCGAAGATAGTAAAAGAGCTGATCCCTGGAACCTCCGTTACGGCCGGCGGCATACACGCCACGATATTGCCGGAAGATTTCTTAAAATACGGCTTTATCGACTATTGCGTGCGGGGGGAAGGCGAACAGCCGTACTTTGAACTTATTTCAGGCAAAGACAAGAAAGACATACTCTCGCTTTCATACAAGGACAACGGAAAAATAGTACATAACGTTCCCGGACCGGTTCTGGATAACCTTGACTCGCTTCCATTGCCGGCATACGACCTGCTCCCTATGAGCAGGTACAAGCCGTCCCTGGGAAGCTACAAGAGGCTGCCAGCCGTTGGAATGGTCACTTCCCGGGGCTGCCCGGGTAAATGCACTTTTTGCTACGGCCAGTATTTTGGCAAAAAGATACGCTATCACAGCACTGAAAGGATATTGGCCGAGATACTTCACCTCAAAGACGTTTACGGCATTAAAGAGATTTCGTTCTATGACGACACATTTACAGCGGTAAAACCGAATCTCATCAAGTTCTGCGAGCTTTTGATAAGCAGGGACATCGATATCACCTGGTCATGTTTTTCAAGGACCAACCTCGTAAACGCAAACCTATTAAAGCTGATGAAAAAAGCCGGCTGCCACCAGATATGCTACGGTATAGAGTCAGGAGATGAGGTTATACTCAAGACAATTCAGAAGAACGTATCCCTCGATACGGCCAAAGAAGCCATCACGCTCACCAAAAAAGCCGGAATAGAGGCCAGGTCAACTTTTATGATAGGTAATCCAGGTGAAACCGCCCAAACGCTGGAGAAAACTTTCAGGTTCGCCGTTAACATCGACCCGGATATCGCTCTATTCAACATAACAACTCCATTTCCCGGCACGGCCATGTTCGAGTGGGCGTCACGCAACGGTTACATAAAGACATACGATTGGGCCGATTACGACCTTTCCAAGCCTGTAATGGAAATACCCGGGCTCCCGGCCACGGAAATAGTCCGGTATTACAAGATGTTCAACAGGAATTTTTACCTTAGGCCGTGGTATATAATAAGAAGAGCATTTAAGATGACAAGCCCAGCCCGTATAAAAGCTGGTTTCTTGGCTTTACGCGCGATCATAAATAAGTAACAGCAACTTATGGAAAAACCAAAAATATTTTACCTTGCAACGAGCCTTAACATCGGAGGAACTGAAAAATTCCTTACAGTTCTTGCAGAAAATCTTTCAGAGAACTACGATATCACAGTAGGTGTTGTAAGGGGCGGGGGAACGTTGGAGGCCCATCTAATCAAAAATGGCATACAAGTGATCCATTGCCCGTTGCCATGGCAGCTTACCGGCTACCTTAGGCTTCACAAGATCAAGATACTGCACACATTCCTTTTTTGGGCGCACATATACGGGCGGCTGGCGGCTAAATTCGCCGGCACACCTGTTGTTATTACCACCCAGCAGGCCGTCGACACCTGGAAGAAGTTTTACCACACGTTCTTAGATAAACTCACGGCCCCGCTATGCGATTTTTTCATTGTCAATTCTATCACTGCCGCTAAGCGGCTTGAAACCGTCGAAAAGGTCCCCAAAGACCGCATCGGCCTTGTCTACAACGGGGTAGACCTCGGCACGTTCCAAACACAGCACCCGCGGGAAGAAATAAGGAAAGAATTTAACATAGCTCCAAACGCGTTCGTCGTCGCCTGCGTCTCCAGGCTGCATTACGATAAAGGTGTTGATTTCCTTCCGGAGATAGCGGCGGGTTCGCCGGGCTGCGTTTTTCTTGTGGCCGGCGACGGGCCTTACATGAGGCTGTTAAAAGATAAAATTAAGTCCATGAAACTTGAGGGCCACGTGATCCTTTGCGGCTGGAGGCTGGACACCCCGAGGATACTCAAGGCTTCCGACGCTTTTATCCTGCCTTCGAGAGAGGAGAGCTTTCCGCAAGCGGCTCTTGAGGCAATGGCGATGAGACTGCCTGTTGTAGCGGCTGATGTCGGAGGGGTGAACGAGCTTATCGAAGACGGTGAAACAGGCACATTAGTAAAGCGCGGTGACACTGCTGGGTTCTCTGCAGCAATAAACAGGCTTATCAACGACAGGGTTCTTTGTTCGCGCTTTGCAGAAGCCTCTTATAACAAATCCCTTCAATTTAGCGAAAGTAAAATGGTACAGAGCGTGACAGCAGTTTATGATGCGTTCCTGTCAAAAACATCGTCTAAGACCGTAGCCGGTTAATGCGATTAATTTTGTTTCTGATACTTTTGTTGGGTTTATCCATTAATTCATGAAAATACTGGGGATATCCGCTTACTACCATGACTCAGCCGCTTGCCTGATCGACAACGGCAGTATCACAGCCGCCGCGCAGGAAGAAAGGTTCACCCGGAAAAAGCACGACCCGTCTTTCCCTGCGAACGCCGTTAAATTCTGTTTGAGTGCGGGCAACGTAACTCTTGCCGGCCTCGACGCTGTTGTTTTTTACGATAAACCCTGGCTGAAATTCGAGCGCCTCCTTGAAACTTATTACATATTCGCGCCTAAAGGACTAAGCTCGTTTATCCAATCCATGCCTGTCTGGGTCAAAGATAAACTCTTCTTAAAAAGCCTTCTGCTTAAAGAACTTTCAGCTATAGACGGCGCCAATAAATATTCAATAAACCTCCTGTTTTCCGAGCACCACCTTTCACACGCGGCAAGCGCCTTCTACCCGTCACCTTTCGAAGAGGCGGCCATTCTTACAATAGACGGAGTGGGCGAATGGGCGACGGCCTCCATATCAAGCGGAAAGGGCAACGGCATTACTATGCGTAAAGAGATGAGGTTCCCTCATTCCGTTGGCCTGCTGTATTCGGCCTTCACTTATTACCTCGGCTTTAAAGTCAACTTCGGCGAGTACAAGCTTATGGGGCTTTCTCCTTACGGGGATAAATCTTCAGGCAACCCGGATAAATTCGTCAGGCTCATAAAAGACAACATCGTCGATATTAAAGAAGACGGCTCTGTATTCCTCAACCAGGACTTCGTCGATTACGCCGCGGGCCTCAAGATGGCCAATGACAAGAAGTGGGAGAAGCTGTTCGGGTTTCCCAAACGACTGCCGGAATCCGAGATAGGACAGAACCATTGCGACCTTGCCCTGGCTATTCAGAACTGTCAACAATGAAATGGTTATTAAAATGGGAAAGACCGCGAAAGAGCTTTCCGGTTCTAACAATCTGGTACTTTCGGGAGGCGTGGCGCTTAACTGTGTTTCCAACACTCGCCTGCTTGAGAGCGGAATGTTCGATAATGTTTGGATCCAACCCGCGGCAGGCGATGCGGGGGGAGCCATCGGTGCCGCTTTAGCCGCTTACCACATCTATTACGGCGCAGAAAGAAAACCGGCGGCGGGTAAAACCGACGGCATGAGCGGGGCGTACCTCGGGCCGCAGTTCTCGAACACCGATATAGCGGAGACGGCAAATAAATTTGGCGCGATTTTCAACCGTTATGACAATTTTGATAAACTCTGCGATGACGTATCGCTAAAGATATCGAACGGTGAAGTTATAGGATGGTTCCAGGGAAGAATGGAATGGGGTCCGAGGGCTCTAGGCAACAGGAGCATATTGGGCGACGCCCGCAACTCAGAAATGCAAAAACACATGAACCTTAAGATCAAGTTCAGGGAAAGCTTTCGTCCCTTCGCGCCATCCGTAAACTCGGAAGACGCGGCTGACTATTTCGATTCGAAAACTCCATCGCCTTACATGCTCCTTGTGGCGAACGTTAAACAAAATCTTCGAAAGCCCCTTCCTGACGGTTACGACGGGCTTTCAGTAAGGGATAAACTTTACCACAGGCGCTCAGAACTCCCCGCTGTAACGCATGTAGATTATTCAGCAAGACTTCAGACTGTCGACAAGTCGACTAACCCGAGATACTGGAACCTTATCAACTCTTTTAAAATACTTACCGGCTGCCCCGTCATAGTAAACACAAGTTTTAACGTAAGAGGCGAACCTATAGTCTGCACGCCCGAAGACGCTTACAGGTGTTTCATGCGGACGGATATTGATCATCTTGTTATGGGCGATTACGTGTTTTCTAAGCAAAACCAACCAGAGTGGAAAGAAGGGCGCGGCTGGAAACAGGAGCTTGTTCTTGACTAGAATACCATGACAAAAAAAGAAGAAATAAAAATCATTATCGTGCTTTCCCTGTTGTGCCTCGCGCTGTTTTTTGCCTCCGGGCATAACAGATGGCTGCTTGCAATATCTATTTTTCTGGCCTTTTCCGAGCTACTAGGAGGAAGGCTTCCGTATCTCATCGCGGTTGGATGGAAAAACTTCGCCCTCGCGCTGGGAAAGCTTAATTCAAAAGTTATACTTTTTATCGCGTTCTACGTATTCCTTACCCCTATTGCATTGATATACAGGCTTTTCAATAAAATAGCCGTAGCGCATTTCAGGAACAACGACCGCGGCTCGCTTTTTGAAGATGTGAACAAAAAGTTCGATAAAGAAGTTTTTAAAAGGATGTGGTGAGATGACTATCAAACCCGGGCAGATACTAGCGTTCTTCTGGCTAATCATTATAAGCCTGTTCTATTATGCCTCTTTCCCGATAACCAATCTAATGGCAGGATTGCCGGCAATAAACATTATCAACCCACAGTTCAAATCACTGGAACATATTTTGTGCCTTGTATTATTTATAATAGCGGCGAACGGTTGGGCCGGAACGCTCTGGTCAAATTCTCACCTCTCACATCTCGAACGGTTCCTTTTCTCCACCGCCGCGGGGCTCGGAGCGATGTCGCTTCTGACACTTTTCTTTAATGTCATAGGTGTTACGAACAACCTGCTCTATTTCTTTTTTCTTCTGTCAGGTTTTGTGCTGTTCGTGACTGCGGGGAAAAATATACATGGTATACTTTCAACGCGGATAAAGTCGCTTATGCTTATCTCGCTGGTCCCTCTGATAAGCACCATTATTGGGGCCCTCGCGCCGCCTACCCAGTTCGATTCCCTTGTTTACCACCTTGCGCTGCCTGCAGAGTATCTCAAGGCCGGAAAGATGTTCACCGTTCCGCACAATATTTTCTTCTCTTTCCCACAGGGCATGGAGATGCTTTACGGGATGGCGTTAAGGCTCGACGGGCCCATACTCGCAAACCTCCTTCACTGGATGTTCCTTCCGCTGGGGGCCCTTGCCATATATTCGTTCTGCTCAAAATTCTGGGGCCATAAGTCGGCCGTGACGGGTTCGATAATATGGCTGTTCACACCGGCCGCAATGTTCGTTTCAACTGGCACATATGTTGACCTCGCCCTGGCCTTTTACGTATTCATTAGCGTTTACTGTTTCATGCTCTGGAAAGATTCCGGCAGGACCTATTTTATCTATCTCTGCGCGATATTTTCCGGCCTTGCCTGCGGTATAAAATACACGGCTTTCATCAACGTGCTTATTTTGTCGGCACTGTTCGTTTTCTCGGGCAGGTTCCACAGCCACAACCCGGTATCAAACCCTGACCCGGACTCTGACGAGCCAGAGGATATCAAGTTTGACAGGCATCATCTGCACACACGAAACAGCCACGCGCAAAGATTAAGAGCGTGCCTGAAGTATGTAATGGTAGTATCTATAGTTTTCTTCCCGTGGCTCTTAAAGAACTTCATTTACCTCAACAACCCCATAGCGCCTTGGGGGGCTGCGATATTTACCGCTTCAAAGGTCTCCGCGGGCCTCGCCGGAGCTTACTTTAAGCATATTGCGGGGCACGGGTTAAGCATCGGCGGAATTCGGGGCCTCTTGCTCTTGCCGTGGTATTTGACGTTCTACGGTTACAAGTACGGCGGCGGGTTCGATATTATGGGCCCGGTTTTCCTGCTGTTCATACCAATCTTGTTTTTAAGAATGAAAATTGATAAAATAGAAAAAATATTAGTCGCCTATTGTCTCATGTATCTGGCCGTTTGGATAGTGACGGGAAAGGTAATGAGGTTCCTGATGCCGGTATTGCCTTTTTTGTGCATTCTTTCCGGCAAAGGTGCTGAATATATATACGAAGACGGCAACAAACTGCTGGAAAGCGGCAACAAGATATTTAGGTACGCGGTAGCCGTAATATTAGCGGTAGCAGTAACACACAACATTTTGTTTTATCACTGGGTAATGGCCTCAGTTGACCCCTACTCGTACGTGATAGGCGGGATGGAAGACAGCAAATACATTTCTAACAGGGTCAATTACTACAAGGCCGCGGACGAGATGCTCGGCAAACTGGGACCCGGCACAAAAACAGTTTTTCTTGGAGAGACGAGAAGTTTCTATTTCACCAACAATGTGATAGCCCCAACAAACTTTGATACGAACCCGTTAATTGCCGGCGCCAACACATCGCAGTCACCGGAAAAGCTGCTTGAAACTCTTAAGCACAGCGGCATAACACATGTATTTTTAAACAAATTCGAATTCCAAAGGCTTTCCATGAGGTCCAGGTTCACCGACAAGGGCTTTGCCAACTGGACCGCCGTAAAAGAAAGATACGCGTCTATGACATACCAGGACAAATTCTGCGAGCTATATGAACTCACTCATTAACCATACCGAGTTTCTCTACCTGGTCACTTTTGTGATCTCCATAGTTATCGCGCTTGTTCTTACGCCTTTCTTCCGTTTTATCGCTTTGAGATACGACATACTTGATAAACCGCACACCGACATAAAAACGCACAAGATGCCCACTCCGTACCTCGGCGGCCTCGCCATCTGGTCTGGATGGGTCATAAGTCTTTTCTTTATCAGGTTCCTGACACACTTCCCAACGGGCACGCTGAGAAGCCTGAGGGGGCTGCTGATAGGCAGTTCAATCATAGTGCTTCTCGGCCTAGTTGACGACGTGCTGCCGAAGGGGCTTAGCTTCAAAAAGAAATTCTTCGTGCAGGCTTTGGCCGCGCTGGTGCTGGTGGCGTTCAGCATCAAGATAGATTTTATACAACCGTCTTTTATGGGCATAGCTTTTAGCGTGCTGTGGGTGATAGGTATAACCAACGCTTTTAACATCATAGACATAATGGACGGCCTATCAAGCGGTATAGCGGTCGTGGCCAGCCTCGCGTTCCTGTTCATAGCTCTGCCTTCCGAACAGATATACGTTAATTTTTCGTCCGTGGCCCTCGCCGGCGGATGCCTGGGCTTTATGCCTTATAACCTTTCTACAAAGAGAAAGATATTCATGGGAGACACGGGCAGCCTCGCCCTCGGTTTCATACTCGCGGGTATATCCATGGGCGCGTCATACACCGAAGTTAACCTCATCGGCGTTTTCGCGCCTGTATTGATACTTGCCATGCCTATTTACGACACAATGCTTGTCATGGTGCTCCGCTGGAGCAAGGGCCAGTCGCCTTTCCTTGGCAGTAAGGACCATTTTGCTTTGCGTCTCGAAAAACTGGGGTTTTCACGCAAACAGATACTAACGATAACTTACCTTGCGAGCATCATCCTTGCCGTAGGGGCATATCTTATGACGCGCCTTCCGGCCGCGTGGGCCACAGGTTTGTTCGCCGCCATATTCGTCACCGCGCTGCTGGTAGGTAACAGGCTCAGTAAAATTAAAATGTATTAAAGCCAAAAGGGCACAGGAAACAAAATGCCGGAGATCATAATAATCGGAGCCGGTCTTACCGGCCTTTCAAGCGCTTACCACCTGAAAAAACCGTTCATTGTGCTGGAAAAGAATAAAACCCCGGGCGGCTTGTGCGGTTCCGTTGCTGTCAACGGTTTCACTTTCGACTATTCCGGCCATCTTTTGCACCTGCGCGAACCCCGCGTGAAAACACTACTCAGCCGCCTAATGCCTGCCAAGCTGGACAGTATATACAGAAAAGCTTCGGTATTTACAAACTCCCGCTATGTGCCTTACCCGTTCCAGGCCAATCTTTATTACATGCCCGAAAAGATTCGGAAAGCGTGCCTCGAAGGATTTTTAAAAAGGGACCTCAAGCACAACTACGGACATAACACGGATTTCTTAAGCTGGTCAAAGTCCTTCTTCGGCGAGGGCATAACCCGCTATTTCATGAAACCGTACAACGAGAAGCTATGGACGGTTTCAGGCAAAATACTCACCGCGGACTGGGTTGCGCCGTTCGTGCCGCGGCCGGACACGCGCGAGATAGTTAACGGCGCCACAAGCGAGCAGAAAAAGGATTTCGGCTACAATGTTTCTTACTATTACCCCGATAAAGGTGGATGCCAGTCAGTAATAAATGCCTTCTACAATAAACTCGACAACGTCCGACTGGGCATTGCTGCCGGGAAGATAGAACCGAAACAAAAATACATTTTATCTTCGGACGGCAACAAATTCCACTATGATCATCTTGTTTCTACACAACCCTTGGTCGAGCTGTTAAATAACATCGTCGGCCTTCCTTCTGACGTCGCGGCGGCTAGCGGAAAGTTTGAGCTGGAACACTGTCGAATGCTTTAACCTCGCGTTCAAGTCGCCCCAAACTGGCGAAAAGCCGGCGGGCGGCGCTCATTGGGTATATTTCCCGGAAAAGAAGTATGTATTTTACAGGGCGGGTATATACTCCAACATACAGCCTTCTATGGCGCTGAAGGGATATTACTCTATGTACGTAGAGGTAAGCCGAAACCCCAAGGAGACTTTTAACTCGCGGCAATCTTTAGCGCTGATATTAGACGGCCTCAAGGACGCAGGGATAGTAGAGAAGAACGCTTCGCCGGAGTTTAACCTCAGGCTCACCTTACCGTACGCTTACGTTATATACGATAGAAAGAAGGACGCCGCGCTGAAAGTTATAAAGGCATATCTCAAGAAAAATGGGATATTTTCAATAGGGCGCTACGGCGCCTGGGAATATTCCTTTATGGAACGCTCCATATTAGACGGCATGAGCACCGCTGACCATCTGAACAATAAATGAACAATATAAAAGTCTGCCACATTATAACGATGCTTGAGCTCGGCGGCGCGCAAAGGAACACACTGCACACCGTAAAGAGCCTGGATCGGGAAAAATTCACACCCGTGCTCATCACGGGCCCAGGCGGCATACTTGACCAAGAAACTTCGGCTTTAACGGACGTTAAAACATATTTCGTTCCGGGTCTCGTGCGCCGGATAAGCCCGGTAAAAGACCTTTTAAGCATGCTTAGAATATACCGTCTGCTCTGCTTAGAAAAACCGGATGTAGTCCACACTCATTCCTCAAAGGCGGGCATAGTTGGCAGGATGGCCGCGAAGCTTGCCGGGGTGCCGGTCATCATACACACATACCACGGTTTCGGGTTCAACGATTTCCAGAACTTTGTCACGAGATGGGTCTTTATACTGGCTGAGAAAATAACCGCACCTTTGACAACAAAGTTCATCGCGGTCACAACCGAGGACGTCGCCAAGGGCATTAAGTACGGCATAGGGACAACCGCCGATTACACGCTTATCAGGAGCGGCATTGATATTTCTTCGCCTGCCGCGGACAGCTTCAATAAAACAGATCTAAAAAAAGAGTTCGGCATAGCAGCGGACGAGAACGTTGTAACGACAATAGGCCCGTTCAAACCGCAGAAGAACCTTGTGGATTTTGTCAAGGTATGCGCGCTTATCTCCGCGGAACTGCCGAAGACGCGTTTTCTTCTCGCGGGAGATGGTGAGCAGCGCCAGCTTCTCGAGGCGCTTATCCAGAAGTTCAATCTTTTCGGGCGCTTAACTCTTCTAGGATGGCGCAAAGACGTAAATAAAATACTCGCTGTTACAGAACGTGTTTATAATGACATCGCTCTGGGAAGGCCTGCCGCGCTCCATACTTGAGGCCATGAACATGGGCCTGCCGGTAGTGGCCAACGCTGTTGACGGCGTCAAGGAGATAGTAAGGGACGGTGTTACCGGTTACCTTATTGAGCCGCGCGACATCAAGGCCCTTGCGAAAAGAACTGTTCAACTGCTTAAAAACCCTTGCGTTGCAAAAGAAATGGGGATCAAAGGCAAGCAGAACATTGACACCCAGTACGATATTAATTTCATGGTAAGACAGCAGGAAAAACTATACGTCGAACTAATGGATAAACATGGGATCAAATAGCTTTAAGATAGGAAAGACACTGTTATTTATAATGCTCGCGGGGCTGGCGCTCAGGCTCGCATTTTTTGTTGCGGTAAAACCATGGCAGGAGAACTACATCACCAAGAAGATAATCATGGTAGACTCCGAACCTTACAATACTTTTGCTTTGAACATACTGCACGATAGATCCTTTCAAAACACCGGCACCTACAGGACACCGGGCTATCCCGCCTTTATTGCCCTTGTGTATGCCGTCTTTGGCGCTCGGCCCTGGATAGTCATTTTGATTCAGGCGTTCATAGGGACTTTAACAATATTCCTAGTGCACCTTTGGGCAAGACAATGGTTCGACGAGAAAGTGGCGAACGTCTCCGCGCTGCTCTTCGCCATAGAACCGCACGTCATAGTTTACGGGGCCTGCCTGCTTACTGAAACACTTTTCGTTTTTATCGTTATGTTGTCCATGATCGCGTGGTACAGATCGATGTCAAACAGAAACATTGCGTTAACAGCCGTTTCGGCGGCTCTGATGGGTTACGCCGTGCTTATAAAACCCGTCGCCGTTATTTTTCCGGCGGCAATAATCTTCCTTGTTATAATATTTAATAATACGAACCTGAGATTTAAGATCAAATCTGTCATTGTTTATGTTCTGCTTTTCTTTTTGGTAATGTCATCGTGGATGTTCAAGAACTACCAGCAGTACGGCCACTTTTCGCTTAGCCATATAAACGGTTTCAATCTGCTCTATGTAAGCGCCGCGTACACCGAGGTCGCCCGCACGGGCAGGACCTACATCGACGTCTGCAAGGATTTCGACGTTGCCGCAAGGGAGAAGGGAGCCTTAGATACGTCCGACCTTTTCAAGCAGTCGCGAATATTCAGTAAGTTAGGTTTAACGTACATACGCTCCCATCCTGTGCCGTTCATCAAGAGGCACGTGACAGGCATGTTGACGCTCTTTACCAACCTCGCCTCAACCGACACCATGGACCTTATGGGCCTAGACAGCATGAAGAAGAAATACAACGTCTACGAGTTCCACAACTATGTCGACATGGTCAAGTGGTATTTCCAGAACAAGACTTTCGATGAGATAATCTTCGGATCGTGCGTTTCAGCGTTCCTGATACTCACCTATCTTTTCTGTTTTTACGGCATGTGGGCTGCATTATCCGAAAAACTTTATTTTTGCTTTATAATTAATTTCTCGGTAGCATTTTATTTCTGTTTCATGACGGGCGTTTTTGGGGTGGCGCGCTACAGGCTGCCGCTTATACCTTTTTATATACTTTTCACGGCTTATGGTATTATCAATGCGGCAAACAGAAAGTGCGTTGTTCGTTAAAAATATTTTTTGTCGTCCCCGAAATGTTGTATCGGGGATCCAGAACAATATAGGAATTTCAATATTAACGTGTTCCCCTCTTTATTTACAAAGAGGGGATAAAGGGGAGTTTGAAATTATGCACTTCAACTCCCCCAGCCCCTCTTTAAACAAAAGAGGGGGGATGACACACACAGAACACTGCTAATTCGGACAACAATGGACATAATCGAAATTGACAAGAACAACGTTCACCGGCACCCGTGGGAGTTATCAAGGGCCGGGAACATTCTTTCTCTGGCCGTAAAAACGGGATTAAAAGCCCCGTTAGCCGATATCGGGTCGGGCGACCTTTATTTTGCCTCAGAGCTAAAGAAAGTATCCGGCAGTGATGTCACAGCCGTTGACGAGGGGTACTTAACGTTCAAGCCGGAAAACCCTCAGGGGCTTAAAACTTTTACCAGCGTTGCGGAGCTTTCTAACGGGTCATTGGGAACGGTTTTTTTACTAGACGTGCTTGAACACGTTAAAGACGATGAAGGACTCCTTAATACTTTAAACGGCAAGCTGGCTGTCGACGGAAAACTGATCGTCACAGTTCCGGCTTACCAATTTCTTTTTTCGGAGCACGATGTTCACCTTAAACACAAACGCAGGTATAATTTAAACACCCTCAACGGCCTGCTGAAAAGATCAGGTTTCGAAACCTATGAGATATTTTATTTTTTCGGCACGCTTTTCATTGCGAGGCTGATACAGGTATTCCTAGATAACGCCGGTTTCAAAGCTTCGCCGGAAAAATCTATCAGCGCCTGGAAACGTCCCGCGGATGACTTTTTAACCAGGTTTGTCGTGTTCATACTTAACGCCGATTTCAGCATATGCCGCATGCTTTCGAAACTTAAAATAAGACTACCGGGGTTATCACTATGCGCGGTCTCGAAAAAAATGTCTTCCTTATAGTGCCGTGTTACAACGAAGAGAAACGCCTGGGCAAAAACCTGAACACTTTTATCGGCTCACCCTTCAGGTTCGTGTTCGTAGACGACGGCTCAAAAGATTTAACGAAAAAGATACTCGAGAACGGGGTAAAAGCTCCTAATTACTTTATCTCTCTGCCTGCGAACTCCGGAAAAGCGGAAGCCGTGCGCAAGGGTGTGGAATTCGTCCGCAGCCTTGAAGAATACGGTGAAGCAGACTGGATAGGCTTCTGGGACGCCGACATGGCCGCGCCTTTGGACGAGGTCGCCCATATGATCGACTTTGTAGAGCTCTCCGGAGGCGCCGACGCGGTTTACGGCAGCCGTGTGATGCGACTCGGCAGCGTTATAAAGAGGAAATCCTTGCGTCATTTTTTGGGAAGGATATTCTGTACGTTCGTTTCTATGCTTTTCGGCATAGAAAGCTATGACACACAGTGCGGCGCGAAACTTTTCAATAAAGCCGCGCTTGAGAAAGCTTTCGCCGAGCCTTTCCTCTCCAGGTGGATATTCGACGTTGAAATAATTCTGAGGCTCAAAGGCCTCAAACAGATAGAATGCCCGCTCAACAAGTGGGAAGACGTCAAAGGTTCAAAGATCTCGCCCTTTAATTCTTTCGCCGCGGTCGCAGCGGATATTATTAAGATTTACAGTAAATACAAATAATACAGTTTAAGTTCGTTGAAATAATGTTCTAATGTTGTCATTGTGAGGAGTACCGCCTTGCGGGACGACGCGACAATCTTGCTGTCACTTTTGAAAGACGAGATTGCTCTCCAAACTTCCGGCGAGTCTTCGACTTCACCTGGAGCCTGCCTTCCTCGGAGGGGGTTCGCAAAGACACAATGTTTGAGGGTTTTTCAACGAACTCAATTTGGAGTTTCGAAATTGGTTATTAGAAATTGCCATAAAATTGTAGTTTATATTGAAGTTCTTTCGGATTTCGAAATTGTTGATTAGAAATTGTTGTAAATAGTGGGGGTAAAACCATGCCTGACACAGCTCCGGTTATTAAGCTGATACCTGTAAACCGCATCCTTCCGTCCCGCCATCAAGCCCGCAAGAGCTTCAACGAAGAAAGCCTCAAAAACCTGGCCGCGTCTATCAAAAAAGAAGGGCTGGTAGAGCCTATTATGGTTCGCGTTGTGCCTCCTCCCGAAGGGGTTGCCGCTGACCCCGTTAGAGATACATCGGCAGGATTGTCAGGACAGAGTAATGATAAGCAGGACAGTGCTGGTACTTCCGGCCAGCCAAGCGAGGGTGCGGCCGCCCTTGAGCGGCCTATCTCTAACGGGGCTGGCAGCGAATGGTACGAGATCATATTTGGCGAGCGCCGCTGGCGGGCCTATATGCTTTTGGGCAGGGAAACCATAGAAGCGATAATAACCACGGTTGCGAGCGAGGCCGCGTCAGCCGCCAAAGGGCTGGTTGAGAACCTTCAACGGGAAGGGATAAACCCCATTGAAGAAGCGGAGGGCTTTGTCCACTTAAACCAGCTAGACCCGGTCTACTGGACCCAGGGTAATATATCTGAAACAGTAGGCAGAAGCCATGGGTATATTAGCCAATCCCTCAAAATGCTAAAGTTACCGCAGTCTATAATAGATAATGTTAGGCGCCTAACTATCCACAGGAGCAATGCCCTAGAGCTTTTGCGCCTGCCAAACGAAGGCCTGCAGGAGACGGCGGCTAACGAGATAGTAGCCAAGGACCTGAACCTTAAAAATACACGGACACTTATTGATAAAATGATTGAAAATCAAGTCAATAGGGCAAAAACACAGGCTGGTGAACAGGCTGGCGGAGCTACTGCCGGCGCCCACCCCTCAAATGACTTCAGTATCAAAGACTCAGCCGGCGCTATACATATAATAGGTAGCTTCCAGAAGCCTATCGTCCCTGCCGAGGTTATAAAGGCCCTGGAAGCCACACTCCTGCATTGGCAAGAGATGGACAGCCAGCCAAAGAACCAAACCAAACAGCCAAAACACCCCAAATCCCAACAGACGTCCAAGGAGCCAAAAGCCCCTGACCAGGGTGCGCCCATAACCCCTTCGCCGCTTGTGGGTAAGGCTGAAGCAAATACAGCCGGACAACCTCTAAACATGGACCAGCTCAAAAAGGCATTAGAGTCAGAACAGGGCAACCTCATCAACGGGCAGGCGGGTCAGGCAGTTCTCGCCGCATTGGAATATCAAAAGAAAGTAACCGAATTAATCAGCCTTCAGCAGGCCCTTAAAGCGGCTGGCAGCGAAGAAGAGAAGATCAGGCTGAACGCTGAAATTGAAAAGAAAAAGGCGGAGATAGAAGCTATAAAGAAAGGCCTACAGGCAGGCGGTTCAAACTCGGCCCCGCATGATTTGCCGGACGCTCCAAAGGCCTGAAGTTTTCGGACGGCCAACTGTTTAAATATGAATTTGAAGTACCCTTTAGGGCATTTAGAGATTGCCAATTAGAAATTGAATTAATGGGGCTGCGCCGAGATCGAACCGGCAGCCAAAGTCAAAGATCCGCTAGTTAGGCAAACCACGGAAGAGTATATGCGCACTTGGAAAATATTTTATATATAGGGGTTGTTGCAATATGAAATAATATTGATATAATAGCCTAGGCATAGATCATCTTTTGACTATTGATACATCAGGACGCAAAATAATTAGAATAGTTAGTGAAGCCTGCCCTCATAAACGAAAAGGAGAAATGAACATGGAAGTCAAAGGAGTGGCTTTTGTCGCGAGAAAAAACGCTTTGATCAAGCAGTTCGGCGAAAAAAAGTTCGCTGAGTTAATGAAAGAGGTTGCCGAGAAGGAAGAGTATTTTAAAGACCCCTTCATAAATCAGGCGACTTTGATCCCCATTGAAAAATTCCTGCTTTTTAACGATATGATGGTGAATAAATTTTACGGCGGTGACGCTAAGATCTACTGGAAGATGGGCGAAAAATCCGCGGAATTCTCGCTTATAGAAGGCCCTTTCAAAGTCTTTATCCAAAATAAGAGCATAGAGGATGCTTGCAAAACGAGCATTCCGAACGTATGGAAGGTTTATTACAACGAAGGAAGAGTGGAAACAAAATTTGAGAAGGGGATGGTTAATATAAGGATCCTTGACGTGCCAATTCTCCACTCGTACTTCGAGTATGCGCTAATGGGATATTACGTTAAATTGCTTGAACTGGTCGGCGCAAAATCGATCAAATACGATGCGATAAAAACGGTTGAAAAAGGCGACACGGAAATTGAATATGTATTCCATTTTCAGTAGTGGAACAAACAACCGCAGGCGTGGTATGAAAATAGTTCTAATTAATTTTGTCATAACAATAATTAGTCAAAATGTTCAGCGATTATAGAACAAACAAGGGAGCTCATGAAAGCAATTGTATACACTCAATACGGTTCACCGGATGTTCTGCAGCTTAAAGATGTGGAAAAACCTTCTATTAAAGACAATGAAATACTGGTAAAAATCCACGTGGCGTTTGTGAACGCGGCCGACTGGCATCTTTTAAGAGCTGACCCGTTCATAGTACGGCTGTTCGCGGGGCTTTTAAAACCTAAATATAAGATACTGGGTGCTGATATAGCCGGGCAAGTTGAAGCTGTCGGCAGAAATGTAAAGCGGTTTAAGCCCGGTGACGAAGTATTCGGCAGTATATTCGGTTGCTGGCCTTGGCGGTTTTGCCGAATACGCGCGCGCCAGCGATGACGCGCTTGTTCTCAAACCAGCCAATATATCTTTTGAGGAAGCGGCGGTGGCGCCTTTGGCGGCAATTACCGCTTTGCAGGGCCTTCGCGGCAGGGGGCAAATTCAGCCCGGGCAACAGGTATTGATAAACGGCGCGTCCGGCGGTGTAGGCACGTTCGCGGTTCAGATAGCCAAATCGTTCGGGGCAGAAGTAACCGCCGTGTGCAGTACGGGGAATTTGGATATGGCGCGCTCGATAGGCGCTGACCACGTCATTGATTACACTAAAGAAGATTTCACGAAAAACGGCCAGCGCTATGACCTTATTTTTGCCGCCAACGGATACCATCCCATCTCGGACTATAAGCGAGCGTTAAGCCCCGGAGGTATATATGTAATGGCCGGAGGGGCCGTAGCTCAAATGTTCCAGGCCGTATTTCTGGGGCCGTTGATGTCGCTTGGCGGAGATAAGAAAATGTTACAACTTTCGGCGAAATCAAACCAGAAAGACCTAACTTTTATAAAAGAACTCCTTGAAACAGGAAAGATCAAACCCGTTATATACAGGCGTTACCCGTTAAGCGAGGCCGCCGAAGCTGTCAGGTGCGTTGAACAAGGCCACGCCAAAGGGAAAGTTGTCATAACTATGTAGCAATAGTTTAACATTTCACCAGCCCAATTCTTGACAAACTTTTCAATTTGAAGTAGAATTAAGACCATTGAAAACAACTCAATAGTCTTGATTGCGCGGATAATTAACTACGATTACACAGATTGTAACATAGATTACACAGATTAACATCAACAGAATTTTAAGGCAGTTAGGTTATTTGAAACGTATAAACAGAGTTTTACATATAACCAGTCATCGACCGAATCATTCCTAGATCAAAATCCAAATCCTTAAGGAGAAAAAAGCAATGTCAGCGCACAAAGTTACTCTTATACCCGGCGACGGAACAGGGCCGGAGATCACCGACGTTACAGTTAAAGTTGTCGAGGCGACAGGCGTAAAAATAGACTGGGAAGTAGCCGAGGCAGGTTCGGATGTTATGCAGAAATACGGCACACCGCTTCCTGAAAGCACGCTTAAATCCATCGCAAAAAATAAAGTCGCCCTCAAAGGGCCTATAACAACGCCAATCGGGACGGGGTTCCGTTCGGTTAACGTTGCTATTCGCAAAGAGCTCGACCTGTTCACTTGCCTTCGTCCCTGCAGGACATACAAAGGCGTCAAAAGCAAATACGAGAACATCGACCTTGTAGTCGTTAGGGAAAACACCGAAGACCTTTACGCGGGCGTTGAATACGCCGCGGGAAGCAATGAAGCCAACAAGATAATTGAAATGTCGGCGGGCAAGATACGCAAAGACTCCGCGATATCCATCAAGCCCATGTCAAAATTCGGTTCCGAGAGAATAGTAAAGTTCGCGTTCGACTACGCTGTAAAGCACGGAAGAAAGAAAGTGACGGCCGTGACAAAAGCGAACATAATGAAATTTACCGACGGCCTCTTTTTCGACACCGCCCGCGAAGTGGCCAAACAATACGCAGGCAAGATTGAATACGAAGAACGCCTCATAGACAACATGTGCATGCAGCTAGTCCAGAAACCCAACCTTTACGACGTTATCTGCCTTCCCAACCTTTACGGCGACATTCTTTCAGACCTGTGCGCCGGCCTCATAGGCGGCTTAGGCATTGCCCCGGGCGCGAACTTCGGCAACGAAATCGCCGTTTTCGAAGCAGTTCACGGCTCGGCGCCTAAATATAAAGGAATGAACAAGGTTAACCCTGTGGCTGTTATTCTCTCGGCGAAACTAATGCTTGAGCATCTTGGCGAAGCAGATGCCGCCCAGAGGCTAGATAAAGCCGTTGCCGGTGTCATTGCCGAAGGCAAGAACGTTACTTACGACCTTGGCGGAACGGCGGGGACCAAAGAAATCGGCGAAGCCATAATTAGCAAGATCAAAAGTTAAAAATCAAATGTTAAATATTTTGATTTGCATACATCCGCTTTAGCGGATACCTTAATTTTGATATTTGATGTTTGATATTTAATATTTCTATAAAAGGAATGTTTATGGAACGGACGTGCTTGATAGTCAAACCAGACGGTGTAGGCAAAAGAGTTATTGGCGAAGTTATAAAACGTTTTGAATCCGAAGGCTTCAAGCTTGTTGGCCTTAAGATGGCCAGGCCCGCCAGGCAAGTTATGGAAGATTTTTACAGCGTTCACAAGGGTAAACATTTTTTTGAACCCTTTATAAATTTTGCTACGTCAGGCCCCATAGTAGTTTGTGCGTGGGAAGGCCCTGACGCTGTAGCCAACACAAGAAAGATAATCGGCGCCACCAATTCCAAAGAGGCAGCGCCCGGAACGCTTCGCAACCTTTACGGCACAGACAACAGGCGCAACCTTGTGCACTCTTCCGATTCCGTAGAGAACGCAAAAAGAGAAATTAGTTTCTTTTTCAAAGACAGCGAACTTTTCGATTACGAATGGAACGGATGGGAAGATAAATAAATCAAAGATCAAGAATCAAATATAAAATATTTCAACCAAGACATTTTATGATTTATATTTGACATTTGATTTTTGATATTTAATATATACGATAGGGCTTTAAAGGGATATCACCATGAAGGTTCTTGTTATCAACAGCGGGTCGTCATCGATCAAATATACCTTTTACGACATGGACGGAGAAAAAAGGCTGGCAAACGGTTTGATAGAATGCATTGGCCTGCCTGAAGCTTATTTCAAGCACCAGATAGCTGGCAGCGAAGAAGTGAAAGAGTCCTGCAAAGCGGCTAACCACCTTGAATCGATAGACATGATACTCAAGAACCTTGTTGGCGGGAAGTCGCCGGTAATTAAGGACCTTAACGAGATATCAGCGGTAGGCCACAGGGTTGTTCACGGCGGCGACAAGTTTTCGGATTCCGTTCCGGTGAACGATGACGTTATGGCGGGCCTCAGGGATTGTTTCGCGATAGCGCCGCTTCACACACCGCACCACTACGCGGGCATCGAGGCTATTTCGAAACTCATTCCCGGCCAGCCGCAGGTCCTTGTTTTTGACACATCTTTCCACCAGTCGATACCCGAGCACGCTTACATGTACGCTCTTCCCTATTCCATTTACGAAAAATACCATATACGCCGCTACGGATTTCCACGGCACTTCGCACAAATACGTTTCACTGCGCGCGGCGAAGATGCTTGATAAACCGGTAGAGAACCTTAAGCTTATAACATGCCACCTGGGCAACGGGTGCAGTATAACGGCAGTGCTGAACGGAAAGTCCATTGACACTTCAATGGGGTTTACTCCGCTTGAAGGTTTGATAATGGGCACAAGGTGCGGCGACATAGACCCGGCCATAATAGTTCACCTGATGAACAACGAAAGGATAACAGCTGAGGGTATAAATACCCTTTTAAACAAGAAGAGCGGCCTTTTCGGCATCTCGGGCCTGACCGGAGACATGAGGACAATATTGAAAGCGGTCTCGAGCGGCTCGGACAAGGCGAAACTCGCGCTCGACATGTACTGCTACAGGATAAAGAAATATATTTGTTCATACTTCGGTGTGCTTAACGGTGCGGACGCTGTTGTTTTCACGGCAGGCGTTGGAGAGAACTCGCCCACAATACGCGAGAAATCCTGCCAGGACCTTGACAGCCTCGGGGTTAAGCTGGATGCCGCTTCTAATAATCAGTCCGCATCAGGAGAGAGGGTAATATCATCGTCTCGATTCTAGAGTGAAAGTGCTCGTTATACCTACCAATGAGGAGCTTATGATAGCACGCGAGACAGTAAGGGTATTGACAAATTCATAAGTAAAAAATATAATGAAAAATCTTCAAATATCCGTTAGTGACGTAAAAGAACACGGCAGTGTAACTCAAGGGCCAGAAAAGTATCACAGCAAGGACCTTGAAGGCCTGGTTAAAAATCAGGACCTTTCGGTAAACTTCACGCTTACAGACCTCGAAGGCGAGATACTGCTCAGAGGGGGCATCGAAGGTTCTATTGTCCACGAATGTTCTAGATGCCTTGAAGAAACTGTTCTGCCTGTTGATATAAAGATGTGCGAAAGTTTCCCTTCAACACAGGAAATTATAGATGTTGAAGAGGAAATAAAGCAATTATTGATACTTGAATTGCCCGAAAAGCCGTTGTGCAAGCCCGAATGCAAAGGCCTATGCGCCGTGTGCGGCGTGAACAAAAATATTTAAGGACTGCAGCTGTGGCGAGCCGGGCATAACGGATCCGCGCTGGGCCAAGTTGAAACAGATATTAAAATAAACGCAGAAAAGGAGATACAATGCCAAATCCAAAAAGAAAACATACCCCGTCAAGGCGCGACAGCCGCAGGGCGTCTAACTGGACAGTAAAGGCCAGGAATTCTTCTAAGTGCCCGCAATGCGGAGCGGCAAAACTTCCTCACCATATCTGCCCTTCCTGCGGATTTTACAACGGCGAGCTGATATCGCCCAAGAAAGTTAAAAAGAAAAATACCGAAGGCCAGCAGCCGGCCGGGGAAAATAAATAAATGCGCATAGCTCTTGACGCGATGGGAGGAGACAATGCCCCACGCGTAACCGTTGAAGGCTCTATTCTTGCCGCCAAGGCGTCAAAAGACGAGATAATCCTCGTCGGGCCTGAAGCTGTCCTTAAAGCGGAGCTCGCCAAATACGACACAAGAAAGCTGCCTATCAGCATTTACAACGCTGAAGAGGTAATAGGCATGGACGAGTCTCCGGCGCAGGCCGTGAGGCAGAAGAAAAATTCGTCGATGTTCGTCGCCGCGAGGCTCGCTTCGGAAGGAAAGGCCGATGCCTTTGTTTCCGCGGGTAACTCCGGGGCCGCCATGGCTTCGGCGCTCCTTAACATGAAGAGGCTTCCGGGAGTAGCCAGGCCGCCGATACTTACGGTATTTCCAACTGTTAAAGGCGTACTGCGCGATGCTTGACATGGGAGCCAACGTAGACTGCAAACCAAAACACCTGCTCCAGTTCGCGATAATGGCATCGGTGTATATGAAGAAGGTTTTAGCGATAGAGAGCCCCAGGGTTGGGCATTCTTTCCATAGGGGAAGAAGAAACAAAGGGAAATGAGCTTTCTCTTGCCGCTTTCGCTCTTCTTAAAACAGCGGGCTTAATTTCATCGGTAATTGTCGAAGGCAACGATATACCCCAGAGGCAAGGTGGACATAGTGGTCTGTGACGGCTTCGTTGGGAAACATAATACTAAAATTCGGCGAAGGCGTGGCCGAGATGATGCTGAAATTAGTCAAACAGGAATTCAAGGAATATCCTATAGCGTGGGCGTCGATTCCGTTTCTTTGGGCCGCGCTTAAAAGACCTTAGAAAAAAGTTGATTATTCCGAACAGGGCGGGGCGCCGCTTCTCGGCGTAAACGGTGTATGCATGATAGCCCACGGGAGATCGGACTCGAAAGCCATAAAGAACGCGATCCTCGCAGGGCAGCCAGGTTCGCCGAAAAGAATATTAACGCAGATATCACCCGCGAGCTTGCGGCTAGAGGCATAGACAAGGCAGAAGACTAAACAATGAACAACAACAGATACGGAGTAAAAATAGCCGGGACGGGCTCTTATGTCCCTGAAAAGATATTGACAAACCTTGACCTTGAGAAACTTGTCCAGACTTCGGACGAGTGGATAACATCCCGCACAGGGATGAAGGAAAGGCATATAGCGGATGATAAAACGGCGACATCGGACCTCGCTATCGAAGCCTCTAAAAAGGCCCTCGATGACGCCAAACTCAAGCCCGAAGACATAGACTGTATTATCGTCGCCACCGTAACGCCTGACATGTTCTTTCCTTCGACAGCCTGTTTTGTGCAGAGAGCTCTGAATGTGCCCAACGCCGCGGCCTACGATATCATGGCCGCCTGCAGCGGTTTCGTCTACGGCCTGTCCATCGTCAAAGGCTATATTGAAAGCGGGATCTATAAAAATGTGCTTTTGATCGGGGCCGAAACTCTTTCCAAGATAACCGATTGGCAGGACAGGAATACATGCGTGCTGTTCGGGGACGGCGCCGGAGCTATGATCTTAAGCCGAAATGACAACCCTGAGGAAACAGGTTTGTTATCCATAACTCTCGGGTCAAACGGCAATTATGAAAAACTTTTGTACCTTGCCGGAGGGGGCTCAAGGAACCCAACGACAAGCAAGACCATTGAAGATAAACTTCATTTCATAAAAATGGAAGGCAAGGAGACATTTAAGGTAGCGGTCACAAAGATGGCTGATGCCGCGCAAAAGGCTCTTGAGTTGGCCGGCAAAAAATGCGAAGACATGAAACTTATAATACCTCATCAGGCGAACAAAAGGATAATAGACGCAATAGCCAAACGCATGAGTATCGCTGATGAAAAAGTTTACATCAATATACACAAATACGGCAATATGTCGGCCGCTACCACGATAGTAGCGCTGGATGAGGCCAGGCGGACCGGAATAGTCAAACAAGGAGACATGGTGGAACTGGTCGCTTTCGGCGGCGGTTTCACATGGGGCGCGGCGGTAATAAGGCTATAACGTCTAATTCAAGATTTAAGATTTTAAGATTAAAGATTGCTGGCATAATTTGAAATTTTCAATTTTTGTTTTTTAATAGGAATCTATAATGAAAAAACTGGCATTGATGTTCCCCGGACAGGGTTCGCAGTATCCCGGCATGGGTAAAGACCTTTACGAGAATTTTGACAAAGCAAAGACCATGCTTTCGCACGCGAACGATGTGCTGGGTTTCGACCTTGTAAAGATAATTTTCGAAGGTTCTGAAGAGCTCCTTCGCCAGACAAAATACACGCAGCCCGCTATATTCGCCGTAAGCGTCGCGGCGTTCAGTGTGCTTGAGGACCACTGCAGGTTTGACCCGCAGGACCTTATCCTCGCCGGCCACTCTTTAGGCGAGTATTCGGCGCTCTGCGCGGCCGGGGTCTTCAGTTTTGACGACGGCCTCAGGCTCGTCAAGAAAAGAGGGGAATTCATTTCTAAAGCGTCGGCGCAGAACCCGGGTCGGATGGCTGCCATAATCGGACTTGAAAAGAATGTCGTGCTTGATATATGCGCTAAGGCAGCAACAGAGGGAGTCTGCGAAGCCGTGAATTTCAACTCGCCAGGGCAGATAGTTATAGCCGGAACAGGTTCGGCGGTGAATAAAGCGGTTGAACTTGCGCAGGCGGCTGGCGCAACCAAAGCCATTGTACTTAACGTTTCGGGGCCGTTCCATTCGTCACTGATGACATCAGCCTCTCTTATGATGGAAGAAGAGCTCGCGGTGCACAACCTGAATTCTCCTAAATTTAAGTTTGTTTCTAACTTCAACGCGGAAATAACTCAAGAGCCTATGTACATAAATGAAAATCTCGTTAAACAAATTAATAACCCGGTCCTTTGGGACAGCTCTATAAAAACAATGGCCGATTTCGGAGCCGAGATATTCATTGAAATAGGCCCGCAGCGCGTGCTTTCCGGGCTTTTAAGAAGAATAGACAAAACTAAACAATCGTATAACGTTGAAGACAAGGAATCTCTGAACAAGACCCTGGAATTCCTTAGAACTCTGTGATTTAAAATCGAAGTATAAAAACCATACAGGAGCTTTGAAAATGAAATTAGAGGGACAGGTAGCAGTTGTAACCGGAGGCGCTCAGGGAATTGGCAGGGCGATAGCTGAGGCTCTTGCAAAAGAAGGGGCAAAGGTAGTAATATCGGATATCAACGCGAGAGGCCGCTCAGAAAACCGCTGAACGAAATCACTGAAAAATACAAAATCGAGGCACTTTCCGCCGCTGGGAATGTTGCTGTTTTTGCTGATTGTGAAAAAATTATCCAGCAGGCACTTGACAAATTTTCTAAAATAAATATACTAATTAACAATGCCGGTATAACAAAAGACAATTTAATACTGCGAATGAGCGATGCGGAATGGGACAGCGTTATCGCAGTAAACCTGAAAGGCGTGTTCAACTGTACCAAGGCCGCCAGTAAGCCGATGATAAAACAGAGGTCGGCAGGATAGTGAATATCGCTTCGGTTGTCGGGCTTGATGGGAAACGCGGGACAGGCGAATTACTCGGCTTCAAAAGGCGGAGTGATAGCCCTGACAAAAACAGCGCCAGGGAATTTTCTTCGCGCAATATTCTGGTCAACGCCATCGCGCCGGGATTCATACGCACCGCGATGACAGATGCCCTGAACGATGAAGCGAAGAAAAAACTTTCCGAACAGATACCGCTCGGCAGGCTGGGCGAGGCGGAAGACGTGGCAAAAGTAGCGCTTTTTCTTGCAGCGAAGATTCGGCGTATATAACGGGAGAAGTGATATCGGTAAACGGCGGGATGTACATGTAGTTCCGGATTTACGTATACTTATATATATATGTGGTCAAAACCAGCGAAATTGTTGCGGGAACAAAACCGCAACAAACATGAAACAGGAGGAATCAAATGGCAGATGCAGAGTCAAGAGTGAAGGAAATTATCGTTGAGCAGTTAGGTGTGGACCCGTCAGAAGTGTCGCTGCAGGCGTCGTTCGTGAATGATCTTGGCGCGGATTCGCTTGACACAGTCGAGCTTGTTATGGCGTTTGAAGAAGAATTCGGCCTGGAAATACCGGATGAAGAAGCCGAAAAGATCCAGACTGTCGGACAGGCTATAGATTATATCAAAGCCACCAGCCTAAATAGCCTTAAATAAGACGAGCGATAAATAACCCATGAAAAAACGAATTGTTATTACCGGTATAGGAGTGATAACCCCTATTGGCACGGGAAAGAAGCGTTCACTCAGGCTTTGCGCGAGGGCAAATCCGGCGCGAACCGCATTACGACATTCGATGTAAGCGCTTTTTCCACTCAGATAGCCGCCCATGTCAAGGACTTTAACGTCGAAGACCACCTCGACAAGAAGAAAGCCAGGCGTATGGCGCAGTTCAGCCAGTACGGCCTTGTGGCCGCCAAGATGGCGGTTGCCGATTCCGGGCTTGATCCCTCGAAAGAAGACCTTTCCAGGATCGGAGTTATAACCGGAACAGGCATAGGCGGGCTCGATGTCATTGAGCACGAAGAAAAGAACCTTGTCGAAAAGGGCCCGAGACGCGTGAGCCCTTTTCTGATACCGATGATAATAACGAACATTCTCCCGGGCGAGATCGCCATAGAGTACGGTTTTACCGGGCCCAACTACGCTGTAACCAGCGCCTGCGCGTCGGGCAACCACGCGATCGGCGACGCGATGAGGATGCTAACTTATGGCGATGCCGATGTTATCGTTAGCGGCGGAGCCGAGGCTGCCATAACACCTCTCGGCCTCGCTGGCTTTTGCAGCATCAAAGCGCTTTCCCAGAGGAACGACGCTCCTGAAAAGGCCTCGCGCCCGTTCGACAAGAACCGCGACGGTTTCCTCATGGGAGAAGGCGCCGGTATACTTGTTCTGGAAACGCTTGAGCACGCACAGAAAAGGGGTGCCAAGATATACGCGGAACTCATAGGCTACGGCGCCTCCGATGACGCTTATCACATAACCGCGCCGCACCCTGAAGGTGAAACGGGAGCGCAGGCTATGAAAGCGGCTATCAAAGACGCGGGCATTACAATAAACGATATAGACTATATCAACGCGCACGGCACTTCCACTGAATTCAATGACAAGACCGAGACAATAATAATTAAAAAGGTTTTCGGCGACAGAGCCAAGAACGTACCTATATCATCGACAAAATCGATGACAGGGCATATGCTTGGGGCCGCCGGAGCCGTAGAACTTATTGCTACTGTTCTCAGCATGCAGAACGGATTTATCCATCCTACGATAAACTACGAAACGCCCGACCCTGAATGCGATCTTGACTACGTGCCGAACGTCGCGCGCGAAGCCCAGATCAACTGCGCCCTTTCAAACTCGCTCGGGTTCGGCGGGCATAACGCTGTTCTGATAGTGAAACGATATGCCAGCTGACATAGACAAAGCACAGAAAATAACCGGACACAAATTTAAAGACCAGAACCTTCTTTTAAAGGCTCTGACCCATAAATCGTACGCCGCCGAGACAGGGACCGATGAATACAACGAGCGCATGGAGTTTTTGGGCGACAGTATCCTGTCTGCAGTCGTGGCGGACTTTCTGTACAACAAATACCCGGATGACGATGAAGGCAGGTTGTCCCAGATAAAATCCCAGATAGTCTCCAGGCAAACGCTGGCCAAGTGGGCTAAAAAAATAAAACTTGGAGATTATCTATATATAGGCAAGGGGGAGGAACTCAACGCCGCAAGAGTCCGCGAAAATCTCCTCGCCGACACTTTCGAAGCAGTGATAGCCGCGATCTACCTTGATTCGGGTTTTGAAGCGGCAGAGAAATTCATATTCGGTTTTCTATCCCTGCAGAAACGGGTCGTGATAAACGATTCCAAAAGCAAACTTCAGGAACTTATACAATCAAGATATCAGACACTACCAGAATATAAGGTATTGAGCGAGTCGGGCCCTGACCATGACAAAGTATTTGAGATAGCCGTTTACCACAAGAAGAAACAGCTTGGTACCGGCAGCGGCCGGTGTAAAAAAGACGCCGAGCAGGCAGCGGCCAAAAAGGCATTAAAGGCTATTTCACAGAAATAAAGAACACGAAGCATATATTCCGGAGGACAACTAAATGGATTATTTCTTGACAGATGAACAGCAGATGATGGTCGATCTCTCAAAAAAGATCGCCCAAGAAAAAATGAAACCCGTCCGCGAACATTACGATGAAACGGGCGATTTTCCTTGGCCCATAGTCCATGAGCTTGCCAAAGCTGACCTTTGCGGAGTTTATATCCCGCAGGAGTTCGGCGGTTTTGGAAGCGGTGTGTTCGGCCTGGTCCTTGTGGTTGAAGAACTTTGCAAGGTTGACGGCGGCGTGGCCCTAGCCCTTGCGGCTACAGCGCTTGGAACGTTCCCGATCCTTCTGGGAGCAAGCGACGAACAAAAGAAAAAATATCTCCCGGACATAGCTTCAGGAAAGAAGCTGGCAGCGTTCGGGCTGACTGAACCTGAGGCAGGTTCTGACGCTACGGCGATGCGTACGACAGCCAAAAAAGACGGGGACCATTATATATTGAACGGCACGAAGTGCTTCATAACGAACGCAGGCGAAGCGGAAACCTACACTGTATTCGCTAACACTAACCCGGCAAGAGGCGCAAGAGGCATTTCCTGCTTCATCGTAGAAAAAGGCACACCGGGCTTTGATTTCGGTAAAAAAGAGAACAAGATGGGTATCCGTGCCAGCATAACAAAGGAACTCATTTTCAATAACTGCAGAATTCCTAAAGAGAACCTTGTAGGCAAAGAAGGCCACGGACTTATTATAGCCCAGGCTACACTCGATGCTTCAAGGCCCGGAGTCGCAGCACAGGCCCTTGGTATAGCGGCCGGCGCACTTGACGAAGCCATAACTTACTCAAGGACAAGGATACAACAGGGTAAGCCGATATGCTCTTTCCAGGGCATACAGCACATGCTGGCTGATATGGCAACTGAAGTCGAAGCAGCAAGATGCCTCGTATATCAGACGGCCAGGATGATGGACGCTAACCCAGGCAAACGTACCACAAAGGAATCAGCAATGGCTAAACTCTATGCTTCAGAAGTGGCTATGAAGGTCACCACGAACGCCGTGCAGGTGTTCGGCGGTTACGGATACATGAAAGAGTACCCGGTTGAAAAAATGATGCGCGATGCAAAGATAACGACTTTGTATGAAGGCACTAGCCAGATACAACGCAACGAGATCGCGCTCGCGCTCATTAAAGAATCTGCTTCCAAGAAGTGAGGTTATAATGCACTTTATTGTTTGTATCAAACAAGTACCCAATACAACGAATGTCCAGATCGACCAGAAGACAGGAACGCTTAAGAGAGAAGGTGTTGAATCGATAATCAACCCCTTCGACGAGTACGCTATCGAAGAGGCTATACGGCTTAAGGAACGCTTCGGAGGCAAAACCACCGTAGTTACGATGGGCCCTCCGCAAGCTGAAGTTGCTTTAAGGGAAGCCATCGGACGCGGGATTGATTCCGCGATCCTTGTATCCGACAGAGCCTTCGCGGGCGCAGATACCTGGGCAACTGCATACACTCTTGCCAGCACAATAAGGGCGCTGGGAGATTATGACCTTATCATCTGCGGCAAACAGGCTACGGACGGTGATACGGCGCAGGTAGGGCCCGGTATCGCTGAAATGCTTGACATTCCGCACGTAGCTTATGTAAAGAAGATAGAAGACATGAACCAGGAATACGTAAAGGTTGAAAGAATGATGGAAGACGGATATGACCTCATCGAGATGCCGCTTCCTTCACTAATATCTGTTGTTAAGGAGATCAATACCCCGCGCCTTCCGTCACTGAGAGGTATGATGAACGCTAAAAAAGCGGTCGTTCAGAAATGGACCGCAAAAGAGATAAACGCTGAACCGAACAACATCGGCCTCACTGGTTCGCCTACTCAGGTCATGAAGATATTCAGCCCTCCGGCAAGACAAGGCGGGGTAAAACTCGAAGGTTCGCCGGAAGACATAGCCGCAAAGCTTATTGAAAAATTGAAGACAACACAACTTATATAAATTTACTAAAAGGGAGACCCGAAATAAAATGCCTAATCAAATAAATATCGATTGCGATAAATGTATAGGATGCGCTCTTTGCGTCAGCGCCTGTCCATTTGGCGCGATCGCACTTATTGAAAGGCCGGGCCACCCGAAGAAGCTGAAACTTGCGGTCATAGACCCGCATAAATGTACTTTCTGCGGCGCTTGCGTGGAAGCTTGCAAGAAATTCTCCGCGGTAGTGATGATAAAAGAAGAACCTATAAAACTTGATATCGATATATCTCATTATCATGGCATATGGGTATACGCCGAACAGCGTCACGGCGAAATTTCACCGGTAGTATTCGAACTCTTGAACGAAGCGGGAACGCTTGCGAAAAAGCTTAATGTTCCTTTAAGCGCCGTCCTTATCGGAGACAAGATCGAAGCGAAGGCGCAGGAACTTATCCAGCACGGCGCTGATAAGGTCTATCTTTTTGATGACCCGATTTTTGTTGAGTTCCAGGATGACCCGTACAGCGATATCCTTTCACACCTTATTGAGAAAGAAAAACCCGAAATAGTCCTTATGGGAGCGACGAACATCGGCAGGTCTTTCGCATCTAGGGTGGCCGCAAGGATAAGAACTGGCCTTACCGCAGATTGCACGGCTTTAGATGTTGACCCTTCAACACGTAACCTTATGCAGAACGCGCCCCGCCTTCGGCGGCAATATCATGGCGACCATCCTTACTCCCCGCCACAGGCCTCAGATGGCAACTGTAAGGCACAAGGTTTTTAAACCCTCTGCTAAAGATGCGGCAAGAAAGGGAGAAGTGATTAAAGGAAAAGTTGACAGCGCCAAGATAATAAATCGTTCGAAATTCCTTCAATTCATAAAGGACACGACAGCTAAGGTGAACCTTGCCGACGCAGATATAATCTGCTCAGGCGGCAGGGGTTTAGGAAAACCAGAAGGCTTTAAGCTTATAGAAGACCTAGCAGAAGCGCTCGGCGGAGCCGTTGGTTCGTCAAGAGCTGCTGTAGACTCAGGGTGGATACCGTATTCTCACCAGGTGGGCCAAACAGGACGTACCGTCAGCCCAAAAATATATTTCGCCTGCGGGATATCTGGACAGATACAGCACCAGGTAGGCATGAGCTCTTCAGATATAATAGTAGCGATAAACAAAGATCCTCATTGTCCTATGATGCAGATGGCTACTTATGCAATCGAAGGGGATCTCTACGATATAATACCTTGGATAATTAAAGAAGTTAAAAAGACCCAATTCATAAAGATCGTTTGTTTTTGACAATTGATCTAATTGCTTGAGTTGACATAGCAAATAATTTGATATAGAATATAATCGCAATAGGAGTTAAAAGATGTAATTTTATTTTTTTAAGACCTATTTGTGAATTCTTTCACGCATATGACACATTTTTATATAACACATAACAATTTTATTAACTTTATTCAGGCCTTTACTAAACAATATAGGGTCTACGGGCTCATAGCGGAAGCTGAAGACCTCTTTTGGCAAAGGCTCAATAACGAAAACACTCCAAAAATCACAGTAAACCGCTACAGAGCGTTACAGCCTATAAAATCGTTTTTCTTTCCGGTTAAAGAAGAAGTAACCGGAGAGCCATCCACTTTAAAAACTATGTTGGTCGGGGTTAAAGCGTGCGATATAAATCATATAAAGACCACCGATGCCATTTTTATCGGAGGAGCAACGCAGGACCCATATTACACAAAAAAAAGAGATGACACGATAATTATATCCGCAAACTGTGATAGTTACAAACCATGCTGTTTTTGTACATTAATGAATGAAACACCGTATGCGTCAAAAGGATTTGACCTAAATTTAAGCCCAACTAGGCACGGATATCTTGTAGAGACCGGTACACAGAGGGGGCAATCGCTTGTTTCAACGCATAAGCATCTTTTTCAGGATCCTCAATCAGTATTGCTGCAGGAAAGGAACATTCTTAGAACAAGGATAACCGAAGCAGTCAAGGACAGCAATAAAGATTTCACATGGACAAACCCAAAAGAAGTTGTCACAGCTGGATATAACTCCGAAAAATGGGAATCCGATATTGCCAGCACCTGCGTTGAATGCGATGCCTGCCGCTTTACCTGCGGTACCTGTTACTGTTTTCTTTTAGCGGAAACCAGTAAGCTCTGGGGCAGGATCCGTACTTGGGATTCCTGCCAATCTACAGGGTATTTTAGAGTAGCCGGCGGAGGTAATCCTAAGAAGACCAGGGGCAAGCGCCTGAGGAATTTCTACGCATGTAAACTCGCTTACCGGCCCGAAAACTTCGGATTTTATGCCTGCACGGGCTGTGGCCGGTGCATAGATGTTTGCCAAGGAAAGATCGATATACGCAAGAGCCTGCAAAAACTCACTGATGGTACAAAATAATGTTCAAGAGCCCATTTAGATCTATCCCCGCCAAAGTTGAGAATATTATAGAAGAAACATCTAATATTAAAACTTTTGTTCTTCGTCCGGAAGAGACAATTAATTTCTCAACAGGGCAATTCATCGAGCTCTCTCTGCCGGGCGTTGGTGAAGCGCCTTTTACACCCTCATCTTCGCCGTACAAAACAGAAACCATTGACGTCACTATAATGAAAACTGGTAATTTAACGACCAAACTGCACGCTATGTCCGGCGGAGAAACAGTCGGGATACGCGGCCCTTATGGTAACGGTTATCCTGTTGAAAAGTTCTACGGAAAAGATGTGCTGATACTTGGAGGCGGCGTTGGTATGGCACCTTTGAGATCATTTCTTTTGACACTAATAGAACAAAAAGATAAATTTAACAGGATCATTCTGTGTTACGGCTCTAAAACACCTGACGATATAGTTTATAAATACCTTTTTCCGGAATGGAAGAAGATAAAAATACTAGAGATACTCCAAAGCGTCGATAGGTGCCCTATAGGAAAATGGGACGCAACTGTTGGGATAGTCACTTGTTTGCTTGACCAGGTTAAGGTTGACCTGGCAAACGCCGTTGCCGTGGTTTGCGGACCGCCCATCATGATGAAGTTTGGTGCCATAAAGCTTACCGAGATAGGATTTAAGCCATCGGATATGTACCTTTCGATGGAGGCAAACATGTCATGCGGGCTTGGGAAATGCGGCCATTGCCAGCTTGGGCCCCATTTCATATGCAAGGACGGGCCAGTATTCACGTACGAGCAGCTTAAACCTATCCCGGAACCGTTCGCTTAACACTGGAATTATTTTAAATGAAAAAACTATTTATTGACCTTGAAATTTGTTACAAATGTAAAGAGTGCACGGCTGGATGCAGTTACTATTATCACCCGGAAAACAAGGGGTATGTTCGCTGTCTGGCACTGGCCGGGCAGGAACACGTTTGCCGCAGGTGTGAAGAACCGCCATGCGTCAAGAGTTGTCCCCAGGAAGCACTCGAGAAAAGGTCCGACGGCATGCTCAACAGGTATTCTCTCAGGTGCACATCCTGCAAGACCTGCACCATGGCGTGCCCGTTCGGCGTTATTTACCCTCAGATAGTGGAATACAAGACAACTATGTGCGATTATTGCTTCGACAGGGCGGACGACAAGACTCCGCCTGTCTGCACAACGACGTGCCCGAAGAACGCTCTTCAATGGATAGAGGTTGAAGAAAACCCTTCCAAAGACATTTACGCCGTCAGGAACGGGGCTTTCTTCGTACACACTGTTAAATGGAATAAGTGATGATAAACTATATATTTTATTACATTGTGTTTCCGGGGTTCCTGTTTCTGGCTTTGGCCGGTATGGTGCTCAGCTGGGTAGACAGAAAGGTAACGGCCAGGTTCCAGTGGCGCATGGGCCCGCCTTTCTTTCAGCCATTTTACGACCTGCGAAAGCTTTGCATAAAGGAATCCTTCAGCCCGGCAGGCGGTAACAGGCTTCTGTTCACGCTTGCGCCGCTAGTTTCGATTATTTCTATCGTAATAGTTTCAGATATAGTGCTGCTTACGTTCCTTGACACAAAGATCAGTTTCATCGGCGACCTTATCGTTGTATTGTATTTTTTTACAGCTATTCCTTTCGCCTCAATACTCGGTGCCTCTTCTTCTAACAATGCGTTCGCGTCACTCGGGGCAAGCCGCGAGATGAAATCAATATTATCGTACGAACTGCCGCTGCTCCTCTCAATACTTGTTCCAGTAGTCAAGTCAGGCAGTATATCCATAGGAAAGATTGTCGAGATGCAGAATGCCTCAGGCTCTTTTGTGGGCAGCTTGTCCGGATTTATCGCTCTTGTTGTAGCAATGATGTGCCTGCAGGCAAAGATGGGGCTTGCGCCTTTTGATATAAGCGAAGCAGAGACAGAACTTGCTGCCGGAACCCTTATAGAATACTCAGGGCCGCTGCTGGCTATGTGGAAACTTGCGAAGATGATGCTCTTTATTGTAGCTCCTGTGTTTATAGCAGTGATCTTTTGGGGTGGGGGACTTAAACCATTCCTGCTTCTAAAGTACGGCGCGCTCGCATTGTTTTTCATTGTTCTTAAGAACATAAACCCCAGGGTCAGGATAGACCAGTCGATACGCTTTTTCTGGGGCAGGATGTCAGCCGCGGCTGTGGTAGCTTTATTGCTAGCGGTCATTGGGCTATAACTTAAACTATATATGTCATTTATAACTAATGCCTTAACAAAATCCCTTTTTGTCTTTCACGCGGCTTGCAGCCCGTGTAACAACTGCGACATTGAGATACTCGACCTGCTTACGCCGCGCTTTGACATTGAACGCCTCGGAATGCAGCTCGTTGGTTCGCCCCGGCATGCAGATGTCCTGCTTGTTACCGGCGCCGTAAACAAAAAGGTAGTGTCTAGGATAAAAAGGCTTTATGAACAGACTCCAAAACCCTGCGTTGTCGTAGCTATGGGTGGCTGTGCTTGTTCGGAGATAATTTTCCGTGACTCGTACAACACCTGCGGACCCCTTGACAGGATCATACCGGTCGATATTTACATACCCGGCTGCCCACCGCGGCCGGAAGCTATGATCGCTGGTCTTTCTAAACTTATAACGAAGCTTAAACAAAAGTGAACACTATGAAAACATCAGAACAGATAAGAACCAAATTCGAGAAAATGATCTTAACATGGGATGATAAGAACCCCAAAAGGGTTTATTTCCGGATATCGCCCGAGAGTATCAGAGAGGTCACGCAGTTTATAGTGGAAGAGCTCAGTTTGCGTTTCATAATCGCAAGCGGAACGGATACGCGAAGAGATATCGAGATACTCTACCATTTCGCAGACGATAACACCGGAGTTATATATTCGGCAAGGGTAATTCTTGCAAACAAAAAAAACCCCAGGATAGCGTCCATAGCCGACCTTTTCATCGGGTCAATGTGGATAGAACGTGAGATACATGAGCTCCTGGGAGTCACATTCATCGGCAACGAAGACATGAAACATCTGCTGCTTAACGATGACTGGCCCAAGAACAATTTCCCATTGAGGCACGACAATGACTGATAACAATAAATGTTTTATACCCATAGGGCCTTACCATCCGCTTCAGGAAGAACCTGAGTTTTTCAGGCTGCACGTTGAAGGGGAAAAAGTAGTCGGCATAGATATAGAGCTTGGTTACAACCACCGCGGGATTGAGAAACTTTCAGAAGCCAAACACTTTGACCAGGGCATATTCCTCGTTGAACGCATTTGCGGTATCTGTTCGACGTCTCATCCTTTCGCTTTCGTTAACGCAGTCGAAGACCTTGCCGGCATATCAATACCGGAGCGCGCCAAATATATCCGTACGATTGTGGGAGAGCTCGAGAGGATCCACTCACATCTCCTTTGGCTCGGCCTCGCTGGACACTTCATGGGCTACAACACTATCTGGATGTGGTCCTGGAAATACCGCGAACCCATACTGGACATTTTCGAGAAGATATCTGGCAACCGCCAGCACTACGCAATGATGGAAATAGGCGGCGTGCGGCGCGATATAGAATCCGGCGACATACCTTGGATCGAGAAATCACTTGGCGTTCTCAATAAAGGGCTGGACATGTTCAGGGGCGCCATCATGGATGACCCCGTTATACAGGCGAGGACTAAAGGCGTAGGCGTTCTTACACCGGAAGACATAAGGAACTACTGCGCTGTCGGCCCGCTCGCGAGGGCGTCCGGCATAAACATAGACACCCGCAGGGACGCGCCGTACGCGGCATACGGCATGGTTGATTGGAAAGTCCAGACCTACGAAGGCGGAGACATATTCGCGAAAGCCGTTGTCAGAATACTCGAGATGCAGGAATCTATCAAGATCATATACCAGTGCCTTACTAGGCTTAAGACCGAAAAAGGCCCGTTCGCCGTATCGGTAAAAGAAGTCCCGGCTGGCGAGGGAATAGGCAGGCATGAAGCGCCGCGCGGGGAGTGTTTCCATTATGTAAAAAGCGACAAGACCAACCGCCCGGTACGCCATAAAGTGCGCGCCCCGTCATTCGTGAATGTAGCGACGAACCAGAAGGCTGTTGTCGGCTACCACATATCGGACGCTTTGCTTGTACTGGCGGCGGTAGACCCATGTTACTGCTGCACGGAACGGGTAGCCGTTGTAGACGATCATACTTCAAAAACTATTTACTCGGGAAACGACCTTGTAAAGCTTTCACAAAATAGGACAAAGATGCTGAGGAAACAAATCCTAGGAAAATAAATGCTCGAATACGCTGTCTACATCATTTTTCTAATAGGGCTTTTGTGCATGATTGTGCCAAAGAGGTTCCGCTCGCTGATCAGGGCCATTGCACTTATCGGCGCGTCGCTCACTTTTTTATACGGTGTTTTAAATTTCATCTCGCCGACATATGAAACTGTTTCGAGCTTCTTTTCTTATAACTCGTTCAACGGGTTCATAACTCTTGCCTGCACATTTTTCTGCTTTTGCATAGTATGTTTTTCTATCAATTACGCCGAGTTCATTCCAGAAATAAACCTATATTACGGGCTCATATTTTGGTGCGTGAGCTTTTCTTTGTTCGCGGTTTACAGCGCGAACCTTGTGGCGCTCCTCGTTTTCTGGGGACTCTCCGGCATGGCGTTGTACCTTCTTGCGAACCTTATGCCGCAGGCATCCAATGCGGCCAAGAAATCATTTATATTTGTTGGCGGGTCAGACGCTTTCCTTGTGCTTGGGATCGCAATACTTTGGATGCTTACAGGATCGTTCGATATATTCAACATTCGCATCAGGCTCGCGGACGGTTCGGCCCTTGCAAAGGTTTCGTTCATATGTTTCTCCATTGCAGCCCTCACTAAAGCCGGAGCGATGCCGTTCCACAGCTGGATACCTGATTTTGCCGAAAACGTACCTATGACGCTTACGGCGTTCCTTCCGGCCGCGCTGGATAAACTGCTTGGTATCTTCCTGCTTGTGCTTGTAACGAACAGGCTTTTTATACTCGATGCCCCTATGTCATTATTGCTTCTCATAGTAGCTTCTATAACGATCATAACGGCGGTTTGCATGGCTATGGTTCAGAGCAATATCAAACGAATGCTCGCTTATTGCGCCGTTTCCCAGGTTGGCTATATTATTCTCGGTATAGCTTCAGGCACGCCGCTCGGTATAGCAGGCGGTATGTTCCACATGCTAAACCATGCGGTTTACAAAAGCGGGCTTTTTCTTACCGGAGCTTCTATAGAGCACCGCAACGGAACTACGTCGCTGTCAAAGCTTGGAGGCCTCTCAAAGTTCATGCCGATTACGTTCGGAGTAGCTCTCGTTACCGGATTTGCCATGTCAGGCATACCTCCTTTCAGCGCTTTCGCCTCCAAGTGGATGATATACCAATCGCTAATTCAGCAATATTTAAACCCGGCGCTTCCGATAACCGAGAAGATGCTTTTCCTTCTGTTCCTGATCACCGCGATGTTCGGGTCGGCCATGACGTTGGCGGTCTTCGCGAAATTTATACACTCTGTTTTCCTTGGCCAGCCTTCGGAATCTCCTCAGACACCGGCGGCTGAAATTAAGGAAGTAAAACTGCCTATGCTTATACCAATGATCCTGCTTGCATTCTTAAGCATTTTGTTCGGCGTTCTGCCTAATTCTATCCCTCTCAAACTCTTTATTTATCCCAGCCTAGAATCGCTCAATATACCTGTGCCTAAATTCATTGGCCTTTGGCAGCCGGGCACTGCTACGGCTCTTATAGTAGGCGCCCTGTTTATCGGCATTTTAATATTTCTCGCCGGCAACATCACGTTCAAGACAGACAAGCCGTTCATGGGAGGCGAAGACCTTCCGCCTGATGCAAAGGCTTCCGGCCCGGAATTTTACAAAACCATCACGGATATGTGGTTCTTTAATAAGGTTTACGGTTTCGCCGAAAAAAAGTATTTTGACATTTATGACCAGATAACAAAGCTTGTTCTTGGGCTCGGGCGGTTTCTTTCGTTCGTCCACACCGGAAGCCTGCACACGTACTTGCTGTTGTTCCTGCTGGGTTTCGCAACTATAATTTTGGCCTTGAGGTAAGGGATTAATGCTTTCGATACAGATATTGATACTATTTATGATAGCTGCCGCGCTTATGGCCGTAGAAACGAAGGATTTTTTCGCTTCTATTATCGCCCTTGGTGTCATGGGACTTGAGTTGTGCCTTGTTTTTCTTCTTTTGAAAGCACCTGACCTTGCCATAATCACTCTTGTGCTTGAGATTCTGGCTTTGGCGGTGTTCGCCAAAGCTATAGCCTCTCACAACCCCAAGCCTATGGGTGACCTGGATATATTTTCGCTACTAACATTCGCCGCTTTTGCCGTGCTTTTTACGTTGATCTGCGTTAAGGTCTTTAACGAGCTTCCTTCCTTCGGCTTGCCTTTGATGAAACTCGGCGATGATTACGCCGCCGGGTCAATGCAGAACACAGGAGCCGCAAATGAAGTATCCGCAATAGCCTTCAATTTCCGAGGTTTCGACTCACTCATAGCCCTTATGGTGCTTTTACTTACGGCTATGGGAGTATTTCATATAATGAGGAAAAAAGAATGAGCATCAAAACCGGCCTCTTTAAGGCGATTGCAAAACTATATTTCGCCTCCAATCTCATGTTCGGTTTCTACCTTATGTCTCACGGGCATATCAGCCACGGAGCTGGGTTTGCGGGCGGAGTAATGATCGCACTAGGTTTTTTGTTCGCTTTTGCCATGCATGGCAAAGATGATGCGTCCATAATAGTCAATCTAGCCAACGCAAAGCTCACTATGCTGTCCGGCGGAACGCTATTCCTTTTGGTATCTGTTCTAGGCTATTTGTATGGCAAAGGATTTATGTGCAATTTTCTGGACCTTGGCAAACCATTCTCTATATTCAGCGCCGGCATAACAGCTATCTATAATATCATCCTGTGCTTTGGGACAGTAGGGTGCATGCTTTACATCTATTTAAGTTTTTTTAGTTCAGACACTGACAAACAAGGAAAATAGTCATGGAATTCACATTGAGTGTCGTGCTGTTCTGCGTTGGATTATACGCTGTAATAGCAAAAAGGAACCTTATAAAAACTATCATTGGCGTCGCGGTGATGGGGTATTCAATAAACCTTATGCTTATTTTGGCGGGTTACAGAGTGCACTCAGGCATTCCTATACTGTCTAACGAGTCATTACAGATGCCGGGTGTCGACCCTCTTGCCCAGGCAATGGTCCTTGTGTCAGTTGTGTTAGGACTTTCGATAACACTGCTTCTGACGGCTTTATCTATCAAACTATATGAGCGCTACGGAACATTCGACTTGACGGAAATTAAGAAACTCAAAGGATAACATGCTACCGCTATTTATACTGATCCCTCTCATATCTGCCTTACTGCTTGCCTCTCTCGGCAAGACCAGCAAACGGCTGGCTGACGCTGTTGCGCTCGTTTCAACCCTTGCGCTTTGCCTTCTTTCGGTACTGGTTTTGGTGGCGGTTATTTCTAAAGGGGCCGTTTCTTATAACATAGGAGGCTGGCAGCTGCCGCTTGGCATAACCCTCAACTGCGACGGCCTGAGCGTCTTTTTCCTTGTGACCGTAAACTGCCTGGCCTTCTTAATTTCGATGTACTCTATTGACTACATTGAGAATACGAGCGGTAAGCTAAAATACTATTTCTTCTTCATGATGCTTATTGCCGGATTGAACGGCGTCATGCTTACCGGCGATTTCTTCTCCCTGTTCGTACTGATAGAGTTCTCCTCTATCTCTGCCTACATTCTCACTTCATTTGAAAAGAAGGACGAAAGCTATGAAGCCTCGTTTAAGTACGCGGTGCTGGGTTCGGTCTCGTCTTTGCTCATAATATTCGCTATAGCCCTGATATATTTCAAGACATCTTCATTAAGCTTCCATGACGTTTCCAGGTCTCTTGCCGGCAATGGACTCTCAGCTTTCTCTATGCTGATAACGGTGCTACTGCTCGTAGGATTCGGGCTTAAAATGGCCCTCGTCCCGTTCCACACTTGGGCGCCTGACGCATACTCAAGCGCTCCATCATCTGTTTCCGCCATGTTCTCCGGAGCAGTGGGAAAAGTGCTCGGCATATATCTTTTCTTAAGAATATTTTTCAACGTCATCGGCAGCACGCCTGCCATGCTTAACCTCACTGCCGTTTTTGGCGTCACATCTATTATAGTGGGTGTAACGCTTGCCTTGTACCAGTGGGACATCAAGAGGCTACTTTCGTACCATTCTATCAGCCAGATAGGCTACATAATGCTTGGCATAGGCCTCGGAACGCCGCTCGGCATATTCGGCGGGCTCTTCCATCTCATAAACCATACGGCTTTCAAATCTCTTTTGTTCCTTAATGCTGGTTCCATAGAGCGACAGGCCGGATCCACCAATCTCAAGGAGCTCGGCGGACTATCAAAGAAAATGCCGGTGACCGGTTCAACATCAATGGTCGCGTCACTTTCGATCTCCGGCGTGCCGCCTTTCAACGGCTTCTGGAGCAAGCTTTTGATAATTATCGCGTGCATCAGCGCGCACAGCTACTGGTTCGCGCTCTGCGCAGTGATAGGCAGCATCTTGACCCTGTCTTCCTTTATGAAGGTCCAGCGCTACGCATTTTATGGGTATCTTAAAGACATTATGTCTGATGTTAAGGAGTCGCCGGCCTTCATGACGATCCCTATGATAATTCTTTCTATATTCTGTATTTTTATGGGCATATTACTTTTGCCTGGCATTGATTCGAACTTTCTTGGCGTGGCTCTTAACGTGATCGAACGCGGCACCGGGTATTTCGCGATAGGGCCTCATTGAAGGATCAAATATGAAGAACAAACTAATATTCTTTCTGTCGCTTCTCGCTTTATGGCTGGTTTTGTCCTGGTCCGTAAGCATGGACGAGCTTTTCGCCGGTTTTATTTTCTCTGCGCTAACGGTCTTTATCTCAGATAAGATTTTTGGCGCCGGGCCGGACAATGCTAACCCGTTTAGGTATCTTTGGTTTGTCGTGTATTTCTTAGCGCTGTTGTGGGATATTATGCGTTCATGCGCAGATGCGCTATACAGGCTCATCCATCCGGCGCTTATATCGAAACCCAGAATACTTGATATCAAAACTACCTTGCGCAACGATACAGCGATAGGCTTGCTTTCAGGAACGCTGTCGCTTATGCCGGGCACTTTGACGGTAGATTTTAACAGCCAGAATAATGTGTTTCATGTTTATTGCCTTGTTGGAATGACACCAACTTACTCAAGTGTGATCGAGCTTTTGATTTTTAAATACGAGAACATACTTAAGAAGGTGTACGCATGAAAATATTTCGCTACATTATAGGCTTAATTGCAGTGCTGTCACTGCTCGGCTGTGACATATATTTCGGCAACACAATGCTCAGCCGGTTATTCTATCTGTTGATAGCTTCATGCTTGTTCGCCCTTTTGCGGCTTGCGATCGGCGCAACTAACCACGATAGGCTTCTCGCATTCAAGGCGGTCAGCATCACGCTTGTAGGTTTCTGCGTTATACTCGCGATTGCTCAAAAAAAGGACCTTTATATCGATATAGCCATTGCCTGGACGCTGCAGTCGTATATAGTGTCGTTTTTCTTAAGCAGATACCTGGGCGGAGGGAATACTGATGATTAACTATATCGGCTTCACCTTCACCACGCTTGGCGCGCTATTCATATTCCTCGCTGTACTATCAGTTCTACGTTTCCATGATTTTTATTCAAGGCTTAACGCGTTCGTAAAGTTCGCCGCGTTCGGAACTTTCTGCCTTATGCTGGGAGTTCTTATATTTTGCGGTTTTTCAGCGGTGGGGATAAAAGCCATTCTCTGCATCGCAGTAGTAGTCTTGACCCTGCCTGCCGAAGCTCAACTGCTTATGCGTTCCGCAAGAAAAACGGGTATAAAAATGCCCGGCGAACTTGACAGCCAGGACCAAGGGAAAGGTTTTAAATGAAATACCCTAAACTAAGAGAGATCAAAGAAGCGCTTAAATCGTTCTTTAGCGCGCCTTACACCAATAAATTCCCTTATGCCCCTGCAAAAACATTCCCGGGCTTCCGCGGAAAACCTGAGCCCAACGATGCAGAGTGTATAGCCTGCAGTGCTTGTGCCGAGGTATGTCCGGCAAGGGCCATAGAGATAAGACAGAACAAGAATATTAAACCAGCGACAAGACAGGTTATTTGGCATTACGATATATGCATATTCTGCGGACAGTGCGAGCGCCTGTGCACAACACAGAAAGGCGTAAAGCTTTCAGAAGAGTACGACCTGGCCTCTTTCGACAGGGGGACATTGTTCTCAAAAATTGAAAAGGAACTGGTTGTTTGCGAAGACTGCGGCGAAGTAATTGGTCCAAAAGCCCAGCTCCTGTGGCTAATAAAGAAACTGGGGCCCCTGGCTTCAGGCAACTTCAACCTTATAAACACGTCCCAGAAAGAGCTGGGTATAGCTCCAGCCGATGTAACCGATGTAGTCCCTCCTCCAACTACCCGCGGCGATCTCTACAGGATGCTCTGCCCCAAATGCCGGCATGTCGTCCTTGTATTTAACCAGACCGGAAAACAGTCATAAACCCATCCTAAAATGGTATAATATCCATATGCATGAACTCGGAATAGCTCAGGATTTCTGGGCAGTGATAAAAGAGCAGGCGAAACTCAACGGTTTGAAGACCGTTTCTAAGATAGTTATCATTCTCGGTGAGGCGAGCGGCATAGACAAGGATTTTCTTGCCCACTCCTTCAAGGACCATATTCTGCCTGGAACGTTCGCGGCTGGCGCCGAACTCGAAATTGTACCTAAAGGGCTATGCGCCAAGTGTAACAGCTGCGGCAGTGAAATAACCACAGATATGATAACCGCGCTTAACTGTCCCCGCTGTAAAAGCTCCAATATCGAGATCGTGTCCGGCAAAGAAACCTATGTCCAGAGCATCGAAGGGGAATAAAGCTTTCAGTATTCTTGTATCCGGAAAGGTACAGGGTGTTGGATTCCGTCCTTTTATCTTCAGAACCGCAAAATCGCTGGGCTTAAATGGTTTCGTGGCTAATTCCACTTACGGCGCAGTTATCAAAATAGAAGGCAAACAAGAATCTATTGACGTCTTTATAAGAAATCTTAAAAGTACTATCCCGCCAAATTCAAATATTTCAAGCATTAAAATACAACCAATTCCTTTGAAGAACTATAAAATATTCTCAATAACCAAGAGCCTACCTGGTAAGTCAATTTCCGCCGATATTCCGCCAGACCTTTGCGTTTGTACCGACTGCGCGTGCGACATTTATTCCAAAAATAACCGCCGTTACCTTTACCCTTTCACGAACTGTACTAATTGCGGCCCCAGGTTTTCCATAATCAAAGGCCTGCCCTACGACAGGAAAAAGACTACCATGAAAGGGTTCAGTATGTGCAAAGACTGCGAGAGAGAATATAATGACCCTCTCAACAGGCGTTTTCAAGCCCAGCCTAATGCCTGCCCTGTGTGCGGCCCAAAGGTAACGCTTCTATCAAACAGTTTTAAGCCTCTGGCTTCCGGTGCCACAGCTTTAGCGGAAGCTATCAGGCTGCTTAAAGAAGGTAAAATTGGAGCGCTCAAAAGCATCGGGGGATACCATCTGGCCTGCGACGCGACAAACCGCAGGACAGTTAAGCGATTGAGAGAACTTAAACGCCGCCCGTTCAAACCCTTCGCGCTTATGATGCCAAACATAGGCACTGCAAAGAAATATTGTCATATAAACAAAAGTGAATCAAAGCTTTTAACTTCAACGTCATCTCCGATCGTACTGCTTACGGCTCGCAAAGTTAAGGGCCTGCCATATGACATTCTTGCCCCCGGCAACAACCGGTTAGGTGTCATGCTCGCGTATACTCCGCTGCATAAGCTTTTGTTCGATTCGTGCGATACCGGAAAATTCAATTTCAAAGCCCTCGTTATGACTTCAGGCAACAGAAGCGATGAACCGATTTGCATAGACGAAAAACAAGTCAATGACAGATTGTCGGGGATAGCCGATTTTTTTCTTGTTAATGACAGGCCTATCCACAACCGCTGCGACGATTCTATTATTATTAACCTTAATAGCGAAAACAACGTATTCGTACGCAGGAGCAGGGGCTTTGTACCGGAGCCGGCATGTATCATAGCACGAGAATCGTCGACTCCAGTTGTTTTGGCGGCCGGAGCTGAGCTTAAGAACACGTTCTGTTTTGTTAGGGGTGCCTCAGCCTACCCTTCACAGTTCATCGGAGATCTTGACAACCTAGAATCATCGCGTTTTTATGAAGAGGCTTTCCTTAGGATGAAGGATTTTCTTAAGGTAACACCTTCTATCGTAGCGCACGACCTCCACCCGGATTATTATTCAACTATCTTCGCGAATAAACTGCTCAAAAACAACCCGAGATTGAAAACCACGCCCGTTCAGCACCACCATGCCCACATCGCTTCAGTCATAGCGGAAAAAGGTATTAAGGGTCCAGTCATTGGCATTGCGTTCGATGGTAATGGCATGGGATCCGATGGCAACGTATGGGGAGGAGAATGCCTCCTTGCTGAAGGTGCAGGCTTTACACGGCTTGCCCACCTTGACTACTTCAGGCTGCCGGGAGGGGATATAGCCACAAAGGAGATCTGGCGGCTTGCCGTTTCTCTAGCACACAAGTATTCTATCAAGGGCCTGCCGGCAACCGTCAAACGCAGAAACATCTCAAATTTTATTGATACTATGATAGCGAGAGAGGTCAATTCCCCGTTATGCTCAAGCATGGGCAGGCTTTTTGATGCTGTTGCTTCATTAATAGGTATAAGGCAGGAAGTAACTTTTGAGGCCCAGGCAGCTATTGAGATGGAGTCGCTTGCCATGGACAACCCGGTCAAAAAAGGCTATAATTTTGATATAGTTTTCAGTAATGATAGTGCCAGCTGCCCAACTCCGGCTTTAATAAGCGTCAAAAAGGTTATTGAAGGTATCCTAAGAGACCTTTCGTCAGGCGTTGATAAAAGTATTATCAGCGCCAAATTTCATTTTACTGTTTCCGAGATGATACACAATATGGCCCGGAAGTTCTGCGCATACCATAATATAAATAACGTGGTACTTCAGCGGCGTATTTCAGAATAAAGTATTGCTAGATATGGCAGTAAAACGCCTTGAACGCTCTCGATTCAAAGTTCACTTCAATACGGTCGTGCCTCCAAATGACGGAGGCATATCGCTGGGCCAAGCCTACATAGCGGTAAAAACAGTCGAAGAAGCAGTTAAGAGAGCAAGGTAGACTATATGTGTTTAGGTATTCCAGGAAAGATCATTAAATTCGGTAAGGACCATTCGGCCGATGTAGATTTCGGAGGTGTAAAGCGGGTAATCCAGCTCGACCTCTTAAAAGGCGTTAAGAAAGGCGAATATGTCATTGTGCACGCGGGCTTCGCTATACAGAAGATTACCAAAGAAGACGCGCTGGAAACACTGAAGCTTTTAAACGAAGCCGGGATCAACGGATAGCAAATGAAAAACGGCATATTACACAAAAAGATATTCTGCGATATACCAACGCTTTCATCAAACAGGCTCGACCTGCGAAAGATAGCAATTTCTGATGCTAAAGACATGTTTGAGTACGCCCGGGTTCCCTCGGTTAGCAGGTTTACTCTATGGGCACCTCACAGGAATATTTCTGAAACACTGGAGTTCATAAAGCACATTATTAGGAGTTACCGCTCCTGCGATTCAGAAGACTGGGGCATAGTTTACAGGCCCGAAGGAAAGTTCATTGGCACGATAGGTTTTTTCAATTGGGATGAAATTAACAAAAAAGCTGAGATACATTACGCGCTGTCAAATAAGTACGCGGGTATGGGCCTTATGACCGAAGCGATAAAAACAGTTACGGATTTTGGGTTTGACAAAATGCGGCTTAACAGGATCGAAGCCCGGTGTATGCTTGCCAACAAAGCCTCCGAACGAGTGATGCAGAAATGTGGAATGAAATACGAGGGTATAATGCGTGGCGGGATTTTTGTCAAGGGCAGATATTTTGACTTAAAGACATACGCGGTTCTTAAGGCTGATCGGAAACGGAGAAAACGCAAATGATAAATAACATATGTGTTTTCTGTGGTTCCAGCATGGGGAACTCGAAAGAATATTCTGAGTCGGCGAGAAAGCTCGGCGCGCTTATCGCAAGAAAGGGTCTTAAGCTCATTTACGGCGGCGGCAGAAGAGGGATGATGGGAGTGCTCTCAACCTCGGCGATCGAGCACGGCGGTTCTGTTACCGGCATAGTACCGAAGGGCGTTTTCAGCGATAACCTTATAAACAAAAATGTTACTGAACTTATATTCACCGATTCAATGCATTCAAGGAAAGCCCTGATGGGCGCTATGGCGAACGCTTTCATAATCATGCCGGGCGGCATAGGCACACTTGAGGAGTTCGCCGAGGTTTTTACCTGGGCTCAGCTTGGCCTGCATTCAAAACCCATCGGGCTTCTTAACACGAACAGGTATTACGACAAACTGATAAGCTTTTTTGAGACTTCGGTGATGGAAGGGTTTTTCGATAGCATGAGCTTTTCAAAACTGCTCATATCGGACAATCCGGCAAGGCTTCTTAAAAAAGTAACGGGTGCGGATAAATGAGCAGGATCAAGCGGCCACAGCTGAATTTAATGGAAGTCTGCGGCACACACACTATGTCCATCGCCCGGCACGGCCTTAAGGCAGTATTCCGCAAAGACGTAAACATGCTTTCGGGGCCGGGATGTCCTGTTTGTGTGACACCCGCTGGAATGATAGACGCAGCAATTGAAGCTTCTAAGATGCCGAAAACCATTGTTACGACTTTCGGAGATATGATAAAGGTACCTGGAAGTTCGTCAAGCCTTGAGAAGGAACACTCCAAAGGCGCGGATATACGCATCGTATATTCGCCCTACGACGCTCTGGATATCGCACGGGCTAACCTTTCAAAACAGGTGATCTTCCTTGGCGCTGGATTCGAAACTACCGCCCCTACTATCGCCGCAACTGTTGTTTCGGCTAAAGATAAAAAAGTAAAGAACTTTTCTGTTCTATCGATGTTCAAGACCATTCCTAACGCTTTAAAGGCGATACTCTCTATAAAGGGCCGGAAGATAGACGGTTTTCTTCTGCCCGGACACGTTTCCGCCATTATCGGAGAAAAGCCCTACGGCTTCATCGCGAAGAAATATGGCGTACCCAGCGTTATATCAGGCTTTGAGCCGGAAGATATTCTAGGTTCTGTAAATATCCTGCTCGAAATGATAAGCAATAAAACTCCCTGTGTGATAAACAATTACACGCGGGCTGTCAAGCCGGAAGGCAACGTAATCGCCCGGGAGATGATCAACACGGTTTTCGAAGAGACCGACTCCGACTGGCGGGGAATAGGCGAGATACCGAAGAGCGGCCTGGTTTTTAGAAAAGCGTTCTGTTTCTATGACGCTCAAAAACGGTTCGGCATCAAAGCTTTAAGGCCGAAAGAAAATATAAACTGTATCTGCGGAAAGATCCTTTCAGGGTTGAGCGGCCCCGCCGACTGCCGGCTGTTCGGCAAGGCCTGCACTCCCCAAAACCCGGTAGGGCCGTGCATGGTCTCAAGCGAAGGCGCCTGCGCGGCTCACTACAAGTACGGCAGGCTTACCGTATGACCGCTCCTAAAATAAATGTGCAAAAGAGGGCCGGTAAAACTGTTACTGTTATAGCCGGGTTGCATACGTGCGGCACAGATAGGCTTAAAGAAATAGCGGCAGAACTTAAAGCTTCGCTTGGCGCAGGCGGGACCGTTAAAGACGGGCTTATAGAGATACAGGGCGATAAGGTAGAGTTTATTAAAAACTGGTTCAAGAATACAGGAAAATCTATTCAATGAAACGGCATTGGCAAAACAATAACAAGGCACACTCTTCCCGCGAAAACACCGGAGAGCTGGTGCAAGGCAAGATACAGCATCACGGACGTTTCGCGTTCCTGCTTTCCGAAAAGGAAGATGGTCATGATGTCTTCCTGCACGGCCGTGGGCTGGCCCTCGCTATGGACGGCGACCGCGTTGAAGCCCGCGTTCGGCGAGAGGCTGACGGACGTTACTCTGGCGAGATCGTCAGAGTGCTAAACCACGCGAACAATGTTCTTGTCGGCGTACTTAAACAGTTCCCGCACGGCTGGGCCGTGTTCCCGGAAAAGGGAAACGCGCTTGCTGCACAGGTAACGGGTTTTGCAAATAAGATAGCTCCCAAGGCCGGTTCGCTTGTAGTGCTTGAAATATCGCGCTGGCCGACCGAAACAACAGGTTCTGCGGGCATAGTCATCGAGCAACTTGGCGACCCTGACGACCTCCGCACTCGCATTTCCTCCATGCTGCGCGCCCGCGGCATTATCGAACATTTTCCGGCTGATGTCCTCGCGCAGAGCGAGTCCTTTGGCACAAGGCTCGAGCCGCACCAGTGGCAGGGCAGGGAAGAGCTGTTCGATCTGCCTGTTGTGACGATCGATGGGGCCGACGCCAAGGATTTTGATGACGCGGTTTCAATAGAAACTTTCGACGGGTTTTCAAGGCTTGGCGTACATATCGCCGACGTTAGCTATTACGTTAAACCTGGAACTGATCTAGATAAGGAAGCTTATTTGCGCGGAACAAGTGTTTATCTACCTGATAGAGTAGTGCCTATGCTGCCTCCTTCACTTTCAAATAACCTGTGCAGCCTCGTTCCCAACCAGGAAAGGCTCACCGTTTCCGTATTCATGGATGTTAACTCCGCCGGTGAGGTTATTCGCAGGCGCATGGCTGTAACAGTGATACGCTCATGCAAACGCTTCACATACGAAGAGGTACAAACGCTTCTTGATGGGCAAAGCGTACGTTCAGTTACAGCCCCGGTTGCCGAGGCTGTCTTGAGAATGGGAGCTCTGGCGAAAGTACTCCACCGGAACCGCGCTGGCCGCGGTTCGCTTGATTTCGATTTACCCGAATATAAAGTTGAAACAAACACTGACGGAAAACCGCTGCGGGTAAGCCTTAGGGCAAGGATCGAGAGCCACCGGCTAATAGAGGAGTTCATGCTGCTCGCCAACGAGGCAATAGCCACGGAGCTTTTGGCCGCTAAGGCACCTTTCCTGCACCGCCGCCATGATGAACCGGACACGGCAAAGATAAAGACACTGGCCAAGACTCTTGGCGAGCTCGGATTTACGGCGGGGCACCTTATGGGCGGTAACACAAGGAAAGCCATACAGGATATACTCCGCCAGGCAGAGAACAACCCTCTTTCAGAACATTGTAAATTCACTTATAGTGCGCAGCATGAAACAGGCCGTATACTCGCCTGAATCGTCCGGACACTACGGTATAGCCGCTACGGCGTACGCTCATTTTACGTCCCCGATACGCAGGTATCCAAACCTCATGGCGCACCGCGCCGTAAAAGCGCTTCTGCTGGGCAATAGGGAGAACCACGGCGCCCTGTCTCTTGCCAAAGCGGGCGAGCACTGCTCCACACGTGAACGCGCAGCTGCTGAAGCCGAACACAAGTCAATTGACATCATGCGGGCTGAACTTTTTAAAGATAAGATAGGCACGGTACTTGAAGGCATAGTTACAACCGTTGTAGAGAGCGGCTCGTTTATTCTATGCGGAGACACAGGTACGGAAGGCATGCTCCGCGTGACAAACCTTAAGCCTGGCGAGAAGGTTAAGGTACTGGTGGACGCCGTTGACCCTGTAGAAGGAAAGATTACCCTTTCTCTTGCCGACGCCCCAAGGATGCCGGCGCAGGTTCGCATCGAGAGACATCGCGGAAAAAGACACAGGAAATGATCTCAGAATATAGGAACTAATAGAAAATGATCAAGATATTTGAACTCAACAAAGCTTACGGCGACCAGGTGCTCTTTGAGGACCTCACGCTTAACATAAACAGAGGAGAGAAGATCGGGCTTGTAGGTAGGAACGGGCACGGAAAATCTACTCTTTTCCAGATGATACTCGGAGAAATTGAGCCTGACTCTGGAAGCATAACCGTTCCCAGGAACTACCGCGTAGGATACCTTGAGCAGCACTTGCATTTCAGCAAACCCACGGCGCTTGAAGAGGCCTGTCTCGGCCTATCAGCGAAAGAAGAATATGATACCTGGAAAGTAGAAAAAATACTTTCGGGCCTGGGCTTCTCCGAAGAAGACATGAGCAAGAGCCCTGCCGAATTTTCCGGAGGCTACCAGATACGCCTTAACCTGGCCAAACTTTTAGCCTCTAACCCCGATATGCTCATGCTTGACGAGCCGAGCAATTACCTCGATATAGTCGCCATCCGCTGGCTCGAAGAGTTCCTGAGGGATTGGAGAGGCGAATTCATACTCATTACCCACGACAGGGGCTTCATGGACAGCGTGACAACCCATACCGTCGCGATCCACCGCTGCAAAGCAAAGAAAATTGAAGGCGGGACCGATAAACTCTATGCCCAGATAAACCAGGAAGAAGAGATATACGAAAAAACCAGGCTTAACGAAGAACAGAAGCGCAGGCAGACCGAAATATTCATTGCTCGTTTCAAAGCCAAGGCAAGCTTTGCGGCCCGCGCGCAGTCGCGCGTCAAGATGCTTGAAAAACAGGTCAAGCACGAAGCTCTGCAAAATATCGAAGACCTCGAGCTGCATTTCAACAGCGTCCGTTTCCCGGCAGCGCAGATGATGGCGGCCTACAACGTGAGTTTTTCATATACCGGTACGGAGCCTTACCTCGTAAATAAATTCTCGCTCGAAGTGGGGAAAAGAGAACGCATCTGCATCATAGGCAAGAACGGCAAAGGAAAGTCCACACTTTTAAAACTTCTCGCCGGCGAACTCAAACCGATAGAAGGAAACGTAAAGAAACACTCTCTGCTCCAGGAAGGTTATTTCGGCCAAACTAACAAGATGGACCTAAACGACAACAACACCGTCCTTGAAGAGATCAAGAGCGCTGACAGCAAGTGCGGAGAGAACAAAGCGCGCAACATAGCAGGCGGGCTCATGTTCTCCGACAACAACGCCCTCAAGAAAGTAAAAGTGCTTTCCGGTGGCGAGAAGAGCAGGGTTTTGCTCGGCAAGATACTCGTCGCTCCCTGCCAGATACTTTTCCTAGACGAACCGACCAACCATCTCGACATGCAGTCGTGCGATTCACTTATCGACGCGATAGACGAGTTTGACGGTTCGCTTATCATGGTCACTCACAATGAGATGTACCTCAGAAGCGTCGCGACAAAGCTCGTCATCTTTGACGGCGGAAGGATTAACATTTACACGGGCGGCTACGACGATTTCCTTAACGATGTCGGCTGGTCTGATGAATATAATTCCGAGAAGCCCAAAAAAAAGAAAATCGAAGAGAGCGATTCCGACGCAAGGGAACGCATTAAGAAAGCCAAGGCCGAGCTAAGACAGGAAAAAAGCGATGCACTGAACCCGCTGAAACTTAAGATAGACGAGTTGGAGTCATCTATCAAAGCAGCCGAGCAAGTGCTTCACTCAGATACCGAAGCGCTTATCAAGGCTTCCTCCGCAGGCGACAGAGAAATCATAACGGCTCTAGCCAAAAAAACACACCATTCAAAAGAGCTTATTGAGGGCCAATACGAACAGCTCGACAAGATAAGCCGCGATTATGATTTCAGGAACCAAAATTTCGAAACCAGGCTGCGCGAATTAGAAGGCTCGCAGCCCGGAACAGAAAACAACATAGTTGAAGACGAAGCAGAATCCGCTTAAAGCAATTGAAGCAACACAGGTTTGATGTTGAGTTAGTTTAGATAAAAGCGCAAGAGGGGAACATGAAAAATATGAATTCTTTAAAAATGCCGGCTCTCAACGACAAGAGCATTATTATTATCCTGCGTTTCCTGGTCATATTAGTAACATTTTTTCTCACAATCTATGATTTTAGGCAGGATATAAGGCCTGCGGTGTTAACGCTGGTCTTTGGCCTTTTCCTTCTTTCCGATTTCGTTCTAATTTTCGTGCCCAGGTTTGTCTTCACTATGAAAGGCTTACGAAACGGTATTTTTCTGCTAGACGTTATCCTTATATCCTGCGTTATTTACCTGACCGGCGGCCTTTAGACAGACCTTTACCTCATATATTTTCTTATAATATTTATGTCCAGCAGCGGAAGCAACATCAAGCACGCGTTCATCATGACTATCGTCGTCGCAGCCATCTACGTGTTCCTTCTAGCCCGCATGGGTTTTTCTTTTTCGCTTTCGAACCCCGGCCTGCTACTGAGAATACCGTTTATATTCATTCTTTCTTTCGTTTTTCTCTATTACGCGCAGGAGGAAAAAAGACTGATCCAGATACAGGCGGAAAGAGTAGACCGCCTGACAATGATAGGTGAAATGACAGCAGACATAATACATGAGATCAAGAACCCGCTTACCGTTATACTAGGCAACGCCCAAATACTGGATGACGTTGACCCTGATGTGGCGCGCAAAGAACTATGGCCGGACATTGTCAAGGCTACGCAACTGCTTTCTACAAAGATCAATTCGATCCTTGCCTTTGCGCGCAACGACAATTCCGAGACAATGGGGCCGATTGATATCGTGTCTACTCTGCGCTCGGCGCTGGAAATGTGCCGCAGTCAACTGTTAAGGGACCATATAAAGATCAACGAGAAGTTCCATGAAGGGCTCCCTACGATCTTCGGCAGCCGAAACGGGATTGACCAAGTGTTCGTCAATATCATTACGAATGCCAATTATGCTCTGACAAAATTCAAGCCAAAAGAAGACAGGAAGCTGTACATTACAATAGAGAAGCAGGGGAAAAAGATAGTTATTACGTTTAAAGATAACGGCCCCGGCATTGACAAAGAAGGGCTTGAAAAGATCTTTACACCGTTCTACACAACTAAACCAGAAGGCGAAGGAACTGGCCTGGGCCTGAGCATTTGCTACAAGATAATTAAGCAGCACGGCGGTGACATTCGGGTATCCAGTAAAGCCGGTTCTGGGCGCGGCCTTTATAATAGAGTTACCCATCACAGAAACGTTCTAAATAGCGCGGCCTAATATATCAAAGGATTAAAATGGACCATACCAGGATATTGCTATCACACGGAGCAGGCGGAAGGCTGACACACGAGCTAGTTGATAAGCTTTTCAAGAAACATTTTTCTAACCCTGTACTGAACGCTCTTGATGATTCGGCAGAACTGAAAATCAGCAACCCCGGCAGCGCGCGTCTTGCTTTCACAACCGATGGCTTCGTAGTAAACCCGATTTTTTTCCCGGGCGGCGACATAGGTAAGCTTAGCGTTTGCGGCACCGTTAATGACCTCGCGATGAAAGGCGCGGTGCCTTTATGGATATCTGTGGCCGTTATAATCGAAGAAGGCCTTGAGATATCGGTGCTGGAAAAGATCGTAAAGTCTCTGGCGGATACAGCCCGAAAAGCCGGTGTTTCAATTGTGACCGGCGACACAAAGGTGGTTGAGAAAGGGAAAGCCGACAAGATATTCATCACGACATCCGGTATAGGTATTATTGAAAATGGCGTAAACATCTCCGGCTCCAACGCGAAAACCGGGGATGACGTAATGGTCAACGGGACCATGGGAGACCATGGAATATCAGTGATCGCTGCGAGAAACGATTTCAAGTTCAGTTCAAAACTAAAGAGCGACTGCGCTCCCTTGAACCACCTTGTCAGTAAAATACTTTGCGCCTCAAAAGATATCAACGTTATAAGGGACCCTACACGAGGCGGGCTTGCCACAACTCTAAACGAAATAGCAGCTTCATCAGACATCGGCATAATACTCGATGAGAGACTCATACCTGTGAGAAAAGAGGTTAAGTCAGCATGCGCTTTGCTGGGGTTCGACCCGCTCTACGCTGCCAATGAGGGCAAGCTAATCGCCATAACACCAAATAAAGTATCGTCAAAAGTTCTAGAAGCCATGAGGGCAAATCAGCTTGGCAGGAACTCAGCGGTCATTGGGAAGGTTGTCAACTCGCCTAAAGGCGTTCGGCTTAGTACTGCAAGTGGCTCCATGCGGCCGCTTATAATGCTCGAAGGCGAGCAGCTACCGAGGATCTGTTAACCAATGAAGGTATTAGTCACAGGCGCCAACGGATTCGTAGGAAGCCACATTGTGGAAGAACTCGCAAAGGAAGGCTTTGACGTCACCTGTATGGTCAGAAAGACCAGCGACCTTAAATGGCTTTCAGGAGTTAAAGTTAATTTCGTTAATTGTGATATGGCAGTCACTGAAGATTTCGGAAATGCCGTAAACGGATATGACGCAGTCGTTCATTCAGCCGGAGTGTTAAGGGCAAAAGACTCCAATCAATATTACGCAATTAACCGAGACTCCACCAAGAGGCTAGCGCTGTCGGTCCTTAAACACAATCCGGATCTTAAGAGGTTTATCTACATTTCTTCTCTTGCCGCACAGGGCCCGGCCATTGGGCGGAAATGTGCCAACCCCGAACCGGGGCTCGAGAACCCTGTTTCGGACTACGGCAAAAGCAAACTTGCGGGCGAGAGAGAACTCCGGATACTAACCGATAGGATACCCTGCACGGTATTACGTCCTGCAGCTGTCTACGGACCCCGAGATAAAGATATATTCATGTTCTTTAAACTTGTAAGTTTGGGCCTTCGGCCGAAACCCTTACGAGAACGTTTTCTTCAGCTATTGTATGTTGAGGATGCCGCCAAGGCTGTAACCGCTGCCCTCAAGTTTGAAGGCCACGGTTTTGATGTATACCCGCTGGCAGAAAAGACTGTTTACGGGTGGGAAGAACTCGGAAATATTATAGCTGGATCTGTAAACCAGAGGACAATACCCATTCCCGTACCTAGAATCGCCTTCCAGGCCGCTGCATTGTTATCTGAATTTGCAGGTATTTTCACGAATAGACCATCGGTAATAAACAGACAGAAAGTTGATGAGATGCTGATGCCTTACTGGACCTGCGATGTATCAAAAACTGAAAAAGATTTGCAGCTGGACTTTACAAAACTTTTTTTTGGTGGTAAAATAACATATCAATGGTATAAAAGCAACAATTGGTTGTGAATATCCTTTTTAACGGTTTAGATTTTCGATGCGGAGGGACGAGTTAATGCACAACGATATTTTCAACAAGTGTGTAAAGTTCACAAGCGCCAGAGAGATAATGGCGGCAGGTGTTTATCCCTACTTTAAAAAAATTGAATCGGCGCAGGGGCCGGAGGTTGTAATAGAGGGGAAAAAGAAAGTAGTAATATGTTCAAATAACTATCTGGGACTTGCAAACCATCCGAAAGTCAAAGAAGCTAGCAACGAAGCCGTCCGCAAATACGGCACTTCCTGCACGGGTTCACGTTTTCTCAACGGCACCAATGACCTGCACGAAAAGGTTGAACGTAAATTCGCCCGTTTCGTGGGAAAAGAATCGGCAATACTTTTTACCACAGGCCACCACTCTAACCTCGGAGCCATATCTACCCTCGTGGGTAAAACGGACATCGTTCTTACCGATAAGCTTGACCACGCTTCAATCATAGACGGCTGCCGCCTCTCCATGGGTGAAATGGTCAGGTTCCGCCACAATGACATGGGCGACCTTGAACGCCAGCTTATACGCTACCAGGATAAGGGCAAGCTGATAGTTGTTGACGGCGTCTTCAGCATGGAAGGTGACATAACGAATCTTCCCGAGATCGTTAAACTCGCAAAGAACTACGGCGCAAGAGTGATGGTAGATGAGGCTCATTCGCTTGGTGTCCTTGGGGACACAGGCAGAGGGACAGGAGAACATTTCGGCCTGGAAACCGACGTTGATGTGGTCATGGCTACAGCATCAAAATCGCTGGCCTCGATAGGCGGTTTCATCGCCGGAAGGGAAGAAGTCGTCCATTACGTTAAACATCTTTCGCGTTCCCTAATATTTACAGCGAGCCTTCCTCCCGCCTGTGTAGGCGCTATAGACGCTGCGCTCGATATAATAGAAAAGGAACCTGAAAGAAGGCACAGGCTGTGGGAGAACACTAGAAAGATGAAAGACGGCTTCGAAGCGCTTGGTTTCAATACTAGGACCAGTGAATCGCCTATAATTCCCATAACCGTTGGCGAAGACATGAAAGCGTTTCAGATGTGCCGCATACTTTTTGATGAAGGCGTGTTCACATCGCCTGTAGTAAGCCCTGCGGTGCCGGAAGGCCAGGCGATAATACGGACCAGCTATATGGCAACCCACACCGACAGCCAGCTCGATTTTGTCCTCGACACCTTTGAGAGGGTCGGCAAGCAGCTGGGCATTATTCCAGGTGGGACAAGCCGCTCAAAACCCAGGCCTGAACCAAAGTGGAAGTTCGCTTTTTCCAGGGAACAGATGGTAGCAGCATCCAAACGGTGGGTAAAAAACCTATGGAATTTCAATAATAATTAACAGTATGATCGGGAATATTTTATAGATTGTTTGACCATTAAAATCTTCCGCACAGAAACTAGCGGAATAATAGGAGAAATTTATGGCAGTAAAAAAAGTGAAGAAAGTGGCTGAAGTGCAAGCAGCAACAGCAGTCGCAGAACCGAAGAAGCCAGCGAAAAAAGCTAAAAAGGCGGCAACAGTGAAGACTCCTGTTGATCAAAAATCTTACGTGGTAGTAGACCACCCTCAGGAAGGCGAGATAATCTCTGGGCTGCATTATGCGATACGTATAGGAGCGTCGGATAACGGTTCGGTAGAGATAGCTTTTGATTGCGGCGAGTGGCAGCCCTGCAGAGCATCCGCCGGGTATTGGTGGTTTGATTGGGGATATTTTACACCCGGAATCCACAAAATAGCGGTGCGTTTGCGCGATGCCGAAGGCGGAACTATCAAAAAAACTCCTGCTGTGAAATGCGAAGTCAAATAAAAACCGTCTATAAATCTTTATTATATCACCGCACTTGCTATTTATAAGGTGCAAAAAGGGAGAGTTATGGAGTTAACGCCAGGTGAAAGGGAACAGATTTATCAGCAAGAAAAAGCCCTAAGGAGCGGCTCTAAAGGGAACTCAATCGAGATAATACTCGTGGCCGCAGCAGCGGTCTTGGGATTCGCTGGGTTTTTAATGCTTATCCAGAAACCCAACCGCAGCGTCAAGATAGAAGATCTGCGCAAGGCTTATGATGGCTTGAGTCCTGAAGAAGAGTAAATAACCCGGCTTTAATGAGTCGGCGCCAAAGGATGATTAATGTATTTAAAGAGAGTTGAAATGTGCGGTTTCAAATCGTTCGCCGACAGGACCAGGCTTGATTTTGAGCCTGGTATTTCTGCGATTGTAGGGCCCAACGGCTGCGGCAAATCAAATATTTCAGATTCCATACGCTGGTGCCTTGGAGAACAAAGCGCGCGTTCCATGCGCAGCCACCAGATGCTTGACGTAATATTCGGCGGGTCGCATTCCCGCCAGACAACGGGCATGGCTGAAGTATCGCTTACATTTGATAATTCAAAGAACATACTCCCTATAGATTATTCAGAGATAACCGTTACCCGCAGGCTATTCCGCAGCGGCGAGAGTGAGTTCTACATAAACAAAGCTCAGTGCAGGCTCAAAGACATCCGAGACCTGTTCCTTGACACCGGCATCGGCTCGGAAGGTTACGCTATTATAGAACAGGGGAAAGTTGAGTTCATATTATCGGCAAAACCCGAACAGAAGAGAGAGATGTTCGAAGAGGCTGCCGGTGTATCTAAATACAAAGCCCGCAGAGAAGAGACTTTAAGAAAACTTGAGAAAGTGGATATCGACCTCAACCGCATATCCGACATGCTCACACTTTTGAAAGAACAAATTACCTCCCTTGATATCGCGGCAAGGAAAGCCAGGCAATACCAAAAATACCAGGAAAACCTCAAGAAGATGGAAGTGGCAGCAATAATCAGCGGAATAACACACGCGCGCGAAGATACCGGACGCATAAAAAAAGAGTTGGACCCGAAATCTAGCGAGTACGAGATCCAGAACACAGCACTTAATCAGCTTGAAGCGGAGATCGCTCAGCTGCGCGTGTTCCAGGTAGAAAAAGACGAACTCTATATCAAACAGCAGGAAGAGCTCTCCCAGGTAAAATCCGGAATAAACCTTTCCGATGAACGCATAAGCCAGGCCTCGCAGAGAGAGGTAGAACTAAAAGAACGGCAGGAATCACTTGGTGTAGAGATAGAAGAAGGGAAAAACAGGATACTTGAGCTTACAACTGAATCCGAGTCTATAAAGTCGCTGAGAGATAAACTTTCCATAGAAGTTAAAAGGCTTGAAAATGACTACATGGAGAAAGAGGCCAGCATACAGGCTCTCAGGAACAAAATAGACGGTACTCTTAAAACAGTTAGCGAGCTTAAAGCTAGGCTCTTTGACATCAACCAGGAAAGGACAAAGTGTCACAACGAGATCAACAGGCTGCTTTCAAAACAGGCCCACTGCCAAGCGACAGTTCTATCCCTCAACAAAGAACTTGCCCGCCTCAACGAGCAATACTCTCCTCTTAAGGAAGAGATAAATTCAAAGAGCAGCAACTCCTCATCGCTTGACGCCGCTATAAACGATCTGACACTAAAGAAGAGTGCCCTCGATAACGAAATTACCGACATTGAACACCGCAAGGCCGACCTTGAAGAAAAGATCGTAAGCCTTAAAGAGAGCATTGCATCGTTGCAGTCCAAACACATGACGCTCATTGAATGGGAAGAAAAAGACCCCGCAAGGCACGCCATACGCGCTGTCATGTCTCTCAACCTTCCGGGCATCAAAGGGCCAGTAAGCGCTCTTATCCGCATAGATCCGGGCATGGAAGATACCGTCGCCTCGGCACTGGGCGAAAAACTTAACTACATCGTGACCGACACCATAGATACCGCACAGACAGCCATAAATTACCTTAAAGAGAATAACTCTGGGCGAGCAGTATTCATCATTCTCGATAGGCTCGAACACACCGGCGGTTTCACTCCTATCGCGAAACCTCAGGACGCGAGAGAGCTTATCTCTCTCGTACAGTTCGACCCCGAATTTGAAAAAGCCGTCAAGTTCATTTGCGGAGAAACTCTAGTAAGCGAAAATGGGTTTTACAGCTTCTGCGTAATCCAGGGCGGCAGCAGGGTAAGCATTGATAAACCCGTGCTGATAGAAGAACATCTCAGAACGATAAACTCTGATATCGATAAGACCCGAGCGGAGCTGGAAACCTCAATAGCGGCAATCAAAGGCCTCAATACCCTTTACGCGGAAAAAAGCGATAGCAAAAAGTCAATCGACGCTGACCTGCAACAGAAAATGATAGAATCATCGTGGATCAAAAAAGATATTTCGTCCGTTAGCGAAGAAGTGACTTTCCTTGAAAAAGAACTCGCTCTAAACAAGAGCGATATAGAAGCACAAACCGCCGAAGAGAACACAATTAAAGAAGAACTCTCAAGGTTTTACGAAACTCTCGCTAACTTTCAGAAAGAAGAAGAAGATGCCGACTCGTCACTTAAGGACTCCGAGAACGAGATTACCGGATACCGCAACCTTGAAGCAGAACAAGCACCGTTGCTTACCGAAGCCAAGGTCGCCTGGGCAACACAAGCTAACGAACTTGCTGGCCGGGAAAGGGAAGAACAGAAACTTGCAGATGATATCTCAGCACTCAACGCTTCTCAGGAACAGTCTACCTATGAACTGACATCAATTGAAACAAAGATACTTGACCAGCGCGCCATACAGAAAACAGAAAGTGAGAACCTGCAGAATTTTCAGGCAGCGCTTACAAGGAAGGAAACGGAAGTCCAGGCAGCAATAAACGAACGCCAGGAACTGATGAACGACCTTGATAGCAAGAACTCTTCCATTCATGAACTGCGTCAGAACGGTTGAAACACTGAAAATTGACATACACAATCTCCAGATAGAACAGCGCAGTTTCGAGCTTCAGGGACAGGGAATGGAACAACGCCTGAAGGACAGTTTCTCGCTGGAGTTTGAGAACGTAAAGGCTGAATATGCTTCGGAAGCGTTCAGCGAAGAAGAGATATCAAGGCTCAAGCGAAAAATAGAGTCACTTGGCGCTGTAAACCTGACCGCACCGGAAGAATATACGAGCCTCGAAGAGCGTTACAATTTCTTGCTTACACAACAACAGGATCTTCTCAAGGCGAAGGAAGACCTCCACCAGGTCATAACTAAAATCAATGAGAACACACGCGAGAACTTTAAGAAATCTTTCGACCAGATAAGAGAGAATTTTATTAACATATATCACCAGCTGTTCGAAGGCGGAGAAGCGAGACCTGGTACTGACGGATGAAAACAACCTTCTAGAGACCGGAGTCGAAATCTATGCCCAGCCGCCCGGAAAAAAACTACAGAACATAGCGCTTCTCTCGGGTGGAGAAAAAGCACTGACGGCCATCGCGCTTCTGTTCGCATTTTTCATGGTTAAGTCCTCGCCGTTCTGTATACTTGACGAAGTTGACGCGCCGCTCGATGATGCCAACGTTGGGCGGTACCTTGCAATGATCAGGGAATTCTCATCAAGGTCCCAGTTCCTGATGATAACGCACAACAAACGCTCAATGGAAATGGCTGACGTGCTTTATGGTATAACAATGGAAGAGTTGGGCGTTTCCAAGATCATATCGGTCAAGCTTAAAAAGGAAAATCTGCTAGCCTCCGCATGACGCGGGTTGAACTTATGGCCCGAACAAACCTAGGACCTGTAAGTCTTGATATTTGCGATATAAAGACGATTCTTGATAAAATCGAAGAATTCATCGTATCCCGCACTCCCTCTCAAGTAGTTACCCTGAACTCGCTCATGTTCAACATCGCACTCCGCGACGCGCCATTGCGCAGGGTTATCTCAGAAGCCGCTCTTATTATTCCGGAGTCATCAGGTATAATATGGGCTACGAGATTTCTCAACATACCATTAGCGACGCGCGTTCCGGGGATAGACCTTCTTAGCCGCATATGTGAGGTATGTTCTACACGCTGTTCCGGAATATTTCTACTGGGGGCTGAACCCGGCGTAGCGGAAACTGCGGCTTCCAACCTGTTAAAATTATACCCAGGCCTTAAAATCTGCGGCACGCATAACGGCTACTTTGAGGTCAGCGAAGAAGAAGGGATAACGAAACTAATAGCTGAGAGTGCGCCCGATATTTTGTTCGTAGGCCTTGAGATGCCCAAGCAGGAATTTTGGATAGCCAGAAACCTTACGAAACTAAATGTGCCGGTGGTTATGGGCGTGGGCGGAAGCTTTGACGTTATATCCGGAAGGCTGAAAAGGGCACCTATGTTGTTCAGGCGTTTACACCTCGAATGGTTTTTTCGTTTCCTGCAACAACCATGGCGTATAAAAAGGCTGGCAGAACCTGCCGGCTTTCGTTATAAGCATTCTGCGCATCAGGCTGGGTTCATTGTAATCATTAATTTAACTGTTTAGCGGCGGGATTTGCATGCTTTACGGAATCTTTTCTGATATCCATTCTAATCTAGAAGCGCTGAACATCGTTTTGAGATATTTTGACAACAAGCAAGTTGACCGTTATATATGCGCCGGGGACGTGGTTGGTTACGGGCCGGACCCGAATGAATGTGTAAGGATAGTTAAAGGCATATCGCCGCTCTCTATATGCGTGGGCAACCACGACCGCGCCGCGTGCGGGCTTAAAGACATGACGTGGTTCAATGATTACGCGCGGCAATCGCTTGTCTGGACTTCAAGGGTTCTGACCGAGGTTAACAATATATATCTATCCGAACTGCCTAAATCTGTTCTGATTGACGAATTTATGGTTGTGCACGGCTCACCGCGCGACCCTGTTGATGAGTACCTTATGGCGCACAGACAGTTCGAGGAGATCATCCCTCAGTTAAAGAAGCATATAGTTGTAGTCGGGCACACGCACATACCAACCATTTTCGGACATGAGTCGGCCTTCACGCTAAAAGATGCTTCACCGGTCAGGCTGGAAATTAGCAATAATTATTTGATCAATCCTGGATCGGTCGGCCAGCCGAGAGACGGCAACAACAAGGCTTCATGCGCTTTGTTCAATACCGAGACCAGGGAACTTGAACTTATCAGGCTCGAGTACGATATCACAAAGACACAGAGCAAGATGCGCGCTCTAAAACTTCCTCCTTACCTTATCGAGCGACTGAGCTGGGGAAATTAGGAAATATCAATTATGAAAACAAAAGTCAGTATCATCAAGTGCGGTTCTTACGAAACAAACGAAATAGACACTTCGGTAAGGCGTGCGATAGACCTTATCGGCGGCATAAATACTTTTC
>CAWCFT010000002.1:0-181580 GCA_963794945.1 Endomicrobiales bacterium
TACCAACCAGATGACCTTGAACTTCAGCTGGGCGGGGGTAAATGATTCCCCGGCTGGCCTTGCTAACTATATCCTAGAGGTTTCTACCGACCCGGCTTTCTAGCGTAATCAGCTACAGCTCTGGTACCCTGCTTAACTAAGGCTTCGCTTACTCTTAACCGGTCCTCCTACACCTGGCGCGTTAATACCATGGATAACGCATTGAACTACACAACATCTACAGCTCAATATTTCGTAACCGTTGATACTTCACCGCCGCCGGCGATCTCGACCCTCACGGCGCCTTTAAATAACCTCACTACTAACCAGATAACTCTCACTTTCAACTGGTCGGCGGTTACTTCACCCCGGCTGGCCTCACTAACTATATCCTTGAAGTCTCTACTGACCCGGCCTTCGGCGTGATCAACTATTCTTCCTGGGTTGTGATTAACCAGGCTACGCTTACACTTAACCAGTCCTCTTACACATGGCGCGTAAACACCATGGACAACGCCCTTAACTATACAACCTCTACAGCTGTATTTTTCGTCACTGTTGACTACGACTTCGCCGCCGGCTGTAACTACACTCAATACACCTCCTAATAACCTCACCACCAGCCAGATGGCCTTGAACTTCAGCTGGACAGATGTTACAGGTACCGGCGGCGGCATACTGACTACATACTTCAGGTAGCCACTGACCGGCGTTCTCGGTTATTAACTATTCGTCCGCCACGCCACTTACTAACGCTACTTTAACTCTTATCCAGTCCTCTTACACCTGGCGCGTTAATACCATGGACAACGCCCTTAACTACACAACCTCTACGGTCAATTTGTCCGTAGTGGTCGACACCACTCCGCCGCCGGCTGTCTCGAGCCTTACGGCTCCTTTAAATAACCTCACCACTAACCAGATGACTTTGAATTTCTCATGGGGAACTGTCACTGATAGCCCGGCTGGACTTAAGAACTATATCCTTGAAGTCTCTACTTCACCTAACTTCTCGGGCATCATAATTTCTTCATGGGTAGTTAATAACTCGGCTACTCTTACTCTTAACCAGTCCTCCTACACCTGGCGCGTTAATGCAATCGACAACGCCCTCAACTACACTACTTCTACCGCTGTCTATTTCGTCACCGTTGACACTACTCCGCCACCGGCTGTGGCTACTCTAAATGCACCACTTAATAACCTCACTACTAACCAAATGACTTTGACGTTTGGCTGGTCACCGGTTACTGACGCCCCGGCTGGCCTTGCTAACTATATCCTTCAAGTCTCTACTGACCCCGCATTCGGCGTGATCAACTATTCTTCTTGGGTTGTTACTAACTCCGCTACGCTTACCCTTAACCAGTCCTCCTACACCTGGCGCGTTAATACAATGGATAACGCTCTTAACTATACCACCTCTACTGTCAAATACTTCGTCACCGTTGATACTACACCGCCACCGGCTGTTAACGCACTCAGCACGCCGCTTATTAACTTAACTACCAACCAGATGACCTTGAACTTCAGCTGGGCGGGGGTAACTGATTCCCCGGCTGGCCTTGCTAACTATATCCTTGAAGTCTCCACTGCCCCGGACTTCTCGGGCGTCATCACTTCTTCATGGGTTGTAAATAACTCAGCTACATTAACCCTTAACCAGTCTTCTTACACCTGGCGTGTCAACACTATCGACAACGCACTCAACTACACCACCTCTACTGTCAAATATTTTGTAACTGTTGACACTACTCCGCCGCCGGCTGTGGCTACACTCAACACACCTTTAAATAACCTTACTACTAACCAAATGACTTTGACGTTTAATTGGACTGGCGTCTCTGACGCCCCGGCTGGCCTTGCTAACTATATACTTGAAGTTTCTACTGACCCGGCTTTCGGCGTGATCAACTATTCTTCATGGGTTGTAAATAACACGGCTACCCTTACACTCAACCAGTCTTCTTACACATGGCGCGTCAACACCATCGACAACGCCCTTAACTATACAACCTCTACAGCTGTCTATTTCGTTACCGTTGCCACTACTTCGCCTTCGGCTGTTTCGAGCCTTACGGCTCCTCTTAATAACCTTACCACAAATCAAATGACCTTGAACTTCAGCTGGGCAGCTGTTTCAGGTACCGGCGGCGGCCTTGCTGATTACATACTCCAGGTATCTACTGACCCGGCGTTCTCGGTTATTAACTATTCGTCCGCCACGCCACTTACTAACGCTACTTTAACTCTTATCCAGTCCTCTTACACCTGGCGCGTTAATACCATGGACAACGCCCTTAACTACACAACCTCTACGGTCAAGTGGTCCGTAGTGGTCGACACCACTCCGCCGCCGGCTGTCTCGAGCCTTACGGCTCCTTTAAATAACCTCACCACTAACCAGATGACTTTGAATTTCTCATGGGGAACTGTCACTGATAGCCCGGCTGGACTTAAGAACTATATCCTTGAAGTCTCTACTTCACCTAACTTCTCGGGCATCATAATTTCTTCATGGGTAGTTAATAACTCGGCTTCATTAACACTTAACCAGTCCTCCTACACCTGGCGCGTTAATGCAATCGACAACGCCCTCAACTACACTACTTCTACCGCTGTCTATTTCGTCACCGTTGACACTACTCCGCCACCGGCTGTTTCGAGCCTTACGGCTCCTTTGAACAACCTCACCACCAACCAAATGTCTTTGACTTTTAATTGGACTGGCGTCTCTGACGCCCCTGCTGGCATTGCTAACTATATCCTTCAAGTCTCAACCGACCCGGCTTTCGGCGTGATCAACTATTCTTCATGGGTTGTTACTAACTCCGCTACCTTAACCCTTAACCAGTCCTCCTACACCTGGCGCGTTAACACTATCGATAACGCCTTGAACTATACTACTTCTACAGCAGTGTATTTTGTAACTGTTGACACTACACCACCTACGGCCGTGAGTACTCTCAATACGCCTTTGAACAGCCTCACTACCAACCAGATGACCTTGAACTTCAGCTGGGCGGGGGTAACTGATTCCCCGGCTGGCCTTGCTAACTATATCCTTGAAGTCTCCACTGCCCCGGACTTCTCGGGCGTCATCACTTCTTCATGGGTTGTAAATAACTCAGCTACATTAACCCTTAACCAGTCTTCTTACACCTGGCGTGTCAACACTATCGACAACGCACTCAACTACACCACCTCTACTGTCAAATATTTTGTAACTGTTGACACTACTCCGCCGCCGGCTGTGGCTACACTCAACACACCTTTAAATAACCTTACTACTAACCAAATGACTTTGACGTTTAATTGGACTGGCGTCTCTGACGCCCCGGCTGGCCTTGCTAACTATATACTTGAAGTTTCTACTGACCCGGCTTTCGGCGTGATCAACTATTCTTCATGGGTTGTAAATAACACGGCTACCCTTACACTCAACCAGTCTTCTTACACATGGCGCGTCAACACCATCGACAACGCCCTTAACTATACAACCTCTACAGCTGTCTATTTCGTTACCGTTGCCACTACTTCGCCTTCGGCTGTTTCGAGCCTTACGGCTCCTCTTAATAACCTTACCACAAATCAAATGACCTTGAACTTCAGCTGGTCAGCTGTTTCGGGTACCGGCGGCGGCCTTGCTGATTACATACTCCAGATATCTACTGACCCCGCGTTCTCGGTCATTAACTACTCATCAGCCACACTCCTTACTAACGCTACTTTAACCATTAACCAATCATCTTACACCTGGCGCGTTAATACCATGGACAACGCCCTTAACTACACAACCTCTACGGTCAAGTGGTCCGTAGTGGTCGACACCACTCCGCCGCCGGCTATCGCGAGCCTTACGGCCCCTTTAAATAACCTCACTACTAACCAGATGACTTTGAATTTCTCATGGGGAACTGTATCCGACAGTCCCGCAGGATTGAAAAACTATATCCTTGAAGTCTCTACTTCTCCTAACTTCTCGGGCATCATAATTTCTTCATGGGTAGTTAATAACTCGGCTTCATTAACACTTAACCAGTCCTCCTACACCTGGCGCGTTAATGCAATCGACAACGCCCTCAACTACACTACTTCTACCGCTGTCTATTTCGTCACCGTTGACACTACTCCGCCACCGGCTGTGGCTACTCTAAATGCACCACTTAATAACCTCACTACTAACCAAATGACTTTGACGTTTGGCTGGTCACCGGTTACTGACCCCCCGGCTGGCCTTGCTAACTATATACTCGAAGTCTCAACCGACCCGGCTTTCGGTGTGATCAACTATTCTTCATGGGTTGTTAATAACACGGCTACGCTTACCCTTAACCAGTCCTCTTACACTTGGCGCGTTAATACAATGGATAACGCCCTTAACTATACAACCTCTACTGTTAAGTATTTCGTTACTGTTGACACTACACCGCCTACAATTTCAAATCAAATTTTTCCCGCAAACGGAACTAAATCAAACCAGCTTTCCCAACTGTTTCAATGGCAAACTGCAACAGATGCTTTCATAGGTTTTCAAAGCTATACATTGCAGCTTGCGACATCCACAGATTTCGGACTTATAAGTTTTTCATCTACAACGCTTCTTACAAACGCCACACTTTCTAATTTAATCCAAAATATTTACTATTGGCGCATTGAGGCTACTGATAATGTTTTGAATAATTCTTATTCCACCACTACATTCAGTATTACTATTGACACAACACCGCCTTCAGTGCCTGTGCTTTCGTCTCCACTTAACGGCACAGTTACAACACAAATGAATATCATTTTTATCACGAACCCTTCAGATGATTCCGGAGTAAGGGGAAATTCAGGGATTTCGACTTATAATTTTTATATATCCACAGATCCGGCTTTTAGCGTGTTCACGGCTTCACAGTCGCTTGCCGGTGTTTCATTTGCCCAAACGCTACCGAGCGGCATATATTTCTGGCGTGTTAACGCAGTAGACGGTGCGGGAAACTACTCAGGTTTTTCATCAAACTATTCGGTAAATATAGACACTTTCGGTCCGCTAATACATGATAACCAGCCAAATGTCACCCAGTGGCAAAATTTTGGGAACATGCTTTACAACGTGTCTTTTGAAGATGACCTCTCTCTATTAAACAATGTCGGATACAGTATCTATTCGTCCTCAACGGTATTTAACACTTCAACGCAGCTTGTTGGATGGACGGCCATTGCTCAAAATATAAACGCGGCAACCTACACTAATAATTTCGCGATCAACTTTAATGCTCTGCCTCAAAATACCACATGCTTTGTCGCAGTCAGCGCGACAGACAACCTGCTATTGTCTACAACATACTATAACGCTTTCTTTGTCCTCAAAGACACCACAAACCCGACTATAAATGACACACAGACGGGAGACAACACATGGAGGTCAGTTAATAATGGCGTTTACAGCGTAGGGTTCGGTGATTCCGGAGGTTCCGGGCTTCAGAGGTTCGATACAAGAGTTATGTCCGGCCCGCTGGGAAGCGGCACTGTGATAGAAGACTGGACGACAAACTCAACGATTATAGCCAACACAACTTACTACAATACTCCATGGCCGCTTAACGCAAGCACGTGGGCAAACATGCCGGATGGCAAATCTTATGTGTCTGTCAGGGCCCTTGATAACTCATATTCAGCAGCGCTGGGTTATAACATCTCTTTCAGTACGGACGCATTCTATGTATTAAAAGATGCAACACCGCCGATCGTCATAAACAACCAGGCAGGAGACACCACCTGGCGCAATTCTAATTACCAAACATACAATGTGTCATTTCAGGACGCAAGTTCAGGCTCAGGGATTTCACAGTTTGAGGTCAGGGCATCGACGATAGTTTACCCTCAAGGGGCTTCTTCGCCGCTTTGCCCCTGGACAGTAGTAGCTACAACAAGTACGTACCTTTACCAGCAACCCTGGATGCTCCCTCAGAGCGTCTGGAACAGCCTCATGCCGTATGTAAACAATTATATTTACGTAAGCGTCGCTGATGCCGCAGGAAATGTCACGACGCCTAATGCGTATGAATTCTTTGTTTTGCAAGACACTATACCTCCAACCATAACCGACAATATATCAGGAGGCGACAATACATGGAGGCTTACAAACAACGGAGTTTATGACGTTGAATTTGCTGACCTCGGCGGCTCAAACCTGAACAAATTCCAGCTTCTCGCGTCCACCGTGGCCTATAACACTCCACCTTACGTTTTTGGCTGGACCGATTCCGGAGTTAACATCTACAATCAGTCGTCTTTTACTTCCGGATTCCAGATGCCTAACACGCTCTTTAACCTTCTATCTCAAGGCACGAACTATATCTCAGTTCAGGTTTCCGATATAGCAGGCTCGACAACAACGCTTAATTCAGCATTCAGGATATTGAAAGATACCATTACGCCTTTCGGCATAGCGAACGCGCCTACATATTCAACCAGCTATACTTTCAATATACCCTGCACAATAAATTACGGTGGTAGCGGGTTAAAATACTTAAAACTTTATTATACTACACAAACACAGGCCCCGTATACTTACAACCTGTTCACTACAACGACGGCTGCGCCTATTTCGTTCACAGCCGCCAGCGAAGGTATCTATGGTTTCCAGCTTATAACCTACAATAATTGCAACCAAACCAGCCAACAGGACCCGCCATCGACAAATCTGGCGCCACAATCGACAACATACGTTGACATTACTCCACCCGCGATAAATAACCAGCAATCCGGAGACGATACCTGGCTCAACGCGCCTAAATCCGCCGGTTACTCCGTATACTTTAATGACACTGGCTCGGGGCTCAACACGGCCCAGTATATAATTCGTGCCGGGGCAAATTCCAACTCCGCTGTATTAAAGAACTGGACAAATATATTCCAGTCAACAAACACGGCTTCGTACAATATGAACTGGCCTATTGATTTCAGCTCGTGCCAATCCAGCTTCAACTATGTTTCCGTAAGCGTATGGGACATGGCAGGCAACACAAATACGCCTTCGGGATATTCGTTCTATGTCAAGAAAGACACTGTCGCTCCTAATATATCTTACAACGAATTCGCCGCTGGAGGTGATAACACATGGCGCTCAGTAAGCCGCTCCGGCGGTTACAACGTGGATTTCTTCGACGGATTGTCCGGCCTTTCAAAAGCCGAATACAGAGTTTGCTCCAGCTCCTCAGATGTCACGGCCGTAATAGCGGACTGGCAAACTATAGCATCAGGTATATCTTCTTCTACCTATGCGACGAACTGGCAGCCAGCGTTCACGTCGCTCGTTGAGAGTACTACAAACTTTATTTGGGTGAGGCTTACTGATATAGCGGGTAACGCTTCAACAAACTATGCTTTTTACATATTCAAGGACACCACGCCCCCATTCTTTATCAATAACAAGGCCGCATATGATCCCCTATGGTATACCGGTTCGAGGAATTACAACGTACAGCTTTTCGATTATGCTTCGGCTGGACGGTTCGATAAACTAAACAGTCTGCAATACCTTGCCAATAGCCAGCCGGCCCTTTCTGGCGCGACTCTTATACCATGGACAACCGCAGCATTATTGATCGATGCGACATCATACACATCCGGAATCACCATCAGCCAGTTCAACCTGCTCAACGAAGGCACAAACTATATTTCGTTGTTAGGCTCCGACCTCGCGGGCAACACAACAACATGGGCCGATGCTTTCACCATTAAAAAAGATATTACCGGGCCTACAATTTATAATTATCAGGCTGGCGACGGCCAGTGGCGCGGCATAAATAACGGCCTTTACAGTGTCTATTTCCAGGACCTGCTTTCGGGAGTGAGCAATTTCCAAACTGTAGCCTATAGCGGAGCGGGAATGACCGGGCAGCTGCTTGATAATTGGCGCACGGTACTATCAACCCAAAGCGCATATTTTAACCAGCCCTGGCAGCTTCAGAACCAGACCTTTAACGCCCTGCAGGGCGGACAAAACTACATATCGGTAAAATGCTTCGATGCCGCGGGCAATTCTTCCGTGCAAAACGATGTTTTCTATGTTTTAAAGGACACAGTGGCACCTATTGTCAATAATAACCAGTCCGTGGACAACTCATGGCACAATGCGGGAGGAACTTTATACAATGTCGCATTTCACGATGATGGAGGGTCAAACCTTTCATATGCGCAATACCAGATCTATTCAGCACAGGATCAATCCGGAACACTGATAATGCCGTGGACTAATATCGCCACGGCTATTAATACTTCGGACTACACGAGCCCGTGGTCAATCAATTTCTCTTCTGCAGTAAGCGGAACGAATTATGTTTCCGTTGTAGCGGTTGACAATGCCGGCAACAGCACTGTTTCTCAGGACGTTTTCTATGTAAATGTTGATACAACGCCGCCCGCGGCTATCACTAACCTTAGCATCACAGGCACATCCCAACCTGAGGGCCAGATCAATATGACATGGACGGCCCCGGGCGATGACGGCAATGGCGGCGGCGCGGCGGTAAACTACATTGTAAAATACGCAACATTTGCCATCACCAACGCGGGCGGTTGGGCTGCGGCATCCCTGTATTCATCGAACTGGGCTCCTCAAAATCCCGGCACTACTGAGAACCGTTCAATAACAGGGCTTAATATATTGCAAACATATTCTGTGGCGATAATAACGGTAGATAAAGCCGGCAATCTTTCCCAGCTTTCGAACACAGTTTCACCGATAGCGCCGGGGCCAGATGTGACCCCGCCGGGAGTGATAACCAATCTTACCGCTTCACCAGGCACGGTCGCAGGACAGATACTATTGACTTGGACTGCCGTTGGCAACGACGGATATACAGGCACCGCCACGTCATATGACCTCAGGTGGAGAAACGATATCATTATAAACACATCAAACTGGGACAATTCAACTGATTATATACAAAACCCGTTGTGGACACCGCAAAGCGCCGGGAACACTGAAACAGAACTACTAAACGGTTTCACCATAGGCACAACTTACTATTTTGCGATGCGCGTTAGCGACCAATCGCTTAATACATCAAGCACGTCAAACTGCGGTTCATCCGTGCCGCAGGTGGCGCAGGCAACTAACGGAGAAGCGGTCTGGGGTTCCGGAGCATTGCCATATAGCAGAGCAGAATACTGGCAGCCACCCGTTTGGGGAGCGCTGCAAAGCGGAGCTACCGCTGCAGCTACCATAAGATGGGTAAAAGAGGCTTCTTGCCCCGTTCTGCGTAATGAAAAAATGGTTGGTGTCTGCAATCTAGTAAGCGGCAATGTGGGCAATTTATACATACAAAAATGGGATGGCGTCAACCAAGTTCTGGGAATATGGAAGCCCACTTGGACAGATTAACTCAGTAGCAAGCGCCCTTGACACCCGTTACCGCGGTTATGACCTGGCATACGAACAGCAGTCAGGCCGCGTGCTTATAGCCTACTATAACGGAACTACCGGTCATCTAAGCTATAGTCTTTGGAGCTCAACGGCTAACGCATACGTCCAATCAGGGACATTAACAATGCCTGGAACAACCGGCCTTATACGCTGGGTCAGGCTTGAGCCGAGGCCGGCCTCTAACGACATTATGCTTGTGGCGGAGGACGCGAACGATTTCATTTCGGCCGTGCCGTGGGTTAACGGCTCCTTTGATATAGCGATGTCGAGCAGCGTAGGCACATCAAATATTTCAACTCGGCAAAGCTTTGACGTCGCATGGGAAACATTTAACCAAAGAGCTATGATCTTATACGGCAGCAGCAACGCCACTTATCGTACGGCTTTCTGCATGTGGTCATCTTCTGCAACACAGTGGACCGTTGGATATTCTACAGGGCCCAACATTGGCGCGGCTTCGGCGTGGATCAAACTTGCGGCCTCTCCCGCAGCGTCTTCAAACAACATTGGTTTGACGAGCCTTGACAACTCATCTCACTGGAACGTAGGTATGTGGAACGGAAACATCTGGAGCGCAACCGGCCAACCCGGCGAACCCACAGATGCCACCGGCATGGAAAGCAGCGCCGTTCGCGGAACTGACATAGCCTGGGAACATGACGGATCGATGTGTTTAGCCAACGCTGTGTTCGCTTCAACCTCATGTTTCAGCTTTGTTGCATGGAACCAGACAAACGGCTGGTACAATATAAACGGCACGGCGCTCAACAGCCTGACTAACGCCCAACGCGACACGTACGCTTTTACCGCGGCGGGAGGCTATCTCGAATCTCTTACACTTTATCCCGACCCGAGCTCGAACGAGATAATGTTTTTATGTTCGGATTCGCAATCAGGCCTCGATTCGCGTTTGTGGAATGGATCCGGCTGGACGCTTGGCGCAAATCTAGAAACCTCTCTTTCCGGAACAACTGCTTATGAATCCTATGCTTTCGCGTATAACAAGCAAGACAATATTCCGCCAACAATAACCGACAATATGTTCGGCGGAGACAATACCTGGCGCATTACTAATAACGGCACCTACAACGTTGATTTCTTTGATACAGGCGGGTCACACCTTTCACTTTTCCAGGTAATGATCACCAGCGGCCCGGGCAAACAGGCACAGTCGAACAGGGGTGGACAACTATAGCAAGCGGTTTATCTCCGTCAGATTCTTATGTTTCAAACTGGAGTTTGCCGAACTCCGTGTTTAACAACCTCGAACAGGGTATTAACTATGTATCGGTTGAAGCTCAGGACATGGCTTTCAACGCGACGACCATTGTTGATGCTTTCCGCATTTATAAAGACACCGTGCCTCCAACCGTACCCGCGCTTATTTTACCAGCCAACAGCGCTATATTAACCAACATTAATCCACTCCTTGGCTGGTCGACTTCAACCGATGCAACTTCAGGAGTTAATAATTATACTGTGCAGGTATCAACCGACCCTATTAATTTCACGCCGCTCGTATACTCCAATACTCTAAGCGTCTCTCAGAGCACTATCACGCCTTCCATTAACAGCGACGTGTATTACTGGAGGGTCCAGGCACAGGACGTGGCGGGGAATTACTCGGCTTACAGTTCGACTTATTCAATAATGATAGACACCATTCCACCAGTGATAGTAAATAATACCGCTCCCGACTATGTCTGGCACGCGTCTTCAGGACAGGTGTATAGTGTTAATTTCTATGACCCATTAAGCAATTTGAATCACCCGTTAAGTATGCTTACTACAGCTTACTACAAGATATTTACGTCAACTGGCATGAGCGGTATACAGATAACCCCGTGGACACCTATCAATACGCAAATCATAAGCTCAACATCGTATGCAACGAACTGGCAGCTAAGGTCATCTGACTGGAACCTGCTGCAAAACGGCACCAACTACGTTTCTGTCAGGGCTGATGACCTTGCAGGCAACACTTCCTGGTGGACCGACGCGTTCTTTGTCAGGAAAGACACCGTGCCACCCTCTGTTCCGCTGCTAACAAGCCCGACAAACGGCACATATCAAAGCAGCTCAACCGTGACATTTGCCTGGGCGCAAGCGATAGATATAAACTCCGGCATTAACAGCTACGATATTTATGTTTCCACGAGCCAGTTGTTCGGGGTTTACAGTTCGTCAGCGAACACAACCCAGAATTCCCAGAGCATCGCTTTAGCGAGCCAAGGGGCATTCTACTGGCAAGTCAGGGCAAAAGATAACGCCGGCAACTACTCGGTTTGGTCGTCAACGAGCCTTGTTTTGATAGACACTTCTCCTCCAGCGATACCGCTATTGGTATCGCCTTCAAGTAACACCATAACCAACGCAACCCAGTTCACTTTCAATTGGAGTGATTCTTATGGCGGCGGGGCGGGGCTGGAATACTATGTGTTCAACATGTCGACTTCGCCGTATTTCACAAATCTTTCGGCATCTGCGCTTCCGACAACATCGTATTACACCCTTCCAGGCTCATTAACGAGCGGTATTTATTACTGGAGAGTGATGGCTCAGGACAACGCCGGATGGTATTCGTTGTGGTCGTCTACGTATTCCGTAATGGTCGATACAACCGCCCCTGCTATAAGCAATTTCGAAGCGGGGGGAGACCACACATGGCGGAATGCTATAGAGCCGGGCGGATATAACGTAGATTTCGCTAAGGCCAATCTGGCAACGCTCAACAACATAGAATATTCCGTGTACTCCCAGCCGGCCCAGGGAGGGACAGCTGTAATAAACTGGACAACAGTGACCAGCACATATTCACCGTACAGCCCGGCATTCGTCCCTCCGTTAAACCAATATTTCTATACGCTCAATTTCGGCGTTAATTTCAACCTGCTGGCAAATGGTACTAACTATATTTCAGTAATGGCGAGCGACCTCGCCGGGAATACATCAACTTGGATAGACGCTTTTGTAATTTTGAAAGACGTTACGCCTCCGACTTTAACAAACCTTGTAAGCGGTGATTATGCGTGGAGAAACTCATCCGGCACTCTCTACAATGTCCAGTTAAATGACACAGGCTCCGGGCTGTCAAAATTCCAGATAATGATCTCCACCTCCAACACAGCCGCCCCGCTGCTCGGCTGGTTCTGATTGCGTAACCAATATCGGAGGAGCTCAATCCTACACAACTCCATGGCCGCTGACTTCATCACAATTTAATGCGTTATACAACGGCGCGACAAATTTCATCTCGATACAGGAGTTTGATGTGGCAGGCAACACATCTACTTATTCAAACGTATTCTTTATTCTTAAAGATACCATACCGCCAACAGGAATTGATAACGAAACGATAAACCGCGGCTGGTTCGCTTCTGATCCCGGGCCTATATGGTTTGTCAACTTCTTTGATACACCAATACCTGGAAGGAATCCAGGCTCTTCAATGCTGAATTCAGTAAGCTACAGGATCAAAACATCTACAGAAGGCGTGATACTTGACTGGACACCGGTCGCGACCAATTTAAACACTACTTATTATGTCACGCCCTTTGCTATTAACTTTAATGCCGCGATCCCAGGTATAAACCATGTTGACGTTATGGCATCGAACTTCGCCGGAAACACAACAGTCTTTATCGACGCTTTTACCGTAGAAAAAGATTCAACTGTGCCTTTGATACAGGTTATGTTCGCCACAAACACTGTAACCTGGATAAACTCATCACAGCTTTACAGTGTTAATTTTTACAGCCAGGGCCCTTCAAACCTTAGTTCGATACAATACGCGGTTAACGATAACCCGGGCTTTACAGGGACAAACCTCATTCCTTGGACAGATATTGCGACGCCTCCGCTAAATGCTCCTTCATACACTACTCCATGGCATGTCGCTTTCTCGCAGCTAGAGAACGGAGGGACAAATTATGTATCTGTCAGGGCATGGAACTTAACAGGTTCTACTGCCACCATAATTGATGCTTTCAGGGTACTTAAGGACGTAACTAACCCGACAATAAGCGACCCGATGTATGGAGGCGACACAGTATGGCGTTCGACGCCTGCGGCGGGCGGATATAACGTCAATTTCTTTGACGGCCCTCCTAATGGCTCGCTGCTTAACAGCTTCCAGTTGAAAGTTACGTCAGGCCCAGCACAGACTGGAAGTGTTTACCAGAACTGGGGCTCGAGCGAAACACTCAACATAGGAACCACTTATTATATCAACAGCTGGCAACTCAGCAATAACACGTGGTCGAATATGCAGCAGGGTTACAACTACGTATCTGCATTGGTTTATGACTATGCTGGGAACTCAAATGAGCTCACAGACGCGTTTTTTGTGTTAAAAGATACAACGCCGCCGCAGATCACGGATAACCAGACAGGAGACAATACATGGCGGTCTTCTAACACAGGCGTTTACTCCGTAAGCTTTGTGGACACAGGTGGCAGCAACCTGCAAAGGTTTGAAGTTTCGGCTTCTACATCTGCCTCGGGCTACCCGCTGCTTAATACGTGGACTACGGTACAGTACAATATAAACTCAGGTTCGTATAACACTCCGTGGCAGATGCCGGCCTCTGTTCTGGCAAAGCCTGCGCTCGGATGTTACCGATTATATATTCGTCCGCGCGTTCGACAATGCGGTTCCGGCAAATTCATCGGCAACTGTCACGCCGGCATTCTTTGTTCAGGTTGACACCATCGCTCCAAATATCACTAACAACCAGTCGACACCGCTACCATGGCTAAGCTCAATTTCCGGGCTTAACTGGAGCGTTAATTTCCAGGAAACCAACCCGGCACATTGTTCCGGGCTCGATACAGCGCAATGGTCAGCATGGACCGGCCCTGAAATGACTGGAACGCAGGTATGCGGCTGGACAAGCATGTTCTCAGGCCTCCAGCTTGCGACAACTAACGTCATCTGGAACCCGGGTATTTCGAACTGGAACCTGCTTGCCGCGGGAACGAACTACATTTACCTGCGCGCATGGGATATAGCGGGCTCAACGAATACGCTTCCCGACTACGCTTTCACGGTTCGAAAGGATACTTTCGGCCCTACTATCATAAACGATGTTAACGGCTATAATACGTGGCTCAGCCAGGACCCGGGACAGATATGGAACACAGGTTTTGCGGACACGCTTTCAGGCCTGGCGACAGCGTATTATGTTATTAATTCGGGGCCTGCTCTATCAGGCCAAAACATAACACCCAACATACAACTTTTTGCCTTTGCTGGAGCTGGCATCAGCACTACTAATGTTAACTTTGCGCTGCCTGTTTCAACGTTCAGCCTGCTAAGCGAAGGAACGTCATACGTAACTGTGACGGCATTTGATAACCTCGGTAACCAGACCACTTTCTATGATATATTCTATATTAGAAAGGATACCGAAGCTCCTTCATGCCAAGTCATACAGTCTTCTTATACCGCCCACAACCAGCAGGACCTGAACTCTATTAATGTTCAGTTCTTTGATAAAGGCGGGTCGGGACTGAACTCAATTCAATACAGGATCTGCCCTTCAACTGGCAACGGAACCGCCTATATACTTGACTGGACGAATATCCAAGCACCACCCGTTGGCACTACATCATATGTACAGCCTTGGACAATACCGTTCTATCCGCTACCCAATAACACGACAAGTTATGTATCTATTCAAGCGTCGGACCTGGCCGGGAATACGACTCTTTATGTTGACGCGTTTAGAATATACAAAGTAGCAATAGGACCTGAGATAGTCGACAACCAGATCGGGGATAATACCTGGAGGAATACGCTTGCAGGTGTCACTTATAACGTTAATTTTGTTTCTAACTCCGGGCTTAACCTCGACAAGTTCGGCATCATGGTAACTACCACAACCGACGGCTCCGGAGTGAATTACACAACATGGTCAGTAATAGCATCTAACATAGGTGCTCAAAACTATCTTTCAAGCTGGCAGATACAGCCGGACTCCTATTTCTTCAACACATGGCCGCAGGGGAAAAACTATGTACATGTGCAGGTATCCGACCTTGTGCCTTCAAGCACGACGCTTTATAACGCTTTTTATATCCTGAAAGACACCGCTCCGCCGTTTATAACAAACTTGCAGCAGAACGCAACTTTCTACGCGAGCTTGGCTGGCATATCTTATAATGTTAATTTCGCAGATGCCGGTATAGGCATATCAACCGCCCAGTACATGGTTTCGTATTCTTCAACCGACCCGCTTGATACTCAGCTCATGCCATGGACAACTATATTCAGCTCTGCCCCTCAACCAAGCTTCACAAACAGCTGGCAGGTGAATTTCGCTTCATTGGCGCAATGGGCAACTAACTACGTTTCGGTACGTTGTTTCGACGGGCTCGGGTATGAGACAACATCTTTCGCCGTTTTTACAATATTAAAAGACACCACGCCTCCGAACGCATTCAGCCTTCTTTCTCCGCTGACGGCGCCGCCACTAATTACCCGGTGGTATCTTTCTCATGGAATTCAACTGCTGACAACGGCCCATCCGGAATTAATGATTACAGGCTGCAGGTTTCCACATCTGCCTCATTTGTGCCGGTTATACTTGACACCTACACAACAGGCACATCCATAAATAGTGTAAATCTTGTAAATTCTTCAACGTATTATTGGAGAGCCTGCGCCTTTGACAATGCCGGCAACCAGAGCACTTTTACCGGACCATGGAGCTTCATTATCGATACCACTCCTCCAACCGTGCCTATACTCGTGTCGCCTCTCAATGGCATGCCTACTGATCAGGTATCGATAGCGTTCTCATGGTCAGCTCAAGACATTGGGCCAAGCGGCATTAAGAACTATGAAATAACTATATCAACATCAATCACTGATTTCTTTGCATGTTACGATTCGATCACAGTGCAAGACCCGGTTTCTGTAACGCTGGCGCTTGGCGCGAACACCTATTACTGGAAAGTCAAAGCAACGGATAACGCAATGAATTCTTCGGTGTATTCGTCGACTTCAGTTTTCTTTGTAGACCTGGCCGCCCCGCAGATCTCGTCAAATTCTGTATCGGGAGGAGACCTCACCTGGCGCAACAGCGCTAAAACCGGAGGTTACAACGTATCTTTCGCCGACCCTGCCGGTTTGCTCAACGCCTATTACACCATATATACAGGCCCGGGCATGACGGGATCTATGTGTAAAGACTGGACGCCGATATTCACTAACCTCAATCAGACTACATATACCCAGAGCTGGCAGGTTGATTTCACATCCCTTCAGGAAGGGGGAACGAATTTTGTCTCAGTGAAACTTGCAGACACTCTCGGCCACAGCGCTACTTACTATGATATATTCTTTGTGCTTGTCGATCTTACAAAACCATACTTTATCAACAACATGCCCGGCGGCAGTGATTCTACGTGGAGAAGTTCCGACCCCGGTGCCGTTTACAACGTTAATTTCTTCGACCTGCCGGCTAATGGTTCCAAGCTCTCTAAACTGCAAACCCAGTGCGTCACCGCTTCCGGCCAGACACTTTGGAACTGGACTGATACCATCACAAATATGAACACCACATCCTATTACAATAACTGGGATGTCTTCTTCTCGTCCTGTGTTGAAGGACAGAACTATATAAGCCTTCAGATTTTCGACAATGCTTCTAACAGCCAGCAGCTGCCTAACGCTTTCTTCGTGCTTAAAGATACTACACCGCCGGTTATCTCCACAGGCTCGTGGGCCCAAAACCAGTGGTACGGAATTCCGCCTACTGTTAACATAGGGTTCAGCGATGCCGCCTCCGGGTCAGGCGTACAGAGCTTCTCTGTTATAACCTCCACAGCACCTAACATACCGGCGTCAAACTGGACCCTTGTGCAAACCACCAGTACATACTCGTACACCGCCAACTGGCAGATACCACAAACGGTCTTTAACAGCATGGCTTCCGGGACAACAAACTACTTCTGGGTAAAAGCCTCGGATTTTGCTTTGAATGTCACTACCTGCCCCCAGGCTTTCATCGTGATGAAAGACACATCGGGAGTGACTATTGTTAACGGCGAAGCTGCCGGACAGGACTCCGTGTGGCGCTCAACTTCAACCGTGAGGTCATACAATGTTAATTTCGTTTCGCTAGGTCAGTCGCCTCTTGTAAGCGTGCAATACACGGCTTACACCCAACCGAACAGGCAAGGCACAATGCTGTTTGACTGGAAAGGTATACCTGAATTCACCGGCAGCGGAACTTCGTTCAATAACTGGCACATAGGCGCCATGGATTTCGCATCGCTTGTCGAATATACTACAAACTATATATCCGTACAATGCACAAGCCTTTCAGGCTCAGCCACGACCTACAATGACGTGTTCTTTGTGAAGAAAGATACAACAGCGCCTACGGCGCCGTCTCTTACGCAACCGCTTAATGCTTCTGCGACCAACCAGACAACCGTGCCGTTCGGGTGGCTCGCCTCAAGCGACCTATCAAGCGGAACAACGTTGTATTACATGGCAGTTTCAACCGCGCCCGACTTCAGCTCGGTCATATTTTCATCTTACACTTCTTCACTTCTTGTAAGAGCTGTTTTGCCTCAGTCAACCTATTACTGGAAGGCAGAGGCAAAGGATGCGGCGAATAACTGGTCAAGCTACTCATCGCCCTGGACGGTTATTGTTGATACGACACCGCCCAACACCTTCGCGCTCTCGTCTCCCTTGGATGGTTTGACTACGAACTATATTAGCCCGCAATTCAGTTGGTCATCTACGACAGACAGCGGGCCTTCCGGGCTTTCGTACTACAGGCTTGATGTTTCTACTTCAACAACATTTGTGCCGCTCTATCTTTCATCAAGCACGCTGTCAACTTCATATACTCTCAACTTCCAGCAGTCGGCAACCTATTATTGGCAGGTAAAAGCTTTTGACAATGCCGGCAACTCGGTTAATTCAAACTCGTTCCGTACTATAGTCATAGACACGATAGCCCCGGCAGCGCCCCTGCTTACATCACCTATCAATAACTTTACCACCAACTATTCTAATGTGACGCTGACATGGGCAGCAACCGGATACGACCTTACACCAATAAACAACTATGTTGTTCAGCTATCTACAACGGCTAATTTCTCTACGGTCTATTCTTCAGCTTCAACATCAAGCACCACATATTCCGCGACGCTCAGTGTTTCCAGCACATACTTCTGGCAGGTGACGGCATACGACACGGCCGGCAACTTCAGCACGAACAATAACATATACAACATTATTTTCGATACGATACCGCCCTCGCAAGGATCGCTATTGTCGCCTTCCAGCGGCACATGCACGAACACTAACCTGATAAATTTCTCGTGGAATACTTCAACCGATTACGGGCCGGCGGGCACAGCGGGCTACGAACTCCGGACCTCAACCGACCCAGCCATGAGCATTTACGTTTCAAGTATTACTTTGCTGACGCAAGCTAGCCTCTCTTACCCGCAGGGCCTCTATTACTGGAAAGTTCGCGCTTACGACCGCGCGTTCAACTACGGGCTTTTCAGTTCCACATGGTCCGTAATAATAGACACTACAGGCCCAACTCAAATTTCGAGCCTGACGGCCCCTCTTAATAACCTTACCACAAACCAGATGACGCTAAATTTCTCGTGGGGGGCGATTTCAGAAAGCCCGGCCGGAATGAAAAACTACATACTTCAGGTATCAACCGACCCTGCTTTCTCGATCGTGAACTATTCATCTTGGGTAGTGCTGAACTCTGCGGCCATTACGCTTAACCAGTCGTCTTACACGTGGCGAGTAAACGCGATGGATAACGCTTTGAATTACACAACCTCAACCGCAAAATATTTTGTAACTGTTGACACAACGCCACCCCAGATAACCTTTAACCAGGGAAATACTACAGGCTGGATAAACTCAAGCACCATGACAGGAATCGGTTTCGCCGATTCCTTAGTAGGGGTCATGATTTCATCATATACAGCTTGGACAGGCCCGCATAATTCGGGCTCAAATGAAATTAACTGGACCACAATATTCAGTTCATCGCCTGCGCTCGCGGTATACTCAAGCCCATGGGCTGTCAATTTTAATCTGCTTGCGCCCGGAACGAACTATATTTCGCTAGTATCGCAAAATGCTGCGGGCAATATCACAGGCCTTACCGATGCCTTTTTAATATTAAAAGACACTATACCGCCGGCAAGCATTACAAACCTCTCGTCATACCAGGGAACATGGCCAACAGACAATGCCGGGTCCGTCACACTTTCTTGGGCTGCACCATCTGATGACGGGCTGACTGATATATCGAACAAGGCCGTCAGCGGTTACCTTGTTAAATATTCAACTTTTAATTTCACAAGCACAGCAGCGTTCCTGGCTTCCAACGCGACATTCTATCAGATATGGTCACCGCAGCAGCCTTCCGCTACGGAAACTCATGACGTTACCGGGCTGTTCGAAGGCGCCACCTATTTCATTGGCATTATACCGATAGATAAAGCCGGCAACTATTCAAATTCAATATCAACAACTTCAAACTGGGCATTGAGGGTCCCGCCGGGCCAGATAACAACACTAAATGCCACTACAGGGTCTTTCCCAGGCGAGGTTAATCTTACATGGATGGATCCCGGAGATAACTATTATGTAGGGACTTCAAGCGGGTATGTGGTCAAATACGCGACTTTTTCAATAACAAGTAATGCACTTTTCGCGGCGGCAACTACATTCGCCCAGACTTGGACCCCGCAGGCCGCGAGTACTTACGAACAGTACGTAGTCAACGGTTTAAACCCCGGAACTTCATATTACTTCGCCATGGAAGCCTATGACGCGGCTTCGAATTATTCTGTTATCTCGAACACCGTTTCGGCCGCCAGCGGCTCCTCCGGGGCGACATCAGGCATTATCACATATGGAGACGCGACAAGCGGCTCTCCTGCGTCTCCTTCTTACAGAGAGTGGGTAGCGGCAAATTCCATTTATAACCCTAACCCGCCTGCCGCTCCCTATAGAGCCCAGGCTGCCGCCTCAACAATAAGGTACGTGCGCCTGCAGTCATGTAACGTTCTGCGCGACCAGAAAATGATGGGTGTGCTGACCTATAACGGCAACACAGCGCCTAACGGAGATCTTTACCTACAGCTATGGGACGGAACCGCTAACGGCGGCGCAGGCGGCTGGACAAGCCTTGGAATGATCAACAGTTCGGAAGGCAATATGTACAGCACTTACAGAGGATTTGACCTTGCCTATGAACAGAATTCCGGTCGTGTACTCGTTTCTTACTTCAACGGTACTACCGGGAAATTAAGCTATCAAGTATGGAGCTCAACCCAGGGAGCTTTTGTTGGCTCGGGCACCTTGAACTGCGGAACCCTGACGGGCAGTATTTATTGGGTCAAGTTGAAATCAAGGCCGGGTTCAGACCAGATAATGGTCGCGGCATCCGACTCCAACTCAGCGCTCTTTGGCGGCATATGGAACGGGCCGACAAACAGCTGGATAGTCTCAAGCACAAAAACGTTCTCAACAGCGCTGTCTACCGGTACCAAACAATGTTTTGATATCGCGTGGGAAAACCAATCCGGAAGGGGAATGATACTCTGGGGCACAGGGACCACCACGGATTTCGCGCTTTGGTCGTCAACCGCAAACGTATGGCTTTCAACCGGGATTGCGGCAGTGAACATAGGTGTCGCTGAAAACTGGGCTTCGCTAGCTGCTGACCCCATCTCAAATAGGATAGGGTTCAGCAGTATAGATAGCTCAAAACACTGGTATACCGATATATGGACTGGAACCGCGTGGAATACTGCGTCAGAACTCAGCACAACGCTTGAAACAAACAACGCAAGGTGCGCCGATATAGCGTGGGAAAATAACTCCGGCAATTGTATAGCTGTGTGCGTTAATGTCAGCTCGACATCTATGGAGTGGTCAGAATCTTCAGCGGGCGGCGCATGGTCAGCTCTGGCTAAGGATTCAGCCTATAACTGGTCAGCCTATATAGCGTATCTTGAACTTATTTCAGACCCGAATACTAATAAAATAATAGCAACCGGCATAGATATCTCGGGGTCTTTGCGCACAAGGAACTGGAGCTCAGGCTGGTCCGGAGGCTCAAGCCTTTGCGATACGGTCTCAGGCTGGACAGATGGCACCCTACCAAGCTATATGCCGGCACAGCTCGCGCTCGACCTGCAGGATGACGTGCCTCCTATTATTACTGTCACAGGCCAGACGCCACTTCAAGGAGTTTGGATCAACAACAACAATGCCGAAATTTTCTCCGCGGTGACTTTCACCGATTCTGGAGGGTCGCATCTTGCTCAATTAAATTCAGCTGTTTATACGGGCCCTCAACTGGGTGGAGCAGCGCTAAAATCATTTACTGCCGGGTCTCCGGAAATAACCGGGATGAACACTGACTCATATTCAACTCCATGGTCTCTTTCCGCCACGACATTCAACCTTCTGCAGAGAGGTCAAAATAACTACGTGTCACTTCAAGTGTCGGACGGCGCAGGAAACACTACAAAGTCGTATGATGTGTTCACGGTTTGGAAAGATACAGAACCGCCTCAGATTTCAAGCACAACTGTAAACTACGGCTGGCAGAATGCGGGCGTTACATACAGCAATATCAGCATAGCAGACCAGCCGGGCCTTTCCGGCCTTGGCGCGGTTCAGTATTGCGCCTATACCAGCTCAGCCAATGCCGGCACGCAGGTGTTAAACTGGACAAACTTGCCCATATCGACGGGTTCAACAAGCGCTTACACAGGATTTACTATTGCCTTTAACCTGCTTGCCGCAAACACCAACTACATAAGCATGAGAGCATGGGATGTGGCGGGAAATACTACCACGGTAACTGACTTTTTTACGGTCTTAAAGGACACCCAGCCGCCCTCAACTCCAAGTGATTTTACCGCGACCCTTGGCCCTTACCGCGGAACTGTGCTCCTTACATGGACAGCACCCGGTGATGACGGGGCCTATGGAAACAATTACACTGGGAATTACATTATAAAATACGCAACTTATTCAATTTCATCGGTAGCGCTTTTTAACGCCTCTACTACATTCATACAGTACACACCCGCTGTACCGGCAGGCTCACCGGACTCATTGACACTTTCCGGGCTTGCAACCGGCACGACTTTCTATTTTGCCCTGGAATCGACCAACAAGGCGAATAACGTTTCAGGCGTCGCTTATTCCGGAGGCATAATGCCCAGGGCAAGTAACATATATATTAACGAGGTATGCCCTACCGCGTCAGGCTCGAACAACTGGGTAGAGCTTTACAACAATACCTCATCAAGTTTCTCGCTTACAGGGTGCCAGCTCTACTACAAACAGGGAACTATTGCATCGTCAGTTTCAGAAACATCCGTATGGACAGGAGGCACAGGGCTTTCAATCGCTTCAGGAACATTCGTTGTGATACCCGGCCTTACACTGAATGGCAGCGCGTCTTACACCGTTGACTTAAGAGATTCTTTGAACAGGGTTATAGACCAGGTTCAGTGGCCGGTTATGCCTTCCGGCTACAGTTATTCAAGGATATCTGATGGGAACGCGAATTTCTTTGAAGCTAACCCTACGCCCACCATGGGTTATGCGAACTCTGTTTCAACGGGCGTTGTATGCATAAATGAGATAAATTACGCCTCGTCGCTGCAAACGATAGAGCTTTACAACACGTCCTCAACCACGCAGACACTGGTGAACTACATCATCAGGAACTCGAACGGTGTGCCTTTCAGGTTCACAAGAACTATACCGCCTTATGGTTTCTCAGGGTTTGATTCTTCTTCAGTTGATAATAGCGGGAACAGCTGGACCGCTTGTTTCGGCGCTTCAGGACTAAAACCAACGGCTGATTTTATAGCGCTGGTAAGCAGCCCTTCGGGCCAGGTGATCGACCGCGTTACATGGAATGCGGGCTCAAATAACAACTATCTTAACTACCAGACAGTGGGAGTGCCGTTTGACATGCCAGCGAACGGAGGCATATCTTCTCCAAACACCATCGGCAGGTATCCTGACGGCGCAAACACGTTTAACAATAAGAATGATTTTTCAGTGTATTCCGCGCCTTCTTTTGGCGGCAGGAACTATAACCCGACACCTCTTGCTTCCAACAGCGTTGACTATCCCGCGACAGGCACCCGCTTGCCGGCGGCCTTCAAGATAGATACCGCGCTTGGCTCTAATGTTTCGGCCGGCTACAATAACGCCATCTGGTTCGTTCGAACAGGGGGGACAGCTGATGGTAAATCGCCTCACATATTCAGGCTGCAGGACATCGGTTTTAACCTTTCAAGCCTAACTGCCCAAACGACCATTCAGATCGGCTCAGCGCTAAGCGATTTTGACGGAAACAAGCTTATCAACGGAACCATATACTCGGTCATTTATAATATCGATAACGGCACCAGCGCGGCTCCGCAGATAACGGTCAATTCCGTATACTACGATGCAACGATAAGTTCCGCTGTTGTATACCCGATAATGTTCCAACAAGTAAATAATGGCGCTATCGCTGGAGTGTACAGGATAGACATAACCAACAACGCGCAATCCGGAGGCAACAACATTCAGCTTTATGATGTCAAGGCAAGGTTCACTGACGGTTCAGGCAACCCTCTGAACGAGACTCAGGTGCAGAATCTCATAACTAACGTTTGCCTTGTTGCCGACAACCTTGTTTACGGCACCCTGGGCACTTACCAGCCGGCCATTGACACGGGTACACTTGCTTCTGTAAGCGGCAATTTCATCACTGTTGATTCTTCCGGATCGATGGATATACCGGTCGCTATGCCCCAGGGCTCATTATCCACGATAGCGCCACAGCAGACACAAACCTACTTCCTGGGTGTAACAATGGCCAACAATGCTTCAAACCAGTCACCAAACACGTTTAGGGTTAAAATGATACCCGGCACTGAAACCATATGGCGCGATGCCCCATCCCTTGTAACACAACCCACGAATGCAGGCGCAGAAGTATTTGTGCCAAGCCCTTACATAATAGCACCTGCTTCGGCGCCTGCCGGCTCAGTGTACCCGCTGCCTGTAAGTCAGCCTGGAAAGACTCTTGCTGTATTTGGCCAACCATATATAGACGGAGCCATTAACAACAACTATGCTGCTTCTTCCGACGGTAATATATATATGGTTAGCGATAACGGCTCGAGTATGTGGACATTCAATGCTGGCGGGGCAGTAACAACGATCTATGATTCAAACCTTGAAGAAGACGCCCCATACTTATACGCGGGGACGAACAGCGGTTTGCTTTATAAACTGCAAAATAACGGCTCGTCCGTTTCACAGGTTTGGCAGTATCCGCTAAACCTTGGTTCAGCAGTTAGTTCGGATATAACTTACTACGGCGGGACTGCTAACACGCCATACTTGTACGTAGGGACGAATGACGGACATCTATATAAAATAGATAACGGCGGCAACCTTGTCTCCGGATGGATCACTTCCCCGGGCATAAACGGCGGCATGTTCGGCTATCCCGTAATAGACCCAAGCACTACATTGAACGACAACGGTGTATGGCTCGGAACCTCCGGTGGCTCATTCTATAGGGTAAATAACGGCGATAATGGAAGCATTACGGCCTCATCCACAACCGCACCTTCGATCCATACTTCACCTTTCTTAACGGTTGGCAGCAGCACTCACTTGATCTATTACGGCGACGACAGCGGAACGTTAAGGTGCCGCTACGCTTCAAATCTCAACAGTATACCGGCGGGCTGGACCGACGTCCATGTAAGTTCGCCCATAAGGAGTTCGCCGTATGTTGATTCTGGCTACCCTGGGGCTACCAACGCTATTTATTTCGGCTGTGACAACGGCAAATTCTACAAAGTTGACGTTTCAAGCGGCGGTATATACTGGACATACCAGACGAACGGGCCTATACGCACCTCTCCTGTCGTTGGCAATAATGACGATGTGTATTTCGGTTCTGATGACGGCTATATGTATGGGTTAGACACTGATGACGGGACACCCACTATCGCAGGTTTCCCTGTAGCTACAGGGGCTGAAATCAGATGCAGTCCAATATATGATATAGGTTATTTAGATTCCCCGGACCATCATCCGTACAACGATTATTTAATATTCTGTTCAAACGATGGAAAAGTTTATTGCATCGATATACCGGATCCAAGCAGTCAATAGAAAAGTATAGCAGTCTAAAAAGGTGGAACAAACATGAATATAATATTTATTAAAACACATCTCATTAAAATCTTAGTTGCTCCGATGTTCATAGGTTACTGGCTGATGAGCACCGGCAGCTGTAGCTATGCAGCGTCGTGGCCGCTTTTCAGAGGAACACCCCAAAGAACTGGGGTGCTCATCGAGCAGGCCAGGCCGCCGCTTGTACCTCAATGGAACTTCCAGATACAAACCGGTTTTGTTTCTTCGCCGGTTGTATACAAAGGGATACTGTACTGCGGAGGGAGGGACAACAACATCTGGGCTCTTAATGCATATACCGGCGCCCAAGTATGGCACTGCCCAACCGGCGGCTGGACAGACGCAACCCCTTGCGTAACATCTTCCACTGTTTACGTGCCTTGCAAGGACCAGAATATTTACGCCATCAACAGGCTGACAGGCAACGTTATATGGCAAACTAACACAGGTACAACCGACTGCTCATCTCCGGTTCTTTACGGAGGGAACCTCTATTTCCTCTCCGGTTACCCGGGCACGAAACTCTACTGTATCAACGCGTCTAACGGCAATATGGTAAAGGCCATCAATATCAGCAATTTCGGGTTCTCATCTCCCTCAGTAAGCGTCAGTGACAACCTTATGTTCTTTGGAACGAATGACGGATTGTTCCAATGCGTCGACCTTCAGAGTGGCACCCTAGCTTCCGGATGGGCCAAACCGACACAGGGTAATATTTCTTTCTGCTCGTTCGCGGTTGATGATAACTATGTATACGCGGTTTCCGGTGGCGATGAACAAAGGCTTTATTGTTTCACGCATGCGGGTTCACAGGTTTGGAGGTCAGCCCAATTCAACGGCAACACGGCCGCGGTATCGTCAGCCACGCTGGGCCAGGGAAAGATTTTTGTCGCGTCGTCGTTCGTGAATGGAACAGTGACCACCCTCAACCTTCTCTCGTTCGACAGCCTGGGAACCGGCGCCCCGGACCCGACCAACGTCGCTCCTCAATGGTCAACTACTATTGGACAGCCGCACCCTTCAGGCATTATCTCGTCGCCATCCTGCGCCGACGGCACTATATACATCGGTTCTGGTGACGGCAGGCTGTACTGCGTGGATTCATCCAGCGGTTCATATATCGAGCCTGGAACAGGCAACCTTACAGCTACTCCAACAGGCTATTACCTCAGCTTTAACGGCAGTGTGTCAACGGGCATAGTCAGCTCGCCATGCGTTTCCAACGGGTGGGTATATGTCAACACGTATGACGGTAACATGTGGGGTCTTCAGGCCCAGAACGCACTTTACATCTCAAACCCAGATAATAGCGACCTTGTAGTCAACGTCGCTACGATATGCGGCTCAACACAAGGTTTGGGAACAAGCGGATTCGAGCTTGACTATGCGCCTGGATCATCACCAACAACATGGACCCACTGCTAACCTCCACCAATGCAGCCGCAGGCCAGGCACTCGCCGTGTGGAACACGAGATCGCTCAAGGATGGCACTTACAGTGTCAGGATGACCGCCCTTGGCAACTCTTCTCAAAGGGCAATAAACAGTTTTTCAATAAACAACTCTCCTCCGCCTCCGACAAATCTTGTCGCTGTCGACACACCTTTCGACGGCGGCGGAAGCCTTACACTTAGCTGGCAGGTCTCGGGTGACGACGGAGCCGGGAACAACGATGTCGCAGGCTATAACATATATAAGAGCACTTTTAGCGGCGGTTTTGTCTATCTGGCGCACGTGCTTAAAGGGGTGACAACTTATATAGACAACGCCTGCCCGGTGTATACAACATTTTACTACACGGTGACAGCGCTGGACGCCGTTTCTGAATCTGATTTCTCCAACGTGGCATGGGCGTTCTCGCTGGCTGACGGTGTCCTTATAACGCCCGCGAACGGCGGTGTTGTGACAATTACCGTTAACGGCCTTACAACCGAAGCGGACTTTCCGCCGGGAGCCGTAGCTTCTAATGTCTGGGCCGGCATACTGATACCTGCTAGCTATTCGAACACTGGCGTGCCGGCATCAGCAAAATCCACGAGTCAAGTAAGGATATTCGGTGTGAACCCAAGCACTACAAAGTTCCTTAAACCAGTTATAATTAAGATGCCGTACTATCCTTCAGAACATAGTCAATATGAACAAAACAAACCTGAGAATTTATTGGTGGGACGCAAGCAAGAATGTTTGGAGCGTCCTCAACACGTCCGATCCAAACAGCGAGAACGGGCGCGTGTGGGCAAGCCTTAACTATTTTTCGCCAGCTTCGATATACCGGATAATGCAGTATGTTCCTGGCCATGAACCTTTAATTTTGGGAGACAGGGTGTATACTTATCCGAACCCGGCATTGGGCAGTACGCTTACTTTCAAGTATTACCTTGGAGATATCGCCGATGTTTATATCGATGTGTACAGCGTCTCGGGCCAGCTTATAGCGCACCTGGAAAAACCAAACAACCCGGCCGGAATAGTTTCAGAGCTGCCGTGGGATATTTCTAAAAAGGCCAGCGGTGTGTATATTTTCAGGATCGAAGCAAGGACAAGCTCTGAAACCAGATCGTTAAAAAAGAAGCTGGCGATAGTGCATTAATTCAGCTATAAGTGGTAGGTAGGTGGAGAATATATGAGAAGTTTGAAAGTATTAAATTATCTCTATCAGGAGTTTAAATTTAAACGCAGTTTACTTGCGGCTATCCTGATCTTTATAATCTATTTACTCTCGGCTTATATTCTGCCGCTTAAGGCTGACGTCCAAATAGGCCCTAATGCCGGAACGACTTCTGCTACTTTCCTTAAATACGGCATAGGCTCTAGAGCGGTAGCCATGGGAAGCGCTTTCGGAGGCCTTGCTGATGATATGACAGCAATGTATTGGAACCCGGCCGGCCTTGCGCAGCTTCAAACCAGCGAGATCAGCATTACCCACGACGAATCTTTTGAAGGCCTCAGGCACGATTTCGCTGGCTACGCCTTCCCTTATAAAGGAGGAGTGCTGGCTGCCGCCGTATACGGCCTCTATACCCCAACAGACAATGAGCTCCGTTCAGGCCTCAACGAGAACGACCCGTATTACCCGATCTCGCCAGTTGAAGGACTCTTCCAGGCCTACGACGTCGCGGCGCATGTGTCTTACGCCCGCTGGTTCGGCAATAATCTTTCGTTCGGCGCTTCGCTTAAATACATACAACAAACCATATATGTTTATAACGCGTGGAGCGTCGCGGCCGACATCGGTTCCCTGTACAAATTCAAGACCCTGCCGCTAAGCTTTGGACTATCCATTCAAAACATTGGACAACCCATAAAATTCATATCACAGGCCTACGACCTCCCGCTAAACATCAGGTTCGGTTCTGCTTATAAATTCAATAAAAAGCTCACGGCGACGCTTGACTTGAACCAGCCGAATGACGACTACCTGTCACTTTCTGCCGGCGCAGAATTCTGGCCGACAGATCTTTTTGCGATCAGGGCGGGGTACAGCTACAGGATGAACGGCAATGAGCTGGGGGACACCTACGGTTTGTCGGCAGGAACCGGCTTTAATTTTAAATTGAGGAATATGGTATTGAAAGTCGATTATGCTTTTGTCCCATACAGCGTGCTTGGAAACTCACAAAGAGTGACGATCAGCATGGCGTTCGGAAACCCTAAACCTGTTACACTTCCTCAAACCGCGGCACCTATTGCTCAGCGGAAACAAGCTGTAACGATACAGGCTTCAGCTCATTCGCCGATCGTGTCTGCCTAAAGATTCAGCCCCTATAATACCTTCACTTTCTACAACCGCTTTCAAAATGTTCGATGTTGATATCGACCTCAAGCGCAGGATGGCTGGCAGGCAGCAGTCGATGTATGTTATGACAGGGAAAACCGACGGAAGCGATATAGTCTATCTTGAAGGAACGATCAAAACCGAAGGCACCGACCTATCTTTGGCGATTGGGGAAAAGTCCGGGGAAGGCAATGTTTACAAACATTTCCTGTTCGTGGAAAATAGCGGCTCGCCGGTTTACAAGATCGTATGCAAGGTACGGGTTCCGAAAATCATCAAGAACCCTGTCTTGAAGACTGAAGAAGGGGTAGAGATCAAGGCCCAGAAGACGCTTGAAGACGATAATTACGCGTATTATAAATTCTTCACCAACGCATTCAAGCCGTTCAGAGTAGAATCAAAATAAATGGACAGGAACATACTGGCAAGGAATATCCTTATACTCAACCAGTTAGAAGAGATCGCTTCAGCGTTCTCTAAAAATAATATCTCCGCCGTGCTCCTCAAAGGCGCGGCGCTTATTGTTTCTTTCCCGGCGTACTCCGGTATCAGGAATATGGAAGATATTGATATGCTTGTAAGGCCAAATGATATCACAGCCGCAAAAGATACGTTATCATCTATGGGTTACACCCCGGCACCCGAAGATCCGTGCGGTATGATAAACCCGACAAAACCTGCCCCTGTGGACCTTTCGGACAACATGTGGTACCTCGACCGCAAAGAAAACGAAACACTTTTCAATGAAAGCCTTCAGTTTATTTTCGATGGATTCTCAGGGCGCCTGTCGCGATTGAAAGCCGAAGATTTTTATATCCATGTGCTCGCGCATGGCGCCATCCATCACGCGGAAGCAGACCCGAAATGGAAAGAAGACCTTTTGCTTATACGCGAAAACTGGGGGAAATCGATTAACTGGAGGGAAGTGGAAAACAAACTGAAGCTTTATGGTTTTCAAAAAGCCGCGGCGATTTATTTATCTCCGGCTTCAGGGAAAGGTTCTTTTTACGGCAGGCGCTGCGCTCAAGGGACAATCCGCTCAAAGGCCATATTTCCAGATTTATTTATCTGCCGTTTAATAAAAAATTAACATATATTATTGAGGTATTTTTCCCTTCTAGCGAGTTTCTGTTAAACCGCTATGAACTGAAGAATTCGTTTCAGATTTTCTTATATAGGATATTCAGGCCGTTCCTGCTGCTGAAAAATCTTGCCTCATGCGCCAGGCACTTGCTTTCCTAGATAGCTCAACGTTTGAATTTATCTGGGAACTGCTTGGCAATGCCCACAGCTAATATCTCGCCTATATCGGAGCTTTGTTTGAAAGTTGCCATAAAGAGCTTTTCATCAGGCTTGCTCAAGCTAACATGCTCCATATCCACCTCTTTTATGCTCATGGCACAATATTTATCCAGCGCCTCCGAAAGCCCGCTCTTTGACCAGGCAGGGTTGAAAGAATCGAACAAGTTCGCTATTTCTCCAGCTTTGCCATGCATGCCGCTGACAATACTTGCCCTGTCACCACCTTTGTTTATGGCATTGGAATAATCAATTGTAGCTTGAATGTATTGTGTGAAAAGCGTGGTTATCTGGCCGCCGGTAGAATCGCCGTAATAATTCTTAAAAACAAGGCCTATGTTGTTAATCGCTATCGTGAGTTTGTTCTGTGCTGTTTGAACGTCCGGCGCGCCGGTGAGGGTTTTAACCGCGAGCGACCGCTGTTTGTTCAGGCACTGCGTGAAAAGATTTCTTAGAGATGTTCTAAGCTTGATCTCGTTTGCCGAAACCGCTGTTTTAACGTTACCAGTCCTGGCTTGCTGCGGCGCAGGCACGACAGCCTTGTTGTCAGCGTGAGCGGCCCGAGATGAAAATACAGAAAGGATCAAGACAGAGCATACAAAGAGCATAGCACCGGCGTGACGTTTCATTTTTTACTCCTTCCAACTGTATTAAAGAACTGCACGTTAATTATAACTAATTATGCCTGTAAAATAAAGGCTGACAATGTTTAATGACATTCATTGTACGGATGTGTTGCAAATGATACAATAAATAGCTAGAATATTTTTCAGCTATTTTTCTAAGCATACAACTAATATCAAAAGGAGTTGAATCATGCATAAACACGGTTTTTTCGGCGGGACATACTGTATGGTAACGATCGGAGCAGCCATCTATTTTATTCAACATACAACGACTTTTTGGGGAGGCGTGCTTGGTTTCCTCAAAGCTGTAGTTTGGCCGGTATTAGTCACGTACAAAGTCTTTGGTCTCTTGAGCATGTAAGTTGCGTGCGAACATACACAAATTAATCAATAATTCCCTAGGTCGCCTTTTTCTCTTGTTTTTTTGTAAGCGATCGTGAACGCAAGCGCGCCGGCTGAAAACAAAACAAGCGCCCATCCCGCCTGAACTGCGAATCCCGACAAGAGTGGTGTTTTTCCATAAAGAAGAATATCCCGCCACATATTCAGCGCATATGTAGTGGGAAGAGCGCCTGAAATATTTTTCAAGATATCAGGAAATACTGCGACGGGGAAATATATACCGCTTAACAAATCAACCGCCGAGCCAAGGATCCAGTTCACCGGATCACCGCGTTTAAAATACAAAATAAAACTACCCGACAAAAGGCCTATGCCGCCCATCGCTATCGAGTTTAAAATGAATAACGGGATGAACAGAAAAAGATTTAAGTTGAGATCAGCCTTTAACAAAAACTTTCCTAAAAATAGAAGGCAAGCGGTCTCTATGGCCAGAAGAGCGAATTTAAACGCTGTAGAAGAAAGAAGCACAAACAATGGCCTGTTGGGGGACAGGAAAACATGTTCGATCGTGCCCCAGTACTGCTCCTGCCGGATATTCTCGGCAAAAACATTAAGCCAGAACTGAAAAAATCCGCTGAACACGAGCCCGATAAAAACGAACTTGAAATAGCCGTGATTACCAAGGAAACGGCTTATGAAAAAGAATATAATAAGCTGCGTAACAAGGCCGATGAGCTTAAGAACTAGATGGAAACGGTAAGTCCTTTCGATAGCGGTATCACGAAAAATGAAGGCCCATAATATATTCATAATAGCGCCTCTATTCTGCCCCCGGAAAGAATACCCGAACGGTTTGAATATTCTTTGGCCCACAACCTGTCGTGGGTGACCACAACGCATGCGGCATTGCTTTCCAGGGAATAATCTTTAATGTATGTGGAAACTTTCTCTGACGAATCCTTATCAAGGCTTCTTGAAACTTCATCAACAAGCAATATCCCGGGAGCGATCAGCATCGCCCTCGCGAGGGCCAGCTTCTGCCTCATCCCAGATGAAAGATGGCTGAATTTTACTTTTCTGAAACTATCGATACCTAATCCTTCAAAAATGCGTTCTATTCGTCTTTTCGGCACATTACCGTAAAGTTTCGCAAAAAAACCGATATTGGCTTCAACTGTCATCATCTGGTAAAAGCTGTTTTCAGCCCCGCACATAAGCCCTATCCGCGATTTTGCTGCTTCAGGGGAACTCACAACGTTAATACCATCAGCAAATATCCCGCCAGAAGAAGGCAGAACAAGAGTAGAAATTATTTTCAGCAAAGTTGTTTTTCCTGAACCGTTCGCGCCCATTAAAGCGTAAACTTCACCCGGGGCCACTTCGAGTGAAAGATCATTAAGCACGTTTTTCGTGCCGTCAGGTGTCTTGTACGACTTAGATAAATTAGTAACACTTAATCTCATTTTAATGGTCCAACATGAATCCAAACCCAAACATTTTAAACCGAATTCACGATTTAACAGCTTATATGTCAAAACACTATAATTTTATATATGATTGTTGATATTTTGCAAGATTGAGCTCAAAATACGTATTTCAGCACAATAATATATGTAAAAACCTTGGTGTATTGTATCTAATTTTGCTTGACAAATCAATTTTATTCTTATATACTTCATTTGTAAATGAATACTTTTTTAAATGTCTTTTTCAAGGACCCAGTAATGCTCGCGGCTGGTATAGTTCTGGCAGGCACGGTGGGTATCGCGCTTTGGGCCCTAAAATCCTTGAATGAAGGTTCATCTGCACCCGAAGAAATATCTTACGAAGATATCCCTCAAGATGACGAAGATACATCACACGTTGACAATTCCGGGCTTACCGAGGCAAGGCTCCAGGCTATTGTAAATCAGCTCAATGATATCAGCCAGCGCCTTATCGATATAGAAAAATCCATTAAGAACGCTAAACCTTCAGATCAGACGATACCGTCACTGCTCAATCCGGCTAAAATAGATGAGTCTTTCAAACGCCTCGAAGCCAAGATCGATGCAATGTCTTCAGTGAAGATCGTTCCCGAATCTACTCCGACCGATATTTCCGCCCTTGAAACAAAACTCGAGGGCATACACAAACTCCTTATCTACTTAACGGACAGCGGAAAATGACAAGAAAGAACCTCATTTCACTCATGGTGCTTGACCTCATAGTTATGGCGCTTGCAATAGCCCTTATGGCATACAGATACCAAGCCTTCTCAAGCCTTCCGATATCTTCTCTTAAGCAAAATACCAAACAGCTGTCAGATGAACCGGAAGCTGCTCCGCAAGCCATGCCGCAAGCAGCGCAAGCCGATATTGAAAAACCAGCCGAAAAACCTGATATTGAAACAGCACGCGAAGAAAAAACTGCTACAGCTGCCACGGCTGAGAAAAGGAACATATCTTTCACCTACAAGAATTCAAAGGTGAAAAAGGTTGAAATAATAGGTGATTTTACGGATTGGATACCTAAGAAAATGTTGAAAGGCGCGGCGGGTTTGTGGAGGATCAACCTTGCGCTTGCTCCAGGCGATTACGCTTATAATTTTGTGATCAACGGCAAGCCAAAACGGGACCCGAACAACGCCAAGATATGTAACGCCGGTCGCGGTTTCCCTAATTCGTTCTTGAAAGTCAAACCTCTTTCAAATGATAACAATAAAGCGGAATAAACTTCTCGCACTCATCCTGTTCACTACATTCTTTTTCTGCCTACCGGCTTTTTCGGATGTTTTGTCAGACCAGACCCTCGCCAACGACCTGAACTATTACAGAAAAGTATCGAAGCAAAAAAATCTAAACGCCAATGACCGCACTTTTATCCTGAATCGTATTGAAGAAAAATACGATGGGTCCGGCATAGATACAACTCCAATTCAACAGGAACTGGATAAAACCGGCAAAGACGGCGCATCCGAAGACAGCCCTCTGCCGGAAAAGAAACCTATAGCTGTCAAGAAAAAAAATAACACAAAGGCAAAGGGCGCCAAGGGGAAGGTCGAGAAAATATTTATTTCGGAAACGAGAGATAGTTCTAAAATATTCATAGCGGCAGAGGGCGTTTCGAGGTCAAATTATTTTCTCATGAAAGACCCCGCTGACGGCAAACCTTCTAAAATAGTGCTCGACCTTTACGACGTCCAGAACAAACTCTCGGCCGCAGCCAGTAATATTTCACCCCGCGAGGGCTTGTTCTCAAACGTTTCTTCCAGCCAGTTTGAAGGCCCGCCAAACAACGTGGTACGCGTTATAGCAGAGCTTCGAATTGATGCCTCTTACACGGTTAAGAGAGAAAAGAACCTCTGGATCATCACCGTTAACAAAACAGAACAGGATAATAAGCCCGATAAAACAGTTCAGGCTGCGGTAGCAACACCTCCAGCCGGAGACCCTGCCGTCAAGGTAATTGCAGGAGGCCCGCCGGTATCAGTTCCTGTTGAGATTAAGTCTGATTTACGGGATACTGCAAACACATCCCAACCGGAAAAGACGAATAAGAGCGTAGCTGATGATTATAAGATAGAAAACTCTGATATCCTCGGAGTTACGATTTATCCGGCGGATGAACTTTCAAGAGAGGTTGTTGTGCAGCCCGACGGGAACATTCCTTTTCCTCTCATAGGAGCTATCCAGGCAAAGGGCCTTACGATAAAGCAGCTAGAGAATAATCTTTCAAGCGAGCTTGGCCGTTATATCTCCTCACCGCAGGTCTCAATAACCGTAAAACAGTTCAGCAGAAGGCAGATCTTTATTACCGGTGAAGTAAAGGGAGTCGGGGCATACAGCTATAAGGAGAACCTTAGGCTGATGGAATTCATATCTTCAATAGGCGGTTTTACCGACGCGGCGAACAGGAAAGAAGTTAAGATATACCGCGGCCCTCCCACAAAACGCCAGGTCCATCTAGTTGATGTTGAAGACTTGATAAAATCAGGTGACTTTACAAAAGATTTTCTGCTCGAGCCAGGAGATATTATAGAGGTGCAGAAAGGACAGCCAAGGATCGCTATACTGGGAGAGATCAAAGTTCCTGGCTATTACGACTACAAAGAGAACATGCATCTTGTCGATCTGGTATCCAGCGCCGGAGGATTTACGGACAACGCGAAAATAACTGATGTCAGTATCATACACCCTTCTCCGGACAACAAAATGACCGTGGTTAAGGTGAACCTCAAGAAAATACTTTCTGGAAAAGATAGAGATGTGGCAGTCCTGAGCGGTGACACAGTTTTCTTTCCTAAAGGAACCGTCGCCTCAGGAAGCCTTTTTATTACCAATATTATGCCGTGGATAACCCTTCTAACACTGGTTTTTGCTGTCAGAGGCGGAATATAGACGCATTTGAGATTTAGTACCTGGAGACAAGATGGCCCAATATGAGCTAAACGTTCAAGATTATGTCAGGATATTCAAAAAGAGGCGCTGGGTAATTATACTCACGTTTTTTTCTATACTCGGTTCCGTAATAGTTTTTACTAACCTGCAAACCCCGATATATCAGGCATCCGCGACCGTAAAAGTAGAGGCAAGCCTCATAATACCCGGCGTCGGCGTAGACCAGGCCGGCTGGGACATGATAACGGTTCTGAACACGGAAGTAAAGATAATCAAATCCGAAATAGTATGCAAAAGGACCGCAAACAAGCTTAACATGATCACCCCTGATATGTCCGAGCAGCAGATACAGGCCATAGTCGGAGCTATCTCATCAAAGATAAACGCCGAGCGCGTGGGGGACACGAATCTCGTAAACATTTCCGCCATGTCTTCTGACCCAAAAGAAACCGCAAGGCTTGCCAACGCCACAGCAGAGGTCTATATCGAGAAAGGTATTGAAGACAGGAACAGGCGCGCCAGGGAGCTCAGGCAATTCATCGAAGTACAGGTAAATGATGCAAAGGCAAAGCTGAGCCAAACCGAAGACGCTTTACGCAGGCATACTGAAAAGTCTGGAGCTACAGGTGTCGGTGGATATATGACCTCGCACCTTATCGAATTGCAAAATAAGAAAAGTGAACTTCAGAAAAGATACACTGAACACCATCCTGAAGTAGAAAAACTGAATGAACAAATAGAAGAGGTCCAGGCGCAGATGAAGCAGCTGCCCGCGGAAGAGCTTGAGTATGCGAGGCTGTCCCGCGATGTATCGATAAATAACGAACTATACACACTACTTGCCAAACGCCTTAAAGAAGCTCAGATATCGGAAGCCGACCGCGTACAGTCAACTTTTATAATCACCCCAGCAGTTGAACCTTCCGCTCCTATAAAACCCAACAGGAAAATGAATATCGGTATCGGAGCATTTCTGGGTATATTCCTGGGCTTTGTTTTCGCTCTTGCCATTGAGAACCTCGACACGTCTATAGGCACTATCGAAGACGTAGAAAAGTACCTTAATCTTCCTGTAATCGGCATTATACCCCACGTTGACGTTGAAGGAAAGATCAAGACACTTTATTTGAAAGGTTCAAGCCGTGACCAGCGAATAAACATGATGCGGTCAAAACTTGTAGTCTATCAATCGGCAAAATCACCGTTTGTAGAAGCTTATCACACTCTGATGACAAATATGAAGTTTGTTAAAGGAGAGAATGTAGGAGGCGGCTCAAAAACGCTGCTATTTACCAGCGCCGGCATAGGGGAAGGTAAAACCATCACTTCTTCGAATTTCGCGCTTGCCGCTGCCCAGAGCGGGTTAAAAACCATAATTGTTGAAGCTGACTTGAGGCGCCCCACCCTGCACTGGATATTCGGGCTCCAGCGCGGGCCGGGATTTTCTGACTGCATTATAGGCTCCAGGAACTGGAGAGATGTAATAAAAGGCACTACGGACTTCATCATGAGCGATATGGGATCGGATAAGATACTGCATTATCCGGGTATCGAGAACTTAAGCCTTCTTACTTCAGGCCACATAACCCCTAACCCGATCGACATGCTCAACTCGCCCGAAACCGTAAGAATACTCAAAGAAATGGCGGAAGTTTACGACATAATTATACTCGACTGCCCTCCTGTGCTCCTTTTTGCGGACGCGCTTATTTTGGGCAACCACGCATCAGGATCGATACTGGTGTACCAAGTGGGAAGGATGGCAAGGCGCGCCTTAAAACGCGCCAAGGAACAGATGGCCAACGTAAAGGCGCCGATGCTGGGCGTAGTCCTTAACAACGTCAAAACCACAGAAATCGGGTCTTACTATGGGTACGGTTACTACTATTCATATAAGTATTATGCCAAAGACATCCCTAAAGAAAAGGCCATGGGAATGCATAATAAATGAACAATAAATGGCGCTACGCGTTCTTTGTTCTCGCGGCAGTCCCTGTACTTATCCTCACCGCGCAGTCAATAACCGCTACACCCTTCCTTATCACAGCCATAATAGCATCCATAATTGTAGCTGTTGTAACCTTTCAAAACCCCGAAAACGGCCTGACTATTATTGTATTTTCGATGCTGTTGTCGCCACAGATAACCGTAGCCAGCGTACCGGGGCGCGATGTAACCATAAGAGTGGACGACCTTTTGATAGTTGTAATGCTCCTCGCCTGGCTCGCCTACACTGCCAAGGAAAAAGACTGGAAAGGCTTCATTAAAACGCCACTGGATTCAAATTTAGTTTTCTTGACCGTTATCTATGTTACCAGCACTGCTCTGGGCATAATAATGGGCGGCCTCAACCCCGTTAAAGGCGCTTTTTACATGTTTAAATACCTGGAATATTTCGTCCTGTTCTGGGTTACAGCCAACATAGTTTCAACTATCAAGAATTTTCCGAGATTCCTGATCTCCGGAGCGGTAACAGCGGTTATCGTGGCGATTTTCGCGTACAGCGTTATGGGATCAGTGGAAAGAGTCTATGCCCCTTTTGAGTCCAACGGCGGAGAACCTGCATCGCTGGCGGGGTATTACCTTGTCATTTACGGCATGCTGTTCAGCTTTTTCCTTAACTCGGACATAAAAAAAGTCCGTTACTCCTGCATGGCCATAGCGTTGTTCATCCTGCCAACTTTCATAAAAACACTTTCTCGCGCGTCATACCTGGCGTTCGTACCCATGATATTAACCTTGTTGCTTCTAACAAAAAAACGAAAAGCTACTTTCGCGCTTTTGCTTATAGGAGGCACGGTTCTATTTCCTATAATTTTCAACGACCTATATACGCAAATGGTAAGGCGTATCAATACGACGTTTGTCGGCGCATCTGAGACCAGCCGAGGGGAGAACCTAGCGGACAAAAAGATCAGGGACCCGTCAGCCACCGACAGGATAGACAGCTGGAAAATGATCGTCAACGACAGATTAATGACTGATTTCAGAACAATGTTTATAGGCCACGGCGTCACCGGCGTGGGATTTATAGATGGACAGCTTTTCACGTTCCTGGGCGAGATAGGAATTGTCGGTACGATAGCTTTTTACTGGATGATGTTTAAGATTATGTTTATAAGCTACCGAACCTATAAGAATATAGAGAATGAAACTATAAAGTGCATCTCTCTGGGATTGATCGGCGGTTTAGTTGGGATGCTTTTCCAGTCAGCGACCACTAACACGTTCATCATAGTCAGGATAAACGAACCGTTCTGGTTCATCACGGCCCTGGTGATGATAGCACCGGACCTGTACACGTCTGAAACGACAGCCGCAGCTACTGGCCCCAATAACGAGAATACTTTAACGGTTGCTTGAAAAAATTCCCCGGCAGAGACTATATTGCTGACTATGACCTTTATGAGCAATGACACGAATTCAGAACTTGAACTCAAAAGACTGGTGGAACAGCTTCTTTACAGAGTCCGGCGGCTGGGAGAAAAACACCGGGCGCCTTCAAACCAGGACTTTTGCTGAATGTTTCAACCGGGTAATAGACATACCCCTGAGCGGCTTCTCACTTCTTGATGCCGGGTGCGCTCTTGGCGACGCTTTACCAGTATTTAAAAACAAGTACCCGGATGCGAAATTATCTGGCTGCGATTTCTCCGAAACGGGTATCGCACGCTGTCAGAAACAATTCGGCGACATATCATCGTTCTTTACAGCATCCATCGATTCCCTCAACGGCGAATGGGACGTTATTTATTGCTCGAACGTCCTAGAGCATTTTCCTGATCCGGTAGACCTGGCGGATAAAATGCTCGGCCACTGCCGTATACTTTACCTGATGCTGCCTTACAGGGAACTCAACGGCGAAGAACTTCTTACTCCTGCCACAATGAACAAGAACGGTCACATGTATTCGTTCTTTAAAGATAGTTTTGACGGTCTTATTGCGAAAGGCTCGGCTAAAACCATCAATGCATTCATAGATGACTGTCCCAAAGCCTGGGGATGGAAATTAAACAAAAAGATCTTCCATGTTTTGAGCGCTATCCGGCACTTTCACAACCTGAAAAGTATTTTCAGGTTCCCAAAAGAGATAATTTTTGAGATACACAGCAAGGTAATTAACAAAAATGGATAAAAATATTACAACACAAGATAAAGCTTTATTATCACTATTTCCCGTGATGTTATTTATCATGATAATCGCAAGTGCATTATATGCATATTTCGGCCATGGAATAATCGAAGCAATGTATTATAAAAGGATGCCTTTTGCTGCTCTAAATGTATTTATAAGAGGCCAGGCCACACATCTTTTGGGGTATTATTTTAAAGAATCGGATGAGTTATTCCGGCAGAGCATTGCTATAGTACTAATTAATCTATTATGCGCATTCTTTGTCAGGCACAGGCTTATACTGTTGGTTAGAGAAACATTACAGCTGCCGGTCAAAATTAAACGCGGATTTGCGTTTTTCCGCGCCTTCCTATCGCGGAATATTGTCTTTGTCATGTTAACAACACTATTATTTACTATTTTTTATTCTGTGTACTATGTGACAGGCACCTCGCTTTCAAAAACACGGGCCTTTAACGAAACGGATATTCTGTTCCAGGCGGATGTTCCCCGAGTTATAGGAGATATAACTGATTTTTCATTTAACCATTACCGCACAAAGGTTCATCCGCTGTACGTGCTGCTGGTGAACCCAACCGGCATTTTTCTCAGGTCTTTAATTCATTCTCAGGTCAACACGGCCGTGGCTTTAAATGCTTTTTTCGGATCAGCCGGAGTAGCTCTGGGTTTTGTCTTTTTCTACTTGTTTAACAAAAGTTTAGCGGATTCATTTATTTTAGCGTCAATTTTTGGTTTAACCATGAGTCATCTTTATACATCGGCAGTACCCGAAACCTATTCCCTTGCTGTCTGCAGCCTTATCTTAACGTATATTCTGTTTATTTACAGTTTACGGAACAAACGTTTGTCTTTTGGTCTCTGGGTTGCCGCGGGTATTATATCGCTGGGTGTCACATCAACTAATTTTGTTCAGAACTTTTATTTGTTTCACTGTCCTTACCGTTGTATTAGTAAAAGATGAAAGAAGATATACGACCATGATATATAACATAGGCGCCTTCGCTGTGGCCACGATGCTTATAACTGAACTTTTATCTGTATTACAAAAGTTTTTTTACCGTTCTTCGATCCTGTTCTTTTTTCCAAACCCGTACGCTGAGGAAATCAATTATTTTAGCATGCTTGTATTCCAACACCCGCTCGCAGCGGCAAAGCTTATCTCAAAACATTTCTTTCTGGTTAATTTTGTGGCTCCCCTGCCGCATGTTTTCGCTATGCAAGGCATGGTGAATCCGGCTGTAACATTTTCAGCTCCGACCGCCTTCACTTTAATCGGGCTAGTCGCAGCCGCCCTATGGGTATTTCTATTGCTAACTGGCGTTCTAAAAAGTATTTTCTCTTACCAAAATAGCGCGTTTTTTATCGGAGCCGCTCTATGCCTGCTATTTAATATGGCCCTGCACAGTATTTATGGAATCAACGAAGACTTATTTCTATACACTGGTGATTTCACCTTTTTGGTCCTGGCATTCGCCGCTGCCCACACTTTATCAAGAAATTATTATACAACGGCATTTCTTGCCGTATTCTTGATTTTCCTGGCTAGTAACAACCTGACAATAATCGGGGGAATATTAAAACTGTATTCTTAAATTCACTATGATAATTACTCTACTGCATTGGCTCAAAACAAAAGAAAAACAGATACTCGGTGGAAGTTCTAACGGTGCCCGGTTCATGCGCGGAACATTTTGGATGTCCGCGAGCACTGTCGCAACGCTCATCCTCGGAATGACAGCTTCCATAACCGTCGCCCGAATGCTCAACAAAACGGATTTCGGCAAGCTGGGTATGATAGTGAACACCATAGCAATGCTCGGCACGTTCGCGGGGCTCGGCCTGGGGCTCACTTCTCTCAAATACGTCGCCGAGTACAGATCAAGTGACCCGGCAAGAGCTTCGCGCATCATTAATCTCTGCAACCTGCTTGCCGCGTATTCAAGCGGAATAGTCTGTATCCTTCTTTTCATTTTTGCTAAACAACTATCTTCACGTGTGCTTAATGCCCCGGAACTCACCAATGCCTTGCGCATGGGCACGGTGCTTCTTTTCTTCTATACGGTTAATGCCACCCAGTCCAGCTCACTTTCCGGGCTTGAGGCTTTCAGGTCGCAGGCAAAGGTAAGCGTTATGAGAGGCGCGATAAATTTCCCTGTTATGATCATAGGCACCTATCTGTTTGGTTTATACGGCGCCGTGGTTGGATCGGTGATATCAAGCGCGTTTGGATGGTTCATGAACCATATGGCCCTGAGAAAAGAACGCAGGATAGCTAATATTCCAGAAGACGGGGGGAAAGCTTTCAGTGAATTTCCAGTATTATGGAAGTATTCGCTGCCGGCGCTTATTAGCGGAGCCCTCGCAGGGCCTGTTCTCTGGATAGCCAACACGATCCTTGCTAACCAGCCCGGAGGGTACGGGGAGCTTGGCCTGGTTAACGCGGCCAACCAGTGGCGAAACCTAATAACATTGCTTCCGTCAATATTTTGCGGCGTAGCGCTGCCAATACTCTCTTCGGAACAGAGTTCAACGTCCGACAACCGCGAAACGCTCGACCTCACCCAAAAAGTTACTATATCAATTGTGATCCCGGTTTACACAGTCACGCTGTTCCTTGGGGACTACATCATGGGCCTTTACGGGAGATCCTTCGCGGGAGGCTACCCGGTACTGGTCGGAATAACGTTCGCGATCTGCATAATGACAATAGCAAACGTTGGCGGGACTAACCTGGCCGCGGCTGGAAAAATGTGGACAGGCCTTTTTTTCAATCTCGCGTGGGGAACGACACTGGTCGGCTTCGTGTATAAATTCGCCCCGGCCGGCGGCGCAAGGTCTTACGCTTTGGGGTACGTTATAGCGTATCTAGTTCTTTTCTGCCTGATGATATGGTATTTAAAAGATATTTTTTCGCGCAAGACCTTAGTGCTGTCTCTGGCATCCGTATTGTTCCTGGGAGTTCTGACGCTTATAAGCCTCAAACTTTCTATGAGCAGCAGATTGATGCTTGCCGCGCCTTTCCTCTTGTTCAGCCTGGCCGCATCGTTCGTTGTCCTAGGAAAGGGTTATTCCATAAGGATCCTTGACAAAATAAAGACCATTTTATCTACAAAGAAAACGCTTTCAGTTTGATCACGGAGGCCCAATAGATATGCCTGAAAAACAACTCGACAGCAAACAGTGGCATAACGCTATAATAGGCGACGCCTCTCCTGAAGACATTGCTGGAAGGATCTCGTCCGGGCAAACACCTGAATGGCTGAAACCCGTGCTAGAGCTTTCAAAGCCGGGCGATTCTGTTCTTGAGTTCGGCAGCGGGACAGGGCTTCTGTCTGGAGCACTGGCAAAGAACGGGAGATCGGTAACACTTATCGATTACAGCCCCGACAGCATAGAATTCTGCAAAAATGTTTTCAAGTCGGCCGGGCTGGACGCTTGCTTTCTGGTTGCCGATGTTCTCAACCCGCTCCCTATAAAAGACAGCTCTTTCGACTGTGTGTGGAGCGGCGGCCTGCTTGAGCATTTCACTGACGAAGACATAACACGCATATTAAAAGAATCTTGCAGAATATCCCGGAAATATGTCGTTTCGCTTGTCCCTAACGCTTATTCCTGCGCTTACAGGGCGGGAAAATGGTATCAGGAAAAGCACGGCTTATGGTCCTGGGGGGCCGAAGGCCCTAAGGGGTCCCTGAAGCCCCTGTTCAAGAGATCAGGTTTGAAAAATGTGAGTGAATATACTATCGCCCCTAAAGCATCGATAAATTTCCTGGCTCCGGTCAAGCCGGTATTGTTGGCAAAAATAGCCGCTAAGCTTTTTAATATGATCCCGGACAGGGCCATGAAAGCGTTAAAACAGGGTTATCTGCTTGTTACGATAGGAGAAAAATGAGGAGATAGCACGTAAGCGGCTATGCTGTTTTTTCAATAACATGAACAAGTGTTTAAAACTTTTTGCAATTCTTTTTATTTTTTCTTTGTCGTTCACTTGTTTAATTCAAAATGTTTACGCTGTAAAATTAGTGATAAAAGTAGTTGACCAGCAGGGCAGGGAGATCGCGGGTTCCAAGGTCAACGTGGCGAACATAGGCACGTTTACAACAGGATCTACGGCGGACATACCCGCAGGGCAATATAGTGTTTCGGTTGCGCCCGGACGCTCCGGAAAAGCCGGAGATTTCAACTGCCTTGCCAGGAACGAAACTGTTAAAATTAATGCTGCCATGTCTTTATTGGAGTTTAAGTGGGTAATTTCGCCCGTGACAGTCAACATAGTTGACCAGAACGGTAATCCAGGCTGCTCGATGATAACGGGTATAATGAACGATTATTTGTCTAAAACATATACTTTCTATTTGCCTGCCACGGATAAAATGATTTATCCCACAATTCGGGGCATCTGCTCTAATGGTTACACTCTCAAGAGCCCTGATTTCTTAAATAAAAATGAGGTATTCAAAGTTTCAGACCGTCCTCTGGCTATCAAAAGGACCTGGAATAACCCGTATTTTCCTGGTAACGGCATTACCACTGGAAGATTCGCGAAGATCATCGAAGGACGGGATGTAGACAAGGCTTTAAGGAAGCAGAACGAAGACTCCGTCACGCCGTCCGAAGTACCCAGGCTTTACGGGAAACCGGGCGGCTTTACTGTTTTCGATGACGGCGTAGATATATGTTCTAAAGAATACGCCGACTTGAGAGGGTTCGAAAAGCCACTGGCTCCCGTGTACCAGGACCTTTCGAAAGGCTGGCCTAATCCGAAGGTTAAGTCTGGCAAACTGGCTATTGATCCAGCTAGCGGCCGGTTCGCACTATTTTCAGGCAACTACCCAACAAAATCTCTTATTTCCAGCAAAGGTTTTGCTTACACTGGTTTTGCGGTGCCCGGGAACGGTGAAGTCATAGTGCAGGGGAATTATGCTTATATAGCTCCCGGGGAAGGCAATTTCCAGGTTTTTGACATAACTGATAAAAGAGCGCCGAAGCCTGTTGGCCATTTTAACGCCGGCTTCAAGTACAACCCCGCAGTGTACAAGAACACAGCTTATCTTCTAAGGAAAAGTATTTATCCAGTTGATATAAGCCGGCCGGAAAACCCGAAATGGCTTGATGGAAGCACACCATGGACGCCGCCTTCCGGTGGGGGCGCGGGAAATATAGTTATACATAACGGATATGCTTTCGTAACGGCGGCGGGTTCTAATATTGGGTTTTATGTTCTGGATATTTCGAATCCCGGAAATTTAAAAGTGTTGGCCTCTTTAGACATAGGCGACCCAATGGGAGGCAGCGAGCTGTTTATTGAGGGCGACAGGGCGTATGTCGCCATTCCCGGCAGGCGTGCCGATTACTCCGAACCGAAAGGCGGAGGTGTTGTGGCGATAGATATCAGCCGTCCGCTTTGTCCAAAGGTGTTAGGATCTTATAGGCCAAAACCCGGAGATGATGTTTATAGCTCGCCATACCTTATAGGGTGTAAAGGTAATATCATGGTCATGACCAGCGACTGGCGCCCTCCAAATTTTCCTCCCGAAAGACCGGGCAGTCTTATGCTGGTTGATATGTCCAACCCCGCAAGGCCGGTAAAAAGAGGGGTATATACGTTCCTTGATGATCATGGAAAGATACAGGGCAACCTTAAGCTAATTGATTGCGCCACAAAAGACAATTGTATCTACGTGACCGATTGCAATTACGATTACAATCAGGACTCAATGAGCAGGAACAACCCGCCAACGCGCCTTTTCACGTTCGATATCAGTAACCCGGGAAAACCGCTTTTAGTCGACCAGATCGAGCAGAAACCGGCCAGGTATTTCTTCGTATCGCGCTATGGCAATTACCTGTATGTGAACGATTACAACTACGGCATACGGATATTCGATGTCACCAACTCCAGGAAGCCTGCGTATGTTGGAGGAACGGTTACCGCGGGCGAAGGCCATTGGGCATGGACAAACGAAGATGAGACACGCTCATATATAAGCCAGACTTTCGGCGGTTCGATATTTTGCGCGGATGTCACAAATACTGGTAGCCCCACCGTTATTGGCAAACAATACTGGGATGGCGACTGTGTTGAAAACCCGATAAAGGGAAAAAACAGCACCCTGTATGTGCCTCAGCTCTACAGCGTAAGTGTCGTTGATTTCAGCGACCCTTCCAACCCCGTTAAGACCTGTGAGCTGCCAGGACTGCCCGAGGGCATGACAGTTCCAAGGATAGACGTTGCGGGGAACAAGCTTTATGCGGTTTTGCGGGATCCGGCTAAAGCAAAGAACAGGCTTATAATATATGATATTTCCAGCCCGAACAAACCTGTATTCGTATCCGACACTGTTATTGGGTCCGGTAAACATGCCCCAAAAGTGTGCGTAAAAGGCGAATACGCATATATTATGTGCGGCGACCAGGACAAACTGTTTGTGTTTGAGATTAGCAACCCCAAAATCCCGGCCTTTTGCAGCGAGTTGTTCTGACGAACGGATTAATATCAATTTTGGCCCGGCTTACGCGGGCGACCTTGCTATCTCCAAAGGAACATTGTACGTTCTTTCAGGCCTGACGGGTGGCACAACACCGTTCTATGTTGTAGACGTTTCAGATCCTCAAAATCCATCATTTTCTAAGGCATATTGCGATAAATTTCAGCACAATGAACCGGAAAGCTTACTTGTGTATAGGGATTTCCTCATTCTAGATGACTACTATTCCATTCATATATACAGCATTAAAGACAAAATCAACCCTGAATATATTGAAAGTACGCCTACAGGAGGCGTCGCATCTTGGAGTTTGGGGAACATAAGAGGCTCAAACTTATATTACCCGACACTTGACGGTTTGAAAAGCGCCGCACTACCGGCAGTTAACGAGGGTTTGAAAGGCACTGTGGCAGTTCAGGCTAATTTCGAATAATTATTGGAGTAATTAATGAAATCTTCCAGTCAATGGCTTGTATTTATTGTTGTATCATCCATATTTATAACTGTACTTAACCTGTCATCATTTTTCTCTATGCCGAATTTGCAAAAGATGAACGTTTTCCCGGATGATGCGTTCTATTATCTTATGCCTGCCCTGAATATAGCTAAAGGCAATGGGCCGACGGCTGACGGAACAAATCTCACAAGTGGATACCACCCTTTATGGATGGGAATACTGGCTTCAGCGGCCAGGCTTAGCGGAGAGAATAAACAAAAACTGTTTGTTTTTTCAGTCACTTCCGGGGCATTGCTCCATACTTTGACGGCCGTCATAGTTTATATAACGGCGACAGCCGTTTGCCCGCCCTACATATCAGGCATTTTGAGTCTAATGTACCTCCTGTGCGCCGATGCCTTAAAAGAATCGATCGGAGGATCTGAGGCCGCTCTTCTCGCTTTTCTGATAGCACTATTTATTCTATTAGAATCCAAAAAAGACGGTCTTCGCATACTTAAAGGAATAGTATTGGGCTGTATTTTTCTTGCTCGGACCGACGCGTTCATGTTCGTAGCACTGTTCTATTTCTTTTCGTTTATAAAAGGATCTATAGCTAGCGGTATGCCGTCAGCAATAAGGAAACTTGGGCTTAGCGCCGTGTTTACACTGCTGACAGCTTTACCATGGTTCCTTATATCGAAAGCAGTTTATGGCACCCTGACACAAAATTCCATGATGATGAAGCTGCTTTGGCGGGCGCGCTATTTTTCCGGTAAGACTTTTTTTGACAAAGCCTATTTCTCGCTGGCGATGTTCAAGAGCTGGCTAGTGGCGCAGCGGACATGTACCCGTTTTTACTGTTTCTGCTTGCCGTACTGGCAGGCTACCTTGTTTATCAGTATGCTTCAGGCATTCGAAACGAAGAGCCGGCTTCACAGACAAAACAACGCTTATTAGTAAGCCTCGCCTCGCTCCTTGGCTATATCATTTTCGCTGGGATGTTTTACTCGATACGTTTCTATTTTGTGCGTTCCTGGTATTTTGCTCCTGCACGGCTTTTTTGGCCATTAGCTACGGCTCTTCTTTTATCGTTCGTTGCTTTTGACGCTAAACTTAAGGCAGCCAGGTTGATAAACAGGATAGTGATTACCGGATTGATATTAATAATTTCTTACAACTCCCTACTGGCGGTTAAGAACTGCAAGTTAGCATCTGAAGCGACAAACAATGCCGCACAGTTTGTCGTGATGTCCGATTGGATAAATGAGAACCTTCCCAAAGACACCGTAGTTGGCGCCTATAGTTCCGGAATTCTTTCGTATTTCAGCGAAAGAAAAGTGGTAAACCTTGACGGTTTGTCTAACAATTCGATTTATATGGCCAGCAGAAACAGGGCTATGGACAAATTCATTGACTCCATGAATATCGATTATCTTGCCGATTACGAATCTATCACCATGCCGAACAGAACCTGCGGGCTGCTGATGGATGGAGACCCTTCATTCGTAAAGAACAGGCTTAAAGAGGTATACAGGATGAAATGCAGCAGCGAGTACGGCGACCTGGTCGTTTATAAAATACTTCCCAAAATAAATGATGAACAATAAAGTCAGTATAATTTTACCAACCCATAATGGCGAAAAGTTTATCGGCGAGTCTATTGACAGCTGCCTTGCGCAGACGTACAGCAATTTTGAGCTTATAATTATCGATGACGCGTCTACGGACGGCACATCCGCCGTTATAAATGAATACGCTCGCGGGGATAGCAGGATACGCTTATTACACAACGACACGAACCTCAAATTACCGCGTACGCTCAACAAAGGATTTGAGTCTTCGACCGGTGAATACCTGACATGGACCTCAGATGATAACCGCTATGCACTGAAAGCAATTGAACATATGGTCTCTTATCTTGACGAACACCCAGATACTGATTTTGTGTATTCGAATTTCTATTATATCGATGAAAAGGGGAACATAACAGGAAAGACCAGCCTGCCCGGGCCGCGCATGCACCGTATCGGCCCGTGTTTTATGTACCGGAGAAAAATTTACGCGACAATTGGCGGCTACAACCCTGATGTTTTTCTGGTAGAAGACTACGAATACTGGCTTAGGGTATACGATAAATTTAAGATGCGCAGGCTGAATAAATACCTTTACTACCACAGGCTCCACAAGGACAGCTTGTCCAGCCGCAGCAGCCAGCAAGAGATAACCAGATTGATGGAGCAGGCCAGGGACAGGCTCGTGCGATCAAAATCATTCTTGAATTTTCTTAAGGCAGATAAAGCTATTAAGCAAAACGACTATAGCGAGGCGCGTAAATATTTTCTCAAATCTTTCTTTCAGAACCCTTTCAACTTGCCTTTGCTGCGCATCGGTATCATTCTGTTAACGGGGCCAAAATTAACCGAAAGAATACGCGACATAAAAGACGTACTGAAAGTATTTTTGCGCTTCAGGGGTATATCCAAGTACTTATTGATGATGATTGGCAAGTTAGCGGCTCATATAGCGTCCGTGAAGTTTGACGGCCGGACGCTTTTCTTTTTTCCCACGTTTCATATTGGAGGAGCCGACATCGTGCACCTGCGCATATTCTCGGCGCTGCGTTCATCCGAAAAGGTTTGCTTTTTTACAAATAGGTCTTTCAATAAAGCGCTTAAATCAGATTTTGACTCCTGTGGGAAAAGCTACGACATACATGCATTGACCGTGGGGCCGATACGGTACTTGATGCTCGGATATCTAACCACGTGTATCAACAGATCGTGTGACGTCAAGATATTCTGCGGATCTTCATCGTTTTGTTACCAGCTCATCCCATATATCAACAGTCGGGCGCGTATTTATGACCTTATCCATGCTATCAAGACTGAGCCTGAAAAGTTGTGTATCCCTGTAACGAACGTCATTGCCAGGCGCTTTGTAGTAGTAGAAAGAGTCAAGAATGAGCTGTTAAAACGTTACGCCGCGTCCGGCATTCCCGCGGATGAGTACGGCAGCAGGATACAGGTTGTAACAAATTACGTCGACGTCCCCGCGACTTTTGTAAAAAACAATATCACGTTAATTAAGGATGTGCTTTTTGTAGGCAGGTTCGTCCGTCTCAAACGCCCTGAGATATTCGCGCGGGTAGCCCAGAAGTGCGTTTCTGAATTCAACGGCATGACATTTTCGATGGTAGGTGATTACGAACGTTTTAAGCACTTTTATTCAGATGATATTTTCAAACACTGCCATATGTACGGAGAGATCGCCAATTTCAAGGTTTTGGACGATATATATGACAAACACCAGCTACTGCTCGTGACTTCTTCGCAGGAAGGTTTCCCGCTAGTCATAATGGAAGCGATGGCCCGCGGGCTCGTTGTAATATCAGTTGATGTCGGAGGCATACGCGACCACATAAAGCATGGGGAGAACGGCTTTCTTGTGGACGCCACAAAAAATGAAGATGTAGTGAACGGATTCGTTAATATTATAAGCCGTATTAAAGACGATCGGGGTGTTATTGAGAAAGTCGCACGCAACGGTTATGACTATGCGTTGAAACATTTTTCGAAAGATGTTTTTGAAAGAAAATATAACGAGGCGCTTCTATGAAAATTTTATTTGCCGGATGGCACAACCCAAATTTTATGTCTTTGACCGAGTATATCGAACACGCGCTCTCGCGCCTGGGGCACACACTGGAACTATTCGAATACAGACAGTTCATGATCCCGGGCAGGATCAGGAACACAGTACCTTTTCTGCAAAACTACGATGTTAACAGGATAAACAACAAATTGATCGACAGGGTGGGCCAATTCAAGCCTGATATTTTATTCATTCTTCAGGGAGATACCATCAAACCGGAGACGATCGATATAATCAAGAGTAAATTCAAAGTAATTACCGTAAACTGGTACATCGACCAAAACCCTCTTATTGCTAATCTTTCTCTAAAGGCCGCCAAACATTACGACCATTTCTTTTACAGTCATTCGGACGGCGTCAGGATGAACCATGAATACGGGAACAAAAACGTCAAATTATTATACTTCGCGTGCGATCCTAATGTCCAAAAACCTGTTGTTCCGAGCGCAGACGATATAAAACTTTACGGCAGCGACATTGTATTCGTAGGCTCGCATTATCCGGAGAGAGAAAGAACGCTTAGCTTTCTCGCTGATATGGGCCTGTCTATCTGGGGGCCGCGTTGGTCGTCAATACCGGCAAGTTCTCCACTCCATAAATGCATAAAAGGCGGCACCGTAGACCCATCAGTATGGATAAAGATATTCAATTGTTCGAAAATCGTCCTTAACATCCATGCAGGGTTCGATGGAGAAAAGGGATCTCTTGCCCAGCAGGCGACGTGCAAGGTTTTTGAGATCCTTGCCTGCGGCTCTTTTGAAATCACCGATTCGAGCACCGACGTCAACGCCCTTTTTCAAACTAAAAGGCATCTTATCACATATTCATCCAACAGCGAGCTTAAAGAACATGTAATATATTATCTCAGCCATGAAAATGAACGCAAGGAGATAGCCCGAAACGGCTACAACGAGGTAATTGCGAAACATACTTACACTCAAAGGATGAAAGAGATGCTTAAAATAGTCACTGGCGAATAAAATATTCTTATACACAACATGATTGCAAACGATTATGCTAAACTATGTGACATATGCGGCTGCGGTTGTGATTTAGAACTAATTTAAGGAGGATCAAATGTGCACAACTTTCATATTAACGTTTGGTATGCTTAACCTTACCCCAGAGGATGTAAAAGGCAAACGTATAATCGATATCGGTTCGTACAACGTCAACGGTTCGTTCAGGCCGATATTCGAGTCTTGGAAACCAGCCGAATACGTAGGCGTTGATATCGCTGAAGGGCCCGGAGTGGACGTTGTTTGCACGGCAGAAGAAACATTGGCAAAATTCGGGCCTGAAAGTTTTGACATGGTGATTTCCACAGAGATGATAGAACATACCAGGAACTGGCGCAAAGTCATTTCTAATTTCAAAAACTTGTGCAAACCCGGCGGGGTTATCCTAGTGACAACAAGGTCATACGGTTCGCATTATCACGCATATCCGAATGATTTTTGGAGATATGAAGCGGATGATTTTAAAAACATTTTTTCTGACCTTATCATCAACAAAATAGATACTGACCCCGTGGACCCTGGTGTAGTTATAAAAGCCACAAAACCTGCGGGTTTTAAGGAGATCGACCTGTCAAACTATAAGCTTTATTCAATAGTGACCGGCCAGAAGATGATTGATATTGATGACAAAACCCTGGAAGCCTTCTACAGCAATTTTAACCGGTACGACAAGGTTAAAGACATCTTCAGGAATATTTATAACTTCATTTTCGGTGAAAAAAAGGTCATATAATAAATCTTAAAAGGATTTACTCATAAATGCCCAGAGATATTTCCATAATAATTCCTTCCTATAATGGTATTGAGCTTTTAAAAAAATCAATTCCATACGTTATGGAGGAATGCTCTAATTATCACGGCAAGACTGAGATAATAGTCGTTGACGATGGCGGGACGGACGCCACACCAGACGATATACCACATCGTTTTGCTGGAGTTAAAGTTGTAAAACGGGAGCACAACGGCGGCTTCTGTAAAGCCGCCAATGAAGGGATTCTTAATGCTTCGTACCCTTTCGTGTTCCTTCTCAATAACGATATCGAGATCACCGGAGGTATATTCAGCAAACTGTCAGAACTGTTTTGACGATCCTTCAGTTTTCGCTGTGCAGACAAAAATAGTTTCATCGGACGATGAAATAAAAAACAACTTCATAAATGTCTATTATTCGAAATTAGGCGTATTCATATATAAGTACACAAAAGCTTCAATAAAGAACGACCAGCCGGTTGAGATCGGTTTTGCCTCTGGCGGAGCCTCTATGTTCGATAGGGACAAACTGATAGCGCTCTGCCTTTTTGATGAGAAGTTCTCGCCTTTTTATGCTGAAGACCTTGACCTGAGTTTCAGGTCCAAGCTATGGGGCTGGAAAACCCTATTTCACCCTTCCGCCGTATCCTATCACAAACATGTCGCTTCAACGATCAATACCAATTATTCTTTTGCAAAGAGAAATATAATCCACACCAGGAACATATTCTATTTCTATTGGAAGAACCTTCCTTACCTTAAGATATTTCCGCTTTGCATCGTGACATTGCCTCTGTATCTTATATACAAACTCCTAAGAGGCAACCCATGGTATCTGCTTGGGTTCATTTCCTCACTATTTAGTTATTTTTCAAAAGCAACAGAACCCACAACGGTTTTCAGCAACGTGCTTTATGCGGGCGGCGTGCAGTCTGAATCCGATAAGACGTTATTGGAATCCCTGCGGGCGCATCACAATGACGCCACTCATCACATATTTGCCGTTTACAACAAAAAACTAGAAACGGCCATGTCCGGGAACCCTGTGTGTTTCAACAATATTTCTCTGCTAAATCCTGTGCCGGGCTTTATTAAAAGTATTTATTTAGCTAAAATTGTTAAGCCTGAGATAATTCATTGCTGTGTTTCCTCACTGCTACATGGCCTTGTCTGGATATGTGTCGCAAAAATGCTTAAGATACCGATAGTGCTTCATTTCAGGGAAGATGAAATTAACGGATGGCAAGCCGGGTTTCTATCAGGTCTGGCGAAAATAAAAAGGAGTAAAAATGCTCAAATCTAACTTTATCTATATTAATTTCATTAAAATTCCCGTGAAGAAGTTTATGTGTTTTTTGCGAGGGATAAAATCCGGAACAAACACTTATATTTCGTTTAAAGCGGGGTTGAAGAAGCCCGGACAGATAACTCTTGGCACCAACGTAGTTGTAGAAAAATATGCCAGGCTCGAGTGCGTAGGCAAAACAGCCGAAATGAATATAGGAGAAGCGACTTTTATCAGGCCGTACGGTTATATTAAAGCCGATGGCAGCAAGGTGCGGATCGGCAAAAGGTGCACGTTCAACGATTTTTCATTGATCAACGCGGTGGGCGATGTGACCATTGGTGACGACGTCCACATAGCTTCGCACGTCGTAATTGTATCGATGAACCATATATTCAAGGACCCGGCCAAACCCATTGCCTTGCAGGGTTCAAGCAAGGTTGGGATAACTATAGAAGATGATATATGGATAGGCACTTCAGCGGTAATTTTAGACGGCGTCACGATAGGGAAAGGTTCTGTTATAGCCGCCGGCGCGGTTGTCACAAGCTCGATACCGCCTTACTCAATAGCTGCCGGCGTTCCGGCAAGAGTTATAAAGAAAAGGGGTTAAACAACACTAATGGCGACTAACGAGACATTTGAAAAATTCGAATTCATGAAAACCGACATATCGAGGGCAGTCTTTGACAGGCGCGTGATCGATGTATCAGGATATTTTGGCTGGCGCGCCGGCTACCGGGCAGTGCGGTCCGGAATACCGTTCGGAAAACTGAATATAATCGAGATAGGCTGCGGAACGGGAACATTTTGTCTTGCGTTCGCGTTAATGGGCGCAAACGTTACGTTATTCGATATCGACAATGATGCCCTTGAAACAGCAAAACAAGTTTACGCCTTGTACGGCCTTAAACCCACGACCGTCAGAGCTAGCGTGACCGACACTCTGCGCGGAGAATTGTCCGGTGAATTCGACATGTCCGTTTCCCTCGGCCTGGCAGAACACTTTACGGGAGATGAAAGGATCCGCGTAATTAAACTCCACAGGCAGCTTCTCAATGAAAGCGGCTTAACCGTGATAGGCGTGCCAAACGGGATGAGCCCGTTCTACAGCGTTGTAAGATTTGTTAACACAGTCCTCGGACAGTGGAAGATAAAACAAGAATTGCCTTTTACTCCATCGGAATTAAGGTCTATAGGGAAAAAGGCAGGATATTCGGAAATCAACATCATAGGCAATCACGCTGTTAAGGACGACCTGTCTATCTATTCGAAAGGGCTTTTGTCCTCCCTATTTCATATTTTGCCTGACAATATACGAAAGTCCTTAAAACGCCCCTTCAACGGAGGAGAACACCCGGAGGCCGCGGCGGAGGCTGATATTTCAGTTTTAAGAGATAACCTTATCCAGAAAGCAAATTCCCTAAAACAGGATTCAGTAGAATCCGGGAAACTGAAAGACTTGATCAGTTCAGGACTATATCTCATAGGAAGATAACATTTATGGACACAAAAGTTGCGGCCCTGATTATAGCTTTCAATAACTCTAAGGGGTTAGATAATGTCCTAACCGCTTTACATTCACAGAAATTAAAGGCTAGCGAAATAGTTGTTATAGATAATGCCAGCACGGACGACACAAATTCGATGGTCAAGGAAAAATACCCGGATGTAACTTATATAAGGCTTGATGAGAATGTCGGAAGTGCTGGCGGCTATTATGAAGGTATCAAATATGCCGCCGTGAAAAACGACGTTATCTGGACGCTCGATGACGACCTTACTATCTTTCCTGACACTCTATTAAAACTTGTCGAAACATTTGAATATCTTAAAACGATAGAGAATGTAGGAGGGGTTCGCTGTACAGTGTATCCTGATACCAGGAGCTATTACGAGGCTGGCGGTTTTGCCTGGCGCGGCACTCTATTAAACAGTGAGGCAGTAAAAAAGATAGGGTATCCTAATAAGGATTATTATCTCTATGCGGAAGATGTGGAATATTCCATGCGGATGTATAAAGCGGGATATAAGGTATTTTATGTGACTGCCAGCAAAATGGCCTTCACCAGGCCGAATCAAACTGTTTACAATGTTTTAGGTTTGAAAACGAGTTTTTATAACGACCCTGACAGGCTGTATTACAGTATCCGCAACTCAACTGCGACATTTATAAAATACATCTTAATAATCCAATTATTTTATTTAATCGGTTATTCACTTAAAATATTATTATGCTTGATAAAATATCCTTTAAAGAATAAGGACAAATTCTTATCGGCTATCCTGCTTGGCTTTTTCCATGGCATTACTTCAAAACTTGGCAAATATAATAGATTTGTGCCAGAAGCAACATCTGAAGGGGGCGCACAATAATATCTATGGAAAAATTAAGCGCTGCATTGATAGTTAAAAATTCCGAAGCCCATATTCGCGAGTGTCTTGAATCGCTCAAGTGGGCCGATGAGATAGTCATCCTCGACGGGTTCAGCACGGATAAGACCGTTGATATCTGCCGGGAATTCACAGATAAGGTCTATCAGAAAGAGTTCACGGGCTTCAACGAGGAACGGCAAGAACTTCTTTCGAGAACCGCCAACAAGTGGGTATTTATGGTAGACAGCGACATGGTTATTCCGAAAGAACTGTTCGAAGAGATCATGAAAGTGATGGAGAATCCCTTGTGTTCGGGGTATAATATGAGGGCTCTTACGCTGCTGTGGGGAAAGCCGGTTAAACACAGCGGCTGGTTCGCACCGGGTTATCTTAGGCTGTTCAATAAAGAAAAAGGCGGATACAATACAAAGCTCAAGTACCTCGATCTTTTTATAGTTAAGGAAGGGGAAACCGGCGTTCTGAAGAATCATTTAGTACATTACGGTTATAATAGCCTTAAAGAATATGTTGATAAGGTCAACCGGTATACAACGCTTGATGCTCAGGACCTCAATACTAAAGGTGTTAAATTCTCGCTATTGAAGATCATCCTCCGGCCGCCCGCTATATTTTTCAACAGATATATTTACAAACTGGGTTTCCTCGATGGTATGACGGGCCTTATAATCGCTATATTTACAACATACACGTATATAGTTTCATACTTGAAGTTGTGGGAACTGCAGAAAAAATAGTTTTTGGAGAGGTTTTATGGCTGTAGAGAACATGGATGGTGAATACCTCTATACGGAAACTACAAGAAAAGAGATATTGCCGCTGATACATGAAAAAGCCGCCACAGCCCTTGAGATCGGGTGCAGCTTCGGCAACACTCTAACATGGCTGAAGCAGGAAGGCCACTGCGAGAGAGCATTCGGTGTGGAGATCAATGAGCGTGCCGCAGAAGAAGCGCGCAAGCGACTGGATGGCGTATTCTGCGGTAATGTTGAGAACATCAAAATACCTTTGGCGCCAGGAAGCGTCAACCTGCTTTTGTGCCTGGACGTCCTGGAGCATCTTCATGACCCCTGGGGAACTCTCAGGAAACTTCAGGAACAGCTGCTGGCTCCGGGTGGCATACTTATAGTCAGCGTTCCGAACGTTCAGCACCATTCCGTAGTATTCCCTCTTCTATTTAAGGGAAAGTGGCCGTACGCGGGTTCCGGATTGCTTGATAAATCGCATTTACGTTTTTTTACCCGAAATACCACAAAGAAAATGATAACCGATGCCGGTTTCCAGATCGAGGCTGTAACGAATACGAAATTCAGGAGTTCCATGAGGTTGATCAACTTTCTGACTTTTAACCTGTTCAAGCCCATGATGGTATTCCAATACTTTATCAGAGCAAGGAAGATCCAATGATCACAGTCCTCTACTGGTCGAATTATTCATCGTTAACTACGGGCGGACAAAAGAGCCTTTCTTATATACTGCGTGATATTGACAGGTCCAGGTACAAACCGGTGCTCGCCTGCCAGAACGAAGGCGCTTTGACGGCAAGGGCTCGGGAGTACGGCATAGAAGTAGAACTGTTAAAGCTGCCAAAGGCGATGCGCCCCTGGTATCTGCCTTCAATAATCCAGTATATCTACGGCCTAAACAAGATAATCAACCGTCATGATGCAAAGATAGTGCACTCGGAAGAGCTGACCGTAGTATTCATGGCAAGCATTTTAAGGTTGTTTAAAAAATTCAAGGTCATATGGCACGTAAGAGTGCTCTGGGACAACCCTGCACAGAAAAAGATCGGCCTTTTTCTTTCCGATGCTGTCGTTCTGCGTTTCACGCTCGGTAGCGAACAGCTTCAAGTCATCTTCGGATAAGATCAACGTGGTTTGCAACGGAATTGACCCGTCAGAGTTCGCTCCGGGCGGTGAAAAAATGTCGTCCGAATTATTTTCGCCTCAAGACACGCTTATCGGTCAGATAGGGACGCTCGTAGAGCACAAGAAGACCCATATCCTGGTGAAAGCGGCGCCGCTTGTCCTTAAGGACCACCCCGCGGTAAAATTCCTTATCATAGGCTGTGGCGGCGAAGATTACACGCTCTACCTTAAGAACCTTGCAAAAGAGCTAAACGTTGAGAAAAGCGTTATTTTCTGGGGTGAAGAGACCAATATCAAGCCCCTGTTAAACAGGCTGGATATCATCTGCCTGCTTTCAAAGAACGAAGGCTTGTCCAGGACGCTTCTCGAAGCTATGGCTCTTGAAAAAGTGGTATTGGTTTCGGATATACCGCAAAACACTGAACTTGTCACCCACGGGAAAACCGGGTTTGCGGCAAAGCTAGACTCGCCGGAAGATACCGCGCGCTGCATTAACACTATACTCACCGATTGGGAAAAGTCCATGGAAATGGGGAAAGCGGCAAGAAAGCTTGTAATAAACGAGTTTTCGCTTCAAAAAACTATATCGCGGATCCACGGACTGTACGAAAGGCTCGGCTTTTAATGATAAAGACTCTGATCAAGCCATTATATTTTTGGTTCAGGCGGCTCTTGTTAAACCTTATTCCTAGGCCAAAACACTTGACTCTGCTATCATCGGAGAATCCAAGGATACTCGTTATCAGGATTGACCGGGTGGGCGACCTTGCTCTCTCAACTCCTTTGTTCCGCATTCTGCGGGATAATTTTCCAAAAGCCGACATAAGCGTGCTTGTCAAACCTTTTAACGCTGAAATTATATTGAATGACCCTGCTGTTAACAATGTTGTTCCTTATGAGGGTTTCTCCAAATTTTTAACCGACTATGGAAGCAAATATGACATTGTCATAGACATGATAAACAGCCACGGCCTTAAGACAGCGCTTCTTGCGAGGTCTGCTCAATGCCCGTATAACTATAGGGTTTGACGTTGAAAAGAGAGGCATGTTCTTTACCGACCCTGTTGTCCCAAGCAATGAGAGAAAACATTTTGTCGAATTCATCCCTGACCTCCTTGCCCCATTAAAGATCAAGATAACCGGTGGCCTTGCCCCGAAAGTATTTGCATCGAAGGAACATTTAAATTATGCCGGCACCTTCCTTGAAAAGAATGGCGTTAAACAGGAAAATTTTCTGATTTCAGTTCATCCGGGAAGTTTCTACCCGTCACAACGCTGGCCATCAAAATATTATGCTGACCTTATCAGCCGTATTTCAGAGTTCAACCAGAATGCAAAGTTCCTTCTGCTTGGAAGCTCGGCTGAAAAAGAACTCTTGGGTGGTATCTACAAGATGCTAAAACCGGTGGCGCAGCGTAATACGCTCGTGAATGCAGAAAACGGTATAGGCAAAACAATCGCATTTATATCCTTGTCAAAGCTGCTTATAGGCAACAACTCCGGACTTTTACATATAGCGACGGCCTTAGCTGTACCGACAGTTTCATTTATGGGCCCGACTGTCCCATGGCTCTGGCACCCCTATGGGCCCGCTTCGAGCAATATAGTTTTCAGTAAAGGCCTCCCGTGCAGCCCGTGTAATCTGGGCGAGTGCGCCGAACACACCTGCATGGAAACTATAGTTCCAACGGAAGTGTTCGAGACTGTAAAGGCGTTATTAAAATAATCAATAGAGGTATATAATGAAGGTATTGGTAACCGACGCCGCACTGAGGACAGCCCTGTACGTTATCCGCTCGCTGGGACGGCAGAACGTTGATATCACCGCGACAGAAACCAGGATGAACATATTTTCCAATCCGGGTTTCGCATCGAGGTACGTCAAACGCAGAGCGATCGTAGCTGACCCCATATATAACGAAGATGCTTATATAGAAGGCCTGCTGAAGCTGTGCCGCGGGCATGATGTGCTATTGCCCGTATCGATGTACTCGATCAAAGCCGTATCTAAACACCTCGACGAATTTCGCAAGATAATCAGGGTTCCGATAGCTGATCACGCCAAGATCATGCAGGTCAACAGCACCGACACGGCCATTAAGACCGCCATTAGCTCCGGTATTCCTATCCCGAAATCATATTTTATTGACGAACTTTCCCAGCTGGACCAGATCGCCGAAGAACTGGAGTATCCGGCCTTCATCAAGGTGAAAGATGAGCTTGAACTGGCGCCGTCTCAAAGGCATAAGGCCGTATTTTCAAGGGAAGATTTTATCAGCAAATATTATACTCTTCACTCGTACCAGCCGTTCCCTATCGTGCAGGAATTCATAAAAGGGGATGGAGCGGCCTATTTCGCGCTTTTCGATGAGTCAGCTACTCTGAAAGCTGAGTTCGGGCACAGGCGTATCAGGGAATTCCCGCTAAACGGAGGCCCAAGCACATACTGTGAGAGTTATAACAACCCGGTAATGTTCGAGCACGGCAGAAAGTTTCTCAGTCATGTTAAATGGCAGGGGCTCGCCATGGTAGAATTTAAATTGGACACAAGAGACGGAACGCCCAGGTTCATGGAAGTAAACCCGCGGGTGTGGGGTTCAATGCCTCTTGCGATGGAAAGCGGCGTAGACTTCCCGTACCTCTGGGCAAAAACAGCGATGGGAGAAGATTTTAAACCGGTAACTGATTTTAAAACCGGCGTAAAGGTCAGGTTTTTCTTCAGTGATATCCGCGCGGCATCGACTTCATTGCTCAACCTCAAGCACATAAAGAAATACTTTTTAGGTTGCTTGATTGACCTTTTTGACCGCAAGATAAAAGACGGTATTTTCAGCTCGTCTGACCTGCTCCCGTGGATAATTTACCATACCAAAAGCATCCTAATAATGTTTGGATATTTAAAGCAAGCCGACTCAGAGATACGTTTCGACATACACGTTCACTCCAAGTATTCATACGATTCGGTTAGCGAGCCGAAAGACGTAGTTAGAGCCGCTAAGGCTGGCCGGGCTCAAAGCGGTGGCCGTGACCGACCATAACACGATAAAAGGCGCGCTAGAGGCTAAGAAATATGAGGCAGCGGATATCCAGGTTATAATCGGCGAAGAGATAAGCACGGACAAAGGCGACCTCATAGGACTTTTCATTAAAGAGGAAATCAAACAAAGAGATTTTTATAAGGCGGTAGAAGAGATCAAAAAACAGGGGGGGATAGCTGTCCTTGCCCACCCGTTCAAACGCACTAGCTCGATAGAGGAATCGGTCCTTGGAAAGCTCGACGCGATAGAATCGTTCAATTCAAGAGCTGAAAAGAACAATACTACAAACAATAATTTCAAGGCATCGGCTCTTGCAAGAAAGTCAGGGCTTATCGAGCTCGCCGGAAGCGACGCGCATTTCCTGTTCGAAATAGGCCGGGCTTTTACTGTAATTAAATCAACTGACGTATCAGCGATAGAAAGCGCCATAAGGTCCGGCAAAACGTATATAAGAGGAACGAAATCATCTCCTTTACTGGACTTCTTCAGCCAGTTCATCAAGATGATAAAGCTGCGCCGGCCGTCAATGCTGCTGAAAGCCCCGGGGAAACTTTTCAAGCTTTTCGGTAAATATAAAGCCCCTGTAACGAACACTGCCGATGTTCCCGCCAAACTGAACGTACTGCTTGTACTTGACGACTTTTCTTTTTCTAATCCCGGCGGCGCAGGTACCATGCTATACGAGTACGCGAAAAATCTTTCAAGGAACGGGCATTCGGCTTCCCTGCTGTTCCGCAAAGGCGGCAGCGAAATGCCCTTAAGAGGCAAAGTTGAAGGCATGAATATTTTCGCGTACGAAAATAACCACCGCAATACATTCCTATATTTCTTTTATTGTATATATAATACTTATTGCACTTACAGAGAAGTACTAAAAACAAATAAACCCGATATTATCAACTGCCAGCACCCGCTGCCGGGCCTCGGTATTAGGCTTTTGCGCAGAGCCAGGAATATACCCATGGTATGTTCTTTCCACGCCTCCTGGGAAGCCGAATATATCTCTCATAAAGTTTTGCCCGGTTCCGGCCCATTAATGAAAATCTGGTTCAAATTGAATTGTCTGGCAAGGCGTTATATAGAAAAATACTGCATGTTCGAATGCGATAAAATTATAGTCATGAGCGAGTATACTAGAGATATACTTCTGAAAATCCACGGAGTTAGCAGTGAAAAAGTTAAACTTATCCCTGGCGGCGTAGACACGGATATATTTAAGCCCGCGCCGGACAAAAGTGTTGTAAAGAATAAATTGTTTTTTCCAAAAAATAAATTTGTTCTTTTTACGGTCAGGCGCCTTGTTCCCAGGATGGGGCTGGAAAACCTTATCAACGCAGTATCTATTCTATCGAAACAACGCAAAGATATCTTACTTATTATTGGCGGCATTGGGCCTCTTGAAAAACGTTTAAAAGAACTCACAGCCAGCCTGAATGCGGAAAACTACGTTCGTTTTGCGGGTTTCATACCGACACAACAGCTGCCGCTCTACTATCAAGCTGCCGACTTATTCGTTCTGCCAACCATAGAACTTGAAGGCTTCGGGCTTGTAACACTTGAGGCGCTTTCTTCCGGCTTGCCGGTTTTAGGCACAGCGATAGGCGGCACAACCGAGATACTCAGCGGTTTTAACACAGATTACCTGTTCAAGGACCCTTCGCCTGAAACCATGTCCAGGCAAATTTCAGATTTTATATCTCATACAAACAATATATCAATATCCGCCGCCTGCAGGGATTATGCGTTAACGAATTATTCCTGGAGAATTATTATTTCACACGTTGAATCTCTATTAAGAGAAGTATTAGAAGCAAAAATAGCAAATGGTAAAATTTAAATATCAAAGCTAATGAGTTGCCGGCATTACTAAAGGGAATGACATTATGAACTCTTTCCACGCCGTTAATGAAACAGAAATGAAGGCCTTCAACGATTTTATAGCCAGCTCGCAAAGAGGCCATATTTTCCAGACCTGGGAATGGGGAGAACTGAGGAAAGGCGACGGGTGGAAACCGCTGCGGTTCCTTGTCAAGGACGGCGATATCATAAAAGCCGCCGCAACTGTCTTGCAAAAGAAACTGCCCGGAGGGTGGTCAATATTCCATGCCCCCAGGGGGCCTGTTCTTGACTATGGCGACACCGTAACTGTCGAGTATTTGTTTGGCGAGCTCAAATCCTATTTATCCAAGAATAAAGCAATACTCTTTCAGATAGACCCCGACGTCAGGCAGGCCGATGAAGCCGCCAAGAGCCTGCTTCTGAAAGTGGGATTCTTTTACAGAAAGGACGGCCTGTTCTTCATCCTGCAGCCGAACCATGTTTTCAGGCTCGACATAAGCAAAGATCTCGATGCCATACACGCGAAGTTCTCATCTTCGACCCGCAGGAACATCAGGATCGCCCAGAACGCTAATGTTGCTGTAGAGGCACGTGATGACATTGAGGCCGTAGAGATATTTTACCGCATGTTAAAAATGACAAGCGCGAGAAAACGTTTTCTCATCCGTTCCTTTGGGTACCAGAAGAGGCTGTTCAAATATTTCATCAGCAGAGGTTATGGCAAGGTTTTCCTCGCGAAGGCCGGAAAAGAATATATAGCGGCGCGCCTGGCGCTTAGGTTCGGCAACAAATGCTGGGACATGTACGCGGGATCAAACAGAAAACACGCTGAACTGAAAGCTAACCACCTGCTGATCTGGGAAATGATAAAATGGGCAAAATCCTTCGGCTGCACAATTTTTGATTTCCGGGGCGTGGGCGCGTGGGATAATCCGAAACATCCTGACAGAGGTATATACGACTTCAAAGTTAAATTCGGCCCTGAACACTGCGAGTTCATCGGCGAGTATTACATGGTGTTCAACGAAGCCCTTTACAAGAAATATGTATCCATAAACGATATACTGCAAACACTTTTCAAACTCCCGAGAAAAATTAAAAATACTATAAACTCTTCCTATGACACAGAAAAACTCGCTAAACTTACTTTCGAAAAATTCGGCGAGAAAGAAGAGTTGGATGAGTACTCAAGAAAAGCGCTCAGTGACGGCCTTGGCTTTGAAGAAAAATTCCTGATGGAACACGTTAAACAACAGAGTAAAACGCTGATTGCAGGCTGCGGGGCGGGCAGGGAAGCTATTGAGCTCTCAAAGAAAGGTTTTAATGCCACTGGAGTGGATTTTCAACCGAAAATGCTTGAGCTGGCAAAACAGAACTCCGAGAAGCTCGGCCTGAAGATAGAACTTGCGCAGATGAACGCTACAAATCTTGAGTTCAAAGAAAAAACTTTCGATGCTGTAGTGATGTTCGGTTCTATACTAGCCTACATTCCCGGAGCGGATAACAGGCTGAAGGCCCTGACCGAAGCTAAAAGAGTGCTAAAAGGGGGAGGCTATATATTCATTTCAGTCCCGTCGAAACACAGCTCTTTAAAACATAACCTGTATTACCTTGCGATGGACAACATAAGAAGTTTAGCGAATAGATTCGGCTTTAAAACCCTGGAAGCTGGCGACAGGATAGTTAAAAGGGTCAGCGGCAGCCTGCGTCTCAAGAGGAAAGTGCTTCTTCCACATGTTCTCGCTTTCAGAAATGAAAGACAACCTCAAGGCCGCGGGATTCGAGTTTGTGGAGGCGCGGTCAAGAGAGGAGATCATAAGCGGAAACAATGACCCCTCTTCTACAGAGAAGGATTATTTTATGTATATTTGCGGGAGAAAACCGGGTGTTCTGAAAAGAAGAAACTGATACACGTCATAACCAGGCTTGATAAAGGCGGTTCGGCGGAGTTAGCGCTTCTGGTTTGCCGCAGTATTAACCGCAGTAAATTTGACCCTGTGCTTGCATATGGGCAAAACCCTTCCGCCGATTACAACACCTGCGATATACCCTGCGTGTATGTCCCGAGCCTCAAGCGTGAAATATCTCCGTTTAACGATTTCCTTTCTTTGATAAACCTTTACAAACTTTTCAAGAAAGAAAAGCCCGACATAATACAGACAAATTCGTCCAAAGCCGGCTTTCTGGGAAGGTGGGCAGCGTGGCTTTACAACCTGTCGCTTAGAATATCGGGCCGCGGCGCTGGGGCTGCCGCCGTTATCCACATGCCGCACGGGCATGTATTTTACGGCTATGGTTTCAGCAAAGCCAAAACAATGCTGTTCCTGGCCCTTGAGAGGATAAGTACCGCGATCACAGACAAACTTATTGCCATAACAGAAGGCGAAAAAAAGGAATCGCTAGCTTATGGTATAGGAGAACCTGGCCAGTGGGTAATAATCAACCCGGGGGTCAAATGCGAAGAGTTCGACCCATCTGAACGCAAAGAAAAAATACGTGCCAACCTCGGAATATCAAATGATGCCATAGTGGTAGGCACAGTTGCAAGGCACGAACCGGTGAAAGGCGTCGGTTATTTGATAGAAGCTGCCGGCCTTATCAAAAAACGTTCGGACAAAGATATCGTGTTTCTGATAGTAGGCGACGGCGCTTTAAGGAAGGAGCTCGAATCAAAAGCATCTGAGCTTGGCATCAAAGACAAAACTATTTTTACCGGCATGAGAGAAGACGTCCCTGACATGATGAGCGCTATGGATATTTTTGTTCAGCCTTCCCTTAACGAAGGCATGGGAAAGACCCTCGTGCAGGCGCATTCACTGGGGCTTCCGATAGTTGCGACCAGGGTGCAGGGCATTCCGGACGTAGTTGTTGACGGTATAACCGGCTTCCTTGTGCCGCCGGCTGACCCAAAGGCGCTCGCGGATAAGATACTTGAACTGATAAACAACACCGCGCTGATAGAAAAAATGGGAAAAGCCGGGAAACAACGGGTCACAAGAAAAGAAGATGGCCTGTCTTGTTTCAGTGAAGAGAGGACAGTCCACCTGCTGGAAAAACTCTATGAAATCGTGTCAAAATAAAATATTCATAGCTCTTGCGGCATTACTTATCTCCTGCTCGCCAGTGATATCCGAAGCCCGCGAAAGCCTTCAAACACTTTCTTGTATCATGCACATTCACTCGTCATACAGCGGCGGGAAGAACGGGAAATCTATCACTGAAATAGTCAGCGAAGCCAGATCAAAGGGCATTGACGCGGTTATACTGACCGATAAGGATGTTTTAAAGTGGGAATACGGCATATGGCCGCTTTCAAACCTTCTAAAATTCTCTTATTCACTACCTTCAGTGCTGTCGGTCGGCCCTCAAAAATATTTTGACAACGTGCGTTCGGTGGAAAAAGCATTTCCGGGAATGATAGTCATCCCGGGCGTTGAATCCGCGCCTTTCTACTACTGGAAAGGCAGCCCGTTCAACGGCACGCTTGAAATGATCGGGTGGCACAAACACATGCTGGTGTTCGGCATGGATAAAGCTGATGATTACATCAACCTTCCAGTTGTAGAAAACCACAGCGCCGGAAGTTTCAACATTTTACTGCTCTGGCCGGTATTGCTGTTAGTAGCCGCGCTTACAGTAAATATGAAGAAAGCGGCAAGGATTGTCATAGCCGTCGCAGCATTGGTATTCCTGATCAACAATTACCCATTCCGCCATTTCGAATTCAACATTTATTCAGGAGACCAGGGTGAAAAACCTTATCAGAAACTCATCGACTATGTGAACTCCAGAGGCGGGCTTATTTTCTGGGCGCATCCTGAAGCGCGCAACAGGGAGCTGCCGCAAAAATACGGCCGTGTCAGCATTTCAACGTCGCGCTACGCGAAAAGTATTTTAGATACCATAGACTACACGGGGTTCGCTATTTTCACGGAAGGCTGGCGGGAAACCGGAGGAGTAGGCGGATACTGGGACAAGGCGCTTGTCGAGTACTGCCAGGGCAAAAGATCGCGTCCGGTTTGGGCGGAAGGCGAGCTGGATTATGGCGAGAATTCTCTGCCGATGGAAAGTGTCCAGAACATCCTTTGGGTAAAAGAACGGTCTGAGCGGGGTATCTTTGAAGCGTTAAAGAAAGGTAATTTCTACGTAAAACAGGGTGTGAGCAAATGGAGCTTGCTTCTGGACGAATTTTATGTTTCCAGCGGCGGACAGGAAGCAATATGCGGCCAGGAGATTACTCATAACGGGCCGGTTCATATTCACATGCGTATATCCGCAACCGATAAATCTTCTCACAATGTAAAAGTCTCTATTGTCCGCAATGGAGCGATCGTAAATATATTGGAAGCCGCGACACCAGCGGAACTAGTGTACCAGGACGCTGCCTCATGGCCCGGCACTTCATATTACAGGATCTATGCTGAAAGCGGCCCCCAAACCATCGCGACTAACCCCGTGTTTGTAATAAAGATGTGACATTACAAGTATTTTTTGTTATAATTACACTATGATCCTAGCTGTGCATCAACCGCAGTACCTACCTTGGCTCGGTTACTTCCATAAGATCGCCAATTGCGATCTATTTCTCTTTCTTGATGACGTTCAATACAAAAAGCGTGAGTTCCAAAACAGGAACAAGATCAAGACCCCGAACGGCCCGTTGTGGCTGAGCGTCCCAGTGGTTACTAAGGGTCAATACACCCAGAACATACGCGACGTTAAGATCCTTCCTCAAGACGGCTGGGCGCAGGAACACCTCAAAAGCATAGAACACAACTATGCGAGAGCCGCTTTCTTCAATGAACACAAAGACTTTTTGCACAGCTTTTACGCCGCCCCTCATGACACCCTTATTGAAGCTTCCATGTCTATGATAAACTACATCATGTCTTACCTAAAGATAAATACTCCTTTCAAAATGTCGTCAGAATACGGGGTCTCAACAACCTCTTCGGAAAGGATAGTTGACCTCTGCAAGAAGACCGGCGCCGACACCTATCTCTCCGGTGCAGGCGGGCGGGATTACATGGACGAAGAACTTTTCCGCAGAAACAATATTAAGGTTATCTATCAGGAGTACAAGCACCCGGAGTATCCTCAGCTGCACGGAGCGTTCGAGCCTTATCTTACGGTGATGGACCTGATGTTGAACTGCGGGCCGCAAAGCCGCGAAATATTGTTAGGACAAAAACAGGATAAATCTCAATGACCAAATCCCAATCAACAACATGTTCGGCCTTTGATGTTTTGGGATTTTGGATTTATCTTATTGGGATTTAACAAAATATGTACGAACAATACTGGAACCTTAAAATCAAGCCCTTCGAGAACACTCCTGACCCGAAGTTCTTATATAACTCTCCCCAGCACGAAGAGGGCCTCAACAGGATGCTCTATGTGGTCAAGGAAAAAAAAGGCGCGGGGCTTCTTACAGGCGTGTACGGCTGCGGCAAAACCCTGTTTGCAAGGTCGCTGATGAAAGAGCTTGAAAGTTCCGTTTATAAAGTGGCCATCCTTACGAACCCAAGGCTTGACGATGTCGAGATGCTCCGCATGATAGCTTACAATTTAGGTATCGCGAGCCGCCCACCCGCAAAGCGGATATTCTTATAACCCTTGAAAGAGTCCTCCAGAACAATATAAACGACGGAAAAAAGACAGTCGTTGTAATAGACGAAGCTCACACAATTGAAGATAAAAATATATTTGAAGAACTGCGGCTTCTTATTGAATTATCAGTCTGACGACAAATTTCTTCTGACTTTACTTATACTTGGCCAGCCGGAACTCAAGGAGAAAATAGAGACCAACAAACAACTCAACCAGCGTATAGCGATGAGGTTTTTTCTTGAAGCTCTTAACCACTCCGAAACCGAACTATATCCAGCACCGCATGGATGTGGCCGGGGGAAGTACATCGCTTTTTGATCAGATGCCCTGGCACCATACATGAACGTTCCGGCGGGATACCCAGAAGGATAAACCAGCTGTGCGATTCGGCGCTTCTGACGGGTACGGAAAGAACTCAAAAATTATAGACAGCGAACTTGTGCAGGAAACTATAAAGAGTCTTGTCATTATAAGCTCCAAAAGTGAGGTGAAAAATGAAGATACTTGCGATCGGGGCTCATCCGGATGATCTAATGAGTACGGCTCGCGGTGGAGACGCTTTAACAAGCTCGCGTATAAGCGTCCAAAGCGGGCAAGATAAACCTCCTGATAATGACGCGAGGCGACATTGGCGGCAAACCTGACATGCGCCAGAAAGAACAGGAGCGCTCGGGCAAAATATTGGACGCCAAGCTCTACTGGGGCAGGTTTTCCGATACACAGATCCCGCTGCAGAAAGAGACAATTAACACGATCGAGTTCTTTATTAAGAAGATACAGCCGGACATTATATTCACGCCTATTACAATGACACTCACCAGGACCACAGGGTTGTTTCCCAGGCCACGGTGACAGCGGCCAGGTACGTTCACAACGTACTTTTTTATGAGACACCAAGCACGATCGAATTTACGCCGGCGAGCGTTTTTGTTGATATCGAACAGGTGCTTAAAAATAAATTAGAACTTTTGAAAGCGCATAAATCTCAGGTCTTCTCCACAAGGATAGCCAACCTGTCTATCCTCGAAGCTTCACAGTCAACAGCTTTATTCCGGGGCGTTCAGAACCGCGTAAAATACGCGGAAAGCTTCGTACCGCTGCGGCTTTCAATGGACAATCTAAATGGATTCTAACACATCCTGGCGTAAAGCCTACTATATACTGCTAGTCATCCTTCTTGTAACGCTCCTGCAGATAAAAGGAGGAACGTGGGCCTGGGCTTTTAACATTTGGGATACTACCTGGAACATACGCTGGATATATGTGTTCCTGGTATCGTTCATAGTGGCGCAATTGGCAACACCGATCGTGATAAAGCTGGCCTGGCATTTCAAGGTGCTGGACTACCCCGACGCCAGGAAGCTTCACGGACAACCGATTCCCAGGATGGGCGGCCTCGCTATTTTCGCTTCCATAATAATCGCGACTTTGAGAAATTATCAGTTCTCAGCCCAGCTGATGTGGCTCGTGATAGGCGGCTCAATAATTTACATACTCGGGTTCATCGATGACATCCATCCTTTGCCGGCAGTATTGCGCCTTGCCATCCAGCTGATCGCCTGCCTTGCCGTGATCAACGGAGGTGTGTTTATCACGTCAATACCTTATTACTGGCCGATGGCTCATCTTATAAGAATAATACTGACCATCCTGTGGCTCATGGGTATGGCGAACGCTATAAATTTTCTCGACGGGGTTGACGGCCTGGTCTCGGGGATGGTAACGATAAGCGCGCTGCTGTTCTTTATAATCGCCTGGCCCACAAGGCAGAGCTACCTTGCCTACCTGGTCATCGCGATAGCCGGCGCGTGCCTTGGATTTTTGCCTTACAACTGGAAGCCGGCCAAGACTTTCATGGGTGACGCAAGCGCAACGTTCCTGGGGTTTATGATAGCCGGAACCGCTGTTATGGGTTCATGGACGTACCATAACGTAATGATCTCCATAGCCACGCCTCTTTTGATACTCGGCATACCTATTTTCGATATGATCTATACTACTATTTCCAGGTTTTATTACGGGAAAGTGCACACATTCAAAGAATGGCTCGAATACACCGGCAGGGACCATTTCCATCATCGGTTGATGAACATTAATTTGTCCGAGAAACATACCGTGATCTTTATATGGATGCTGAATATCTGCCTGGGCATTGGAGCCGTGGTCATCAGGGACACGGGCACTATACACTCAGTGCTTGTGCTTATTCAGTCTACCATGATACTGCTTATTATCACAGTGATCATGATAGCGGGAAGGAATTCAAAACAATAAATTACGTAAAGATAATTTCGAATATCTAAATCCGAATTTCGAAACAATAGGCAAAAATCAAACTGCAAAACGACAATATCTAACAAGGCATGCATAAATTGAATTTCTTTGGTTATTGAAACATTTTCTGTTTGTAATTTTTTTCGAAATTCGTGCTTCGGATTTAGGATTTAAAGGTACCTAGCCAAAGGTAAGGCACGACACAATCAAGTAAGAAATAATGTTTGGGTTATTACATCAAGATTAAAATTTGGAGGAAAGTGTAAATGAATAAGTTGTCAGCGTTGTTGTCTTGTTGTATTTTTTTTGTTCTGGCCGCAAACTGTGAAGCAAGGATAAACGTCCTTGAACTCTGGCACCCGGGAGTTGACGCCTCTATCGGCTTGCCGTCAAGCTACATGTTACGGGCGGCTTTTCTATCAGGTGACCATTTTTTTGAGATCCCGGCGGAATTCACATATGTAACATCCCAGAATATTGAAGTCGGCGGAAGGTGGGGAGTAAAATCCAACAGCGGCAGCAACGGTATAGACGACCTGATGATCGGAGGCAAATACGTGTTCGCTAAAGAAACAGGCCAGGCTCCGGGGATCCTTGGCGAGGCCGCCGTATCTCTGCCGACCGGCAGTTTTTCAGACGGCACCGGCACCGGCTCAACAGATTTTCTGCTTCACTGGGCAGCCGTAAAACAGATCTCTAAATACGAAGGCACGTTCGGCTTAGGCGTAAGGCTAAACGGAGAGAACAGCGATAATTTGACAGCGGGCAACGTTTTCTTCTACCACGTTGGAGCGTCCTATCCTTTGCAGAGCGACACCACTGTATATGGAGAACTGAAAGGTTATTCTCACGGGAAATCGGCGCTTAATGGAGTAACGCTAAATGACGATTACAGGGAACTGTACCTCGCGCCCGGAGTCGATTATTCACTGGACAGCGCCTGGAAATTCAGCTGTTCGCTGCTTATTGGGCTGACTTCTCAGTCTAACGACCTTGGTCTTATCGTGAGCACCAAATTTTAAAGAATTATTTAAACTTGGAATTCAAAACTAAAACACAGGAGAGCTAATGAAAACTTTTGTTCTTGACACAAACGTTTTACTGCACGACCCGGAAGCGATGTTCGCGTTCGGCGACAACCGCGTAATAATACCGATGACCGTCATCGAAGAACTCGACAGCTTTAAAAGGCTCAACGATGAAAGGGGAAGAGGGGCCAGGCTCATCTCCCGCAGGCTCGACGGCCTTCGCACGCAGGGAAAACTTTCAAACGGCGTAAAGCTTAAGAACGGCGGCACACTGGTCATAGCGCTGGATATGCAGGTAAAATTGCCTGACGAGCTGATCCTTTCTAAGGCTGACCACCACATCCTTGGCGCGGCTATCCAGCTGCAGCAGAAAGGCGAAAAAGTCTTTTTTATCACGAAAGACATAAACCTGAGAATTAAAGCTGAAGCGCTGGGACTGGAAGCCCAGGATTATGAGAAGGAAAAGGTAAAAGTTGAGGAACTGTACTCCGGCTGGAGGGAGATCAATGTCTCGTCCGCCAAGATAGACCTTTTTTATAAAGAGGGCAAGCTCGTTATAAAAAACGATTTCTACCCGAATGAAGGCATAATCTTAAAAGATGAGAACGGCTCTTCAAAGAGCGCGATAACAAAATACAGTTCGCAAAAGAAAGCGCTTATCCCGCTTTTCCATCTCAATTCCAACCCGTGGGGCCTCAAGGCGTTAAATATCGAGCAGCGTTTCGCGATCGAACTTCTCTTGTGCAACGACGTAAACCTTGTGACATTGATAGGGATACCAGGCGCGGGAAAAACATTATTGTCCCTTGCCTGCGGCCTCCAGAAAACTGTTGAGGAAAAACAGTTCAGGCGCTTGTTCGTGGCCAGGCCCATTATGCCCGTGGGAAGGGATATAGGGTTCCTTCCGGGTTCAAAAGAAGAGAAACTGACATCCTGGATGGGAGCAATATATGATAACCTTGAGTTCCTGGTAGACCGCACACGCCCGGAAGAAAGCAGCGAAGACAAAATCCAGTACTTCTTTACTACCGGACAGATAGAGATAGAGGCTCTGACATATATCAGGGGCCGTTCGCTGCCCAACCAGTATATAATAATAGACGACGCGCAAAACCTTACACCTCACGAGGTTAAAACGATAATCTCAAGGGCCGGTACGGGCACTAAAATAGTTATGACCGGCGACCCATACCAGATAGATAACCCCTACCTGGACGCGTCATCCAACGGGCTGACTTATCTCGTGGAACGCTTTAAAGGTCAGGAAATGTTCGGCCACCTGAATTTCACAAAAAGCGAACGCAGCAACCTCGCGGCCCTGGCGGCGGAACTGTTGTAATCAAGTCAAAGATCAAATATTAAATATCAAAATTTAGGTTAACAACTTTGATAAAATGAACCTCCGCGCAGCAAGCAGCGCGGTATCAGATGAATTTTATCTTTCTTCCTCGCCCTAGATGGGAGAGGATTGAGGTGAGGGTGAGCTTTCAAGTGCAGCTTTTTATTTAGCCCCCTCATCCTAACCTTCTTCCTTATCGGGCCCTTTGGGTTGGCCCTCAAGGCCCAAAGTCTTACCCGCCAGCGGAAGAAGATATATTCGGTAACCCCGCAGAAAGTCGAAGATCCGCCGGGGCGGGCTGCGGGGAATAGTCAAGTTTAAATAGTTTTGAATATTGATCTGTATTTTTGACATTTGATTTTTGATATTTAATTTTTAGTATAACTATGACAACCAACAAATACGTTGACCTTCATATACACACGAATTACTCGGATGGGGTACTGACACCGCAGGAAGTTGTGCGCCGCGCGAAAGAGGTGGGGCTTGCCGCAATAAGCATTACCGACCACGATTGCGCCGACGGTATAGACGCCGCGATCGAAGAGGGGCTGAAAATCGGCGTAGAGATTATTCCGGGCGTCGAGCTTTCCACCGAAGTTGAGTGCGTTGAACGAAGCGAGATGCACATACTCGGCTACTACATCAACTGGAAGAACGAACAGTTCAAGGACTCTCTTTCTCTCTTCCGTAAAAGCCGCCAAAAACGCGCCTGCCTTATCCTTGAAAAACTTTCTAAACTGGGTGTATATCTCACGGACGAAAAACTCACGGGCGGGCCGGAATCATTTGCGATAGGCAGGCTGCATTTCGCAAAAGCGCTGATCAATGATGGTTATGTTTCAACAATAAACGAGGCGTTCCAGAAATACCTCTCTTTCGGTAAACCCGCCTACGTCCCAAAATTCCATTTGACGCCGGAAGACGCCATAAAAATGATACTCAAAACCGGCGGCATACCTGTTTTGGCGCACCCTTATTACGGACATTACTCAAACAAGAACCTTATCAAGGGGCTTGTGCGCGACGGCCTGGCAGGCATGGAAGTCTGGCACACAAAGCACCCGGCTTCGACTATTAGCCATTTCACTGCTTTGGCCAATGAGTTCGGGCTTCTTGCAACCGGCGGTTCGGACTGCCACGGAGGGTTCAACGGTGAGCCGCCTATAATAGGTTCAATTAAAATACCCTACAGTGTTGTTGAAAATCTAAAAAAGTTTAAAGAGAACAAAGACAAACTCAACAGCACAATATTAGACCAATAACAATATCAAAAATTAAAGATCAAATATCAAAAATACAGGTCAAAACTTAAAAATATAGACTATTTATAGAACCACCGCACAGTCAAGCAAGGCGGGATGCGATATCAAATATATTTTGTCTGTTCTTCCTCTCCATTGATGGGAGAGGATTGAGGTGAGGGTGAGTTGTCAAATGTAACTTATATTTAGACCCCTCATCCCAACCTTCTTCCTTATCGGCCCCTTTGGGCTGGCCCTCAAGGCCCAAAGTCTTACCCACAAGGGGAGAAGATAAATTCGGTAACCCCCGCCGTCCCGCCATGGCGGGATGGGGAATTGTCAAGTTAAAGCCGTAGCCTTAATTTTGACATTTGATTTTTGATTTTTTATCTCTTCGTTAGCTGGAGGCGTCATGAAAACATTAGCTCCCATTATCCAGAGCCTTCGCGTTAAACAGTGGACAAAGAACCTGCTTATTTTCGCGGGTATACTATTTTCTCAGAACATTTTCGTCCCGCAGATGTTCTTGAGCGTTCTTTGCGGCTTTTTGGTATTTTGCCTGCTTTCAGGCGCGGTTTACATATTAAATGACATAGCGGACGCTGACCGCGACAGGAAACACCCCGTTAAATGCTCCCGGCCGATAGCTTCAGGCGCGCTCAGCGTTAAAACAGCCGTCTACGCTTTCATAGTTATAGTAGTCGCGTGCCTGGCCGCGTCATTCTATCTGGGGCCCTATTTCTTTGCTGCGGCGGTCACATACCTTTTCCTTCAGGTGGCTTACAGCTTTCTACTTAAACACGTTGTCATACTTGACGTGTTCACCATAGCGGCCGGTTTCGTGCTCAGGGTAATCGCGGGAGCGGTGGTGATAGAAGTCGAGATATCTTCCTGGCTTATCATATGCACGATCCTGCTTTCCCTGTTCCTTGGCTTTTCAAAAAGGCGGCACGAGCTTGCTTCGATGGAAAATGGCGCCCACGAGCACAGAAAAGTACTTGAGGATTATTCTGTCTACCTCATCGACCAGATGATATCGGTCGTTACTGCGTCCACAGTTATATGCTACGCGCTGTACACAATGGCGGATGAAACCATAGCCAAATTCGGCACTTCCAACCTGATATTCACCGTCCCTTTTGTCCTTTACGGCATATTCAGATACCTGTACCTGATCCACAAGAAAGGCGAGGGCGGCAATCCCGAAAATATTCTGGTCACTGATGTCCCGCTTATCATCGATATCGTACTCTGGGCCGTGACGTCGGGCCTGATACTATATTTATAAACACATATACTAAAATTCAAATATCAAAAATCAAAAGTCAAAATTATATATCAAAATATAAAAATATACACTATAGAATAGTCTGAAAATATTAATGATTGTCTATAGCCTGTTAAAGCCGTTAACATTATTTTTGATATTTAATATTTGATTCTTGATATTAACAATTAAGGAGTTATCATAATGTCATCTTATCTTATCACCGGCGGAGCCGGATTTCTGGGCATCAACCTTGTGAGGTACCTTCTTGCGAGGGGCCATTCCGTAGTTACTCTTGATATCGCGGCGTTCGACTACCCCGACGTCAAAGACAAAATTAAGATCATCACCGGGGACATAAGGGACAAGGCGGCGGTAGAGGCCGCGATGCAGGGCGTCGATATCGTGATCCACACGGCCGCGGCGCTGCCGCTTTACACAAAAGAAGATATTTACACGACAGACGTCGTGGGCACAAAGAACGTGATAGACTCGGCTTTTGACCATAAAGTTCAGCGGTTCATACAGATATCGTCTACCGCGGTTTACGGCATACCCGACCACCACCCCCTGCTTGAAGACGACAAGCTTGAAGGCGTCGGCCCTTACGGGCAGGCGAAGATAGACGCGGAAGCGGTGTGCCTAGAGTACAGGAAAAAAGGCATGTGCGTACCGATAATCCGCCCAAAATCGTTCATCGGGCCGGAAAGGCTCGGCGTTTTTGCCCTGTTTTATGACTGGGCTAAAGACGGCAGGGGCTTTCCTATGATAGGAAGCGGCAACAACCGCTACCAGCTTCTTGATGTTGAAGACCTGTGCGATGCTATTTATCTCACCGCCACGCTTGACAAACAGAACCGTCAACGATACGTTCAACATAGGCGCCACGGATTTCACGACCATGAAAGAGGATTATCAGGCCGTACTTGACGAGGCCGGCTTCGGAAAGAAAGTAACCGGCTTTCCGGCCGCTCCCCTTATAATTACGCTGAGGATCCTAGAATTCTTCAAACTTTCGCCTCTTTACAAATGGGTTTACGAAACGGCCTCAAAAGATTCATTTGTTTCAACGCAAAAAGCTGAAAAGCTTCTTGGCTTCAAGCCGAAATTCTCGAACAAGGACGCTTTGGTCCGCAACTTCAAATGGTACATTAAAAATTTGGCCCATTTTAAAAATACCAGCGGAGTATCCCACAGGGTGCCGTGGAAACAGGGGATACTGGGTCTGGCGAAGGTATTCTTTTAACTCCCGCGATTAATGCTTTATAATTTCTTCAAAGATATTTGGTAGGGCGGGAAGATAATTTCGAAATCCCAATATCGAAATCCTAAACAATATCAAATAACCAAAACTGCAAAACAACAAATAGAGGCCAGGCGCGAATAAGTTGAATTTCTTTGATCATTAGAGTTTTTCTATTTGCAGTTTTTTTCGATATTCGTGTTTCGGATTTCGGATTTATTATAAGCAGCGAATAAAGTCAAATAAATGCTCATTTAATAGAATACAGGTACAGTTTAATATTGCCGATTAATCAATAAGGAGGGGCAGATGATATCTTTGACAAAGTATCAGATGCTGGATGCGGAGCTTTCGCAAATTGAGGGAGAAGACAGGCAGTTCCAGTGCAGGCAGGTCAGCGACGCCGATGTCAAGGCAATGGCTGAAACGCTTAAAAAAGAGAAGCAGAAGGTGCCGATTTACCTGCTGCGGCGCAGGAACGGCAAATTGCAAATATTGTGCGGGTTTACCAGATATCTTGCGGCAAAACTGTTGGGCTGGGCAACAATAGTCGCTATAATTATCCCTGAAGAAGACTTTGAGAACGAAAATGAGATATATAAGTTCGGGGTAATAGAGAACGGCAAGCGCAAGCCGTTAAGTAATGCGGACAAGGGGAATATTTGCAAAAGTATGAGCGCAAGGGGCATGAACAACGTTGAAATTGGGGAATGTTTAGGCATAAGCGAAAAACAGGTGCGCAGGTATTTAAAGATAGCCAATGCCCCGGCTGAAGTGCAAAAAGGCATGAGCGACAATAGTGTTCCGCTTAGGGCAATAGACAATATTGACCCGGCAACCGGCCAGCTCGGCACGCGTGCCGAGCAAATTGTGGATAACCCCAATTCACGCGTAAAATCAGTGAAAAACGGGTTTGACGCAACCCTGAAATTCCGGCTTGGGCGCGATGGGGCGGATTTGATCAAGAAGTTTAAGGCCAATATAGATGAGGCGTTTAAAGAAGCGCAAAAACCACAACCAGTGTCTCGGGCCAGCCATGGCGGGCTTGACCCGGCGGCTGTAAAGGCCGCAAAGGCCACGCTCAAGGCCGACAAGATTGAGGCAGACGGGATTGAAGCGGAGATCAAGCTCGGGCAGGCCGCGGTCAAGAATGCTGAAAAGGGTAAGCTCGATTCGTCCGCCATGAAACAGCAGTTACAGGAAAAGATAGATAAGCTTAAAGCGCTGAAACTCAAGATCAAAGAAGCAGAGAAGTTTTTGAAACCCGCCTCTGCTAAACCCAAAAAACCCACTATTCAACAAGCCCCAGGCCGATCATCCCAACCCCAAGTGTCATCCCAGTCCAATGTGTCATCTCCATCAAATATGTCATCTCGACCGCAGGGAGAGATCTTACCATTAGGCAATAACTCCGCTGTCGGTTTTGACCTGATAGAATTGAAGCTGTCTTTCGACCCGTCAAAACCGCCCGCGGAAAAGCTAACCGAAATAAGCCTCACACTTAATGAATCCAAACCAATATATGCAACGGCGCAGGTTATGGGAAACCCAGTTCCGCTGGACAAAAGCAATAAAGAAATAAAGTGGCATGGCGACGGCGTTGAAGTAACGCCAAACTGGGGCCCGGAGGTAACCATAAAACTGCCCGCGCCGCTTGCCCAGCCCGGCAAGCTGACAGTCTCCTGCCGGATGCCAAACGGCAAAGACATTGAAGCAAGCGCGGTTGTAAAACAATCCTGAGCCCGTGGTCCCTAAGCAGGCAAAGGCCGTAATAGCATGGGATTGTGACAATTGATACAATATGAGTCAAAAAGTTAGAAAAGGGTGTGGTATGAATCAATAGGTGACCCCATTGAATGCTGGGAGCCTATCTGAGAATCAAGGTTTTGGGATGTATTTGACTTACATTTATTAGCAAAGTATAATAATATCCATTAATACTTGTCAGGTTGTTTATTTTCATAAAGACTGATGCTAAGAAAAAAGCTTATAAACAGTATTTTTTAATGATATTTTATATTTAGAAAAACAAGAGAGGTGCGAAATGCTTAAATCTTTTAAGGTGGAAAATTTCAAATGTTTTAAAAATCTTGCGCTTGATGATTTTAGTCGTTTTAATATTATTGTGGGGAAAAATGCTGCGGGCAAAACTACTTTGCTCGAAGCGATCAAGATAATGCTTGATGGAGCTCCAGGATCTCTACCCTGGCTGAATAGTTTTCGCAATATTCCCATTTTTATTCCACAAAATCCTACAGCAGAACAATTCCGGCAACAATTTACCGGATTCTTTCACGGATTCCACCATGAGATACCAATAAAAATGCATACCGTGGACTTCAACAACAGAAATGCGGCATTATCTATTTATTTTGACCCTAAGAAAGCTATTAGCATTCAGCCGAAAATTGGTTTTCAACAGTCAGCATCAGTTCCACAGCCAGACACATCATCGGTTTCACCGACAACAGTGGTGCCATTAGCATTTGATAGAATGGATTTTGAAGGTCATAGGGATATACCTCTTATCACTATCCAACCTGGCGGTCAAGTATTCTATCAACAAGGAAAATCAATGGGAATTTCTTCTGGTTTTATAACAGGCACATATATTGGATATCCCTCTGAAAATGCTACTTGGCTATCAACATTGAGCGTGCAAAAACGCAGCAAAGATGTCATAGAGGCATTACGTCAACATTTTTCATTTATAGAAAATGTAACGGTAGAAGCACCGTTTCAAGGACTCCCTCCACTTGTATACGCTGATATAAAAAATATTCCCGAGAAACTACCACTGTTTGCAGTTTCAGCAGGAATTAGCAGAATTTTTACGTTTATAGTAGCAGTAGTTACGTATGGCAAAGGAGTTTTACTAATAGATGAAATTGAAAATGGAATTTTTAACGATCAATATCAGCTTGTTTGGAAAAGCTTAATTGACCTCGCCCGGCAAAATAACACTCAATTATTTGTTAGTACGCATAGTAATGAATGTTTGCGAGCCATACTTCCCATAATGAAGGACAACGAGGATGATTTTACGTTTCTTCGCGCTGAACATCAAAACGGAAATTCAAGTATTTCCCGATTTGACGGAAAGGAGATGGAAGCAGCTTTAGCCAATGGAGCAGAGATACGATCGGCTTAGAGGTGTGTAATAATGGACAATTTTGAGTTTACTAAATCACACTTTTTAATGTGCGAAGGCGATGACGATAAGGGATTTCTGGAGACTCTCATTAAAGAGCGTGGCTTACCTGATTTCCAAGTTTGTCATGCAGCGGAATGTAATGATAAAAATACGGGGGGAAGACCTGGTTTTGAACATTCTCTTGCCGGTTTCTCGATCATTAAAGGTTTCGCATATGTAAAAGCAATACTTATTGTTTCGGATAATGACACGCCTGCTTCATTCAACGAAGTCTGTAGTGCACTGACTAATAATAACTATACTGCACCAAGCACACCTAATTCAGTTGGATCAATTAAAACAAAACCAGTGGCAATTCTTATGATTCCACGTAATAAGAATGGAGATTTAGAAACGCTGTGTCTTCCGTCAATTCATGAAAAGTGGCCAAAGTCATCAGAATGCGTCACGTCCTTTCTTAGATGTACAGGAGCCGATCAGTGGCAAAAATCTTCTAGTGTTAATAAGGCTCGCGCAAGAGCTGCGACAGTCGGATTCAATGAAGAAGACCCATTTAGAGGAATAGGCCATCTGTTCAGGCGCGGCACGCTTTCTAGTAAAAATGCCTGCTTTGATGAAGTTGCAGAATTTCTCAAAAATTTCGATAAAATGTGTAATATATAGTTTATAAATCCCACAGAAAAACCTATTTATAAATACCTTCTAAGATATATTTTATATTCACAACGCATAAATAAACAGAAAATGTTGTTCAGTGTTCTGTAACTAAACAAATGGTGTCACCTATGAAAGAAAAAGTCAAGGTGACAAAAAGTATCTCCGCAGTAGTTTCTAACTACTGATCTGTTCTGTTAAACAAGTTCTTTGGCCGTTCGCCCGCTTTGTATCGTAAGAAGCTCCGAAAATATCCGGACTTCAGTCACCTATTGGCAGCTCTGCACTTGGCGGACTGCATGATAGAATCGGGCGACGCCCCTCCGCTAATCAGACTTGTTGAAGCTGTCAGCCTTGCGGCGGACACTTCAGGCACCATTGAGCGCGAGGGACGCCGTAGTCCGTATATAATATGGCCGCTTATCTTTCAAAACTCGATACACAATTTTCAATAAATCTCTGGCAAGAGCCACTCGCGCCACGTTGGGCGCTTTCCGTTTGGCTATAGCTTCATACTTTTCTGTTCGTTCAACGCTGCTCTTTGAAAAATGGTGAACTGCCTCAATCAATATCCACTGTAGGTGTTTACGCCGATTCTTATTTAAAGAACCGTGATATTCTTTGTCGGCGCTCTGGAATGTTCTCGGTGCAAGGCCTGCGTACGCGCAGAGGCGGTTAAATGTTGTAAAACGGCTAATATCGCCTATCTCGCTTTTAATAAGCAATGCACTAAAACTGCCGATCCCAGGAATACTTTCAAGATTCCGTGCGTCGGGATCACTTTCGGCTATTGCATGTAGTTGCCACCCGATACGGTTTTCACGCGCATTCAAAGCGCCTATTTGCTCAATCCAGTTTTCTGCGGCAATCCGGCACGGTTCAGATAATTTGTTCACCGCAATACCGTTCAATTGCTTCATTGAAGTATAGTCACCCGTTGACATCTGTCCATGGCGATCAAGAAGTGACTTTAACCGTGCTGTGTTCCGCGTTCGTTCACTGACAATGCTCATCCGGCAATGCAACAGTTCTTTAATAGCTCGTATCTTCTTGTCTGGCAGCTCTACTGTAGGTAAATAGCCCTTACGGAGCACATCGGCTATAAGCCGGGCATCTATCTTGTTCTGTTTTCTTGTTTCGTTTTGCAAATGCTTTCAGCTCGTACGAATTCGCAAGATACACCTTGTAAGCATATTCTTCGGCGAGATCAACGAAATAGTACCAATTGTAAGTCGTTTCAACTGCAAGTGTAAATGGTCGTGGGAGCGTTTTATAATATGATCGCAACACTTCTGGCAAATTTGCTATACTCTGGCTGTCAATCCGTTTGCCCTGCTCGTTCGTCACGTAAAACCAAGAACGCTCTTTGTGCAAGTCTACACCAACATAATTCATGGCAACCTCCTCGTTTTGTCTTATTGCTCGATACAATAAGTTTAACAAAACTAGATGGAGGTTGCTTTCATATTATCAGGCTTGACTTATTGAACTAAAAAGATTTTGACAAAATCTATAAATTGACTCAATGAATAAAAACAGCGGCGATCCTGACTAAGTGATTTAAAGGACGTAAAGGATAATAGTTAGTGAAGCCGAGACAGCATTTTATAATGTCTATAAATGAATGGTTTGATTCCGTAATCTCAAGGATACAATGTTTAACTCAATTAAAAGCATCATGGGTTTTTTGGCTGGTGTTGCTATAACAGTAGGATTGTTGACTAGCCGCCACCTTATCCCGGGAGGTATCGGGTACGGCGCCGGTTACTTGTTAATGCCGTTTCAGATCATTTTTCTGATCATAGGCGGGCTGATAGTACTGTCGGCTACATTATGGGCAGCCGGAAAATTGCTCAACGGCGCGGTTACCTGGAAAGAACCGCGCGTCATTATAGCGGCCCTTTCAATCGCGTTCATTGCGAACGCCCTCTTTATCGCCCTGGTTGATCTGTTCGCCTTAAAAAGCGGGCCGAGGTCATTGATAGCCTTGCTTGGGGTGCCGGTCATTTACGGCAACCTTTCAGCTGTCCTTTGTAAAACAAGCCTTAAAACCGCCATGCTCAACATCTTCGCCGGCGCGCTTGCCACGATGGGCGCAGGTTTCATTATAACCGCGATTATTCGCGGCTGGTAGAAAATAGGCTAAAAGGCATAAAGGATAATGTTATGAAAACATTTTATGCTATGGTATTGATGGTGTCGTTGGCAGCTGCGGGGGTTGCGCCTTTGGCGGGCGAGTCGGATGAAACGGATAAAGGCAAAACGGAGGAACAGAGCGCGGTTCCGGACAGCGCTGCCATTAGTTCACTGCTCAATAACCTCGATAAGATCACGTATTCCAACGGCCAGGTTTTAGTTGACGGGAAGCCTCTCAATATAGGTTCGATCGGCGGCCTTTCAGACATTAAGATAACGGAATCAGCAAACGGGCAAACTCTCGCGAACGGGCAGCCTCTCTCATACTATGTCAATATACTGCAGGCTAATTCCAGTTTGCTCGCGGCGTTTGTAAATAATTCTACCAGGGACGCGTATAACGCCTTGATGGCCCTTATCAGTTCAAAGAAGCAAAATGATAACAGCGCCGCCCAGCCTAAATGAATTTATTAATATAAGTGGGGCGGTTGCAATTAATTATATGGAGAAGGAGCTTATAAATGAATCAAACCCCGGCAGAAGAAAATGTAAAACTCGCAAAGATATTTAACATTAAGGCAACGTGGGCAGGCTTTTTGAAAGCCGGCGCGCTTGGGCCGGGTTCACCGGAAATGCCGACAAGCGGGACTTATGACAGTAAAACGATCGCGGACCGGTTCTGGTATGTTTGCGACATGGATATTGCATTTGGAGCCGGCAATAACAGCTTGCATTGGAAAGGGCATATGGCCGTTGGCTGGAACGAGATGAACAAAACTTATAGCGCGGTTTTAGTTGATAATTTAGGGATATACCTGCCAATGACAGGTGAAATGAAAGGCGAGATTTTTATTCTTACTTCCACAATAGGCAACACTCTTAACGGAAAAAAGACAAAGGCGCGTTTTACCTGGGATTTCTCTCAACAGGACAATATCCAGTTCACAAATGAGCACCAGGCCGATGACGGCCCCTGGCAGCTGTTCGAAGTGGAAACAATTAAACCCGTTTGGGAGTCAAAACTCTAATGTTTATGAAAACAATATTATTTATTGTCACGGTTGTTATATTTATATCCGGCTGTACGACGCTCAGGCGGCCTGTCACGGTGCCGAACGCATCAGGGATCGAACAGGACTTGAGGTATCAGGCAGTTGAAAAGGCGTGCGACCTTATCACGAACAAGCACTCGAGACTCGAAGAAATTACAAAACTGATAATAATGAAAGAAAAAGAGATAGATAATTTCACCAAAAAGGACGCCAGCAATCACAGCAGCGGCCACAAATACATAATTGAAGTGCTTAGGGAATCGATAAGTGAGTTGACGAACGAAATGGAAATGAAAGCCCGCGTAACCCAAAACATTGAAAGCCTGGTGCAGAGGTTAAAACCCAACAAACTGTGCGTTGAGATACTGGGCGATTATGACAGGCAGTATATTTACCGTTATATAATAGAAAAGGAGCTCCGGAAGAATGAATTGACCAATCTATCCGAAGAAAGAGATGCTGACTACAAACTGCGGGTGGTCTTAAAAAAAGACGGTGTAGACGCGCGGGATTATAATTGTTTGTGGCTGTACACAACCCACACACTGCAAGCGGAAGCGGACGTTGTATTTGAATTTATTGATATTAAGACTAACACAGTTATATTTACCGAAACAAATCACGGCTATGCCTCTTACAAGGAGAGCTATTTTGTCGGTATCGGGCCATTGTAAGAACCGTTAAAAATTGTTATTCTGAATTATACTGTCAAATTGGACGACATGTCACGACGTAACAGTATGCAATAGATTTATTATAATGAACCGCCCCTCACCTCCCGCCACTAAACCATCGGCGGGCAGGCTTTTCCTCTCCCTCGAGGGGAGAGGATGAAAGGTGAGGGTGATAAATGGCTAATTTTGACAGCTATAATATTCTTACAATAATATTTCACCCGAGATTTTGCAACAGGAATCGGATTCTTTGAATAATGCCGGTTTTGTCCTGTTTGTAGCTGCGAAGCTTGCTTCGCCCGTTTGGCTTTGTGGTTTTACAGCAACATCAGCAGAGCAAGCTCTGCGGCTACAACAGCTTTTATGTCTATTGTAAAATCTGGGTTTTAAGGAGGCACAAATGCCTATTGTACATGTTGAATTGTGGAAAGGAAGGACCAAAGAAGTGAAACAGAAGATCGCGGAAGATATAACCGGTTCTCTTGTTAAGAACGCGGGATGCCCGGAGGAGTCCGTTATAGTAGTTTTCAACGAAACGCCCGCGGAAGACTGGATGATTTCCGGCAAAATGTGCACGGCGCCGGTAAAGAAATAGAACTTGCCGCTGAGATATTCCGCTATAGATGGCGTGTAGAAATTATCAGGAGCTAAAAATGGACAAGTTATCGATCGATAAACTGAGGACAGCCCTGGTTGTTATTGACCTTCAAAAAGGTGTTGTTGAGCGCAAAACTGTTCCTTACTCTACAAAGGTCGTTGTAAACAATGCTTCAAGGCTTGCCGAGACTTTCAGGATCAGCAATATGCCGGTATTCTTAGTGCGTGTAAATTTCTCCCCTGACGGCAGGAACCGGCTGAACCTGATCACGGACGCGGCAATGCCGGTACAAACCCCTCCGCAGGAGTGGTCGGAAATCGTCCCCGAGCTTGGGCCCAAGAAAAACGATATCGTGATAACAAAGCACCAGTGGGGCGCTTTCTACGGCACTGACCTTGAACTCGAGCTCAGGAGGCGCGGGATAACTACCATAGTCCTGTGCGGCATACACGCTAACGCCGGCGTTGAGAGCACGGCCAGGTTCGCCTATGAATACGGGTATAACCAGATATTCGCGGAAGATGCGATATCTGCGATGTCTGAAGAGGAATATACTTTCCCAATAACCAAAATATTCCCGCGCATGGGGCTTGTGAGAAAGACCGAAGCAATACTGGCTGCCTTGTAACACAAGCTTGCCATAACAATAATGCTTAATTATTCATTTATAAACTGCAACTTTATAATCACGTTAAGTGTCTAAAGGTCTGAACGTAAACACAATTTGCTGCAATAACTTTACAAACCTGTATATAAGATGTAAAATAGATGCACTAAAACCACGGGCATACTCGTGGTTTTAAATCAATATATAACAAACAGCCAGAGGATAAGTTAAGAGGAATAAATGAGAAATGCAAAGTATTATGTATTTATATTCATAGCTCTGTCAACAATTCTTATAGCGCGGTCAATGGCGCTTGCCAAATGGAGTATTTTTGATATCGGCAAGGCCAATTATACGCTGTACGGCATGGCCATGGGCGCCGCCAGGAATGACGGGATCAACAGGATATATGCTACATCCACGGACACAAATATTTATGAATACACATACACCGGCAACACCTGGACACATGATTATATCGGGCAAGCCTGGGGAATAATGAACAGCCTCGCTATAGGCAACGGCAGAAATGACGGAATAAACAGGATATACGTGGCGGCCGTGAACTCACATATGTATGAATTAACTTATTCAACATCTGTGGCAGGGTCATGGGGCCTGGTTGATTTAGGCTCCGGGTTAGGCCTGCTAAATGGCGCTCCCATGAACGGAATGAATGGAGTTGCTTTAGGCAACGGAAGAAATGACGGCATAATAAGGGTCTATGGCGCCTGCGACGACGCCCACATGTACGAATTTACATATACGGCAGGTGCATGGTACAAAGTTGACATGGGCTCAGCGACCGCGGCTTCAGGTATGACAAAAGTAACGCTGGCTGCCGGCAGGAACGATGGAATGATCAGAGTGTACGCGTCGAACGATGATACCCATATGTACGAATTTACATATTCTGGCGGAGCCTGGACCAGCCTTGATATGGGTAGCGACGCGTCCCAGATGAGGGGTATAGCCTCGGGCAACGGAAGGAACGACGTTCCTAGTTATGTAAGGATCTATGGCGCTAACGCCGATGGGCGCATGTTCGAAAATTCGTATTCGAACGTTAACAGCTCATGGACATTTTCTTGTATGGATAACAGCACACTTTCAAACGCGAATAGCTGGATGGAAGCCGTTATATTAGAAAATGGCGAGAACGATGGCGTTTTGAGACTATATGGCGCGGACCACGATACGCATCTGTATGAGTTTACCTATAATACCAGTGTCAGTACGTTCACCAAAGTGGATATGGGTATGAGCGGCTCCTATATGAACTCTATCACATCCGGGTTCGGCAGAAACGACGGCATAGTGCGCATCTACGCGACAAACGCTAATGACCATATTTATGAGTATACGTTCAGCACCAGCACGCTGATCTCAGAAAACCAGAGCAATAACGCGATCGTCAACGCTGTTGTTTACCCGACATTCGCTAATCTTTCAAAAGGCGATAAGATAAATTTCGCTAACTTCACTCCGGGCGCGAAACTGGTAATTTTCACGCTTGCCGGGCATGTAATCAAATCTATTCAGGCGGATGCGAATGGCCTCATTCCCTCATGGGACGGCACTATAGACAACGGCGGCAAGGCGGCATCTGGCACATATATAATCCACTCTTCAGACAATGTCGGCAGCTATAAAACATTTAAGATAATGCTGATCAAATAAAATACCGCACGGGAGATTTGCTTGGAATTTAACTATAAATTAGACAAAAATATTCCGCTTCTATTAAAATTCATATTGATACTAATGCTGGTAGTTGTGACCAATGCGCGTGCCGACATGCCTACTTCTCAGTTCCTGCTAGTCGGACAGGGCGCGCGCGCGGAAGCGATGGGCGAGGCCGTAGTCGCTGATTGTTACGACCAGAACGGCAACTTTCTGGAACCCGGCAGGGATGTCATTCGCCCACAATCCCGAGATAGGGTTAAACAGCGTGCCGCTGGTTGGCAACATAATGGTCAACAACCTCAGCCTCATATACCCGGGAAAGAAGTTCAGTTTTGGTTTGAGAGTGATAACGATGTCCAGCGCGATGGACAATGTCGATTCAAACGGGGTAATACAGGCGCAGGGCCTGAGCGAAAACGACAACAATACCGATATTTTCGTGTCTTACAAACTGCTCGATTATTTTTCCATCGGAATAGGCGCAGGGTCTACATCGATGCAATTCGTGACCCCGGGCATGACGTACAGCGCATCGACCACAAACGAGAATTTAGGCGTAGTCTATAACAAGAATTTCCTGTCCCTTGCCGCTTCCATCGACAACGTTGGAGATAATGTAAAATTGACCAGCGACAGCCCGGGCGAACCCCAGCCTGAAGTTATCAGGGTCGGCGCCGCCTATAAAACCCTGGACGCGAACAATCTTACCCTTGCGGCGGCAATAGAAGACTCCGTATTCGATAAGACCGCGAGCGGGTTCAGGTTCGGTTCAGAGTACGCGTTCAGCCAGTATTTCGCCGTGCGCGGCGGGTTAATAGTTGAAAACAGCGGCGACACGAAACCCACTGTGGGGTTTGGCGCATATTACGCCGGTTTCGGCCTGGATTTTTCCACAACCCTGTCACCTTCAAGCATGAGCGATATTAATATTTTCAGGTTCGGCCTTTCATATAAATTCACTGTAAGTGAACCTGAACAATAATAACGCGCCGTGCGTATCCAACCCTTCCTGAATTATTTCATCTGAATTGATTTCTCTTTAAAAAAATTATACCTTATATCCATACTTTTGATAACTGCATCAAAATGGAGTCAGCCATGCGCGGTATATTGTTATCGTTCGTATTCCTGATATTTGGGACTGCATCATCCCTATTGGCAGAACCCCTTGTTCTTGAACAGGCGGGGAATGTATTGAAGCAGGGGACTCTTGAGGCAGGAATGGCAGACCTCGCCTACCAGATAGGGTCATCAAACGTCACGGATGTTTCAGGCAATGTCACCAACAAAATAACCAATACCGCTTTTATCTTCCCGTTATACGCTCGTTATGCCTTCAGTCCCGTAATAGAAGCCTCGTTAGAGGCCCCGTATTCATCGGTAAGCCTGAAGGAAGAGCCGGCTGGAGGCATGTCACAGATCTTTTCTGATTCAGGGCTCGGCGACCCCACCCTCACAGGCAAATATAGTTTTGTGCTCAAGGGCTGGGACCTTGCAGCCGCGGCCGCGTTCAGGATCCCCGAAGGGAAACAAAGCTCAACCCTTCCTTCGAGCTTCCGCCAGGGTTTCAACGTTAAACCACTTGTAGCCGCTCGTAAGGTTTATGGATTTACAACTTTAAACTTAAATGTTTCTTATGACCTGGCGGGCGCTTACACTGATGAGAACAACGTAAGGCAGGAACCCGCGGACGTTCTCAGCGGGGGGATAGGCGCAGAAATTGATTCGCCGGATGTCGACCTTATAGCCGAGTTCATCTATAACAGTATTTCAAGGTCGTCAACTACCGGTATAAATGCGACTAACAACCCGGGCAGCCAGATGGACTTCGTGTTCGGCTGGCGGCACATTATCGGCAACATCAAAACAAAATTCGGAGTTGACATCGCGCTTGGCGACCAAATATACCGCACTTATGATTACAGGGTTCTGATAGGGATAACTTATCTTTGGAAGATATAACCAGTTAAAACTTCAGCATCACTTATGCTGAAGGGCCGGGTCATCAAATAACGTTTTCTTGAACATCGACGATGAGTTTTGGTCTTTTTGTGATTTTTTCTGCCGTTGTTTCTTAGCGGATGATTTGTTTTTTCCGGAGTGTTTTTTTGAAGGTTCTGTTGTGGAAGCGGCTGAACCATCATCTGACTTCTTTTTCTTCGCTTCAACTACAGGCGCTGCTGCGAACGCCAAACAAAAGAAAACTGCAAAAATTGCTGCCAACCTCTTCATGATCTCCTCCTCATAAATACATATTTCAATACTACTTAAAATATTTTTCGAAGAAAAAGCCATTAGGGGAATACGGCAGCCAAGAAGGTATGTTGTAATACTTTTCTTTGATATCCTTAAGCACTACGCCGCGGTAATTCTGGTAATTGAATTTGTAACCCTGCACAAAATAGAACTGAGCGCCGTCGATCATCACCCTTTCGACCTCCATATTCTGAAAAAAAGTAGAATATTCGTTAACCTGCGGCTCTGAGCTTCTTACTATAAGTATGTCCTTGCCGTCTATTAGCCTGAAATCGGTCAGAATATCGTCCTGCCTGCCGTGTTGAGAGCCTCCTCCGAAAACAATAAAATATTCTCCCAGATGGTAAGTGAGCAGCGCCGATTCCGCGTAGCTTGGCGTGGCAAGCACGTACTTGCCCTCGTATTTCTCGATATATTTGTGCACCTGCTCCGGTTTGGTACCAATTATTATAGTGCCGTAATCCTTGCTCCTGGCAAACCACTTAACCGGCACCGAAAGCACTGCGCCGATTATGAACAGGTGGATTATCGTAAACACAGCCGTATATTTCACGGTTTTAACCAGTTCCTCGTCTGTAAAAATAAAGAACAACAGTATGTACATAAAAGAATAAAAACCCAGTACCCAGTGCAGGCCTATGACCTTTTTTATAGACAGAACCGCGAAAAGAGCGAGCGACGCGGCAAAAACAAATGCGAACACGGCGAACCCGGTGCCGAACATGCGGTTCTTTATGGAAGGAAGGCGAACGGACAGTTCCTTATACCTGCGGTAAATGAAATACACTACAGCCGGCGTCATAAGATAAACCTGGCTTACAACAAACAGCAATACTTTCAGAATCGAGAAACTCTCGCGCTTGTTACGGTTGAAAACATTGAACATTATGTTGGTCCAGCAGTGCGTGTAGTTCCAGCCAATATTAAACGCGGCGAAGGGGATAACAGAGGCGAACAGCAGTATGAACCCTTTAGTCCGCTTACTGTCTCTTGGCAGTGAAAAGAAATAGACAACGTAGGCGAGGCCCAGAAAAACAGCGAAATATTTTGAGAGAAACGCCAAGCCCAGGGCCATGCCGCTAGAAATATAAAAAAGATAACTTTCGGTTTTTAACGCGTAATAGAGGAAGAATGCGGAAGCGAACGAGAAAAAAATCAACGGTGTATCTGTCGTTATGATAACGTTGAGTACGTTCAGGGGAGAGACCAGCAGGAAAACCGAAACGAGAGCCGCTTTTGCCTCGTCTAACGGTTTAAGTAAAAAATAGATCCCAAGAGCGATAAGTACGGTAGACAATATCGCGGGCAGCCTTATTAGAACGACCGAATGGCCAATAAAAGAGAGCAGGTACAATATCCAGCCAACCATTGGGGGGTGGTCGTAATAACCCATATCCACAAAACGGCCCCAAAGAGTAAAGTAAGCCTCATCGCTGGTTAAAGGAATCGCCACCGCCAGCATGACCTTTACTACAAGAGTTACCAGTACTGCCGGCCAGAGAAGTCTTGATATCTTGTTTTCCATTAACAAAGCTCCATAATTTTCAAAATTCTTGTTTAGATTATAGTAAAAATTTACATTTATTAAAAGCTCAAAATTAAGACTGTTGAAAAAGTCCTCAACAGTTTTGATTACGGTGATTATTAACTGCGATTACAGCGATTAAAAGCTTTAAATCACCGTAATCTCCGTTTGTTTGTCGCTGTAATCTGAGATTTTTAGTGTTTTCAACTGTCTCATAATTCAACAAAGAATTATTTTTGCGATACGGAAATATCCAATTGATTTTTGCCTCATGTTTTAGTAACATCAATGATACCTTATGAAGACTAATGCTTTGTTTTTCATGTTAATATGCACTTTGGTTCTCGTACCGGCAAAGCTTATCGCTCAAGACGCAGTGGCGGAGAGCTCTGCCAGTGTAAAGGCCGCGCAACCCGCGGGCGAGGAGGAAATCCCGCCCTATCACTGAAGAGACACCTGAAACAAACCCTGAAAAAGAAAAGATAAAGCTCCCCGAATCTGAAGCTGCGGTAACCATTGACACGCAAAAAAAACATCAAAAAATGCTGGCGCGCCAGAAGGCAAGGGAAGCCGAAGCGCTTTTTGAGCAGGCTGTAAAAAGTTACGAGCAAGGCTCACTTCCTAAAGCTCAGGACAGTTTCAACAGTTCCCTTTTAACCCTTTCATCTTCAGGCATCGACGCGGGCACTCTTTACTCCATCAGGGACGACTATAAGAATATATTCTCAAAGATCCAGAGAGCCCTAACCGACAACACCACAAGTTACGAAAGGTCCGGCAAAAAGTACACTATAAAAATGGAATTGGACAATGAGCTGGTGCAGAAATATCTCAAACTGTATTCGGAAGGCAACGCCAAGCCTATAATTAGAAAAGCCCTTGAGCATTCCGGCAGGTACCGCCGGATGATTCTGGGCATACTGAAGGAATACGACCTGCCCGAAGAGCTGGTCTACCTGCCCGTAGTCGAAAGCCTTTACAATGTGAACGACTACTCCCGCGCCGGAGCCATGGGCCTTTGGCAGATAATGCCGGAAAAAGCGAGGGACCTCAACCTTAAAGTGAACTACTGGATTGACGAGAGGAAAGACCCTGAAAAATCCACCCGAGCGGCTGCAAGGTACCTTAAAGAGCTCTACATCATGTTCGATGACTGGCACCTGGCGCTTGCCGCCTACGACCGCGGAGAGTTCGGGCTGGGAAGGGACCTCAAATTCTCGAAGGCCACCAATATCACAGAGATGAAAACCCGCAGAGCCGTTCCCGCCGAAACACAGTCGTATGTACCTCAGTTCATAGCATCGACTGTTATTGGAGACGACCCACCGCGTACGGGTTCGACCTGAAATACGATAAACCGGTCGCCTATGATAAGGTGCAGCTGGGAAAGATAGTTGACTTGAAGATTGCCGCCGAATGCGCAGGAACCAGCCTTGAGACTATAAGGGACCTAAACCCGGCCCTTAAGGCCTGGTGCACCCCGCACGGTTATCCGGATTACGAACTCAATATACCGGCCGGGACAAAAGAGAGCTTCCTTGCCAACCTTGCGAATGTCAAGGAACTTAACCCCTCAAGCGGCTATATTAAATACAAGATCGTCAAGGGCGATTGCCTCAGCAAGATCGCTAAGAAATTCGGCACAACGGTGAAATCTGTAAAAGAAGACAACCATATAAAGAACCAGAACACGCTGAGGATAAACCAGGTTCTTATGATCCGCCCCGGCCGAAAGTATATGGTTAACTAGACGAACCCCTTAGCTTGACAAACAGCACCCTTTGTAGTAATATTAATCATCTTTGAAATATGAATAAACCGAGGAAGTCCCGTAATGCCGAAAGAGATTTAGGCTGATCCGGGCGCTGCCCCGCAACGGTAATTCTGCAGTAATAAGCAGTAAGCTATAAGTGACAAGAAAAGACACTTAGGGCTTAATACTTAAAGCTTATAGCTGTTAGAGAGCCCGGTCGACGGTTTATTTTCACAAAGCTTGAAAACTGCGGTGCCCGTCATCTCTTTGCCGGGACCAATGTATTTTGAGCGTCCTTTCGCGGGAAAGGTTATACTCTCCTAAGCAAACACCGGAGGAGAGTGTATCAAACCTCATTTTATCGCGAAATGGGGTTTTTTTTATTTTGCGGTTCAAACTATTAGAACCGCATAATAACCCTCCGTAGCTGTGTATCAATGCGGCGAATAGCCGCGGCTATTGATAACACGTCCAGCGCAGGAGCGTAATTAATCTTTTGAGGAAGACATGATACTTATAACAGGCGGAATTAAATCGGGAAAAAGCACCCTGGCGCTGGAACTCGCACGCAAGTCGAAAAGCCCCAGAGCTTTCATCGCGACGTGCGAGGCCTTTGACTACGAGATGAAAGAAAGGATAAAACACCACCAGAAGGAAAGAGGCGGAGGCTTTATCCTGTTTGAGGAACCCACCGACATATTCAAGCCGTTAAGAAAAACGAAGGCGAACACAGTCGTCATAGACTGTGTTACCACGTGGGTATCAAACCTTATTTATTATAAAAAGGATCTAAACAAATTTTTCAAGGACTTCCTTGAGGCGCTAAAGGGCAACGAGATAATCGTGACTAACGAAGTGGGCTGTGGAATAATCCCGGATAACAAGCTCTCAAGGGAGTACCTCAACCGAATAGGCGAGATAAACAAACTGCTGGCTCAGCGTGCCGATGAGGTGTATTTGATGGTTTCCGGCATAAAGGTGAGGATCAAATGAAGATCGGTTCGGCTTCCTGGATAAAGAGAGGCTCTTACCACGATAACTCGCTTGCTCTTGAAGGCCGCGTTGATTTTGTCGAGCTGCTGGTTTATACGTGGGACCGCGATCTCAAGGAATTGCTGACAAAAGAGCTCCCGAGCCTTAAAGAACTTTCTCTTTTCTACACGGTGCATCTTCCGCTGGACACGTTGGGAAACTGCAGGGATGCTTATTCTTTCTTCAAAGACGCCCGGTTCCCGGTTAAAAGTTTTACACTTCATCCGCACAAAGGCTGGGAGAAATTCATCTCGGGCAAGCCCGATGTAATACTTGAGAACCTTATAGACATCTGCGAGCCGTACGAAAGGATGTGCCTCGATATAGGCCACCTAATGCTCTCGAAAAAAGAGGATTTCCTGTTAAGGAACAAGTCATTAAAGACCATCAAGGAGTTCCATCTGCACGGCGTAGTAAGGCAAAAAGACCATTGTGTCCTGAACCCATCAACTTTGAAATATTTAAGCGAGCTCAAGAGCCGCTACCCGCTGGTCAAAACAGCTCTTGGCAGCAGGGAAACGCTAATGAACTTTGAAATATTCGACTTAAAAAGATTGTTGATATCATTGAGACGTTTACAAAACGGAAAGGTTCAGTAAGGCTGGGAAGTTCATCTTCCCAAGCCGAACGCGGAAGGAAAACTACGTTTTCCTCCGGGAGCGTTCCGGCGAGCTGTTCCTTCAATTCGAGCCGGAACAACCCCGAGCGAATGCGAGGGTAAGTTTCGCTATAGCGAAACGCGACATAAGGGAGGTTAAAAGCACATGCAATTTCCAGAAGTTAAACCTGCAGGCAAGGCTCTAGAAGCAAGTATCAGTAAGAAGATCGATTTCCTCACAAAACCCGTGGGCAGCCTGGGTATGCTCGAGAGAATAGCGAAACAGCTTTCTCTGGTTCAGAACACGCTTAAACCCGCGATAACCAAGAAACGCGTCTACGTTTTCGCCTCTGACCACGGCGTGGCCTTGGAAGGCGTCTCGGCCTATCCTCAGGAAGTGACCGGCCAGATGGTGCTTAACTTCCTTGGCGGTGGAGCGGCGGTGAACGTTTTTTCGCGCCATACCGGAACCGAAGTATTTGTTGTAGACGCCGGAGTTAAGTCGGACATAAACGCGACGCACAAGAACCTCATTGTCAAGAAAGTCGGCCGCTCAACAAAGAATTTTTTAAAAGAGCCCGCCATGACCAGAAGCGAAGCAGAAGCCTGCATAAAGCACGGTTTTGAGCTGGCCGAGGACGCCCTGCGCGATAAGGTTGACATCCTTGTGCTCGGCGACATGGGCATAGGCAACACAACCGTCACCGCCGCTATTGCCGCCGCGGCCGGGATCGAATTGGACAAGGTGATAGATATCGGCACCGTTATAGACGACAAAACGCTTAACCACAAAAGAGACACGGTAATGAAGGCTCTCAAACTTCACAAACCGGATCCCAAAGACGCCATAGACATTCTTTCAAAAGTCGGCGGTTTTTGCATCGCCGAGATGACCGGACTTATAGTAAAAGCCGCCTCCCTGCGGATACCGGTCGTGCTCGACGGCTTCCCCGTGACATCAGCCGGCCTGCTCGCCTGCCTCATCAACCCGAACGTAAAAGATTACCTGTTCGCCGGCCACCTGTCTTTTGTCAAAGGCCATGGCGAACTGCTTAAACACCTGAAACTCGAGCCCATCCTGAAACTTGAGATGCGCCTCGGCGAAGGAACGGGCGGAGTGCTCTCTCTTTCCATGATAGAGGCTGCCATAAAGATGATGAACGAGATGGCAACATTTGACACGGCCGGCGTTTCAACCGGTGAAGAGGTAAAACCTGCTTGATCAAAGACATTGTGGCTTCACTGACACTTATTACAAAGCTCCCGCTCGGGTTCCTGCACGGCAAGTGCGGAGACTTCGAGCGGGCGGTAATGCACTTTCCGCTGGCCGGATATTTGTCTTTCGCCGTCTGGTTCGTTGTGTATAAGCTTTCGTATAACGTTTTCAGCGACAGCTTCATACCTGTTTGCCTGGCCATGGTTGCCGTCTATTATTTTTTCAACATATTCCATTTTGACGGGTTCCTCGACAGCGTTGACGGGCTTCTGTCCCAGAAACCTAAGGAAGAGGTCTTAAGGATAATGAAGCTGGGCAACATCGGCCCGACGGCCCTTTTCGCGGGCGCGATATACCTGATCCTGAAAGTATATTTGGCCGTAAAACTAAATATCTACGTTCTTTTGCCCGTCTTTGTGATATCACGGTGGGGCATGTCTTTTGCGGCTTGTATTTCCAGGCCCGCGAACGAGACCGGGCTCGGCAGCACCATCACTTACGGCAAACCCCTGTACCTGGCCATGGCAACGGTTTACCTCGTTTTCTTTATTTTCGTTCACAAGGTTCAGATCATAGGCGCCATGATAGCTGGGGTGATAGTGCTTGACCTCATACTCGTAAAAGCCATCGAACGCAGGATCGGCGGTCTTACAGGTGACAATTTTGGGCTTATTAACGAGTTAAATGAGCTGCTGCTGATGCTTACGGCTTTCGCACTGAGCTAGAGAGGGAAAAATGATCATAGTAAACACTGGTAACGGAAAGGGAAAAACTACTGCCGCGATCGGCCAGATCATCAGGTCGCTTGGCAGGGGATGGAAGGTTTGCCTAATCCAGCTATTCAAAGGCAAAGAGTTCTATGGCGAGCAGAAGGTATTGAAAAAACTAAAGAACCTGAAATTCTACTCTTTCGCGCCAAAACACCCGGGGTGTTTTAGCGGCATTTCACAGGCATCCCTAAAGTCGGAGTGCGGAAAGGCCCTAAAGAAGTTCAAAGAATCTATCGCACCGGAAAAAGGTTATGATCTGATCGTTCTTGACGAGTTCAACATAGCCGTCAGGGACGGCATAATGGATGTTAAAGCGCTTCTTGACATATTAAAAGATATTGATTCAAAAACCAACGTGTTGATAACAGGAAGAAGCGCTCACAAGAGCCTGCTTAAAGTCGCGGACCTTATCACTGAAATGAAGGAAGTCAGGCACCCTTTCAATAAGGGTATTTTGGCAAAAAAGGGCCTTGAATTTTGAAGATATCGGCATTCACCGCAGGCATATTATTGTTGTTTTCCGTGATTTCAGCGCCTGAGGTTCAGGCAGATGGGCCAAGGCGTATCATTTCGCTTATTCCTTTGGTCACAAGAAGCCTCTATTTGCTGGGTTTAAAGGATGAGATAGTTGCCGTAACTATCTATTGCCCTGCTGAAGCCAGGGACAAGATAAAGATAGGCAGCATCCTTGAGCCGAACATTGAAAAGATAGTATCCCTCAAACCCGATATAGTGATAGCCTCAAAAGAGGGCAACAGGCAGGTTACTGTTGATAAACTTAGATCCCTCGGCATTAGCGTATATGTAACAGGTGACGTGAACAGCTTTGAGGATATCTATAGTGATTTTATAAAACTTGCGGAGTTCCTAAGGCGTGGTGACAAGGCGCGCGGCATTGTAGATGACTCCAAAAGAAGGATATCTGCGCTCAGGAACAAACTTAAAGATGTCAAACCGGTGAAAATATTTTATGAAGTAGGGGCTCAACCGCTGTTCACTGCCGGAAAGAAAAGTTTCGCGAACGATATAATAGAATCAGCCGGAGCAGTAAATATATTTTCGGATGTCGGTTCGCGTTTCCCGCAGGTAAGCCGCGAAGAAGTCATCAGGCGCGACCCCGAAGCTATTATCCTTGTGGCCATGGGCAACGTCAACTTAAAAGAAAAGGCCGCCTGGAACAATTTTAAGGCCATTCAAGCCGTAAAGAACAACAGGGTCTATTTTACTGACGACAATTCGTTTACCGACCCGACACCCAAGTCCACAGTAGACGCTTCAGAGAAGCTGGCCGAAATACTTTTTCCTGACGAAACCAAATTAACTCCATGAAAAATAAATACGCGGTTTTATTGATCCTGTTTGTGATACTGATCCTCACATCGCTGTTCTCGCTTTCGGTGGGCGGAAGCAATATACAACTTTCAGAAATTGTCCGAACATTATTCTCAAAAGGCTCTTCGGACACGATGTCTATGATAATCTGGAATATACGCCTGCCGCGTGTGGTACTGGGAGTTTTCACAGGCATGGGCCTTGCGGCTGTGGGATGTGTTTTCCAGGGGCTCTTAAGGAATCCGCTTGCCGACCCCTACACGCTCGGAATTTCCGGCGGCGCTGGCGTTTGGAGCCACGCTTGCCACTGTAACGGGCATCGCCGGTGTATCGGTATTCTCGCTCCCTCTTTGCGCGTTCCTCGGGTCGCTTGCTTGCTTTTATGCCGTGTACTTCATTGCTTCACGGAAGAATTTCTCGGTTACTTCGCTTATACTCACCGGCATAATATTCGGCTTCATATTCTCATCTGCAGTTTTGCTAATACTGGCGCTGGCGAGCCCCGATAAGGTCCAGTCGTCGCTCATCTGGCTCACGGGTGACCTCTCCTCTCCGGATGTCCACCTTATTTTCATCGTATCAGCTATCGTGCTTTGCGGCATAACGGTACTGTTTGTATTCTCCAGGGAACTTAACATTCTGGTTCTTGGCGAGGAAAAAGCGTTCACTCTCGGCGTCAATACCGAAACCACCAAAAAGATAGTATTCATAACCGCCTCACTTATTACCGGAGCCTGCGTGTCGGCTTGCGGCATAATTGGTTTTGTCGGGCTCGTTATACCTCACCTGATGAGAAAGCTCACCGGGCCCGACCACAGGTTCCTGCTGCCGGCGTCGGCGCTGGCGGGAGGGATATTCCTGCCTTTGTGCGACTCGTTCGCGAGGTCTATAATAGCGCCAATGGAGCTGCCGGTCGGCGTCATAACCGGGCTTGCCGGAGGGGTATTCTTTCTATTCTTCCTGTTAAAGCCCGGCGATAACAGGACTTTTTAACTATGCTCGAACTTCGTTCAGTGTCTTCAGGATATTCTTCACAACCCGTCATCTCTGACATATCGTTCAAGGTGGAGAGCGGCTCGTTCTGGGGAATAATAGGGCCCAACGGCGCCGGCAAGACCACGCTTTTCCGCACCGTCAGCCGCATAATCAGCCCGCTTTCGGGGCAGATATTCTATGACGGCGAGAATGTCGCCCATATCCAGAGGCAAGAGCTCGCGAAGAACGTCACCACCATGCTGCAGTTGTACGATATACCGTTCTCGTACACCGTAGAAGAGTTCGTCATGATGGGCAGGTTCCCCCACCAGAAACGTTTCGAAAAACCTTCAGCGACCGATCTCGAAATAATCGAACAAAACCTCAAGTTCACGGACATACTGCACCTAAAAGACCGCAGACTGCAGGAATTGTCCGGCGGCGAGAGGCAAAGGGCGGTGCTGGCGCAGGCGCTCGCGCAAAAGCCAAAGCTCCTGCTGATGGACGAACCGACGGCGTACCTTGATATCGGCCACCAGATAGCCATGCTCGACCTTGTAAAGAAACTTAACAGGACGGAAGGCCTCACCGTAGTCATGATACTTCACGACTTGAACCTCGCCAGCGAATACTGCGAGAACCTCGTGCTCATGGACAAAGGAAAGATACATAAAATAGGCGCGCCTAAAGAAGTCCTTACGTATGAGAACATTGAGCAGGTCTACAAGACCGTTGTAGTCGTAAAAGAGAACCCATTCTCCCATAAGCCTTACGTAATAGCGGTTTCGGAAGACTACCTGCATGACAGGATAAATATTTCATGAGCATAGCCAAAACAATAATGATACAGGGGACAGGCTCAGGGGTCGGTAAAAGCGTTTTAACCTCAGCCCTGTGCCGGATATTCGTACAGGACGGTTATAAAGTAGCTCCATATAAAGCGCAGAACATGGCGCTCAACTCTTTCGTGACGGCTTCCGGCGGCGAGATTCGGCCGCGCTCAGGCCGTTCAGGCCCAGGCTTCTAGGATCATCCCTACAGTTGATATGAACCCGGTACTTATTAAACCGTCTTCTGATATGATGGCCCAGATAATCGTGCTTGGAAAACCCATAGGTAACAGGTCAGCCATGGGTTATATGAACAATACCGGAAAACTTTTCGGAACTGTAAAGACCTCTCTTGATAAGCTGCGGCATGAATACGACGTTGTTGTCATGGAAGGCGCTGGGAGCCCTGCTGAGGTAAACTTAAGGAAAAACGACATAGTTAATATGCGGATAGCTTTGGCGTCCCATACACCTGTGATACTCGTGGGCGACATAGACAAAGGGGGCGTACTAGCTTCCATCGTAGGCACACTTTCCTTGCTCAATAAGCACGAGCGAAAACTCGTCAAGGGAGTGATAATTAATAAATTCCGCGGCGACCTGAGATTGTTCGAAGACGGTGTGCATTTCATCGAGGAACGTACCGGCATAAAGGTGCTTGGTGTTATCCCGTATTACAGGAACATAGATATCCCTGAAGAAGACGCCATCCCCTGGGAGAAAAGGGCCGCGGCCTCTAAAAACATACGTCCTATAAATATCTCCGTCATCAGCCTTCCACACTTATCTAATTTTACCGATTTCGACGCGCTTGAGCGCGAGCCGGATGTGAAGCTGTCATACGTAAGAAAACCGGATGAACTGGGTAACGCGGACGCTGTCATACTGCCGGGCACAAAGAACACAATTTCAGATGCGGCGTGGCTCAAGAGTTCGGGAATGTCAGACAGGATACTTTTATACGCCTCCAAAAACAAAGGAACTGTCGTCGGGATTTGCGGCGGTACCAGATGCTGGGAGAAAATATTTATGACCCCGGGCATATTGAATCAAAGAAGGGCGCGGCACCGGGGCTTTCACTGCTTCCCGTAAACACCGAACTGAAAGCGCAGAAACAATTGAGGCAGGTTTCGGGCCATGATATATCCAGCGGTGCAGCGGTTAAGGGTTACGAGATACACCACGGTCATACCGCCGTTGGAAAAGCATGCAAACCGGCTTTTAAAATAGACGGCACTAATACTATGGATGGAGCTGTCAGCCGTGACGGGCGGGTTTGGGGAACATACGTGCACGGCATATTCGACAGCTCTTCTTTTCGAAGGAATTTCCTTAACGGATTGCGCAAAAGAAAAGGGCTTAAACCTCTCCCCGCGTCTAAGTATAACAACGATACCGAGTTCGACAAGCTCGCTGACTTAGTAAGGAACAATATAGATATAAAAGCAGTTTACAAGATACTAAACGGCACAAAAACTACCGGTAAATCCCGGGAACCGCAATTGGTATGAGAACCGAGACGAAAAAGGTCAAAACTTTTGCTACCAAAAAGTCGAGGGCATACTTTTTAGTATGTTCTCAACCTTTTTGGACGCAAAAGTGAAGACATTTTTTTGTCGAATTCCATAACAATCGCGGCTTCCCGGGATATAGGAAACCCGTTAGAATCGGGTGCAGCCCCGCTACTGTAAAGCGCCTCTAATCGCCGTAAACCACTGCCCGCCTGAGGCGGATGGGAAGGTTTACAGCAGCTCAAAGCGCTTAAGCCAGGAGACTGACCGGTAAGAACATCTCGAGGGAGGCACGCATGATAGTGAACGGCATGTAGTGATCATATCTGCGCACGGCAAAATATGTTCGATTTATTTTACAAAGGCAATACCTTGCGGAAGCAGCATTAAATCAAGGAGAAATAATGAAACAATATATTTGCATTCTAACCTCGTTTATATTTATCTGTTTAAATGCCGCTTTAGTTGCGGCTGACAGCAACAACGACGTTTTTCTTAACCTCACCAAAAGATGCGAGAACATAAAAGACCTTCCGACCGATGTTTCTGTTATAGACTCGCCGCAGATAACCCGCAGCGGTTCAAAGACGGTCGGCGAGATACTGGACAACGAGCTTGGCTTCTCAATAGGAGCCTACGGGTCTTTCGGCGCAGAAAATACGGCAAGCATCCGCGGTTCAACATCCGAGCAGGTCCTCGTGCTTATAGACGGCGTCAGCGTGAACGGCATAGCCAGCGGCGAGGCCGAGCTCAACGAAATACCGCTCGATAACGTCGAACGGATAGAGATAATACGCGGCGGCGTGTCCGCGATTTACGGCACAAGCGCTGTAGGCGGCGTGATAAACATCATCACGAAGAAGTATTCCGCTTCCGCGCCCATACTGGATTTCAAGGCCTCTGCGGGAAGCTACAACACTGATGATTTCTCGATAGGCTTAAACGCCAAAAATGACATAACGTCGGCTGTGGTAACGGCCTCAAAACAGCTTAGCAACGGTTACCGCGACAATTCCGATTACGACGCGCATAATCTTTCAGCCAGGTTCGGCTTTGACCTCGGCAATAAAGGCAAGCTTGACCTCTCAGGTTCCGCATTTACGAATGACCAGGGAGTTCCGGGCCAGGCTGTAGACTCAAAAGGCAATTATCTGAACACCGGCGAGTATAATGGATCCCTTGAACTCAAAGGCCTGACGCCTAACGGAAGGCAGACAGACGCCTCTAACCTTGGGCGGCTCGAATACAGCAACAACGCTGGCCCGGGGAATATAGTTGCCACGGTGTATTCAACAGTCGACACAGTTAAATATTCCGAACCCATCTCCGCGACTGACGCGCGGTATGATTCCCTTGTGTTCGGCGGCGAGGTCAAATACCTTTTTGACTCGGGGCTTACCTGTGGAGCCGAATGGTCTGAACAAAAATACAAGCAAACCGACCTCATCGCTGACGCGACGCAAATGGACCGTTCAAGGGTCAATTCATCTGCATATGTGTTCTATAAACTGTGTCTAAACAAATTGATAGTCACTCCGAGCGTAAGGTTCGACAACAACTCATCTTTCGGCAGTGTTTTTACGCCTAATATCTCTGCTGTTTATAAACTAGACGACGCGCTAAAGCTGTCGCTCAACGCGGGGCAGTCATGGAGAGCGCCAACGTTCAACGAACTATACTGGCCCACCGAGACCAATGTCTATCCCGGATACGGCACCTATGTGACTGCCGGCAACAGCTCCCTTAAACCGGAGAAAGGAACGACGGCGGATATCGGTGTTGAATACGACAAAGACAAATATGCCGCGTCTTTCACTGTTTTTGACTCCCGCATAAACGACATGATACTGTGGCAAAACACATACAACCCGGCGACTAACACCTACTATTATATGACCAACAACATACTTAATACCGAAAAGTTCGGCGTGGAGGCTAAACTTAAGCATAAGATAAACGCTTACTTCTCCCATGAACTTTCTTATTACTACCTCTGGGCGAAGGACACCGACCTAGACATCCTCCTTGACTACATGCCCAGGAATTCAGCTTCTTATGCCGTAAAATACGTTTCAGTATCGGGTTTCAGGGCAAGCGTGGGTTTTGATTACATAAGCTCGCAGTTGACCGGCGACCTCAATACGGCTGAATTACCAGAATACCTTCTTTTAAACCTTAAGGCCTCAAAGAAGATAAAGGACACGGAACTCTGGGCAAAAGTGGACAACGCCGCGGACAAAAAGTACCAGACAAGGCTCGGCTATCCACTGCCCGGAATAATGTGTTATGCCGGCGTTACGGTTAAGTTTTGGGACTAACATTTCGATTGAAGTACTTGAACATTGATCGAGGTATTTATTTCGTATTTCGGTATTAGGATTTCGAATTGCATTTAAATCAGGAGGTGATACAAGTGAAGAAGATCAAAGCTGTAAAGAAAAGCGTTATAGCGACGCGCAGGAAATGCGCGGCGAAAGGCACGGGTTTGTCGCACTACGTGCTGTTGGACAAGAAATAGAGATCGAAAGCGGGGAAAGCTCTTAGATGGAGAGCTTTCCCCGTATTCTTACACCCAAGGATCACAAATGAAAACAACTAAAACAAATATAAAAGGCGCATCATCGAGAGGCATTTATTTTAACACCGGCAACGGGTTCCCGCTCCAAGTCATAGATATCGGGCACAAAGAATACGCCGGAGTAGTTTCGGCCGACAGTGCTTTCTGGGCGCTGGTAAAAAAAGATGCGCTGGGCCGGATATTTTCAAATGCTTCTTTTCTGTCTAAATTCCGCAGGAAGGAAGATGCTTTCAATAAAGAGATAAACGACCTCAGGTTCAACCTGAAGCCTTCTGCTGTGTATTTCAACGCCACGGACCGCTGCAACCTCAACTGTTCCTACTGCTACATCCCCGAACGGCTGCGCAAGAGCGGCAGCACGATGTCGTACAAAACACTTTCGAACGCCCTTAAAAAGCTTGAAGCATTTTTCCGGTCGACCCTCTCTAAGGGCCAAAGGCCCCAGATAGTTTTCCACGGCGCGGAACCGCTTATGGCCCGCGAAGCGATATTTAAGGCTATCGACAACTTCGGTGATTACTTCCGTTTCGGCATACAAACTAACGGCACGCTGCTCGATGAATCCGCCGTAGAATTCCTTACGTCGCGCGGCATCAGCATCGGCCTTTCACTGGACGGCCCCACGCCGAAAATAGCCGACCGCATGCGCAGGACGTGGGACGGCCGCGGTGTTTCTCAGACTGTGGTGGACATCATCAAACGCCTGAAAGGTTACGAGAATTATTCTGTGATATGCACGGTAACTAAAGAGAACATGTGCTCGCTTAATGAGACCGTTGACCTCCTGCACAAGCTTGAAGTGCCCACCTGCATGTTAAACCAGGTGCGCTGCACCCTGCCAGGCGGAAAGGAGGCAAAACCTCTTGACCACGAGATGTCCAAATACTATCTCGCCGCGCTGGACCGCACCTACGAGCTTTACCGCAAAACCGGCAGGAAGCTGGTAGTGGCGAATTTCGCCAACATCGTGTTAAGCATACTCGCGCCAAGCTCCCGCAAATTAATGTGCGATATTTCGCCCTGCGGCGGCGGCAGGTGCTTTTTCGCCGTGTCTGCCAACGGAGACGTCTTCCCGTGCAGCGAGTTCATCGGCTTAAAGGATTTTCGCGGCGGAAACCTTTTCAAAAATGATATCAAGGCGATACTTAAATCAAAGCCCTTTAACCTCGTCACCGGCCGCAAGGTGGAGGATATCGACCCCTGCAGCCGCTGCGCGATACGCCATTTCTGCGGTTCACCCTGCCCGGCCGAGGCCCACGAGATGAACGGTTCAATGCAAAAGACCGGCGCCTTCTGCGAGCTTTACGAAGAACAGGTCCGTTACGCTTTCCGTTTGATCGCCGACGGCAAGGAAGACGCGTTCCTCTGGAAGAACTGGAAAAAAGGCATGCCTGTAGCTTTTCAAAGCTGAAGAAAAGTGCGGCACTGTGATTACTGAAGGAATTTGTTGGGGTACTGCTTGACTACGCCTGTGGAGAAGATCTTTGCTACTTCGAGGCTCTTGTCGCGGGTCCGCGAGAAAATATTGGCGTTGGGTTTACCGTAGGTCTGGTTCTGTATCTCTATCTCCTGGACGATAAGGTCGGCGTAGTCCTTCAGGGCGTATGACAAACCGCTGTCCTGCCATACGGGGCTTAAATTATTAAGGAAGTCGGCAATCTCGTCGGATTTATCCATCATTTCGCTTAAGATGCTTGTTGTATCGCCGTGCTGCCTCTCGAAATCCGCGTAATCCTCGGGCATTTGAAAATACTGCTTTAAAAGCCTGGCTATCTGCCCGCCTATCGTTTCACCATAGTAGGCCTTGAAGACATCGCCTATATCTTCCGTGCACTCGGCAAGATCTATCATGGCGTCATCCGTGTTATCGTTTCCGGCCAGGGTCTGTGTGTCAAGGGCCCTCTGCTTGTCCAGGCACTGCGTGAAAAAGCCGGCCATATTAGCCCTGAACTGCACCTCTTTAGCGCTCATATCGGTATTCATTCCGTCGACAGCCTGCGCAGGCAGGCCCAAAAGGAAAAACAAAGAACAAACTGATAACAGTGCCGAGTATCTTTTCATTTGCGTCTCCTGGTTTTGGGCCTGGTCTTAACCGCGTTATACGGTTGATTATAGCAAAAATAACGTTCACAAAACACCCGCCTCACGCCAACTTACCGATAGTATCCTCATTATTGACTCGTTAAATGCAAAGAGTTAAAATTGACTCATCAGCTCGCGGGGCCGGATCTAACGCCCTGAATAACGAATAACGGGGAGGGTAACGTGAAAATATTTATAACCGGTATTTTCGTTTTGTTTATAACGGCAGCGTCCTGCTCGGCGGACACTATTTTCCTGAACGACGGGCAGGCTATCAGGGGAGATATAACATCTGAAAGCGCGGACTCCGTAATGATCCAAACTTATAACGGCGGGGAAGAAAGGATCGAAAGGAATTACATAGCGAGAATAGTGAGAGAAGAAAATTTCTTCAGTTACAGGCGCATGATGAGGAACGGCTACGTGAGCGGCGGGCAGTGGTTCAGCGATGAGTGGATATTCCAGATCGGCGTCGATTTTGACGGCACGCACGAAGTATCCAACGGCAGCCTGTCTGTCGCTGGTTCGCCCACCCAATCCACTAACAGCTCGCAGCACGTCAACTCCGGGATGTCCATAGGGTGGCAATACGTGTCTTATCTCGACAAGAACTTCGGTATCGGCGGCGGGGTGGATATACAGTCGCTCAGGAGCCTTTCCGACGGGTCGGGAAGTTTCGGGTTCACGCCGATCTACGGGCTTATAAAAGCGCGCACGAATCCCGGAAAAAGGAATTCTTTTGAATATCTGATCGGCGAGATAGGCTACAACTTCCTCGACGGTGATGTGAACTATGCCGGAAGGAACGGTTCGCTGGACGGGGGGCTGTATTTCGGGGTTGGCGCGGGAGTAAGCATTAACAGGGTCAAGGTCGAACTGCTTTATACCGAAGACAGGGGCAAGGTAAGCGATTCCGGCTACATGTTCAACTCTGCTACTAACACGTACAACTATTTTACCGAATCGGGCGATATCAAATATTCCAAGCTCGGGCTTAATATAGGTTTTATATTTTAGAGCGTTAGCCGCGCTGATCTATCTTTACAAGCTTGATCATTATTAGCGCTACCAGCGTCCCTACTATCGCGCCCGCCAGCACGTCCAGCGGGAAATGCACGCCGATATATATCCTCGATAGCCCCATGCAAACGGCTCCGCAATAGAACAGCCACCAGTATTTTTTGAACCTTGAAGTGAGATAAGTAGCCACGCTGAACGCTATCTGGCTGTGGCCCGACGGGAATGAACCCCTTTCCAGCAGTTCGTTGAACACGCGCACCTTGCTGCCGAATATCACAAGGGGCCTCATCCTGCCAAAATATTCTTTCAGAAAATGCACCAGTATCCCGCCTAATCCTATTATTCCTATGAATAGTATGAATTCCGCGAGGAATTTTTCACGCTTGGTAAACCAGAGCAGTATGCCCACCACCGCCACAAGTATCACAAGCCCCGAATTAAAACCGTAGTCCGTGTCGAACTTTGTGAATTTCCACATCATGTAATTGGCCGCGTTTATGTCTATCTGCCTGTTGAAGAGCCAGAACAGCCTGTAGTCAAGCTTCCTGGCACCTTCCATTATCGTTAGCTTTTTTCCGGCGGCCTCGGACGTGTATTCCGCTGGAAGGTCCTTGAGCCTGAACTTCCTGCCGACGGTTATCCAGAACACGCGCACCTTTTTGCCCGAACGGTATATGTCCACCGTCACCGGCTTTTCCCAGGACTCGAAAGGATAAACCTTTGAAGGGTCAACATAAAAATAATCATTCGTAACGAACACGCCGTCCTTGCCGTCCAGCGCGCTCAGGTCCCTCTGCCAGAAGTCGTAGGCGTCTATCCTGTCGCTGAGCGAGTAAACGCGCGGGTGGCCTGGGATATAGAAACTCAGCTGGCTCGCTATGTAGTGCCTGTGCGTGAAAATAAACGGCTTCGCGCCGGTTTGTCGGGCTATTATCTCGTTGATCTTATTTCCGGCTTCTTTCCAGCCGTAAAGCTCGTTGGTGACGTCTATCTTCTCGGCTTTTGTGATGCCGTCCTCGATCTTGGAGGCCTCGGCCTTTGGAAGAAGAATCTCGGGAGGTATCACCTTGAACATCGCCTGCAGCGGTATAAGAACGCATAGCAGCAGCCCGACAAGCGCACCGGTAATTGCCGTTGCCCTGAACCATTTTTTGCCCCAGTAATTTACACCCAGTTCCGCCGCGGCTGGCGTCAGTATAAGGTAGCCCATCGCCGGCCAGTGAGGCAGTATCTCGTTGAAGCTCGCTATAAGGTTGAACAGGAACAGCGTGGGGAAAGAGAACGCGAATATAAGCAGAGCCTTGTCATCTTTGTCTTTGAACGTTCTTACAGCGCTTAGCGCCAGAGCCCACCAGAGGCCGAAAAATATTACCGGAGAAACGTACCCGGCCTGGGTGCCGAGGCACTTGCCCAAAAGGGCGATCGAAAAATGCGGAGCGCTCTTGCCCATGCCGTGCCTCAGCTGGAAGCCGAACGACGCGAACGAGTTCTGGAGGTTCCAAATTATCACCGGCAGGAAAATTACCAGCGCTATCCCAAGCGCGATGTAAGGCTCTTTCCTCTCTAAGTGGTGCCTGTGTTCTTTTGAGCATAATAGATAGAGCCCGGCCGATACCGGCAGAAGTACGGCGTTGTATTTGCTTAGGAGCGCAAAACCCAGTGTTACTCCCAGGACATACCAGTAGGCCGGTTTATTGTCCCTGACCATCCTGTAGAACACATGCAAAAATATCATCCAGAACAACGACAGAGGCGTGTCCGGTATAGTGACCACCGCGCCCAGAAAAGAAAAAACCGGTATGACGTTTAGAAGCACGGTAGCCCAGAAAGCTGTTTTTTCTCCGTAAAGGTCTTTAGCGAGCTTGTATATCAGGCAGGATACCGCTACGAATATAAGTACAGCCGGCAAACGCACCGCGAATTCCGTGTTGCCGAAAACCGAAGTGAACGCCTTTATAAGCCATGCGACGAACGGCGGGTGGTCAAAATACGAAAGCTGGGGATATCTCGTGTAGGTCCAGTAATGGGCCTCGTCGCCGGTAAGCCCGATGCGGCCAATTATCAACAGGCGCAGCAGCGCGGTAAAGACAGTTATTATCCAGAATAGTGTTTGATAGGCCATATTATTTTAAAATAAAAAATCAAATATCAAAAATCAAATTTAACGTACCGCGTGGGGCTTATTTAAAATTGTTTTATGAGCAAAACTCCTAAATTTTGATCTTTGATTTTTAACATTTGACATTTAGTAGTTATCGGCATGATCAGTTATTTTAACTTTAGCAGCCACACCCTTAAGAGGTATTTGAGGAGCGTTAACGGTTTTAATTTGGATTCGCCGGCTATCCTCGGCAGAAATTCGATGGGTATCTCGCTGATCTTTATTGAATTCTTTTTGGCATAAAAAAGCACTTCGGTCACTATGAAGGGGTCTCTCGCTGAAAGCCTGGGAAGTATTTTCTCCAGCGCGCCTCTTTCAAAAAGCCTGAAACCCGAGCTCGGGTCTTTGACCTTTATTCCCAGCACGAAAGAGAGGTACCTGCGGGCAAAGCCGCTTATCGTTTTGCGGAGCGCTGTGCGCGCCTCGTCTTTGCCTCCGGCCACGTAGCGTGACCCTATCACTATCCCGCCGCCTGCGGCGTTGGCGAAAAGCGTGGGGATATAGGCCGGGGAATGCGAGCCGTCGCCGTCCATCTCCACGACGTACTTGGCGCCCATCTCTAAAGCTTTTTTAAAACCGTCTATTCCGGCCCACCCCCTGCCGCGGTTCTCTTTTCTTAACAGGAGGTGCACACGCTTGTCGGTCCTTGCCATTTCTTCAACAAGCTTGTAAGTCCCGTCCGGTGAGAAATCGTCAACTACCAGCACCTCAATGTTCAGTGGAAGCGCGAGTATCTCGGAAACCACCTGCTTTATATTACCAGCTTCGTTGTAGGTAGGGATGACTGCAATAATGTCCACTTTAAGATCCTTATCCAAAAATCAAATATTAAATATCAAAATTATGGTTAACAACTGATAAGATAATATTCTCAAGTTTTGATATGCAATTTTGATCTTTGATTCTTGATATTTGATATCTCTTCCATGTGTTTGCTCACGGCATTTAATACTTCGGCCGGGCTTATCAGTTTCATGCAGTCGGGGCGCACATCGCAGTCGGGCAGGTAACAGCACGCGCACTTGGCCGGGCTCACTATCTTTGTCCCGCGGCCGTACATCTCAATCTCAGCTGATGACGTCGGGCCGAACAGCGCGACCGCTTTCTTTTTAAGGCCCAGCGCGGCGTGCAGGGCCAGCGTGTCTCCGGAAACCATGATGTCGCTCAGGTCAAGCAGAGCGAAAAAATCAAGGAGTGAATTGTCCGTCCCGGCGCTTACGGCTTTGCCTTTGGAAGCCTTTACGAGTTTGGTTATGAGGTCCTTTTCTTCTTTGCCGCCGTAAAGCACGGCTTTCGCGCCGAGGCCGTGCACGGCGTTTATCAGTTTGACATAACCCGCGTCGGTCCATTTCTTGAACCTCCAGCGGCCGCCGGCGCCGGGGTTTATTCCAACCACAGTCTCGCCTGTAAGCTTGTTGCGGCGGGCAAACTCCATCGCCTTCCGCACGGACTTTTTATCGAGGGGGGTATATATCTCGTAATCGCCTCTATCGAGGCCGGTGATCTTCGACATCCACCACTGGTAGGTTCCCCTGTTCTTCTTTTTAATGTCGTCGAACGCGCTCATCGAGAGCCACTTGCGCGCGTAGGGCCCCGAACACTCCACCCTGCGTCCGTGGCCCAGCCAGAAACCCAGTTTCCTGCCGGCCGAGGCAAGCGTCGCCAGCCCCAGGCTTTCGGGAGCGAGGTCGAGGTTTATGCGAACATCGAACCTTTCTTTTGTTATCTTGCCGAATATATCGCAGTCGAAATTCCACACACGGCTCACGCTGGGGTTTTTTTCGAGTATCACCGCGGAATGCGGCGCCACTATCCAGGTTACTTCGGGGTTATTGTATTTTTTCTTGAGGCCTTCAAGCAGGAATGTTGTGCGCAGGACGTCGCCCATCGCGCCGATCTTCACGATAAGGACCTTCTTCCTTTTCGCCTGGGCGTTAACGGAAACGTATTTACCGCACGAAACGCATTTGATGCCGCTCTTCTTGTGAAAAGCGCAGGGCCTGTCCAGCGGGAAATGTACGCAGTCAGTTCTTACCATATAGAGAGTAAGAATACCAAATTTTTGTTTCTCCGTCAAATATGGTATAATTCCAAAAGCTAATTAAAAATTGAAAATTAGAAAATTTAAGATTTCAAATATACCGATAATTTTTAATCTTCAATCTTGAATCTTAAATTTCGAATGCTTAAAAACAATATGAACACCAAACTTCATAAGTTAACTAAACTCCTCAAATCATATCGCAGGGTGCTCATCGCCTATTCCGGCGGGGTGGATTCTACATTCCTGCTCGCGTTCGCGGTTAAAGCGCTGGGAAAGGGCAACGTTCTGGCGGTTACAGCGGTCAGCGAGACATACCCGGCAAACGAGCTTAAGAACGCGAAGCGGTTCGGGAAACTCATCGGCGCCGGCCAGATATTTATCAAGTCGGCGGAGCTAAAGAACAAAAACTTCCGCGCCAACCCGCTCAACCGCTGTTTTTACTGCAAGATGGAGCTCTTCAAAAAACTTTCGGCTATGGCCAAAAAGAGGGGCATGGTTCTCCTCGACGCCACCAATTATTCCGACCGCTCGGATTTCCGGCCCGGAAGGCTTGCGGCCAAAAAACTCAAGGTCAAGTCTCCCCTGCTGGACGCCCGCATAACAAAAGATGAGCTGAGAGGTTTCAGCCGCGCCATGCATCTTCCCAACTGGGACGCTCCTGCCCAGGCCTGCCTCGCCTCGCGCCTGCCTTACGGCACCGGCATTTCGGAAGACATATTAAGAAGGATAGAAAAAGGGGAATCGTACCTCAAAAAGGCCGGGTTCAGGGTTTTCAGGCTGAGGCACCACGGGGACATCGCGCGGATAGAAGTCGCAAAGAATGAGCTGCGCGGATTGCTCGGCGCTGACATAAGTCGCCTTTCGGCGTACCTCAAAAAACTCGGCTGGCGCTACGTGACCGTCGACCTCGAAGGCTACCGCACCGGCAGCCTAAATCCGAGATAGGACAATTCAAGATTTTGAAAATTGAAGATTTAAAATTATGGAGCCTTTAATCTTCAAAATCTTCTAATCTTTAATTTTTAATCGTTTTCGCGGGCTTGACACGCACCTAATTAATTTATATAAGTTACAGCACAAAACAAATAGAGATTATTGAAAAATCTAATAACCTCTGATTTCGCAGATTTTCAGAGATTACACAGATTACGTCAGGTTTTGCCGGGAATCTATGTAATCTATTTCAGTAATCTGTGTAATCAAGGCAGTTGATAGATTATCAACTTTCTGAGTTGAAAATATTTTTATTTAAGGCTTGAATTACAAGGCAATAAGCGTAGACTATACGTATAGTAATTTAACCGCGGAAAATATAAATGAAAAAGCAGCACAAGGCTCCATTATTCGACACGCTTCTTGCCCACGCAAAGCGGAAAGTCACATCTTTCCACACCCCCGGGCACAAGAACGGCCGCGGCATAGACCAGAAACTTAAATCATTCACGGGCGACGGCGGCTATTATTTCGACGTCACCGTGTTCCCTGAAGTCGATTCCCTGCACGACCCGCTCGGCCCCATAAAGAGAGCCGAGGAGCTTATGGCGAGGGCCTACGGCGTCGAGCACTCGTTCTTCCTTGTCAACGGCTCCACGGTCGGCAACATCGCGATGATACTTTCCGCCTGCAAGCCGGGCAACTCGATAATAGTTTCAAGGAGTTCGCATAAATCTATAATGGCGGGCATAATACTCGCTGGCGTGTGGCCCATCTGGATACAGCCGAAGATAGACCAGAACCTCGACATAATTTTCAATTCTTCAGCCGACGAGATAGAAGAAGCGCTCAACAGGTACCCGGAAGCGAAGGCCGTGTTCATCACGAGCCCTACTTACAACGGCATAACTACCGACCTTTTCAAGATAGCCGAGCTCTGCCATCTGCGCGGAAAGATACTTTTGGTTGACGAGGCCCACGGCGCGCACCTGAAGTTCCACAAGGACCTCCCGGTCTCGGCCGTGGAAGCGGGCGCCGATCTCTGCGTGCAGTCCACTCACAAGATCCTTTCTGCCCTTTCACAGGGTTCGGCCCTGCATTTTAACTCGAGCCTGCTGGAAGCACACAGGGTAAAGAACATAGTCTCCATGCTTCAGACCACGAGCCCCAACTATTTGATACTCGCGAGCCTCGACCTCGCTCGCCGCCAGGCGGCTGTCCAGGGCGAGGCGATGCTCGACAAAGTCATGCAGGCGGCCGATTTCGGCAGGAAGCAGATAAACAGGCTCGCCAAGTTCTCGTGCTTTTCGCGCCAGCACATAAACAGCCTAGGCTACGACCTTGACCCCACAAAACTAACTATAAATGTAACCCGCACCGGTTACTCCGGCTACCAGATTGAAGACATACTGGCAAAAGAGTATAATGTCCAGGTTGATTGCGCCGACATATTCAACCTTATAGCCATAATGGGTATCGGTTCCGACAAAAGCGACGTCCAGCAGCTCGTTGACGCGCTTGAGGACATCGAGGCCAAGTACCACGGCCAGCAGCAGAACTGGATACTCCAGATACCGTCGCTTTCCACAGAAATGGTCATGATGCCGCGCGACGTGTTCCTTATGTCGAAGACAAAAAGGGTGCCGCTGTCGAAAGCGGCCGGGTTTATCTCGGCGCAAACGCTTACGCCGTACCCTCCAGGCATACCGGTGCTGATACCCGGCGAGCGCGTTACAAAAGAGATAGTCGATTACCTCATGGACCTTTCGGCCAAGGACATCAGGATAAGCGGCCAGGAAACGAAACAAGTTGAAGACGGTAAAAGTAGTGGCAAGTTAGAAAAATTCAAAAATCAAAAATATGTATCCACTTTTGGAGTATAATTTAAATATACCGCAAAGCGGCGCATGAATTTTGATATTTAATGTTTGATATTTGATATTAAGACTAAAATAAGAGGTGACCAATGAACAAGAAAGACATGCTCCAGTTCAAGAAAACATTGATCGCGAAACGGGACGACCTGCTCGCGGTGGTAAAATCGAAAAAGGAGCACGACCTCACCGACGTCGAGATAGGCGACGAGATAGACAGCGCCTCGCAGAACGTGGAGAAGGAAATGCTTTTCGAGCTTAACGATAACGAGAAACAGATATTGGATTCCATCGAATCGGCCCTGCGCCGCATCGAAAAGGGGAGCTTCGGGCTCTGCGAGTCCTGCCGCCAGAAAATAGCGGATAAACGCCTCACCGCCATCCCCTGGGTGCGCTACTGCATAGACTGCCAGTCCAGTTCCGAAAAACCCAAATAGAATATGCTGGGAATAATTCCGGGATTTAACGACGATATCTTGAGGTACGTTCAGGCGCTTTTGGTGCTGCTGCTTTTTACCCTCTGGGCCTGATAATAAGGAAAGTCGTTTTTTTCTATTTCAAGCAGTGGTCGGAAAGGGCCGGCAGCAGGTACGGCGGCCTTATAGCGGAGCGGAGCAGGTTCCACGTCCTTTTCTGGACATACCTCGTCGGCGCCTACATCGCGGTAAAGATAGCGCCCTTAAGCGGCGACACGCTTATCCTCGCCCACAAGGGTTTGTTCTCTCTCTTAATAGTTTCGCTGACGTTCCTCGGCTCAAACATCATCTCTGACATCGCCAAAGTCTACAGCCGCAAAGCATCGTTTAGCATACCTCTCACAAGCCTTACAGAAAACCTCATAAAGATATCGGTGGTAACAGTCGGCGGCCTCATTCTGCTGTCGCACCTCGGCATATCCATAGCGCCTCTGCTCACTGCCCTCGGCGTAGGCTCGCTGGCCGTGGCGCTCGCATTGCAGGACACGCTGACAAACCTTTTCTCCGGGTTCTACATAATAGCCAACAAACAAACCCGCCCGGGCGACTACATAAAGCTTGATACCGGCCAGGAAGGCTACGTGGTTGATATCGGCTGGCGCGCGACAAGGATAAAACAGTTTTCCGACAACATAATACTTGTGCCGAACGCAAAGCTCGGTTCCGCGATAGTAACCAATTTCAGCCTTCCGGATAAAGAACTGACCGTAACGTTGCAGGCCGGCGTTGCGTACTCAAGCGACCTTGAAAAAGTGGAGAAGGTAACTTTAGACGTTGCAAAAGATACTTTGAAGTCAACCGAGGGGGGAGTGGCCGATTTTCCGCCCGCGGTGCGTTTCCACACCTTCGGCGATTCGGCCATACTGTTCAACGTAAGTTTAAGGGTTAAGGATTTCGCCGCGCAGAGCATTGTCACGCACGAGTTCATAAAGAGGCTTCAAAAGAGGTACGCGCAGGAATGTATAGATATGCCGTTCCCCCAGCGCGCGGTTCACCTTATCACGCCGGAAAAGAAGTAGCCCTCAGCCCACCGGATCAGCATACCCCCGGACAAGAACAAAACGTAAGGAAGATATTTCGCCTGCCCTGCGTCCAGTTTTATGCCGGCCGGGCTTTTTGGCGTAACGTGCATTATCAGGGAATTTAAAATATTTTTTACCGCGCTGACGAGCCTTTTTTCGTACAGCATAACCGCTGCCGCCGCTATACCGCCAATAATCGCGCCGTAAAATCCGCCGAACAAAACAAAGTTAGCGCCCTTGAGACAGCCCACCGCCGCCATGAATTTTACATCGCCCGCGCCTATCCCGCCCATGGCGTAAAAAAGTATTAGCAGAAGGAAGCCCGTAAAAAGCCCGAACAAAGCGCTCTCAAGCCCGCGCGCTCCGCCGTAAAAGAAGTTCAGCCCGAACCCGAGTATCACAGCCGCGGCAACCGCGGCGTTGTAAACCTTCCGGTATTTCAGGTCGGTAAACGAACACACTACGAGAAAGATGAACAAAACAATATCAATTGTCATATAGCCCTTTTGTTTTCGTTTACGTATCTGTGTAATCTACTTTCGAATCTGCGTAATCAAGACCGTTGATGGTATTTTCAACGGTCTCAATTTAGCAAAAACATACAGGCAAGTCAAAGTGCGCCGAAGCATTTGACAAGAATATTAAATAATGATATATATATGTAAGTAAACAGTCACTTACTTAGCGATCAGCCGTAAATGGAGGGTAATTAAATGGCCAGGCACAAATCTGCTATCCGTAAAGGCAAGATCGTCCAGTCCGCGAGAGAATTAATAATCAGCAGGGGCGTCAATGCCGTGACCATAAGGAACATCGCCAAGAAGAACAAAATTACGGAAGGCGCGATATACAGGCATTTCAAAAGCAAACGCGCTATACTCCAGCTCTTGATAGAAGATTTCGAAAAGAACCTAATGAAGGCAATAGACTCTACCATACAAAATGACAAGAGCCCGATAGCATTGCTTAAGGACATAATGCACGTCCACCTGAAATATACCGAAGACCGCAAATCGGAGCTGTTCGCCATAACCGCGGCATCGGTGCATTTTGACGACAAAGTGCTGCGCCAGAGCATATTGGATGTGATAGAAAGGTATAAAAGCCGCATCAAGGCCATCCTGCGCAAAGCCCAATCCAGAAGTTTAATCCGCAAAAAAATAGACCTAGATTCAGTGAGCCTTACTTTTTTCGGCCTAGTGCAGATAACGGCTATTCAATACGCGCTTACTAACTATACCGTCGCGCCCATGACAAAATTCAACACCCTGTGGGAGATATTTCTTAAAGGCATCGTAAGCGGAGACGGCGAGAAGGATCTGAAATAAGGATATTTAATATGCTAACAACAAGGCTCACTATTTGTTTGCTGATCATTGCCATATTCAGCCTGCGGGTAAACGCCGCCACCAAGAACGTCATGATATTGTTTGACAAGGGCGAAGATAAAACGCAGCCGGCGTTGGCGGAAGCAAGGTACATCGCCAACCTGCTGGGCCATTTTGACACGCGCGTCGGTTTTTGTCCGGTGGCAGAATACCAGCGCGGCATGACAGACTCGTTCGACATAATCTTTTACATAAACTATGAATCGGAATACGATCTGCCTGAAGCCTTCAAAGCCGATGTTATTAAATCTAAAAACACCTTTTGCTGGATAAACCTGCAGCTGGGCGAGCTTGACCAGGAAGCCCTGAAAAATACATTCGGATTCCATTTCGCCCGCTACGTCGAAGATTCCGGCTTTAACAAAGTTTCCTACCATGGCGTTGTCTTCCCAAAGGGCGGCAACGATATCAACATGGTCTCTATAGACAACCCGTCTCTCGCGAAAGTCAAAGCTTACGCGCTAAATAATAACGGGGCCAAAGCGCCATATATAATCAATTCGCGCAAATTCTGGTTCGTCGCGGACTCGCCGTTCTCGTATGTGTTTGAAAGGGACAGGTACCTTGTTTTCGCGGACATCCTGCACGATATAACGGGCGAACACCACAAGAAGGAACATACCGCGCTCGTAAGGCTTGAAGACGTAAGCCCAGACAGCGACCCTAAACAGCTCCTCGATGCCGCTAAATACCTCCATTCTCAAAGGGTCCCTTTTGCCGTCGCCCTGGTACCGGTCTATATCGATCCCGTCAATAAGATAGAACTCCATCTGACCGACAGGCCCGAGCTACTAGCTGCGCTGAGGGAAATACCGGAACTTGGAGGTTCTTTTGTCCTGCACGGATACACGCACCAGTACAAAGGTATAAGCACGGAAGATTATGAGTTCTGGGACATATCGTCCGACAAACCCGTCGATGGGGATTCTATCGAGAACGCGTCCTTAAGGATCGACAAGGGCATCAAAGAGTGCCTGCTGAACGGCATTTACCCTTTAGCCTGGGAAACGCCGCATTACGTCGCGTCTAACAACACGTTCCTCGCCGTAAAACAATATTTCAGTGTTACTTACGAAAGAAGGAACACAATGGAATACGCTGGCAGCGATCGAATTCTTCCCGTACCCGGTAACAGATATTTACGGCCAGCGGGTGATCCCTGAAGATCTCGGTTACGTGCACGGGGACAAACCCGGCGCCGAAGATATTTTGGAAGGCGCGAAGCTCGACCTTGCCGTTCGCGACGGGTACGCCAGCTTTTTCTTCCATCCGTTCCTGAGCGCTGATTACCTGAAAACTATAGTAAAAGGGCTGAGAGCAATGGGGTACAAGTTCGGCGACATAAGGGATTTCTCGCCTGTTGTCGAAGACAGGGAGGCTGTGGTCCTGACACCGGGCGACCACCACATACGTATCCAGACGCACGACAACTGCATCACAATGAAGGAGATCGATTTCAAAGGGAACATATTAAAAAACAGCGTTTTGCCTATCGCCAAAAACCCGTACGAAGCGAATATAGAGTGCCCGAGGTCCACTTATCTTGTGATCACGGGGCAGGGCGCAAACAACGGGAACAATATCTCACGTAACTAATAATATAATAGGAGGAAACATATGAAAGACAATAGACCGCACTTGCAATTTACAGTATTTGCAACGCTTAGATACATCATCCTCGGTTCACTATTTCTGCCGCTGGTTCTAGCGGCCGGCTGCGCTACCATAGGCCGCGATTTTGCAACCGCCAGCGTGCCTACCATACAGATAGGAAAAACCACGCAGAACGATATTCTGTCTACCTTCGGCTCGCCCTGGAGGACCGGCATAGAAGACGGCAAACAGGTATGGACTTACGGCAAATACCACTACAGTGTATTTAAACAACCCAGCGCCCAGGACCTGGTTGTCAGGTTCGATAGCAAAGGTGTCGTATCTTCATATACTTACAGCACGACCGAACAAAAGTAATGCGCCGGATTTATAAAATGAAAAGAATTCACCAGGAGGATGTATCATGAAAAAGATGTTAATGCTGTTGTTGTTCGGGTTATTGGCTGCGGGATGCGCGAAAAAGCAGATGGTCAAGTCGGACCAGAACTCAATGGTTGCTCCGGCAGCGCCTGCCCAAACCGCGAGCGCGCCCGCTGAAGAGCAGTCAAGCAGGTTCTCGGACTGGCAAAATGTTCCGGAACTGGCGGCTGTCTACTTTGATTACGACAAAAGCGAACTGCTCGCCTCTTCGCGCGAGATGTTGAAAAAGAACGCCGAATACTTAAAGGCTAACGAAAATCTCAAGGTCCTTATAGAAGGCCACTGCGACGAACGCGGCACGGTAGCGTACAATTTGGCCCTTGGAGACCGCCGCGCGGCCGCTGTGCGCGCGTATTACGCTTTGCTTGGAGTTCCCAAAGAACGCATCGCCATAATCTCTTACGGCAGCGAGAAACCCGCCGACCCCGGCCACACAGAAGCAGCATGGCAAAAGAACAGGAGAGCCGAAACAAAAATCAGGGGCACGAAAGTAGCAAGCGCCTCTTCCGATGATACGCAAAAGCAGTAAGATCCGTTAAATACTAAATTTTCCGGGCTTAAATGGAGGGCGATGTGTTATGATCAAGAAGATATTCCTGCTGTTGATGTTTGGAATTATGGTTGTTGGATGCGCCAAGAGGCAAACAGTTAAACCTGTTGAAAGCGCGCCGCCTGCCGCCCAGGAACCGATAAGCGCAGGGCAGTCGAGCAGGCACACGGACTGGCAAAGCGCGCAGGAACTGGCAACGGTCTATTTTGACTACGACAAAAGCAGCCTGCTGTCCGACGCTCGCAAAACGCTGAAAACGAACGCGCAGTATTTAAAGGCGCATACCGACCTCAATGTCCTGGTGGAAGGGAACTGCGACGAGCGCGGCACTATTGAATACAATTTAGCTTTGGGTGACCGGCGCGCTTCCACCGTGCTTAAATATTACACTAAACTGGGCATATCGAAAAAACGTATCGCCGTGATATCTTACGGGAAAGAAAAACCCGTTGACCCGGGGCACGATGAAGCGGCCTGGCAAAAGAACAGAAGGGTCGAAACAAAGGTCAGGAACGCTAACGTCGAAAACAGCATTCCTGTCGAGACGCACTGATAACCCGCCGCCACGGTTTAGTTTGGCGGGCGGACGAATAACAACACTGTGAGGTTAACATGAACAAATTCATTACACGCTTTAGTTTACTTATGATGCCGCTGCTTTTATTGGGATGCGCAAGCCTTTCCAACAACTCCGGACAACTGACCCAGCTTCAAAAAGAAAACGCCGACCTGAAAGCCGAGAACCAATCACTGAAGACAGGCGTTGAAGAAAGCGCCCGGCAGTCAAAGGCGCAGCTTGACGCGCTATCCGATATGTTCCAAACCGAGATCAAGCATGGAGAACTTACCGTAACGCAGTATAAGAATATACTTAAGGTAGAGGTAGCGGAAAGGATATTCTTTAAACCGGGGAGCACAAAATTGAAAGACAGCGGGAAAGAAGTGCTTAAGAAACTTGGCGAAACAATTAATGCCATGCCCGATACCGTCGCGCGCGTTATAGCCCGCACCGACAATGTGCCTCTGAAGGCGAGACAGCAAACCCTTATGGCCAACAACTGGGACCTGTCTGCCTTACGCGCGGCGGCAGTTGCCAAGTACCTTCAGGAAGCCGGCGTAAATGATGACAGGCTTGTCGCTATAGGCCGCGGGGAGAATGACCCCATCGCTTTAAACGACACCGAGCCCGGCCGCAAGCAGAACAGGCGCATCGAAATAGGTATTGTCAGCAGGGAGATAGAAACCGGGCTGGGCGAGATCGAAAGCGCGAAATCTACCGATCAACACCCTCAGTGATCTAAGGCGGGCCCGATAATCTTTTAATTCCGGGGCGATCATATGAACTATTCCATTATGCAGTCGGATGAGTCAAACAGGTTTAAAATAACAGGTTCGCGCACATTGAAGTTAGCCGGTTGCGTGTTATCATGCCTGGCCGCTGGGCTTATCGGCTCGATATACGTGCAGATGTCGGTTAACACCTGGTATAAAGCCCTTGCCAAACCCTGGTTCAATCCGCCCGCAAGTGTTTTTGCGCCGGTTTGGACTATCCTGTTCGTCCTCATGGGCATCTCCGTTTTTATTGTGTGGGACCGCAAAACAACATACAAAAAAAGCGAAGCGCTGCTTGTGTTTTACATTCAGCTGGCCGCCAATATCTGCTGGTCTATCGCTTTCTTCGGCATATGTTCCACGCTGGGAGGGCTTATAATGATAATATACCTTCTCGCTTCGATATTGTGGACGATACACAAATTTTATGCGCTATCAAAAACAGCGGCGTTCCTTCTTGTGCCTTACCTGCTATGGGTGTGTTTCGCCGCTATACTCAACATAAGTATTTACTACTTGAACTTATAGTTGTTTAAATTAGCTCTTTGTGGTCTACCCTAAAGGGTAAAATTAATTAAACTAGAGGTTTGTCATACCCGAGTTTTTCTGTCGGGTATCCATTTCCAAATATGATTCTTATATGTCGTCAATATACCCTCAAGGGTATTTCCTGATGATAAAAGTCAATTGTTGGTCATCTAAGGCATTAATATTGATTTGGTTCTGGATTGCCGATAGAGAATTTCGGCAATGACAACCTGCCTTGAATTTCAAATTTAAAATACAGTTTCCGTAATTTAATGCTATCCAGATCAGAACACGTTTGACTTGAACTAACGCGAGGTTAATTTAACTATCATGCCAAGAAAACACATCACGGAAAGCTTTCTGATATTCGTCAGTATTTTTAAATGGCTCGTGCTCGCCATAGGAACAGGTGTGCTTGTCGGCGCTTCAACGGCGCTGTTCCTTAAGACTCTCGATTGGAGCATTCACTTCGCTTCCGGATACACTTATTACTTTTTACTGCTCCCGCTGGCTTTCCTCTTGTGCGCGGTGCTGGTCAACTACCTCGCGCCGGACGCCAAAGGGCACGGCACCGAAAAAGTCATAGAAGCCGTCCACAAACACACCGGGCGGATAAAACCCATAGTCGTGCCGATAAAGTTCATCGCAACGGTTATCACCATCGCTCTTGGCGGCTCCGCCGGAAAAGAAGGCCCATCGGCGCAGATAGGCGCCGGCACAGCGTCCATATTGGCCGATCTGCTCCGGTTAAATGATAATGAAAGAAAAAAGCTGGTCATCTGCGGCATCAGCGCCGGGTTCGCGTCCGTTTTCGGCACGCCCATCGCGGGCGCTATTTTCGGCGTTGAAGTGCTTTTCGCGGGCAGGCTTTTGTACGATGTGCTTCTGCCGTCGTTCATCGCGGGGCTGGTAAGCTATCAGATGACATCACATCTTGGGGTTACTTACTTTTATCATCCCATCAACTTTGTTCCCGTGTTCAGCAGGGCGTTCTTTATCGACGTTATAATCGGCGGGATATTGTTCGGCATATGCGCGATAATCTTTATAGAGATAGTGAAGGCGATAGAAAAATATTCGGATAAGCTCAGCCCGAACAAGCTCATTAAGGCCGTTCTCGGCGGGACAATACTTGTCATCCTCGCGTTCGTTTTCTCAAAAGAATACCTGGGGCTCGGCCTGGACGGCATAAAAAGCATGCTGGAAGGCAACGGAACGCATTGGTATTCATTTATACTTAAGCCTGTGTTCACCGGCGTGACACTCGGTTTTGGCGGCAGCGGAGGAATGATAACACCGGTACTGTTCACGGGTGCGGCCTCGGGCACGCTTGTGGCATCACTCCTGCACCTCGATACCGCCACCTTCGCCGCCATCGGGCTTGTAAGCGTTCTGGCGGGCGCCACCAACACGCCAATAGCCTCAAGCATTATGGCGATAGAGCTCTTCGGCCCGCTCATCGCGCCGTACGCCGCCATGTCCTGCGTTATCAGCTACTTTATGACGGGCCACAGGAGCGTGTACCCGTCGCAGGTATTTATAATTAAAAAATCGCAATTCATCAATTTCGACGCCGGCACTGAAGTCGGCGAGATAAAGACAGAGATATCCCAGAACAGCAGGGTTGTCAGGTTTTTGAACTACATAGCCGAAAAACTGCATATCAAATAATAGTAAGGCAAAGGCCAAAAGTGGAGGGTGTCATGCTTAAGTTAAACGCAAAGGCATTGGGGCTGTCGTTAGGTATCGTTTGGGGGGCGGCGATGTTGATACTGGGGCTGGTAAATATGCACAGCATGTTCGGCAGCGGAATAATGCACGGAATGTCAACGCTGTACATAGGCTACAAACCCACGATACCGGGCAGCATAATAGGCGGAATATGGGGCTTATTCGACGCAGGCATAGGCGGAGTTATCATTGCCTGGCTTTATAATATGTTCTCTAAATAGCGGATCCTGTATACCTAATATATTAGCGGCATGGACGGCTTGTTTATGACAAGGAGGAGAACATGCTTCCCGCGCATCTCCATAGCTGGATAATCTTAGCTTTAATTGTAATATGCGTCATCGCTGAAATATTCCACCGCTATCAAAAATAATACCTTCACTTGAATATTCTAAAATAAATTTATAGAATCTCGTTATCATGGCATTTGCATTAACTGGGAGAGAAATGCTGCCTAAACTGTAAACCATATTGCGCCCCCGTGCGGCCGTGCCCGCCGGAGAGGCGGGTGTGGTTTTTTTGTTTCCCAAAATGTATCTTTGAGATTTGTAAGCCGTTTAAGCACCCCTCTTTTGTATAAAGAGGGGCTGGGGGAGGGTATAACTCCCCTTGCGTCCCCTCTTCGTGAATGAAGAGGGGAAACAACTAGAACTTATATTAAGCGGAGGACTTATGATCAGCCTTACCAAGTACCAGATGCAGGATGTGGAGCTCTCGCAAATTGACGGGGAAGACAGGCAGTTCCAGTGCAGGCAGGTCAGCGACGCCGATGTCAAGGCAATGGCTGAAACGCTTAAAAAAGAGAAACAGAAGGTTCCGATTTACCTGCTGCGGCGAAAGAACGGCAAACAGCAAATATTATGCGGGTTTACCAGGTACCTCGCGGCAAAGCTGCTGGGCTGGGCAACAATAGTTGCCATAATGATCCCTGAAGAAGACTTTGAGAACGAAAATGAGATATACAAGTTTGGCGTAATAGAGAACGGCAAGCGCAAGCCGTTAAGTAATGTGGATAAGGGCAATATTTGCAAAAGCATGAGCGCAAAGGCCATGAACAACGTAGAAATTGGGGAATGTTTAGGAATAAGCGAAAAACAGGTGCGCAGGTATTTAAAGATAGCCAATGCCCCGGCTGAAGTGCAAAAAGGCATGAGCGACAATAGTGTTCCGCTCAGGGCAATAGACAATATAGACCCGGCAACCGGCCAGCTCGGCACGCGTGCCGAGCAAATTGTGGATAACCCCAACTGCTATGTAAAACCAGTTAAAAGTGGGTTTAAGGCTGTGCTGAACTACCGCGAAGGCAAGGATAAGGATGATGTAGTGAAGAGTTTCAAGGCCAAAATAGACGCGGAACTTGCGAAATTGCAGAAGGCGCGGGCAGAGGCCGACAAAGAGGCAGCCCAAAAGGCAGCTGAAGCCGATAAGAAGGCCAACGAGGCCAGGGCAACCAAGCTTGCCGAAGATATTAAGGTTCTTGAAAGCGCCGCCAAGACCATGGAGAAAGACAAGCAGGATTCGTCCGCTATAAGGCAGCAAATAGAAAACAAAAAGGCCGAGCTAAAGGCGCTGAAGGCTCGCCCCGTTAGAAATACATCAACAATAGTGCCCGGTAAAAGTAATGAAGGCCCGGCTGACCAAGGGCAGCCTATCTCTAACGGGGCAAGCGCCAAGCCGAACAAGAACCCCAGCCCGGAGCAGTTGGCACAGCTAAAGAAATTCAAAGAGGGCGGCCAGGCCGCGGTGGAAGCCGGGCTTGAAGCCCAGCTTGCCCAAATGAAGTTGGGCCTGAACAGCCCCAATATAACCGACGCCCAAAAAGCCGGCCTAAACATGTCCATCCAAATGCTCCAGTCCCAGCTAGACGCGCTAAAGAAAGGCAACCATCCCCAGCCTGGCAACAATACCCCACAAACTCCTTCGCCCCATGTTCGGGGTGAGACCCTGGGCCTTGAGGGTCAGCCAAACGGACCCGAAAAGGAAGAAGGTGGGCCCGCCTCTTCGGCAGGCATGGATGAGGGGGATACCGTTCAATCTGGTCAAAGGGCAGGTGAGCCTGTCCGCCAAAGTCCCAGTGGCGGAGGAGGTGTGCCTGCCGCTGAACAAAACACCGGCGGCCACACCACCCACGTCTTTGGCGATTTCAGCAAACTTGAAGCCAGGATAGCAGAACTCGAAAAAGAATCCGTAGACCCCGCAAAAACCGACGAGGAACGCTCCGCCAAGAAAGCCGAGCTCGAAGAATCCAAAGCAAGCCTAGCAGACATCAAGAAATTCTTGGGTTCTTGATCCACCATTGTTCCAGAGAATTGGGCTCTTTCGAAATTAGAAATTGTTTCATGGCATTGTGCCTTGCAAACATAGAATTAAAGAGGTAAGATTTTCATAATGTGAGTCTGAATATTCATATTGAGCAAACAGAAATAATTAGTTCAATAAGTAAAGCCTGACACCATTTTCTCTACAAACAAACTGGCAATGCCTTATTGCCAAATACGTGAGAAAATATATTTTTAAATAGTTTGTAATCCTGGTAAATATAAATGCTATTATGGTATTTAGACAAGGGTGTCCTATAAAGGATTCCATGTCTTTTTTTATATAACAGTTTATTTTACAATAAGCCTATGAAAAGAAAAGTGGTCCCTATCGTAGGAGTAGGAGCATCAGCTGGCGGGCTTGAGGCCCTGACGGAATTTGTCAGCAACATTCCGCAGAATATCAACATGGCCTTTGTGATCGTCCAGCATCTTGAGCCTAAACACGCTAGCCTGATGGCCGATATACTCTCAAGGCACACAAAGCTCTGCGTTGCGCAGGTAAAAAATAAAACAGGCGTAGAAGCAAACCATATCTACGTTATCCCTCCAAACGCGAACCTCAGCATTTCAGAGAGCAAATTATACGTCACAAAACGCGACAAAAAATTCTCGCTCAAACACCAGCCTATCAATCATTTTCTTGTCTCTCTGGCCGGCTCGGCAAAGAGAAATTCCATAGGCATAATCCTTTCGGGCACGGGAACGGACGGTTCTGAAGGCATAAAGGCCGTCAAAGCAGCAGGCGGGCTCACTTTCGCGCAGGACGAGGCAACGGCCAAATATTTTTCGATGCCTTATGCTTCCATCAGAACAGGGCTCGTGGATTTTGTGCTTTCGCCTAAAGATATGGCGAGGAAACTCGCAAATAATTACCCCTCAAAGCGCCCGGGAAAGGAACCGGCCGCGTCTTCCGAAGAAAGCCTTTCCAGCCCGCTGGAAAATATTTTCAGCCTTCTTAAAACCAGCCTGGGGGTTGATTTTACCCATTACAGAAGAACCACTATACTGCGCAGGATAGATAGGCGCATTTCGTTCAATAAGCTCAAAGGCTTCGGCGATTATTACAGGTTCCTTAAAAGTAATCCTTCCGAACTCAACGCGCTGTATGAAAACCTGCTTATTTCCGTAACCACATTTTTCCGAGACCCGCCTTCTTTTGAGGTGTTAAAACGGAAGATATTGCCGGCCCTGCTGAAGGCGAAACCTGCCGGAGAGCCGGTAAGAATTTGGGTGCCGGGTTGTTCAGCCGGGCAGGAAGTCTATTCGATCGCGATCACTATTTTTGACTACCTGGAAAGAACGGGCGGCAAAGCCGCCGTTCAGGTTTTCGGCACAGACTTAAACGATACCCTTATAAGCATGGCGCGTTCCGGCGTGTATCCAAAAAGGTATGTAAATGATGTCCCGCGTTATTATCTCGACAAATATTTTGTAAAAGCAGGGGAAGACAATTACAGGATACACAAAAATATACGCGATATGTGCATTTTCGCGAGGCACAACGTAGTTAAAAACCGCCGGCTTTCAAAAATGGACATCATAAGTTTCAGGAACGTGATGATATACCTGGAACCACTTCTGCAGAAAAAAGTCGCGGACATGCTTTATTACGCGCTCAATAAGTCAGGGTATCTTATCCTGAGCGCGTCTGAATCGCTCGGCGCGTACCCGCACATGTTCAGCATACTGGAAAAAAAACATAGGATATACACCAAGATCGAGACAAAGAACCGCGTACCGCTCAATTTTGAAACGCCTTTTGTAAAACAGGAGCAAACTAAAAATAACTTTATACTGAACAGGCCCGCGACAACCGCGCCTGATTTTGACCGCGAAGTGGATAATGTTTTCATTTCAAGGTCCAAGCAGGGGGGGTCCTGTTTAACGAAGCGCTGGACATAGTGCAGTTCCGCGGCGACACCACGCCTTATGTTCAGGCAAGCCCGGGCAAAGCGAGCCTGAACATCATGAACCTGATCCACGAAGACCTTAAGGCGGGCCTTTACGAAGCCATACAGCAGGTTAAAAAAACAGGGCTCCCTTTAAAGAACAATAACGTGCGGTTCAGGCTGCAGGACAAATACCGCCTGGCGAGCTTTGAGGTGATACCTGTAGTCATAGACAAAGAGAATTATTTTCTCGCGCTTTTTGAAGAAACAGCCGCGGCCCCGCAAAAAACCAATGCGCAGGAACGCAGGCCTGAACCAAAACAGGCTATAAAAGAAGCCTCCGGGTTAAGGCAGGAACTGTTTTCAACAAAAAAATTCCTGCAATCAGTTATTCTTGAAAAAGAGAACAGCAACGAAGAGCTGAAATCCGCGATGGAAGAACTGCAGTCCGGCAACGAGGAACTGCAGAGCATGAACGAGGAAATAGAGACCGCCAAGGAAGAGCTGGAGTCCTCCAACGAAGAGCTGGTCACGCTCAACGATGAACTGCAAAACAGGAACCTGGAACTTATCCAGGCCAATTCCGACCTCAATAACCTTATTACAAGCACTAATATTCCAATTATCATCGTAGACGGCAAGCTGAAGATAAGGCGCATAACGCCGCTTTTGAAAAACCTGATGCACGTTGTTCCCGGGGACATCGGCAGGCCCATTTCGGAGATCAAGCTCAAAGCCGACATACCGGGTTTTGACGGGTTGATCAAAAGAGCTGTCAATAAAGCAAGTACCGTTGAACGAGAAGTGGAAGACGCGAACGGCAATTTTTACTCTATGCGGGTAAAGCCGTACCTTACGCAGGAAAACAAGAATGACGGCGCGGTGATCGCTTTTATAGATATTAATCAACTCAAGCGTATACAGAAAATACTGGAAGCCGCGCGCAGTTATAACCTGAACATAATCGAGACCATGAACGAATCGCTGCTGATCCTTGACGATAAGCTGCGCATAGTATCCGCGAATAAACATTTTTACAAGGCGTTCGAGCTTACGCCGGCCGAAGTAAAGAATAATTTTATTTACAAGATAAAGGGCAACGGCTGGAATATTCCAGAGTTAAGAAGCCTGCTGGAAAAGATATTGCCCGCGAAGACTCATTTTGAAAATTATGAAATTATTTTCAAGCCCTTGAAAATAGAGTCAAGGGTCCTGAGGCTGAACGCCCGGAAGATCTACGACCCGTCCAAAAAAGCAAATTTAATCCTGCTTGCCATACTTGATATAACCAAAAGTTATTTTGCCGAGAAGAGATTGGCCGCCTCCGAACGAAAATACAGGGAGTTGTTCGAGTCAACCGTTGACGGCATCGTTAAGACCGATCGCCGCGGGCGCTATCTTGAGGTAAACAAAGCATTTCTTAAAATGACCGGTTACACGCAGGAGGAATTAAATAAAACTAACTTCCGCGAGCTGACCCCACAAAAATGGCATTCAATTGACGCAAAGATCATCCGGGAGCAAATACTCAAAAGGGGGTATTCCGATGAGTGGGAGAAGGAGTATTTCAGAAAAGACGGGACTACGTTCCCGGTTTCTATTAGAGTATGGGTCAACAGGGACGAAACGGGAAAACATACGGGCTTCTGGGGCATTGTACGGGATATAACAAAAAGGAAGGAGCTCGAAAGGATAAGCGCGGAAAACAAAGAGCGCTTTGAAGCTATTTTTAACTCGGTGAGCGATGCTATCATATATGGCGATACGCGGAGGAGGATAGTCCTTGCCAACCCTGCTTTTACCAGATTATTCGGCTATTCTTTTGACGAAGTAATAGGCAGGACAACGGAATTTTTGTACGCTGATAAAAGAGATTACCTGTACACGGGCAAGAAATATTATAACATGGCGGTTAAGATAGGAAACCAGGGATATGAAATGGCGTACAGGCGCAAAGACGGCTCGACTTTTAAAGGCGAGTCAGTTTCAACGTTAGTGCGGGGCCTCAAGGGCAGGATCGTGGGGTTTGTCGGCGTGCACCGCGATATCTCGGTGCGCAATGAGATCGAGGCCATCCTTAAAAGAGATAAAGACACTCTGGAAAGGCTTGTAAGTGAAAGGACGGCTGAACTATTGAAGCTCAGGCCGAAACTTGAAAAAGCCAAGCGCCTGTCCGACATAGGCACCCTTGCTTCCACCGTGGCCCACGAACTGCGCAACCCGTTGTCGGTTATAAGAATTGCGCTTTTTAATATCAAGAAAAAAAGCCATAACCCTTCAATCTCAAAGAACCTGGAAAACATAGACAAAAAGATAAGCGAAAGCTCGCAGATAATCAATAACCTGCTTTTTTACGCCAGGATCCAGAGATCCGCCCATGAAAATGTTAATCTTTTTAACATTATTTCCGAAATAGTAGAAAGCACTCTCAAAAGATATTCGAGACAGAAAGTTGAAATGGACTGCGACCTTGATCGCCTCAGAAATATGGTCATCGAAGCCGACCCGCTTCAAATGAAGGAAGTTTTCAATAACCTGTTGAACAACTCTTTTGACGCGGTTAGCGGCATAAAGGGGAAAATAAGAATACGCGGCGCAGCCGATGGCGACAGCGTCACTATAAACATCAGGGATAACGGGAGCGGCATTGCAAAGGAAGATATGGAGCATATTTTCGAACCATTCTTTACCACAAAATCAAAAGGCACGGGGCTTGGGCTGAGCGTCGTCCGCCAGATAATATCTCTTCATAACGGAGATATTAAGTTTAAGAGCAAAATGAACAAGGGAACCGAAGTTTCCGTGACATTGCCGCTTAGCAGAGGAATTAATAATAGCCGCTTATCAACCAAAAAACAGTTCCGCGCATGATATGCCGTGAAAGACGGTGTCATACTTCTCTTCACTAAAGTAATTGGTGTCAGGCTTTACTAGTTGAACTAAAATAATGTTCAGATGTCAGGCGTGACTAATAGGACTTATTGAAATATGATGAAAATTAAAGAACTTAACGGAGGCGAACATGCGCTGGTACCATTACATTTCTTACTTCTTCGGGGGATTCTTTCTAGCTAACGCAATACCGCATCTCGGCATGGGGATAACGGGGCACGCCTTTCAGAGCCCTTTCGCGACGCCGTCCGGGGTGGGGCTGTCCACCTCTACCGTGAACGTGGTGTGGGGCCTGGGCAACCTTGTGATAGGCTACCTGCTTGTGTGCAAAGTGGGGAATTTCGAACTGCGCAAGACTTCGCACGCGCTTGCCCTGTTCGTTGGCATAGCGCTCTGTTCCCTAATGCTAGCCCGCGCCTTCGGCCGTTTCCACGGCGGCCTTTGAGATCGTTGAAAACCTCAAAACCATCTCAACTTTGCTAATTGACATTCATCTTAAAGAGTATTAAAATATATCTCATAATATTGATGCACTGCTGGAGGGGCAAATGAAATATCGAGTATTCATTGAAAAAGACGAGGATGGCGTATTTGTAGCCGAATGTCCGACTTTACCGGGCTGTATTTCACAAGGCGGAACAAGAAAAGAAGCATTGTTAAACCTTAAAGATGCCGCAAGGGGCTACATTTGCAGCCTAAAAAAACATACTGAAAAATAAGGTAGCCTGAATATAATAAAGTAAGTACAAATCTCCCCGGCCTTCTTTTTAAAAGAGGGAAACAATCGTAATGGAAGGCAGATAGAATTTATCTGCCTTTTTTATTTCGATTTGAAAGTTTCTCACGCAAACTGTTATGAAAGAAATGGAAAGTTCTTACAATGCGGGCCACGTCGAAATGGAGCAGATAAAGAAAGACAAGAAACTGCTTATGTACTAATGTTTACAATAGACCTGAGAAAAGACGCGTATTAAATTGCTAAAATAGAGTCAGTATTTTTCTAGTTGTTAGGCGCGCCGCGAGAAGGCGCGATATTTTTTTGTATGTATTCATACACAAAGGAACCGTAAAGATGCTGGCAGCATTCGGGAAAACGGCGGCTTTATTTTTGACGGCTGCGGCAGTAATTATATCAGGCTCAATTTTCGCATTAGCTGGCTCAAAAGGTCAGTCAATAATAATTGACACTTCTACCGCGCCGAGCAGCACCCGTGAGCTTATAATTTCGAATTCTCCCGATAAGTCGGGCCTTAAGCTTGGCATCGTTATCTACGGCCGCTCTGAAAGTTTGATCGGGATCGCGCCTGCGGCGTCCGACGGCACGGTGGGGCAGGATGAACTGGAGTACCGCACGTTGTCGAGGCCCGGAGAAGTGCTTGAGACTGTTCCCGGTGTTATCGTCACCCAGCATAGCGGCGGGGGAAAAGCTAACCAGTTCTTCCTCCGCGGCTTTAATCTTGACCACGGTACCGACCTTGCCACATCCCTTGACGGTGTCCCGCTCAACCTGCCATCGCACGCGCACGGCCAGGGGTATACCGACCTGAATATCCTTATCCCGGAACTTATCGAACGCGTGGATTTCCGCAAAGGGAATTATTACGCGGATGCCGGCGACTTTGCCTCCGCGGGCGCGGATGACATTCAATATGTTGATTCACTGCCGCAAACTTTGGTTCAGGTTGACGGCGGCAGTTACGGCTACAGGCGCGGGTTGATAGCCTCGTCACAACGCCTGGGCAGCGGGACACTTCTTTACGCGGCCGAGCTCTTCCATAACGACGGGCCGTGGGCCACACCCGATGATTATATAAAGAACAATATGCTGGTGCGTTACAGCCGCGGCGACGCCGCGCTTGGTTACAGCCTCACCGCGATGGAATATTCCGGCGCCTGGAACGCGACCGACCAGATAGCGCAGCGGGCACTTACGGAAATCCCGGGCTTCGGCCTGTACGATTCCCTTTCTCCAACCGACGGCGGAAACTCCCACCGCTACGGCCTTTCTTACGAGTGGCACAGGAAAGACGCGCAGCCTTCGGCTAAAGTTCTGCTCTACAGCTATTACTACGACATGGACCTTTTTTCGAATTTTACCTACTACCTCAACAGCCCTCAGGGTGACCAGATAGAACAGCAGGACAAGCGCTGGGTAAGCGGGGCCAAAGCGAGCCAGACATGGACCGGGACAATAGCCGATTCTGAAATGGAAAACACTATAGGCCTTCAGTTCCGCAGCGACACAAATGAACCTCCGCGCAGCAAGACTGCGCGGTATCAAAGGTCAAAGAAATTGAAGAGCTGTAGTTGCTTTATTTGCTCTTTGTTTCCCTGCTTTGCAACGTAGGCGCGAATCACTTCTTTATTGCCGCCTTCTCCTACTGTTGCTACAAAGTATCCGTCGCTCCAGAGTTCGCCGCCCCAAAGTTCCTTCTTTAACTCTGGATGTCTCCGGAAAAGCTCTCTCGCTGTCAAGCTTTTGATTAGTCTTATTACTTGTCCTGGCGAGAACTTTGGCGCTACGCTTATCAGATAGTGGACGTGATTCGCGTCTATCCCTATCTGCTCAAACTCTATCTCGTAGCGCTCTTCAATTTCTTTGCTTATTTCAACGAGGCTATGACAGCGGTCAGAATGCCCGAATATAGCCTTCCTATATTTGACTGGCGTTACAAAATGATAGTGTATCTGATACCCACTGTGCTCTGTCTTTTTGACCGCTCTCATAGCCTCTATTATACCTTAGCGGTAACCCCGCAGCAAGACTGCGGGGAATGGTCAAGTTCAAAACGGCTTATATCAAACCATAGACAGGGCGCGCGCCGACAAAGTCGACTACAGCGGCGCGGCGGTCCCGGCCGTAACCACGGCGGATGACATATGGGAACGCAGCATTTCGCCTTATATAGAGAACAAGGTTCTGGTGGTCGGAAAAATTTCGCACGGTGCTTGGTTTGCGGGCGGATTACTACACGTTTGATGTTAACAGCAGCCTGCCCGCCAATACGGGGAACACCGACTCTATGATGGCAAGCCCTAAAGCATCGCTGGTATTTGGCCCGTGGAACGGAGCGGAGTATTACGTAAACTGGGGGCTTGGCTTCCACAGCAATGATGCCCGCGGCGTAAACGAACATATTGACCCAACCGCAGGCACGGCGGCAGCCTCTGCCACGCCGCTTGTGCGCACGCAAGGCGCTGAAATAGGCGTCCGCGAAAAAAGGATAAAGGATTTGCAGAGCACGCTGACGCTCTGGTGGCTGGATATAGATTCCGAGCTTGTTTTTGACGGCGACCACGGCACCAGCGCGCCCAGCGCACCAAGCCGGCGCTACGGCGTTGAGTGGGCGAATTATTACACGCCGGGCGCGCGCCTCAGCATGGACGCCGACCTCTCATTTTCCCACGCGGAATTCCTTCAAACAGTTGTTGACGCCGATACCGGCCTTGAGGGGCGCTATATTCCAGAAGCCGTCAACAGCGTTATCGCGGCAGGCGTTACTTACCACCAGCCGGACAACCGCGGATTTTTTAGCGAACTGCGCCTGCGCTATTTCGGCCCGCGCCCTTTGACGGAAGACAACAGCGTTGTTTCCGGAGCCGCGTGCCTTCTAAGCGCGAAAGCGGGGTATCATATTAACGAGCACTGGACCCTAACTTTAGAGGGATTCAACCTGCTTAACCGCACCGACCACGATATCGATTACTATTACCCTTCTCGCCTTCAAAACGAGGCCGCCGGCCCGGATAACGGCGGCTATAACGACCTCCACTTCAAACCCGTTGAGCCAACCGAGCTCCGCGTAACGCTAGCCGCGCGGTTTTAAGAAACTAATTGGTTTTGATGAGACATGTCCCGCCTGGTTCTTTTTAAGTGAATTTGACTTCCTACTGATGGTTTACTAAAATATAGCTGTAAATAGTACAAAATGAAAACCAGGGAGCATTTATGAAAACGAAATTTACCGTACTTATTGAAAAGGACGAAGATGGGATTCTTTTAGCTAAAGTTCCGGATTTAGCGGGATGTCATACACAGGCTAAAACGATGCCGGAACTTCTAAAGCGTATTAGAGAGGCAATAGAACTGTGCCTGGAAGTGAAAAAATTGCACCATGAAAAGGTGTCTTATCGTGAGTTTGTAGGTGTTCAACAAATCGAGTTTGCACAATGACAAGACTACGCCCTATTGCCGCGCGCGAATTATGTAAACGATTGAAGAAGATCGGATTTGTAATGAAAGGGCTATTCGCAAGTATCTTAAACGACATACAGGTATCATTAGAAGATTTTGAAAATATATAACAATAGTTCAGGTTTGTTTCTTAAGGCTAAAACATCCGAATAAATATCCTGAGACCGTGGAAAAGCCCAACGGTCTTTTTTTATTTATTGAAGTATTGTCACGGCGCTTTTATCGGCGGAAAGCGTTTCGGCTAGTTGAGGCGCGATGGTTTTCGCGAAGAAGATATCGGAATCCGGCTCAGTGCCGGCGGCTTTGGCGGGGAAACCGGCCGGGGCGCCGGATGGGTTTACTGAAAGGTATATCCACTTGTCGGCAAGCTGTTTGGTCTTTATGAGGTAAGTCTTACCAAGTTCTATCCTTACAACCTTTTGCAGGTCCTTCATTGTCTTGAAAATAGCTTCGCCTTTTACCTGTGTTTCACCAGCCACAAGAGCGTTCACGCAATCGTCCAGCACAACTGCCTCGCCTTTGTGCCATTCAAGTTTTACTGTCCGGTTCCCGGTTTTGGCGGTAAGGGCGCCGTAATCGCTCGCGGCGCGGGCCTTGTTTTTCTCGGGGGCCGCGCGGCCAGCAGAGGCTATTTTTTCCGCGGTTCCGCCTTTAGCGAGGTGCGCCGCTCCGGGTTTACCGGGCCTCGCGGCTCTCGCGGCCTGGCCTTTATTGCTTGAACTGCCGCTGTGCTTTGATATCTTGGCGCGTATATCTTTTACCGAAGCGAGCGAGACGCCGCCAGAGATAAAGTAGGTATAGCCCATCAGCGGGTAGCCTGCGGATGATATCATCTTGAAACACTCGGTTGTAGAGTTGAAGCGGCCCTTTTCTATGAACGGCAGGTTTGTCCTGTTCTTGAGGTTAGCCGTGCCCTTGTACCACGCCTCAAAATCCAGAGTGCGGGCGACGGGCTCTTTGGCGAGAAAATCCAGCGCGGAGGAATGTTTTTCTTTCAGCGCCATCATCAGACAGCTCCATTTGAGGAGCTCGTTAAGCTTGTAGTAGTAAGGCTCGTAATCCGCCACGGCGTAGTAGTGCTCGTCCCACCAGCCGAGGAACTCGCCGCTCTGGTAGTTGGGTTTGCTTTCCTTGCCCGGGTAGAGCGGGTCCGACGACGCGGCGTAAACCCTTGTGGAAACGGGCTCGAACGTTATCTCGCCGCCGTTTATGTCGAAGCTGTCCTGCCTCAAGCCGAACCAGAGCCGTGTTTTTGAGAGCTTGACGAAATCGTCCCAGTACAGCTTAGGCACCTTGATGCCCGCGAGCGTTGAAAAGCCCGTGATACTGTTCTTGGGAGCGAGGCCGTTGTAGTCAAGCGCCCACAGCTTCGCGGTGAGGTCGGTGTAAAATAGTATCATCGCGGCGTCCGTGCCTTTCATGCGGCCGTCATAGCGCGCCGCCTGGTAGGTGTTCTCAAGCTCCACCTGCTGAAGCACGGAATCAAGTTTGCCTTCGGCGCTGTTTTTGGGCGGGGTGAACTTCCTTCGGAATTTGAGCAGGGGAACTATACTCCCTGATGAGGCCACCCTGCCGGCTACGCTCAAAAGCTCAGCCGAGTTCGCGCCGATCATCTGCGAGAATTCTTTGTCCTGGCCGGCGGCGGCGAAACGCCCCGTCTTTTCCACGACACTTTTAATATCTTTCGATATCCCATTAAAATCGTAAAGCGGGTCGAGCGAGAAACCGACGTTGGCGTCCGTTTCGCCCGCGGGCGTGTACGGGTATATCTTTTTTAGCCGCGTCATTATGTGCAGGTATTTCACGCTGCCGGACTTGATGGCCGCCCTGAGCTGTTTATTGTTCTTAAGCGCCTCGTTGTATTTCTTTGAAAGGAAGAGCGCGTACTGCTTTTTGCGCTCCGCTTCATTTTCCGGCGGGGTATTAGTGATGTACGCCTGGTAAAGCGCGCGGCGTCTTCCAGCGACAGCGCGGCGTCCGGCCCGAACCTGTTCCTGCTGCCGCCGAGCGTTACGCTGTTCTTGTTTATCTTTACGCTGGTCAAAGCGTCCGCGTCCTTAAGGAATTGCCTTACGCCGTCGGCGTCAGCGGCCTCTTTTTCTACGTAGCCGTACTCCTGCGATAGCATGGTTTTGCCCGGTATCGCCCTGACAAAAGACACGCCAAGGCTGCCGCTCGCGATACCGCCGTCATAGCTGAAAAGGTAAACGTTTTTCGGCACGGGATCGCCCGCTGCCCTAAACTTATCGAAAATGAAGCCCTGTGTCAGTTTGTCGTCAACTTCGCCGCGAGGGACAAGCATGACGCAGTTGCCGTTCTCCAAAAACGCCGCCCTGCCGGGCGAGACCGTGAAACCGTACTTTTTCTTAAGCGCGCTGTAACGCATGTGGGCAGGCTGTCCGGTGATGTCGTCGGCTTCGTCCGCGGTAAAGCCGAGCGAGGCCAGGAGGCCGTAAAAGGCCCAGTCTTTCAGCTGTTCATCTTTTTCATCAGGAGGGAGCGTGTTGTAAAAATCCGTAAGGGAAGAGATGTCCACCGCCGACGGCGTGTAGCCGGTACAGCGGGCCTCGAAACCGGTTTGAGTAGCCGCGAAGGCAGGCAAAACAGCAAAGAGAACAACTGTCAGTATAGAAATGGCCGCGAGTGTTTTATGGTTTTTCATTTGGTTTGCTTGTTCCTGGGTTCGGTTATATTGGAGAGAACTGGCATATGGTTTATATTGATACGATGACACCAGAAATGCCGCCGGCCGGGCTCTTAACCGCCACGGCGCCGGCTGGTTTACCTGCTACCATACCTTCAACCTGTTCGCCTGGCTTTTCGGACGCTTTTTTTACAAGCGGGAGCAGCGGGGAAAGTTTTTCCGCGTCGAGTATGTGCTTGCCAATGATGCCGGCTGCGCCGGTTGTCAATATATCCTTAGCGGCGGAATTGATGGAAAGCACTTTATTTTCGGAGTCAAATACGATGGTACCGCGCGAGTTCGCGTTCACAAGGCTGTCTATAACGGCTTTCGAACTCTCAAGTTCTTCAGCGCTCGCGCCCGGTTTGCCGCTCGAGGCCTTGTCCAGCACGCTGTTGACGAGCCTTTGAAGCTCTCCGAACTCGCCGTCCGGGGCGTTATCGGGCAGGCGGCCGCTTCCGCCGCCGAGGTCCAGCGACGCAAGTCCGTCCCGCAGGCTTTTGAAAGAAGGGTAGGCCATGCAATATATGAATAAAAAGAACGCTGCGGCCGCGAGTATGAATATTATGAGCGCGGTGAACAGGACCTTCCTTCCGCTGGATGTTACGGAATCTTCCAGTTTTTGGGACGAGATGCCCACGCACAACGTCGTGGACGATGTAAGCGGCATTGAAAAGAGGTAACCTGTGGGTATGCTTTGCCTCAAGGCGCTTTTTGTCTCCACCGCCCTTTTGGCCGTGTCGTCGGAATATGTTTTGCCCCATTCGGAAGTGGTGTTGTGCGTTATAACCCTGCAGCTGTTGTCGAGTATGTACACGGCGCTGACGTCTTCGATCTTCATTATGTTTTCAACTTTGGCAAGCATGGTTATGTCGTCGCGGGAAGCGATCGCCCTGGTAAGGTCGCCGGCCGTGAGGCTGAAAATGGTTTTTACCCTGTCAAATTCGTTGACACGGAGAAGTTTTTCCTGCAGGGGGATGAGCTCGGCGGAGTAAAAATACAGGAGCAGCGCCAAGACCGCCAGCATCGAAAGAAGGAAGAGTTTGAAAAACGAACTTTTGAAAAGTTTGCCCATGTGGGAACATTATACCAAAAATTCTTTTGATTTTTAAACCAAAAGAATATATAATCGTGGCATGGCTGTATATGAACTGGCTGTCAACGGCAGGAAAACCGGCGTGAAGGTCAACAAGGCCGACAGCTTCGCTGGCAAGGTCGCTGGGCCTGATGGGAAAGCCGAGCGCCGACCCCGGGCTGCTACTAACCCGCTGCGGAAGCATCCACACTTTTTTCATGAAAACTTCGATCGACGCTGTTTTTATCGACGAGGACGGATGCGCGGTAAGGCTTATGCCTCTTTTGAAGCCGTGGAGGGTAGTGATGCCGGTGCTCGCGGCATTAAGCGTTCTGGAGCTCGCGCCGGGCGCGATATCGAAACTGGGCCTGCGCGAGAACGATGTTTTAACGCTTATCCCGCCAAGTCAATAGATCAAACCGCGTTCAACGATAGATCAGCTGGCCGGGCTTTTTTATTCCTTCGATATGGCTCTGGGCGTGCTTGAGCTTTTCCCTGAAAGCGTCTTTCCTAAACTGGCTCTTCCACTGTTTCAAAATTATCCACCCGCCGAAACGCATAAGGTTGTTTCGCCACCGCCTGTACCAGCGCATCCATCCGGCAGTGATGTTGTGAAGGAAGAAGACTATCGCCGGGAACGAGGCGACGTTGAGCGCTATAAGGAACAGGTATTTGAACTGGTAGAACTTGCCCATCACGACCTTCGCGGCGGTTTGCATCTCTTCCGCGCTTAAAGGCTCGTCCGGAGCGAAAAGGGGGAAGTTGCCGTCATAATACTCCCAGTTGAGGTCGCTTAAAGGGTAGAGCCTGCCCTCCTCCATAAGCCTCTGCCGCAGCTCTGCGCCCGGCAGCGGCACCGGCAGGAGCACCTGCACGGTATCTATTTTCGCTTTCTTTATAAAGCCGCGGTAACGCTTTATCCTCTCCTCTATTCCCATCCTGAAAGGAGCGGCGCCCGCGTTAGGGTAGCCGAAAATGAACATACCGTGAACGAGGAAACCGTGCCTTTGGTACTCGCGGGCGTAAGCTACCATGTCTTCCGGGCGGAGCTTTTTGTCCATCGCCTTGAGTTCCTCTTCGATAGGCGACTCGAAACCGATGGCGATGCCGTCTATTCCCGCGCGGCGCATGGCTGACAGCAGTTCGTTATCCATAGCCTTGTCGAGCCGTATCTGTACAAAAAGGCCGAGCTTTCTGCCTATGTCCATCTGGTACTTTTCGAGCATCCCGCAAAGCCTTATCGTCTCTTCCCTCTGCTGGCCGAAAAGATCGTCAACGACAAAGAACTCTTTCGCGTTACGGGTTTCCACAAGGGTGCTGACGCGCTCCATGAAACGTTCCGATGAAGAGTGCCTCGGCCTGCCCTTAACGGTGCAGAACTCGCAGTTCATGCCGCAGCCGCGTATCCTCTCTATGGGGTAAAGTTTTATGTCCGCGGAGTAGCGCACCAGTGAAAAATCGGGGAGGGGAAGCTTTTCGAAATCCGTCATCTGTTCGCGTTCCTGCGTGTAGTGGACCTCATCGTTCTCAAGGTAGGCTAAACCGCGGATAGCGCCGACACTTATATCATTTTCCAGCGCGCGCAGGAGCTCTTTGACCGTCTCTTCGCCTTCGCCGAGAACTATATAATCGATGCCCGACCTGAGGCCCTCTTCAATAGTTTCCCGGACGAAATGCTGCCGCCGGCCACAACCTTAACACCGGCCTTCTTGTACAACAGAGCAAGCTTGTAAAGCCTTGGTATGGTGCTGGTAAGACCCCCGTAAAGACCGATGACGTCCGCCGGGCGTTTCTTTTGCAGGGCCAGATGGTCCATGCCGCCAAGATCATCCTGCGGGTAATACCTCTTGAGGTTGTTCTCATCTATAACTTCGGCGTCCCAGCCTTCCAGCTCTTTTACGGCTGTCGCTATGCAAACGGGCCCGAGCGCGGTGGTCCTCGCCGCCACGCGCGAATAAATATTCAACGCGGGATATGCCGGCACCACAAGCCTCATCCTGTGCCTTTTGCTTACTTTACCTGCCATGATACCCTCCCCATCGGTCATGAAATAAAAAAACCACACTGAAGGCGTTCAATGTGGTGTTCGCAGCAGCAGATCGAGATCACTGCCACATCATTGTCTTCATACTACAGATATATTTTATCTCTTTTACCGGACGATTGCAACACAAAAGCCTCAAATAAACAGGCGCCGTTCTTTGCCGTTAAGTATCCCCGAGTTCCTGCTGATAAGGAACGAAGGGAATATCCCGCGAAGCGAGGAATCAATTTGATAAAAAGTGTTTTGGCGGCGACTTTCGCTTACTGGAGCCGCCAAAGTCAAGGCGGGCTGCGATGCCCGTCGTCTTTTTATAAATTGATCCCGAGCGCCCCACTTTACAAATACTTCATTAAGTTGTAGAATCAACTCAAGACTGAAAAGCAAGTCTTTTTTTATTTATACACGCGACCGCTGCAGGTAGCGTTATTCAAGGAGCCTCTGGCTCCTTCCGGAGTAGCTCCACTGGAAAAAGCAACTTTCGATCTGATAGTAGTTGGCGCGGGCCCCGCGGGCTACAGCGCGGCCATACGGGCTTCGCAGCTCGGCGCTAAGGTTCTGCTTGTAGAGAAGTCTTCTGCGGGCGGCACCTGCCTCAACAGGGGCTGCATACCCACAAAATTCCTGTGGGAAGCCCTGCACCTCGAATCCAGGATAAAAAAAGCCGCCGGCTACGGCATAACCGCCGAATTCAAATCCCTGTCTTTCCCTGACCTCATAGCGAAAAAGAACAAAGCCACCGAACTTCTTTCCAAAGGCGTAAAACAGCTCCTCGACAACTATACAGTGACCGTCATCGAAGGTTCGGCGGGATTTTCTTCAATTAAAAGCATCGACATAGTTTCGAAAAACGGCGAAAAGAACACCCATTATTGCGACAAATTCATACTGGCCGCGGGCTCGAGCCCCAGCAGCCTGCCCGGATACGCCTTCGACCACAAGAAAATAATAGATTCTACTGACGCACTTGAGCTTGTAGAGCTGCCCAAAACACTCCTCATCGTTGGCGGCGGCGCGATAGGCGTGGAGTTCGCGTCGATATTCGCGAGGCTCGGAAGCGAAGTTACACTTGTAGAAAAAGAGCCGAACTGCTGCCGGGCGAAGACCCGGCTCTGGCGGAGGAAGTAAAAAAATCGCTTGCAAGGGACGGGGTAAAAGTCAACACGGCTTCGGGCCCGTTCGAAGAACTGGCGAAAACCTCGGATAAAGTGCTCATAGCCACCGGACGCAGAAGCAACGCGCCTTACCTGAACCTTGAAAAGACGGCCGTAAGGTATTCGCATAAAGGCATAGAGGTCAACAAGTTCCTTGAAACATCGCAGAAAGGCATTTACGCCGCGGGCGACGTGACAGGCAACTATTATCTCGCTTATATGGCTCAGGCCGAAGGGATCTGCGCGGCCGAGAACGCTTCCGGCATAAAGAAGGTTACGGACCACGAAGTAATACCTAAGGTAGTGTTCTCTAACCCGCCCGCCGCAAGTGTCGGCAGCACGAACATAAGATCAGGGAACATCGTAGCGGGCACCTTCGCGTTTACGGCAAGCGGAAGAGCCTTTATAGAAAGCGAACGCAGGGGCTGGGTAAAGATAACAGCGGAAAAAGTGTCGGGAAAGATAATCGGAGGGCAGGTACTCGGGATCTGCGCCGAAGAGCTAATAGCAGTGATAGCGCTGGCCGTTAAGATGAAAATGACGCTGCGCAACCTGAGCCCGCGAGATATTTTTCCATCCATCGCTTTCCGAAGCCATACACGGCGCCTGCGAAGACGCCCTCGCCAAGTGCGTTGATTTGCCGAGAAAAATTTAGTAACATCATAAATTCCCTGGCCTGTAAAGAGAGAAAAAATGACCAAAAGAACACCGCTTTACGAAGAACACGAGAAACTTAACGCCCGTTTCACCGAATTCGGCGGGTGGGACATGCCCGTCATGTACACGTCAATAATGGACGAGCACAACGCTGTAAGGAATCATTGCGGAGTGTTCGACACGTCGCACATGGGGACCTACATAATATCGGGCGCCGGCGCTGAAGCTTTTCTTACCCGCGTTACAACCGCCAATGTGAAAGCCCTGGTGCCGGGGCAGGCAAAGTACACGCTGTTCCTCAACGAGAACGCGGGAATAATTGACGACCTCATAATTTACCGCAGAGCCAACGATTACGTCATGGTGGTCAACGCCGGCAATTCGGACAAAGACCGCGCCTGGATGGAGAAGAACATCACACCGGACACTTCTATTAAGAACATAAGCGCCGACATATGCCTTATAGCGCTTCAGGGGCCGGATGCCGAAAAAATACTGCAGCCGCTTGTTAACGAAGATCTCTCGGCCATAAAATATTTTTATTCAATAGAACCTGCTTTCAAGGACATCAAAAAAGGTTTCACATTTCTCGCGAGGACTGGTTACACCGGCGAAAGCGGTTTCGAGCTGTTCGTTCCGAAAGAAGACGCGCCTGCTTTGTGGAGCCGCCTTGTTGAAAGCGGCGCCAAACCCTGCGGCCTCGGGGCCAGGGACACGCTCAGGCTGGAAGCCTGCATGCCGCTCCACGGCCACGAGATAAATGACGACATAGACCCCGTAACGGCAGAGCTCGGCTGGGCGGTTTACCTCGATAAAGATTTCATAGGCAAGAGCGCGCTTTTGAAGATCAAGGAAAAAGGCCAGAAGATGTACCTCACTGCGCTGACGCTCGACTCCGGCATACCGAGGGCCCACTGCGAGATAAAGACCGGCGGCACCGCCGCGGGATCGGTCACCAGCGGCACTTATTCGCCGACATTGAAAAAGGGCATAGCCCTCGGCTACGTTGACCGCAAGATGAAGATAGGCGACGCGGTCTCAGTAGTTATACACGGGCAGAACAAGCCCGCCAACGTTGTTTTTAAACCGTTCTATAAAAGAAAGAAAAAAAATATATAATGGAAATCAAAAATCAAAGATTAAATATCAAAATTGTGGTGTCCGCCTTTGGCGGACTATTTGCAATAAGTTGCCGCAGGCAACACTTTAATTTTGATATTTGATATTTAATTTTTAAGTTTTATTTAGGAGGCTTTTAATGAACATTCCCAAAGAGCTGCGCTACGCGAAAACCCACGAGTGGGCCAAAAAAGAAGGGAAGAACGTAAGGATCGGCATAACCGACCACGCACAGCACGAGATAACCGACGTTGTGCATGTCGAGCTTCCAGCTAAAGGCAAGAAGGTTGAGAAGGGCCAGCCGTGCGCTGTAGTTGAGTCGGTCAAATCAGCGTTCGACATCTACGCTCCGGTTTCAGGCACTGTAGTTGAAGTCAACGAGAAGCTGAACTCGAACCCCGAGCTTGTAAACCAATCGCCGTACCAGGACGGTTACTTCGTTGTTATTGAAGCCTCGAACGCTTCTGAGTTCGATACTCTGCTGTCCGCAGAAGATTACGAGAAAACTTTAAAATAAATAACGGCATTACAGATTACAAATTACCGATTACAGATTCAGCGGCAAAAGCATCCAGCACTTCAATTTGTAATCTGAAATTCGTAATGATGTTGGAGATATAACACCATGGATTACATCCCTGTAAACGAAAAAGACAACAAGGAAATGCTCGAGAGCATCGGTATCAAAGACGCGGGCGAGCTTTTTTCAGTTATACCCGAAGAAGCCAGGATAGCAAAGCTCGACCTGCCGGAAGGCATGTCTGAGGCTAAGCTTGTCAAAGAGTTTGAAAGGCTCTCTAACCGCAATAGCTCTTCCAAGGAATGTGACTCGTACCTCGGCTCAGGCGTATACGAACATTTTGTGCCGGCTGTGGTAGGGGAAATAACCGGCCGCTCGGAATTCTCCACAGCCTACACGCCCTACCAGCCGGAAGCAAGCCAGGGCACTCTGCAGGCCATATTCGAATACCAGAGCATGATCGCGGAGCTTACCGGGCTGGACGTTTCCAATGCCTCGCTTTACGACGGAGCGAGCGCTGCTGACCGAAGCCGCTCTTCTTTGCGTGCGACAAACCGGCAAAAAAAAGATAGCGGTCTCGAAAGCCCTGCACCCCGAGTACAGAAAAGTCATAGCGACCTACATCGAAGGTTCAGATATAAAGATAGTTGAGATAGATACGGAAAACGGCGCGACATCTACCACAAGCGCAAAGAAACTCTGCGACGCAGAGACAGGCGGCCTGATCATACAGTCGCCGAACTTCTTCGGGATTATTGAAGACATGGCGGAGTTCAAAGCCGCGGCGCAGTCATCCGGCGCGCTTTTTGCGGCAGTAGTAAACCCTCTGTCCCTTGGCGTTCTAAAATCTCCCGGCGAATCCGGAGCGGACATAGCGGTAGGCGAAGGCCAGGTGCTGGGAAACCCTTCAGGGCTTGGCGGGTTCACGTTCGGTTTCCTCGCGGTTAAAAAAGAGTTCGCGTGGAAGATACCCGGCAGGATAGTCGGCCAAACCATCGACAACAAAGGCAAACGCGGCTACGTGCTGACACTTCAGTCAAGAGAACAACACATAAGGCGTGAAAAAGCCACTTCTAACATATGTACTAACTCGGCGCTCAACGCGCTCGCGGCCTGCGTTTATATGGCAGGTTGGGGAGCGGAGGGCTTAAAGAAGCTTGGACAGCAGAACATCTCAAAGAGCGCCTATGCGTTCGAACAGATCACGAAGATACCAGGATTTTCTCCGGCCTTCCCGGGCCAGCCGTTCTTCAACGAGTTCGCTGTAAAGACCAATAAGGCCCCCGAAGAGATATCGAAAATACTCCTTTCAAAAGATATAATCGGCCCGCTTGATATCAAGCCTTTCTATCCAGATATGCCCGGCACGCTTTTGTTCTGCGTGACCGAAACAAAATCCAAAGAAGATATAGATAAACTCGTAAAAGTTCTGGCGGAGATATAACATGGAAAAACAACTAATAGAGATGACAGAAATAGGGCAGACAGGCTACTCGCTCCCGGAAAACGACGTACCGGCTTTGAACCCCATACCGGAGAAATTCTTAAGGGAAACCGTTCCTAACCTTCCCGAGGTCAGCGAGCCCGAGATACTGCGCCACTTTACCCGTTTGTCCAGGCTCAACTACGCTCTCTCGACGAACTTTTACCCGCTTGGCTCTTGCACAATGAAGTACAACCCGCCGGTAAACGAAGCCGTGAGCGGGCTGCCGGGCTTTAAATACATCCACCCGTACCAGCCGGAGTCAACTATCCAGGGAGCGATGGAGCTTATGTACAACCTCTCCGAGAGCCTCTGCGAGATATCCGGCATGGACGCCTTCACGCTGCAGCCTGCCGCCGGCGCGCAGGGAGAGTTCACGGGCCTGCTTATAATAAACTCTTACTTTAAATCTAAAGGGGAGAAAAGGACAAAGATCATAGTCCCAGATTCAGCTCATGGCACCAACCCCGCCTCCGCCGCGCTCGCCGGTTTCGAGATAATAGCCGTAAAATCTGGTCCCGACGGGCTGCTTGACGTAGAGAAGATCAAAGAAACACTCACACCCGACGTCGCGGCCATAATGTTGACCGTCCCCAACACGCTGGGCGTGTTCGAAAAAAATATTTTGAAAATATCGAAGCTCGCCAAAAAGAACGGCTCGCTCCTCTACTACGACGGGGCTAACCTTAACGCCATACTCGGCAACGCGCGCCCCGGCGATTTCGGTTTCGACCTTATCCATATCAACCTGCACAAGACATTTTCGACGCCCCACGGCGGCGGTGGCCCAGGCGCCGGGCCGGTAGGTGTCAAAAAACACCTCAGAGATTTTCTCCCGGTGCCAGTGATAGAAAAGAAGCGCGGCAAGTTCAGCTTCAACTATGATGCGCCGAAAAGCATCGGGAAAGTGCGCTCGTTCTACGGGAACTTTCCGGTGCTTGTCAAAGCATACGCTTACATACTTGGTCTTGGCGCGGAAGGACTTAGAAAAACCGGAACGCAGGCAGTCGTCAACGCAAACTACATGTTATCCAAACTCAAGAAGTTCCTACCGGCGCCCGCTGGAGAGCGTTGCATGCACGAGTTCGTCCTATCGGGGAAACCGCTGGACGAACACGGCGTTCACACGCTCGATGTCGCCAAGCGCCTGCTCGACTACAATTATTACGCCCCGACCATATATTTCCCTACCATAGTTGATCAGGCCATTATGATAGAACCCACGGAAACTGAGACCAAGGCCACGCTCGACGCCTTTATAGAGACCTTTATAAAGATACTTGAAGAGGCCAGGCAGGACCCCGAAATGGTAAAGCACGCGCCGCACACGACCCCGGTTAGAAGGCTCAACGAGGTCGAGGCCGCCAGAAAACCAATTTTAAAATGGGGAACTGTAAAGAGTTAATGCCTGCGTTTTTAGTAAATATCTTGTGTATTGATTATTAAGCCGCCTAGTACTATACTTGTATCGGGTTAAAGATGTTTCAGCGCAAGCGTGTAACTCTAATTATGATAATTCTACGGCGTTTTATCTTACCGCTGACAGTCCTTCCATTTCTGCTTACCTCTATTTATGCCGAAGTTAAAATATCCAGCGTATACGGCAACGTTACAGTGCTGCACAACGGACAATGGTCGTTGGCCGACAAGGGAACTACGCTTGACATAAAAGACAGGGTCAAAACCGGCGACTCAAGCCGTGTCGTGCTTGTCATGGACGGCGCCACGCGCATATGGATAACCAAGAACTCGGACATGGAAATAACCAGCACGGGAAATAACAGCCTGTTTAGCCTGCTCATGGGTAAGATACGCGCCAAGGTAAAGCTTTTCAACGGCGGCAAGTTCAGCATAAAAACCCCTATATCGGTCGCTTCGGTCCGCGGGACCGAGTTCGTCACGGATAGCGAAGGCCTGCTGGCAGTTATTGAAGGCAAGGTCAATTTCTCCGACTTGGACGCGAAACAACAGATAGATGTCATAGCCGGTTTCGTAAGCGTCCTGAAGCGGGACGGGCAGATCAGCCCGCCGCACGAGATGACACGCGCGGAAAGGCACGAGCTGGAACGCGAGTGGAAAGAGTTTGGCCACATGGAGCAGGGCTCCAAATCAGCGCTTGACAAAAACAAGAAAACGCTTGCCGATATGAGGAACGACCTCAGGGCCACTATAAACGATATTAAAACCGGAGTTAACACAGCGAGGGAAATGACCAATGAGATAAAAGAAGCCGATATAGCTACAGGCAGGACACTGAGAGACGTCAACGGGAACGTGGTGCGCATCGAGCAGTACCTCCTTCGCCCCGACAACCAGACGTTCGAAGTGCTAAACCTCACCAAGAGAACCGATTATACATATGTTAACAATACGGGAAACAGCAGTTTCGCGTTTACCGGACTGCCCAACAAGTCACGGCTTGATGTCGCGGACGTCAAGGTGACCATGAACATGAACCTTCCGACACAGCTTACAGATTGGCCGTCGTTCATGTCCGCGAACAGCGATAGCATCCACCCGCAGAAACTTGACATTTCTATTACGAACCAAACCGACACGATGGAGATGGTTGGCAACTGGGGCCTGCAGGGCATCAACTACGACGAGAACGGCAAACTGTTGACAGAGAACAGGCTGGTTATAACGCCCTATATCAATGGATGGAAAGTCGACACTACATACCAGTCTTCAGGCGGCTCATCCTACCCGCCCAGCGGATCCAACACGACAACGCTGCAGGCGTGGGACATTTCGTCCCTGCAAAGGCTCACCAAAAGTGGCCAGTCCGATGAGTACGTTTATATCTACACCGCGGCCTACGGCATAAATAACAACGGAAGCATACTCAGCCTAAACGATTTCACATCAAGCACGCAGGACCCCTTCACTATGTTGAAACAGGTGGCGGGGGAATCGATAGTTTTCGTAAGGAACAACGACTCTTCCAGGTCGAACTTTTTTTCGAGTACAGGCCCCGGGAACCTTGACCTCGTGGCAACGCCGGACCTCATGGTCAGCGTCGCCGAGAAACTTGCTTCGGGACTAGGCGATCTTACTAAGAAATAGCGAATTTAAATAATGAGAAACTTCTACACCCTACTACTTGCCGGGATATTGATTCTAGCCTGTTCCGCGCGCCAGCCTGCCCGCGCCGACGATTTTGCCAATTCACCGATGGGCAAAGAGCTCATCGACCTCGGCCTCAAATTCCTTGACGACCCCGGCGACTTCTTTTTCAACCTCCACACCGACAACGAAGACGTCTCTCCTCTTCCGCAGAACCGCAACGCTTCTGTGCGCTTCAACTTTTTGCCTACTACTCTGCCTTTTACCTGGGCCAACCTCAGCGCCAAGATAAAGCTGAAGAACGATATCGGCTACTGGCCGCAGATAGAACTCAACGGCGAGTACGGCGATATCCTGGCACTGCAGGCCATAAAATCTTCCAACGACGACGGACAGGAGATCAAACCGTCCTTCACGGATTATTCAATAGGCATAACCGCGAGCAAGGCGATGAACGAGCAAACCAGGCTTTTCGGCGGCGTCAAGTTCGCCGCGGTCAATATGGACGTAACGTTCTCTACTCCGGTAGTGCTGGGCTCTTTCAATATGCCCAGCCTGCACTTCAAGGTTTCCGACACATCCGTTTACATGGGCCTGAGCCAGAAAACCGGCGACGAGTGCTACACGGTGGCGCAGGTAAGCTACGGCTGCAACTATAACAAGATAACATCGAGGGTAATGCTCTGCTATCCGCACGTTGAGGTAGGCCTGGACATATTCCCGGAAGGGCTCTGGTCATTCAGCCGTTCCTTGCGTGGCACTGGTATTTTTAATCAATGAAAAGAACGATCAGGCACATCACTGTTTTGAGTATCTTAGCCGGCCTTGCGGGACTCGTGAACGCACAGGAGGCCACAGTACCGGCTGCCGCGCCGGCGGTTGTCGTCTCGTCTGCGGCCTTGCCTACGGCTCCTGCTGTGCCTATGGCGGCTCAAACAGTTTTGCTCTCAACTGAGAGTATAACGATGCCCTCACAAAGCCTGGCCATTTCGTCGACAGCTGTAACAAATTTAAACACACTAGTAGCATTGTCAACCGGCAGCGTCGCGGTGTCTACCGGTATCGCCTCGAACGTTATGGAATCGTCCGCGCTTGAAGCCCACGCGCTAAGAATAGTTCCCTACTATTCGCTGAACATCCTAGATGCGATATCGATACCCAGCGAGGGCGACACCCTGTTCCCGCTTGACCTCACCAATGATCTGGGGTTAATGGCTAACATAAGCGAGAACAACGACCTCACCGGCTTCTACGAACTGAAATATACCGGCCCGGGGTTCAAAAAAGAAGAGGGCCAAAACTTCACCGACAGGACCATGGACCACGTGGTAGTCTTGAAAGACGAGCAGAAGCTTGACGACAGGAACGTGGTAAAGGCCCAGCTGGACTACATGAAAGAGTATGTCCGGACCGGCGCCAACGAGGTCTGGGGCCAGGGGCTGTACGATTTCCAGCGCGTTGGCGGAGGAGTGTTCTTGGGCAGGCAGTTCACGAACGACTTCTACGGCGAGGTCTCCCTGCAGTTCCACACGCTTGTGTTCCCTAACTACACCGACCTTCTGGCGGAGTACCAGGCCGGGGCGAACGCTGACAGCTCGGCCGGCAAACAAAACCAGAACGTCTACCAGGCCGGCGCCTCGGCGAAATACGGCGCCACTAACATGTCGCTGGGCGTAATGGTCATGGATTATACAAAGCAGAAGGTAATTACTCAGACAGTCCAACCGGACGGCACGTACTATAGCGGCGACCTGCAGAGGGACATGCTCCTGACCCTCAACGTCTCTCGCGAGCAGAAACTCCTTAAATGCCTGATTGTAGTGCCGGCGATAACTTATAAGTACAAGGTTTCCAACCAGAACTACCAGGACTTCGCGACGCCGACTTCTACCGCGCCCGTCCAGTACGAGGACCAATTCTATAATTATAACGAGATCGACGCGGTGCTTCCCTTCACGCTTTTCATATCGAAAAAGTGGGACTTCTTCGCCAACTACGAGTTGGATATAAAAACCTACACCTCACGTCCGCCTCGCAACGCGAACGATGTTTTTGTTACCGGCACTCAGGCCAACAATATAACTATCTGGGGCGCGGGTTTTGTCTACAAGCCCAACGACGTGACAAGGACAACGTTTTTTTATCAATACCAGAGTGAAAGCTCAAATATGAAATTTGAAGAGTACCTGCCCTACAACTACAGCGGCAACACCTTCGGAATCAACTTAAACTACAGCTACTAAAATCCCCCGAGTTACAATTTGAGACCGTTGAAAAAGTCCTCAACAGCCTTGATTACGATGATAGACAACTGTGATTACAGCGATTAAAAACTTTAAATCACTGTAATCAGAGATTATTGAGGTTTTTCGATAATCTCAATTTGACATTTCCTACATAAAATTGTAAACTTATTGTTCAAATTTAATGCAATAAAAAGATCTATCAGCGAGTAGCGTGTATTTCCGCCGGCCGTATTTTTTAACGGGCACCCGATCTAAAAAATCGTAAAATTCGTCGGAGCAACATGAAGCGTTTTTTGAGCATTACCGCCTTACTGGCAGTTTGCCTTCCATTTTTTTCCTGTTCAAATAAACAAATCCCCAAGGCTGACGTTGTGATATGGCACTGGATGACCGACCGCCAGGACGCCTTCGACAAGCTCGCCGATAAATACGAAAAGCTGACCGGTATAAGGGTCGTTTTTGAGACCTACGCGCCGTCCGATGTCTACAAGGACAAGGTGCACGCCGCAGCCGCCGGCAAGCTACTGCCGGAGATCTACAGCCCTCTCGGAGATAAAAGAGAGATCGCCGCGTACATCAACGCCGGGTATATCGCCGACCTGACAGACGAAATGAACAAAGGCTGGAAAGATGAGTTCTTCGCGAAAACGCTTGCGCAGAGCACCTTTGAAGCCGGCAACGAGTGGGGAGTAAAACCAGGCATCTACAGCGTGCCGATCGACGTCAACGTCATGATGTTGTACTATAATAAAGACCTTTTTAAGCAAGCGGGCCTCGACCCGGAAAAACCGCCGGAGACATGGGAACAATTTATTGAAGCGGGGGTAAAGCTTAGAAAAGCCGGTATTCAGCCTTTTGTAAGCGGTTTCGGCGAAGGATGGCTTATCGGCGTTTTTGCCGCGTCTTACGAATGGGCAATATTGGGAAAAGACGGCATATTAGATACTATCAGCGGTAAAATTAGATACACAGACCCCAGATGGGTAACTATTTTTGGTCTTTTTGATGACATGAGAAAGAATGACCTTTATTCTTCCGGCATAGCTACCATGCTCAACAAAGACGCTGAAAGGACATTCGCTACCGGACAGGCGGCGATAGCCCTGAACGGCTCGTGGGGTGTGAATGTCTATTTAAACATGAACCCTACGCTTAATTACGGCGTAATGATGCCCCCAAAACTTAAAGGATCAAAATACCCGATGTTGATATCAGGCGGCGAAGGCTCATCACTGAGCATCAACCCGGCGTCGCCCAATAAAGATAAGGCGGTCGCTTTCCTGAAGTGGCTGACAGAACAAAGAACAGCAGGCTTTCCTGGCGCAGGAAACCAGGAATATCCCTTCCAACAAAGACGCCGGCGGCAGACCTTTCTCCGGTGCTAAAAGAATTCTCAAATGACATAAATAACACGTTCGACCCTCTGCCGGTAACAGAACAATGGCAGGTCACTAACGCTTTAAATATAGGCCTCCAGGCGATAATCATAGGCGAAAAGAGGCCTGACCAGATAGCGCAAGAAGTCCAAAACCTGAAAACATCCGTGTCAAAACCAGGCAAATAATAACGCGTCTTTTACTTTGTTTTGAACTTGCATTAATCGCGGTTATGTGTTAGACTTGTTTTAAATATATTGTGATCGAGGACACGTGAAGTTCAACAAAAATGGACAGCTTAAATATCAGGCTTTGAGAACCTCTTCTGACGGGTTTATATCGAACGCTTTTTTTATTCATACTATCGGGTATGAGTTTTTTTATTTTAAAAGGGAGACTAATTAAAATGAGTGAAGTTAAGCATTATACGACCAGCGCTGAAGACAAAGTTTCTATTTTCCAGAGGGTCGTTTACGGCCTTGGCATGTTCACTAATAATTTGGTGCCTGCCGCGCTGGGATGCATGGCCGTGGTTCTTAACCTGGGCCTGGGCATGAACCCGATACTGATCGGATACATCTTGTCGTTCCCGCGCCTTGTGGACGCGTTCACGGACCCGATCATGGGCTATATCTCAGACAATACAATGTCTAAATACGGCCGGCGTAAACCATATATTATCATAGGAGCTATCCTTCTCGGTATCACGTTCGCCATGATGTGGCGCATCGGGTACGGCTTCAGCGAAATGTTCTACTTCTGGTTCTTCTTCGTCGGCTTTTTTGTAATGTTCATTTTCAATACAGTTTTTGCCATACCGTTCAACGCTCTGGGGTATGAAATGACCCCTGATTACCATGAAAGGACCAAGGTCATGGCATGGGCCAACTGGCTGGGACAGCTTCCCTGGCTTTTGTGCCCCTGGTTCTGGTGGATAATGGCGAATAAGACCTATTTCAAAACCCCAGTGGACGGAGCTATGTCCATCGCGCTGTGGGTAGGCGTGGCGGTGGTTATACTGGGAGTTATGCCGGGTATCTTCTGCCGTGAACCGTTCCGGAAAGTGGCTGACGACGAAATGGCGAAAGATGTTAAGAAACCGGGGTTAATGGAACACGCCCTTGGTTTTTTCAAGGGATTCGGCGTAACGCTTAGGAACACCGCGTTCTTGAAGATCTCCGCCGCGACCTTCCTTCTTTTTAACGGTTTCATGGTGATAGCCGGGTTGTCGATGTATATTTTTATTTACTTTACGTTTGGCGGCGACGCCGCCATGGGCGGAAAATACAACGGGTTGTTCGGAACGGTTTCCGCTCTTTCCACGATATTCCTAGTTATCCCGATCGTAACTCGCCTTGCTAAACTGGTAGGGAAAAAGGGCGCTTTCATGATATCGGCATCGCTCTCTCTCTTCGGGTTCCTTATAAAGTGGTGGTGTTTTAACCCCAAATACTCGTCACAATTCGTTCTTCATGTGCCCGTTATCGGAGATGTACAAGTCCTGATCCTTCTGCCGGCGATACTTATTTCTTTCGGCATAGGAAGCGTGTTTACGCTCATGGGTTCGATGATGGGCGATACCTGCGACCTTGACGAGCTTAACTCCGGCAAGCGCCGGGAGGGAATGTTCGGGGCGATATACTGGTGGATGGTCAAACTCGGCCAGTCGCTTGCGTTTGCCCTTTCCGGGTATATCCTTAACGCGACCGGGTTCAGGGTAGCGTTGGGCGCGGGACAGTCAGCGGCGACATTGCTTAAGCTCAGGCTGTTCGACATCGGCCTTCCGATATTCACCACGCTCCTGGCGATACTCGCTATCGCGACTTATAACGTGAACGAACAAAAATGCCACGAGATCCGTCTTGAATTGGAAAAGCGCCGCGGCAAAACCGCTTAACCTTCAAGCAGATTCAAAATTAAATATCAAAATGCAAATATATTGTGTTCGCATACGCGAACTGATTTAAATTAATCCCGAACTTTTTGGACAACTAAATTTTAAATTTTGATATTTGATTTTATTCAAAGAAAATTGGCAAACCATGAATTTTATCAACTCGGTCAAAAAATATTTCACTTCTTACCTGTTCATCCTGCCTGCGTTATTGATGTTCGCTGTTTTCAGCATTTATCCTTTCTACAAGGTGTTCGCGCTCAGCGTATACAGCTGGGACGGCATCTCAAGCGCCATGAAGTTCGTGGGGCTTGACAACTATATCCATATATTGACAAGAAACCCCAACTTCTGGACGGCTATGGGCAACGCCGCGTACATAACGGTGCTCGCCTTGATCGTGCAGAACGGCCTAGCGCTTCTTTTGGCCCTGCTCGTTAACAGGGAAATAAAAGGGGACAATATTTACAGGACCATTTTCTTTCTGCCTCCGGTCCTGTCGGGCATAGTTGTCGGGCTCATATGGAAGTGGATCTACGACGGCAATTACGGGATATTGAACCATTGCCTGGTAAGCCTGGGCTGGGCAAACCTTAAGAATTTTGCCTGGCTTGCCGAAAAGAAAACATCGCTTACGGCTGTCGCGATAGTCCATATGTGGAAGGGTTTCGGATACGGGTTCATAATTCTGCTGGCCGGCCTGCAAACGATACCGAATGAACTCTACGAAGCCGCGAGGGTTGACGGCGCGGACGCGTGGCAGCAGTTCAAACATATCACCGTGCCGTCTATGATATCGGTCTTCACGCTGGTCTCCATACTGACTATTCTCGGCACCATGCAGATATTCGACCTCATATACTCCATGACGCGCGGCGGGCCGGCAGGCCACACCCACGTGCCTATAACAAGGATATATGAATACATGGCGAACGGCGAGTTCGGCTATTCGTCGGCGATATCTGTGATCTTCGGGATGATACTGTTCATAGTCTCAATTATTCCAGCTAAAATTTTCAAGGAAGATGAAACAATATGAATGAAGCCAGAACAAAAAAAATCTGATCAGCATTATAACGCATACTATATCTTATAATAATTGCGTTATCATGTATTTTCCCGGTGTTCTGGATGATATCGTCATCGCTCAAAACACAGGATGAAATTTTCACCAAGATGGATCTTTTACCCCAACACTGGAACTTTTCAAACTATGCTGAAGTATGGACAAAAGCTGAATTTGGCAGGTACTTCCTTAACAGCGTTATATATACGGTTTTCGGTGTTTTCGGCGTAGTCTTTATCAGCTCGCTTGCCGCCTACGGTTTTGCAAGGCTTGAGATACCCGGGAAAGAATTTTATATTTCTGCTGCTGGTCTCAACCATGTTACTGCCTATACCCGGAGTATTTGTTCCTCTTTATCTTTTATTAAATAAACTCCATCTGCTCGACACAAGGTTGGGTTTGATCCTCTGTTATATAAACGGAGGGCTCGCTTTCGGCATTTTTCTTCTGAGATCTTTTTTCGAAGAACTGCCAATAGAGATAGAAGAGGCCGCATTAATAGACGGCGCTTCGAGGTTTCGGGATATACTGGCGAATAGCGCTTCCGCTCGCAGGGCCTGCAATCGCTACGCTGGTTATATTTAATACTCTCTCCATCTGGAACGAGTTCCTTCTCGCTCTTGTTGTTTTGCAGGACAAGTCCAAAATGCCCATACAGCGCGGCCTAATGGTTTTCCAGGGCACACACATAACCGACTACCCGCTACTGATGGCGGGGCTGACCATAGCCACGATTCCTGTCCTTGTCGTCTATCTTCTTATGCAGAAGCATATAGTTAAAGGCATAGCGGCAGGAGCACTCAAAGGCTAACAATATAATTTAAGATTTAAGATTAACGAATTTAGAAGATTCAAGATTAATTGTCATCTTGTAATCTGTGTAATTTTCAATTGCATTAATTATGGAAAAATTAAAATTCTGGTTAATGCCCAACGGCGGATTTGAAAGCAAGCAGACAATAGAGCGGGAACTCGCCTTTTTCAAAAAACAAAACCCCAAGATAGAAGTAGAGTACGAAATACTATCTTGGTCGCGGGCCTGGTTCCAGCTAATGCAGGCCATAAAGGAAAAATCCGGGCCCGACATCATCCAGATCGGCACGACCTGGATAGGCACGCTGGGCTACCTCGGCGCCGTTCACAAACTAGACAAACGCGTAAGGCCGAAAGAACAATTTTGTTCCTACTTTCCTCAACATCTGCCGTTTTTTCGACCACCTCTGGGCGCTGCCGTGGTTCTGCGAAGGCAGGGTGCTTTTCTACAGGAAAGACGTCCTAAAGAAGGCGGGCGTCAATCCGCAGGACATAAACACCTGGGATTCGTTCAAACAGGCGTGCGGTAAGATAGCGAGATCAGCGGCCAGCTCGTCGAACATCGCCCCTTTGGGTTTTTCCGCGCAGAAAGAACAGGTGATACTGCAGGACCTCGCCTCATGGATATGGTCAAACGGGGGGGACTTCCTCTCGCAGGATTCTAAGCACGCCACGCTGACTTCTTCAGAAACAAAGCAGGGCATGAAGTTCTTCGCCCAGCTGATATGCGATAACCTCATCTCACGCGATTCGCTGGAGCAAAACACCGGCGAGGTGGCCGAGAACTTCTTCATGCATGATTCTTACGCTTTCATGTTCTCAAGCTCGTGGCCCCTGCAGGTCTACCTTAACACCGCGTCTAAACACTTCATAGGAAAACCGCAGGCTGAGAACTACGGCGTTATACCCATTCCTTCCGGCCCGGCCGGCAGGTACAATTTTGTAGGCGGAAGCGCGCTTGCCATAACCAGCTTCAGCAAACAGCCGGACAAGGCGATGAAACTGCTGGAGTCTTATGACCACAAAAGACTCCGTTACCAGGTACTGCAAAAGCATAAACATGCTCCCCAGCCGCGTCGACGCACAGATAACGCTCAACTCGGCCAAGGCCACGCTCAAAGTTTACCAGGACGCGATAAACCTCTCCGGCCGCAGTTTCCCTATGCACCCTTTGTGGGGAAGCATCGAGCAGATAATACTAAACGGCATGGCCTACACGCTGAGGGATTTCATACAGTCCAACTGCAACCAGAACGCGTTTTTCCATAACCTTGGCGAGATCAACCAGGAGATAGAGTATATGCTGTCGGTGTTTGGAGAATAGGTGTTGATGTCATACCGGATTTTGTAAGGCAGGGTGCCTGCCCGCCGTGTTGTAGTGGCGGGAGGGATCTGTCTTGAATAAGAATCAAGATTTCTCTCCGCCAAAGGCGGATCGAAATGACAGAAGTGGTGTAAAATATATGACAAATGTATCTGAAAAACTTTTTAAGATCAGCGAGAACTTCCAGGAGCTTATCGGCGACATGGACGAGGCGCTGAGGCTCAACCTTGAGCTCCTCATCGGCTCGCTTGCGTTCGACAGGGCGGCGGTGTTCCTGCTCGACGAAAAAGAGGAGGTCCTCCGCCCGCGGCAGATAGCGACCATCTACGGCGAGGTGGAAGGCGAAGGGGAAAATTTCGTTTCCGCGAAAAAAGGCAACAGCTTCTCGGAAGCCCTGAAAAAAGGGAAAGTCATAGTCCGCGCCAAAAAGTCCGAGCAGAGCGTTTACGTGCCTTTAATTTTCGGGGGGCAAAAGCTCGGCGTGCTGCGTGCCGACAACTTTTTTTCTCAGAAGCCCGTAAAAAAAGAGCAGCTTGACGACCTCTCTCTCTTCTCAAAACTATTTGCTATCGGCATATATAACTCCACGACGCACATGTACCAGAAGCACCAAGTGGACAAGCTTACCACGCTCACCCGCATAGGCACGGCAATAGCGACCACGTTCAAACTGGGCGAGATACTGGAGCTCGCGCTTTCGTCGCTTGTTAAGGACTTGGGCTACGACAGGGCGCAGGTCTACCTTTTGGACGACGCAAACAAGATAAGGGAGAACTTGAGCATTGATTTCCGCGGCTACTTCCGGACGCTGGAAGACGTTACCAACGTTTCCCAGCTTTTCGGCTCGATGCTCTTCCGTGACAACAAGCCTGCGTTCCAGACAAGAAAACTTTCGTCAAACCTCATAGCCAACATACCCATCAACTGCAAAGGCCGCAACACGGGGCTTCTGATAGTTGATAACCTGTTCACCCGCCAGTCGCTTACGGCTTACGACCTCTCCTTCTTGAGCATTCTTGCCGACCAGCTCTCGACCGTCATAGAGAACTCAAGGCTGTTCGAAAGAGTTGAAAAACTCTCCATAACCGACAGCCTCACCGGGCTTTTCAACCACAGGTATTTTTACGAGCGCCTTAGCGAAGAAATATCCCGTTCCAGCCGTTTTGGCAACAACCTCTCGCTTATAATGCTAGACATTGACAACTTCAAGAACTTCAACGACACCTTCGGCCACCAGGCCGGCGACACGGTGCTGACAACTGTCGCAGAGGTTATCCAGGAAAATATCCGCGCCATAGACGTAGCCAGCCGTTACGGGGGCGAGGAGATAGCCATAATACTGCCCGGCACCGACATCGAGGGCGCAAAGATCATAGCCGAGCGCATAAGGGTGGGGATAAAGGAGCGCGAACTCAAGTTCAACCAGCAGTCAACGCACGTCACCGTAAGCATCGGCCTCGTCTGCTACCCCGTCGACGCCACGATAAAATCCGAACTCGTCCGTAAGGCCGACCAGGCCTTATACTGGGTAAAACACCACGGCAAAGACGGCGTCTGCGCCTACTCCCGCTGCGAAGACTACCAGTAATACCGCTGTATTGAGTTTGTCTTCCTGAAGGTTATTTGATATTTTTAGGATTTCAAAATTGCCTTATATAGGGGGTATTAAATGGCCGATATCAGCTTTATTAAGCTCATTCCTGTAAACCGCATCCTTCCTTCCCGCTACCAGACCCGCAAAGATTTCAATGAAGAAAGCCTCAAGAGCCTTGCCGAATCCATCAAGAATGAGGGGCTCGAGCAGGCCGTAATGGTCAGGCTGATCCCTGCCCCAAACCCTCTGCCGCCGGGCTTTACTTCACCTGATGGGGAATGGTACGAACTCATATTTGGCGAGCGGCGCCTGAGGGCCCACAGGCTGGCCGGCCTGGACATGATAGAGGCCAAGGTGGTAGAAGTAGTCAGCGAGGCCACAGCCGCAGCCAAAGCAACTGTAGAGAACTCCCAGAAATCTGAGCTCAACCCAATAGAGGAGGCCGAGAACTTCGATACCCTGAACCGGTTGGACCCATCCTATTGGACACACGACCGCATAGCTTCTATCGCGGGTGTAAGCAGGGAATATGTTACAAAATCAATAGGAATGCTAAAAATGTCGGAAACAGTAAAGAACAATGTGCGCCGGCGCACATTGAGCCGCAGCCATGCCCTTGAAATAGCCCGACTTACAGATTCACCCATTCAAGAAGAGGCCGCCAACACCATAATAGCCGGGGACCTTAACCGCGCATCCACCCGCAAGCTTATAGATAAAATGCTCCTTGCCCAACAAGGGCAAGTAATCCCAACAGATGAGGTTCTATCCCCTTCGCCCCATGTTCTGGGAGAAGGCGAGGATGAGGGGGATGCTGCTGCCACTACAGTCTTTACCAGCTTCTCCAGCCTGCCCGGCCTGACCAACCGGTTCATCCAGGCCATAGCCAAGCGTAAGGACTTCGCCGTTGATACCAAAGTTTCAGCTTCCGAGTTTCAGGTTACGGGTACCGGCCCTACCGCAGGTACCTCTTTAGCCACTTCTCACCCTGGGGAGAAGACTGGTGATGAGGGGGGACGTGCCCTAAATGCAGGCGCCAGTAAAGTTGGCGCAACACAGCCCATCCCTTCAGGCATGGAAGTCCGGGAAACACCCCGCGGCGCAACCCTGAACCTGAGCATAGACATCAAGCACGACCACCTTCCTGACATATATAGGAAGGCCCAGTTCCTGGCCGATACAGGCAAGGAGCTAAAAACCATAGCCGACACCCTATCTAAACAAACTAGAAAAACCCCAAATTCCAAACGGATACAACTCTCTAACCCTAAAAGGGCAAATAACAGCCCCAAGCCTCAAGAATTGTCATCAACTAGCGCCCAAGTCGTTGATCCAGCAGCCCAAGTGAGCTCCGCCTCGCCAGCCAGCGGTTCGGCACCGGGAGATAAAGGTGTTAATGCCCCTGCCGCCGAAAGCATTGAAGAATTTATAGATCATGCTAATAAACAGAAGATAGACATGTTACACACTTTCAAGGACATGCTTAAAACTCCGGAAGGCCGGGCCCAGCTCGAACCGGTTGCCAAAGCCAACGGCTTTCAAACTCCGGAAGAATTTATAGCCAAAATGGAAAAAGACTTGAGGGATCAGGGCTTGTTGTAACAGGAGTTAGCGAAGTTAACGAAGCAGGGCAGTTATTTTTTTACCACACGATTGTATTTCAGCAAATATCTGCGAAATACATTATTGGTATAGTTTTTAAGGAGATAATATGAAGCTCAGTAAAAACAAATCTTTTATTCTAGCGGTTGAATTCTTGCCGCTTCTGTGCGCAATTGACTGGTTATTGAAATGTAATACGGGCGGTTTTGATGAGTCGTTTATCTATACCATCAATTTTTTACTATTATATGTGATGGTCTCCATTATAATATTGTTTATATTTCTACAAGCGATAATAGCTAAGGAAGATAAACCAAACTTATCCGAGATTATTATTTTTCTTCTGCTTTTTATCTGTCAGATACCGTTTCCTTCTTATATACAGATTGATTTATGTTTGGCGATATTTACTTTAGCAGTATCATTTATTTACATTATTTTTGCAAGGCGTGATCAATGGGTATTGGGCGCCGGTATAACTATTTTATCATGCATTTTAATACCATCGGCGCTATCTAATGGCATACGTAGTGCTCAATATCGGCAGGAATTGTTTAAATATTGGCAGAAATTGTCAATGAATACTTTCGAACATAAATTAGATTATCAAAATATTGCCTTATCATCTAATAGTAAAGTTGATAACCTGCTCCCGTCAGATGTAAAACAACCGGTAAATACTGAAAAAGCGAATATGCCTGCGGGTTATAAGCCGGCGAGCTGGCAAGAGTATATTATATCCGGTAAAACCTTCTATATGATTTTTGATAAAACCAGCGGCAAGTTTGATCATATAGGCACGCTTAAGATGGGTGAGACTTACACATTAACTTATACTAATGGCAAGTTTATCTGCACCGGATTCAACCTGGGCACTAATAATGTGGGTACCTGGGCCTATTCAAACTGCGACCCCAGACAAATGAAGATATCTTTATGGGGTAGAGGTTATACCTATAACGAGAAGGGCGATATTATCGATTCACAATATGGATTAGTCGGGCATCTGTCCAGCGCCCGGTGAGTTTCTAAAAAAAGGAGACTGAAATAATATGAAGCTCAGTAAAAACAAGTACTTTATAGTAGCAGTTGAATTATTGTCGCTTCTATGCGTATTTGACTGGTCATTATTATGTCTTCGTAGTATTAGAGATTCGCTTGGGATGGGGGTACTCATTGCGGCGGTAGCGTTGGGATTCATCTATATGCTATTTATGCTATTTAAATTAGTATTATACATAATAATGTTGGTTTATTTTGTACGAGTAATAATAGGTAAAGAAGATAGGCCATACCTGTTTGAGATTATTATTTTTCTTCTGCTTTTTATCTGTCAAAAACCGTGGCTGATAGTACAGTTTAGCATGTATCTAAATGGAATTCTAGTAAGGGAACCAAATTTTGAATCACTTTATTCATTGCCTAGTATCTGTTTGTCGATATTTAGCGTAGCCGTATCATGCATTTATATATTTTTTGCAAGGCGTGATCAATGGGCCTGGGCTATTTGCATAACTATTATATCATGCATAACAATACCAGTGATAATATTTAATGGAAGCTTTACGGGAACATTTGTTGATGAATATCGGCAAGACCTGCAAGCATTTTCAACGCATATCTTCGGTTCTCAATTGAAATCTATAGTTTCAGTTGATGTCACAACAACCGGGGTTTCTGGAGACGACTCTCCGTCAATGTTGCCATCGTCAATGCATGACGATGAAAAACATGCACCTCTGTATATCTGGGGTTTGTATAAAGACGGGAAATACAGAGAAATACTACCGTGGGATATAAAATATTGCACTGTTCGCGACACATCAATCGCTGACATTTCAGGGAAAGATAATTCAAATTATTGGATTTCAGCTAAAAAAAGTGGTTCCACATTCATTGACATTACCGCATATAATGGTAAACAAATTAGCTCATTATTGACGGTGTACCCAAGTGATTCGGAGTATTATAGCAATATCGCCTTGTCATCGAATAGTATTGCTGATAACCTGCTCCCGCCAGATGTAAAACAACCGGTAAATGCTGAGAAGACAAATATTCCTGTCAGCCGCAAAGCGAGCTGGCAAGAGTATATTTTGTCCGGCAAAACCTTCTATATGATTTTTGATAAAACCAGCGGCAAGTTTGATCATATAGGCACACTGAAGATGGGCGAGACTTATCAATTAACTTATACTAACGGCAAGTTTATCTGCACCGGGTTCAACCTGGGCACTAACAATGTGGGTACCTGGGCCTATTCAAACTGCGACCCCAGACAAATGAAGATATCTTTATGGGGTAGAGGTTACACCTATAATGAGAAGGGCGATATTATCGATTCTCAGTATGGATTAGTCGGGCATCTGTCCAGCACGCGGTAAATCTCGAATAAAAAGATGCTGGCCATAAATTAATAATGTTTCAGTGTCAGGCTCCTGTCTTAATTGAACCAGTTATAGTTTTATCTAAGGAGCTAAATGTACTCTATAAATAAACCGATTGAAATTTTTCTGCTCGCACTGGCGTTGTCAGTCTTTTTAGCGCTCTCCACCCGTAATCTGCGGTACGATAACGCAAACTCAGATGAGGTTGTTTGCGGCAGCCAGGCGCTGAGCCTGATTGATAACAACATCAACACCGAACGGAGCGCCTCGGTTTGGATGAAGATCGGGGCAAAGAGGCTCCCTGTAAACAATATAACTGATTACTGTTTTGCTCTTCCCGCGTTCATGCTATTGCCGGTTTTTCGCGTATTAGGCACCAGTGTATGGTCATTAAAGATGCTGCCCATTCTGCTGGCTTTGATAAGCCTGCCAATGCTGTATTTCGTACTTAAAAAAATATTCGGACAGCCTGCCGCGCTCATTACCGTATTTTTGTCTGTAATAAGCCCGCTGTATATTCATTATAACCGAAGCGGTTTGTTCAATAAAGAAACATTAATAGCTTCGTTGTTCATTGTAAGCATGTTCTTTTATACGCTTTATAAAAAGAATAACAATAATATTTATCTTGTTATCGTATCGCTGCTCCTTGGCTCACTTGCCAGCATTAAAGTAGCTGCCGGGGCGTACTACGCAGGTCTGGCCTCCTGCGCTATGGCCAAACCGTGGAAGATGTTCGATAAAAAACAATTAGCCGCTATACTGTTGTTTTTCACAATAGGGTCTTCATTTTTTATCTATTTCAATGCCGCGACAGGCGGCTCCAGCTTTGAATCTATAACGCGCTATATTTCCGGTAAAGAAGCTCTGCTCCCCGCAGTTACGACGCGAATTCAACACTTCGGCACGCTTATTAAAGAAAAAGAGCCCGTCATGGAAAGAGAAACATTCAGTGTTCAAAGTTCAAGGGTAAGCATGTTGCTCTTTCTACTATTTTGGGGCGCGTTGGCGTGCAACTGGTTATATTATCTGTTTATGGCTCCACACACGCCTGAACGAGAAAACTTCTTCTTCGCCAACATCCTGTATGGAAGTGTATTTATCTGCAGCTGTTTTTCGCCGGCCAGTTTCGTTCCGAACCATCTGATCATAATGTTCCCTTTTCCTCAGCTGATAACTGCGCTGTTCATTAAGAATTGTTACACCGCGGGAAAAGATCTGCGTTCTCCGGCCATATCATCCATACTAAAATATTCAGCGGTTGCCGTATTATTTGCGGTCGTGGCATTAAAATCAATCCTTGTAAATAAGTACCAGTCTTTTTACGTCTCGCAAAGGAACGGTTACAGCACTGTTGACGCGCGCAATGAAAACCTGGTGCGGTATATCGGCGAACACCACCTTGTCCCCGTAAGGTTTATAGATACCGATACCGATGAGCTTGCATTTTTTATCAGCAAAGGCGGGATGCCGGTTTACAAGCGGACCCTGCCCGCAACCCCTTCGCGCGAAGAGGTTGAATTATGGATGCGTGAATGCTCAAAAGACAAATACCCGCAGTATTTTGTGTACACGTATAAGCTTAGTGTTTATGATTATAGCGACAATGACCAAAAGATGTTATGGATAAAAGAGTACCTTCGCAAAAGCGGAAAACAATTGCAGCTATTAAACACGCTATCTGATGAACACGGCCACGCATTGTACGCGGTATATGTGACGCGTAATTGAATTGTGTCATGTTTCTCTAGCTTCACCAACATGAACGTTCCAAGACAAATTAAATGAAACCACATAAAATAGTGCCTTTCTTGACTAATAAGACTTATTAAATAGTGTTGAGCGTTGGGCAGGGAAATAAACCTCAGATTTAATATCTCAGATTTGAGATATCAAAATCAATATGATAAATAAAATAAAAAAGAGGAGGGTGCAATGAAGTACGGTAGGTTTGAAGACGTGCCTGTTTGGAAAGACGGCACACAGCTCACGGTTAAAGTGTTTAAACTAACCGAAGACAAAAGGTTCCGCTTCAAGGGGGATATAGCAAACCAGATACAAAGGGCGGCGTTGTCAGTTCCCAATAATATCGCGGAGGGGTTCGAGCGCGGGACAACGCAGGAATTAATAACATTTTTGTATTACGCCCGCGGCTCAGCCGGAGAAGTCCGGTCCATCCTTGCAGTCATGGAACAGATGAAAGAATTTGACGATCTCAAAACTCAGATCTCAGATCTGAAATCAGGCGCCGAGTCGATCTCACGGCAAATACGCGGCTGCTCGCTTCACTTCAGAACACAAAGATCGAAGGGCAAAGATACCTCAACGACATGACGAAAAAGTCGTATCAACGGGAAAAGGGCAGAGATGAATTCATAAAAACACTAAAACAGATCAGCGAACGGGGATGATCTCAAATTGAGACTGTTGAAAAAGTCATCAACAGTCTTGTGCAATGATTATTAACCGCGATTACACCGATTATAAGCTTTAAATCACCGTAATCTTTGTTTCTAATCGCTGTAATCAGAGATTATGGGGGGGGGCAATAATCTCAAACTTAAAACCGTGAGCAGCGAAGAAGTTCGAGCCTGCGGGCGGCAAAACAATTCAACGCCAAAAGTTTGATGAAATTCTTAGCTAAATCCTTTTTGACCTTTCAATCCTAATCTGGTATAATTTTTTCATGAAAATCAAATTCTTTTTTACGGTATTTTGTTGTCTTATTTTCGCTTGTTTAGCGTGCTTCGCGTTTGAGTGGCAGACCGGGGAAAAGGTCAGCTTCCAAACGCCGGACGGGGTCATTATTTCCGGGTTGTTCCACAAACCTGCCTCGGGCGCGCACAAGACTTACATCCTTTTGCACGGGCTCGGGAGCGGCCAGGACGAGTGGCAGTCTTTGTCGGACAAACTTGTCAGCGCGGGCTGCGGAGTGCTCTCCTACGACGCGCGTGGGCACGGAAGAAGCACGATGACAGCGGGCGGCAGAAAAATATCTTACACCGAGTTCGGGCCTCCGGGACCCGGGTCGCAGTGGGATAAAATGCCGGCGGACCTAGGTCTCGCTATCGCGTTCCTCAACGATCAAAAAAATATACCGACTAACAGGATAGGGCTTATCGGTGCGAGCATCGGCGCGAACATCTGCCTTATATACGCCGCGAAGGCGCCGGTCATACCTGTGGTGGTTCTCCTCTCGCCGGGCTTAAACTACGCCGGCTTCGGGACCATGAGCTCGATAGGGGCGTTCACCAAGCGGCCCATACTGTTCGCGGCAAGCCCCACCGACACTTACGCCTACCAGTCCAGCATACTGCTTTACCAGAAGGTGCAGGCCAACCCGAAGGCGGCGTTCCTGACGGGCGCGTCGGGCCACGGGGTACAGATGTTCGACGGCAAATTCGATAAGCAGCTTTTAAAATGGATACTAAGCCACTGATCAAAGCAGTTGTATTCGACCTCGGCAACGTTATACTGTCGTTCCATAACAGGCCCATATCAAGTTTTATAGCCGATAAAAGCGGGTTCCCGCAGGACGAGGTGCACGCCTTTGTTTTCGGCAAAGAGCTTGAACACTCCATCGACCGCGGAGTGATAAGCCTGGAAGATTTTCTGGGGAAGATAAACGAACGGTTTTCGTCGAGCATAAGCCTTAAGGAATTCACTCCGGTCTGGTGCGACATGTTCACCCAGAACGACGGCATTGAAGAGATAATACGTGGACTAAAGAGCGTCGGATACAGGCTGGGAATGCTCTCTAACACCAACAGGCCGCATTTCGAGTTCGTGAAAGTAAAGTTCCCAGTGCTGGGGCTCTTTGACGACTACCACCTTTCTTACGAGACCGGCTGCCTTAAGCCGGATGCGTGCGCCTTCGAGCGCTTGACGAGCTTCTACAACGCGGAGCCGGGGTCGCTCGTGTTCATAGACGACATTGAGGCCAATGTGAACTCGGCCAAGAATTTCGGTATAAACGCGTTCCAGTACAAGTCGCCCGGCAAACTCCGCTCGGACCTAAAGGGCCTGGGGCTGAAGCTCCAATGACATTTGAAGAATTCGAGAAATTCGTAAACGACTGTTTGAAAGAGATACCTGACAAGTTCACCGAGGTCCTTGAGAAAAACCAGATAAAAGTACTGGCGAGGGAGAAAGCGCCGCTACCGGTTAAACAGCGGTACAAAGGCGCCACGGTGTACGGAATATTCATAGGCGTGCCGCTTGGGCATTTTTACAACATGGCTCCCGAACCTACGAGAATAGAGCTTTACCAGGAAAGTTTCGAAAGCATGTTCGAAGATAAGAGCCAGATGAAGAGACAGATACTTATCACGGTGGTCCACGAGATAGCGCACTATTTCGGTTTCTCAGAAGCCGAGATAAGGAAACTCGGATACTAATCTGTCATTGAGAGCAAATGTGAGAAATCTAAGATTTCTCTTGCGCCGTGGCGGGATCGAAATGACAAACAATGGTTTTTCCATAAGGCAACTATGCTTGATTTCGGCGTTAACATCACAAAAGTGGTAGAGCTTGCCGGCAGGATGAACAAGCTCGGGATATACGAGACCGACATAGAAGAGAAGTTCATCCGCTCCGGAGGCAAGGGCGGCCAGAACGTCAATAAGACCGCCACCTGCGTTTATCTAAAGCACAGGCCGACCGGCATAGAGATAAAGTGCCAGAGGGAACGGGTGCAGTCGATAAACCGCTACCTCGCGCGAAGGATGCTCGCTGATAAAATTGAGAACATGAAGCTCGGCCGTGAGAGCGCCGAGCGGCAGAAGATAGAAAAGATAAGGCGCCAGAAACGCAAACGCTCGAAGAGGGCGAAAGACAAAATGCTGGAGCAGAAAAAGATGCAGTCGCAGAAAAAAGAATCTAGAGCCAAAATAGACTATTAAAGGACGGGGGATAACAATGCGTCTTGCCATCGCTCAGATCAACACAACCGTAGGCGACCTTAAAGGAAATTCCGAAAAAGCCGTAGCCTACCTGGAAAAAGCGAAAGCGGTTGAAGCCGACCTTGTTGTTTTTCCCGAACTTACCACCACCGGTTACCCGCCTGAAGACCTACTTCTTAAGCCAAGCTTTATAAAAGACAACATGGACACACTAAACAGCCTCGCAGCCTCGGTTACTGGCATCAGCGCGGTTGTAGGTTTTGTTGACGCGCCGGACATGGGCCAACCCGCGCTATATAACGCCGCGGCCTTTATATCTGACAAGAAAATCGGGAACATTTACCACAAAGCCCTGCTTCCCAACTACGGTGTTTTTGACGAGAAAAGGTATTTCGACCCCGGCCGCGACAAGCCGAAGCTTGCCAAAGTCAAGAACGTCAAGATGGGGATAATAATCTGCGAAGATATATGGTTCGAGGACGGGCCGGCGAGAGCCTTCGCGAAGGCCGGGGCGGAAGTTATAGTTGTTTTAAACGCATCGCCTTACAACATAGCCAAGATCAAAGAGCGGGAAAAGATAATTCAGAAGCAGGCGCAAAATAACAAAGTGTTCATCGTTTACGCGAACCTCGTCGGCGGGCAGGACGAGATAGTTTTCGATGGTTTCAGCATGGTGGTAAACCCGCACGGCAAAGTTATAGCCCGGGCAGAGGGTTTCGCGGAAGACCTTCTTATAATTGACCTGCCGCTCGGCACCGAAGAACAGAAGCCGGCGGTTGAATACAAAAAGGCCAACATACTGCCCGTTAACGAAGAGGTTTACAAGGCGCTTCTCACAGGCCTGAAAGATTATGTGCAAAAGAACGGTTTTAAGGACGTAGTGATAGGCCTTAGCGGAGGCATAGATTCGGCCATAGTCGCGACGCTAGCGGCTGACGCGCTGGGCCCGGAGAACGTGCACTGCGTTTTTATGCCGTCAAAATATTCGTCTATTGAATCGAGGGAAGACGCCGAACAGCTAGCTACTAAGATGGGCATAGATTTCCGTGTCATATCCATTGAAGAGCTTTTCAGCCTCTACACAAAAGTACTTTCTCCGGCGTTCAATGCCCGCAAACCGGATGTTACCGAAGAGAACCTGCAGGCGAGGATAAGGGGCAACCTTCTTATGGCGCTATCGAACAAGTTCGGCTGGCTGGTGCTTACAACCGGTAACAAGTCCGAGATGAGCACGGGCTACGCCACGCTTTACGGCGACATGGCCGGCGGGTTCGCCGTTATAAAAGACGTGCCGAAGACGCTTATTTACGGCATATCGCTATACCGCAACTCTTTAAGCGAAGTTATACCAGAACAGGATAATAACCAAGGCGCCGACCGCCGAACTGCGCCCCAACCAGAAAGACAGCGACTCTCTCCCGGTTTACGATGTGCTAGACCCCATACTGAAAGCCTATGTGGAGGACGACAAGGATTTAAAATATATCGTTTCAAAAGGCTTCGACAAGGAAACCGTAAGCAAGGTTTTGAGGCTAGTTGATTTAAGCGAGTACAAAAGAAGGCAGTCGCCGCCCGGGATAAAGATAACGACAAAAGCCTTCGGCAAAGACAGAAGGATGCCGATAACGAATAAATACCGGACATAAAGTAATAAGTCATAAGTTGATTAAAGACAACCGAAGACTTTGAGGCAACTCACGAAAATGAGCGCAAAAAATATTCCTCATTATGTCGGGCACAGGAAACGGCTCAAAGAAAAATTCGAGGCCGCCGGCATTGACGGTTGGATGGACCACGAAGTGCTAGAGCTGCTTTTGAGCTACTCCATTCCCAGAAAAGACACGAAGGTCACGGCGAAAGACCTCTTGGCAAAGTTCGGGTCTTTCGCGGGAGTTCTGGACGCTGACATAAAAGATATTGAAACCGTAAAAGGCGTCAGCGCTCATTCGGCGGTGTTCCTGAAACTTTTGAAGGCCCTGTCGGGCCGTTACCTGAAAGAAGGCGTGGTCAGCAGGGACCTTTTATCATCTCCGGAGAACGCTTCGGAATACTTAAAGACTCTGCTCAAGGGCTCAAAGGACGAAGAATTTATCGCGCTGTTCCTGGACTCCGCGAACAGGCTAATAGCATCCGAGAACCTGCAGTCCGGCACGGTCAACAAGTCGGCGGTTTACCCAAGAAAAGTCGCCGAGCGGGCGCTATACCACAAAGCTGTAAGCGTAATAATATCTCACAACCATCCTGGAGGGACGCCCAAACCTTCGGAAGATGACAAACGCAGCACAACAGCTATAAAAGAGGCCCTGACAACTATAGAAGCTGAACTGCTGGACCATTTGATAATCTGCGGCAACACCTATTTCAGTTTTAAGGAACAGGGATTACTATGATAAAAACAATTTTTACCGTCACGCCCAGCTGGCTTATAAAGAACAAGCCGGATTACAAAAAGGGGTTAGCATATCTGCGAAAGCTGGGCTTTGACGTGCGGAACAGCCGTATATTAACGAAGCTCCCGACGCCCGAACAGAAAGCGACTGAAATTAAAGCTGGCTTCCTTAACCCTAAAATAGACATGATACTCGCCCAGCGGGGCGGTTATAGTTCGCTCAAAGTACTGCCTCACATTGATTTCGGAGCGATAAAGAAACACCCGAAACTATTAGCCGGGTTCAGCGACATCAGCACGCTTCTAAACTCCATATACGAAAGAACGGGGCTTGTTACGCTGCATGCGCCCATGGTGCTCAACTTCTGCAAGCCGTCCAAGTTCACGGTGGATTCTTTCATGAACGCCATAAGCGGGTTCCCTGAGAAAAACCTGCTAAAGGGCTCACCAGTAAAAGTTTACCACGGCGGCACGGCAACCGGTATACTCAAGGGCGGCAACCTTGTGACGCAGAACCTCGCTTATAGGAACAAAGTGGGACATGGTGACAAAAGGCGCGATAATCTTCCTTGAAGACGTTGATGAAGAGATACACAGGGTAGACAGGTACTTAAGCCACTGGCTGCTGGCCGGGAAATTCAAAGGCGTGAAGGGAGTCGTGCTGGGGGATTTCAGGGGGCTAAACAGCGACGACGTTTACGATATACTTTCGAGCCAGATGGAGGTTAATTTTCCTGTAATATACACACCCAACATCGGCCATGTAAAAAATAAAATTACTCTTCCCGTGGGCGCGAAAGTAACGCTGGACACAAGAACGAAGTCCCTGGTGATAAAATGAGGACCCAGCCCCTCAGTGTTTATGAGCTATCAGAATTTAATGTGAGAACTATGGAAAACAACAATAGTCATCTGCTAAATCGTTTGGGTGCTGGAGGGGCTGGGTGAATATAATCTGGTTCCTGCTGATGGCGGCAAGCGTGGTGTTCGCGGTAATAAACGGAAAGCTTGACGAGTTCACCAAATCCATGTTCGACGCTTCAAAGTCGGCGGTGGAGCTCTCTCTATACCTTCTTGGCATAGTATCTTTGTGGATGGGGCTTACGAAAATAATCGAGGACTCCGGGCTCATACACAAATTCTCCAAGGCCTTCAGGCCTCTCATATCGAGACTATTCAAGAACATACCAGAAGACCATCCTTCCATAACGATGATAACGCTCAATATGATGGCGAACATGCTGGGCCTGGGCAATGCTGCTACGCCGCTCGGCCTGAAGGCCATTGAAGAGCTGCAATCCTTGAACCCCGACAAAGAAGTGATAAGTTTCGAGATGATGCTTTTCATTGTAATTAACACGTCAAGCCTGCAGATAATTCCGTTCACTATCATTGGCCTCCTTGCGCAGTACGGCGCCAAGAACCCTGCCATAGTCGTGCTTCCGACACTTATAGCGTCATTCGTTACAACGGCATGCGCGGTTTGCATACTATATATTTTCAGGAAGTTCTCGAAATGAGCACTATAAACTTCATCTCCCAGCTTATAATACCGGTTTTTATACTTTTCATAACGGTCTACGGGCTTGTAAAGAAAGTTAGCCTGTACAACTCTTTCGTCTCCGGCGCCAAGGACGGCATAAACATCATCATCAAGATATTTCCGTACATACTGGCTATTTTCTTAGCGATAAAATGTTTCCAGTCCTCTGGCGCTTATGACTTCATAAAAAGCGGGTTCGCTCTGCTGTCGCCAATACTGAACATCCCCGCAGAAGTGTTTTCTATTGCCATAATAAAGCCTCTCTCTAACAGCGCATCGCTCGGCATATTCACCGATATCATAAAAACGACCGGGCCCAACTCCACTGCCACCATTACTTCTGCGGTCATCATAGGCAGTGCCGAAACGACGTTTTATGTGCTCGCTGTTTACCTCGGTGCATCGGGTGTCAAGAAAACCAAATACCTCGTGCCGGTATGCGTCGTAGCTGACATCGTGGGAATAATAGTCGCGATATCCGTAGTTAAACTGATGTTCTAAAAACCATGTGCAGAATGATCGGCATCACCAATTTTGATCTTCGTAAACACAAGGATATCCTTGAGGGGTTCTTCGGGCTTGCTATTAACGGCAACGTCCCTCCTAAAAACGAGCCGGGCCACCTTGACGGATGGGGGATAGGCTATTACAAGAACAACAAGCCGAGGGTAATAAAAAGCGGCGGGTCGGTGGTGAAAGAGAGCAAACGTTTTTTCGGCTCGCTCAAGCGGATAAAATCTTCTAAAATCCTTATAGTGCATTTCAGAAAATCTGCGTGGGACAAGACCTCGAAGAAACAGCATGCTCACCCGTTTTATTTCAAGAATTTTATTTTCGCCCACAACGGGACTTTGTACGACTACAAGAAGCTGTTGGATTCAATTCCAAGATCATTTCAGCCCGCGCCGTCCGCACTGGACACTGAAGTCTTCTTCAGGTTCCTGTTAGAGGGCTTCCCGGGCAGTTTCAATTCGAAGGTCAAAACCGCGGCCAAGCTGAGCAAATTTTCCGCGATGAACTTCATCATGAGCGACGGTAGCAAACTCTACGCTTACAGACGTTTCTCCAAGTGGGCAGACTATTACACGTTCTACACTGCCAAGTCCGGCAACTCCTGCATTGTCTCATCTGAAAAGGTTTCGCCCAAGCTCAGCTGGAGCCTGCTGAGAGTGAACAACCTTCTTACCATTGGCTGAAACATAAAATACTCAATAAAAAAAGACCGTCAAGCAAATACCTGCCGGTCTTCTTTTTTAAACGTGATTATTACTTTATTGCGCCTTTTTTACATTGACTGCGCGAGGGCCTTTCTCGTTCTGCTCGATGTCGAATTCAACCACATCGGCTTCCCTGAGCGTCTTTTTGCCGGGCGTATCTGAAGATATGCCGGTGTAATGTACGAAAACGTCACCGCTTCCGTCGTCATTGGCAATGAAACCAATCCCTTTCGCGTCGTTAAACCACTTCACTTTTCCTTTTGCCATACACTTTTCTCCTTATCACTGTCTTTCCCTATGACAGGATCCATTTGTATTATAGCAAATCAAAAGCCGCTTTTACAAAGATTTGTTACAAAATTCCGGCCTGACTATTTTGGCTGAAATATCAAATATTTATTGACATAAAAACGTTTTTTTTATAAACTACATTAGCAAGAGAAAATTAATCGCACCGCAAATACGATATCCGGCCAGATATGGGCTGAAAAGCAAATTTAATTTTAATGAGGAATTAATTGGATCACAGCAAGAAAACAACCGGCCCTAGAGAACCTTTAAGAACACCTTACTATCTTATCGACGAAAACAAACTATTAAAGAACCTCAAGATCATAGAGCGCGTCAGGAATGAGTCCGGCGCAAGATCCGTCCTGGCCCTAAAGTGTTTTTCAACATGGAGCGTTTTCGGCCTGATGAAACGCCATATGGACGGCACCACCAGCAGCTCACTCTATGAGGCGAGGTTGGGAAGGGAAAAATTCGGCAAGGAAGTGCACGCGTACAGTGTGGGTTACTCCAGAGAAGACATAAAGGAAGTTAAGAAATACGCGGACAAGATAATATTCAATTCAGTCTCGCAGCTCAAAGCTTTTCAAAAGGATGTGAGCGGTTTTAACATTGGTTTGCGGGTGAATCCCGGCGTAAGCATGTCGCACTTCGACCTCGCTGACCCGGCCAGACGCTATTCGAGGCTTGGTGTAACTGACATGAAAGCTCTTGCAGACATAGCGCCTTTGATAAGCGGTGTTATGTTCCACTTCAACTGCGAGAACGAGGACTTCGCCAACCTTTCCAAGAGCCTCGACTTCATTGGGCTAAAATACGGAAAGATCATCAAAGAACTAAAGTGGGTAAGCCTCGGCGGCGGATTGTATTTTACCAAAGAAGGCTATCCGGTAGAAAAGTTCTGCGCGAAGCTTAGAGAGTTTAGCAGCAGGTTCGGCGTGCAGGTGTACCTCGAGCCAGGCGAAGCGGCCATAACGCAGGCGGCGGAACTTGTCACGACAGTCTTAGATATTGTGCATAACGCGATGGATATAGCCATAGTAGACGCTTCAACCGAAGCACACATGCTCGACCTGCTTATCTACCGAATAGACGCGAAGCTCGGTAAGCCCGGCAAGGGGCCCTATAAGTATATGATAGCTGGAAGATCATGCCTCGCAGGCGACGTGTTCGGTACTTACAAGATCAACCAGGAACTCAAACCCGGCGACGTAATACGGTTCAGCGACGCGGCTGGCTACACGATGGTAAAGAAAAACTGGTTCAATGGCCTGCAGATGCCGTCTATCGCGGTCAGGCGCCTTAACGGCAGAATGGAAGTTGTGCGCGAATTCGATTACAACGATTTCAAGAATAGTTTATCGTAATAACAGGAGGCGGAAAACATCATGAAACAAAACGTTTTAATTGTCGGTGCAGGCGGAGTCGCACACGTGGCGGCGCACAAGGCGGCACAGAACAATGATGTTTTGGGCAACATCTGTATAGCTTCGCGCACGCTACGTAAATGCGATAAAATAATCGAAAGTGTAAAAAGAAAGAACAACATGAAGGATACGAGCAAAAAGCTATACTCGCGGCAGGTTGACGCGCTCGATATTCCCGCAATGGTTAACCTGATAAAAGAAACTAATTCTCAGATAGTAATAAACCTCGGAATATCGTTCTTAAACATGTCTATACTTGAAGCGTGTATACAGGCTGGCGTTGTCTACATGGACACAGCGATCCACGAAGAACCGGGCAAAGTCTGCGAGGACCCGCCCTGGTACGCCAACTACGAGTGGCAGAGGAAGGACCGCTGCAGGGAAAACGGCATCACAGCCATACTCGGTGTCGGGTTCGACCCGGGGATTGTGAACGCATACTGCTCATACGCTGTCAAACATCATTTCGACTCAATCGACACGATAGACATAATGGACGTCAACGCCGGCAACCACGGCAAATATTTTGCCACCAATTTTGACCCTGAAATTAACTTCAGGGAATTCAAAAAGGTCTGGACCTGGATAGACCGCAAATGGGTTGAAAAGAAAGTTCACACGATAAAGAAGTTGTACGAGTTCCCGGTAGTCGGAACCCAGACGGTATATCTTACGGGCCATGACGAACTGCACTCACTGTCAAAAAACATTGACGCCAACAGCATTCGCTTCTGGATGGGCTTCAGCGACCACTACATCAACGTCTTCACGGTGCTCTCCAAGATCGGACTTACTTCAGAAAAACCGGTCAGGACAGCGGAGGGTCTTGAGGTCGTTCCGCTTAAACTTCTTAAAGCCGTGCTGCCTGACCCATTGTCGCTCGCCAAAAACTACACAGGCAAAACCTGCATAGGCACGCTTATCAAGGGCAACAAGAACCTTGCCGAAAGGGAAGTATTCATTTACAATGTCTGCGACCACGCGGAATGCTACAAAGAAGTGGAGTCACAGGCCATCAGCTACACGGCAGGAGTGCCTCCAATAGCGGCCGCTATGCTTGTCGCGAAGGGTGCGTGGGACGTAAAGACCATGGTTAATGTGGAAGAGCTTGACCCAGATCCGTTCATAGAGCTTCTGAATAAGATGGGCCTGCCCACTGAGATACAGGAGACACGGGCGGCCGCTCCAAAAGCAAAAAAGATCGCTCCGGCGAAAAAGAAAAAGCGCGCTAAATAGCGCACGTTAGACAGATGTGAACTTACGCCCATCAAGCTCCGGCTCGCAATTCTATAGAGGTTTTAAGGTTAGGCTTGAGCCTACCATTGTAGTGAGACAAGCGGTCAGCAAATGTCCGCTCTCAAACACTTCGCAACGTATACCGCACCTAGCTTAGCAGCCACATTCATTTTCTGGGATAATTATATCGAAAATACTTTTATGAAATATTTCATCAAGACCTATGGGTGTCAGATGAACATGGCGGATTCCGAGGCTATATCTGTATGTCTTGAATCGGAGGGTTTTCTTCGGACACATGATATCAAGGAAGCTTCTATAATAATCCTCAACACCTGCTCGGTCAGGCAGCTGCCTGAGCAAAAGGCTTACTCTTTCCTTGGAAGAGCCGAACCATTCAAAAAGAAAAACCCCGGTATTAAGATAATAGTGGCAGGCTGCATGGCCCAGAGGGCCGGAAAGGAAATAAAGAAACGTTTTCCGATAGTTGACCTTGTCGTCGGCGCAACCGAGATATCAGGTTTCCATGAAATACTAAAGAACAAATTAAAAATCTGGCGGCACGGAAAAACTCCTACCGCACACATACCGACTATACCGGCTTTGCAAGCCAGTCCGGTATCGGCTTTCGTCACGATCATGAGGGGCTGCGAGAATTTCTGTTCATACTGTGTGGTACCGTTCGTACGGGGGCCCGAAATCAGCAAACCATACCGCGAAATATTAGCCGAGACAAGAAACCTCTTGAACGGGGGAATTAAAGAAGTAACTCTTCTTGGGCAAAACGTCAACAGCTATCTCGACAAGACAATAACTACCGCCAGGCCGCTTGACTTTACCGACCTTCTGAGGGAGATAAGCCTTCTTGAAAAGCTGGAACGTGTAAGGTTCATGACGAACCACCCCAAAGACCTCAGCGATAAACTCATAGCCGCGATGGCGGAAATGCCAAAGGTGTGTGAACACCTGCACCTGCCTTTACAGTCAGGCTCTGACCGAGTGCTTAAGGCCATGAACCGAGGGTACACTGCAAAACACTATATGTCCATATTGGATAAAGCAAAAGCGCGCATGCCGGGATTAAATATTACCACCGATATACTTGTTGGTTTCCCCGGCGAGACTGAAGATGATATAAGAGAAACGCTGGGAGTTATAAAAACCGCTGGGTTCGATTCGCTTTTCGCCTTTAAGTATTCCGCCCGCCCCGGCACAGCGGCCGCGAAGATTGAGGACAATGTTACCCTGCCCGAGAAGGAAGAACGCCTCAACCGCGTGCTTGAGCTTGGTAACGGGATTTCGTGCGAAAAAAATGCTAAACTTATCAACAGTGTCCAGGAAGTCCTAGTCGAATTCAGCAACGGCGGCATGTACGAAGGGCGCACGCGTTCCAATAAAAAAGTTTCATTCTCTTCGGGAATAGATCTAACGGGTAAAATAACGAACGTAAAAATAATCGATGTGAAAATTAATTCTCTCACGGGAAAACTCGAACAGGTCTTACGATGAAAAAAATACTGTTGATCGCAGTGCCCTCGGCCATCGTGTTGCTGGTGTTCTTGTTTTTTTTCGAATTTCCTATTAACATCATACGCCCCGTGTTCCACACAGACGCTATCAACCATTGCGCTAAGGAATTCGGCATTGACCCGCTTCTCATTACGTCAATAGTTAAGGTGGAATCAAACTTTTTGCGGCGGGCCAGGTCGCACAGGGGAGCCGTGGGGCTTATGCAAGTGTCTGCCGTCCACAGCAGTTGAGCTTGCCCCGGAGCTCGGCTATAATGATTTCGCAAAAGTTGACCTCGAGAACTCCGAGACGAACATACGCTTTGGATCCTTATACATGAAAAAACTTTTAACAGAGTTCAACGGCAATCTCATTCTCGCGATAGCGTCGTACAATGCCGGCAAAACAAAGGTTCAAGGCTGGTACATGCAGAACCCGCTCATCGCCGTTGAGCCTGATGACATACCCTATAAAGAGACCAGGAACTACGTTAAGAGCGTTCTAAGGACTTACTCCTGGCTTTCGAGGCTCCACAGGCTAACCAGCAGTATCAGAGCGGGAAGAAGCTAGTGCAATCAAATAGGTAAATATTAAATAATATGACCTACAAAGAACAAAATAGAACCCGCAACAACGAAGGAACGCCGGTCAAAACCACGCTGACACCTTTAATGCAGCAGTACAGTGCCATTAAGGCAGAGCACCCAGGCGTTATACTCTTTTTCCGCCTTGGGGATTTTTATGAGATGTTCGGGGAAGACGCTGTAAAAGCTTCTGCGCTGCTTGAAGTCGTGCTGACAAAACGTCAGAGTGTGCCCATGTGCGGCGTGCCCTATCACGCGGCTAATTCTTATATCAGAAAGTTGATCAAGGCCGGTGAAAAAGTAGCCGTTTGTGAACAGCTTGAAGAACCCGGCCCCGGCAAGGGCATAGTCAAGAGAGGGGTCGTCAGGATAATAACACCAGGCACACTTATCGAAGACAACCTCCTCGACTCAAAAATTAATAACTTCCTTGTATCTGTCTTCCCTTCAGCAAACGGATCATCGTTCGGGCTCGCGGCGGTTGACGTATCAACAGGTGAATTCCTTGCATCAGAAGTGCTGAGAGAAAAGCTGAAAACCGAGCTGTTCAGAATAAACCCCGGGGAAATAGTAATACCCGACAGCATGGCAGGCGACCAGTACTTCAAGATGCTGTGCTCTGGTCTAGGGTTTCCTTTGACAAATATGGAAGGCTGGCGGTTCGCTGCTTCCGAATCCTCCGCCAAGCTCATTTCATTTTTCAAGCTTCAGTCGCTCAAACCTCTGGGTATAGAAGACAAACCTCTCGCCGTTTCGGCCTGCGGAGGGATAATTTCTTACCTGGAAAAAACGCAGGGCTCGGATAACCCGCCGGCGCTCATGCGTATAAAGTACTACTCTTCCGATGACTATCTCCTATTGGATGAGACCGCGATAAAGAACTTAGAACTGCTGGAAGGCCTCTCATCAAGAAACAGAGAAAATTCGCTATTAGAAAGCGTTGACCTGACCCTTACGGCTATGGGCGGAAGGGCACTAAGGCAGTGGCTAATGAAACCGTTGTTGCAGCGAGATAAGATCAACTCTAGGCAGCTCGCGGTGGAATACTTCGTTGAAGACGGACTTTTGAGGCGGTTTGTCCGCGACAGATTAAAGGAAGTAGCCGATATCGAGCGCATACTCTCGAGGCTATCATCGCTCAGTGCGGGGCCGAGGGAACTCATAGCATTGAAAACTTCTATCAACACCCTCTCGTCTATATCCTGCGAAATTCTAAAGCAGAAGGCCCTTATTTCTTCCGAAGAGGTGATATCTTCTCTTGCGGAAAGATTAAAACCTCCTAATGAAGTCCAAGATATAATAGCGAAAGCGATAAACGACGACCCGCCAGCCGTTATCAAAGACGGCGGAGTCATACGCGAAGGTTATGTGGCAGAACTTGATGATTTAAGAAATATAAGCCGTGAAAGTAAGAAACTCATTTCGGATATGGAACAGGCCGAACGAAAGAAGACCGGCATTAACTCGCTCAAGATCGGGTACACTTCAGTATTCGGTTACTACATAGAGGTATCAAAATCCAACCTGCACCTTATAAGCCCGGATTACATAAGGAAGCAAACGGTAGCAAGCGGCGAACGTTTCATTACCCCGGAGCTTAAGGTCTTCGAAGGCAAGATCCTCTCCGCGCAGGAAAAGATAGCAAACCTCGAAGACATCACCTTCAAGAATGTTTGCAGAGATATATTAAGCTATGTGGACCGCATACAGATATCGGCCCTGGCCACGGCCGAGCTTGATGTCTACGCATCATTCGCCGAGAAAGCTGTGCTCAACAATTATGTTAAACCTGAGATTCTTGACAGCACCGAGCTCGATATTAAAGATGGAAGGCACCCTGTAGTAGAAAACCGAATCAAGAGCGGGTCTTTTGTTTCCAACGACACATACTTAGACGGCCATACAGACCAGATAATGCTACTCACCGGACCGAACATGGCGGGCAAATCGACTTACCTGCGGCAAGTGGCGCTCATCGTGATCCTCGCGCAGTCCGGGTCTTATGTACCATGCTCCAGCGCGCGCTTGGGTATAGTAGACAGGATTTTTACGAGGATCGGTGCAGGTGACAACCTCACCGGCGGCGAGTCTACTTTCATGGTCGAGATGCACGAGACGGCGAATATTTTAAACCAGCACACTAAAAGAAGCCTAATAATATTGGATGAGGTCGGGAGAGGGACCTCTACATACGACGGCATCTCAATCGCGTGGTCCGCCGTTGAATACCTCTCCAAGGCCCGGGACAATGAGGGCATAGGCCCCAAGGTATTGTTCGCGACGCACTATTTTGAACTGACCGAGCTTGAGGGAAAACTTTCTGGGGTCAAGAACTATAATGTTTCAGTCAAAGAGTGGGAGGGGGAGGTAGTGTTCCTGCACAAGATAGTGTCGGGCGGGGCAGACCGCTCTTATGGTATACATGTCGCCAAGCTGGCAGGCCTTCCATCTGAAGTCATCGACAGGGCCTATGGTATTCTTTCTTCGCTCGAGCGCAAACCAGTTACAGACTTTCCAGCGCGACCCAAGGAACAACTTGATTTCTTCACTGTTGCAAGCAAGTAGAAATGTCACCTTTTAAATTAAGTAGAAATGTCATGGTGTCTTTGACAGTAGCGGAATCGTTGATAGTTGTTTAGCAGAGAATACCTGATGCCTCCAAGGATGATTTTTTGATGGGAAATAAGGTTTGGATGTTGAATTAGAGCCTTTTAGGAGTCTTTTGTTGGCGGTGTAAAAGGGTTTGTAGGGTCTTTGAGGCAAAGGTTTGAAGTTGAGGAATTGGTCTTTAAATTTAAGGTGCATAGAGCCGTCGAGCCTTGCCTGGACGATTATTTTGTCTTTAGGGCGAATACGTACTTTTTGCTCTGCGAGGATTTGCAGGTAAAGATTTTGAAAGCGGACGGTAAAGTCATTAGCGAGAATTCTTTCAGTTTGAAGGGATAGAATTTCGTCGAGTTTGTGGGAACGAAGCAGAGGCTTGTGAGCGTTTAGTTTGCGCTTGGGTGAAACAGCGAAACGGGCATTATGTTTGGGGATGTAGATTTTGCGCAGGAAGATGTTGCCTGATTTCATGTCTGAAATGTTTGCCAGGCGAAGCTCTTTGACTAAGCGGTCTTGATGAGTATCAAAAGAGCGTTCGACCCTGCCTTTAGCCTGTGGCGACTGAGCAAAGATGATTTCAATGCCTAGTTCGCCCATAGCGCGAGAATACTGTGTCATGGCCTGTTCGTCCTTGAGCTGTTCTTCAATGGAAGCCTGGCGATTGATTTTGTAGATACCGTCTTTGTCGACATAAAGAGCGATAGGGCGTCCGTGATTAAGAAGATATTGTTTTGTAGTGGACATAAGGTTAAAAGTATTTTCTACAGAGACAAATTCAGCGTAAAGAATACGGCTTGTAGCGTCGTCAATGAAGATCACCAGGGCGCATCTTGGGCCTCGGCCTTCGAACCAGTCGTGATCAGAACCGTCAAGCTGAACCAATTCACCCACACAGGGCCTGCGTTCGCGCCATTGGCGGTGTTTTGTGGCCTGTCTGCGTGGATGCCAAACGTGGGACTTAATCATTGCGGTACGTAGCGAAGAAGTGGAGATATTAATTCCATGAAGTTCCAGTAACTTTTCGTTGGCAAACGACGGGCCGAAGTCGGCGTAACGAGTTTTAACTAAATTTATTGATGTATCTATGACTGCCTGCGTCAGTTTGTTATTCGACGGTTTGCCACGCAGGCGATGAATGATGCCTTTGTTGCCTTCGGCGTTTATGCGCACAAGTAATCGGCCTATGTGCCGTTTTGACAGGTCAAGCTGGCCGGCAGCCTGTTCCCAGGTAAGTTGCTTTTTCATAATAGAATGAATCACTTTTAAACGGTCAATTTCACGGTTGCTCATGGTTAGTCGGACCTCCATTGGATGCCTCCAGTTTATTTGCACAGGAGGTCATTATACACAACCATGACATTTCTACTTAACGCAATGGTGACATTTTAACTTAATTTCG
>CAWCFT010000003.1:0-123472 GCA_963794945.1 Endomicrobiales bacterium
CTTTTTCATTTCTCGTCCGCGAGCTCCTTGGACTTGTTAAGGCTTTCGTACTGTTCTTTAGAGGTGTCCATATCGTGAACATATTTTTTTACTTCAGTACGGACCATCTCCTCGGCGTACGCCGCGTATTCGTTGAGCATGTTTATCTCTTTTTTGGAGGACATAAGGTCGAAGGCGTCTGTCCCGCCGCCAAAAATATTAATTTTGGCAGTTACGCCGGCGGCCCATTCCGGGTCGAGGAAGGTAAGGTCATCTTTATAAAGCTCGTACCTGCCGAAAGCCGCTACGGTGGGAAGAAAGTTACCCTTGATAGCGTTCATTTTGTGCCTCAACATGCCTTTCTTTCGGTTGAGGATAAGAAGGTTTGGGTTAAGCTGAAGGGCCGCGCCGGTATAATATTCCAGGGCCTCTGTTTTGGAAGGCAAGGGAATATCCGTCGTGAACGCGTAACCGGAGGTGGGCCTCTCAAGCGTGTTGTCAAAAAACATTATAGCGAGTTCCCTGTCGCGGAGAGCTTTATAGTACTCCCGCTGGGCTTCGGACAGCGCTACCTTGGCGCGCATGCGCGCGGAATTGGATATGAGGCCCTGCGAGTACATCTTTTCCGCGTCGGAGTTGTGCTCCGAGATACCGTCCATGACATCTTTCCTTATGCCGACCACGTTGTCCATGAGCTTTATCCTGTAATAATTCACGACGGTTTCAGCGATAACCTTGTTCCTGGCCGCCGTCTCCAGGTCTTTGGCTATACCGCTCTCAAGCGATTTTACTTTAGAGTTGGCGTATATCCTGCCTCCGGCAAAAATAGGCTGGACAATGGTCGCCGAAAGGTTGTAAAAGCTGTCTTTCTGTATAGTATAAGTAAATATTGGGAGCGCGGAGTTGAGGTTGGCAGCAAAGCCCTGAAGCATTGCGGGGTTCGAAACGCCGGAGGCGCCAAGCGTGGCGACATCGGCGCTTATCATCGCGTTCTTGATCTCGCCTAAGTCCATTTCGATAGGGCCGTTCATCTTGGTATATTTGCCCTCCACGTCTATCTGCGGCAGGAATTTGCCCTTGCTGGCTTTTGAAGCGTACTCGGCGCTCTCGGAATTGAACCTTGAAGCTTTAAGCTCCCTGTTGTTCTCAACGGCGATGTTGACGGCATTCTCGAGCGTAAGAGTATCTGCGCGGGCAAGGCTCGTGAAAATCACTAACGTAAATGCGATCGGTAAAAGACAGTATTTCATATTAACATCCTCACTGCTGCTTTTTTGATATACCATTTAGGAAAATGTCCATCAGCGCGCCAATGTCGCTTTCTATTTCCTGGTCGGGTTTGTTCTCCCTGATGGTCCACTCATATTCTATGCCCTTTAGCACAGTAACGATAGTTCTCGCCGTAAGCTCGATATCGTTTATCACGAAAGCGCCCTGGTCTATGCCTTCCTGCAATATGCTCTTCATAAGCATGATCTCGCGGGCGTCGTAATCCTTTCGCATGTCTTCAAAAAAAGCGTAATCGGAAAGATAACTGTCTTTAAGCGCGGGAAACTTATTCTTGAGTTCTTTTAAACATTGAGTCCTTGCAGTGCCAAAAGCCTTGAGTTTTTCATGCAGCCCGGGGGCATTGTTCACGGCGTCCCGTATCTTCCGGCTGAAGGATTCAACCTCTTTGTCCAGAACGGCTTTGAATATGTCGTCTTTGCTTTTAAAATAGTAATATAATGAGCTTTTGCCCATTTTCAGAGCCCTAGATATATCATCTATTGTGGTCTTAGAAATACCGTATTTAGAAAAGTAAGTGCTTGATTTTTCAATGATAATATTCTTAAAGTCATCTTTAGAAACCTTCATGTATTTTCTCCTTAATAGAAAATTAGAACAATTCGTTCTTACGTTCTAATTATAGCCGTTTAAATTGATTTTGTCAAGGTTAAATTTACTCTTAAGGGTTTATCAAGAGAAGATTTAGAAGTGCTTGTTGATAAGAAAGTAAAAATCAGTCCACGCGCATGGCGGACTGTGAAGAATCCATCAGAGGCTTAATGCCGGTGATGCTGAAGAAGAGGTCAAGGTTCGAAGCGCTGCACACATGTTTGACTTCTTTGATCCTGGGAATGAAAAAGAACCTAAATAAAAGCCTTAAGACACCGGAAACAAGGAATATCGTTAGCAGGCAGCTCCCGAATATAAGCGGGAGTTTTGAGACTATCATGCCGCCGATAAGCGCGCCTGAGAAGGTTCCGAGGCCGATTATCAGATTGAAATAAGCCACGCACCGCACGCGTTTTTCTTCCGATACCGCATCAAAGATGAAGTTAGAAGCCGCGAGGTTGAACCCGCCCCACGCGAACCCGCTGAAAGCCTGAGCAAAACCCAGATATATTTTAGACGTGGAAAACAGCCACAATACGGGGATGATCGGCACCAAAAGGCTGGCAAAACGGATAACCTGCACACAGCCCGCCTTGTCAGTGTGCCTGCCCCAGGCCGGAAGGCTAAGCAACATTGCGATGGTAGGAATGCCTGATAATATTACGTAAGTAATATAATCAAATTTTAGTTCCTTAAGCATGTAAACGGTAAAGAACGGACTCGAAACTCCGATAGCAAAGTTAATTGCACCTACAAAAAACACAAATTTCGCAAAGTTGCTGTGTTTAGTCCTAGAAATAAAATCCCAGAAAGAAAAATAGGCGCCGGGGTGTTTAATAAGTTTTGGTTCATACATTTTCCCCGTAAAATACCATGAAATGAAACGCGCCGTCATAGCAATGGCCATAATAAGAGTGAACCCGTAAATGCTGGATCTTGGGAAAAGGTAGAGTATTACGCCTCCAGAGCCGGCAGCAGCTATTGTTATCGCGCCGCAAACCTTTTGACGCCAGGAAAAATACTGTCCGCGCTTTGACGCGGGAAGGTATTGAGTAATAATACTTGACCATGCCGGAAGGGATATGGAATACGAGACAGTATATATAGTTACGGCCGCTATCAGCCAGGGCACGGGGTTGAGTTTGAAGACGAAAGGAATAACAATTATAGGAATATAAATTAGCGCCTGCAGGAAAACCGCGAACATCATAAAACGTTTGCGGCCTGTTTTTTCGGTCAACTCCGGCGACCTGAGCTGGAACAAAGAAGAAAACAGCCCCGGAAGAGCCGTCAAGAGGCCTATCTCGAAGTTGGAGGCCTTAAGAAAAATGGCGTAAGGGTTAAAATAGTTGTCACCAAACCCGAACATCAAGCCAAAAAAAGCCCCGTCGAGGAAAGAGAACTTCAGGCTATTTCTTATTTTATTTTTCATAGTAAAATACGATTACACGGATTAGAAATGAGATTACACAGATATGTCAAAGGCTTAATAGGTTTTGCCTGAAAAGGGGATAATCGGTGTAATCTGAATTTAATCTGCTTAATTAAGGGCTGCCAGTTTTTTGACAGCCCTTTACATTTTTTCGGGCGCATTGACGCCAAGCAGCCCGAGGCCGTTCTTTATTATTATCGCGACGGAGCTTACAAGCGAAAGCCTCGCATTAGTTAAATCCTTGTCATCGCTTAGTACCCTGCATTTTTCATAGAACCGGTGAAAAAGGTCGGCGCATTCCATAAGGTAGCCGGTCAAATGGTGCGGTGTAAAGTTCTTTGCGCAAAGCTCTAAAGTGTCAGGGAACATAACAAGCTTTTTTATGAGTTCACGTTCTTCAGGCGTACTTAAAAGAGAGAGGTCCGGTTCCGCTCGTACCGCATCCGGATTTTTGGAATTGAACTCTTTGAATATGGAACAGCACCGCGCATGAACGTACTGGACGTAAAAGACCGGGTTTTCAGATGACTGTTTCTTGGCGAGTTCCAGGTCAAATTCAAGTTGGGATTCAGGAGACCTGAGCATAAAAAAGAACCTGCAGGCGTCTACCCCGACCTCTTTTATAACTTCTTCAAGCGTAACGAACTCGCCCGCACGCGTGGACATGGCAACAGGCGTACCGTTGCGCACAAGCGAGACAAGCTGATAAAGTATAATCACAAGGCTCTCGGGGTCTTTGCCAAGAGCCTGCATGGCGGCTTTCATGCGGGCGACATAGCCGTGGTGGTCAGCGCCCCAAAGATTTACAAGTTTAGTAAAACCCCGTTCAAGTTTATTTTTGTGATAAGCTATGTCGGAAGCAAGATAAGTGTAGCGGCCATCGGACCTGCGCAAAACCCTGTCCTTGTCGTCGCCGAATTTTGTAGAGAAGAACCACAAAGCCCCATCCTTCTCTCCGGCAAGGCCTTGCTGAACCAGATACTCGCAGGCAAGGTTGACCTTTGTCTTGCCTGAAGCGTCTTTGTCGAGGGCGATAACGGATTCCGAGAACCAGTTGTCGAAAGCTACGCTGAAACCCTTGAGGTCAGAGTCGATCGTTGCCATCATCGAGTCAAGGGCTTCCTTTTTGAAATTTATGAATTCCGCGGGCAGCTTTCTTTCAATAAGTTTAACCGCGATATCTTTTATGTACTCGCCCTTGTAACCGTCCGTGGGAAACTCAACTTCTTCACCGGAAAGTTCACGGAAACGTGATTCCAGCGAGCGCCCGAGCATCTCCATCTGGTTGCCGACGTCGTTTAAATAATATTCCCTGGTGATATCGTAGTCGAGGTGCTTAAATATCCTGCAGAGCGAGTCGCCTATCGCCGCGCCGCGCCGTGGCCTATGTGAAGAGGCCCCGTAGGGTTGGCAGATACGAACTCGAACAAGAGCCTGTCGGCTCTTTTTTCAGAAGACCGCCCGAAGTTAGCCCTTTCACTAAGTATCTTTTCAAGCTCACCGGTGAGGAGTTCGCTGGAAAAGGTTATGTTCAGAAAGCCGGCGCCTGCGATATCGACTTTGCCAGCGTAGCCTTTAAGCGAGTTGAGTATAAGCGGGGAAAGCTCTTCCGCGATCTTTCTGGGGTTGCTTTTGAGCAGTTTCGCGCAGAGCATCGCGATATTAGTTGAAAGGTCGCCACCGATATTTTTCGGCGGCTCTTCAAGCGAGTACTGAGGCAGAGTTTCAAGCCCTTTTCCCTTTGCCCAATCCGAGAGTGCTTTATTAAGCTGGTTTTTAACAGTTTGCTTTATCATAGGAATATTTTTATTCTATCAAAAACGATATCATTTTCCAAATTCCTTGCAAAAGATCATATCGAAAATGTAACGGGTGCGCCATATTTGAAATACGGTTCCTAAATATATACAATCAAGGTGTTTCTCCTGTAATACCGGCATTAAAACGGTATTTGCAGAGAAGGGTATAAATATCACTTTGCTGGTTTCGGTATCCCTATCTTAAATGACTAAACTCAAATGAGCAACAACGAATATATTGGCAGATTAAACTACGCAAAAGAAATACTTTCCAAGCATAACGCCGTAGAAGCGCTTACCGCTTTCGAGAGCATTATAGAAAGCCTGCGCAACGAACCCCCCACAATGGAAAACGAACAGATCATCCTCAATGCCGTGAGCGGGTCAATAGACTCGATGATCGCCACCGGCGACCACGCTTCCGCTTTAAATCTGGTTCAAAAGGCTACGGCCGAATATGGGCGTCTTCCATCGCTTCTCCTCCAATCGGGAAGAATATATATGCTGGAGAAAAATTATACTTATGCATTAAAAGAATTTAAAAACGGTATTTCATCTATCCCTGCCGGTGGAGAAGACGCTGGCTTGCGATTGAACCTGCACCTGCATTTAATTGAGGCCCTGATATTGATGCAGGAATATGAAGAGGCTGAAAGATATTGTCACGAAGCTTTATCGGAAGATCCTGCGAATCCGGAATTATTGGTAAAGCGGATAAAAATATTATACGTGAAAGATAAAAAGCCAAACGCTTTAATAGAGTTAAAGAAGCTAAAGGCGATGTTTGGAGGCATTGAAAACCCTTGTTTCTACAGAGAGATGTTATTGTTATCAGCGGAAGTAAATCAACTGTTGAAAGATTGGACAGAAGTGTGGGGCATAGCCGGCAAAGATACTCAATATGAGACAGATGTCCGGGAAAGGATAAGAAATTCCGGAAGGCAGTTAATGGACTCTTGCGCGTCACTCAAGAAATGGGGAAAGGCATGGAAAATATGCAGGGAACTACTGAGCAATGACGATAACTGTTACGTTTGGCACATTTGGGCCGGGCGCGCCAATGTTGCCATGAAGCAATATGTTGAAGCACAAAAATATTTTGAGCAAGGGCTTGTATTAATCAGGAACTGCGCGGATGATGAATCGCGCTGGCTCAGGGAAAAGGCCTACGAAGGGATTGTTGAGATATCTTTGCAGACTGGAAATATTAAGCTTCTTGAAGAAGCAGCGCCGCGAATATTGTCAGAAAGACAGCCGAGTTTGTTGTATATTGTAATTAACATTATTGAAAAATTTAGAAGTGAAAGGCGCTTTGAGCAAGCTGAGAAACTGTGCCTTGAACTGTTGGATACGATTAACACAGGCGTATTCCCGATTAAGAATAGTGAGTATGAAAATAAATTATTGGATACATACTTATTGCTTATCCGTATTGCGTATGACCAGCAGGATTATCAAAAAACACTTACATATGCCGCAAAATTGATTTCGTTATATCCAAAACAAAGCGATGCTAATATAATTTGCGCAGAAATATATATTAAGCAGGGAGACCAAGAAAAGGCATTGAGCCATCTTCGTTCGGTTAATAGTGTGTCAAAATCCGGCCCATTTATTCTGTGGAAAGAATTATACCATTGTTATGAAGGGCTTAGCGAACTGCTGATAACACAAAAGGATTATACAAGAGCAATAGAGTGTTTCAGGAGCATGCTGATCTTTGCGTTTTGCCCAGTTGGTAATGCTGAGGAATTGGATATAGACGCGCTCTATGAAAAGCTAAACGCTGAATTAGAGAAAACCACCGGTATGCCTATTGATGAAGCTGAAGTTAGCTCCGAAGGTGTAAAAAGTTTCGATACTGCGCGCGCGCATGAGGAACTTTATCTTAACCAGAGTTTAAATGAAGTACATCGCCAGAATCCCCGCAGTTTTTTAAATACGATATATAACATGGTTGAGCTGCTTAGAGGTGACAAAGTGCTCAAAACAAAACCTGTAAGCATGGTAGTATCATTAACCGGAAAATGCAACCTAAATTGCGTTATGTGCGGCGAGAGTGGGCTTAAGAGCTGGGACATTCCTGTCTCTATAGTAGAGGAGATTAAGTCGCTTTATCCATATTTGAAGTCAATCCAGTGGCGGGGAGGCGAAGCGTTCTTGTCGCCGTATTTTGTTGGGCTTGTGGAAACAGCCCTGCAATACCCACATCTTGAACAATCTCTCAATACAAACGGATTACTGATCGATGAAGCCTGGGCAGAGAGGCTAGCGAGAGGAAATTTTAACGTTATTTTTTCTATTGACGGCATATGCCTTAAGACATATGAAGCTGTAATGCGTGGCGGCAAATTTGAAAAACTTTTAAATAGCCTGCGCTTGATAAAAAATGCTAGAGAAAAGACTAATTCTAAAATGAAAATATCAATGACGTTCATAATAATGAAGGCCAACTATCAAGATCTTCCTTATCTTGTTGATTTTGCCAAAGAATACGGTATTGATGAGTTAAGAGTCACTAAACTTGCGCCATATGGACAGCATAGCTTTTATGATGAGAGCATCCTGTCGGATATATTGGTATGTAACGAGGTCAAGCAATATCTGCGTAAGATCGCTGTTGATGCGCCCAACAACAGGATTACTTTTTGCAACTGGTTTGGCGGCATAGAAATAGACGAGGCCCCAAATAAAATTTCAGTAGATGAGGTATTGAAGGACGTTCCTGCCAAGAATTTATCTAATAACTATGCAGATGGAAAAATCTGCATGGCGCCATGGCAAAACCTTTTTATTAATACAGGAGGAGATATCTTTCCGCATTGTTTCTGTGCGACAAAATTGGGAAATATCTCGAGCGGATCATTATCAAGCTTTTGGAACGGGGCAGTTATGCGTTCATTAAGAGTTCCCGATCCAAAATGTAGGCCGACTAAGTTGTCCCGATGTGAAGAGGTTTTTTTAAATAAAAGCATAACGTCAGTGTTAAATATGCCCTCTATTTATGCAAAAAAAGTGGAATATGACAAAGAAAAGCTAAGCGACAGCAGGCTTATTATGCTGGAGAAATACGCATCGTCCGGAACATGGGATAAAGCTTGGGAAGAGTGTAGAGAATTATTGTTCAAAGACGAAAGCAACGTGAATTTGCATATATGGGCCGGGCGGATAAAAACAGGGATGAAACAGTATAAGGAAGCGGTGGAGAATTACAGGAAAGTATTGGAGCTGATAGGAGAGAACAAGGATGACGAGTCGGTAATACTGAAGAAAGCGGCATATAGCGAGATGATAGAGGAATATTTTAAGGTAGGAGAGATCGAGAAGGCGGACAAGGTATTGAGTGAGCAGTTGCTATGGCTGGAGAGCTTATCCGAGGGCAAAGTGGATGAAGATATAATTTTACAGTTGTGGCGAGGGCGAATAAAGTCAAAGCTGAAGCAGCACGTGGAAGCGGCGGGAAGTTATGCAAAGGTATTTGAGCTAACAGGAGAGAAGCAGGAAGAAGGGATGGAATGGGTAAAAGAAACTGCGTATAGAGGGATGGTAGAGGCATACATAGAGAGAGGGGAAACAGATAAAGCGGAGGGGCTAGCGATAGAGTTGTTAGGGAAGGGAGAGGAAAAGGCAGAAGACCTGATAAAAAGTATAAATGACGGATATAAGAAGGGTAAAGAATTAAGAAAGATATATAAATTTGGGATGAGGATATATAAGAAACTTCCAGAAGGAGCGGAACAGCTAAGGCAGGAAGTGAGAGATACGGGATTAAAGTTGATAGCGGAGCATGTAGAGAAAGAGGAATGGGGTAAGGCGTATGAGATATGTGAAGGATTAATAAATGAAGACCCAAAGAACGTGAATTGGTATATATGGGCAGGGCGGGTAAAAGCAGGGATGAAGAAGTATAAGGAAGCAGCGGAGAATTACGAGAAGGTGTTAGAGCTGGTAGGCGGAGCGAAGGATGACGAGTCAGTCATGCTGAAGAAGGCGGCGTATAACGGGATGATAGAGGCATATTTAGGGACAGGAGAGATCGAGAAAGCGGATAATGTGTTGAGTGAGCAGTTGCTATGGCTGGAGAGCGTACCCGAGTGCAAAGAAGCTGGAGAAGAAGTTTTGGAGTTATGGAGGAGAGGGCGAATACAAGCAGGTATGAAGCAACATAAGGAAGCCGGTGAAAGTTACGAGAAGGTGTTAGAGCTGGTAGGCGGAGCGAAGGATGACGAGTCAGTCATGCTGAAGAAGGCGGCGTATAACGGGATGATAGAGGCATATTTAGGGACAGGAGAGATCGAGAAAGCGGATAATGTGTTGAGTGAGCAGTTGCTATGGCTGGAGAGCGTACCCAAGTGCAAAGAAGCTGGAGAAGCAGTTTTGGAGTTATGGAGGCGAGGGCGAATACAAGCAGGTATGAAGCAACATAAGGAAGCGGGTGAAAGCTACGAGAAGGTGTTAGAGCTGATAGGCGGAGCGAAGGACGACGAGTCAGTCATGCTGAAGAAGGCGGCGTATAACGGGATGATAGAGGCATATTTAGGGACAGGAGAGATCGAGAAGGCTGATAAGGTGTTGAGTGAGCAGTTGCTATGGCTGGAGAGCGTACCCGAGTGCAAAGAAGCTGGAGAAGAAGTTTTGGAGTTATGGAGGAGAGGGCGGATCAAAGCAGGTATGAAAAAGTATAAGGAAGCGGCGGAGAATTACGGGAAGGTATTGGAGCTGATAGGAGAGAAGCAGGAAGAAGGGATGGAATGGGTAAAAGAGACAGCGTATAGAGGGATAACGGAGGCATATATAGATGGAGGGGAAACAGATAAAGCGGAAGAGCTAGCGATAGAGTTGTTAGGGAAGGGAGAGAAGAAGGCGGAAGACCTGATAAAGAGTATAAATGACAAATATAAGAAGGGTAACGAAACAAGGAAGGAACATGAATTTGGGATGAGGATATATGCGAAACTTCCAGAAGGAGCAGAACAACTGAGGCAGGAAGTGAGAGATACGGGATTAAAGTTGATAACGGAGCATGTAGAGAAAGAGGAATGGGAGAAAGCGCAGGAGATAAGTGAAGGATTAATAAATGAAGACCCAAAGAACGTGAATTGGTATATATGGGCAGGGCGGGTAAAAGCAGGGATGAAGAAGTATAAGGAAGCGGCGGAGAATTACGAGAAGGTATTTGAGCTAACAGGAGAGAAGCAGGAAGAAGGGATGGAATGGGTAAAAGAAACTGCGTATAGAGGGATGGTAGAGGCATACATAGAGAGAGGGGAAACAGATAAAGCGGAGGGGCTAGCGATAGAGTTGTTAGGGAAGGGAGAGGAAAAGGCAGAAGACCTGATAAAGAGTATAAATGACGGATATAAGAAGGGTAAAGAATTAAGGAAAGATATATAAATTTGGGATGAGGATATATACGAAACTTCCAGAAGGAGCGGAACAACTGAGGCAGGAAGTGAGAGATACGGGATTAAAGTTGATAACGGAGCATGTAGAGAAAGAGGAATGGGAGAAAGCGCAGGAGATAAGTGAAGGATTAATAAATGAAGACCCAAAGAACGCGAATTGGTATATATGGGCAGGGCGTATAAAAGCAGGTATGAAGAAGTATAAGGAAGCGGCGGAGAATTACGAGAAGGTATTTGAGCTAACAGGAGAGAAGCAGGAAGAAGGGATGGAATGGGTAAAAGAAACTGCGTATAGAGGGATGGTAGAGGCATACATAGAGAGAGGGGAAACAGATAAAGCGGAGGGGCTAGCGATAGAGTTGTTAGGGAAGGGAGAGGAAAAGGCAGAAGACCTGATAAAAAGTATAAATGACGGATATAAGAAGGGTAAAGAATTAAGAAAGATATATAAATTTGGGATGAGGATATATAAGAAACTTCCAGAAGGAGCGGAACAGCTAAGGCAGGAAGTGAGAGATACGGGATTAAAGTTGATAGCGGAGCATGTAGAGAAAGAGGAATGGGGTAAGGCGTATGAGATATGTGAAGGATTAATAAATGAAGACCCAAAGAACGTGAATTGGTATATATGGGCAGGGCGGGTAAAAGCAGGGATGAAGAAGTATAAGGAAGCAGCGGAGAATTACGAGAAGGTGTTAGAGCTGGTAGGCGGAGCGAAGGATGACGAGTCAGTCATGCTGAAGAAGGCGGCGTATAACGGGATGATAGAGGCATATTTAGGGACAGGAGAGATCGAGAAGGCTGATAAGGTGTTGAGTGAGCAGTTGCTATGGCTGGAGAGCGTACCCGAGTGCAAAGAAGCTGGAGAAGAAGTTTTGGAGTTATGGAGGAGAGGGCGGATCAAAGCAGGTATGAAAAAGTATAAGGAAGCGGCGGAGAATTACGGGAAGGTATTGGAGCTGATAGGAGAGAAGCAGGAAGAAGGGATGGAATGGGTAAAAGAGACAGCGTATAGAGGGATAACGGAGGCATATATAGATGGAGGGGAAACAGATAAAGCGGAAGAGCTAGCGATAGAGTTGTTAGGGAAGGGAGAGGAAAAGGCAGAAGACCTGATAAAAAGTATAAATGACGGATATAAGAAGGGTAAAGAATTAAGAAAGATATATAAATTTGGGATGAGGATATATAAGAAACTTCCAGAAGGAGCGGAACAGCTAAGGCAGGAAGTGAGAGATACGGGATTAAAGTTGATAACGGAGCATGTAGAGAAAGAGGAATGGGAGAAAGCGCAGGAGATAAGTGAAGGATTAATAAATGAAGACCCAAAGAACGTGAATTGGTATATATGGGCAGGGAGAATCAAGGCAAGTCAGAAGAATTATAAGGAAGCAGAGAATTATTTTACAAAAGGCATAGAGCTTATCGGAGAGCAAAACAATGGCGAGTTGGGATGGTTAAAAAAAATAGCATATGCCGGGTTAATAAATATATTTAATGAAATTGGCGAAATAGCAAAAGCAAAAAATATTACTGAAAAGCAACAGATAAATACTACATCTATTGAAGATATAGAAGGAGACATGCAAATAGCTGTGTTTGAAAGCAAATTATTAGTATGTCAGGGCGACCCTAAAACACTGGGCATGTTGACAGCTTTGTATTATTTAAAAAGGGAATATGACAAGGCAGAACGCAGTATTGAAAAAGCTTTAATGATCGCGCCGAACGATATTTGGCTGAACCGCTGGCAAGGGGATGTTCTTAGTGCAGTAAACAAGCCCGGAGCAGTTGAAGCATATCAGCGGGCGATTGATTTATCGGTAAATAAGCAAGATGCAAAGTTCGAAGTAGGGTCAGCATACTTTGGCCTTGCAAATTACTATTTCCGGCATGGCGATAAAGAAAAAGCGCGCAAAAACGCAATCAAGGCCCATGAACTTGATAATAATAATACGAACATCGTTGAGTTTTTAAAGTTATCGGAACAATGACACGGATAGTATAAAACGAAAAATGTGTTTTGAAATATAATTGACATATCAAATCCGGCCTAAAATATCCACACAGTAGGAAAATACCAATTTTAACAAACACCGCCCAAGCCGACGTAATTAACTATTGAACCATGCAAGATCCAAATAAATTTATTCGAAAGTAATTTTTCAAATGTATTAATTGCAGATAAAGCAGAAAGTTGCGGGTTTGGGCGCTATTTGATATAATCAATCGCAAATATTCGTCGTAATATAAGGCGGCAATGGAAACATTTCTTGATAAACTAAACACTACACAAAAAGAAGCAGTGCTTCATGTGGACAGCCCACTCATAATTTTCGCAGGAGCAGGCACCGGCAAGACCCGCGTTATCACGCACCGTATAGCCTACCTTGTGTCAAAAGGCATTTCCCCTTTAAATATCCTAGCCGTGACTTTTACTAACAAGGCCGCCGAAGAAATGAGAAAGAGGGTTGACGCGCTGGTGCCCGGCAAGGGAAGGGCAGTCTGGATATCGACGTTCCATTCTTTCTGCGCCCAGCTCCTGAGGATAGAGGCAAAGAACATTGGCCTCAACCCGGAGTTCCTGATATACGATTCTTCAGACCAGAAAAGCGTGCTCAAATCTTGTGTTAAAGAGTTGAACCTTGACGAAAAGAAGTTCAAACCTGGAAGGCTCATAGAGCTTATAAGCCGCGCGAAAGACGACCTCCTGGATGCCGATTCTTATGCCATCCATTCGCAGGCCGCAAACGATTATTTAAGGGAAACGGCCGCATCGATCTACACGCTCTACCAGAAAAAACTCAATGAGGCAGGCGCCCTGGATTTCGGCGACCTGCTTATGAAAACGGTCAACGCCCTCAAAGAACACGATGCCGTGCGGGAAAAATACCAGGAGCGGTTCCGCTATATCCTTGTTGACGAGTACCAGGACACTAACCATGCCCAGTACATACTGACGAAGTGCCTCTCCGCCAAGCATAAGAACATCTGCGTCGTTGGCGACGACGACCAGTCGATATATTCCTGGCGCGGCGCGGACATAAGGAACATTTTAGAGTTTGAGCGAGATTATCCGGGCTGCCGTACTGTGAAACTCGAAAAAAATTACCGCTCGACCACGAACATACTTTCAGCCGCATGGCAGGTCATAAAGAACAACAAGACCCGCGTTGAAAAAAAGCTCTGGACAGAAAACCCCGAGGGCCAGGCCATACAGGTTTTCGAGAGCACGAACGAGACAGAGGAAGCCGAGAAGATAACAGACGAGGTTCAGTGTCTTGTGAAATCAAAAGGCCTCAAGCTGAACGATTTCGCCGTGTTCTATAGGACGAACGCCCAGTCGCGCGTTATGGAAGACGCGTTCCGCCGCGCGGGCATACCCTACGCGGTTGTGGGAACCGTAAGATTTTATGAGCGCGCCGAAGTAAAAGACATCATGGCCTACCTGCGCCTCGTCCATAATCCGAACGACAACGTCAGCTTCAAAAGAGTCATAAATGTTCCACGCCGCGGTATAGGCAAGACAAGCTTAGAGACTCTTGAGAGCAAAGCGTCGGATGCCAATCTCTCACTATGGGGCGCGTCGGCTGATTGCAGCTACCTCCCTCCATCGGCACGCCGGGCGTTGCAGCAATTCAGGCTGTTGATTGACGAGATAAGGAGTGAGAAAGAACATCTCACCGTCAAGCAGATCGCAACGATGGTTATCGATAAAACCGGCTACATGAGAGAGCTGGAGGCAGAAGACAGCCTTGAAGCCAAGAACAGAATTCAGAACATATACGAACTTATTTCCGCCATAGACGAATTCGAACAGAAATCGTTCGACAAGTCTCTTTCAGGTTATCTCACCCAGGTCTCGCTTGTTTCCGATATAGACGAATGGGCGGAGGAGGCTGACAGAGTCACAATGATGACACTACATCTAGCCAAAGGTCTCGAGTTCAACACGGTATTTGTTGCGGGACTTGAAGAAGGGCTTTTCCCCATAGGAGAGGCATCTTTCGATGAGGCCGAACTCGAAGAAGAAAGGCGGCTGATGTATGTTGGAATGACGCGCGCTAAGGAGAATTTATACTTAAGCTGGGCCGCGGAACGTAAGATATACGGAAAGAGCCGGTGGAACCTGCAGTCGAGGTTCATACAGGAAGCAGGTTTTGGCACCAGCGTGAAGCTCGAGGTTTCTGCGGTGTCCGAAAAACGGTATGAAAGCCGCAACAGATATGACGATGATGGTGGTTACGAAAGAGGCCGCGTAACGGAAGACAAAAGCACCGGTGCGTACGCGCTTGGCACCCGGGTTCGGCACCAGCAGTTCGGAGAGGGTAAGGTAATCGACCGCTCAGGCGCGGGCGATGACCTGAAACTTGTGGTACTCTTTGATACTGGCCAGTGGAAAAAGCTGGTGGTCAAATACGCGAACCTTGAAGTGCTTTAATTATCAATTTTAAGCTGTAAGTTTAAGGATAATTGATAAATATTTTAAATAACTGGTAAAAAATACAATTTTCTGATATAATATCGCATTGAGAATACATGATGTTTTGGTAATGGGATGAAGATAACAGAAAAAGATGTTGAATATGTGGCACGCCTCGCGCGCCTGAGACTTTCCGATGAAGAGAAAGAGAAATTCACCGGGCAGCTCGAATCCATTCTTTCCTACATAGACAAACTGAACACTCTCGACACAAAAAATATACCTCCGACGAGCCACGCGATGGCGCTTAAGAACGTTCTGGCGTGAAGACAAGCTTGAGCCATGCTCTGAAATAACAAGGGAGGCAATTCTTGCAGATGCACCGGATCGCGAAGACGATTTTTTCAGGGTAAAGAAGGTCATCGAGTAAAAATGAGCGACGATATATTCAGCCTTTCAGCAGTGGAACTCGCGGGCAGGATCAGGTCAAAACAGGTCTCGAGCGTAGATGCCGTAAAAGTTTTCCTCGGCAGGATAGAAAAAATTGAACCTAAGATAAAGGCGTTCGTAAAGCTGATGGGCAACGAAGCCATAGAAAGCGCGAAGAAAATTGACGAAAAAATCGCGCGTGGCGAAAATGCGGGAAGCCTCGCAGGCGTGCCGATAGCCGTAAAAGACAACATGATGGTGATGGGTGTACAGACTACGTGCTCGTCAAAGATATTAAAAGACTACATAGCGCCTTATGACGCGACAATTATAGAAAAGCTTAGAAGCGAAGGCGCGGTATTCCTGGGCAAGACGAATCTCGACGAGTTCGCGATGGGGTCGTCCACCGAAAATTCCGCGTTCGAAGTTACACGTAACCCATGGGACACTAGCCGCATACCGGGTGGTTCTTCCGGCGGAAGCGCGGCGAGCGTCGCGGCTCGCATGGCGCCACTGGCGTTGGGTTCAGATACGGGCGGCTCCATACGTCAGCCGGCATCCTGCTGCGGTGTTGTCGGGCTTAAACCCACTTACGGTCGGGTCAGCCGTTACGGGCTTGTGGCTTTCGCGTCGAGCCTAGACCAGATAGGACCTTTTGCCGGCAACGTTGAAGACGCGGCGGCACTATTGCAGGCGATGGCGGGACACGACCCGAAAGATTCGACATCAGCGGATATCGCGGTTCCGGACTATGTTTCTTCGATAAAAAAAGAAATCAGAGGGCTTAAGATCGGCCTTCCGGAAGAATATTTTTCGAAAGGGTTGGACAAAGGGGTAGAAAACGCTGTCAGAGAGGCCGTGAAAGTCTTAGAAAAACTAGGCTGCGTGATAAAAAAGATATCACTACCCCATACCGAATACGCGGTCGCGGTCTATTACATAATCGCGCCGTGCGAAGCTTCGGCCAACCTTGCGAGATATGATGGAGTTAGGTACGGATTTAGAGCGGAATGCTCGGACCTTCTTGAAGAGTACGAGAAAACACGCGGGGAAGGGTTCGGGCCGGAGGTAAAAAGAAGGATAATGCTGGGAACGTACGCGCTTTCGGCGGGCTATTACGATGCATACTACGGAAAAGCCCAGAGGGTGAGGACGTTGGTAAGCAGGGATTTTGAGCAGGCGTTCAAGGAAGTAGACGTTATAGCGGCGCCGACCGCGCCGACGAGCGCTTTTAAGATAGGCGAGAAAGCGCAGGACCCGCTGCAAATGTATTTGTCGGACATTTACACGATCTCATCAAATCTCGCGGGCATACCCGCGTTGTCTGTGCCATGCGGATTCACGCCGGATAATCTACCGGTAGGCCTGCAGCTGATGGGAAGACCCTTTGACGAAGAGACTGTACTAAGAGCCGGATACGCATATGAAAAAAATACCGAATGGAGTGAGGAACATCCTAATGTATAGGCAATCAATAATCATCGTGGTGCTTTTCCTGACCGCGCTGGCCGTAGTTTATCCCGTGCTCAATAAGAACGCGGGCGAAGGTGGTGGCGCGGGCGCAGCCGAGCAGGACGCAGCTCTGGACTATAGCAGGGCGGTCAGCTACCGCGAGCTCATGAGCGAGCTCGAGACTCGCGCTACAAAATTCCGCGGCGAGGCAGGGATACTTGTTAAGGACCTTAAAACCCACCAGACGCTCGGCATCAATTCCTCAAGGCTTTTCCCGAGCGCGAGCCTGGTTAAGGTGCCCATAATGGCAGCGGTTTATCAGGCAGAAAAGGAAGGGCGCATAAAATTCAGCGATGAGCTTATAGTCGAACGAAAGGAAAAAATTAGGTCCAGCAGCAAGCTGTACCGGGCCAGGTCAGGCGCGAAGTTCACTGTGAGGGACGTTGTTGAACGCATGATAACTGAAAGCGATAACACGGCGTGCAACATGATAGTTGACGCGCTGGGTTTTGGGTATTTAAACCAGAAGTTCGTCGAGTTTGGACTTAAGAACACCGATTTGCGCCGCGGGGTAATGGACCTCAAGTGGCGGAAAGCCGGAATAGAGAATTATACGACAGCTGAAGACATGGCGCTGCTGTTGGAGAAGATATATAACGGCGAGCTAGTGAGTAAAGAAGCCAGTGCGCAGATGCTTGCGACACTGAAGAGGCAGAAGATAAACGACAGGCTGCCAAAAGGGCTTCCCGTAAATATGGTCATAGCCCACAAGACGGGCCTTCTCTGCGACACGGTAAGCGACGTGGGAATAATATTCACAGACGAAGGCGATTTCATAATCTGTGTCCTGACCGCGGACATACATAACTTCAGGGCCGCGAAAAGGTTTATACGTAAGATCGCGGGATGCACTTATGAAAAGTGCTACAGGAAAGTGTCTCTATAACATGAATTTCGAAACGGTGATAGGGCTGGAAGTCCACGCGCAGCTTAAGACAATATCAAAAGTATTCTGCGGATGCTCTGCTGAATACGGCGCGCAGCCGAACAGGAACATTTGCCCCGTGTGCACGGGTCAACCCGGAGTGCTACCGGTCCTCAATAAGAAAGCAGTCGATTTCCTGGTAAAAACCGGGCTCGCGCTTAATTGCGGCATCAACCAGCGTTCAATATTCGCGAGAAAACAGTACTTCTACCCGGACCTACCTAAAAACTACCAGATATCCCAATACGAACTGCCGCTTGCCGAAAAAGGCTACCTTGATATTGAAGTAAATGGTGAAAAGAAGCGCGTAGGCATAACAAGGATTCACCTTGAAGAAGACGCAGGCAAACTACTGCACGCGATAGGGGCCCGCGAGCTCGACTACTCGCTTGTGGACCTAAACCGCACCGGAGTGCCGCTTATGGAAATAGTTTCAGAAGCGGATATGCGCTCGCCCGATGAAGCCTACGGATACTTGAGCACCTTAAAAAGCATACTCGAATACCTCGAGGTCTCGGACTGCGACATGGAAGAGGGCAAGTTCCGCTGCGACGCTAACGTCAGTATACGGCCTTATGGGCAGAAAGAGTACGGCACGAAAGCCGAGATAAAGAACATGAACTCGCTTTCCGGAGTAAGGGACGCGCTGGCCTATGAGGTGGAGAGGCAGATAGATATAGTTTCCGGCGGCGGAAATATAAAGCAGGAGACGCGGCTGTGGGACGCCGGCAAAAAAGAGAGCCGGCCCATGCGTTCGAAAGAAGAAGCCCACGACTACAGGTATTTCCCCGAACCGGATCTTGTGCCTATGGAGCTTGGCGAAGAATATATTTCAGACATAAGAAAAACGCTTCCTGAGCTTCCCGAAAAAAGGAAAGAGAGGTTTGTTGCAGAACTCGGGCTTTCGGAGTACGACGCTGGGGTGCTGACCGCCGAAAAAGCCCTTGCAGATTATTTTGAACAAGCATTGAAACATGCCTCGAATAAACTTCCCCAAAAAAAAGTTGTTAAAACGCTTACTAATTGGATAACAAATGAATATATAGGAAAATTGTACTCAGGTCCTGATAAATATTCAAAATCTTTATCGAAATTGATTCAGCGATATCCAATTACACCCGCAGACATGGCCGATCTTGTCATTATAATAGAGAATGGTACGATTTCAGGTAAAATTGGAAAAACTGTTCTAGATGAGATGTTTGCTTCAGCGAAATCTCCGGAAGAAATAGTTAAGGAAAAAGGCCTTCTCCAGATATCCGACGAAGGCGCGATAATTAAACTCTGTGAAGAAGCCATAAACGATAACCCCAAGGCGGTCGCCGAATATAAATCTGGCAAGGCCCAGGCGCTTGGCTCGCTCGTTGGCGCTGTTATGAAAAAGTCCCAGGGCAAAGCCAATCCCCAGATAGTCAACAAGATACTCAAAGAAAAACTTTCTTAACTGACAATATTTTACAGGGAGAAAAAATGGGAACAGCCGCAGTCTGGGTGAAATTCGATCTGCTTGAAAAGTTCATCGCGGATGTTTTTGAGGACCTCGGCGTTCCTGCAAACGACGCTAAAGTATGCGCCGAAGTTCTTATCGACGCTGATAAAAAGGGCATTGATTCCCACGGCATAGGCCAGGCTTAAAGACCATATATTACGACCGGATAAAAGCCGGCATCCAGTTCCCCGTAACTAAATTCGAGATAGTCAAAGAAGGCCCCACGACTGCCGTAATTGACGGCCACGACGGCATGGGCCAGGTGATAGCGATCAGGTCAATGGCCCTCGCCATAGACAAAGCCAAAAAGTTCGGCATGGGTATGGTCGCAGTTAGGAACTCCACGCATTATGGCATAGCCGGCTATTACGCCGGGATGGCCACAAAAGCAGGCATGATAGGCATTACCGGAACCAACGCCCGCCCTTCAGTTGCCCCTACATTCGGTATTGAGAATATGCTTGGAACGAACCCTCTTACCATAGGAATGCCTACAGATGAAGATTTTCCTTTTATGATAGATTGCGCCACTTCTCTTACCCAGCGCGGCAAGATAGAGGTTTACGCTAGACAGGGAAAGCCACTGCCGGAAGGCTGGGTTATAGACGAGAACGGAAAAACCACAACTAACTCCAAGGAAGTTTTGGACGACTTGATAAAAGGCACGGCAGCGCTTACACCGCTTGGCGGAATAGGGGACGAGACCGCCGGTTACAAAGGATACGGCTATTGCACCGCAGTTGAAATACTTTCGGCGGCGCTCGCTCAGGGGGCATACCTGAAGATGTTGTTGGGGTTCAAAGACGGCAAAAAACAGCCGTACCATTTAGGCCACTTTTTCATAGCAGCCGACATATCGGCTTTTGTAGAATTAAAAGAGTTCAAAAAAACAGCCGGAGACATATTAAGATCTTTGCGGGCCTCAAAAAAAATGCCGGGCTGCAAAAAGATATATACAGCGGGCGAAAAGGAATATCTTATCTGGACACAAAGGAAAGATAAGGGCGCTCCTATAACCGAAGAAACACAAAAAGAAATAAAAACCATGGTGGCGGAACTCGGCCTTAAGAAATATAATTTTCCTTTTTAACTTGGGCATAAATGAAAAAATCTATAATAATAAAACATCCAAAGAAGCGGGTATTTCTTGAGGCTTGCGATTCCGACCGGAAACTCGGATCGGGATACGCTTTGTCCATGAAAGGATTCACTCTTATCGAATTGATGATAACTGTTGCGATAATGGGTATACTGCTCTCAATAATGATCCCGAAGTTCACTGACCTTATAAGGCGCGGCAACGAAGGCGCCACAAAGGGTAATCTCGGAGCCATACGCAGCGCTATCAATATTTATTACGGGGAAGCAGAAGGGTGGTACCCAGCATCCGACCCAGGGCCGATCCTCACCATGGACGGCGGCAAGTATCTCAAGGAAGTACCGGACTGCTACTGCCCCCCTTATCACGCGAAAGTGTCAATGTTCGATATTTCGGGCACTACCGAAACGACCAACGCCGGCTGCTGGTCGTATCAGAGCAATATTACAGCGGCGGCCCAGCCAGCCCCTGGGGTAATGTCTGGATCAACTGCACACATACCGATTCAAAAAGTTTTACCTGGTCAAGTTACTAATGCCGGGCACATTTCATGATGAAAATCTTCCTATTTTCAATCCCTAAAAACATTCTCAGATGTTTTACCGGTTACAACTGGCTTTGGCACATTATAGCCATAGTGTTAACTTTTGTCCTTGTAAAAACGGATGCGGACTGGCACTATTTTATTTGCGCCAGATCTATGTCAATTCGATACTTGTTTTTCCCAGCATTAGTTCTGGGAGGCCTGCTGCCTATCACTGTACCGCTCTATCTTGTTGTCAGCGGGCACATTATAAAAGTGAAAATAAGACAAACTCTGGGTTGGGCGCTCGGGCAGTCGGCGTGCATAGGCTCAATTATTTCTTCGGTTTACAAGGCTTTTACCGGGAGGGTGCAGCCGAATTTATACGACACCACTCACAATACAAGCCATGGTTTCAACTTTGGTTTTCTCAAGCACGGGATTTTCTGGGGATGGCCATCTTCTCACACAACAATAGCTTTTGCCATGGCGCTCACATTAATAAAGTTATTTCCAAAAAAAAGGATTACCGCGGTCCTGTGCCTATGCTACGCTCTGTATATCGGCTCTGGAGTGTCGTTTTCGATCCACTGGCTGTCAGAATATGTGGCGGGGGCAATAATAGGCTCTCTGATCGGGATGGTTGTTGCTAATAGTTATAAGAACGAAATCGGGTCAGGAAACTGAAAAATATATCAACATTTAGCTTAAGCCAGAAAGCTTTAAAGAAAATGGCTAATAGATACCTCAGGCATTCATGGCATGTCGATAGCACTAGAAATATAATCCCCAGCAGTGGTAAATATGCAGCTGGTAAATATGCAGCTTGACAAACACTATTAGTTGTGTTAAACTTTATTGGGAGTTTTCCCAAAAGGGAGGTGAGAACAATGAAGAAAACACACGGTTTTACGCTCATTGAGCTTATGATCGTAGTTGCAATCATCGGTATCCTTTCGGCAATCGCCATTCCCAAGTTCGCTGATCTTATCCGTAAATCCAACGAAGGCGCGACGAAGGGTAACCTTGGAGCCATCCGCAGTGCAATGTCCATTTATTATGGAGAAATTGAAGGATGGTATCCTGTAGCAGATCCGGGCCCGATCCTGACCATGGACGGCGGCAAATACCTTAAGTCGATACCGACTTGCAATTGCCCTCCGTACCATGCACAGTTCGCCTCGTTCGACATCACTGGCACCACGGAGACAGTAGCAGCCACAGCGGGCAGCTGGTCGTACCAGCCGCTCAACACAGCTGTAGCACCTGCGAGGCCATGGGGAGATGTGTGGGTAAACTGCACACACACCGACTCAAAGTCTTCAACATGGGGACTGTATTAATCGCGTAATCAGTTAGTATAAAGAGCCCCGCCCTTCTTCAAACGAAGAGCGGGTTTCTTTTTTAGTCTGCCGTGTTTATGGAAGCTTTATGGTAACGGCAGTCTCTGATCAACCAAACACAATAGTAAAAGAGCAGCTTCCACCCCCTCCTTTCTTTGCTTGATAAGACAAACAGAACTTGCTATAATCGGTACAGATTAATATGAGCAAAATACTAGCCGTAGCTAACCAGAAAGGCGGAGTCGGAAAAACAACGACCGCCATAAACCTTGCAGCAAGCCTCGCGCACTTGGGCCAGGAAACTCTCCTCATAGACATGGATCCACAGGGCAACACAACGAGCGGACTGGGGATAGACAAGAAAAAACTCGAGAAAAATATATACAGGGTGCTGATAAACGAGATGATGCTCGAAGATGTCCTTATGACGACCGAGCTTGACTGGCTCGATATCGCCCCTGCGCATACTGACCTGATCGGCGCTGAAGTTGAGCTCGTCAACATGGAAAAACGCGAGCTTAAGCTCAAAGAAGCGTTGGATAAATTCCATAAAGTTTACAAATACATAATAATAGACTGCCCGCCGTCATTGGGGCTATTGACGCTTAACAGCCTGGTCGCGGCGCAATCAGTGATAATACCTATACAGTGCGAATACTATGCGCTTGAAGGGCTCGGACAGCTGCTAAAGACAATAGACCTCATAAGGAACGGTTTCAATCCCGAACTTCTTCTTGAGGGCGTCCTTCTGACAATGTATGACAGCCGTATGAACCTTTCACAGCAGGTAGTTGACGAAATCAAAAAATATTTCGGGGACAAGGTTTACGATACTAGAATACCAAGAACGGTTAGGCTTGCAGAAGCGCCCGGGTTCGGAAAGCCCGTGCTATTATACGATAAATCCTGCAAGGGCACCGAGGCGTACCTTAATTTTGCTAAAGAGTTCATGGCTCATCAGAATGAAAAAGGAGCCCAGGCAGGCGTTATCCCGCCATGGCGGGAAAAACCCAAAGCCTAATTTAGAGATAAGTAAAGAGTAATTTATAAAAATGAGTTCACTTACCCCTTTAACTGCACCACTATAAACAGGAGACAATATGCATAAGGCACTGGGCAGGGGATTAGAATCGCTTATCCCGCAGACATCACACCCCGGTCAAAAAGGGGATATGGTCATAACGATCCCTATCGATAGTATCAAACCAAACAGGTATCAGGCACGAAAGGATTTTAACCCGGAAAAACTCAAAGAGCTTTCGGAATCCATCAAGCAGCACGGGCTCGCGCAGCCGCTTCTTGTGGCGCCGGCGGCTGTGCCTGGAGATTACGAGCTTATCGCCGGCGAACGCAGGTGGCGGGCCTCGAAGGCGGCTGGGCTTAAGGAAGTGCAGGTAATAGTCAAGCAGGCCGATGACAAGGAACGTTTCGAGCTCTCGCTTATAGAAAACATCCAGAGGGAAAACCTTAACGCTATAGAAGAAGCTAAAGCCTATAAGAGGCTTTGCGAAGAATTTAACCATACACAGGAAGAGCTCGCGACGGCCCTGGGAAAGGACCGGTCAGTTCTAGCCAATATGATGAGGCTGCTCACCCTTCCAGAAGGCCTGCAGGACGCCATCTCGTCGGGTTTTGTATCCGCTGGGCACGGCAGGGCTATAGCCGGGATAGATGACGAAAAGAAACAGAAGTTCCTTCTTGAGAAAATACTTAAGGAAAAGCTCACGGTCAGGGACATAGAAGCGATAGTGGCCCAATGGAAAGCCGGTATAGCCCCCGGTTTGAAAACAAAAGTAAAAAAGCAGGAAGTTGAACTCGTAAATCTTGCCGAAGAGCTGCAGCGCCGGTTCGGAACAAAGATCAAGATCTCCGGCAAACCTTCTAAAGGCAAGATAGAGATACATTATTACTCGCTTAAGGAACTCGAGAGAATTTCGGAGATACTGAAAACGAAAAAACACAAGGAGTAGAAAGACAGCGGTTATGTCAAAAATATTTCTTTTCTCAGGTTTTGTGATGTTTATCGTGTGTGCCGCGCAGCCGTATTGTTTTGCAGGGCCGCAAACATCAAATATGCAATACAGCGAGGCCGGACAAACGCCCAAAGACGCGTCGCTTGCCGGAGGCGGTCTTCAACATTCCCCTAATATTGCATCCCAGGAGAACGGCGATTCTTGTCCTGTACCCGATCGCCCGCTGCCGGTATATCTTGCCGAGCTTTCTAACTTGAACGATTATTCGATCTTCGCAAACTCGGGCTGGGACGGGAACTGGTACGTGGGTTTCAACGTTTGCTGGATGGAGGAAATACCCGCCCCGCCCGCCGGCAATTATGTTAGGGCATTCATAGGAGCAAAATTGGGCCGGATGAAAACGCGGCCGGTCACGGGGAAGCCGATCTGGGAAAAAGAACCCATACCAGGCAGCATATATATATCGCTAAATTCTACTCCGTCATGGAAACAGGCTGACAGCTATTTCCTCACTGACAGCAGGGACATACCTCTTGAAGGCGACCCGGAGAACGCTCCGGAAGGCGTTGGCGAATCCCGGTGGTTCTGGACAGAAGTGCCGGTGAGCATGGTTAGCATGACCGGCCCAAATTATATCGCGCTATGGTCGCCAACGGAATATTTTGTTTCAACAGCATCAAGCCCTATACTTGCCGGAGGCTGGGGCAGCAATAAAGTGAATTCCTGGCTTAACAACGATGTGAAAGGGTATCCGCCGCTTAACCCGGCGACTTCGCTCAAAACACCCATCACCGCTTTTGAGCCCGCCATTGCTGTTAAGCTCATTCCCGCAGGGACACAGCAGGATATAATAGTCAAGATTCGGCAGATAGCTGACGGCAGGGCAAAGACCCCTAACAAAACTTTTATTGCATCTGTCACTGGAGAAGAGATCGAAAAGGCCTGGCTGGAAGTTAACGATTCAACCGGCCCCTGGAAAAAGCACGGGCGTTATGTATATAATGTGCCTTTCTCTTTCACACTAAAACCCGACCTCCTTCCGGAAGGGAAAATGAAAGTGAGAGTGCCCGCTTCCGATATATGGGGCAACACGGGTTTTAGCATGCCGGCAGAGATCGCAGTCGAGAAACAGAAGAAATGAGCCTCGAAAATGGGCCCAAAATCCGCGCCAAACACTGAAACCAACTACAAACATGAATTGCTAGATAATATCGTCGTATCCGCACCTTTTCTCATATTCTGCGCATTTTTGTTCTTAGCTCCCATTATACCTGATGTAAAACTCACCAGACCGAAACTTTTTCTGACCAAGACATGCCTCTACGGGATACTTTTCCTTTTGGCGGCCGGAAGTTTATATTTCGGCAGGCTGAAGTTCAGAAAATCCCTCTTTAATATTCCCATATTAACTTACGCGGCGTCGGTCGCTGTGTTCTATATTTTTTCACCCGACAAACCAGTGGCCTTAAGCGAGCTGAAGCGAAGCCTGCTCTCCCTTACGGCGTACCTTGCAGCGGCTAATGTTTTAGATACCATAAAGAAACGCGATACTGCCCTTGGTTTCCTCCTTAGCGGCAGTTCGATCGCCATTCTTTACGGTATCATGCAGCGTTACGGCGGATTGTGGCGGATACAGGTGCCCCAGTTCGGGAGAGTAATATCAACCTTCGGCAACCCGATATTTTTTGCTGCGTATGCGGTGATAGTACTGCCCATGGCACTGGGAATGTTTTTCTACTCAAAAAACTTTTTCTCGAAGCTGCTGCTTTGCTGTTTCCTGACTGCCGGACTAATTGCAGTATATTTTACCCAAACAAGAGCCGCTTTTATCGCTATCGGAGTTTCCGCCGCAGTTTTTATAATACTTTCAATAAAGTCCGCAATAAAAAAAGGTACATTTATCGCGGCACTGATATTGGCCCTAGCGGTTTTTACTTTTGCCACAAAAAATATATGGTCAAGACAGCAGGCTCATACCCTGATATGGCGTGACACCTTGACCATGTGGGCGCAACAGCCGTTCTTTGGAACCGGGCCCGGCACTTTCCATATATATTTTCCTCAGTACGCTTCCAAGGAACTGAGGGCGATATGGCCGCAGGAACAAAGCATAATAAACGATGCTCATAATGAGTATATACAGTATCTTGCTGAAACGGGGATAGTCGGCTTTGGTATATTTTTGTGGATGATAATAGCCTTGTTCAAGAACGCCGCGGCTCTCAGAATAAAATCTACGGGGCAGTCAGAAAATTATCTTATTTCAGGTTTTATAGCAAGTGCAGCGGGAATACTGGCCCAAAATATGTTCTCTGTTGATATGCGGTTTATCATCTCATCCGTTTACCTGTTCATTACGGCAGGTTTCATTGAGAGCTTTGGAGACAATTTTTACTTAAAAGAGAACCTTGCAAAGCCGTTGCGGGTTGTCGGGGTTGTAGCCTGCGCCGTGCTGGCCGTTTTAACGTTCCAGAAAGTACTTGAGCCATATGCTGCGCAAAGAAAAGTCGCGGCAACGCCGGATTTTTTCGACGAGAAAATTCTTGAGCCAGCAAAGACCCTTGCCGACCTTGAGGCACTCGCGGCGAAATACCCGGGTCAGGCTTCTATATTTGAAAAACTTGGCTGGCTCTATTCCAAGGAGAAGGATTGGCCGCACGCGGTAGAAAATTTTGTGAGGTCGTCGCAGACTTGACCCGCACAGGGCGGGACCACTTAATAACCTGGGCAATATATATTTTCTTCTGGGTGACAGGACGAACGCCATAAAATACTGGAACCGCTCGCTGGAAGTAAATCCTGCACAGGTAGACAGCCGCTTGAACCTTGCGCTGGCATATTATTACAAGGGCATGCTTAAAGAAGCATCCGATCAATTGAAAGAAGTGCTAAAGATCGACCCGCATAACGACAAGGCGATCGTGATGCTAAAACAAATGACAGAGTGAAGATCTGGAATAACTTTCGGAAGATACAGAGTTTCTGTTAAGCAAAAAAGAATGTTTTATGAGAAGAAAAGATAAAGAAATAACTGATATAAGCGAGATAGAGCAAATATTGTCCAATGCGCAAGTGATCAGGCTTGGGCTTTGCGAAGACGGTTTTCCGTATGTCGTGCCGTTATGTTTCGGTTACATAAGGGGCAGGTTATATTTTCACGGAGCAAAAGAAGGTAGAAAACTGAATATACTTAAGTCAAACCCGAATATTTGTTTCGAGGCTGACATCGATTGCGAAATTGTCAGGTTTGATAAACCGTGCAATTGGGGGATGAGGTTTCGTTCAGTTATAGGGTTTGGAAAAGCATATAACGTCTTGGACAGGAAAGAAAAAATAGAGGCATTAAACCTTATAATGAAACATTATGGGCCGGGCTCTTGTGAGTTTCCTGCAAATATGCTTGAAAGAACTGAAGTCATAAGGATTGAGATAGAGAGTCTGTCGGCAAAGATATCGGGTTACGGTAAGTGAAAACAATGCTGATAGATTGATGCTAATATAGAAACAGAATTCGAGTCGAGAAGAGTGTAAAATGAAAAAAAGTGAAATAGCGCTTCAGTTATTGAAAGACGGGTACAACTGCGCCCAGGCAGTCAGCACGGCGTTCAGCGAAGATCTCGGGGTTCATAAGGAAACTACCGCGAGAATGGCGTGCGCGCTGGGGGCGGGTATGTCTCGCTGCGGCGAGGTTTGCGGAGCGGTTTCCGGGGCGCTTATGATCACTGGGCTCAAACATGGGAGTTCAAAGCCCGAAGACAAGATAGCAAAAGAAAAGTCTTACAAAACAGGAAAAGAATTTATAAAAATGTTTGAAACGAAGCACGGAACCATTATATGCCGCAAGCTGATAGAAATGGATATCAGTACTCCGGAGGGCCTAGAAGCCGCTCACAAGAAAGGCGTCTTCGAAAATATATGTAAAGGCCTGGTAAAAGATGCAGTTGAGATAATCGAGAAAATTATTTAACCAGCATGCCCACTGGTTGGTGATAAATGCTCAGAATCGATATTTCATTATTATAATTTTAAAAATCTTATCAAAAGTCATTAAAAGATAAAAAACAGTTATTAAACGGTAAAATATAGCAGTGGGATTGTTAAATAAACCAAGTGGGACGAAATTGTGGCAATTCATAACATGAAACATGAAAAATAGGTTTACAGAAAAATCAATAAATGTCCATATTTTGCAAGTAAAATATGTTGACATTTGTTAATAATTTGGTATAATTTGTTTAATTGATGTAGCTATGGCGGGTTACTATATAATAATGCACAAACATCATAACAGTTTGTTGTCCGGTTTCGCGAACATTGCCTTCTATGTCCCGCATATATTTTCCGGGGTTGTTGGGTATTTAAAGGTACTGAAAATGTGGCGGCAGAAACACTTTCCCGTGCGTAACACCGCAAACCAATTAAATACTGTTAGATTGTCGCCTACCAGAACAATTAATTCCGCAAATTATTCTTCACGGAGGCCAATATATGCCGACTATTTCGAACAATAACCAACAGCTTGTTGTATTTAGTCTGGCGAATGAAGAATACGGTGTTGCGATAACCCAGATCCAGGAGATAATACGCCAGCCGGATATAACAAGGATACCCGGCATGCCGGCCTTTATCGAGGGCGTGGTCAATTTGCGTGGAAAAATCATTCCAGTTATAGATCTAAGAAAAAGATTTTGCTTAGAACAAAAAGAAGAGAGTGACAAGACGCGCGTGGTGGTCGCGGATGCTGGCGGGCAAACCATAGGACTTGTTGTCGACAGCGTTTCGGAAGTTGTTAATCTGCCAACAGACCAGATAGACCCGATACCGCCATCTATAGCTTCGATAGATGCAGAATATCTGTCGGGTGTAGGCAAACTGGAAAAACGGATCGTTATACTTCTTGACCTAGTGAAACTGCTTGGTGACCTAGAGAAAGTTGCGATAGATGAACTGGGAAAAAAACAGTGAGACTGATAAAGTAATTTTTCGTAGTGTTTGAGAGTAAAATATGAGAATTTCGTTCGTTAGAATTTCTACAATAATCTTAAGCTGCATGATTTTCGGCTGTGTTGGCGCTTTTGCCGAAGGAAAAAACATATCTATCATTCTTTCTTCTGATTTCGAACCATTTATTCAGTCAGCTAATGGGTTCAAACAATCAGTTGGAGAGAAGAATCTGGGCGTGAACATTACGGAGTCTAATTTGAAGGCAGCTGACCCTGCAGCAGTAACTTCGCAGGTTGCACAAACAAAACCTGTGATTATTTATGCTGTTGGAACCGATGCGATAAAACTCGCAAAAGCTAAATTTAATGATACTCAAATCGTTTTTAGCATGGTACTAAACCCGGCGGAATTCATTGATGCCAATACAACCGGTGTTTCCTTGGCCCTGCCTCCGGAGCTGAAGATAAGGAACATGAAGAAGATATTGCCGTTCATAAAAAACATAGGCATAATTTATTCGGCAGGTTCCGACCCAGATTACAAAGAGCTGTCAGCGGAAGCTGACAACCAGGGTCTGAAAATAATCGGAAAAAAGATAAGCACCGATAGCGATTTTCCAGATGCCTTAGCAGCTCTCATCGGCCAGATGGACTGTTTCATGATGGTCGCGGATTCGAAAGTGTATTTCAGCCAGTCAGTTAAATACCTTCTTCTTGACAGTTTAAAAAATAAGTTTCCGGTTATAGGGCTTTCTTCTTTTTATACAAAAGCGGGCGCACTTTTGTCTTTTGATTGCGACTATGAAGATATCGGTAAACAAGCTGGAGATATTGCGGTCAAAATTTTGAATGGCGAAAAGGCTGCGGAAATTAAAGCTCTGCGGCCACGCAAAATTAAATACAGCATAAATAGTATCGTTGCAGACAGAATGCAGATAAATATATCTGCTCAAGCCAAGAAAGACGCGTCAGAAATATTCAATTGATGTTTTTGTAGGTTTGTTGTAAAATTCAGTCATTGTTTTAGAGGCTCAATGACAAAACACTGAAATATCGGAGTTCCTAATGAGAACAAGTCGACAAGTATTTATCCTATCTATTTTTCTATTTTTTTTCAGCTTATGCCATGCCAAAGATGCGGTAGTGTCGGTGCTTCTTTCGTCTGATATGGAATTTTACAAAGAAGTATCAGGTGGTTTCAAAATGTTCTTTGCCGATAAGGGCACTCAAATACATATATCTGAATACAGCCTGAAAGGCCAGGATCCGGCAGCTATTTTTCCTAAAATAACTGCTGAAAAACCAGATCTTCTGTTGACTGTCGGCGAAGACGCCTTAAAAGCGGCAAAAGAACAAACAAAAGGCATACCGATAGTATTCACAATGGTCTTTAACTCAAAACCGATGATGGATGAAAATACAACTGGTATACTTCTGGATATTTCACCGGAAATGAAGATTTCGGGAATAAAAAAGGTTTTACCGCATGCGAAAACTATAGGGTTGCTCTATTCGCCCAACAGTGTAGGCTCCTTTGAGGCCATGAAGGCCGAATGTGATAATCGTGGGATCGGGCTTAACGCTAAAATAGTTAATGATGATGCAGGGTTTACCGATGCATTGAACTCGGTGTTTTCCGGCAGTGACTGCTTTCTGGTTATTCTCGACCCTAAAATCTACTTCAGCCAGACACTTAAGTTCCTTCTTCTTGAGAGTATAAAACAGAAAGTACCGGTCATAGGGCTTTCATCGTTCTATACCAAAGCCGGCGCAATAGCCTCGTTCGATTGCGATTACAAAGACCTTGGCAAACAGGCCGGTGAGATCGCTTCAAGGATACTCAGTGGTGAAAAAGCATCAATGATAAAGCCAGCTCACCCAAGAAAATATAAATATTCCGTGAATTTAATAACCGCGGACAAGATCGGGATCACAATACCTCCCGATATCATCAAAGAAGCTACAGATGTATTTGATAAATAATCTATTTCCTGAAACGGAGGACAAACATGTTCTTGTTTTCATCGGGTAAATCGAGCATCAAGAAGCGGATAATCGCGAATTTTCTTGCGATTATGTTTTTTGCCATGCTTCTTATTGTCCTTATTACCGTTTCAAAAGTGCGCAGTATTTTGAACTCTGTCCAGCTTGATAACGCAAAAATCGTCACGACAAATCTTGCGATAGCGTGTAGCGAACCAATGATGTCAATAGCATACGCTGACCCCATGATGTCCGGTGAGAGCGATAGGCTTACGAAGATCCTGCTGGGAGTCAAAAGCTCGGACAAGAATGTAGAGTATGTAATCCTTCTGGGCAATGACGGGAAATGCATAGCTTCTTCAAAGGAAGAACTTAAAGACAAATCCCTCAATAAGACCAATATAGAAATCAAAGCTTTCGCAGCGAAAGAATTCGAGGTCAACGAAAACACGGGGCAGCCGGATGTTTTTGAAACGGCGATCCCGGTTGTTGCTGCAAGCCAGAAGATGGGTGTTTTAAGGATCGGCTATACCACCAAGTACATCTCGGCCATGGCAAGAAATATGGCGTTGATCATAGTTCTTGTTGTTATTGTCATCGTTGCTGCTGGAAGTATAATTTATAACTATATGATAGAAAAGGGTATTATAGAGCCGCTTGGCCAGGTCATGGTGGTCGCGCAAATGATAGCGGATGGCAACCTCTCGCAGAAACAGGTGCGAATAACCTCTAATGATGAGATTGGACGACTGGCCGATATATTCAACAAAATGCTCGCGGGTCTGGGCGAGCTTGTTACGCGCGCTGAACTCATAGCTAACGGCATGATCGGTTCTGACACCATAGAAGAAAAGCTAGAAAAAGGCATAACTCTGTCGGATGCACTAGCTTCTTCTGCTCAGTCAAAAGGCGATCTTGCCGTAGCCTTTGATAAGATGCAAGGTGAACTGAGAAAACTTACAATACAGGCTAGAAGGATATCAACTGACGATTTGAACAATCCGCTTCTTGAAGAAAGGATCGCAGGTGAACTTGGCGAAGCTTTTAATCAGATGACGTTCAATCTAAAAGAGCTGGCAAAAATAGCGGAACAAATATCCAACAACGACCTGAGCGCGAACGTGATGATCCATTCCGACAAAGACGTGCTCGGTAAAGCATTTTTTAAGATGGTAAGTAACCTTAAGAACCTTATAGGTGTTGTTGTGCAGCTTGCCAACACATCGCACAATTCAGCGAGTTCAATGGCCGAGTCAACAAAGCAGGTTAACCAGACGATGGACCAGGTACAGAACTCAATTCAGCAGATAGCCTCAGCAACGAACCAGGTCGCGAAGAGCACGCAGGAAATATCGGTGCTTATGCGCAATGCGAACAACGCAGTTAACACGGGAAGCGACAACATCAATAAAGTTATTGACAAATTCGGTTCCGTTCAGAACCACTATAGAGAATACTGGAATGTCGATAAACAAGCTTGAGCAGCGTTCTCAGGAGATATCTGAGATAGTGGGGCTTATAACTAAAATAGCCGACCAAACCAATCTCCTGGCCCTAAATGCAGCGATCGAGGCAGCTCGTGCCGGAGAGGCCGGTAGAGGCTTTGCGGTCGTCGCAGATGAAGTACGCAAGCTTGCCGAGTCTTCGGGCAACTCTGCGGAAAAAATATCAAAAATAATAAAAGAGATACAATCGGACATGGTAGGCGTGGTTTCATCTTCCCAAAATTCGCTCGAAGAAGCCAAGATCGTTTTTGAGCTGACAAACAACATGCAGGCCGGATATTCCGACATTGTGGAAGCGATAAAGGCGATGAACCAGCAGGTGGAGCAGATTGCCGCCATATCAGAAGAAACAGCGGCCTCAGCGGAAGAAATAACGGCCGGCGCGCAGGAACAAACGTTTGCAGTGACCGAGATCGCAGGTAATTCGAAAACTCTGGTTGACCAGGTTAATATGCTAAAGAACGAAGTAAACAAATTCAAACTTTGATGTATCGCAGGAACTATAATTAACGGAAATAAATGACGGACAATACAGAACATTAAAGAAATTTTTGACATAGTGTTCAGGATTTTCAAGCTAGACTGCCGATCATACAATGAATCTTATATGCACAGGCGCGTCAACGCGAGGATCATGGCGAACAATATCGCGCCTGATGATTTTGGTTCCTACGCGGAACTGTTGCTTTCGAGCAGGGAAGAACAAAGAAGTCTCTATGATGCTCTTACAATAAACGTTACGCAGTTTTTCAGGGACATAAAGCTTTGGGATTTTATTAAGAATGATATCATCCCGAAAACAATCGAATACAAAAAAGTCAGGTCCGAAAAAGCTATTCAGATATGGTCTTGCGGAAGTTCTTCCGGAGAAGAGGCCTATTCGCTAGCCATCCTGTTAAGGGAGGCCCTAGGCGAGCGCAAAGATATAGTGCCTAGTATAATAGGCACAGATATTGACGAGCTTTCTCTCTCAAAGGCCAACGAGGCTGTTTACGATATAAACGCCTTCAAGAGCATGCCGCAGGAGTATTTCAAAAAGTATTTTAAACCTGTCACGATAAAAGGGGCAGAAAAATATACTCTTGATAGCTCAGTCAAACCGATTGTCCAGTTTAGGCGTAGTAATTTTTTAAGCGATGCGCCTCCCTTAAAAAACGCCGACATGATATTTTGCAGGAATGTCATTATATACTTTACTCCTGCCGCGAAGGACAAGTTGATGAACGCGTTTTACCAGACCCTATCTGACTGCGGATGCCTGGTGCTTGGTAAATCAGAAGTTCTCTTTACTACAAAAATGCAACAACGTTTTTATCTATACAACGTCGAAGAAAGAATTTACCGCAAAGAGCGGAGAAAAAACCAAGTTAAAGTAGACATTGAAAGACGAAAGAACTGGTGGATTGGCTATCCAAAATAATATTTTCATAGATAAATAAATCACTAACCAGGAGCTCTCCCAATGGCAAAGATCCTAATTGTTGACGATTCAAAATTCATGCGCCTTACATTGAAGAACGTGCTTGAAAAGCAGTTTAACGGCCTGCACACAGTAGTTGGTGAAGCCAGTACGGCTCAAGAGGCGGTAGAAAAATTCCTCCAGCTCAGACCTGACCTGATAACGATGGACATAATAATGCCAGAAGAATCCGGCCTTGAGGCAGTAAAAAAAATAGTCGCGCACAACCCAAACGCTAAGATAATCATGGTTTCCGCAATGGGTCAGGAGAAGATCGTTGAAGAAGCGATAGCTTTAGGCGCGAAGTCGTTCGTGGTTAAACCGGTGAAGACCGACGACCTGATAAAAACTGTCGAGAAAGTGCTGGGAGCCTGACATTTATGATAAAACTGCTCATCGTTGATGATTCGACTTTCATGCGTAAGGCATTCAAGCATATGGTGACCTCCGACCCCGAGATCGAGGTAATAGGTGAAGCCGGGGACGGGAAAGAGGCTATGGATAAGGTACTTACGCTTAAGCCTGATGTTGTTACTATGGATCTCATAATGCCTGGAGTTGACGGGCTGTGGGCTCTAGAAGAGATAATGAAACAAAGACCGACCCCGGTAGTTATTGTAAGTTCTGTTGGGACGAAGACATCTGAGATCACAAAAGAAGCATTTGCGATGGGTGTTGTTGATGTATTGTGCAAGCCCGACAACCCGCAAAATATCGCTGTTATCCAGAAAGAATTCATTGAAACAATAAAAGCTGCATCCAGGGTGAGCAGGATGCGGCTTCTTGAATATAAATCGACGGCCATCGCAAAAAAAACCTCATCAACATTGATGGCGCATCAGGTAGTAGTAATAGCCACTTCGGCCGGCGGCCCGACATCTCTATACGAAGTTATGCCTCGGTTCTCTAACAATTTCTACGGATCTGTCGTAATCGCCCAGCATATGCCGCCCCAATTCATGACCTCTTTTGTGGGGCATATCCAGACAATGACTCCTTTCCCTGTAAAGATATCTGAAAAGGGTGACCTGCTTTATTCAAGAAGAGTGCTTTTTTCACCCACGGATTCCACCCTGGAAGTGCACAGAACCAAAAAGGGTTGTATCGCCGATATGGTTGATTTTAAAGTGCGGCTGCAGCCGGATATAAACCACGTGATAATTTCCTGCGCCGAGGCTTTTAAATCCTCAACTGTTCTTGTAGTACTTTCCGGGTTGGGTAATGACGGAGTGAAGGGAGCGGAAGCGGTCAGGAGCTATGGCGGTAAGGTGATAGTAGAGGACGAATCAACAGCGAGCGTATATTCAGGGATGCCTTCGAATGTTGTAAGGTCCGGAAATTATGACATCTTGTGCCCGTCGTACAAAATTGCCGAGGCTATTGAGAGCTGTCTGGCGAACAAACCGTTTAAGCAGGACAAGAAGGAGTTCATGGTCAAAGGGATAGTAATAAGGAACGCGTTGCAGTTCATTAAAAATAAATTTTCGCAGGAAACAGCGGATAAAATAGTTTTAATGCTTACAGAGGAGAACCGTGTTCTTATAACAAGTAATCTGAAACAGTACAACTACTATTCAAGCACAATTTATTACGATCTATATCAGAAGATCCAGAATACGCTTGGCGCGACTTCAACGGGGATACTTGAGGAATTGGGCGAAGAGAACGCACGCGAGTGTATAGAATCATACAAGACTGCTCTGGCACTTTCGTCTCTGTCAGATTTCGACACGTTCTTGAAAGGTCTTTATAAGATTATATTTCCCGGTATATCAAGCGATCACCTGGAAATAAAAACAGAAATGAAATCAGCGTCCTACATTCTTAGGAGCGGCGGCTATAACGAAGAGAACATAAAAATATCAGAAAAGACCGTAAAAGGCTGGCTAAACTATATCACAAAATACTTAAAACTAAATTTGGTCTCGAGCTCCTGCACGGGGGCGAAAGATGAGAACGGTATCAAGATCACATGCGAATTTAACTGGAAATGATGTAAGCAGCAGGCTAAGCGTTAACGGTTGATAACAGGGCAAATATTATGGATGAGATGGATCTGTCTCAATTTAAAGAAGTCTTCGTTTCTGAATCTAAAGAGCATCTCGTGGCCCTTAATGCCGCTCTTATAGAACTAGAAAAGAGGCCTTCGAATAAAGAAGTCTTGAACGACATTTTCAGGGTGGCCCACACGCTCAAGGGGATGTCAGCGACGATGGGTTACGATAAATTAACCAATCTCGCACATCATATGGAAGATGTTCTGGACAGCTTGCGCAAGGGCGAAGCACAGGCCAAGGGCAACATTGTAGATGTGATCTTTGAATGTTTTGACAAGATTGAAAGCCTGATAGAGGAAATAGAGACCGGTGTCGAATCTAAAGCTGACATAGACGGGCTCGTGGCTAGATTAGAGGGACTTATAAGCGAAGAAGAAGTTAAGCCGCAGGAGCCAAAAGCTCAGCCAGAGCCGCAAACTGTCCCGGCACAGACACAGACGACGCAACCTCAACCACAATCGCTTGCCAAGGAACAAATACAAACGCCGACACCTCAGCCTGTCCCTGAGCAAAAACAAACTCAGCCTCAGTCTGCGGCGCAGGAATCGCAGGCGATGGCAAAAGCGCCCGAAGAGGAAGCCAAAAGCACCGATGAAATCGAAGCGACAGCAGGCGCGGCCGGCAAGAAATCTAAGACCAGCATCAGAATTAATATTTCCCACCTTGATAAAATGATGAACTTAGTTGGGGAAATGGTTATAAGTAAGTCTCAGCTTGAGCAGATAGCTGTTGTTCACGGCATCGAAGAACTTAAGGAAACACTCCAGCAGCTTGATAGAATAGCGGTTGAGCTGCAGGAAGCTGTGTTGAAAACCCGCATGGTTCCGTTATCGCAGATATTCGACAGGTATCCGCGCATGGCAAGGGACCTCGCGCTTAAGCTCGGCAAAGAAGTAGAGTTTGAGATAATCGGAGCGGACATTGAAATAGACCGCATGCTGATTGAAGAGATCAATGAGCCTCTTGTGCATCTTCTGCGAAACGCGCTTGATCACGGCATAGAAACTCCGGAAAAACGTCTTGAGGCCGGAAAACCTCGGAAGGGGAAGGTGGTCCTTTCAGCGAGGAGAGAACGCGGGTATATATCCATAAATGTTTCAGACGATGGCAAGGGTCTCGATCCGGAGCAAATAAGACGAAAAAGCGTTGAAAAAGGAATATTAACCGCTGAAGAAGCCAAGGCGACAAGTGATGAAGATTCATTTCTTGTGATTTGCGACCCCAGGTTTACAACCGCCGAAAAGATCACTGATATTTCCGGGCGCGGCGTTGGAATGGACGTGGTAAAAAATGCGATAGAATCTTTCGCGGGCAGGCTGGTAATTAATTCTAAAAAAGGCGAAGGCTCATCGTTTACTGTAAATCTTCCTTTAAGCATCGCCATAATTACATCTTTGCTTGTGAAAGTAAAAACAGAGATCTATGCCATACCGCTTAATAATATTACAGAAGTCGTCCCATTCTCTCAAAACGACGTAAAAAGCATAGAAAAACGCGAGGTAATTGTGCTCAGGGACGAAGTATTGCCGCTCGTTTGGCTTGAAAAACTGCTCGGGGTAAGCGCTCACCCTGAAACTAAGCAGAGCGCAAACAGATATATACTCAGGGTGGAGATCGGCAACAAGTCGGTCGGGCTTGTAGTAGATAATTTTATAGGTAGAAAAGAAATAGTGATAAAATCTTTGAGCGGTCTCATTAAGAAAGCCAAAGGTTTTTCAGGAGCAACGATTCTTGGCGATGGTTCTGTTGTTTTAATACTTGACGTAAATTCGTTGTTTTAAGTGCGGGAAAACATATTCTCGCCAGGTTATAAATGATGATAAAGCGTGTATTGCTTGTTGACGATGATGAAGGTGTTCTGGCTCTTCTCTCGGCTACATTGGAAAGAGCGGGTTACGGCACATCCGGGGTGGAGAACGGGAAGCAGGCCCTAAACAAGCTTAGTGAAGAATTTTTTCCGGTCATAATTTCGGATATCATGATGCCGGATATGGATGGCTTGACGTTACTTAAACGGGTCAAAGAAATAAATCCTGACATTCAGGTAATAATGGTAACCGCACATGCGACCGTAGATGTTGCGATTACGGCACTGAGAAATTCGGCCACAAGCTTTTTAAAAAAGCCGTTCGATCCGGACGACCTGGTTTCGCAGACAGGGCAGGCATTTGAAAAATACAGGCTTCTTGAAGATAATAGAAAACTTATAGCTGAGCTCAGGTACGCAAAAGAATATAATGAGAAGATAATAGAGAACCTTGTGTATACGTTGATCGTTATCGATGAACAAGGTAAAATAGTGAAGATAAACAGGGCGCTGGAAGATATGCTTGGCTACTCGCAAAAAGATGTAGCCGGCGCGCCTCTCTCAAAGATATTTGCGGATGAACTCAAGAATACAAGCTGGGAAGAACTCGCTAAAGAAAAAAAGCTTGAAGACTTTCCGGTTGAATTCATTGCCAGAGACGGAAACAAGATAAAAGCTCTATTCACAGGCACTATAATAAAGGGACCTGATGGAAATGTGGCGGGTTTTATCGGGACCACAAAAAACATCAAAGATAAGGCAGACTTAAAATGAACGATACAATATTCTCGCTTGATATTGGAACAAGGAAGATCGGGATATTCGCTACCAGGCACTACGATGATTATGCTGAGGTCCTGGTCAACAAGATCGTAGAACATAAGAGCAGGGCTGTCCGCGCGGGGCAGATCCATGATATTGATAAGGTAGCTGCGCTGGTTTCGGAGATAAAGGCAGTTGTTGAAAAAGAGAGTGGTCTTGAAGTTAAAAAAGTTGCGACGGCCATCGCGGGCAGGAATCTTAAATCAATGAGAGCAGTTGGTGAAATCAAATTTGACGCGTCGCGTGAGATAACTGAAAGCGAGCTGCGCCAGGTTGAGCTCTCTGCGATCCAGGATGCCATCAACCGTTCGCAGGATGAAATAGACGATTACCTTTTTGTCGGGTATACAGTCGTTTCCTGGCAGCTTGACGGGGAAGACATGACAAACCCGTTGAACCATTATGCGAACAGTCTGCGGACCAATATCATTACCACTTTTCTTCCCAAAAAGGTGTTAGAAAGTCTTTTTGCGGTGATAAAAAAAGCAGGCCTTGAGATATCGTATCTTACGCTTGAACCCATAGCCGCGGCCGAGGCCGTGCTTCCCGCGGAAATGAGGCATATACCGCTCGTTTTGGTAGACATCGGAGCCGGTACGTCTGACATCGCTATTGTCTCAAGGGGAAGCATTCAGTCTTTCGGCATGATACCTTCGGCTGGCGATTTCATGACTGAATATATCTGCGGTGAGATGCTGGTAGATTTTATCGAAGCGGAAAGGATAAAACGTGAGTTTGGCAGTGATACCGGCGCCGAATCTGACGATACCCGGACCATCAAGTATAAAGACATATTTTCCAGAGAATACGAAAAAAGCTTTAAAGAGATACGCGAACTTACGGCTCCTGCGGTTAAAGAACTCTCTGAAAAGATCGCTTCTGAAATAAAGACCCTGGTGTCCAGCCCCGACGTTGCGTTAAAGAATTATGCGGTCGTGCTTGTGGGAGGTGGAAGCCTTACGTATGGGCTCGTGTCTCGCCTGGCTGCCACACTAGGCATCCCTGAAAACCGCGTGGGCCTGCGTTCGCCGGCCATGGTTAACAGGTTCATACTTAATCTTCAACTAATAAAAGACCTACAGCTTAACGAGGCAGGCAGTTACAGCCTCAATAATGTATTTGGGCCGCAAACGGCTGTACTGCTGGGGGTTTCGTGCCTATCAGCAAAAATGCCAGCCGCGGCACTAATTCATGTGACGATAAACGACAAAAAATCTGAAATAATAAATTTTAAGGAAGGCGGATTAACAGTCATTTCGGCGCTTGTAGCTGAAGGTATCAACAGGCAAAAGATCACCGGCAGGGTCGGTCTTGCAAAGATATTCTCCTTGAATGGAGTTCAAAGGGTCATTAAAGGGAAACTTCCGGAGCCGGCCAGGATAATAGTTAACGGTGAGCCAGCCGGAATAAATACCCTGCTTAAAGAAGGCGACAGGATAGAGTTTTTCCAGGCCTCAGACGGCAATGACGCCCGCGTGAGGGTCGCTGATATTCTGCCCCCGCCGGAAACATTTTTATTTAATCAAAAGCTTTTAAGCTTCCCGGTCAAAGTTACTATAAACGGACAGAGTGCAGTACTAGAAGAAGAAATCCCCGACAACGCGAAGATCGAGATCGTAAATGATTATTCGTTATCATCCGCTCTCGTTGTGGCGGGCGTAGCGCCAGAGAACCTTATGGAGCAGACCGTCTCATTTGATGTTCTGGGGCAAAAGATTGAAAAAAAGGTCAGGAACTGCATTTTGAAGGTCAATGGGAAAGAGTTTGTTGGCCCGAGTGACATCATTAACGCCACTATCAGCCCATGCGACGGTATAATATGTGAAAATATCAGAACCGGCGATAAGAGCTGGAGAACTTGTTGCGGTACCGGGCAAGGGAAGGGACCTCAGGATAAAAATTAACACCGAAGAATTTATTTTCCCTGGATCGCACGGAAAAATATTGTTGAACGGCAGAGAAGTTTCGGAAGAGACCGAAGTCAACGACGGGGATATTTTGCGTACTATGTCAGGCCGCGACGCGGAGGCGGTGCTAGTAGATATTTTTCGCTATATATCACTTGAACCGCGCGACACAGCAGGCAAACGCCTTAAGTTGCTGGTAAACCAGCAGGAAGCGAATTTCACGACGCCGTTGAGTCATGATGCGGATGTTAAGATCAGTTTTGAGTGAGGGTTTAAATGAAAAACATGACATTTTCAGAGATCCAGGTAGACGCGATAAAAGAAATATGCAGCATAGCCTCCGGGACCGCTGCGGGTGCTCTCTCGCAGATCCTCAACAAAAAGATAACCATGAAAGTGCCTGAGATAAAGATAGTGCCTATAGAGGTCGCTGTCGACACAATGGGCGACCCGAATTCAATAGTGGCCGGCGTATATTCAAGGCTTATGGGAGACTTTAGTGGCGGGCTTCTGCTTACTTTTCCAAGAGAAGACGTGATAATGCTGGTCGATAAACTCACAGGCAGTGAAGTCAAGGTTCATAGCTTAAGCGAATTGGACGTTTCCGCTGTGTCGGAAGTGGGTAACATTATTGCCGCTTCTTTTGTCTCGGCTATAGCGAAAATTATCAATAAAACTATTCTTATCTCGGTTCCAAAGCTAGCTTTTGACATGATGGGCGCGATAGTTGATTTCATACTTATAGAGCTCGCGGAAAACGCCGAGCAGGCCTTAATAATGAAAATTGAATTCGAAGATGTGCCAAGGACTATATCAGGGCATTTTTTCATTATTCCGAACCCGGGCTCACTCGAGATGCTCCTAAACAGCATAGAATTATACCATCCGGGCAAATGATTCATGGATGAAAGCAGTTTACTATAGGATGGACGATATTATGAGAGAAGATATTCGAACAGACGCGTTGCTCGAAGTTACAAATGTTGGCGCCGGGCAGGCCGCGACCGCGCTTTCCAGGATGCTCCAGAAAAAAGTCTTGATAACGGTGCCGAGCCTGAAGCTCATGCCGATAGAAGAAATACCAAAAGCTCTGGCAGGCACCGAGTCTACGGTAATAGGCATATACTTTTATATGGTGGGCGATCTTACAGGCCGCATCCTGCTCGTGTTTGAAAAGGACAGCGGCCACAGGTTGGCGTCTCTGATCACCGGAGATGAAAATTTGAAGGCCGGCCAACTAGACGAGATGGGCAGGTCGGCAATGATGGAGATGGGTAACATTATAACCAATTCATATCTTAACGGCCTAGCGGGACTTATGGATATAACACTCTTCCCGTCCGTGCCGTATCTCGCCGAAGATGTTCTGGGTGCGGTGATCGATACACTGCTGATTGAGATATCGATGGTTGCTGATAAAGCCTTGCTCATTGATACGCAGATATCGATAGAGAATGAAAACCTTAACGGAAGCTTTCTGGTGTTCCCTGATGAAGAATTCATGAACAAGATATATGCTAAACTTGGCCTGTTAAGATAATAATCTGTTAAAAAGGAGTGTATTTAAATAATATGGAAACAGTTTGCGTAAATATAGCGGAATATGCGGTCATCAAAGCTCCGGCGACGATAGAGACTAGGAGCCTTGGCTCGTGTGTGGGCATAATACTGTACGATATTGTATCAAAGATCGGAGGCCTCGCTCACATAATGTTGCCAGATTCCAAAAAAGTGAGCATTGGCGGTAAGCCGGGCAAATATGCCGATATCGCCATAGAACTAATGCTAAATAAGATGGTAGAGATGGGGGCGAACAGGAACAATGTCATCGCAAAAATGGCCGGTGGCGCTTGTATGTTCACAGGAACCAATATTTCCGATTTTATGAATATTGGGTTAAGAAATGTAACCGCGATAAAAAGTATCCTTAAAGAATTCAAGATCAACCTTATAGCTGAAGATTGCGGGGGTTCTCATGGACGGACGATAGAATTCCATTCCGATACGGGAAAACTTGTAATAAAATCTTCTATGGCACCGACAAAAGAGATTTAAAGAGGCCTTATGGCGAAGATACTTATAGCAGATGATTCGGACATGATGAGAAAGATAGCGAAAATGACCGTAGCGAAGGGCGGCTACGAAGTTGTTGAGGCTGCCAACGGCGCGCAGGCTGTTGAGGTCGCGGTTAAGGAGTTGCCGCAGCTGATATTGCTTGATGCAGAAATGCCGGAAATGGATGGCTGGGAAGCAAGCAAGGCCATAAAAGCAAATCCCATTACAGCGAGTATACCTATTCTTATCTGTACGGGGCATGATCTGAGCGACGAGGCCGAACTTTTAAAGGAATCCGGCGTGAGCGGGTATATCACTAAACCTTACAATCCATCGCAAATGATAACGAAGATCAAGGAAGTGCTCGGACAATAAGGTCAAAGCAAATTTCGACAAGCGTTAACGGAGGTACGATATTATGGTAAAAATTCTGATCATGGACGACGAGCCGGGCTTAAGAAATATAGTGTACAACATTGTAAAACCGCTCGGTCATCCGGTTTTTACTTCCGAAGACGGTCATCAAGCTCTGGAGGTTGCGAAAAGGGAGAATCCTGATATCGCCTTGCTTGATGTCAGAGTGCCGGATATGGACGGGCTGGAAGTACTGGCTGAGCTCAGAAAGATCAATCCGAACATAAAAGCTATAATGCTCTCTGGTTTTGGGGACGTGGAAAGCGCAGTTTTTGCTCTCAAACAGGGGGCGTTCGATTATATAAGCAAACCATTTAAAGTGGATGACGTAATTAAAACGGTCAATAAGGCAATAAGCGCTATGGGTCAAGGTCAAGCAGCAGCTCCAGCAGCAAGTTCTGCTGGTCAGCAGCCAGCACAGGCACCTGCTATGGCCCGCGACAAGGCCACGAAACCGGAAACTGCCGCAACAAAGCTACAGAACAAGCCGCCCATTGGTCTTATAGCTGGCGGGGCACTGGTCCTCGCAGTGGCGGGCATTTTTCTTTTCAAAGGTATTCTGACTAAATCACATGCCGAAAGCTATACGATACCCTACTCAAATCCTATAGGTATGTGCTGGATAAAACCATACCTTTGGGTAAGCGATTGGGTCGTGGGCAATATCTACCAACATAACAATGACGCGACACTTTCGATAGCTTCTGTTTATAAAACCAATAACACCCAGCCGACAGGCATCACTTTTGATGGTGAAGCGTTGTGGACATGCAGTTCGGTAGAGAAAAGGATATACAAACATAGAATGGATAAAAATCTGTCGGTATCAGAGATATTCTCCACCCCGAACAGCAGCCCGGCTGGATTATACTTTGATGGAGCCAACCTCTGGGTACTAGATACCAACGCGGCGAAGATCTATAAGCATAAAATGGACGAAACTCTTTCTATTGTGAGCGTTTTCGACAGCCCAGCTGTCAGCCCTTGCGGTATGTTCCGGGACGGCGAGTATTTCTATATAGGCGACTATAAAACTTCACGAATTTACAAGGTGTCGGTAAATGATTTTTCCGTAAGAGAAGTGTATTCAATGCCGGATTTTGAGGAAGGTAAGAATAAGCTGGCCAGCATCACATGGGACGGTTCCAGCATCTGGGCTACGGCTGATGGTGTTGGAAAGATATTTAAAATACCGTTTAAATCTTTAAAAACAATCAAATTTTAGTTTAGTAAATGCTACTATTTATTATACTGATTTTAACAAGATTACACAGATTATAGGCAACAATATACCATAAACTTTGTGCAATAGTTTGGTTCAAAAAGACTAACAAAAAAGGTCTTGACAAATAACAGGATCTGTGTTATATAGTTAGTGGAAACAAGAAGGCTGTCTGAAAGTTAACGACAATAGCAAACTCCGGGAAACCGGAGGACGCAAAGCCACGGGGCTAAAGATAGGGGGCTATCAACGCCAGCCGGGTTACCGAAAAGACAGCTGCAAGACGGGTCTCAAAACGTTATTTGTTTGACATTAAATCAGCAATACAAGTCCCCCTATCTTAAGCTACCGGGCATCACGAAAGTGAGCGGTAGTTTTTATTTTTGATGTGAGATCGCCCCCGATTTCACGCAAAGTTCTTTAAAAGAAGTTCCGATAAAGGCAAACTCCGGGAAACCGGAGGACGCAAAGCCACGGGCCTAAAAGGCGGAGTTGATCAGCCGCTTCAAGGTAGCCGGGTTACCGAAGACTAAGCCGTTTTCAAGTTCCGCGCGTATCGCGGGATGAGAGCCCCCAAACGGCTGATAAAGAGCAAGGGTTAACGCGATTTATGACCCGAACTCCTTAAAAGTTTAGGTAACCGGATTGTCCGTGGCGACGATTCGGTTTTTATTTTGCGAGGGTAAAAAGATGGAGAAAAAAATGGTTTTGAAAATGATTCTCACGGCACTGGCTCTTCTGGCTGGCTGGACGGTTCTCCCGTCTGCCGGTTCTGAGCAGGCTTACAGTATCGTTACAAATTTTCCGAATCCATTTGATAGCCGGGAAGGGTCAACGACCATCTGTTACACACTTTCCTCCGAATCGGAAGTACAGGCAAAGATATACGATCTCCTTGGAAATCTTGTCAGGGAGTATCCGTCCAAGATCGAAACAGCCGGGATAAAAACGGTTGTTTGGGATGGGACGGACCAGTATGGCGCCAAAGTTTCCAAAGGCGGCTATATTCTGACGGTTGAGATTAAAAGCGGTTCCGAAAGCATAATTGCTACCCGCAAGATTGGCGTGATCCACTAAGAGAGGAAGAAAATGGAAAGGTCGATGAAAAACACGAATCTTAACAAGACCATAAGCAAAATCGCATTGATTTTGCTGACGGGATTCGTATTTTTATCGATAAATGTCATCAGTCCGGAGCGCATATTCGCTGACGCTACCGGCGGTCAACCTGGACAATTCCTTGCGTGGGGCGCGGGCGCAAGGTCGCTTGCGATGGGCAGTGCCTTTTATTCCGTTTCGGATGACGCCTCTGCTACTTACTGGAACCCGGCGGGACTTGCCCAGATGGACCGCAAAGAATTAATGGCTCTGCATGTCAGTCTGTTTGCCGACACGAACTATGATTTTATTTCTTATGTACACCCGACCCCAAAGTACGGCGTGTTCGGGTTGAACCTGACAAGGCTTGATTCGGGCGGCTTTGAAAAGGTCAATATCACCTACGATTCGACTCAAACCGATATAATAAATATTCAGAACATGGGCACTTTTGATGATGTGCAAACCGCGTTAACCGGCGCTTACGGCAAGAAGATCAGCGAGCATCTTTCGATAGGAGTATCAGGCAAATACATAACGCACACATTAGACACGTCAACAAACGGTTTCCTGACTTTCGATGTTGCCACAATGGTGCAGGGGGTCAGTAAAGAGCTTCCCAAGCTTAAGCTTGGGTTCGGCATACAGAACCTTATGGGCACTAAATTCGGCGATACGGATGACGTGTTGCCTATAATATTTCGCGCTGGAGTAAGTCACCCCTTCTTAAGAGATAAACTTTTAGTAGCTTTCGATATAGATAAAAACATGAATACCAGCATGGGCTGGCACATAGGAACCGAATACTGGTTGTTGAATTTCGCGGCCCTCCGCATCGGTTTCCAGGGCGGCAATGGTCTGACAGAAACTGACGCTGGGTTTGGAGTAAAATACAAGGATTATGGCATAGATTATGCATTCGGTATACAAGACCTGGGGCTTTCAAGCAGGATATCGGGTACCTGGAGATTCGGGCCTTCCATCTCTGAGAACCGCGAAATCCTAGTTCGCCGCTACATGCAGGAAGGCATGGAGGCGTACCGTCAAGGCAACTTCCTGCTTGCGTTCAACAGGCTTGAGGCAAGTCTTGACATAGACCCCGCGAACAAGGATGTTCAAAAGATGCATAGCAGGATGCAGCTTATAGTAGGATACCTCCAAACAGCTGCGGGTGAGAGCGAAGAAGCGGTATCTATCAGAAAGGGCGTTGCCGGATATGTTGAAAGCGATGAGAAGGGTGCTGTAAACGCTTTCAGATATGCTTATTACAAGAACCCAAATAATACAAAACTGCTTGCTTTATTAAACAGAATCGAAAAAGATGCCGGTATAACGACAACCGAGGCCTACAAAGAAGATGTTGTCGGCTTTACAATCATAGACCAGAAAGTTTACGACGCACGCCAGTCAATAGTAGAAGGTAAATATGATCAGGCGCTTATAAAGTGCCAAGAAATACTGAACCTTGAGCCCGCGAACCTTACAGCTATGGAAGTCATGGGTTCAGCGTTCTTCATGATGGACCAGCCGGATAAGGCGAAACAGGTGTGGATGAAGGTTATGGAACTTGATCCGACAAACAAGGTCGTGCCCGAGTTCATTAATCAGCTCAAAGAGAAATAAATATCCTATTGAAATGATTGATAATTCAATCTATACTAAGTACTGTGAGGGATTAAGAATGGAAAAAATTATTAAACGAATTCTAATTGTTTTTGCGGCTGTTTTTCTAACAGTAGCGCTTCGCTTTCCGCTTGGCTGGTCTCAGAGCACGCAGGATGATTCCCAGCAAAACAACCTGATGGACAAAGAGGCGAAATTCGAGAAAGATAAAGCAGAATACCTGCAGTCGTTCGTGCTCGACAAGATACTTGGCCCCGGCAAGGCTATAGTTATAGTAGATGTACAAATGGGCACAGAGACAAAGGTTACAAAACAGGAAGCAAACCAGAAGAAATCAGAAAGAAAGAAAAGGCTGGGCGAAGTAGAATACCTACTTCCCGGAGTTCCGAACCCTAAATCGGTAGCGCAGGAGTCAGCACCAGGCGAGTCTAAAGAAGAAACAGGCCAGGCGCAGGAAACAAAGGTGCAGGTGTTGACTGTTATAAAGAAACTTATAGTGACCGTTTTGTACGATGAAAAGATCACCCAGGATAAGCTTGATATAGTTAAAGACGCGATCATGTCTTCTATGAAGATAGACGTAAAAAGAGGAGACAAAATAGAATTTAAAAAAACAAAATTCACGCAGGGTTTTGTTGACGAACTGATGAAACCTCAGATACTCGTGCCTATCATTTTCGCTATGATGCTATTGTTTTTCCTGTTCGGCCCGGTAGCCAGTTTCCTGAGGTCTTTTGTCAAGACAATGCGCGAAAAAGGCGGAACAGAGGTCACCGTGGACTCGAAATTCGAGGGCGCTGGAGATGAAGAAGGAAAGGGCGGTGGCGGCGGCAACGGAGCCCTCACGGCATCAGAACTCGAGGCGCTGGAGAAAGAGAAAAAGAAATATCATCCTTTTGATTACATCAATGATGAAAACCTCAAGCGCATGGTTTACCTTATAAGAAGAGAGCCTCCACAGAGCGTGGCCCTTGTCGTGAGTTATCTTAAGCCCGAATACGTCAGAGAGGTCTTGAACGCACTGACCCCTGAAATGCAGGCAAAAGTCGCTTTGGAAATGGCCACTATACGTTCCATGGATGAAGAGCAGGTCAAAAAAATAGACGACCACATCAAAGAAAAAATAGAGTTCCTAATTGGCGGTATATCGCACCTTCTTGAGGTTATCGACCAGGTAGACAAAGTTACACAGAACAATATTTTTGATTATTTAAGGAATGAAAAACCAGAGCTCTATGATAAGGTAAGGAAATTCGTTCTTATGTGGGAAGATATACCGAATTTCCCGGATCAGGCGATGCAGGTGATAATAAGGGAGCTGAAAACACAAGATATGGCAAAGGCTCTGCGTAACGCAAGCTCAGAACGTGCTTAATAAGTATTTTGCCAATATGTCGGCCAATGCCGCGGCTATATTAAAAGAGGAAATGGAATACGGAAGGCCGCTTACGGACGCAGAGATTGAAGAGGAAAGAAAGCGAATAATAAATTTGATAAAGCAGCTTGAGAAAGACGGTCGCGTTTTCATAAGAGAAAAACCGAAGACCGACGTTCTTGAAGGAATAGAAGACAACGGCGGCGAACCCGTGCCTGAAGAGCAGGGCACGGCGAGTTACGAAGAGTATTATAACGCAGGAGCCCAATATTATGAGTTGTCGCAATTTGAAGAGGCGTTATCGTATTTTGAGTACTGCGCGCAGTTGGATCCTAACCAGCCGGCAATCTATCAGTATCTTGGAAATACATATTATGCGCTCGGCCGCAGCGCCGAAGCGATAGCGTCATTTGAAAAGGCATTGGAACTCAATCCGGAGGATCAGGGTCTTCGGGCGTGGCTCTCAGAGCAAAAAAACGCCATAAGTTGAAATAATATTTCTGTTAAAAAAGCGGTTTTAAGGCAAAATACAACAAAATTCGCTTTTTTGGCAGAAATTGATTTATTTGTGAATAAAAATAACTATTTTTACGGAGGTAAAGATGGGCTTGTTCAAGAAAGATAAACTAAAAGAAGAACAAAAACTCTCTGAGGCAAAATTGCCGAAAAGCCTAGAAGAAAAAAAGTCTATTTTGCCTGAAAGTGAAGACCTCTCACACTCAAGACAACGCGCTGAGGAACAGATAAGGGCGCTTGAAGAAAAAATTCAGAACCAGAGAGACAGCTGGGGCGCCAAAATGAAGGAGAAGGAAGAAGAAAGGATATCTCTAGGCGCTCAGCTTGAGATGCTTGTACGTAAGGTTCAGAACGAGCGCGAGAAAAAAGAAGGTGAGTTGAACCTCCTTGAACAGCAGGTACAAAGAGACCTGGTTGAAGCCCAAAAATCTCTTGAAAATGAGATCAAAACATGGAATGAACGCCTTAGCGTTAAAGATAAAGAGATCGAACAAACAAAAGAGGAAGCGGAGTTGATCGAAACCAGAAAGAGGATAGAGAGCGATCAGAATTCAAGAGCTTTGAAATCCCAGTTGGAACAGATCGATCAAAAATATAAGACTCTTGAAAGAAAAATGCTCGAAGAGCAGAATACGTGGATAACTAGGATCAAAGGCAAAGAAGAAGAAATTTTAGGCGTAAAAACACAGGTCTCGCTTAAAGAATCACAGATATCTATTGAAAACGAGAAGGATCAGACGCTAAAAAAAGAAAAAGAAACGGCATGGCAAGGCCAGGTTCAGGAATTAGAAACAAAGCTTAAGACGCAGGAGCTTGAGTTCGAAAAAGAATACAAGAGGAAGCAGGATGAATTATCGGCCTTAAAAACAGCTATCGAGGCCAGGCTCAGCTCCATAACCATGGAAGCTGAGAAAAGGGAAAAAGAAACTCTGAGCCTTATTGCCAGGACCGAAGACAGGATAAAGATAATAAACGGGCATATTACCGAAGAGAATAAACATTGGCAAACTGTGCTTAAAGCCCGGGATGAGGAATTCAATAAGCTTAAAGTCGAACTTATGCTCCGCGAAAGCCAGGAAAAATCCGAAAGAGAGAAAAAGTTTCAGGAACTCGGAGAAGCTGAATCGCTGGCCAATAGAAAAATTAAGGAAATACGGCAGAAAATTAATGATGAAAAAGAAAACTGGAAAATTAGCCTCGATGCAAAAGAAGAAGAACTGAAGCTGCTGAAGATACAATCAGAACTTAAGCTCAAAGAAGTTCAGGAAATGTGGGAAAGCAGGAAGACAAGAGCTCAGGAAGAGAAATCGATCCTTGAGAAAAAACTCGTAGCGATCAGGGACAATTTTGAGCAGGAAAAGAATAACCTGAAAAAAGAACTAGATATTAAGACCGCGGATATAGAACAGTATGAGCAAAAATGGCAGCAGAGGCAGAATGAGATCGCTGCTGCGAACACAAAAGAGCTGGAAGAGCTCAAGGCTCGCAAAGAAATACTTGAGGTGGAACTAGAGGAGCTTGAGGAAAACCTTAAAAATGAGAAGGCGAAGTGGGCAGGCCTGATACTTCAGAAAGAACAGGAAGCCAATGTCGTAAAAAATGAGCTAAAAGGCCGAGAATCTTCAGCTTTGAGGGATCTTGAGATCCTTGATATGCAGTTAAATAAGGAACAGCAACCGCTTCTCGATAAAGTCCGGGATATGGAAAAGCGTTTTGAAGACCACAAAAAACTTGTCAAGGCTGAACTCGGGCGCCGGGAAGCCGCGAAAACGGCACTTGAGGAACAATTCCGTGTAAGAGAAGAAAATTTGCTTCTGCGCCATAACAAGCAATCTGAAAAAATTAAAGTCCTTGAACAGGAAAATCTTTTAAAGATCTCAGAACTGAAAAAAAGCATGGAGGAGCAGTCTCAGTCCGCTCTTAAGAGGATAAATGAACTTAAGTCGGAAGAAAACATGGTCAAAGAAAAGCTCTCTTCGCAAGATAAGACAATAGCGGAAGAAAAGGCCAAACTTGAGGAACAGTATAAACACCGTAACAATATTTTGTTAGAATCGATACAAAATCTTGAGATAGAAAATGAGCGGCAAAGAGGACAACTGCAGGCCGAATTGGAAAATATGACAAAGGCTGCGGAAGAGATTAAAACAGAACTTGAGAAAAAAGAAAATCAGCTTTTGGCAGACCTGAAGCTTAAAGAAAAAGAGCAGGCATCGATAAAGACGTCTTCGGAAGCTGAGGTCGCAAAACTAGCCGAGGCGCTGACCAAAAACAATGAAGAATATGAGCGTGAGATAAAAGCTCACAGGGAATCAATAGAGGCGCTGGAAAAGTCGTTCAAGAGCAAAGATGCCCAATTTCAAGCTGAAATAAAGAACATAAAAATAGAATGGGATAACAAGCTTCAACCCTTAAATGACGAACGCAAACAGCAGGAAGCGCGTCTGGCATTGTCAAAAAAAGAAGCCGAAGACAGAGCGCTCGCTATAGAGAATGCCATAAAAATGTCCAGGGAGCAATACAAAATACAGGAAGAGAACGCCGCCAGAAATATATTGCAGGAAAATTTAAGGATTCAAGCGATAAAAGAAAAGCTTGCAAAAGAGGCTGCCGCTCTGAATCTGGAGATTGATACGCAATCCAGGCAGGCAAAGGAAATAATTGAAAAGCTTGCGCTTAGAGAGAAGGCCCTCGAAAACAATATTGCCGTTGAAGACCAGAGGCTGCACGCAGAAAGGGTCAGGGTAACCCAATTCTACGAAAATCAGCAAAAACAGCTCAACGAAACAATTAACAAGCTTGAAAAGGATTATTCGGATTTCGTAAAAAGCGTTGATGCGGATATAAAACTTAAAAATGCTGAACTGGTTCGGGAAGAAAAGAGAGTGAGAGATCTTGAGATGGAAAATCTCAAGGATATGAAACAAAAAGAGCAGGAGCTTTCGTTATTAGAAAATGAAAACAAAAAAGAACTCGCCGCGTTGTTTGCAGAGTACAATAGGATTAAAAATGAAAAAAGCGCTGAGATTAAATCAAAAGAAGAAACAATGGTGTCGCTTGTAAAATCACTGCAGGAGAACAAGGTCATTTATGATAGAGAGCTCGAGGCGCTCAAATCCAGTCTTGCCGCGGAACTGGAGCCGGTATCAAAGCGCAGGCAGGAGTTAAAAACGGATTTTGAACGGGCCAGAAAAGAGGCTGAAGAGAAGCTTGTCGCGGCCGCTAAAAGAATAGAATCTCTTAAAGCCGAGCAGGTAGCTTTGACCGCGGAATTTGAACGAAGACACGCTGAGTCTTCCGCGAAGATGTCCTCCGCTAAAGCTGATTTTGACGGCCAGGTCAAAACACTGCTCGAACAGAAAGCTGGATATGAAAAAGAGGCAGCGGAAACTATAGCCGCCAAGGAATCTGAGATAAGCGCGCTAGAAAGCGAGGCCAACCAAAAGAAACTCGCTTTCGAAAAGCAAAAAGGGGGTTTGCAGTCACAGGGGCACTCGCTGATAGAAAAGGTTAAAGAAGAGATCTCGTCACTGGAAAAGGAAATGTCGCGGCTGGAAAAAGAATACCCGCAGGTCCTGCTGGAGCGTGAGAAAGAAATATCGCTGCTGACCTCCAGAATAGAGCAAAGATCTATAGAGAACAAGGACAAGTTGGACCTCGCAGAAAAAAGTACTGAAAATTATCAAAAGCGAGCTGAACGCCGTATCACACAGCTTAAGGGGCAAATAAAGGAAGCGCAGGAGCACCACAAAAAAGAACTGGAATCGATCGAGGCCAGGCTCTCCAATATTCACTCGGATATAGCAAAGAAGGAGAATTCATACCAGGAAGAATTCTTAAGAGAAGGAAAAATATTTGCCGAGCAAAAATACGTTCTCGAGAAACAGAAAGCAGAATTTGGCGAAAAACTCAGGGACCTGCAGTTGTATTCAAGGGAGCAGTTGAGGCAAAAAGAGAAAGAAATACTTATCCTCCAGAGTGATCTGGCTGAAAAAGAAAAAGCCTGGGAAGAAAGTTGGAAGCAAAAGGAGCAGGAGCTGGCGATAGAAAAAAATTCGCTTTTGCAAGAGCTCGAGAGTCTTGACGCAAAGCTGAAAGACGAAGAGGAAACGGTCAAAAAAAGAATAAATGAAAAAGAACGTGAAATACAGTCTCTGGAAAATACATACTATACAAAACTTGAAAACATGTCGGCCGAGATGTCTTCAAAAAAGAAAGTGTGGGAAGACACTAATTTAGGCCTTAAGAACCAGGCTGAACAGCTAAAAAATAGCCTGGCCTCGCTAGAAAACAGTTGGGAAGAAACAAAGGCACAAAAAGAGAAAGAGTTGTCCGTTCTTAAATCCAATCTTGAATTTTGGGAATTACGTTCAAAGAACGAAGAAGAAAAAAGACTGGCCGCGTGGGAAGAAGAAAGATCCGGCCTTGAGAGCAAAGTTAAAGACGCAGAAAATAAGCTGGCCGCGCTGAAAAAAGAATATTCTGCGAAGAACGAGGAGAAGGAAGCCGCGTTAAATGCCTTAAGGGTCCAGGGTGAAGAGAACGAAAAGGAAAAACTGAATGAACTAAAAAAGATTGAGACAGACTATACAGCGGCACAGAACTCACTTGCGCTGGAGATATCAGCCTGGGAAAAGAAACTCAAAGAAGAAACTCTCAGGACGGAGAAGGAAAAGAAAGAGATAGAGCGTGAGCTTGAAAAGCTGAAACTTGAAAGCGCCCTAAAAGAGAACGCAGCAATGTTCTGAGCAGCAAAAGAACGAAAGGAAATGGCGTAAACTCCAGAGAGACCTTGAAGAACAGCTGATAGACTATGAACGCCAATTTGCCGACGAAAAAGAGAGCTTAAAGAGTAAGCTTAACATGAAGGCAGAAGAGATCAGTACGCTTAAAGTAAGAATGTCGCTTAGAGAAGAAAGACGCCAGTCAGAGATAAAGCACCGCCAGGAAGAGACACAAAAGATAATATCCGGCCTGGAATCAGAGCTCAAAGTGCTAGAAGATAAATACGGTAATAATATGGGCGCCTTAAATACAAGCCTGGGAAAATCAAGAAAAGAACTTGAAATGTTGAAGCAAGAAGCTATGGAAAAAGAAGAGAAGTGGGAAAAAGAAAACGAAAGCAGGGAAAATGCCGCGTCGAGCGCATATGCTTTGATAAATAAAGATCTTGAGGATGTGGAAAACGAATTGAGAAAGGAGAGCGAAAGGCTTGAGAGGATGCTGGATATAAAGCAGAAACAAATCGCCAATTTGACAGCACAGATGCAGTCTAAAGAAGCCGGCCTTATAACTGAAAGGGATTATTCTCAGATAATACTGCAGGGGTTGCAGAAAAAAGCCGGCGATCTTCAGGGAGTACTGAACAAGCTCCAAAGGAATGGCAAAGAAAACGAAAAAGAAGGTCTTGGGCGCGTTTTCGAAGAAGCTATCGAGCATTATAACAGTGGTAATTACGAGAAAGCGAAAGAAAAACTGGGGCAAATATTGAAATCAAATCCGGAGTTCGCCGGGGCTTATCAATATCTTGCGCTATGCAGCTGGAACCTGGGAGAAAAAGAAGAGTCTTTGAAACTTGCCAGGAAAGCGTTCGAGCTTGAACCCCACAATGAAGAATTGAAACTCTGGATAGAATATATAGAAAAAGAAAGTAAATAAAAACAAATCACTCAGGAGGACTAAAATGGCTGACGACAAAAAACCAAAAATTCCGCCTCTTCCGCCGCAGAGGCCGCCAATGCCGAAACCGGCGGGTGGAGCGACTATACCTAAAGCGGGCCTGCCACCCCAGGCGCCAAGGCCGCAAGGGGTGCCGGTTAAACCTGTGATGCCTGCGATGAAACCTCCGGTAGCCGAACAAGCTCCTGCGAAGTACGCGCAGGGAAATCTTTCTCCAGCATCTAGTGAAGTCGACGAGATAAGAAAACAAATGGAATCTCAGATCATGGGCCTGCAGTATCAGCTGCAAGAAGAAAAAGAAAAACTCCTTCTTCAGACAGTCCGCGCGAAAGAAGAAGAAGCTATGGCGGCGAAAGTCGAAGAATCTCTTAAAGATATACAAGACAGGTTGCGCCGCGAGAAACGCGAGCAGGAACTGCAGGACTCCTTAGCGAAGTCCGAGCTCCAGGTAAAGGAACTCGAGCAAAGGGTCAGTGCGGAACGCCAAACGTGGGTTGAAACTTTGAAATCGCAGGTCGGTCAGAGGGAGAGCCAGGATAAGGAGCTCGAGCGCGATTTTGAGTTGAAGCTTAAGGAACTTGAGCGGCGCTGGCACGAAGAGAAGCTTGGCTGGTCTCAGGCTCTAAGGGGTAAAGACGAAGAGGTGGCTAGGCTCAAAAGGGAAGCTGAAGCGGCCATTACCGCTGAAAAAGGCAATTCCGAAAAACGCATCTCACAGCTGGAAACAGAAAGGGACGCTTTCAGAAGGGAGATCAAGGAGATCGTTGACGTACGTGACCAGGAACGCGCGATGACCGCCTCAAAACTCGAAGCTCGCGACAAAGAGTTCCTATCGCTCAAGGCTCAGCAGGCGATGGTAGTTACCCAGTTGCGCCAGGGAAAAGAAAAAGAGGACCAACTTAGGGCGCTTCTGGAAAGAATGCGCGCCGAGAAAAACGGCCTCATCACCCAGCTGGACGCGAAAGACAAAGAATACTTTATGCTAAAAACGCAGTTCGCTCTCTATCAGAACACGGGCAAAAACTGAGCAGGAAAAGCTGATGAAAGAGATGCTGCTCTATAAAGAACAAATGCAGAAAGACCGGGATAACTGGGAAGTGAATATAAAAACTAAAGAGAACGAGCTGAGGATAATTTCCGATAACGCTAAGGATCGCGAGAACTCTTTAAAACAGTTGCTTGAGAAAAAAGAGATTGAACATACGTCATTTGTCAGGGAATACGAGGACAAGCTGAGGGCTCAGGAAGCTGCGTTCAGTCAGGTTGTCGAGAAGAAAGAAAGCGAAGCGTCTGCAGCGGTCAGGAAGGCTGAAGAGAAGATCATTGCCCGGGAGATCGAGTTTAAACAAGCGCTTGAAAAAAAGGACCTCGAGAAGGTTTTGCAAATAAGAGAGATGGAAGAGAAGATGCGTTCCCAGGAAGCTGTTTTCAGGCAGGCCGCTGAAAAGAAAGAAATTGAATTATCGGCTTTTGCCAGAACAGGCTGAGGAAAAACTTAAAGCCAGAGAGATTGAGCTGAGGCACTTGATAGAACAGAAGGATGCTGATATAAAAGAAGCGGTTAAAGACAATGTGGTAAAGATAACGGCCCTCGAGCAAGCTCACGGTCAGCAGATCGCTCAGAAAGACCATGAATTCAGAAATCAGCAATTGCAGTGGATCGAACGTATTCAGGTGAAAGAAAAAGAGATCAACGCGGCCGCAGAAAAGGAGAACACGTTAAAGGTGAGGATCGCACAGGTAGAACAAGTTGTACACCAGCTGGAAGAAAAACTTAAAAATGAGACCGAGTCACTTATCGCTGAGCGGGCCCACAATGAACAGAACGAGAGGGAGTTCAATGCCGCCATCGTGCGAAAAGAAAATGAGTTCAAAGAAGCAGTTTCGAAGCAGGAAGAAAAATTACGCGCCATTGGAAAAGAGCTCGCCGAGTCTCTTGCCCACTCGCAGATACTTAACCTCGAAATAGCCAAAAGAGAGCAGCAACTCATTCAATTCAAGTCTGATATAGAACGGAGCGCACAGTCGGCTGCCTTGCTAGCAAAAGAGAACGAGAGCAAATCAATAGAGCTAACAGAAGCCTTGTCTCGCGCTCAAGGCCTAAGCCTTGAAGTGGCGATGAAAGGTCAGCAGCTGATTCAGTTCAAAACGGAGCTCGATAGGAGCGAAAAAACAATTGAGGCGCTCAAGAGCGAAAACGAAATAAAAATAAAGGAATTAGCCGATGCCGCGGCGCGTGCTCAGGGCCTCGGCCTAGAACTCGCCAAGAAAGAGCATGAGCTCGTTCAGGCAAAGATCGATATAGATAGGGCTTCACAGGCGTTCCTCGTCATGGAGAAGGAAAAAGAAGGCAGGATGAAAGAGGTGTCCGAGCTTATCGAAAAGAGCAGAGAACTCAGCTCTCGCCTTATTGAACAAGAACGTAACAGTAGAGAGCTCTCAGAGCGCATAAGAGATAAGTCGGAAGAGGCCGCGCGTGTGACAGAAATTTTAGCGCGGACGGAGAATGAGCTTAAGGTGGCACGCTCGGGCTTCCTAACAGAACTTTCAAAAAAAGAGAATGAAATAATCTCTTTCAGGGAGAAAGACAGCGACTCAAGGGTCAAGATATCATCCTTTGAGCAAAGGATTAGAGAACTTGAGGAAAAACTTGAAAATGGGGAACAGGCCATTAAGGGAAAAGATGATATGCTGCGCGATAAGGAGACAGAACTTCTTATACAGCAGGAAAAGACGGAGCAGGCAAAAAAGGAGCTCAATGATAGACTTTTAAAAGAGCAGGAAAAATTCACACTCGCGGTCGATCAACTTAAAAAAGAGTCGGGTGATAAGTTATTACAGGAAGAATCTAAATTGAAGGCGCAAACGGATCTCTTAAAAGAAGAGGCCAGGAATGCCGTAAATTTGAAAGAGCTTGAAATAAGGGACCTGAGGAATGAAAAAGAGAATCTGAAGACAGAAGCCGCGAAGATGTCGATGGAGATAGTTTCCAAGGAAAAGGATATATATGAATTAAAGAACAGCCTGCTCTCCAAGGAAAGAGAAATAACCCATGAAGTGGAGCGCAGGGAGTCTGTGTTTGCTGGCGAAAGGAACGCGATGTCGGAAAAAATACGGATGCTTGAAGATGCCCTGAGAGAGGCTCAGAACAATTCAGGGGAAGGGGCTAAGCGCCTGGAACAAGAACTCAAGGAAAAAGTAGAGGAGTTTACCGCAGAAAAGAGAAATAAAGACGAAGCGATAACCGCCCTAAAAGCGGAGAATAATGCCTGGCGCCTGGAAAAGGAAAAGCTGCTCGAGCTTAAGGCCCAGTCTGAAGACATGAACCAGGCGGAGCTTATGAGCGTGCAGAGGAAACTCTGGGAAAACAAAGAGAAGTCCAACGAGCAGCTCAAGGAAATGGAGCGGGAGATCACCGCACTCAGAGATGCTCAGAAAGACGTCGAAGAAAAGGTAAGAACGGAGCTACTGAATAAATACAGCGCGAAGATAATGGAGCTGGAAAAAGAGAATGAGACGCTGTCAAAAGATGTTTCTACAGAGGTGCGTACGCTCAGGAGCTCGCTGCAGGAGGAACTTAAGAAAAAAGAGGAGCAGCTAAGCACCGAACGCTCTAGCTGGGAAATGAAGCTTAAGGAGAAAGAAGACATTATCGCCGACATGGCGAAAAAAATGGAGAGTGCCGGTGAGAAACAAAAGGAAAAGGACGTTATGTCCACCGTGCAGGCGATAAAGAACGCCGTAGAGACAAGAACTGTGGGCTCTGACGCTTCTATAAACGACAAAACGTTGGTCATAGAAAGGGCTAAAGACCTATTTGATAAAACCGCGGTAATAGAGCCTCGTTCGAAAAGCGATGACACTATCCCGGCTGTTAAGGGCATAGACCTGCCGTCTAGCGATAAAAGGTCGCTTTCCGGTCTGATCTGCGGTATATGGAAGAGCATCAACGAGCCCGTCATAGAAATTAACGTTAAAAAAAATGAAGATAGAAAAGGATAATTTAGCTATGGGAACAAAAACGGAATTTGAATGGGAAAAATATGAGAAGCGATTTGCTGAGCTGGAAAATCGTATTTCCTGCCCTTCGCGCCTAAAACCATCGGCCTCTAATAATAAATCAAATGATATAACGGACTGTTTTGGGAAACACGATAGCCAAAAACACGAAGAAACAGTTGTTTTGCCTGCTGTGCGGGACAGCTCCTCTTATATGCTCGCAGAAGAGGTCAGATTTTTGAAGGCGGAGATAGCGCAGCTAGCGCAGATTAAAGAAGAGTCACTAAAACTCAAATATGACATAGCAAACATAGCAAGCCTTAAAGATTCCGAAATAGCCAGACTTTTCGCAAGGAATAGACTGCTTGAAGAAGAAAATAACGGGCTTAAACTGAAGATCAGTAGATACAATTTTGACACTGCGGAAAGCTTCCGTGAAAGAGAACACAGGCACCATAAGAAAGAAGGACTGCTTGGATGGCTGAAGAAGCCTATGTTAGTTATTGAACCGGAATAGGATCATGGGGCATATAAAGATATACATTTCGTTTTCGTTGCTCTGCGCGGTGACTTTGTTCTGCGTGCGCGAGCAACATGTCGCGCTCAAAAAAGATGCGTCCAATCCCGACCAGCCTGCCGGGAATGGGCAATATTAAACCCGCAAAAACAGCACCTATATCTGCAACGCCGGCCGAGCAGAAAGGGGCGCCAGAAAAGGAAAAGCCACAAGAGGTGAAAACTCCTGAGGCCGCCGAACCGGCAGTTAAGGAAGAAGAAACAGAACACCTTAGGAAGCACAATGCCGGGCGCAGGTGTTGAAAAATCAACAAAAAGTGAAATAGCTCCGGAACCGGCGATAAAAATCAACGCAAGCGCAAAAGAAGAGCAGAAGGCGCCAAGCTTAAATTTGCTGCCGCTCAAAATTATTTTTAGTAATTCTGGGAACGCAAAGTCACTGGATGACAATGAATCTCACCCGAGCGTAACCGTCAAGCAGCCTGTGCCTGAAGTCAAGCAGGAACAGACTAAGCCGCCAGAACCTGTTATAAAAGAAGAACAAAAGCCTGTACCAGCGCCCATTGAAGAAAAACCGCAGGAAACAGAAGAAACAATAAATACTCCGCCTCCTGTTCCAGTGCCAGAGCAAAAGCCGTTAGTTCAAGAAGAAGAGAAACAGGCGCCGGCCGCTCCGGTAAAAGAAACACAGGAAAATGTGGCCCAGCCTGAGCCGGTAAATAGCGCCGAGCCCGAAGTTAAAGAAAAAGAGGAACAGAAAAGCGTTATTGAGAAGAAGGCGGAGCCTGTCGAAGTGGAGCCGGCCCCCACGGCACCGGCAAAGGTGCCCGCACCGGTTCCTGCACTCATCCCGGCTCCCGTGAAGAGTGCGGCCAGCGTTGCAGGCGTTAAAATTGACAAACAGGCAAAGAAAAAATTATTTCTAGAGCATAAAAAGTCGCAACAGGCAAAAGCCGAAAACCAGCGCCAGGCCAGGATGCATACGGTTGTCGTTGGGGACAACCTGCAGTCGCTGGCCGAAAAATATTATGGTGATAAATCCATGTGGGTAAAATTATACGACGCAAATAAAGATAAGTTAGAGAAAGGCACGCTGGAAGCAGGCCAAACAATTTTGATCCCATAAATTTCAGAACCGTTTTACATATGGGCCCATTAAACCGGGCGGAGGCTATAATGGACGAATTTAAAGACATCGATACCGAACTCATGAGGCTCAAGGAAGAGCTCAACTCAAAACATGAAGATTTCAGTCACGTGAAATTCCCATCGTCCGGTGATTACTGGCGTTCGCGCCTTGATGAAGAAAGGGTGCTCTGGGATAAAAAAGTTGTGCTTGGCAGCGAAGAGAGAAAGGCGCTCGAGAAGAAGCTAAACGAGCAGGAAGAGCTCCTTTCGCGCTACAACCAGAGCGTCAGGGAAATGGAAAGAAAGATAGAGAACGATACAAAACTCTGGGAGGACCGCCTAAGGATCAAAGAAGCCGACATAATGATCGAAAAAAGCCGGCTACAAAGCGAAGCCAGGGTCAAAGAGATCGAGCTCGAAAGGCAGAGCCTCATGAAACACGTAACCGAGCTCTCTCTTAAAATATCAGAACTGCGCGACGACCAGGCAGCAGAGATAGAAATACTGAACATGCATGCGAAGCAAGACGCCGACCTTTATGAACAAAAACTCAAGGTTGCTGCGGCCGAATCCGACGCGCTGAAGAACAGGATGTCCGATGCGGAGAGCGTACTGAAAGCCCGTATATCGGAACTTGAAAAGCTTAAAGAAGAGTACAGGGTAAGGCTTGAGGCAGCGGAAAAGAAGGCCGAAGAGGAAGCACGAGCAAGGTTCGCAAGCGATGAAGCGGCGTCAAAAACAAGAGCTAAGTCGGAAGAAGACAAGATCCAGATAAGAAAATCATTTGAAACCACAACTATTAAATTCGCCGGTATCATCAATAAAGATGTGGGTGCCCTGGCCGGCCTTTCCGGCATTGCCGCCGATCACGAGCTAAAAAAAGAGACACTACTTATCATTAAAGGTTTGACCGGAAAACTGCAGTCGGAGTTGGGCGGGTTCGAGAAAGAACTTAACTTAAAATTCGATGTGGACGACAATTTCAAAGCCGCTATCATCATGAGTGAAGATGAAGCCGCCTACTGGGAAGCGGCCCTCTCCGGCACGCGCGTGACGATGGAAAAACTCGGCGTAAAATCGAATGTCAAAAAGTCGATTCCCGCTTTGAAACCGTGCGTTTGTGTCGTTTCGTTAAAAAAAATCAAGGCGGCGAGAACGATCAAAGCCAGGTGGCCATTCGTCCCGGTTATAATATATGGAGAACTCCCCGAGAAACGCAAGGCAAAACTTGAAAAGGGCGGTTTCATAACGGTATCTTCATACGGAACAGCGGACGATATGTACCAGTCGCTTTGCGACGCTGCAAAGAACAGCGCTGCCCAGCCGGACTACTGGGGCAAAGTAAAAATTAAAAGCAGGTGGGTCCTGCCTACTATGTACGCGGCCGCGACTATGTTGCTTGCCGGCCGGCTTCATTTACATGAACAACCCTGCCCTGCTCGAAAGGTTCGGCAGGGTGGCATCCTACAGCGTGCCTTACAGCCAGCCTTCCAATATAACATTTGACGGCGCATACCTCTGGGGCTGCGATTGGTACGGCCAGAGCATATACAAACATGACACAACCCAGGGGCTGAAGCTCCTTAGGATATTCTGTTTTCCCGGCAAGCATTTTACGGCTATAACCTGGGCCGGCGGCTACCTCTGGAGCGCGGACGCTTGGGAAAATAAGATATACAAACACAACACGGACGATAACTTCACCGTGCTTGAGACCTTCTCTACGCCCGGCACCGCAATAAGCGGCCTCGCTTTCGACGGGAAAAACCTATGGTCGTGCGATTCCTCGGCTGGCATGATATACCGCCACACAATCGACGCCAACCTTACCGTTGAGGACGCTTTCGAGAGCCCCGGCGCGAGCCCGTCAGGGTTGTTCTTCGATGGGAAAAATCTCTGGAGCGTCGATTCAAAGATAAACAGGATATTCCGCCACAAGATGGATGCTACCCTCAGCGTTGAGAAGTCGTTCATCCCGCCGCTTTACGACCAGAAGAATTACAACCTCAGCGGTATCGCCATAAAGAACAACAAGTTCTACGTGTGTTCAGAAAAGCTTGGAAAAGTATTTAGTTTTCCCGCGGAGAAAATGGAAGAGGTAAAGTGAGCGCCTGCGGCGAGGCGTTTAAACCATAAATATTCAAATATAATAAAAAAGCCCCGAGTCTCAAGACCGCGGGCTTTTTTATTTATAGTCAGTTAAGGAATATGCTATTTCGCTTTACGGCCCGCCTTCGCCAGAATTACTTTCCTTGCGCCGAACCATATTTTTTCTAGCGCGAAAGTGTCCCTCGATTCCTTGTTCATTACATGCACCACAAGACCGCCATAGTCGATAACGGCCCAGTGCGGCGAGCCTATCCCGTCCCGGTGCGACGGCAGTATATCGTGTTCGTCGCGGAATGTCCTGTAAATACCGTCCGCTATCGCCCTTATCTGCGGCGAGGATTCCCCGTGACAATCAGGAAGTAATCCGCGATAGTCGTCAGCCGCGCGACGTTAAGCAAAACGGGTTTCAGCGCTTTCTTTGAGTCCGCGATCTCGTAAGCTTTCCGTGCGAGTTTAAGGTACTTGCTCATAGTTGTTTAGTATGACTGCTTCGCGTTCGTCAGGCGTTGCCTGTCACGTTCCTCCTGTTGGTGTCGTATGTTCTTTATGGCTTCCGCGAGCTGGCTTGAGACGGTTGTGACGAGAAGCAGATGGCTGCTCCTGAATGCTCCCGCCGCGGATTTGCTCCACAGCAGAATAAAACCCATCAGCGCCGAATCCTTTGTTATGGGCGAAACAAGCAGCGATTTCGCGCCTTCTAAAATACTCTCGCCGAGCGGGCTTATGCTTTCAGGTGAAGCGAGGAGCGTGCCCGTCGCCTTCTGCTTTAACAAAACCGCCAGAGGGCTTGCCGGGGAGACCTCTCTGGCGTCAGGGGGTGCGCGGCCGGATCAAATTCGTCGTTGAACTCGTTGTAAATGTAACCGCCCCGTCCTCTGCTTCCGGTATGGCGAGCAGCACCTCATCGAGTATGTTCTTAAGCATATCGCTTTCTTTCTTGTCGCCGGATATTATCTTGCCCGTGTGATAAATGGTCGCGAGCTCTCTCGAGGTCTCGGTCCAGCCTGTCCATCGTCACCTGCAGAAGGCCCGAAAGCACGCGAAGCCCGGCCCTGGGCTCGTTTGAAATGAACCTTACGAAATCGCCCCGCTCTATCTTCCACAGGGCCGAGTCCGTCATTGAAACGGCGCCTGCAGTCCTCGGCGAATCCGAGAAAAAGGCCATCTCGCCGAAAACGCTTCCCGGCCCAAGCACCGCCAGCGTTTTCTCGTGGCCTGGCCCCAGCTTCTTGGATATAGAGATTTCTCCCGAGCTTACTATAAAAAACGAATCCGCCGCGCGCCCCTGCGGGAATATCTCGGCGCCGGCGCTGAATTTTACTTCTTTCAGCATTTCTGATATTTTCAAAAAAAGGTTCTCTTCCAGGCCGCGGAAAACGAAAACAGTCCTCAAAAGCGCAAGTTTGTCCATCTTATTCCCTCCGGTACCTGCTTACAACGCTCCGCTAGAGCCTCTGCCGCCGCTGCGGATAAACTCCGGGTCGTGCGCCTTCGCCGCCGCGTCTTCGGGCGAAACCAGGCCTTCCTGAACAAGTGTAAGGAGCGCCCTGTCGAGGCTCACCATGCCGAACTTAGAGCCAGTCATAATCGCCGAATATATCTGGTGCGATTTGCCTTCTCGCACCAGGTTCGCTATCGCCGGCGTCACAACCATGACCTCTCTGGCGGCCACCCTGCCAATGCCGTCGGCTTTCGGCAGCAGTATCTGCGAGACCACCCCTTTGAGCGTAGTCGAAAGCATAACGCGCACCTGCTGCTGCTGGTGCGGCGGAAAAACGTCTATTATCCTGTCAATGGTCTGCGCGGCGTCGGTTGTGTGCAGCGTGCCGAACACAAGGTGCCCGGTCTCGGCTATGGTCAGCGCCGCGGATATCGTCTCGAGGTCCCGCATCTCGCCTATAAGCACTATGTCGGGGTCTTCCCTCAGCGCTGACTTAAGCGCGTTAGGAAAACTCTTTGTCTGCAGGCCTATCTCTCTCTGGCGGACGATGCACTTGAGGTTGTCATAGACATACTCTATCGGGTCTTCTATCGTAAGTATGTGTTCTTCGCGTTTCTGGTTGATAAGGTTTAAAAGGCAGGCAAGCGTTGTAGATTTGCCCGATCCCGTGGGCCCGGTCACAAGCACGAGGCCCCTCGGCAGGTCGGTGAACTGGATTATGGCCGGTGTCAGCTTCAGCTCGTCCGGCGAAGGTATTTTCGGCGAGATCACCCTCAGCACCGCTTCGGTGCCGTTCTTCTGCAGGAAAACGTTGATCCTGAAACGGGATATTCCTGGCACCGAGAAAGAGCAGTCCAGCTCCATGTTCTCTTCGAATTTTGACCTCTGCTCCGTTGTCAACAGCGAGTAGATGAGCCTCTTGGATTCTTCAGCGGCAACCACCGAAAATTCTTCAAGCTGGCCTCACGCTGCCCCTCACGCGGACCACCGGCGGCCGCCCAATGACCATATGGATGTCTGAAGCCCCTCTTTGAACAGCTGTTTTCAGTATCTCAGCCATTTCCATACAGAACCTCCATCAAACCAGTGATAGTGTTAAGCGGTAAGTAAGGGCAGGCTGAATTAACATTTAAAGGGCTCTGTTTGTAACTTATCCCTTAACCCTTACCACTTGCCCCTAAGGAACTATTTCTATTTAACATCGCAGTCTTCGCCGAGGGTGACGGAAATATCAACATAGCGTTTGTTGTCGTAAGCGGGTAACCACTTCGCCGCAGGAGAGTATGTCCGCTATCCTCTGCGCCGAGCGCAGGTCGCCGGTAAGGTCTTTTATAAGAGTTTTCTTCTGCCTTGTGGCGTAAGTGCCGTAGTTGATGACGTCGAACCCCTGGTTGCGCAGTATCCAGGTCACCTTTTCGGCCAGCTTCACCTTGCTCGAAGCGTTCCAAACCTCTATGCGCGCCCTCGGACCCTGCGCGGCCGCGGCCGCGGTAGACGTCGAGCAGAGTATCTTGTCAAAAAGCCCCGAGCAGTTTTCCGCGTCAACTTCCCACATCAGGTCTTTGCGCGGAGCGCCGGGCAGCTGGGCCAGGCGTATGTCGTTAGTGCGCAGGTCCTTAAGCTCGGCCATGCACGTTAGCATGTCCCAGAACGAAAGGTTGGTCTTAACTTCCTGAAAGATTATGTTTGCCAGCTGGGGTATGCGCACTATAAGGACGGGGTTCCTAAACTTCGAAAGGACGGACTTAAGGAACCTCTGCTGGCGGAACACCCTGCCAAGGTCACCGGATTTACCGCGGTACCGCACAAACTCAAGCGCGCCTTTGCCGTCCAGATGGTGCTTGCCCGCCTCAAAATGTATGTGGAGGTCCTGCGCGTTGTCGTCGTAGTTCATAGGCTCTTCTATCTCGATGTCCGCGCCGCCGATAAGGTCGATAAACTTCTTAAAACCCGCGTAGTTTAACTGCACGTAATAAGGTATGTTCACCCTGCCGCCCAAAAGCTCTTCAACTGCCAGGCAGGTCTGCCTGCAGGCGTAGTGGTCGTCTTTCTTTGCGCGGTAGGCTGAAGCGTAAACCTCGTTTATGCGTGAAATGTGGTATCCAGTGGGAGAGAAATGCGTGTCGCGCGGAATGGAAACAAGGTTAAGGAACCTGTTCTTTGGGCTGTAATTGACGTAGACCAGCGTGTCGGAGTGCCGCGCGTAGTCTACCCAGTCTGTTCCTATAAGCAGGCCGTTGATGGGTTTGCCGTCCCTAACCAGCCTCGCTATGGGGCTCGTAACCGTTAAGTATATCGAGGCCGCAACTATCGCGACCACCGCCATCAGTATTATCTGGCCTTTGTTGAGCTTAAGATAGGACATTCTTATTCCTCTATTATGGAGTTCCAGGCCGCCGCCGCGCAAGGGTGCAGCCAAGCTCTCTTCTTTATCACGTAATATATCTTATTCGCCATCGCTTTCCGCACGGCGGTATCAATTTTTGAATAAGCGAGCCTGCGCAGTTTGTTTACGCCCGGGTACCTGCGGTCGAACGACACCGCATCGGAAATATATATTATCTTGCCAAGCAGGCTCATGTGCTGCGCGCCCAGCGTGTGCGTTTCTATGGCGCGCAGTATATCGGGGTCAGTTATGCCGAACTCCCGTTTCGCTATGTCGGCGCTTATGTAGCCGTGAAGAAGCGACGGGTTGTGCTTTATAACAAGTTCTTTCTCGGGCACTTTCAAACGGTATCTGGCCGCGTACTTTACCATGCCTTTTTTATCAAGGCTCTTGCCCGCGTCGTGCAAAAGAGCCGCAAGCTCGGCTTTTTGTTCCTGCACGCCGTACTTCGCGGCCAGGTTTTTTGCTATCCTGCATGTCCCGAGCGTGTGTTTGAACCGGCTGCTGCGCAGGCGTTTTTCTAAATATTCGATTATTCTTTCAGTTAGGTCTTTCACTGTATACGCCGTTCCCCGATATTATTTTAGCGACCTGAGCCGCCACCAGCCCTTTTAACGGCATGCCTTTGGAAGCAAGCCCGCGTATCTGCGTGGAGGAAACCGCCGGTATCTTTCCCCGCAGGAACTTCACGTAACCGCCGGCGGATCTCTTGGCCGGGACTTTGATACCGCGCCTCTTGCCTGCGATAAATACCAGCTGTTTAGTCAGCCTGCCGATATTTTTCCAGGTTTTTAGTTCGGCCAGCGAATCCATGCCGATGATAAAAAATAGCTTGGCGCCCGGGTAAAGTTTCTTAAAATGGCCGACGGTTTGGTATGTGTAGGTTGCGGGTTTTCTGCCGGTCTCGTAGCGGCTTATGGCGAAATATTTGTAAGGCTTTACCGCTGCGGAAAGCATCTTAAGTCGTACACCGGCCGGCGCGAGGTTTTTTTTAAGCTTGTGCGGCGGGCATTTCGCCGGGATAAAGATAACTTTGTCCAGCCTGAACTCGTCCCGGGCCGCCTTCGCGAGCCCGATGTGCCCGTTGTGCACGGGGTCGAACGAGCCGCCGAATAAACCGATCCTTAAATTGCATTTCATGTAAAAATATTCCTGCTAAAGTCTATCAAAAAGCTGCCCTAAAATCAAACGTTTCCTTGAATAATGCGTTAAAAAGAGATAGAATTTGCTTACCATGGGGCGAGAAAGAACCTTTACCGGGGAATTCCGTTTATAATTACAAGTCCACATTGCGCCTTGCGCGCGGTGTGGCTTTTTGTTTTACGATGTATCGCATTTTGCGATACCATAATGAGGAATGGGTTAATGTATGCACGCAAATAAAAAAATCACATTAATAGGTATTGTTTTAAGCGTGGTGTCCATCGGGTTTGTCTATGGAGACTACACCATATCTACTTTCGCGGGTAATGGGAACCGGGGGTATTCGGGCGACGGGGGGCAGGGCCGATACTGCTGAACTCAACGGGCCTTCCGGCTTAGCGGTAGATACTTCAGGGTATGTTTACATTGCGGATTTCGGCAATAACGTGATAAGGAAAGTAAACCCCAGGGGCGTCATATCAACTATAGCAGGCAGCGGCGCGCGTGGTTATTCAGGCGACGCCAGTACAGCAACATTGGCCCAGCTTAACGGCCCTTCCGCTGTGGCTGTGGATGCTTTGGGTAATGTTTACATAGCCGACAGCGGCAACAACGTAATAAGGAAAGTGGACACCTCGGGCGTCATAACTACTATTGCCGGCACCGGCACGGCGGGTTATTTAGGCAAAAGGGGCCCCGCCACATCAATTGAACTTGACGACCCTTCCGGCGTAGCGGTAGACGCCTCGGGCAATGTCTACATAGCCGACAGCAACAACAGCATGGTAAGGAAAGTAAACACCTCTGGCATGATGTCCACTTTTGCCGGCAACGGTAACCGCGGCGATTACGGCAACAACTGCAATGCAGGTTCGGCTGAACTTAACTCGCCCCGCGGCATAGCGGTAGACGCTTCCGGCAATGTCTATATAGCTGAAGAATTAAGCCAGCGGATAAGGAAGGTTAACACTTCAGGCATCATATCAACTATTGCCGGAAATGGGAGAAGCGGCTATTCAGGCGACGGCGGCAGCGCGGTTTCGGCAAAACTTAATACACCCCTCGGTGTTGCGGTAGACGCCGCGGGCAATATCTATATCGCCGACGTTGGCAATAATAGGATAAGGAAAGTAGACACTTCCGGCATAATTTCAACCGTAGCTGGTAACGGCACGCGCGGCTATTCGGGAGACGGCGACGCCGCCTCTTCAGCCCAGCTCAATTCTCCCCGCGGGGTGGCAGTAGACGCTTCGGGGAATATTTATATAGCTGATATTGGGAATGACAGGATAAGGAAATAAAGACTACAGAGGAAGCAATAAAATAGAAAAAGAAGAGCATCGAAAGTCATGCGTCATAAGATACAAATTGTGGCAAAACCTAAGTAATCAATATCTGTGTCATTAGGCAATCCGGATTGCGTAAGATGAGATCATTATCTAAAATTAACTTCATTACCTTTGCTGTTTTTTTTATTTTACAGTTAACCGCCTGTTCAACCTTGCCGCCTTTGAAGAAGGGATCTGTTTCTGATGAAAAATATTCCGCCGCGATAGAATCGATAAGGAAAGATATACGCAGCGAGATGAAGAAGCATCATGTTGTAGGGCTCAGCATTGCAGTGGTGGACGACCAGAAGATAGTTTGGTCGGAAGGGTTCGGGTATGCTTCAAAAACGCAGAAAGTACCGGCTACGGCAGACACTATTTACCGCATTGGATCGGTTAGCAAACTATTTACAGCTACAGCGGTTATGCAGCTTTCGGACCGTGGAGAGATCGATATTGATAAACCCCTGAAAGCATACCTTCCGGAGTTCAACATAAAAAGCAGGTTTACCGATACCGCGCCTATCACTGTGCGTTCCGTTCTAACCCATCACGCTGGATTACCGAGGGACTATTTAAAAGGGTGGTTCACGCAGACTTCAACGGGGGCCGTGCAGTCCTGGCAGAACCTCGCGGGTGATGTCGGCAGTGAATATGTGTTGTTCCCTCCAAAATTCGTTTACGCTTATTCTAACCTCGGGTTCTCGCTTCTTGGGCGGGCGGTGGCGCGAGTTAGCGGGCAGGATTACGACAAGTTTATCTCTTCTAACATTTTTACTCCTCTGGGCATGAACCACTCTTCGGTAATGTACAAACCGGAGTTTAAAGCCTATTATTCGGAAGGATATTTCGGCAAGCGGGAAGTGAAGAACGCCGACATACACATGCGAGATATGAGCGCCGGGGCTCTGCTCTCCAGCGCTAACGACATGGCCCAATTCATTAAAATGGTGTTCGCGGACGGCGCCTCAGGGCAGGGTGCTATCCTTAAACCTGGAACGCTTAAAGAAATGCTTACCCCGCAAAACACGTCCGTTAAACTCGACGGTAAAATTCACGGCGGCCTCGCTTACGGGCTGAGCGGCATAAAGGAGCTTGACTATGTTTTTACCGCGACGCACGGCGGGTATCTGCCTCCATTCCACAGCATGGTCATTATGGCGCCGGACCAGAAACTGGGAGTGGTAGTGCTTGTCAACACCGACGGCAGCAACCCTAACAAGCTGGCTGTTAAAATGCTTTCTACGATGATCGAGGCAAAAACCGGCTTGAAAGCCCCGGAAAAAACAAAGGCCGTGCTGAAAGTAGTGCCGCTGTCGAAACAGGAGCAGGGCCTTTACCGTGCATATTTCGGAGCCTACAACCTTTTAGGGGAAGACGGCAGTTTGCTTGAGATCGAGCCGTCGGCCAAGGATCTTGCTGTAAAAGTTGATGGTCGCAGGACAATTCATCTTATACCCACAGGAAAAAACGCCTTTTACTTTAAGGTAAACCTTTTGAGCGTTTTTCCGGTAAGGTTGAAAAATAAAAACCTGAACATTGATTTTATCGATGATAACACCGCGGTGGTGCGCTCGCTCGGCGTACCGTACATGATAATAGAGCGCGTGGCCAAGGCTCCTCTTCCCGAAACATGGAAAAAGCGGTGGGCAAATATGGGTTAACCAACCCAGACCTGAATTTCCCGATAAAAAGCAAGGCAGCGGAATTATGCTGGGACGATAAACACAGTGTTCTCTTTATTAGATGGGGCTGGCAAAAAACTCCCCTTAAAACCGTTTTCGGACGATAACGCGGTGATGTACGGGATGGGCGCTACTATCCGCGCTGAAAAACGCGGAGGAGAAGAACACTTGACGTTTTCGGGGTTTGATTTTGCCAAAGGCAGAAAGTAGTGCAATAAATGGTGTCAGCTGTAAAGTAATAAGTCAAGGAAAGCCAACTTGACAACTTAAGGAATACGACTAAATTATATATTGTTAAAAATTAGGAAGCAAAAATAATTTTCAAGAATAATTTTCAAGGAGGCAGTTTATGACACTTTTTAGAGATTATACTTTTCACTGGTGGCAGTTTAGTTTGTTGAAGTTATGTATATTGGCGCTGGGGATACTGGTGGGTAGTTACTGGCACGAGTATTTCCATGGCTGGCGGCGTTATAGCCCTGCTTTGGGCGGTGTTTATTTTGATAGCTGCATATCTCTTGGCCGTTGTATTTAAAAAAATGAAAAGCGCGCAATAATACTTAAAAAATAAGGGGAGACGCAAAATGAACAAAAAAGTCATGATAGTTGACGATGAACTTGATGTGAGGGATACAGTCGTTCGCAATCTTACGCTAAGAGGGCTGGAGGCTGTGTCCGCGTCCGGATATGAGGAATGCCTCGAACACCTTAAAGGCGGTTTTACGGGTGTCATCTTCATGGACCTGATCATGCCGAAGAAAGACGGCTGGGATACGATACGCGAAATAGTAAAGCGCGGGTACGATAGTAAAGTCGTTATCGCTCTTCTTACCGCGAGCCTCGACCCCACCCCCGCCAAATCGGAAGGCCTGGTAAAATACGTAGCGGATTATGTGCACAAACCAACTGACCTTAACGAGATATTTGATACTGCAAAAAAGTATCTCTGACTTGTGTAATTCCGCCCAGCTTGCCGGGCAGTTACCTTGGGTTGGTAGTGCCCTAAAGGGTACTTCCAAAAGATATTCTAATAGTTGGTTGTCTTTGCGGGCGAAGCAGCTTGCCCGCCTGTATGTAGTGGCGGGAAGCAATCTCAAACAATATTGAAAGCGAACATCGAGATCGCCACGGCCATCTGCGATGGCCTCGCGAAGACAATCATTTGATACCGCCCAGTATGCAGGGCGGAGGTTTATTAGTAAAGGAGCAAGTTTATGGAGATCACGCAAGAACTAAGAAGTATAGTCAGCCCAGGCAAGACGGCGTTGTTGGTTTGGGACGTGCAGAACAGGCTGGTTAGCTCTATTTTTAACCGCGATGAGTTTTTGGCAAATACCAACAAGCTTATTGCCAGGGCTCGGGAGAAGGGGGTACCTGTAATATTTTCTAAGTCCACTCCCCTGCCGGACAAGTTCGCGTCGCCGGTTATGAAGTTTATCTGGCGGGAGCGTTTCAAGAAAATGGCGCAGGCGCCAAACGGGCAAGACCTGACTATTCCGGCGCTTGAAAATGATATTGTGATACCTAAAAATACCGCCAGTATGTTCGTCGGCACCAACTTTGAGCTTATACTCAGGAACGCCGGGCTTACAACCATTGTTTTTACCGGTATAGCCACTGAGTTTGGCGTGGAATCCAGCGCGCGCGACGCGTCAAACAGGGGCTTTTTTCCGGTTATCGCGACCGACGCTGTGTCCTCGTTTGACCAGGAAGCCCACAAGCGTTCGCTTGCGAACATGGCCAACATGATGATACTTTTAAGTAGTGATGAGATCGTTAAGCTGTGGTAAGTCCTGTTAGAGCGGTATAAACGAAAATACAGTCTCGGCATGGAGTCACCTATGAAAGAAAAAGTCAAGGTGACAAAAAGTATCTCCGCAGTAGTTTCTAACTACTGATCTGTTCTGTTAAACAAGTTCTTTGGCCGTTCGCCCGCTTTGTATCGTAAGAAGCTCCGAAAATATCCGGACTTCAGTCACCTATTGGCAGCTCTGCACTTGGCGGACTGCATGATAGAATCGGGCGACGCCCCTCCGCTAATCAGACTTGTTGAAGCTGTCAGCCTTGCGGCGGACACTTCAGGCACCATTGAGCGCGAGGGACGCCGTAGTCCGTATATAATATGGCCGCTTATCTTTCAAAACTCGATACACAATTTTCAATAAATCTCTGGCAAGAGCCACTCGCGCCACGTTGGGCGCTTTCCGTTTGGCTATAGCTTCATACTTTTCTGTTCGTTCAACGCTGCTCTTTGAAAAATGGTGAACTGCCTCAATCAATATCCACTGTAGGTGTTTACGCCGATTCTTATTTAAAGAACCGTGATATTCTTTGTCGGCGCTCTGGAATGTTCTCGGTGCAAGGCCTGCGTACGCGCAGAGGCGGTTAAATGTTGTAAAACGGCTAATATCGCCTATCTCGCTTTTAATAAGCAACGCACCAAAACTGCCTATCCCAGGAATACTTTCAAGATTCCGCGCGTCGGGATCACTTTCGGCTATTGCATGTAGTTGCCACCCGATACGGTTTTCACGCGCATTCAAAGCGCCTATTTGCTCAATCCAGTTTTCTGCGGCAATCCGGCACGGTTCAGATAATTTGTTCACCGCAATACTATTCAATTGCTTCATTGAAGTATAGTCACCCGTTGACATCTGTCCATGGCGATCAAGCAGTGACTTTAACCGTGCTGTGTTCCGCGTTCGTTCACTGACAATGCTCATCCGGCAATGCAATAGTTCTTTAATAGCTCGTATCTTCTTGTCTGGCAGCTCTACTGTAGGTAAATAGCCCTTACGGAGCACATCGGCTATAAGCCGGGCATCTATCTTGTCTGTTTTCTTGTTTCGTTTTGTAAATGCTTTCAGCTCGTACGAATTCGCCAGGTATACTTTATCAGCATATTCTTCGGCGAGATCAACGAAATAGTACCAATTGTAAGTCGTTTCAACTGCAAGCGTAAATGGTCGTGGGAGCGTTTTATAATATGATCGCAACACTTCTGGCAAATTTGCTATACTCTGGCTGTCAATCCGTTTGCCCTGCTCGTTCGTCACGTAAAACCAAGAACGCTCTTTGTGCAAGTCTACACCAACATAATTCATGGCAACCTCCTCGTTTTGTCTTATTGCTCGATACAATAAGTTTAACAAAACTAGATGGAGGTTGCTTTCATATTATCAGGCTTAGCGTAGAGGTAATGGAAAAACATGAAGAATAATATAGCTATACTTCGCATTAGTTATTGGTTCGGAGCTATTCTCGATGGCATTATGGTCATTCCGATGTTATTTCCAAATATTGGCGGAATAATGTTTGGAATAAATAATTTTCATCCGGGTAATGATTATAAGTACGCAATGATGATAGGCGCTTCATTAATGTTGGGTTGGGCTATCTTGCTGTTATGGGCCGACAGGAAACCGCTTGAACGTAAAGGTGTAATCCTGATAACCATGTTTCCGGTTGTAACAGGCATGATACTGTCCGGTGTCTATGCTGTAAGTACCGGGCTGATAAGAATAGAAAAGATGGCCCCGACCTGGATACTTCAAGCGGTTCTTCTGCTATTATTTATGTACGGTTATTTTTCGGCTTGCAAAGAGACTGCATAAATTCAGATAAAAAGAGGCACATATGAAACTTAGAATTGAAATTCCAAAGGGGCGGGGGCTGGAATACAAAATTGCCGTGGCCACGCTTAAAAAGGCTGACATCTATCAAATAACCACAACCAAAAACGGGACATTTCATAGCGGCGACTTCGATACTATCAATGATGAACTTTTCGTTGTGTGCCTGTTTTGTTCCATGCTGGATACCTCGCGCTTCTTTGTAGAAGGCAAGCCCAGCTCCAACGTAGAGGCGCTCAGTTTTTTAAGGGAGCAGGTGTTCAAAGGCGGGGATGAAAAAGGGATGTGGAGCCTGGATGTAAATATAGACTTTAAAAAAGGCATCACGTCGTGTTTCGTTGGCCGCAAGAAAACAGGTGATGAGCTTCTGCAGGAGATAAAGGCTCAGATCAATCGCCTTAAGTAAGTTGCCGGTCTGGTTGTGCCCCCCTGCTTGTCATATCGAATCCCGCTGTTGCGGGTGAGAGATCTGTTGTTCGCACGGCAGAAGATTTCTCTCCCGCCCTGGCGGGATCGAAATGACAGAAGTGGCTTGGCTTAACCCGTTAAACCATGAACTACATATTCGTCCTCATCATCTACCTCATCTGGTTCATCGTTGCCGTATACCTTACAATCGCCGCGCTAGGCGCGAAGCCCGAACCCAACAGGCGCCTGGGCCAGAGCTTTGGCCTGCTGTTCGGCATCATAGCCGCCTTCCTCATTCCCCGCCTGCACGTATTCAACTTTCTTAGATATCCCGCGCCAGGCAATGTTGTAACCGGCATAGGCGCAGCGCTGTGCGCCCTGGGCATGGCCCTGCTGGTTTGGGGGCGGCAAAGCCTTGGCAGGAACTGGAGCCAAACCGTATCTGTTAAGCAGAAGCCGGAACTTGTAACTTCCGGGCCTTACCATTGGGTGCATCACCCCATATACGCGGGCGGACTTGTGGCGAGCCTGGGCTCTGCTGTAGCCTGCCGCGGAGGCTGGATATTCCTTTTTTTAATTCTGGGGTCCATATTTATATTGCGGATATTCGCGGAAGACAGGCTGATGGCCAGCCAATTCCCTAGCGATTACCCGGCCTACAAGAAGCGCACCTGGGCGCTTATACCGTTCATTTGGTAGGGCAATAGCCCGCAGGCAAGACAGCAATTAATATTGTAAATTCAATCAGTTCTACGAATTGTTATTGAATGCGTGATAAAATCTTGACAAAACTACGACAAAAACTAAATAAATTTGTGACAAAAACGTAATAAGATAGTAACAAGATTTTAACAAGACATGAAGATCGATCAAAAGGAGGGTTTACATGGCTGAAATGAAGGGCATCGGAATGGTTAAGAAGAGCGATATATTGCTCAGAGGTATCAAGAACAGGCCATTGATAGAAGACATGCTAAAGCAGTTAAAAGATAATAAAGACCCGGAATATGTTTATGAAATAGAAACAGCGGCAGCAACGAAAGAAGAGGTTCAAAAAGACTTAAGGGAGTTGAAATACGATTTAAGTAAACTTTGCAAGAGCAGCGAGACCGGCAAGATAGTGTTCACTATAACCGATTGCGGCAATAACAAGTTCTGCATATCTGCGGCTATAAACAACAAACCTAACAAACCAAAGCCGGCAAATAAAAAAAAGAGCGATCATGAAAAGGTTCCGCAAACCGTTGCGCAGCCCGTTCAAAAGCAGCCGCAAACTGTTCAAGAATATAAAGAGCAGATGCTGAAACAGGTTGAAGAAACGCCTGTCCAGGCATTACCTGTATTTTTAACGCAGCAACAAACCATGCTTGCGGTACAACAACAACAGCTTTCTGTGCCGGATATAAAAGAAGAGGACGCGGCAAAGGCCAAAGAAAAGATACAAGCGCTTCAGGAAATAATTGAAGCAATCAAATTAAAGCAAGCACGAAATCCTAATATCTAAATCCGAAAAAATATTCAAAACTCAAATATAGTTGTTTTGTCTTTTTTGAATTTGTCTATTGGTCTGCCACGTTAAACCCCCCAAGCTCCTGCTTGGTGATGGATTGGCGGTCGCCGAAGGCGAAACTTAGGTTGTTGGCGTAGTAAAAGAAGCCGTCTGCTCCTGCTGGCGGAGTTTCACCTGTTTGATATTGTTTAGGAATTCGGTATTCGTGCCTAGAAATTGCTTGTTAAAGCTCTGGAGCTGCAATGGCAAGGTAATTCGGTATGGAGGCAAGAAGTTGGTTAAAACGTTAAGTATCATCAGCCCAGCTGCCCCTTGACAAACCCCGGCATTTTGATTAAAATATATTTGTAATACAATGTATTTCATTGAGGTGAAATTATGAAGAGCGTATTTTCGATAAGGTTGACCGAGTTTGAGAGAAAAGAGCTCGGCCAGATAAGCAAAGAAGATAAATCCCCCGTGGGGAAATTGATAAGAGAATCTATAGACCGGTTTATAGCGGTTAAAAGGTTCAGACAGTTAAGAAAAAAGGGAATGGCTTTCGCGGAAAAGAAGGGAATTTATACGGATGAAGACGCCTTCAAGGCCTTTGAAAGATGAGGATCGTAATAGATTCAAACGTTCTTTTTTCCGCTTTTGTCGCCAGAGGTATCTGCGCTGAGATAGTCGAATCGGTATTAATGAGGCACGATTTGATAATATGCGAAGAGATACTGGCTGAACTGAAAAGAAATCTGTCTAAAAAAGCCGGCGCGCCCGGCTCAGTAATTGAAGAATACATTAAGTTGCTGAAAATGTATTCGGTTGTCCATAAGCCCTGTAGTGTTGAAATTAATGCCTGCAGGGATAAGGATGACTTAATGGTTCTTGGCACGGCGGACGCCGGCAATGCCGATGTTATTATTACAGGCGATAATGACCTTCTGTCGGTAAAAACTTACAAAAACATTAACATACTGAGCCCAAGGGACTCAATAAAACTTTTAAAAACATAAAACATTCCTTTGTTCCTGTTTGTCAATCTTAAATACCCAGCCAATAACCCAGCATCTCCCGTCTATTATTTAAATCATTTTACTTTGAAAGAGCTTATTATATTTGGTATAATTTTTGAGGCTTTGGGAAAAATGATTATCTTCCGTATAAAAGGGGAATCCGAATGAAAAACATTTATATTTTAGCGCTCGCGCTGGTATTTCTCTCGCGGCTCCTGCGCACGCGGGCAGAATATATACTGTAGCCGTGGCCGATTTTGAAGCCCAGAACATGTCGGGGTACGATTCCATGGCGATAAGCGAGTTTTTCAGGAGCGGGATGGTCAACGCCGGCCTCTGCAGGATAATCAGCCGGGGCAGTATGGAAACCGTGCTAGCAGAGCAAAGATTCCAAATGAGCGGCTGCACCGAGCAGGACTGTGTGGTTAAAATGGGCAAGCTGTTGAATGCCGAAAAAATAATTTCCGGAAAGATAGTGAGCTTTAACGAGGAATACTACATAAACGCAAAAGTAATAGATGTCGAAACAGGAGAGATACAGTATTCGGAACAGATTAAGTGCAAAGACAAAGCCGAAATGCCAAAAAAAGCCGAGGAACTCGCGTGGACGGTCTCGGAATGCGTATCAAAAAAGAAACCATTTTTTAGGGAAATTCAAGAAGGACGTAAAAAATTTGCTATTTATGCCTGTGGGGTAACACCATTTATAAGTATTCCAGCAACTACTCAAAAATTTGTCGGTACACAAGATATGAACGTCAAAATTGACGGCTCGCAATTTCCATTGCTCAATAGTGGGGTAGGTATCAAGATATTGCCATGGAAAAATATCTGCGCAGATATATCAGTTATGAATGATTTGACACAATATATTAATGTCAATCAAAAATCGCTGTCTAATTCATTCTCAAATAATGCAACCGCTTCTTTCAAGAATTGCAATACATTGTACAATTTATCTTATATTTTTCTTCCAGAGAATAGATTGAGCTATACGGTTGGAGGTGGTATCGATAAGGCGGCTATGAGTTGGGGATATGATTCCTTCAACTCGAACAACGGTTACTGGTTAAGGCTTTTGGATAGCCACCTTGAAACTATATACTTCCTTAGCATTGGGGTTGAATATAAATTGTATGATAGTATAAGTGTTTCATTAAGCTCGTTATATTTGGTAAATAATTACAATACAATCGATTTAAATGGGGGCGGTAACATATTAGAGCTCAAACCGCAGTCGCCTTTAGTTTTTAAACTTTCAGCTGCTTACCACTTCAATTTCTAATTTTTTTGAAAATACACAGAGCATATTTTAATCTGTGTAACCTTTTTTGTTATCTGAATATTCAAGGCCGCGAAGCGGCCTAAATCTCTTCGATGTACTTTTTCTCTATCCAGCCTTTAAGGCCTTCGCTCTTTAGGCCCACAGCAATCCAATCGTCTTTCGCGCCGAGTATCATCAGTTTGCGGCCTTCGGGGAGGGTGAAACCAACCGAGTTCTCGCTGCCCGGGCCGTTGCGCACGTTTGCGGGGCCAGCTATAACTATCGCCTCGTGATTTAAAACTTCCTGATTGATCTTAATAACCAGCCAGCCTGCAAATACAACCACAAGTGAGACCAGGACGATATTCAATATAAGTATGCCCTGCTGTTTTAGAATAGTATAAAATATTATCCCAAATATGAGCAGGAAGAATAGTGCCGAACAAAGCACTGTCAGCTCGTTTAGCGATATAAGGTTGTTGAGAGCCGTGAACATTATTTCGGGGAACGGCTCACCCGGTTCTTTTACCAGCGTGCGCATGAAGTTGAGGTTGAAACGTATGTCGGAGTCGCGGGGTTTGAGCCTTGCCGCCCGCTCGTACATGAGCACTGCCCTGCCTGTCCTCTGCGTCCTGTAATACGAGTTCCCGAGGTTATAGTAGAGCGCCGCGTTTACGCCGCTCTGCGCGAGTATGCTTTCATATATATCGGCGGCTTTGTTGAACTGCCCCTTGGAATAAAGGCCGTTTGCCTGGTTAAAAAGCGCAAGAGGGCTATCCTGCGACGCGAAAGCGCCCGCCGCGCAAAGTATAAAAGTGAACATAAATAATAAACGTTTCATGATAAGGCCTTGACCTCTATTTTGCATAATTCCACCCAGGTTGCTAGGCAGTTGTATTGATTTGGTTGCGCTCTAAAGGGCGCTCCCAAAAGATATTCTAATAGTTGGTCATCTTTGCGAGCGAAGCAGCTTGCCCGCCTGTATGTAGTGGCGGGAAGCAATCTCAAAATACTTAAAACGAACATCGAGATCGCCACGGTCATCTGCGATGACCTCGCGAAGACAATCATTTGATACCACCCTGCTTGCTGCGCGTAGGTTCATTAAATACTTCTAAGAACTGTAATCAATGTAATCTCTGCAAAAATCTGTGTAATCGTTTTTCCGCTTAACGCATCTCTTTTTCCAGTCTGCCTATAACGTCCCCCGCCTCTTCAAATATCGCGCGCATCATTTCCGGCGTAACGCTTGTGGGCGCGAAGCGCACAAGGTTGCACTCGTCAAGTATCTTCGATACTTTTGAAATAGTATCAGCTTCAACTTTTTTGGATAACAGAATCTCGCTTATAGAGACCGTTACAAGGCCGTCGGCCGAGACGTTCGTTTTATTGGCTATAAATTCCAAGAGGGCCCTTGAGATGGCGTTATAGTAGTCAGCGGGCGAGGCGTTAGATGCCAGCATCGCTTTGGCTTTCTTCAAATACTTTTTGGCCGTGGACGAAGCGCGCAGGCGCCTTGCGAAAGCTACGTCTCCCGAAAGCTTTTCCTGCCATTTTACGTAGCCCAAAAATACGCCCAGCAGGCAAAGAGGAAAAACGTTTACCGCGATAAACCAGGGTTTTTCGTAAAGGATGCCGCCGGAGGCCTTCCAGGAGTTCAGCGATTTTATGTAGCGTATGTCGCTCTGCATGACGTGGATATCATTCTTTATCCCGAGCATGGCCGCGCTTACGGACTGGCCTGCAGCCGCGGGCTTTACGTCAAGCGGCATGTCCGGTGTGGAAACCGTGCGGTAGGCTCTCAGCTGGGGGTCAAAATACGAGAAAGCTATGGGCCTGATATTCTTCTGCCCTGCCGTGAGCGGGACGATGATGGTCTTGAACTCTTTCGAGCCTTTTAATATGTCGCCGTCCTTGTTTATGTTAAGCGAGTTGACTGTTTCGTACTTTTTGAAATCCTGCCAGTCGGGCAGGACGGGGTCGGGCACGGTTTTTATATTGCCGGTGCCGGAGATGGTTAAGGAAAGAGTAACGGGCTCGTTGGCGCGGACAAACTTTTTGTCGAGGGAAGCCGATATCTTGAACTGCCCCACGGCGCCGGAAAAACCGGCCGGCTTGCCGTTCTCGGGCAGGGGCAGGACGTTTATTGTCACAGGGTTCGTGTGGACTACCTGGGTTTTGCCGCCGGAAAAAAAGCTCGAGAAGAAGGCGTCGCCGGCTTCGTTCTGGCTGAAATCTTCAACGCTGCACTGCAGCGCGCCCGCGCCGAGGTCGAACCTACCGGACTTGGTGGGGAACAAAAGTGTTTTTACTTCGGTCACCAGGTACTGTATGCCGTTTATGGTGGAATAGTAGCTCTTGGGCGCGGTGTCCTCTGTCCAGAAGCCGCTGAAGTTGGCCGGGGTGTACTGCGGGTTGGCAAGCAGGCGGATGCGCCTGTAGAACTTGAAAGTATAGTTTACCTGCTCGCTTACGTATGCCGTGCTCTTGTCTACGCCCGCCGTTATGAATAGGTTCCGTCCCGCGTCGGTCGCCTGCACCCCGCTGTTGCCGCTGCCGGACGCCTGGGCCTGTTTAGGCGCTTTACCCGCGGGAAGTACTTCCACCTGTATGGGCTCGGTACGGTACGTTTTGCCGTCTTTCTCGAGAGTTATTGGCTGTATCGTGTATTTACCTGTATTTTTCGGGGCGAGTGTGTAGCGGTATATTATTGAGCTGGACATTTGCCCGTTCATTATGGACATGCTCTGCGACCGGCCGGAAGAATAGACCGTGAAATTGCCCATGTCCGGTATTGTGGGGTTGGGCAGGTTTGCCATGTTGCCTGAGACTGTGAGCTCGAGCACTATCTGGTCGTCAAGGGAGATGGAATTCTTGTCTACCGACGCCGATATGGCAATGCCGTCCGCGAAAAGCGGCATGGCGTTAAGCAACAATATTAAGGAAAACGCAGCGATAAAAAGTTTTTTCATAGTTACATTTCAAGCTGATTGAAAAATCCTCTATTGTGTCATTTCGATCCCGCCAGGGCGGTAGAGAAATCTTGCTTTATATCCGAGACAAGATCCCTCTCCGCATCTGGCGGATCGGGATGATATCTTTGGATAGATTTTTCAATATCCTCAATCTACAAAATATTCAACCCCAAATCAAGAAGCGCCTTCTTATATTTTAGAAATTAGGATTTCGATATTAGATATTGCCTTTAATGCTACCAGTCCTCATCCGTTTTGGGCTGCTCGGGCTGCTTCATTTTCCGCTTGTCGGCGCCCATTTTTTCCTGGTCGTTGTAGTACTGCAGTATCCTCTGGGCGTCTTCCTTGGACATTTGGTTCTTGTTCTTATCTTTTTTATCTTTGTCGTCCTGTTTGCCGGCGCCGGCGTTCTGCTTTTTGTCCTTGTCGTTATCTTTGCCGTTCTTGTTCTTGTCGTTCTTCTGTTTCGGCATGTTCTTGTTGTTCAAGAGGTATTCGAGGTTGTACTTGGCGTCCATGTCCCTGGGGTTTAGCTCGAGGCATTTTATGTAATTTTTGATAGCTTCATCCGGCTTTTGCTGGGCGTAAGCGTTGTTGCCCATGTTGTAGTAGACCTTGCTGCGGAGCATCTTGTCCTTGGTGTTGAGCGCCTTCGTATATTCTGTGTTAGATTCGTCGTAACTGCCGGTCTTGTGCAGAGCGTCGCCGATGTTGTAGTACACAATGGGGTTATCCGGCGCGGCCATCTGCGCCTCCCTGTATTTATCGAGCGACTTATCGTACTCGCTGCTTTTGTAAAGGCTGTTGCCGGAAAGGACGTTACCATAAGCCGTGGCAAAGGCATTCCGCGAGAAGAGAATTAGGAGTGTTGACAAAATTAAGTATTTTTTCATATCTGTTCCAATAAAGAAGTCATTTCTGTGAAAGCAGCAGCTCCATATAATCCCTTCTCCCCTTGCGGGAGAAGGTGGGGATGAGGGGGGGGGGTACTAACTTTCACCCTCACCTCAATCCTCTCCCGTCAAGGGAGAGGATTCAAACAAAAACAACCGATATCGCATAGCTGCAATGCAATGGTTTAATTGTCTCTCCTCTTTGTTTCTGGTATAAAATATTCAGCCAGCAGAAGCAGGAGCCCCAGGAAAAGGAAATACTGGTAGCGGTCCTCCAGCTGCCTGTTGAGCCGGGAAGACACCTTGCTTTTCTCAAGGCCGCTTATCCCGTCCACTATCCTTATCACGTCAACGTTACCGCCCTCGGCCCTAAAATATTCGCCGCCGGTGGTGGATGCTATCTTAGAAAGGAGAGTTTCGTCCATCTTTGACATCACAACTTCGCCCTTTTTGTTCTTCTTGTAGCCGGCGAACTTGCCGGCCTCGTCTTTTAGAGGTATAGGCTCGCCGTTAACGCTGCCGTAGCCTATGGTGAATATCTTGACCCCCTGGCTGCGGGCGAGGTCTGCCGCGCCGAGCGGGTCGGAATCGTGGTCCTCGCCGTCGGTCAGGAGCACTATGGCCTTTGAGCCCGGGGCGGATTTTGAAAGCCCCTTGAGCCCCAGCCTTATGGCGCCGCCGATGGACGTGCCAGGCATGGGTATGAGGTTCGTGTCCATGATCTCCAGGAAAAGGTTAACGCTCGCTATATCAAGCGTGAGCGGGCACTGCCAGAAAGGGACACCAGCGAAAGCTATTATGCCCACCCGGTTGCCGCTCAGCTGGTTTATAAGCATCGCGAGCGTGCTCTTGGCTTTATCGAGCCGGCTGGGCTTAATATCTTCGGCCAGCATGCTCTTTGAGACGTCCACCGCTATGACGACATCAGAGGCTTTCTGTTTTACTTCGACGAGCTTCGAACCGAACTGCGGCCGCGCGAGCGAGAATATTATGAAGAACAGCGCGAGGAGCAGTATCACCGCTTTCAATTTCTGGAGCGACGGGTTTGCCGATGATATCTTGCCTAGCATCTTGTCTTCGGCGAAAGCCAGCAGAGCTTTCTTCTTTGCCCTGAAAGAGAACATGAAAAAGACCGCGAGCGCCGGCACCGCGAGCAGAAAGAATAAAATGTTTTGGTTAGCGAAATTCATGGTTAAACCTTATTATAAGATTAAAAATTATAAGATTTCGAAAATTAAGTCGTCAATCTTAAATCTTCATAATTTTCAATCTTCAATTGTCTTTATTAAGGCAGTTTCCTCAGCCAGAAACTGGACAAAAATATTTCCAGGCCGAACAACAAGAACGCCGGCCAGAGAAAATACATAAAGTGTTCTATGTAGCTAGTGTATTTAAGCGATTTTATCTCGGTTTTTTCCATGCTGTTTATGGTCTTGATGATGTTCTCCAGCGAGGCGCTGTCCGTGGCCCTGAAATACCTGCCGCCTGTTGCTTCGGCTATCTTGAGAAGCGTGTCTTCGTCCAGCTCCTGCTCCGGGATCTTAACGTAGTGCTTGCCCCACATGTCTTCTACGGGGTAAAGCGCGCCGCCCGGCGCCCCCGTGCCGATAGTGTATATCTTTACACCCAGCGCGCCGGCCGCCTGCGCCGCGGTTATTGGGTCGATCTCGCCCGCGTTGTTGCGCCCGTCCGTAAGCAGTATCATCACCTTGCTTTTGCCCGGGCTGTCCTTAAGGCGGTTTGTGGCCGTTGCAATAGCCGAGCCGATGGCCGTGCCGTCGCCGCCGGTCATGTTGACCTCAACCTGGTCGATGAAGTTCATCACGGCTTCGTGGTCGATCGTAAGAGGGCACTGCGTGAAAGCAAGGCCTGAAAATATGACCACGCCTATCCTGTCGTATTTCCTTCCTTCAACGAACTCTTTGGCGACCCTCTTGGCCGCTTCTATCCGGTTGGCGGGCTTAAAATCTATAGCCAGCATGCTTGAAGATGTGTCGAGCACCATCATAATGTCTATACCCTGGTTGTATATCTCCTCGGTATTCTGCCCGGACTGGGGCCGCGCCATTGCCACCAGCAAAAGCGTGACAGCCATGAGCCTTAACACCTTGGGGAGAAAAGCGAGCTTTACCCTGGGCGACGGGTTTATGCCTTCAAAGCCCTGCCCGGGAAACGTTATAACAGAGTTATCGTTCCGCGAACGGTATTTTTCTTTTAGAAAAACCGCTATCGCTATTATTATCAATAAAAAAAGGTAAATTGGGTTAGCGAATCTCATAGAAATTCCTGTTTCGAGTTACGGGTTTTGAGTTCCTGGTTAGGAGCCTAAAGTCTTTAAACACGAAACTCGAAACTTATAACGCGAAACTATATTTCAACTATCTGTTTCGCCTTGTCAAAATCTTCCCAGACCGTCTTTTCGTCAGGTTTATATTTGGCGAATTTCACTAGGTCGCACTCTTCAAAAAATTCCTTTATGAAGACCAGCGCTTTCTTGTCCGGCTCGGCTGCGCGCAGCAGCTGGTATATCTCGCCCGTGGTCTTGTCCAGCGTGTCTATGGAATAGACCGCGCCGAGGTATTTGCGGATTATGTCGGTCAGTGCGATATAGAATTCTTTTTTCCTCTCTTCTTTGACAAGGCCGGAATTCTTAAGTTTTTCGAGCTCTTCCATCGCTATCTCGTAAGGCGGCACCGCGGGTATAACCGGGCCCGCGGGAAGCTGGGGCAGTGATTTCCTGTATTTCTGGTACCAGTACCATGCGCCAAAACCGATACCGGCGATGATGATGATTATAAGGAGATAGACTCCTGCCGGTATCCTGAGGCTGAGCGGCGGTTTTATGTCCCGCAGCGCAGGCGGGCCTTTAACCAGGCCCATCACGCTTTCTATCGTTATGGGAATTGCCTGCGTTGTCGCGGTGAACGTGGAGTTGGCGGCGTCAAAAAAGTTGAAAGTTATTTCCGGGACCGGTATCTGGCCGGTAGTAAAAACAGCGAGGGTATAGTTGAGCTTTGTGACAAGGTTGCCTTTTGTCTCCTGGGAAACTTTTACGTCTCTGACTTCCCAGGGCCCTATCTCTTCTTGTTTTTCCGGGATGGCGGGCTTATAACCGGCCGGGCAGGTGAGCGTGACGGTAAGGGCCAATGGATCGCCGATAGTAATTTGGGCCTTGTCCGCCTTCGCGGCCGCGGAAACGTTTGCGTCGTCCGCGTACAATGCCGCGGCACCCAAAAGAAGCGGTATGGTTAATGTCAAAAATATTTTGCGCATATTATATTATAAAGGAGTTTAGCTTAGCCTCTTTTCCCTGCGTTTAAAGAACTGTATGAGCGGCTTTATGTAAGACTCGCCAGTCGAAACTGAAATGGAGTCAACGCCAGCCTTTACAAAAAGCCTCTTGAGGCTCTCGCTGCGGGCCGCTTTGCGTTTCAAGTATTCGCCTATAAAGAACCTGTCGGACGCGTCAATGTCCATGCGCCTGCCGGTCTCGGGGTCCTCGATGCTGACCATGCCGATCGGAGGAATGTCGGCCTCACGGGGGTCCTGGAACTTTACCGCAATTAGATCGTGTTTCCTGCTGGTTATCCTCAGGGCGGGTTCGAAATCCTTGTCCTCAAAATCAGAAAGGAGGAAGACCACCGCCTTCCTGCGCCAGAGCTCGTTTAAGTACTGCATTGCGAGCGTGAGGTCGGTGCCTTTACCGCTGGGCTTGAAATACAACGCCTCGCGGATCAGCCTCAATATGTGGTTCCTTCCCTTTTTGGGCCGGATAACTTTTTCTATACGGTCTGTGAACATTATCATGCCGACGCGGTCGTTGTTCCTGATCGCCGAGAAGGCTATGACTGAGGCGAGCTCGGCCGTGAGCTCGGATTTGAACTTGTCCTTTGTGCCGAACTTCTGCGACGCAGAAACGTCAACAAGAAGGATGACGGTGAGCTCCCTTTCCTCTGTGAACTTCTTTATGAAAGGGCGCCCGTAGCGGGCCGTGACGTTCCAGTCTATGGAGCGCACATCGTCGCCCGGCATGTACTCGCGCACTTCGGCGAACTCCATGCCTCGGCCCTTGAAGACGCTGGAATACTGGCCGGCGAATATCTCGTTAACGAGCTTGCCAGAACGGATCTCTATTTTGCGGACTTGAGCGAGTATTTCTTTTGGGATCATTGTAAAACCTCAGTTATAAACTTTAAGCTATAAGCTGTAAGAAATTCAAAGACTTTTCTTATAACTTACAGCTTACCGCTTATAGCTTGTGTCACGGAACTTCAACACCGTCGAATATCTGTTTGATTATGTCTTCTGACGTCATTTCTTCGGCTTCGGCTTCGTACGACAGAAGCACGCGGTGGCGCAGGACGTCGAGGCCGATTATCTTCACGTCTTCAGGGGTAACGTAGCCGCGGCCCTGCAGGAACGCGTAGGCCTTGGAAGCGAGCGTGAGGTAAATTGTCGCACGGGGAGAAGCGCCGAAAGCTATAAGGGGTTTTAGGTCCTTTAAGTTGTAGTTCTCGGGTTCCCTGGTCGCGAACACTATGTCAACTATGTAATTTTTCACTTTCTCGTCTACGTATATCTCTTTGACCGTGTCCTGGGCCTTTCTTATGTCTTCCGGGGTGATCACGGGTTTTATCTTTATATCCTGGCCGGAAGTCATTCTTTCTAGTATCTGTTTTTCTTCCTGCTTGTTGGGGTAGGTGATCTTAAGCTTGAGCATGAAACGGTCAACCTGCGCTTCGGGCAGCGGGTAAGTGCCTTCCTGCTCGATGGGGTTCTGCGTGGCTAGCACAAGGAACGGGCTGGGAAGGGGGAAAGTTGTGTCGCCGATGGTAACCTGGTTTTCCTGCATCGCTTCAAGGAGAGCGCTCTGCACCTTGGCGGGCGCGCGGTTAATTTCGTCGGCTAAAATGAGGTTGGCGAAAATGGGGCCCTTTTTCACCGAGAAAGTAGCGTCTTTCGGGCTGTAGACAAGCGTGCCGATGATATCCGCCGGTAGGAGGTCGGGCGTAAACTGCAGCCTCTGGAATTTAGTTTGTATGGCGGACGAAAGTGTTTTTACCGCGAGCGTTTTCGCGAGGCCCGGCACGCCTTCCAAAAGTATGTGCCCGTTGGACAGGAGGCCGATGAGCATGCGCTCGACAACGTAAGACTGGCCCACTATCACTTGGCTTATCTCGTTGGTAAGCTGGACTATGAAAGTACTTTCCTTCTTTACCTTCTCATTGATCTCCCTGATGTCCCTTGATTCAACCATGGTTTCCTCCTGGTAACGATCTTTTTTTGAAAATTATATATAAAATTTTTAAATTCTTGTCAAGAGTTTCTGTTTAAAATCAATATCAAGCGCTAAAAAACTAATTTTACCGTCAATCAGTGCAGTCCACCCGGTTTGCATTTTTAGACACTGTATCATGCGGAAAAGTTTCAGCGCGGTTGGGCTGGCAACACAAAACAGCGAAGTGCAGGTTGGGTAAAGCGCAAGTAACTCTTGCGAAAGGTGAACGGTCAAGACCGGATCTCACCGTTGCCATAGACTTTATATTTTGTGCTGGTAAGCTCTTTAAGCCCCATGGTGCCCCGGGCGTGCAGCTTCTGTGTGGATATGCCTATCTCCGAGCCGAAACCGAAAATGCCGCCGTCGTGGAGCCTTGTTGACGCGTTGTGCATGACAGCCGCGGAGTCCACCTCATTTAGGAATCTCTCGGCAGCGGTTTTGTCCTGGGTTACTATGGCATCGGAATGGCCCGAGCCGTGTTTGTTTATATGGTTGATAGCCTCGTCAAGCGAGCCCACGACCTTGATGGAGATTATCATGGCGAGGTATTCCTCAGACCAGTCTTCCTCAACGGCCGGTATAACGTTCGGGACGAGCTTTTTTGTTACAGGGCAGCGCGCACTTCTACGCCGGCTTTCTTGTAGTCGGTGCATGCGGCCGGCAAAAATTTATCAGCTATGTCCTTGTGGACGAGAAGCGTTTCCATAGCGTTGCAGACGCCCGGCCTTTGGCACTTGGCGTTGAACGCGATCTTCCTTGCCATCTCTATGTTTGCCGCTTTGTCAACGTAGGTGTGGCAGAGGCCCTTGCCGTGCGAAAGCACCGGCACGGTAGCGTTTTCACGCACGAAACGTATCATCTCTTCCCCGCCGCGCGGGATGACGAGGTCTATGAACTGGTCGAGCTTTATCATCTCAAGTATGGCCTTGCGGTCGGTTGTCTCAATGAACTCGATGGCTCCTTCTGGAAGGCCTGCGGCGTAGGCTGCCGGAGCGATAGTTTTTATCAGCATATGGTTTGAGTTTATGGCTTCAGAGCCGCCCCTGAGTATCACGGCGTTGCCGGATTTAAGGCAAAGGCCTGCGGCTTCTACCGTTACGTTCGGGCGCGATTCGTATACCATGGCCACGACGCCAAGCGGCACGCGAACTTTCTGTATATGAATGCCTGCCGGAGGGGTCCAGTCGGCTATTATTTCACCGATGGGGTCGGCAAGGGCGGCGATATCCCTAAGAGCCCTGGCCATATCCTGGATCCTGCTCTCATCTAGTTTGAGCCGGTCTAAAAGCGCGTCATTTAAGCCTGCTTCTTTTGCGGCTTCAACATCTATCTCGTTGTGGAATATTATATCGTCTTTGCCTTTGATGAGGGCTTCTGCCATCGCTACCAGTATCTTGTTCTTTGTTTCAGTAGGCACAAGCGAAAGCTTCCTGGAAGCGATCTTCGCTCTCATGGCGTGAGTAACAACTACCTGCTTGATCTCTTTTTCTTCCATAAATCACTCCCCAAAATTTTGTCATCCGCCAATGATTTGTGGCGGATCCACTTCGTTAATCTATTATCGATGCATTATAACAGCATATGTTCTGGACCCCCGATTGAACCCTCGGGGATGACAGTCTAATTTTTAATCAATTGTTAACTTTACGATTCTTGATCCAGTTCAAAAGCCCGCCCGCGAAAAGTATATCTTTTTGCCTGGGAGTCAGGTCGTAAGCGAGCACGGTCTCTTCCCTGCCGAGCCGGTTCTTGTTGCTTATCACGGCGTTTATGGTCCCCTTGCCGGGCTTAATGTTTCCGGAAACAGACGGCATCTCAAAAACCGAGCCCTGGGTTATATAATCGAAGTCAGCCGCGTTGATAAATGTCAGGGGCAAAATTCCGAAGTTGATAAGGTTGGCGAGGTGTATCCTCGCGAACGATTTCGCCACAACCGCGCGCACGCCCAGGTATTTTGGAGCGAGAGCCGCGTGTTCCCTTGACGAGCCCTGCCCGTAATTCTCACCGGCCACTATGACCCCGGACTTAGCGTTCTTCGCGCGTTTAGCGAAATCCTTATCAACCGCCGCGAAAGTATATTCCGATATCGCGGGCAGGTTCGAGCGCAGCGGCAGTATTTTTGAGCCAGCCGGCAGTATGTGGTCGGTGGATATATTGTCGCCGAGCTTGATCAGGACCTCTGAATTGAAACTCTTTTCGAGCGGCGCGAACTCGGGCAGTGGCTTTATGTTCGGGCCGCGCGATATTTCGATCTTAGAGCCGTTCTTGGAAGGCAATATAAACAGTTTGTCGGCATCGGTAAAGCTTTTCGGGAGCTTTATTTTTGGGTAAGCTCCAAAAAAATCTCTCGGATCGGTTATTTTTCCGGAGAGGGCTGCCGCGGCCGCGACTTCGGGAGAGCACAAGTAGACCTTCGCGTCTTTTGTGCCGGACCTTCCCTCGAAATTACGGTTGAATGTCCGCAAGGACACAGCTCCGCTGGAAGGAGCCTGGCCCATGCCTATGCAGGGACCGCACGCGCACTCGAGCACTCTCGCGCCGCTCATGATGATGTCGGCCAGAGCCCCGGAATCGGCCAGCATGGACATAACCTGCCTGGAGCCCGGAGATATAACGAGGCTAACGTCGGGGTGAACCTTTTTGCCTTTCAGAACCGCCGCCACAAGCAGCATATCTTTCAGAGACGAATTTGTGCAGGAGCCTATCGCTACCTGCTGAACGGCGGTACCCGCGACTTCACTGACCTTTTTGACGTTGTCCGGGCTGTGGGGCAGAGCTATCAGAGGCTCAAGCATTGAGAGGTCGATCGTTATCTCCTCATCGTACTCCGAGCCTTCTTCGGCAATCAATTCGTTATAGTTTTTAACGCGTCCCTGGGAGGCGAGAAAATCTCTTGTTATATCATCTGACGGGAATATAGTGGTCGTTGCTCCAAGCTCCGTGCCCATGTTGGTGATCGTCGCGCGCTCCGGCACCGAAAGCGTTTTGACGCCGGGCCCAGCGAACTCAAATATCTTGCCTCTTCCGCCCTTGACCGATAAGCGGCGAAGTAGCTCAAGTATAATATCTTTCGCGCTTACCCACGCACTCAGTTTCCCTTTGAGCGTGACCTTTACGACCTTAGGCATCGTGATAAAGAACGGCTCGCCTGCCATAGCGCAGGCCACGTCAAGCCCGCCCGCACCGAACGCAAGCATGCCTATTCCGCCGCCTGTTGGCGTGTGCGAGTCGGAACCTATAAGCGTTTTGCCGGGTATGCCGAAACGCTCCAGGTGCAGCTGGTGACATATACCGTTGCCGGCCGGAGAAAATATTACACCGTATTTCGCTGCCGCCGACTGCAGGTAGCGGTGGTCGTCCGCATTCTCAAAACCGTTCTGTAGGGTGTTGTGGTCAACGTAGCTTACCGAAAGCTCTGTCTTTACTTTAGGCACGCCCATAGCCTCGAACTGGAGATAGGCCATGGTTCCGGTCGCGTCCTGTGTGAGGGTTTGGTCTATCTTGAGGCCCACTTCTTCGCCTATGTTCATTTTTCCTGAAACAAGGTGCGCGGATATGATCTTTCTGGTGATGTTCATTTAAGGTCCTTTAGTTGTATTGCGAGCATAAAACAGGGTTGTACCCGCTCTATTGGGTTATATTTTATCAAATTATCCGTGTCAAGACAACACGACGAATTGCCTGGGGATGAATAGATTACAGAGGGCAGGGGGAATGAAAAAGTGAGGATTTACAGTTTTAAGGTAAGGGAAATACGATTTGTGGCGTCAAACCCGTTCGTGGTGACGTAAGCGTAGTCGATGCGGACTACATTGTGTGAAAGATCCCTGTTATTGGAGGCTTCTTTCCACCATGAATCGTCGCTGTTGCCTCCGCCGAAAGATATCGGCGTAAGAATTCCTATGCCCGCCGTGAAGCCTCCCGCGGACGAAGTGTTGTATCCGGCGCGCAGAGTGAAAACATCGCTTACGGCGTATTCCGTGCCTAGGTGCATGCAGGTGTCGGAATCAACAGGTTGTTCTCCGTCAACGGCCACGCAGAACTTTTTTGTTACGTTATATGCCAGCCCTGCCCTGACGTCCATGGGAAGCTTATTGTCGAAATCAAGCCCCAAGTCATTTACCGTGGTTTTAAGGCTTGCGCCTATGTTCTGCCCGGAAATACCAAAACGGAGGTTTGGTGAAAGTTTTAAAGCAAGCCGCAATCGCAGGCGATACCGGTGCTGCTGTCGCTGCCGAGGTTCTGCTGTATATCTTTTGCCATGAAGCCGAAAGACATTGTAGGGGTTATGTTCAGCGCGACGCCCGCGCCTATCACAAGCCCGCTCGGGCTAATGCTGCCGGCGCTGTTGCCCTGGGCATCCCTCGCGTCGACAGAACCCAGCGAAATCGATGTAGCGTTGACAAGTATCGAGCTTGCCCTCTTCGGCCCGAAAGGGATCGCAAGGGCCGCGTAAGTTGCGGATATATCCTCGATAAAACTGTTGTAAGCTGCGGTAAACTGCGGCCCGCCAAGCGCCACCGGGCCCGCGGGGTTCCACCACGCGCATTCGACGTCGCTGCTTTGCCCCACGAACGCGCCGCCCATGCCCTGCGCCCTCGCGCCCTGGTCCATCCTCAAGAAAACAGCGGTAGCGGTACCGCTCTGGTCACTGGCAAAAAGATTCAGCGGGACAGCCGAAAGAACGATCGCCGTTATCGCGGACAAGGCAGTTAATTTTGTGATCTTTGTGATATCCATAGTTTTTTAAACCGCGGCTATTGTATTATTATAAGCTTCTGGAACTTAGGCGTACTCGAGACCGACGGGGACGACAGCCTATAAAGGTAAACGCCTGTCGCCAGCTTGCTGCCGGATTGGTTGACGAGAGCCCAGGTTTTTGTCTGTGCTCCGGATTGCGTTACGCTCCAGCTATCCTGATAGAGCTGTTCTCCGAGTATATTGTAAACCTCAAGCTTTATAGTTGCGGGCGCGTTGATAGTGTAGGCGAACGTTACAAAGTTGGCGCCCCTGACAGGGTTAGGATAGGCGAAAGTAGATTGCGCAAACGCCGTGGAAACACCCGTGGCGGAGATGTTAACGGTGAAATTATATATGGTTGCGGAAGCTGTGTTGCCATTCGTGTCCACAGGAACTATTTTAACCGTATATACGCCGTTCGTTGACTGCTGGGGAAATGTTAATGTGACCGTATTCGAGCCGTTGTTGGAGACTGTCACCGGAATTGTATTTGTTGTTGGCCCCGTAAGGGTTACCTGTGAGTTCGTAAGGCTGATGCCGGGTCCGCCGGTGTCGCTCATCTGCACGGAAAGAGTGGCAAAAGGCTGGGTCAGTACGACTCCGCCAGTAAGCGCAAGGCTAGTGCCGCCGGCGGATATTCCTGAGATTGTTGGTGGTGTTGTGACTGTGCCTGTTTGGGAAGCTGTGCGGTCAATTGTGACGTTTCCTGTGATGACCCTGTCGTTTCCGGAATTGTCTATGGCATGGTTGCCGGAATCATCGGTTCCGGATATGGCAAAGACATAGTTATTGTTAGGCAGTGAAACACCTGTGTCATCAAAGCCATTCCATGTTTCAGTTTGAGAGCCTGCTGTTCTTTGAAATACAAAAACTTTTTTTAGGTTTGAAGCAACATAAGGGACAGGGTCTCCAGCGACGTAGGTATAGGTGGAAGCACCATTCAGGTAATTCATAGAGCCGGATACGGACGCCATGTAAAAAGTCGTTCCCGGTGTGCATATTACTATTTTAATAGTCGCGCCGCCATCATCGGAGCTCGCTCCCGCAAGGGTGTACTTTATATTCGCAAGCGGGATAGTTTGGGTTATGCCTGTAGAGGCAACGTCAACAATACGCAGGACGTCGTATGCAATAACGCCTCCAGCAGTTATCGCTGCACCATTTCCATCTAGACTATTATAGGCGTCAAAAGTGAAAGAATAAAGGCCATTTGGCACAATAAGCCCTGAATCATTTCTGCCGTCCCACATTTCTTCATTAGCATTCTGGTCCCATTTGCCCGGATTGGAATCAGCACTTCCGTCTCCGTCAACTCTCGGGACCGTGCTTACTATCACCCTAACTTCTGAGCCGGTTTGGTCGAAAATTTTCCACGTCGCATAAGCGTTATCGCTTAAATAATAGTCATAATAAAAAGGTGCTCCGTAACTTAACTGACTAGTGCCTAACATAGTATATTCAAGCCCTTTACCGGCGTTAGTGTGAACTACGCTGACTGTTGTAGCTTTTTGAAAAGTAGCTCCGATTGAGGTATTTGCGTTACCGCTTCCATCGATCGCAGTCGCCGTAAGAATATATGTGCCGTTGCGTTTATCCCCGTTGTGCACATAAATGGTGCCGTCCCATTGAAAAGTAGTCGTGGCTGAATAGTTTGATGAACTAACCACAACATTTAATGGAACTGTAGGGGTTTGGAGGAAAATGGATTCTGGAGAAACAGATGTTTGTATGTCAATGCCGACATAAGCAGGCGGGAATATTGGGTCGCCATATTGGCCTCTGACAGTTATTGTATAGGTCATAACGCTACCGTCAGGAGTAATAACATTGCTTGTCACTCCTCCAACCTTAGAAGTGACACTTGTAACGACGGGTTTTTCAACTGTACAGGTGACAAATTGCTGGTTTGATATATCCTGGCCGCCGTTGCCGTCATCGATACCTATTCTCACGTAATATATCTGACCGCTGGCCCCATTCAGCCATGTGGCGTTCTGGTTGATATGAGGTGTACCAACACAAGGCGCGGTTCTGCGTGGCAATTGCCGCAGCTTGGCATTGCGCAAAGGTAAAGCTATTCATAGAAGTAGTGGAAATAAAAATTAAATATGTTGCGGCAACATTATTAGTGGATGTGTTCCAAAAGAAAACTATTGGCCCGGAGTAGTTTACAGCCGCATCAAATTGGGGGGCAATGACTGCAAATGAAATAGCAGGTATTAAGGAGAGGAAAAGGAAAGTAAACAAAAGTCTACAAAATTTTCCCATAAGTAACACCAATATAATAAAACATTGTTCAAATGTCAAGGCTTTTGGCAAAAAATAGCAGGCAAGAATTAATAAGACAGGGTTGCGATTCCCAAAACATTTTCTATGCAAGGCAGAAAAATCGGACATCGCGATAGGTTTGACTTGAAAAGACGTTTTTGTTTTGCACTATACTATTATACTGCGTCATGTTCTTTAGTCTATAGTTATTATAATGTTGACTTTTTAAGTCTTTTTAAATCTTTGATGTCTTTGTCCCTGCCGAAATATTCTTTCAATTTAATCAAATCTTCTTTTGAAATGAAATGCGCCACTGTCCCTTTAAAGGTTCCGGTTTGTTTATGGGAATAAGCATCTTCAAATGAAAGCTTTTCCTGCGAGTTGAAAATATCTATTCTGTTTGGCTCTTTGCCTATAAAGAATATCTCTTTATCACCCAACAGTTCTGCCTTGTCGATTTCCAGCCCGCAGAATTCCTTGATCGCTTTAGCGCAACGTTCGGCGTTAGGCTCGGTTTTCCTTATCCAAAAATCAATATCTTGAGTTTCTCTAGGAATTTTTGTGTGAAATATGGTAGAGTACGCCCCTATAACAAGATAATCTACCTTATTAATATTTAGAAGGTCTATGAACTCTTTATAGTCATTCTCAACTTGTTTTTCTTCTACCATGGGTGTTCCTGTCTATCCGTGCCGGCTCATTACTGCAAAAGAAACCTTTTCTTGCGGTTCTGATCTTGCCCAATACATTAAGGGCTGTCTCGAAATCCTTTGCCACATTTAAGGATTCCACTTCTTCATGAGTGCCAGTCCCGTAAAGTATTTCGCGGTTGTTTTTAACGACCTTATTTAATTTCATGATATTTTTATACCATATCCTTGTATATATTTCAAGGCTCGGCGTGAAAAATAGAGGCGCAGAAAATCACGCTTTATTGGTTTTATTAAAAACTATCGTCTCGCCCGAGTAGTCGCGTTTGAGGTCGGCGGCGACTTCATCGCCTTCTTTAAACTCTCCGGAAATTATTTTTGTGGAGAGCGGGTTAAGTATCAGTTTCTGGAGAACGCGCTTGAGCTGGCCTCGCGCCGAAGGCTGGGTCGTAGCCTTCTTTCGCTATAAAGTTCCGGGCGCTTTTCGAAAGAATCAGTGTTATTTTCCTTTCACCGAGACGTTTTTCTATAAGTTTAAGCTGTATGTCTATTATACCCTGAAGCTCGTCGGCTCCCAGCCGCCTGAATATAATGGTTTCATCTATGCGGTTTAGGAACTCGGGTTTGAAATGGGCGCTCAGCGCTTCGAGGACACGTTTTTTTATCTCGTTATAATCTGTGCTTTCCTGTATCCAGTTGGAGCCAATGTTGGACGTCATTATCACAACGGTGTTTTTGAAATCTACGGTCCTGCCCTGGCCGTCTGTCAGCCTGCCGTCATCAAGTATCTGCAGGAAAATGTTAAAGACCTCCGCGCTCGCTTTTTCTATTTCATCAAAAAGGATGACAGAATAAGGCCTGCGCCGCACAGCCTCGGTAAGCTGGCCGCCTTCTTCGAAGCCCACGTAGCCGGGAGGGGCGCCTATGAGCCGGGCAACCGAGTGTTTTTCCATGTATTCCGACATATCGATGCGTATGAGGTTCTTTTCATCATTAAACAGTATCTCTGCAAGGGCTTTGGCGAGCTCGGTCTTGCCCACGCCGGTTGGCCCAAGGAATATGAACGAGCCTATGGGCTTGTTGGGGTCAGAAAGGCCCGAGCGGGAACGGCGTATGGCATCGGATATATGTGTAACGGCCTCGTCCTGGCCCACTACACGCTCGTGAATGCGCTCTTCAAGCTTCAATAGCTTGGCCACCTCGCCTTCCATCATTCTTGAAACGGGTATGCCGGTCCACTTGCTTACAACCTCAGCTATATCTTCCTCATCAACTTCCTCTTTGAGCATCTTAGTTTCTTTCTGGAACTCTTCAAGTTTATTGTTGAGTTTATCTATAGTTTTCTGGTTTTCGGGTATCTTGCCGTAGCGGATCTCGGCCACTTTGTCGAGGTTGCCGTTGCGTTCGGCTTTAGTCTCTTCAAGTTTGAGGCCTTCGGCCTCTTCTTTTAAAGAGCGAATCTCCGAAATGACTTCTTTTTCCTTTTTCCAATGGGTTTTCATCACGGCCGAGTTCTTTTTAAGCTCCTCAAGCTCCTTTTCCATTACAGCAAGACGCTCTTTGGAGGCCACATCGGTCTCTTTTTTAACGGCTTGGCGCTCAATTTCCAGCTGACGTATCTTCCTTTCCGCTTCGTCCAGTTCGGCCGGCATGGAATCTATCTCTATGCGCAGCCTGGCAAGCCGCCTCATCAATTAAGTCTATAGCCTTATCCGGCAGGAACCTGTCGGCTATATATCTTGAGCTGAGCGTTGCCGCGGCCACCAGCGCGGTATCCTTTATCCTAACACCGTGATGGACCTCGTAACGTTCCTTTAGGCCGCGGAGTATGGCTATTGTGTCAGGAACGGAAGGCTCGCCTACATATATAGTTTGGAACCGGCGTTCCAGAGCAGCATCCTTTTCTATGTGTTTACGGTATTCGTCAAGTGTTGTAGCCCCCACCATGCGGAGTTCGCCCCTGGCAAGCATGGGTTTGAGCATGTTGGCGGCGTTTACCGCCCCTTCAGCCGCGCCGGCGCCTACTATTGTGTGGAGCTCATCAATAAATAAAATGACCATGCCTTCCGCTGATTGTATCTCTTTGAGCACGGCTTTCAGCCTGTCTTCGAACTCGCCGCGGTATTTCGCGCCTGCCACAAGCGAACCCAAATCTAGCGATATAACCCGCTTATCTTTAAGGGTTTCGGGTATGTCCCCTGAAACTATGCGTTGGGCAAGGCCCTCAACAATAGCTGTTTTACCCACGCCCGGTTCACCTATCAGGACGGGATTGTTCTTCGTGCGCCTGGCCAGCACTTGTATGGTGCGGCGTATTTCGTCATCACGACCTATAACTGGGTCCAGTTTGCCGCGTTTGGCGAGGTTTGTCAGGTCGCGTGAGTATTTCTCAAGGGCCTGGTATTTTGCTTCTGGGTTCTGGTTCGTTATGGTTTGGGTGCCTCTGATGTCTACAAGAGCCTTGAGCACCGCATCCCGGCTTACGCCGTTCTTTTTTAAAACTGCCGCGGCATAGGATGAACCCTCTTCAATTACTGCCAGCAGAAAATGTTCAGTAGAGGTAAACTCATCTTTGAGTTTTTTCGCTTCTTTTTCCGCTATCGAAAAGGCCTTATTGAGGCTGTTGGAAACGTAAACCGAGCCGCCACTGACCTTTGGTTTTTTAGCTAACTCGTTAGTAAGCTCGGTTGCCACAGCTTCAGAAAGCGGCGTTCCGCTCTGGAGCGGGGAAACCCGGTCAATAATAGTTTTAACAACGCCATCGGCCTGCCGAATAAGGGCTAAAAGCAGATGTTCGGGAAGTATTTCCTGGTGGCCGAGGTTTGTCGCGACGTTTTGCATATCGCTGAGAGCTTCCTGCGCTTTGATGGTAAGTTTGTTTGTGTTCATGTGGTTACCCCCTAAAATGGGTTCTTAATTGGCACTCTTTTACACTGAGTGCTAATTATAACACAGAATTTAATTCTTGTCAAGAGATGTAGAGCTAAGAGTTGGTCAAAACTCATTTTACCGTTTTAGAGTTTGGGACAAAACAGCAAAAATACGCACCTGTATTCCATAGGGATCACAGGTGTGTTTTTAAATAAGCTTGGGAACATATTTTTATGCTTTGACGAAACGAAGCTTGCTAAAAAGCACCGCTTATGCTCTGACCGTTTACCGTCCCCGAGACAGTCGCGTTGTCGCTCGAGTCTACCATAACAGTGACATCCATACTAATGGTAGTTGATATACCGCCGCCTGAAAATGTCAGGCCTGAAGTGGTAATTGTCATGGAATAAAGGGTTGCGCCGGTCGTATTAAAATTACCGGTGATGGTGACGGTCCCGTTCATTGTATATACTGACCCGCCGCTGGTCCATTTAAAAGATTGCATCGCTTCGGTGACCGAAAAAGAAAAGTTGCTGCTGGAGATTATAGTGTAAGAGCCGCTTACGACTACCTGTCCGCCGCTTGGGCCGCTTACAGTAGTAGAAGGTATGGGTGAGCTGCGGCGTATCGCTTTTTGGATCGCTCCAAATTTAGCCGGACTCAGTCCGGCCTTCGCAAGAGCGGTTGAAAATTCTGAGAAGACTTCACTGACAACCGCAACGCTCTGTGAGTTTGAGATACTTGACCCATTCCCCGGGTTGCCGTTGCCAGTTGTTGTCGTACCATGGTTCCCGGAATAAACATACGTTCCGATCAGTTTTTGATTGGTTTTATTGTCTCCGCAGCCGATAAAAGCGACGGCTGCAGCGAGGGCTATGCAAATATATAAGTATTTCTTCATGGTTTTTTCACTCTCCTTTTATTATATGTTTACCAGATAGGTTACTCCAGCGATTATCCTGTAATCGAACACCCTGTATTGCTCTTCGCCAAGCGAAAGGTCAACGCCAAGTTTTGTCTTCCAATTGCCCGTGTTGTAGCTGGCCGTCGAGCACGAGGTCGGTTCGGTCACCTGAACTTCCAGACTGGGAAACGCCGTCGTACGAAGACTCGGACAGGCTGTTGTAATAAAGTTCCGCGCCCCAGTTGATGCGCGCCCACATTTTCTCGGCTCCTACGCCAAGGGTGAGCACATCGCCGGGCTGCTGCTTAATGCCGTTTTCATCATTAAATGAGCCTTTGATGTCATAGGCTAGGTTGATGTTCAGGATGCACGGCCCGAGGTCTTTTCTAGCCGCAAGCAGAGGGATAATGTCAGTGCCTTGCTTGAAATGACCGGGGAGCTTGGTGCTTGAGGCACCGGTTGTAAGGGATAATGACAGTTTGCCGGCAACATTCCAACCGCTCCACATGCCGCTGTATTTGCCGCTGATTATTGAATCGGCGAGGCCCGCGTCGTTGGTGGTTGTGTCGGATCCGGTAAGCTGAGTTTCACTGCTGATGGAGCTGTAAGGAATGATTATGGCAGTTTCTATTGCTGGTGAGAAAGCGTAACGCGCAAAAATGGATTCAACCATGTCCGTGTACGTTATCGTCGCTACGGTATTGCCGGCGCTGTTTGTAAGCTTTGTTCTGGTCATACCCGTAAAAAATATCTCCCAACCCAATTTCCAGAATCCCCGGTTTCTGGACATTTCCGGCCTGCTCAAGTACGAGAGGCTCGGCCATCAGGTACCGCGATATTGCTGTTAAAAGCACAACTAAAACTAATAGCATTTTGCGCACGATGACCCCCTTTTTATTTTTCAGCCTTGCAATTTCGGTTTATTCCGGCTGAAGATTTGTATAAATGTATTTTAAATAACTATTGATTTTATTGTCAAAAAAAAACAATCAAAAACAGAAAAAACCACCGATTAAGGTAGTTTTAGGAAGAAAAAAGTCAGGGGAAAGTATTTAAGCGAAGATAGAAGGTGTTATTTTTTGAGGTTTTTCGACCAGTCTTCAAATTCTTTTTTTATTTCTTCTTTCTTTTCGTCAAGGTATTTATCAATGTGGGCGATCACGCCTTCTTTTGATTCCACTTTCTTGAGGCGTTCTTCGAGTTTTTCCTGCTCCTTAATAACGAAGCGTATGGCGTCAGCTATCGGGTCCGGCAGTTTGCCATGTTCGAGTTGTTCTATCTCTGCCGCGCTAAAGCCGAGGCCCACGCGGGCTGGCACGCCTACAGCTGTCGCTCCCGCGGGTACATCATGAATAACTACCGAGCCCGCGCCGATGCGCGAGTTGGTTCCCAGTGTTATCGCTCCAAGAACTATAGCGTTCGAACCGACCACAACATTGTTGCCCAAGGTCGGATGGCGTTTCTTTTTCTCAGTGACGTGCCGCCAAGAACGACACCCTTGTATATCAGCACATCATCGCCTATCTCAGCGGTTTCGCCTATCACAACACCCATGCCATGATCGATGAAGAAGCGCCTGCCTATTGTCGCTCCGGGGTGTATCTCTATGCCGGTCAGGAAGCGGGCGAAATGAGAAACGAGCCGGCCAAAAAGGAAAAACTTTGCTTTGTAAAGAGAATGGGCAAGCCGATGGAACCACAGTGCGTGCAGGCCTGGGTAGCAAGTCACTACCTCGAGCCACGATCTCGCTGCCGGGTCCATGTGAAATATAGTTGATATGTCTTCTCTGATAGTTTTAAACATATTGTTATTCTACCATATTTGCGGTCAAATGTGCAGATAGCGGCCGACTGAACTTTAGTGAGGAAGTGCCGCACTTTATAAGAAGCGGCCTATAAGTGCTACTATTATGACACCGGCAAAAAACGAAACGGCGTTCCCGTTGTGCCTGATCTTGTGCGATTCCGGTAGCAGGTTTGACGCGGCCAGGTATAAGAACGAGCCAGCTGTCAGGGCTATAAGTATCCCAAAAGCCTCGTGCGGCAGGTTGCGCAGAAATAAGTACGAAGCGATAGCGCCAATGGGCGTAAGCAAGGCGATAATTACGGAGAAAATAAGTATTTTCCTGCGCGGCGTTCCGGCGTGTGTGAGTATGCCGGTTATAGTTATTCCGTCCGGCAGTTTGTGAAGTATTATTGCAACGGAAGTTAAAGCGCCCAATGCCATGCCTCCCGTGAAGCCAACACTTACTATTACGCCGTCAAGCAGTGAGTGGATAGAGAACCCGACCGTTGAAAGGACTCCGAGGTGCGTTTTGCACTCTTCGTCGTGGCAGGGGTGTACCATTATTATGTTCTGCAAAATATAAAAAATAAGGAACCCGCCGAACACCATCAGCCATGAGTTGTGGTAAGCGGATGCTGCTTCAGGTATGAGGTCGAGGAAAGCGATCGCAAGCATAACTCCCGCGCCGAAGCTGATAAGAAAGATCGAATTTTCATGCGCCCAGTGCGCAAAATAAAATACTATAGCCGTCCCGATAAGGGCGGACATGCCGGCGAACGACGAGAAGATGAGAATATCGGATAAATTCATGTTTCAGCCTATTGGTTAGTGGTGAGACAGGCATAATACTAACAAATTACAATAGGTATTTCAACACATACATCAGTGATAGGGGTAAGTGTTAAGCGGTAAGAAAAATCAAGGTCTTTGAAATTTAACTTATCTCTTCCTACTTATCGCTAGATGTATGTAAAAGTTTGCCAAACGCTCTTAAAAAAAGCTACAATTGACAAACAATGAAGAAAAAAAGATCCTCGTTATCGAAGATGACAGAGCAGTATCTGAGCTTCTGGTCCATGTTCTTGCAGGCTACGATTATATCGTTGAGGCAGCCTATAACGGGGTGGAAGGGCTTAGCAAAGCAAAAACCTTTGGGCCCGAGCTGGTAATCCTAGATGTCAATATGCCCGTAATGAACGGTTGGCAGCTTATCGAGGCTCTAAAATCTTCTCCTAAGACAGGTAAGATATCCATCATAATGTGCACCGAACATTCACTTATGAAAGACGTAGAGCAGGCGCTTTCTTTGGGCGCTTCGGGTTATATTACAAAACCATTTTCGGCCAGCCGGGTGCTGTCAAAAGTCATGGACGTGCTGGGACCGGATTGAAACAACAGGCCAAACGCCAACGTTTTTGTAATATTTCAGGCCAATTTCAACAGTTTTTCACATGCAGAATCTAATATAATAATGCGGGAGGAGCCGCGCAATTTCGGCAGGCAGCGATGCCGGATATTTTTCTTTTTCTAAAAATGAAAAAAGTATTGCAATACTTGGTAAAATCGTGAATAATTAAATACACCATGGCAAACAAAAAAATAACTTTTATCATCGCCGCATGCCTGATTGTCAACAATTCCGTTTTCGCTGGCAGTTTTGAGATGCCGGTAGATACAAGCGCGCCTGTAATCCAAACCGCGGTTTTCCAGCTGGCTTCTCTTGTGAGATTGCCGTTTACTATAACGAACAATCTCATACAGCAGGAAGCGCCTCTCGCTCCGGGGTTCAACAAGGCCAGTAGTGACCGAGGCGATAAAGGCCAGAAGAACAGCAGCAAGGACCAGAACAGTAAAAAGGACTGTAATTTCTTCTTTTCCAGCCCTCTAAACGAGATGAAACCCAACCTGAAGACAGATGGCCCCGCAAAGGCCGCTATTAGTGTTCAAATTGACCTCATCCGAAGTACGGGAACGTTATGGCTTAGCCTTATATTCTACTGGCTGGGGTTCAAGTATATTTTTCTGCTGGCCTGTCTCATGTCATTATCTAAAAGTAATTTGCCATGGGAGATAAGGGATATCTCTGCCTAAAAGCCCGATCCAAACTCACGGACCGGGTTTTTTTATTGTATCTAAACGGTTCAAAATTATGAAAGCACAGTTTAACTTAATCTCTAAATCAGCTTCTTCACTTGCGGGTGCCATTTTTTCCGCTGGTAAAGAACTATTTCGCGTGACTCCCGCGAGGATTAAAAAGTGTGTGGCAGTTGTCACACTTGGGTGCTTTGTTTTTACCTCGGTGGGAAGCCAGGCGCTCCAGGCCGCAGTGGATTTCAAGGCGCTCAATGACACAGATAAAGAACGCAGGCAGACCTTTGAAGATTTTATCATTCCACAGAGCTACGGAAGGATAACCGATGCCTGGCACCCGGAAACGGGCGGGACGAACAAGCTTGTCGTAAATATCCAGGATCTGCACTGCCACCCCGAAGTGCAGAAGAATATATCGAAGATACTCTCCTCTCTTGATGAGAAATACAAACTTAAGAACGTCTACGTGGAAGGCGGCTACGGCAGCATAAATACTTCCTGGTTGTGCGGTATAGGCAACCGAGACCTCAAAAAACAGATACTGGAAAACCTTGTTGACCAGGGAAGACTGACCGGCAGCGAATATTATTCTGTAATTTCCAGCAGGCCTGACCTGCTCAAGGGCCTAGAAGACGAATCTGTCCATAAGGCGAATTTAGTAAGGCTGGGCAAAATACTCGCAAAGAAAGATATCTATAACGCGAAAATAAAGGAGCTCAATAAAGACCTTGAGTTCATGAAAGCAAAGTACCTTGGCGCAAAGAACCTGAGTTTCAACGAGCTCCTTGAAAAACACCGCTCCAGCGAGATACCTGCAGACAAGTATTATAAGATGCTTGCCTGGTATGTTAAAAAGATCAATGAAAACCCCGATAAGTACAATAACATCCTGCCTGTCAGCATGGATAACTACCCGAACATCAGCACATTCATTGAGCTCAACCGCATAGCCAAACAGATGAATTACAGGGACCTCACCCGGCAGATGCAGCAGTACATGCAGTTCCTCAGGTCAAACCTGCCCTACAACACTTATAATTCTCTTATTGAAAAGACTGATAATTTCAAGAAAATGGATGAGCTATATATCTATCTCGCCAGGCTCACAAAAGATAACAATATTAACCTTGACGCCAAATTCCCGGAACTGAAAAAACTGTTCGATTACACCGAGAAGAGCCAGGACATAAACCCCATAAAACTTATCGATGAAGACAAACGGCTGGTTGAAGAGATAAGGGTGGGACTGTCGCGCAACACAAGCGAACTCGATGTGTCTTTTCTAGCGGATTTCTATTCTTACTTCCAGGATTTCCTGTTCAACAAGCTTTCTGCCGACGATTATGAATATTTCATTCAGAGGTTCGATAAGTTCAAGTCGACCTGGGGCAAGTACACGTTCAAGAACAGGATCTCGAACCTCAACGACGATTTCAAGCTCCTTAACGATTTCTACCACGCGAACTGCCTCAGGAATGGTTATTTCATAGATAACATAGCTGAGCTGAATAATTCAGTTCAAAGTAAAGACGTAAAAACCCCGAACCCCGAACCTTCAACCTTGCGCACAACTATCCCAGAGTTATTAAAAAACTCTGAAATCGTTGTAATAGTTACCGGCGGTTTCCATACCGAAGGCATCAAAGGTTTGCTCAGAGAAAAGAAAATATCGTACGTTACCATAACACCGAACGTTACCCAGGATACAAGGCTTTCCACAGAGACCTATTCAAAACTTGTCAAAGACCAGGCGGCAGCTATAGAAAAGCTTAAAACCGGCCAGTTCATGGGGGCGATACTCAACAATTCTCTGGCACTGGAGCTCGCTTCCAATATGTCATCACGCGAGATGTTCGAGCTCGCCATAAGGGCCGCAAACAGGGCGATCAAACAGGCCGGGCCAGCCGACAGGGTAACAATAGTTGAAGAAATAGAACACAATACCGGAGCAAAGGCTGCTTTCGATGCCAATAGCGGGGTCATTACATTCGATAACGGAGCTCAGGTAAAACTGGAAGAAAACAATGGCGTGATAGAAGCTAAGGGGATAAAACTCGTCAGCACTGTGTCTAATGCGGTTACCGAGGCTACGGAAGAGCTGGTAAACGTGAATGAACTGGAATATGAGGTGATCAAAGGCGATGCCTATCATATTTTCGAGAAAATATTAAAAATCGCGTCAGAACATTACCTGTTGTTTGGAAACGGCTTGATATACGAGCTAGAAAATGACCCTTCGCTAAAGCCTCTTGAAAAAATAGACGGAATCGAAAAAGAGATATTAAGCAGGCTCCCGGACTTTGCCCAGCGCATAATAGCCGAACGCGAAAGAAGGAATATCGACCTAAATAATGAAGTTGGCCGTTCAGTTTGGCTTAAAGCCCTTCTGGCGGTTGACTTGCTTAGAGAGTATATTGTGCCTGTCGCAGGCATAAGCGGCACGGAAAATAATGGGATATCGACGCTTGACACCATATTCAACGTACTGAACGGCAAGGAAATTACCTCTGCCACCGATGGGGCCGGATACACCCTTCTCCTGCAAAAAAGCAAAGTGAACCCAAATGCCATCAAAGTAAGGTTTAGGAGAGATAGCGACGGCGCGATATCTAACCTTGCTGTCTTGCTGAGCGTGAAAGACGGCATGTTCGACTTCGACGCGCTTTTAGGGTTGGTTGATTTTAATTCCGGGAACCATCCGGAAAATTCAAGCATGGTGAACCTTGCAGGACAGAGGCTCGTCCCGCAGATTTTTGACCATCTCTCTCAGTGCCTGCCCGAAGGCACGGTTACTTCACCGATATCTGTTAATAATACGGCAACTCTGGAATTTATAGCCGAGTCATGTTACATAAAAGACGGCAAGCTGATGTATATACCGGAAATATTAGTTGACAATAATGTCACTCATAAGGAGCCGGATGCCGCCCGAGACCTTACAGTTGTCGCGACAAAGGATGAAGAGGGCCGTAACCCTTCGAAATATATATCGGTATCCAACATACTCGCCCAAACACAGATAGGCCGCCTTATGCGCCACGCCGGCTTTACCGAGTTTTATATTACTTCCCCGGGCCAGCGTGCAGAGGAATTATATTACTTTAAAAGCATAGTCGGTTCAAAAAGCGCTAAATCCGGCAAAGACATTATGGATACAAAAAGCATAAAACTTACCGCGGTTAAAACTCCGGCAATTTCCGGAGGCGCTAATGCCACTGATAAACTGTTTGAAGACACAAGTATGCTTCTTAAAGAATATGACAAGGGAGAAAACAGCCGGATATCCGGGTTTATCCCTCAGTGGAATGAGATCGTAAGAAGGCTGAAAAGTTCTCATCAAAGAAATAACCCCTCAGTTACAATATACGGCCATACACGAATTACTTTAACCAATATAGAGCCTGTGCTGGAATCGCTTATAAACAGTGGCATGATAAAGCCGGAAGACAAAAAAGAGGCCGCGAGTTTATTGCGCATTGTGATGCTGCTCCATGACATAGCAAAACCTCTCCTTAAAAACGGGGAAAACCATGAAGAAGCGTCTGCCATTGAAGCCGCGGGTATTCTTGCCGGCAAATATCCCAAAGACAAGCTGGATCTGATAACGAAATTAATAAAATACCACGCGTACCTGGGCATGCCGAACGATTATGAAGACATAATAAAAACTTTCGGGGAATTTTCAGACAAGGAAATACCTATTTTGCTGGCGGTATGGCTTTGTGATGTTTCAGGCAGGCCGTTTGTCGGCGGCAGGATGAATACCGATATGCAGACAAAAAAGGTAGAGGCATGGTTAAACGCGCGCAAAGGCATTGACGCGCCCAAAAACCTTAACTATATTAAAAATATCGCGAATAATACTAAGGTTATAAATTCTGCTACATCTTCATTTTCATGGCTGGAACGCGATAAGATATGCAGTAAGCTTTATGATAAACTTGGCAGCGGCCTGTGGGAAAATAACTATGACAAAGAAACGATCAGCGCGCTGGTAAAAGACAGCCCCTTGAGCGCCGGTGAACAGACACTTGCTTTGGGGGTCAATATTCAGGCATGCATTGATGAGGCGCTTTTAGCCGCGGGCATCACTCAGGCGCAGGAGCTGCAGGAGCTGGCGGTTGCTGTTGAACAGGCTATGGTATCAAGCACGAAACAGAATGCAAAAACAGATGGTTTTAATAAATTTAGTACCAAGCTTTTGCTTAGTGTAGTTGACCTTAATGAAGAATTTGAAAAAAGCGAATTAACTGATGTTATATCGCTGGAAGAATTAAAACAACATTCAGCAGGTGTATGCACAATCAATGAATTTTTGGAAAAAGTTAGCCAGGGACAGATTAAAGGCATAGGGCCTTTAAGGGAAATAACAGATGATGCATTTGCACTTAATTATGTCGAAGGCATAGAGCAAGATGGCGCTAAAGGGTATGCGCTGGGTTTAGCAAGTGTCTATTATGATGCCTTATGTCTTGCGTGCGGGATGAAGCATTACAGATTTTTAACCAAAGCATTCTGGAAGACACGCAGCCTTAATAAAATCGGGCCTGATAAATGGATAGAAAATCAGATGAGTTTTCTAATGGATGAAATGAAAGGGCAGAATGAGAGTTGTGTGGTATTTGTCCCTAGTTCAATAAATCATTACAAAAAAGAAAGAACCAGTAATGAGATATTATGGTTATTGCGTGCAAATAATAGAGATAAAATAAAAAATATATATTTCGTATTCGGTACTTACAGTGCATTCGGCAAAGAAATGCTTTTAAATTCTGACAATTCGGCAATAACTATCAAACTTAGTGAGAAATTTGCCAATGAAATATACACCGAATATAAATCAAAGACAGATGTAATGATAAATCATTCTGCAGGAAAAAATAGTGAAGTTTCTTTTATTGAGCAGGCATTGGTTTTAAGCCCAAAACAGCTTGAAAAAGCCGCGGGTTTTGGGGATCTTGAGCAAGCCCTGAATGCCCAGACAGGCAAGAAGGTGGTCACCTACAAATCAAACGGCCCGGCGGGCAGTATGCTGATAGGCGGTAAGGCGTTTGGCTTCGCGAGCTATAACCCAACAAGTGATGAATATATGGTGAGCGAAGGCTTCTGGGAACATTTCCAAACAGATGCCGAGCGCGGCGCGGTGCTCCAGCATGAGAAGAACGAGTATGACTGGTTGAAATCTAACCCGGGAAAGACATTTGAGGATTACCATGATTATCTGAAATATGAAGTAGAAAAAGCAAATAAGAATATAGTATTTTTTGAAAATCATAATGACATACTTCCCTACCTGAAAGAAATAACAAAACAAAATAAGCCGCCTTTAGTCATTAATTTTGACGCTCACAGGGATTTCAACGGGGCCGTGCCCGCGCTATTTTGGATAAACGTAGCAAAGCAAACGCTGGTTGCCCAGAACGTCATAACCTGCCCGCGAAATTGGGATGACCAGAGCGAATTAATAGCCAAACTGATAAAAAAGGCGCAGAACGCCGATGTGCCAATTGTGATCAGTTTCTGTTTTGATTATTTTTCGTTGGGGCACGATAAGCCGGGGCAGTCGTTTGCTGGTTCGTACCATCATTCAATAGAACAGGTTCAAGCCGATATAAACAAGATAAAAGATTTTCTTGAAAAGAACGGTGTTCATCCGGCCTCGGTACTGTCATCCATTTCAAGGCCTTATCTTTATTCTGCCAAGGCAGATGACAAATATGTGCGGCTTGTGGAAGCTGAGATACAAAATCAATTTATAACGCGTTCAGACACCGCGATAAACGAAGAGCTGGCGGTTCTGAACAGAGCCGAAAGCCTGCTTAATTCCGCGTTAAAAGACTGGCAATTCCACAAAACCCCGCAGATATCTGAAATCCTTTCCCAAATAATCCCCGGTATTGAACTTGCTGAAAATATAACAATAAATCACATAGTCAACGCGGAAGCCGAAAGACTACAAAAACAACTGAACGAGGCCAGTTTTCAGAAGCATGATATTATTAATAAGTTCACCCCATTGGGCGACTGGCTCAAAACTCTTGGCATTGACTTCAATGTAGACAGGATTGGGGATTATATATTTAAAGACCAGGTTCTTGCTGGATACGAAGCCGCATATAATAATTTCAAGAAAAATCCAGGAAGAATAACGCAAAAACAGTACGCTGAAGCTACCCGGCATTTGCTTGAAAAGATGATAACGCTCAGAAAAGACGTGCACTCTGTCGAGGCCGGTAAGGTCCGAACCCAGTGCCTGGAACTGCTTGATACCGTTATCATGACACTCTCGAATTCTATCGATACTATTGAAATGCGGGATTTAGACCTGGCCCAGGCCCTGCCCATGATAGTTGATGAAAAGCGCGGTGAATATGAAAAGGATAATGTATCTATCAATATTTCAATGGGCAGTATTTCGAGCCTGCCTGTTAAAAGTAATCAACTCATCATTGACCGTATCATTGACAATCTTATAAGGAATTCAATTACGGCCTTTAAGACTGATCAGCCGGGAGACTACCTGGCTAACGGCAGAATACTGAACGTCAAGCTCAGTTTTAAAAATAACAGCGCAGTAATAGAATACGATGACAACGGCCCCGGCATTCCCCAAGAATTTCTGGGTAAGATATTCAAGGAGAGGGTAACTACTACCGATTCCGGCGAAGGTACTCATATAATCGCCGCGTTCGTTAAGAAAATGAACGGCACAATAGCGGCTGAAAACAAAACAAACGGTACCGGCGCCAGGTTCATCATTGCTATTCCATTTGTTTCCCAAGAAACAAGCAATGAAAATATTGATAATTCCAAGCCTTCAAATATTGATATTCCTGAAAAAGGCTTTTTTGACCTTTATGGCGAAACTACCGGGAAAACGGAAATATTGCGGCAGCAAGGCAAACAAAGAAGGGAATTTTTGAATTTATTCAGAAGCATGTTCCCTGCAGGTGTAAAACAAACAGTTTTCTACCCTCTCTCCCGCGGGGATATTTCAACGGCGCTCGAAATGACCAATGCCGACACATTCATTTTCGCTGATAAGCTTCCTTTTATATATACGGGCAGTAACCCAGATAATGAGGATTACGCCGCTTATTTGAATTATATTAGAAAATCCGGTTGGTCTGAAACGAAATTTAATACGCGCAATCAAATGGGCGCATTTGACTTTATCTGTTGCGAGCTGGAAAGGGTTTATGGGGTTGACCGCAGCAGAATAACTGTTACTGCCGAAATACACGCGCCGGGTTCCGTTCCGACATTACATGAATGGAGTGCGGACGACCGCAATGGCCTTATGGACGCCTATGGGAATATCAACAGTAACCGGTTCGTTATCAAATTCCCTTTGAACGGCAGTGAAAAAACCATTATCTATCACAATGTAACCCTGCCTTATGAAGGCCAAACAATGAGCCCTGAGGATGAAGATAATTTTACACCACCTGGAAAAAGATTTAAAGGAAAACGGGCCGGTTAATTGCGCTATTTTTAAAGCTTTTTATTTCAATGATGGTAAAGGCGATAAGAACCGAATGTCTTCGCGTTATCTTGATATGATAGCCAGAAGCCTGACGCAAATGGCATCATTGTTTGTAGTGATAATGATTATGAGTACAATTGGAAGCCTTATAAAAACAAAGCATTGAGTAAGCTGGGATTTCTTAACCCGCTGATAAGAAAGATTCGCAGTTATGAGCGAAACGGTATTTATTTTTCATATAACGAATTGCCGACTCAGGTAATAATGAAGTCAAAGTCAAATACTGCACAAATTCAGCCGTTTGGATTTTTAAATAAAGCAGTTGAACAAGGAATAAATAATGATCTAACTCTGCACTTTGATGCCAAAGGTGTTAAGACGCTTATGCGTATATACAGCGAGGCTGTGGCCGCTGGTGTCACGCATGAAGCTATTATGGATGGAATACGAAAAATCAACGCGTCCAACACGAACGAAGTTGTTGACTGGACACAGTTTGCCGGCGCGGCAGAACATCTTATGCAGGATGGAAAAAGTATAAGCCTTCTAGCGTTCAACGAATCTAATGAAGTTATCGGTTATCTGGTCGCGCGTGAAAAAGGTAATATTAATTTCATTGCGGTTGACCGTAAATATCAAAAGTCAAACGTTGGCAAACAAATGTTCAGCGAATTTGTAAAAGAGGCTCAAGCGCGCGGTTTACGGCAGGTGTCGGTTGACTATCGCGATAACCGTGAAGAAGCGGCATTTTACCGCTCGCTTGAAAAGCAGTATCCGGTCATTGAGAAAAATACAGGCGGGAAATACTTTAACGGTGACCCGATGACGGTGGTCGCATACAATATCGAAAATATTTCTATTCCTGCTGCCACGCGGGAAAACAGCGGCAATAATCCGGACACAGATAAACTTAATAGGGAAGAAACGGGGAATGTTAAGCCGGGCATAAATATTCCTCAGAAAAACCTCTTTGACCTCTTCGGCGAAACTACCGGAAAAACTGAATTATTGCGGCAACAAGGCAAACAAAGAAGGGAATTTTTAAATTTGTTCAGAAGCATGTTACCTACAGGCGTAAAACAAACAGTTTTTTACCCTCTCTCCCGCGGGGATATTTCAACGGCGCTCGAAATGACCAATGCCGACACATTCATTTTCGCTGATAAGCTTCCTTTTATATATCCTGACAGTAACCTTGATGATGAGGATTACGCCGCTTACCTAAATTATCTTAGAAGGATCGGATGGTCAAGAACAAAATTTAACACGCGCCACAAAATGGGGGCGTTTGACTTTATCTGCTGCGAGCTGGAAAGGGTTTATGGGGTTGACCGCGGTAAAATAACCCTTACTGCCGAAATGAACGCACCCGGATCCGCTTCAGCACCGCAAATATGGAAAGCGGACGACCGCAAGGGTCTTATGGATGCCTGCGTTCATGGCAACATTAACCGGTTCGTTATCAAATTCCCCTTAAACGGCAGTGAAAAAACCATTATCTATCACAATTTTACTCTGCCGTATGAAGGCCAGAAAATGAGCCCTGAGGATGAAAATAATTTTAACCGCCTGGAAAAAGACTTAAAGGAAAACGGGCCGGTCACTTGCACTATCTTTAAGGCTTTTTATTTTAATGAAGTTATTTCCGACAAAAATAAACTATCTTCGCGCTATCTGGATATGATCACCGAAAACCTTGCCGCGAACGGCATTATCGTTTGCAGCGACAAGGACAATGAATACAATTGGAAGCCTTACAAAGTATTGAACGAACTGGGCTTATTTGATCCATTGATAAGAAAAATACGCGGCTATGAAGATAATGGTATTTACTTTTCATATAAAGAATTTCCTGTTCAGGTAATGATAAAACGTGAAGCCGCACAAGTTCAGCCGTCCGGGTTTTTAGATAAACTGGTGAGTAAAGTATGGCAGCCTATTCAGGAACAGCAAGTCAAGCTTGAAACCAATATCGAGCCGGTTCAAAAACAAAAAATAGATAAACAAAAATTGAATGAAATTGATAAAGATGAAATTGCGCACTTTATTGATAAAACAAAGGGCGGCAATGGATTATTTAATTACTCAAATGAAAGCTTAATAAAAGCCATTGTTTCAGGCCCGAAAGCCTATATGCTCAAATTCGGTTATACTGCGGCAAGGCTTTTTGCTGAGTATGGAATTCTTATCGTTTTCATTCCTGTATTTTTATTCCAGCACAGTTTAATAACGGCAGGCATCAGCGCTTTGGCATTTGCGTCTATAATTTCGCTTATCAGTATGATAAATGTCAAAGGCATAATGTTCCCGTTAGTAAATAAGATAAGCATATTTGAGAAATATAATGAAAATATGAGGCGCATGGCATTGACTCATGAACTTACCCATCTTAGTATGCGAGCGTTAGGAAAAACAGCTTATGTTGCCAGCTATATGCACACAATAAGATTAATGGAATTGGGTTCAGTGCCGGCTATGTCATATTTTAAAGCCATGGAAATTGTCCGCAACGTACCATTAGAAAATGTTCAGGGATATATATCGGGTATAGATACGCCAAAAAGCAAAGCATGGCGCTGGTTTTTCGAATTTAACGGCGAACCATCATATGGCCGCAAGCATGGTACATTGCTGGCAATAATTGCCGTTGATATCCTGAAGGATCTAGACAAAGCATATATTGTCGGCACGTATCTTGCCGCCGGGAAATCATTTAGTGAAGCATTAAAGTTGGTGAATTATAAAATAAAAAGTGAAGTAAAATCTAAAAACAAACCCCACGCCGGTTTCTGGGCCGAGATGCTTGGGGGATTTTTCGCTCCCAGTGATAATGCCAGGACAGCAAGGCTTAAGGCGCTGGCAGGCAGCAGGCAAACGCCTGTAAATTTTATTAAGAAGATCGTTGACATTGGCGGCAGCAAGGTGCCTGTGCATTTTACGGAAACTTTCCGGAAACGTTTGGAAAATCAAGGTAAAACAATGCAGGGCTTTATTAATGAGAGTATATCCATCCGCGGCCCGGACTATGCCAAGCGTCTTGAAACAGGCCTTAAAAACAAACCCTACCTTATAATAGATACGCTTGCCAAAACCCCCAACCTGTACGGCAACTGCTTAAATGACGGATACATGTATGTAAACGAGAACGCGTCGGAAGAACTGGATGTGCTGGGTGTGTCCCACGAACTGATGCACGAGGCCGGCCTGTTCAACGAGTCCCCGGAAAGCGAATTAGACCTTCAAAAACTTGACCAGGAAATCCTTGCCAAGCGCCCGGATCTTCTGGAAGTTATAGATAATCTTTCCGCAACCGGAGTAGTTAAGTTAATAGAACATGACGCCAATGCCCAGAGCAAGCCTGATATTAATCCCGCGATAGGGAATCCCCCGGCGCTTACCGAAAGGGCCGCCACAACAGATAAAAGCCTGGCCGAAATTCCCCAAAATAGATCATCTGGGTATAGATACACCCCGACCAAATGGGACCTGCGGCAGGTTAAACAGTATCTGCAATATGCCAATAAAAAAATACCCTGGAGAAAATTCATTAAGGATGACCCGGAAGGAGCCGTGAAACTGCTTTCTGAGATCGCGAAAGAATCTAAGATTGAAGACAATGACCCCGGCCAGTTGATGGAGCAAGATTTTAATAAACTAATTTCGCTATGGGGTTATCCCCAGCGGAGTTACTATTCTTTGATGACGGCTGTTTCTACGTTAAAAAAGCTTAAGCAACAATTGGGCATCGTTGATACCAGTTGGAAGCGCCGGAATGATAAAAACCAGACAGAGAAGCCAAAGAAGAACAGTGATAATAACGCTACTGACCTTAAATGGGACCTGCAGAAGGTAAAACAATGCTTGCAGTTTGACTATAAAAAAATACGCTGGAGAAAATTTCTGAAAGATGACCCGAAAGGAGCCGTGGAACTGCTTACTGAGATCGCAAAAGAATTGAATATTGAAGGCAATGACCCCGGCCGGTTGACCGAACTGAACTTTAAAACAAAAATTTCGCTATGGGGATACCCCCCGCGTAGCTACAATGCGCTGAGTTCAGCTATTACGTTAAAGAGACTTAAAGAAAAACTGGGCATCGTTGATACCAGTTGGAAGTACGGGAAAGAAAGGTATGATAAAAAGTTAGGCGGGAATGCGCAGGATATTCCCCAGGGCGGCATTCTGAAGAGGCCCCGGCCTCAAAAGAAACCAGCATCAATCCGGCAGGGCAGGAGGCCGGTGCCAACAATACCAAAGGCTCAGGCAAAAGCGCAAACGGCGGCATAACTTTGAAATGGCTTCGGCCTATCTCGATTTTGGCCATGTTTATTCCATATTTTGCGAATGCGCAGGCATGGAGAGGACAGAACGCTGAAGCATTTTTGAATACTGATATTCTCGTGAGTGAATATACCGAAAGAAACCTACAATCAGAGCAGCGCGCGCATGATTCTATCTTGGAGGCGAACTTACCTAAGTGGAGAAACCTCATTATAGCCGGTCCCGAATCGCCGGAATACAACTGCATAGCGTTGAGTATCGGCAGGACAGATTGTGTATTAGATCCCGCGGAGACGCTAGAAGCCGCGGACGTTTTCTACCGCTGTTTTGGCTATAGTGTTTGCCAGCAAAAGGGCGCGGCTGTAGCAGTTTTCGCGGACGGCGAAATACCCCAGCACGCGGCAGTTTGCCTAGGCAACGGTATGTATGAAAGCAAATTAGGTGCCTGGGAGCTGGTAATTCACAAGCTGAGTGATTTTATAGGAACCCCCTATGGGCAGGTAGCGCGTTTCTACAGCAAGGATGACGCGCCTGCCGAAGCCCGGGTAGCGTATTGCCTTAAGGCGCTGAAAGAGGCGCAGAAAAATAGTGCTGCCGCCGCGGAGAGCATTCTTGGGGTGCTCATGGAAGCGGCTCTTGTAGGCAATGATGTTGCGTTCCAAACACTCAAAGCAGTCGCAGATTCAACTCTTGAACCGTTCGGGGTTGATGTTTGGAAGAAGCTGGCCGGTAAACTGCGGGAGACAGATGTTTCAAAAACACCTGAGGGCCTTGAGGGCATTAACATACCAGAATCCGGATTTATGAGTTTGTCCGCTGAACATGCTGAAGCAATGTTAAAAGGTTTGGGGTATACTGAGATAAACAACTTGGATTGGATGAAACTTTTACTCAGAAGCACCCTTAAAAAAGCAGGCATACAGGGGTTCACCAGCGATAATCAGCTGCATATACTCTCGGGCCATCAGCTTGAAAACGGAAAGGAATTGGCCGCGTTCGCTTATGATGCTAAAGGAACGCCTCACTTGTATATTCATATATCTTTACTGATTAAACACACTAAGGAACTGCCTGAGGGAGAACGCATACTGAACCGATCAATACGCCCTGTGCTTCGCAAAGCGATGACGCGCGAACAACTGGCCTCACCGCGAGGGAAGCTAACATTGGCCGGCGCTGACTGTTCGGAAGTTTTGACTGGGCTGCGCTGATAGAAGAGGCGGTTTATGCTAACCCGATGTTCACAATACCGCATGAAACCCTGCCTGACATAAGCTATAATAGCGCTGATTTTTTACTGCGCGCGCTGGGATTCAGCGAAACCGATGATTATCTTCATCTCATTAAATCTATTATAAAGAACTTCGGCCTTTATGGAGAGATAGAGTCCGCGGAACAGATACATATTCTTCGCGGATCTATAGAGAATGGCCAGGATTGGAATGATGAACATCAGTTTGTCACCTTCGTTAAAGATACGGACGGCAATGTCCACATTTACATACACGAAGAGTTTCTCAAAGCTTGGGACAGAAAGGGCCTGCTTTCAAGCGCGCTTGCCCTGGCCATAGCCCACGAATATATTGAATATAAGCTGATAAATGAACATAAAAAAAACCCTGCCGAAGCTCACGATGAAGTTGAAGCTATGGGCCTGAGCATAATATGGTTGGATAAGCAGGTTGCGGATGGAGCCTCTAATCACGAAATCCAGGATAGAATAACACAAATCGTAAGAAATTGGTTAGGTAAAACCGAAGAAGATATTGTTGAAAATACAGTGAATTCTGCGGAAATAGGTTCAGTTAATTCAGGGCCTGATGCCGATGCCGGTTCGGCTGGCGCCAATTTAACTCCTGAAGACATAATGGATATGGTCAGGAATGCCGGCAATCAAGAAGATAAATTATTAAAAGTTATTGAAAAAATAAAGAACAGCCCACCCATTTTATCCAGCACTAAAGTTAATATAAAATCAGTAACGGAAGCGCGCAAATACATTAACTTGATAGTAAGGGCGCTCATCGCTAATATTATACCTACAAGCCCGGATGAACAGGACAGGCGATTATCCATTGCCTGCGCATTCGTTCTTGAGAAAATAACCAATGGCAATATGCGTATCCTAAAAGCCAACAGGAATGTTCACTACAAGATAGTTATGCCGGGAGATGACACAAGGCAGATCTCCAAACTACCGGACTTCGTTCCTAAAAACCCAACGCACCAATTGAGAGTTGTAATTTCAGCCCAGCAGTATCTGCTCACCCCGGCAAATGATAAAGAGGTTAACCGCGCCCCGGGCCTTTCCGAAACAGAATTGGTTAGATTGCAGCAGCCTGGCGCTGACAATGTTTCTGCCAATGCCAGTTTCTCGCAGCCGCCTGACATATTGTTGAGGGAACTGATAACCGAAATGAAGATGGCCCTGGTTGCCTTGCGCACCCGGCCTGACGGCGTGGTGGTATTCGGCAGTGTCCGCATTGATAAAGAAAGCCCTCTTTATAAATTAAGCGTTGAGTTGGGTGAAGAACTGCACAATGCAGGTTATGCGATTATAACCGGCGGCGGGCCTTCAATGTCGGAAGGCCCGATGAAGGGAGCCGGAGGAAAGAACACATACGCGGTAAATATTGTCGTGCGCTGGGAGCAAAAGCTCAATCCCTTTGTTGAAAATGCGATAACCTGTAAACATTTTGTCACGCGCAAAATGATACTGAACAATAATACTATCTGCGCCGTTTGTATGCCGGGCGGTTTCGGCACAATGGATGAATTGTTTGACGTTCGGCGCCTGGCGAGCCCATAGTTCTATTGGGCAAGGATTATTGGGAGCCTATCATTAAGTCAATAATCGATGCCTGGAAGCGTGAGGGATGGGCGGTAGATTCAGCTGATATGCCTTATATTACTGATGATGTATCCGATGCCGCGGCATATGTCAATTACGCGCGCAATAACAGGCAGGTCCCGCGGATGACTGAAAGCGCCATTGCCAAGGCGATCTATGAGCTCGAAGCCGGCATGGCATGGCTGAAACAATTTCCAAGCGCTGTAACGATATTGGGCCATTCTTCGCCAAATAGCGCCGATATGCAAATTATGCGGGATACTCTTGAGGGCCTTGCCGGCCGAAAAGAGCCTGTATGCGTTTCCATGCCTGAGATTTACGAACTGGCGCGTGAAATTTATGGCAAATCCGGATATGAACGCCTGGTGCGCGGCGTCTTATTGCAATCGCCTCAAAATTCAAGGCGCTACCAGAACGATAAACAGGTAATGCTGGTATCATCAGTGCAGAATTATCATGTGCTTGTAACTGAGAACTCGCACGCCTTTCTCGCTTTGCCCGGACAGATAAAAACATTCAGTAATTTATTTGATATTCTGGAAGTGATACACACCTATAAAATATCCCCACATCCGATAATCCTGATTGGCAAAGGTTTCTGGCAGCCGATTAAAGATATCATGACGAATAAAATGCTTAATGGCGTGCCAGGCAAGCAGTTGATCGACCAGTCCGACCCTGATCTTCTGAAGGTTGCGGGCAGCGCCGAAGAAATATTTAATTATTTGTCAGCCGCAGGTAAACCGGAACAGAAAGAAAGCGCTTACCTTGGCAAAAATACAATTGAACAAACCTCGCGAATACAGGCAGTCCTGCAAGGCCTTAAGCAGGCAAGCGCCGGCCAGGTTCAACTGCTTGCGCTGCTTTTTAGTATGTCAGTCAGTGCTTCCGACAAGATACTCGCGCTTTTAACCGGCAAAGGGCTGTCCGATGAAGAGCGCGCCGGGATCGCCGTGGAAGACGTGACAGATCAATTTGCCGGTATAACAACATTAATAGAGCAGGACACAGAACTGAAGCAGGCGCTGAATAAATCTTATATCACCGGCATCGAAGTATGGAAAACCCCGTATTCTATTTACGGCAAAGACGCCTACGCGCTCGCTACTGTAGAAGCGCGGCGCTGAACATGAAAACGTGTTAATTATCGCTGAGCCGCTTGCCGCCTGCTTGATCCAAAAGTCGCCGCAGGAGCGAAAAAACCTTCTTAAAACCTTATTTGAGCACGAGAAGGATGAATGGACGGCATTGAATGACGAAACCGACCCTTTATACAGGGATCTCGGCAGGTTCATAGAGTGGTTCAACAAGAAAAATGGACAAATAGCGGTGGAACTGCTTAACCGCGATTCCGGCGCTTTCCATGAATATATAGATTATCTTGCCAATTCCAAAAACAGCATAAACAGGGACTTCGGTATTGAGCACAAAGAGTTTATCGGCAGGGCTCCACCGCAGGCTGCATTACTGAAATTCGCGCAAAAACAGCGGACGCTGCGACGCAGCACGCGGTCAGCAGGCCATCCAGCGACGAAATACTGCTGGAGAATTATTTTAATGATCTGGAGAACTGTAACGGAAAATTATTCGAGCGTTTAGCGAAGAGGATGGAGAGGGAGCGCGCGGGCCTGCCCGCGGAGGACGTCCGCGCCGGGCGCGCCGCCGTTGTGCAGGAACTCCTTTCATTCATAGGTGAAAACGGCAAATTCGCACCCAAAAACTTTTCCCGCTACGGCTCCGCGGTAGAGGCAATAAACAAACAAGTACAGGCCGCGGTGAACGCCATAAACTCCGACAATGAACCGGCCGGCACGACCATTCTAGTTGCCCTCGCATTTACAAACATCTACGGCATTCTTTCGGACATCGAACAGGAACGCCTTGCCCTGCTTAAGACGCTTAAGATTCCGCCTTTAATCAAAAAGAACGGCATGATAGAAACTCAGCAGACTCGATATATGAACCTTCCGGGCACGGACAGGCCGGTGCGCGCCCGTTCATATAACAAGAGTGAGACTGTATGGGAAGCCGGCTGGATGCTGGACCATATTATAGACAGTGAGATCGCCGAAGTGAGGCGTATGCGCTCGCAAGCTGATGAGTTGGGCGAGATCGCGGCCCTGATCCGTGAACGGCTTACAGCCGGCGGCGCAACAAAGCTTAACGATGAGGATAAAGCGGTTATCCGAGCGCGGATACAGTCGCTTATCGCGGGTGGTGTTCAGCACCCGCTGGACACATCAAAAGTATCCGCGCGCAGAATGCTTATTACGGCGCTCGAAATTCTTTCCACAACGGAGCACGCGCCAACAGCGCTCTCGCACATAGAAGGCGCCCGGCAGAACGCTCAGCAGAGAGAACAGACAGCGCGCGTTATTATCGCGAAACTGCAGGAAGGGCGGATAAAGGCGTTTCGAGACAGGATCAGAGAACGGGATAAATATGTAAAAGACAAAGCTGAATACGCGCGCAGCAGCTATAATAAAATATACAACAGCATTACGCCCGGGCCGCTGAAATAGAACGGGCCAACGCGCTTGACGCGCTTAAAGACATTGCGAATTATCCTTGGATAAAAGGCGAGCCGGACTACCGCGATATATACGGGGTTCTTTTCGGGGACAACGGCCTGATTGCCGAAGCCGGCAAAAAAACCGAAAAAGAAATAAATGGAATTTATGATAAGTTTCAGTATCTCATATCGTTCCCGAACAACGCGAACCAGCTTGACGAGCTTGTTGCCAGCTATCGGGATGCGCTTGTAGCTAAAGAACTCCAATCGGCCGTGCCTGTAGACCGGGCCGCCCTTTTTGAGGAAATATTCGCGTCTTTCGTTAGCAAATATCCCCGCGTGTTTGGCAGTGGTAATATCAACGCCGAAAAGAATCGCGCGCTCTGGCGGGCTAAGTTCTATCAGGCTGTTAACATTCCTCTTAAAATAAAAGGCCCTAAAAAAGCTTCTGAAAAAATCGCCAACCCGGCTTTTGATGCCGCGTCAACCTATATCAAACTGCTTTCATTTAAATCCATAGAAGATGTCATTGAAAGAAAGAGAGTTGTAAAAGACCTTGATACCAGCCTCGAAAACACACAAGCTTTACTTAAACAACTTAATTCAAACCCGGATAATCTAACCGCCTACCGCGATACGAAATCAGGAAAAGATATTTCTATTCACGCGCTGAAGCCTGCGAATTTCGCGAGGCTGATGGAAGCAATCATCGCGGACTATACCGCCCGCTTTTCGCTTGACGATGACGGCGCCGCTCTTTTGCGCGCTAGCGTTGCCGCAGAGCAAAACGGCAGCGGAAAACCGCCGTTGGATGATATCCGCGGCCTCATCGGTATATCAATTAAAACTTCCATAAGGCAGCTGCTTGAACTTTCCGGGATAGAAAAACCGCTTCAGCTGATGCATGAGGTTGTTAATGCGGTTAAGAAAGTTGTTTCGCCAGATAAAAAAGAATTAAACACTGATGAGAGGCAGAAGTACAAACAGAACGAAGAAGCCCTCTCCAGGCTGACAGGCCTGAATGTGGCGACATATAAAGGCGGCGCATTTGGCATGAGCATGCCTCTCGGCGGCGGTGACTACGGATTTGCCGCTTATGACGACGTAAAAAATGAATACCAGGTTTCGGAAGGTTTCTGGGGCGTATATAAGACTGAGGCCGAACAGGCCGCCGCGTTAAAATACGTTCAGAACCAGAATAAATATCTTGCCGAGCACACTGAAAAGGCGCCTGAAGATTACATTACATTCGTGCATGAGCAGGCTCAGGATGGCAATATACACTATACAGATGAGGACGCCGCGATAGACGCCGCGTACAAAGCCCTCGGGCCGGCGTTATACGAAACGCGTTTTAGCTTGACTGACAGTTTAAGGGAAGCCATTTCTGCCGCCGGCTGCGCGCTTAGCGGTTTTGCTCCGGAATCTGAAGTTTCGGCCGGCCTTATCGCAGATAATATTTGGCATGCCAACCGCATAGCCAAAATAAAAAGGAACATTGTTCAGCGCCTTGAAACCGCGCGGAAGAATGGGAAATTCGGCAACTGTTTTGTGGCCATTGAATCTAAAATGTTCGGGCTTTCAGGCGCCAAGGGCGGCGGCCAGGGCTTATATATGAAAGAACTGCCCAAAGTGCAGTCACAGGGAGGCATAGCGTCGTTTGTGGTCACACCGTTGTTCTCGAACAGGATACGTTCAGTTTACGGCGACCTGAAAACATTCCTCCGCAAAACAGATTCAACCGTGCTTTTTGATATTTCAGTTCCGGTGGGCAACGGCAGTATACCGCTGAAGGTTATTCATTCCGATGACGGCGGCGTGCCAACCCTGTCTCTATATGACGAGTCAGGCCACTTCTTTAACGAATTATATTCAAACCCGCACCCTGAGTCGCTCGGCGGATACCTAGAAACGATCCTGCTCTCGCAGGCAGCGCTTATCATACAGGACAAGCTTGGCGTCCAATTCGAATGTTTCCATTTTAACGACTGGCAGACAGCGCTGGGCCCCGTTTATATCAAGGAAAAGTATAGGAACAAAAAATGGCCGCTTGGCTTCAGGCCGGCCGCGGTATTTACAACCCATAACCTTGAATATCCGGGCGCTTATATGGGCAAGATGGAACTCGATTACGATCCGTTCATTGAATACCTGTTCAAACACGGTGTACTTGGCATCCACCGGACCGAGAACGATCTCTGGATGAACAGCTATTACCCTGGTTACGGAAAGATAGTTGTTGAACTTTTCAAGCTCACTGGCTTAAGGAACGAGCTTAGGGACGATATAGAAAATGGGCTTGAGTTCAATTCTCAGCCTTTTGAAGGCCGCCACGCACTGATGAAAGGCGGGTTCATTGATTCTGACCGGGTTGTTTTTGTAAGTGACGGGCACCGCGAAGAAGCCATGACACCGGCGCGCGGTTTCGGGTTTGACGGCCTGCTGCGCCGGCTTTCTTATAAAGTAAAATCCATATACAACGGCATCATAGAAAACCAGCACGAAGCAAAAAGCCTCGATGCTCTTAAGGTTGATGGATTCACCTCGGAAATAGGCGATGACCCTATAGCTTGGAAAGATGCCAACAAAGCTGCGCTGCAGAAGAAGCTTAAGTTTGAGGTCAACTCGAACAACATTGTAATCAGCATGATAGGCAGGATGGTCAAGCAGAAAGGCTACGATGTGCTGTTCGCTCCCCTGTACGGCAAACCGCTTATAGAGCATTTACTCGATTACCGCGACCCGGTAACAGGCGGGAGGATACAGCTGGTAATACAGGGTGCAGCAGGCGATGATCTCGGTTTATGGGTGGAAGGCCAGCTCAAGGGGTACGAGACGCGCTACCCCGGACAGCTGAGTTATACTGACCATGTAGATGCTGTGCTTGCAAAACAGATGCGGGCGGGGGCTGAGCTGGGAATAGTGCCTTCTGTAGACGCACCGGCGGAACTTGTTCCGCAGGAAAACGCGAAACTGGGCTGCCTTAACATATTAACAAACCGCGGCGGGCTTAAAGACTGCAAACGGGACAGTGGCAGCCCGTTCAGCCTGGTGTCAGGTTTTGAAAGCGGCGACAGTCACGAAGCGTTGTGGTCCCGTATTCAGGCGGCCAATGAAATATTGGATATAGTAAAAGGCTTCTTTCCAACACGGCGCGATAAGGCCGCCTATGGAAAAATGCTTAAAGATATATTAAACAGCGGTTTCGACTGGCTCAAAGACGGCAAGGTTGCAAAGTATGAACAGCTTTACGGCGAAGCGATACGGCAGGCAAAAGAGGAATCCGGCTACATAGAACAGAACAAAAATGGGAAGCCGAACGAAGCCGATGACGTAAAGGCCGCTTCCTGGTTTGGCGGCAGGTGGCTTAAAAACGCGCATATATGGGAAACCTTGATATCTTTAGGCTTACCCGCCGCCTATGTAATTGTCAGGATTGCCCTGGCGCATTATGTTCCGTTCCAGGTAGTTGGAAATACGGCAAAACTATGGTATCTCGGGTTGTTTTCACTCAGCAACACGTTCGTAGCGCTTTTGATATTCAACTCAGGGCATTTACTGTCTCCTTTCGGGCGAAAGATGTTCCTGAAAAACGAGTTATATATAGTTATGGACAAAACATTTTACGCCGGCGCCGCGCTTTATGCCGGCCATAGGCGCGGCCGCTGT
>CAWCFT010000004.1:0-434690 GCA_963794945.1 Endomicrobiales bacterium
TCCCGGCAATCTCTATCCCCCCAACGCCAGTTATTACTGTATCTTTTATTTCACCGCTTGTATTCATTTCATACACTACTCCGCTACCGCTCGCACTTGTTAACTTGCTATTCACTATATTTACTCGGCCTAACCCACCAACGCTCACACTATTTCCCGCACTCATTACTTCTATTTCTTCCGCGTCACACTTCCCCTCGTCTTTCACACTTAACCCATTACTGACCCTGCTTATTTTAGTACCTCTTACCTTTATCTCGCTTAACCCCACTACGCTTATACCTACGGCTTTTTCCCCTTCTCCTTCTATGCTCCCTCCGCTTATCTTTACTATTGACTGACCCCCTCCTACCAGCCCCGTCCCTTTTACCTTTATTCCTACTCCCTCCAGCTCCCATTCGCTCCCACCTTCCATCGTTATTCCGTTCCCTTCGCTCTCTACCTTACTCCCTCTTACCTCTATATTCGTCTCATCTGTTCCCTTTATCCCGTCTTTTACTCCACTTATCTCTATTCCTCTACCCTTTAATCTGCTACCTCCCACTACCTCTATCCCTCTCTCCGCTCCTGTCCCTTCTATCTTTACACCTTCTACCTCTACCTCGCTCTGTTCTCCTATCCTTATCCCGTACTCTCTACACTTGATCTTACCACCTTTCACCCTCAATACACTGCTCCCGCTCGCCTCTATCCCTCCTGCACCTTCTATCTCTACTCCTTCCATCTCCCCGCTCGTGTTCATCTCGTACGCTACCACGCTTCCGCTCACACTCGTTAACTTGCTGTTACCTATACTCACCCGGCTTAATCCGCTTACCCATACGCTCCGACCGCTGCTCTCTACTCCTATCCCTTCTATATCCGCTTTACCTTCTTCCTTCGCTATTATCCCGCTGACTACTCCAATTATATTTACCCCTTTTATATTTATTTCGCTTAATCCTTCTATGCTTATCCCTCCTGCCTCTTCCCCTTCTCCTTCTATGCTCCCTCCGCTTATTTTCCCTATTGACTGCCCGGTCATCACAACCCCGCTCTTGCCGGACCTTATCTCTATTCCGCTTATCTTTGCTTCACTACACCCGCTTATCACTACTCCATTCTCTACGCTTTCTATCTTTACATCTTCCACTCCCACCCTTGACTCATCCCTCAGCCTTATCCCATCCTCTACTCCACTTATCTTGCTCATCCTTATTTTTATTTCACTTGCCTCGTTCGCTTCTATTCCGCTCTCAGCTCCAATCCCTTCTATATCTATCCCTTCTATCCCTAAAGTGCTGTGGTCCCCAGAACTTTATCCCGTACTCTCTACACTTGATCTTACCACCTTTCACCCTCAATACACTGCTCCCGCTCGCCTCTATCCCTCCTGCACCTTCTATCTCTACTCCTTCCATCTCCCCGCTCGTGTTCATCTCGTACGCTACCACGCTTCCGCTCACACTCGTTAACTTGCTGTTACCTATACTCACCCGGCTTAATCCGCTTACCCATACGCTCCGACCGCTGCTCTCTACTCCTATCCCTTCTATATCCGCTTTACCTTCTTCCTTCGCTATTATCCCGCTGACTACTCCAATTATATTTACCCCTTTTATATTTATTTCGCTTAATCCTTCTATGCTTATCCCTCCTGCCTCTTCCCCTTCTCCTTCTATGCTCCCTCCGCTTATCTTTACTATTGACTGACCCCCTCCTACCAGCCCCGTCCCTTTTACCTTTATTCCTACTCCCTCCAGCTCCCATTCGCTCCCACCTTCCATCGTTATTCCGTTCCCTTCGCTCTCTACCTTACTCCCTCTTACCTCTATATTCGTCTCATCTGTTCCCTTTATCCCGTCTTTTACTCCACTTATCTCTATTCCTCTACCCTTTAATCTGCTACCTCCCACTACCTCTATCCCTCTCTCCGCTCCTGTCCCTTCTATCTTTACACCTTCTACCTCTACCTCGCTCTGTTCTCCTATCCTTATCCCGTACTCTCTACACTTGATCTTACCACCTTTCACCCTCAATACACTGCTCCCGCTCGCCTCTATCCCTCCTGCACCTTCTATCTCTACTCCTTCCATCTCCCCGCTCGTGTTCATCTCGTACGCTACCACGCTTCCGCTCACACTCGTTAACTTGCTGTTACCTATACTCACCCGGCTTAATCCGCTTACCCATACGCTCCGACCGCTGCTCTCTACTCCTATCCCTTCTATATCCGCTTTACCTTCTTCCTTCGCTATTATCCCGCTGACTACTCCAATTATATTTACCCCTTTTATATTTATTTCGCTTAATCCTTCTATGCTTATCCCTCCTGCCTCTTCCCCTTCTCCTTCTATGCTCCCTCCGCTTATTTTCCCTATTGACTGCCCGGTCATCACAACCCCGCTCTTGCCGGACCTTATCTCTATTCCGCTTATCTTTGCTTCACTACACCCGCTTATCACTACTCCATTCTCTACGCTTTCTATCTTTACATCTTCCACTCCCACCCTTGACTCATCCCTCAGCCTTATCCCATCCTCTACTCCACTTATCTTGCTCATCCTTATTTTTATTTCACTTGCCTCGTTCGCTTCTATTCCGCTCTCAGCTCCAATCCCTTCTATATCTATCCCTTCTATCCCTAAAGTGCTGTGGTCCCCAGACTTTATCCCGTACTCTCTACACTTGATCTTACCACCTTTCACCCTCAATACACTGCTCCCGCTCGCCTCTATCCCTCCTGCACCTTCTATCTCTACTCCTTCCATCTCCCCGCTCGTGTTCATCTCGTACGCTACCACGCTTCCGCTCACACTCGTTAACTTGCTGTTACCTATACTCACCCGGCTTAATCCGCTTACCCATACGCTCCGACCGCTGCTCTCTACTCCTATCCCTTCTATATCCGCTTTACCTTCTTCCTTCGCTATTATCCCGCTGACTACTCCAATTATATTTACCCCTTTTATATTTATTTCGCTTAATCCTTCTATGCTTATCCCTCCTGCCTCTTCCCCTTCTCCTTCTATGCTCCCTCCGCTTATCTTTACTATTGACTGACCCCCTCCTACCAGCCCCGTCCCTTTTACCTTTATTCCTACTCCCTCCAGCTCCCATTCGCTCCCACCTTCCATCGTTATTCCGTTCCCTTCGCTCTCTACCTTACTCCCTCTTACCTCTATATTCGTCTCATCTGTTCCCTTTATCCCGTCTTTTACTCCACTTATCTCTATTCCTCTACCCTTTAATCTGCTACCTCCCACTACCTCTATCCCTCTCTCCGCTCCTGTCCCTTCTATCTTTACACCTTCTACCTCTACCTCGCTCTGTTCTCCTATCCTTATCCCGTACTCTCTACACTTGATCTTACCACCTTTCACCCTCAATACACTGCTCCCGCTCGCCTCTATCCCTCCTGCACCTTCTATCTCTACTCCTTCCATCTCCCCGCTCGTGTTCATCTCGTACGCTACCACGCTTCCGCTCACACTCGTTAACTTGCTGTTACCTATACTCACCCGGCTTAATCCGCTTACCCATACGCTCCGACCGCTGCTCTCTACTCCTATCCCTTCTATATCCGCTTTACCTTCTTCCTTCGCTATTATCCCGCTGACTACTCCAATTATATTTACCCCTTTTATATTTATTTCGCTTAATCCTTCTATGCTTATCCCTCCTGCCTCTTCCCCTTCTCCTTCTATGCTCCCTCCGCTTATTTTCCCTATTGACTGCCCGGTCATCACAACCCCGCTCTTGCCGGACCTTATCTCTATTCCGCTTATCTTTGCTTCACTACACCCGCTTATCACTACTCCATTCTCTACGCTTTCTATCTTTACATCTTCCACTCCCACCCTTGACTCATCCCTCAGCCTTATCCCATCCTCTACTCCACTTATCTTGCTCATCCTTATTTTTATTTCACTTGCCTCGTTCGCTTCTATTCCGCTCTCAGCTCCAATCCCTTCTATATCTATCCCTTCTATCCCTAAAGTGCTGTGGTCCCCAGACTTTATCCCGTACTCTCTACACTTGATCTTACCACCTTTCACCCTCAATACACTGCTCCCGCTCGCCTCTATCCCTCCTGCACCTTCTATCTCTACTCCTTCCATCTCCCCGCTCGTGTTCATCTCGTACGCTACCACGCTTCCGCTCACACTCGTTAACTTGCTGTTACCTATACTCACCCGGCTTAATCCGCTTACCCATACGCTCCGACCGCTGCTCTCTACTCCTATCCCTTCTATATCCGCTTTACCTTCTTCCTTCGCTATTATCCCGCTGACTACTCCAATTATATTTACCCCTTTTATATTTATTTCGCTTAATCCTTCTATGCTTATCCCTCCTGCCTCTTCCCCTTCTCCTTCTATGCTCCCTCCGCTTATCTTTACTATTGACTGACCCCCTCCTACCAGCCCCGTCCCTTTTACCTTTATTCCTACTCCCTCCAGCTCCCATTCGCTCCCACCTTCCATCGTTATTCCGTTCCCTTCGCTCTCTACCTTACTCCCTCTTACCTCTATATTCGTCTCATCTGTTCCCTTTATCCCGTCTTTTACTCCACTTATCTCTATTCCTCTACCCTTTAATCTGCTACCTCCCACTACCTCTATCCCTCTCTCCGCTCCTGTCCCTTCTATCTTTACACCTTCTACCTCTACCTCGCTCTGTTCTCCTATCCTTATCCCGTACTCTCTACACTTGATCTTACCACCTTTCACCCTCAATACACTGCTCCCGCTCGCCTCTATCCCTCCTGCACCTTCTATCTCTACTCCTTCCATCTCCCCCTTACTTTCTTCTTTCAAAATTATTCCGCTATTAACTCCGCAGATCTTAGTATCAATTATATTTATTTCGCTTAAGCCTTCCACATCTATTCCGCCGGCCTTTACTCCTACACCCTCAATATTGCCGCCAGTTATTGTTACCGTAGCTTGGCCGGATACAACTAATCCCATTACTTTAGAACTTATGTCTACTCGGTTTAACACTCCTGCACTTCCGCCTTCAAATGCTATCCCTTTACCATCACTAACTACTTTTAAATCTGTAAAATCTATCTTCGATTCCTCTTTACAGTTAACACCTTCTTTTACGTCTCCTATCTCACCTTTGCTGCATTTAAGATCGCCCGCTCCGCTCACTTCTATACCGCTCTCGGCTCCATCGCCAACAAGTTTTATTATTTCTATCACTGCTTCACTCTGGTCACATACCCTTATTCCGTACTTTTTGATCTTTGCCTTCAAGTCAGCTATTTTTAAATTGCTGCTCCCGTAAGATGATATTCCAACGTCAACGCAGTCTATTCCAATCTTATCAATTACTATTCTCGATTCATCCTTGGCTCTGATGCCTTCCGATACCCAGCTTATCGCACTTCCTTCTACTTTAACTTCGCTTGCTTCATTTGCCTCGATTCCGCACTCCGCTCCTGCTCCCTCTATTTCCGTTTCCAATATATCAATGCTACCATGGTTGCCAATCCTTACGCCATATCGACGGCATTGTATGCGAGTTCCTTTAACCTTCACCACGCTTTCGCCATTAACATTTATCCCGCCAGCACCTGTTATCTGTCCGCCTGCAATTTCTCCATTCGAACCCATCTCGTAAATTACCGCGCTCGATTCTTGGCTGTTTAGTACGCTGTCGTGCACAACAACGCGGCTCATCCCGTTGGAAATTACGCAATTATTGGTACAATTTATATCTGCTTTATCTATACGAGCTTTCCCCTCTTCGGTCGCGCTTATACCGTCCTTTACTCCTGTTATCTTCATCCCATCTATCTGTATATCGCTTGACCCCTCAAGGCTTATTCCGCTCGCTTCTTCCCCTTCTCCTTCTATGCTCCCTCCGCTTATTTTCCCTATTGACTGCCCGGTCATCACAACCCCGCTCTTGCCGGACCTTATCTCTATTCCGCTTATCTTTGCTTCACTACACCCGCTTATCACTACTCCATTCTCTACGCTTTCTATCTTTACATCTTCCACTCCCACCCTTGACTCATCCCTCAGCCTTATCCCATCCTCTACTCCACTTATCTTGCTCATCCTTATTTTTATTTCACTTGCCTCGTTCGCTTCTATTCCGCTCTCAGCTCCAATCCCTTCTATATCTATCCCTTCTATCCCTAAAGTGCTGTGGTCCCCAGACTTTATCCCGTACTCTCTACACTTGATCTTACCACCTTTCACCTTCAATACACTGCCGCCATTCGCTTCTATTCCACAGTCACCATCCAACAACCCACCCTCAATATAGCCAATTGCATTCGTTCCAATCAGAACCGCAGAACCTGACTCGCTCATTACGCGTGTGTTTGCGCATCTTAAATTGCCTGAGCCTGACACCTGGATGCCCGGACCTTTGCTTATTATTTCATTACCTGTTTCTTCGACTTCAGAGTTATCGTTGATCCCCTGCCCGCAGCAAGCCGACTTCATTCTAGTATTCAATATTTTAAGCCTGCTGTTCTCAAAAGAGACCACGCACAAGGCCTCGTCTTTATTGCCGCAATATAGTTTACTATCGGCGACATAGAGCTGGGCCTCGCCGGAAGCTTTTACCGCATTTTTATCACATCTGATATTATTATTTTCAGCCTTCAACACTGACATATCGATAGCGAATATGCCGGCTTCGCCAAACAGCGTGCTGCCGCGTACGGTCACATTTGAGTTCTTGTCTATAAAAACCGATGCATTTTTTACTGAGACGAATTCTGATTCGGTTATAGATACGTTGCTAACATCAGTGCACATGATGGATGAATTAAAACTGCTAATTTTCGTGCGGTTAACGTTTACTTTTGACTCATTCGACACGATTATACCGGTGTCGGCGCCTGTTATCTCGTTATCTGTTACTTCGGATTCTGCCAGTTCTGAACACCTGATAGCCGTTATACTTGCACTTTTAAAAATATTCCTGCTTACGGTCGCTTTAACGTTATTTTTAAACATGATAGCTGTAGCGCAGTTGCCAAAGCTGTTATTGTCGATAAATGTTTCTATCAAGCTGTGAGTTTCTATCATTTTTTCGCAGTTTTTAAATGTGTTGCCCGTAACTTCAAGTTTGTGGTTATCCTGATGGCTTAATATAGCAACACCTGTACTTTTTGCTATCTTGTTTCCATTAATCCTTAGAAGGCGGACATCCGAGCTGTATATCCCGATCCTATTATCTTTCATTTGGTTGTTATCGAACACGCATTTTTTGCACGTCGTCAGGTTAATGCCGATATCGTTACCAAATATTTTGTTGCCTGTGATATCCACTTCTATCGATGCGTAGCTTGAAAGGCAACAGATGCCTTTTTCCTTGCTATTACTGATAATATTGCGGTTTATGACATACTTTCTCTCCCCCGCGCAGAGTATGGCAATATTGTTTTCGTTTAATTCATTGCATTCGATCTTCATTGAGCCACGCGCATTTATTCCATAATGATTTTTACTGATCTCGCAATGAGACACTTCTGAAGTTGAACCATCCGTTCCCCATATCCCGAAAGTAGAATTTATTACCGCGGAGTGGCTTATGACAGAATTACTTTTTGAAGATATCAAAATCCCGCCATATATACCTTTTCCATCAAAACTAATGCGTGTTTTTGGATTTCCTTTAGCTACCAGTCTGCCTTCGACGAATAAATAATGTTTTTCGGCGAGCTGAGCTATAGTAAAACCGCCCGCCTCCGCTTCCCGGAACAGCGTTTCTTTGCAGGAACGGCTGTATTCTACAGCCTTATCGCATACGACCCTCGTGCCGGGTCTTATGGTGACAGTTACGCCCTTTTTGATCACGACGTCACCGCGGACAAAGACCTCTCCGCGCCACACTTCGTTCTTTTTTATTATTCCTGATTTTATCATGGCCCTTGTTACGCGAGTTTTTCCAGAAACTCGGCTCCGCTGTAGCCCCATTTGGAAAGAAGCAGTTTCTTGTCGGCTTTTGCTTCTCTGGCGCCGTCCAGCTTCATCTTGGAACAAAAGACGAACGACTCATTAACTTCTATGACAGCATGTCCAGCCTGGAACGCCTTCAAACAGTAATCGAAAAGCGCATAATTAAGCGTTCTGAATCTTGTATCCAGAGCTCCTATTGCGCGGATCAACTCGTTCCTTATCAGAAAACACTCGCTGGAAAAATATTTTTTTGATTCCCAGTTACCAATATTGACCCTGTAGTGTTTAGAGATAAAATTATCGATTTGTTTAAGGTCTACATTGACGCCCGTTGTCAAGTTGGATGCCGGGCATGCTATGCCAAAATGCGGATTGACACTACAACAGAAAAGAAGGTCTTTTAAAGTTCTTTTATTTATCATGATGTCGTCGCTGAAAAAGAAAGTATATTCGCTGTCGCTGACTTTTACTGCCTTATTAAAACACTCGGCGAACGTAACGCCTTCGACTTTCCTCAACTTGACATTAGGGTATTGCGACAGTACAAGAGCATTCTCCTTTTCAAATACACCCAATGCTCCATTCTTGCCAAGACTGACAAATACTGCTTCGATCGACACCGGCTTTCCGTCAACAGCCTTGGTTATATCGGAAAATATATTTTCTTTTATGGGTTCCAGGCCATCATCCTTAAATATCTTAAAACTCGCGCGGGTGACCATTTTCCCAAGTTCGGCAGCAACTTTTTCATTGTCAACAATTATAACGTCAGCGTGCGAAAGAATAGGCATCTCGGCTATTTTACGGTTCTCGGCGTTTTTTAGTGCAACCGTCCTGCGAACACCTTCAGGGAGTCTATCCGCGTATTCGAGCGCCGACGCGAACTGGGAATGCGCCGAATCTATCATTACCACGGCTTCAGGCAAATATGCTTCCACATAAGGTAGATAGTATTTGGCAAAATAGTAACCGTTAAAATACACAGAGCCGTATCCTCCATCCTGAAGGATTTCCTTCAACTGAGCTTCCAGGTCATATATCCCGGCTTTTCTTTTTTCCCTTATCTGAAATACATCTATTTTGTCGCTTTTAAACTCTTTCTTCGCTGCTTCGTCATTCTCGGTCAACTGAACGTACAATAAATGCACTCGGTTCGTTCTGGCGAAATATTTAAGCATATGCAAGAGCCTAGCGTCCTTTTTGTTCTCGAACGAGGCTGGCAGTTTGGATACTATTACAAGCACGTTTTCGCCATTTTTTTCCATAAGTGTCCTTCCTTGTTGATATAAGTGATATTTTCAGGGTTAAAACCTAAAATTATATATGTTTTCTGGACTGTTAAGGGCAATTAAGTTGTATTGTGTGAGGGAAAGGTTGGACGTTATGTGTATCTTAGTGGCGACCCCTTCTGCTGAAACCGGAGGCTCCTTAATCCTGCCGCCCTCTCTGGGACGAATGCGACCGCATTTCCATCAAAGATGGATCTGCCACTGGCATGACCTCAGTCAAATTAATCGGGGGATTCCACGTCGCGGGATTAAATCTGCTCAATAGTGAAACTGTCTCAGCAAACCTAGGGTAAAGTAACGGTTCGCCTCCGGTAATGAATATCTGGGAAGGGCTGTACCTTTCAGTTATACACTGCCGGGCGGACTCAATCTTGCTTGCTTGCTCTTTCACTGCTTGCAGTATTTTAATGTTGTCCCATCCTGCTTCTGTAAAAAAGCGGTAACCACACCTATAATTGCATTTGCAGCTTAGGTCCCTGACCCATCTCTTCATACGATACCCTAGCTAGACGAATCCATCATAGAACCGGTCAAGCTCTCCGGCTATGCTTTTCCAATCGTAATGTTTTTCTACGAGTTCACGGGCATTATTTGAAAGGACCTTCCGTTTAGCGGCGTTGTTAAGCAGCTCAACCGTGTTATCAATGAATTCCTGGTCGTTCTTTGATATCAGTATATCTACACCGTCCCTGCATGCAATTCCGCTGCCTGCCTCAACCGTCGAAACTACGGGGATACCAGACGACATCGCCTCTAGGATCTTTCCCTTTATTCCACCGCCAAGCCTGACTGGTGCAACGAAAACGCAAGCCTTTTCCATGTACTCCCTTATATCATCTACTTGTCCGGTAACTATTACGTTTTCGGAAGCATATTTTGACATATCCGGAACCACGCCTGAACCCACGGCATAGAATTTAGCATCCGGTATTTTCTCCAAAATATTCGGAAACAATTTCTCGACAAAATATTTAAAAGCATCATAGTTCGGATAATGCCTGTAATGTCCTACAAACACAAGGTTTACACCGGCAGTCTTATTTCCCAGCGGTTTATAATAATCCGTGTCTACCCCCGTAGGTATCAGGACCGACTTCGTGGCGGGAGAAAATTCCTTAAGTATCCTTTTGTCTCTTTCCGTGAGGACTATTACGGAATTGAACCTTTCAAGCACCTTCTTTTCGTATTTAACAAGCCTGTGCCACTCTATGTACCGAAAGTTCTCCTGAAGGTCTCTGTCATGGAATGATTGGTCGAAATTTATATTGCTGATATCGTGTTCGGTATACACCATGGGGATGTTCTCAATATGATAGGCGTATCTTGTCATGTTAAGAAAATCTATCTGGACTACATCCGGCTTTACTTCAGCCAATACTTTTTCAAGCATTAGTATCATATCGGGCGTGTAACAGAAACTGATCGATCTAGGGATGTCTATGCCGGTAATTCTCTTATTTTCTTCACGCTCTACAGTATAGACCTTGCGGCAGATTTTTCTCATTTCGGCTATTTGGCTGGAGAAATCACCCTGTTCAACGAAGGAAAGCAGGTAAAGGTCATTTTTCAAAGCAAGCTGCTTTATTAGGTTAAGCATCCTGTTCCGACCTCCGTCAAAAGGCGGATAAGGGAAATACGGCGATATAATTAGAATTCTTTTTCGCATTATTGGTTAGAGGAAATTTATGTGTTCTCCGCCGTGGAGGATGTTCCACAGGACGGAATTAAAACCGTCGCAACGGCACAGGAGAGGACAGTCGTCGAGGTTAATCCCGGAATATGCTGCCTTTCGCTTCGATGATTTCCATATCTCTTCCAGAGTGCTCTTCCCAAGGTCTCCAAGGCAATACTTTTCTATACCTCGCACGTGACAGCAGAGGTACATCTTTTTGTTCGCCGAAACAACAGTCGCAAAATTGTGCCCGTAACATTTGCCGTATACCCGCTTAACATCGCCATTATTCATGTTACCGTATTTGTGCACGGAACATAGTACCCTAAACCCCGGGGAAGACATTTTCGAGCATTTCTCGATTATATTGATAACGGATTTGTCCGGTTTATTATTGAGTTCTTTCTTTTTGAACGATTTCAGCAGCGGCCTGAACTGCGCATAGTCAACACCTATCCTTCTACTTAGTTTCACAAAGGCCGGCATATCATAAATTACTTCCGGGTAGGTGATAAAACCCGTTCCGATAGTCACAGTCGATTTTTTTTCTTTCTTTTTGCTTACAAGCATCGAAATGTTATTTACAACATTATCGAAAGTGCCGCCGTTTAGGCCGTGAGTTATACCGTAGACCTTCTTTGTACCCGCATCAAGGCTGACCCTGATCCACACGCAGCTGTCTACCAGTACAGCAGCAGTTTTTTCATCAAGGAGAATGCCATTAGTTATAAAACCAACGTCCAGTCCAACTGACTTAGAATATCTAACAGCCTCGATCGTAGCCGGGTTACACAAAGGCTCGCCGCCGCCTGTAAAAGTTATGCCTTTGCCTCCAAAATCCTTTATCTGCTCTATGATATTCTTTGCTTCATCAAGCCTGAGCAGCGACCTGTCGTCCGCCTGGTTATAAAAACCGAAACAGAAAGGGCATTTAGAATTGCAAATGTTCGTCATGTCCAGCTCGTAAGTTATTGGACGCGAGAACCCATCTGACTGCCACTCGCTGACCCTGTCTAAGTGCTTCAATATTTTGACCGAACTGAACTGATTCATTTCGTTACCGCCGTTATCACAAGCTGCCCTGGTTTGAGCGACCTGATCGTTTTGAGGGCTTTTCGAGCTTATTGTGTTTCATATTTACAATCCGTTCGGCAGCCTTTCGAGTACTTCCAGAGCCTTCTTGCACCACTTGTCTATGAAAATCTGTATATTCTGTGCCCTGAGAACATCATAGTTAAGGTTATTTTTTTTATACCCCTGCCCGCCTATGTGATAGACGAAAACGTCGCTTGCTACCATTATTTTATATCCCGCCTGCTTGACCCGCAGACAGAAGTCGTAGTCTTCATAACCACCTGGTCCGAACCGCTCATCAAGAGTTCCGATGCTGTCAATCACTTCTCTCTTTATAAGCATGCAGAAGCCGATGATGCGGTGCGTGTCGAACCAGTAACCCGCATTCTTTAGTAACTGCATGCAGGCGAATCTATTTATATCCTCGAGGTCAAGCTTCAGTTCAATATCCAGTACCTGTTCTCCGACCGCGTGGTTTGTGCAGGGGCCTACAACACCTACAGCCGGGCCGCTTTCTGCGCAGGCCTTGAGCCTTTCCAGCCATCCTTCGGTGAGCACCACATCGTTATTGAGCAACAGGATATATTCACCTTCAGCGACAGATATCCCCTGGTTATTCGCTTTTGAGAAACCAAGGTTAGTGGAATTAAAAATAGTTCTTACATGTTTCCTTGTTTCCCTCAATTTCTCAAGGTATTCTCTTGTATCGTCGGTTGAACCATTATCCACGAATATAAGCTCGTAATCGCTGTTCTGTATTTTTTTCCAGTGATTCCACGGTCAGCTTCGTATCCGAAAGCTGGTTGAATGTCAGTATTATTATGCTTGTCTTCTTCTCTTTGAGCTCCTGGAGTTTTATTCCACCTTCAATAGCTTCTTTTTCGGTGAACACTGGTATTGGGCTGATTTTTTCGAGCAGCAGATTTTTATCACCGGATGTCCCGACAACTACAAGGTCAGCCTGGCACAGAGCATCCAGCTGCAGGGATTTACCGTTCTCATACCAGTTGACTAGTTCAGAGTTTGAGTTGCTCTGCTGGCCAAGCTTGATAAAATTGAGTTCGGGCAAATATATTATAAGTTTACTTTTCATGGCAAGAGATTTAACCATTTGAATCTCCGGGAACTCCGTGTCCAGAAAATTCAGGAAAGCTATGACAACATTCTCATAGCTCGTTTCTGACAACAGTCGTTTGAGATCCAGTGTATTGCAGTCTGGTCTGGCAAAATATCTCTCTGGGTTGTGGGCAAATGGCTTCCAGAGCCGTGAGGTGGGTACTCTGCTCTAGCACGATTTTATATTTTGACGAAATGATTAACAGATTTTGTTTCATTTTAAGTTTGAAGATGCTACGGTATGAATCTGGAGAGAATATCTATTTCAAGCGGACGTTCACATGATACTATGCTAATCAACATAATTAAACGATCCTATATGTTTTTTTATCTACAATCTAGTTTTAGCATTATCCTACAATATAAAAGAGTAATTAATTGTTTATTATCTTGGCATTTTATCAAAAATATACTGCAATTGCAAACCAGAAAAGCACCTTGTTCTTCTATACTTACTCTTATAAAATATGCTAGTAAATGCTCAACCGTTTAAAAACATAATGTTATGGCACTCAATTCATTCTTCAATAAATCGATCTTATACCAATGGCTTATGATCGTGTGAAGCTTTATTATATTAACTCTTTCAGCTACTATTTTGGCCTTATCGATTAGTGAACCGCAGATTCCTTTTAATAAAACAAAGTATCTTCAGTATCTTTCATTTCCTAACCGTTATTTAGATTCATTCCCAACAGCAAGCCCGAAGAATAATCAACCTTAGCTATCCAATAAAAAGAGAACCGACTGGAAGCGGTTCTCGTAAAACACTGTATTGGGAGGCTACGTTCTAAGATTAACCTATACTCAGTTCGCGCTTTGTTTTTTTGTGCGGTCGATGATTATTATTCCCGCTTTTTCCAGTTCGCGGGCCAGATTAGCTATGTTGCGGTGTTCTTCTGCTATGCGTTTGTCCGAAACTTCACCCAGCAGCTCCATCTGTTCCTTGAGCATCGCCTTGGCATCTTCAGTCATTATACCCATGACCTTGTCTTTTATTTCAGCTGAAGCTGTCTTAAGGGCAAGAGCGATTGAATATCCGCGTCTCTGTGATTCCCTTATCAGTCTCTGCAGCGCTGGCTTATCCAGTATAATTATATCTTCGAAGAAGAACAGCTCTTTACGCACGCGGGCCGCTGTGACCTGATTGACCTGTTCAAGAGCCGATATGATATTCAGATGCGTTTCGTGGTCCGAGTGCTCAATAAGGTTCAGAAAATACTCCTCGCCTCCGGCTAGATACGCTATCTTCTGACTGAAACTCCCTTCAACTTTCTTTACCTGGTCCGGGTCCAGCAGTTTTACCTCAGCCAAATTAGTGACCACCTGCTGCTGCATCTGAGCTGTCAGCGATGAAAGCACACTAGAAGCTAATTCGGGCTGGACAGATAATTGATTATTATCGCTATGTTCTCAGGCGTGTCCTTTTTGGCCAGATACACTAGGTTCTTTAAATTTTCTTTATTAACGAAACTAAAATGATTTACCTTGTCTTTATCGGCACCGTCTTTTGACTGGGCCCCTGCCATATTGACTACCCCGCCAAGTTGAAGCTGGCCGGCCATAACCGGGTTAGCTCCCCCGCCGCCACCGCCTCCTCCGATCTCTGAATTTCTCATACGTGCGTCGGATGTCACCTTCATCTCAACGGTCCTCAATATACTCTTAAAGAATAACCTCATAGGCCCAAAAAGGAATATACCCAGCACCAGAATGACTATGATCCAGTAAGCCTGCTTTATCCAATTGTTCTGAATATATTCTTGAAGGGTGAAATTTGATTTTGCGAATGCAATCTTTTGCACGTTCACTACATCGCCCCTGATCGAATCAAGGCCTATCAGTTCCTGGACTTCCTTCTTTATCCTCGTGGCTATTGCTTCGTTTATTTTTTGGTCGATCGTTACAAGGACAGTTATTTTTTTTATAGTAATACCTTTTGCGGATGAGCCCGCAGCAAAGGGCACACTGTTATAAGTTACTCCCGGCAGATACTCTTCTTCCGTCATTGCCTGCCCCGGGTACAGCAATTTCCCGCCTTCTGATTTTGCTGCTTCCTCTCCAAGATCCACATTAACAAGTACTACCATCTCATTCGATCCGATGATCTTTTCCACCAATCGCTCAACGTTCCCTTGAATTGATTTTTCCAAGTTAAGTTTTTCTTCCATCAGGGAAGCAGCGTGACCAAGAGAAAAAAACACAATAAGGCAGGCCAGTGACATTTTCAATAATTTCATCATTACTCCTATTGTTTCTGTTGTTCTATTTCCTGTATCATCTTCTTGAGAGAATCGTCTGGTGATATCTTTAGGGCCTTTCTCCATGTCTGGACCGCTTTCTCCTTGTCGCCCAGAGCGTAGAAAGCTGAACCAAGTCGTTTGTAAGCCAATATATTGTTGGGCTCGAGTATGAGCACTTCTTCGCATATGCCTATAACCTTCGAATAATCTTTCTGGCGGAACGCTATCAGGCACTCGTAAAGTTTCTGGTCAACGATAGACATGCCGGAGACTGGTTTGGCGTACTCGGTCTTAAAGCCGGTCTTTTCTTCTATGCGCGTCAGCAGCCTGCTAATAGTGAAATTGTCGGGCTCCGTGGATAGGGCATAGGCGATGGTCTTAACCGCTGCTTCGCCGTTACCTTCCATGAAGTACGCTATTCCGCGCCTCGTGAGCACTGATGCCTTATCCATGCTTATATTCTGAGGCACTATCGGAATTATAAGTTTCAGGCGTTCCAGGTATATAGGCACGCTGGGATCGGTCGGATCGATCTTCTGCGCAAGCGTAAAGTCATCCATCGACTGCGTATAAAGTCCCTTGTTGTATGCTCCTACTCCGGCCTGATATGTATCGCGGAACTTCACCTGCATCTCTTCTTTCTTTGCTTCATCAGCAGGCGTAAGTGTGGCTGCAGTTGTGGGCACCAACAACTCTTCGAAGACTTTCGGCTGCTTGGCGAGCATTATCTCATTGAGGGACTTGCCGAATTTATAATTTAGCGATATCCTCTGCGACGGCCCAAGAAAATCCGAGCCCATGGCATAATCAAGGCTTAGAGTCTTATAAGTGAATCCCAAGCCTACAGTTACCTCATCCTGATTTTTCCCAAGCCTGAGACTGATCATACGGTTTATACGGCCTTCAAATCCAACAGCAAACGAATCTGTCGCGCTTCCTTCGCCAAACGTGCGGTCATAATCAAACGCCATCAGGAGTTTTTCATTAAGTATCCAGTAGCCTGTTCCAAACTTAACCACAACTGGCAATTGGTCATCGGTATCGCCCATTATATTGGATATAATGTTCTGGACATTTAATCCCAGGCTGAGAGCTTTTGTTGGCGTATAATACAGTGCGCTGTCAAAAGAAAAACCTGTTCTGGGAAAAAGTATCCAAACTCATACTGATATACTTTCCTGTAACACCCCAAAAAACTTTATTACTATAAATATTTGTCCCGTAAGAAGCCCCTAAAGCCATCTGCTGATTGGCAAATGTTCCCAACGAAACATTGTTATCGTCCCTCTTGTCAGCACCACCTGAATATAGCCTTATTACGCTTATACCAAATGTTCCTTTATCAAGGATAGGATGAACATACGCTAGGAAATCATAAATGGTATCTTCCCATAATCCAGCGTGGAAAGCACCTATTTCATTGTTTTGTAGTGCACCCAGAGCTGCCGGGTTCCAGTACGTTGCGTAGACGTCATCCGCAACACCCGTATAAGCGTTTGCCATGCCCAGCGATCTTGCGCCAGCACCCCAGGACATAAATTCCCCAGGTTCACCCGCTGCAAAAACATTGCTTAGGGCAAGGAAACTTGACAGTAATGACAAAATGGCAAAATATCTTAAATTCTTCATAGTTTTACGTATGCCTGTTAATGTATTACCCCTATTTTCCATCTCTGCTTCACAGTTTGATTACTGCCCTGCACTTCAACATATAAAATATACATGCCGGCACCAACTTTACGACCACCACTATCTGTTCCATCCCATGTAGACGTGTTATCTCCGGCTGTGCCTGCAATCTGCCATTCCTTTACAAGCTTTCCGAAAAGGTCAAATATTTTAAGAAGAACCGTAGCATCCTGATTCAAAACAAATGTTATAGTCGCGCTCTTCTTACGCGAATCGAACGGGTTAGGATACGAAGCAAGCTCGTTGACTAAACCGGACGGCAGAGACAGGTAAGCGGCAGCCGAGGCATCTGAGAAACTACCCAAAGAGCCCGCATAGTTCATTGCGCTGACCCTGTAATAAAAGAATGTACTTTCATCAGTGGCTGTATTTTTTACAACACTGTATTCAGCTACTGTAGTTGTTGAAACTGTGTGCCAGACTGGTGAAGTGTCGGATCTTTCCTGAAGCTCGTAATACCAAATTCCTGAAACAGGGTCGTTAGCCGGCTGCCAGGAAACCCAGTAGGAAGAAATGGCGGGCGCCTTATTAGTGTTAACACTGGATTTTGCAAGAAGCGCACTAACACTGCTTGCCTTGGGAGATGTATCGGTCAACCCCGAAGGAGTGGAAGGCGGTAGAAGGTCGATCAATACGGGCGCGCTGGTTACACGTTCAAAGCCGTCTTTGCTAATAGCCATTACCCATAGGTAATAAAGAGTATTGTGCTTCAGGTTAAGACCCTGCATCAGCACAGTAGCAGTTGATGTTGCTGACCAGCTAGTCAAATCCGGAACGCTTGTAGTGCTGAATACACTAAAGCTTGCGACCGCATATTGTGCCTGTTTTATGCCATTTAGCGCCTGAGCTTGCCATGCAAATCCAATGTTTGAAGCTTGGTTAGAACAATAAACCGTTTGTCCTCCATACTGTATCCCCCCGGGATAACCTACATTCAACGCCAGTTGAGGCACAGAAGGAGTTTTCGCATCCAAGAGATTAACTGTCCCAGTTTGGAAATACCCTCCTGATATACCGCCCTGAAAGTTGAGCCCGTATTCAGGCGGTGAAGTTGTAAAAGCACTGTTGCTCAAACCCATACCGACGGTTTGTTGAGGAGCGCCATTGGTGTTGAAATCATAGGCGACAAATACCGTGCTGCTTGAATCATAAACCGACAGCGGTGTTGTAAGTGTTATTGTGGACACCCCAAGGCTGTTGAACGTCCCACTACCTATAAGAGTGTCGGTAGATGCAAAAACATCGCTGTTGTTTGTGTTTGCATAAAGTTTTATCGCGCCGATGTTTGAGGCGTTTCCTGTGCCTGTCAGGTTCAGCGTGATATTGGTTACAAAAGCAGTACAATATACCCATAACTTCATTTTTGCCATAACTATGCCCGTATCATTAACACGAGCTTCCCTTGGAGAAAGATCCGCGAGTGTTACGTTTACCCAGTCGCGATGGTATTGAATAGTCGCAGTCGAAGTGTAAATAGGGAAATTTGCAGGAGAAACAACATTAATACCTGCAAGCGAAATGTCCGTGGAATTAATTTTTAACTGAATTGCGTCGCCAGGTGTCGCCCTTTTGTACACAGATGCCGCAATGAAGTATGTGGCAAAACCTGGAAGAGGAGTACTAATAATCTCAGGAGTAGTAAGTATTATATCTCCTTTGCCCGATGAAAGAACACCAGATCCCAGCAAGGTGTCGACTGCAGGGTTAAAATTTAATGTTCCGTCTGTGCCCCTGTAAAACTGAACACTTGTAACATCCGCATCCGTGGCTGTTCCTATTTCAGTAACATGAATTTTGGTCACATTGACTTGCGCCCCCGCCTGCTGCACGGAAAGCTGTAAAGTCTGAAGCCACGCGACTTGGCTCTGGTCAACAAACTGATTCTGAGTAGACGCGGGCGTTACTGTAAGAGTATTTAGCGCCTGTTGTATCCTCATCTGGTTTGAGATAAAAGATGAGGTTGAACACTGCACACCATTTACACCGGCGCCATCAAGGATGAAAGAAAATGTGCTCATATTAAATGACAGCCAGAACCTGGCATCCGCTGTTGGAGTATAATATGCCGCAGTTGGAGAAACATTTGCTGTAAGCAAGTAATAGTTCGTAGTTGTATTACTTATTCCTATTTGTGAATTTGACTCCGGAGATGGAAGATTTAAGTACGCATACCCGGCTACTGTCGTACCGAAAGCAGCTGTAGCTATAAGCGTATTGTAGGCATAACTTGAATCCTGGCTTCTAAAAAGGTTTACACTTTGTATATCAGTATCTCTATTATTTATACCGTTGCGCGCAATTATAAGTTGCTGCCACGGAGTTCTACCGCGGTCAGTAATCATGGTAAAGCTTGATATAGGCACGTTCTGTTGACCCTGCGTGACTTGCGTGAGAGATAAGTTGCCCACACTAATTTCTACTGTGCAGGAGCTCGGGATTATTGTAAACGGAGGCATGACAAAAGGCAGGTTATTCTGAGCAAATTGTATACCGTTAACTCCGTTGGATCCGCCTAAAAACCTGTTCGTGTTGCTAGTATTGGCAAAATCAAGCTCCATTCCTAATGTGTTACCCAGGCTGGCTGTCTGGCTGATTTGAGGCATGATCAAGAGATAAGTTGTAGTCCCGTTAAACGTCAATGGGCTTGATGGAAAGTTAATTGTCGCAAAATCGTTGCCGTTTCCGTCGGTTAACAAAGGCGCTCCGCCAACAAGTGTATCGCCCGAGTCAAGTACACCGTTTCCGTTATTGTCGCGGTAAACATTAATTGAAGTGATGTCCGTATCGGCACACGTGGAAGCCGCAAACTTTTTCACTATAATCTGGTTAACGCTCGAAGCCCCCGAGTTTGTCGTAAGTACCCCCAAGTATATTCCGGGATTTGTTTTACCCTGAACCAGCCCAGCTGCCGGAGCCTGAACTACAGGATTAGTGATTACAAGGGCGTTCCATACGAAGGGTGTTGACGCCCCGCTCATCGCCTGCATTGTCCATGTGGCGCCGTCATTAGTCTGCAGAATACTGCCGTTCGCTCCAACCGCTGTCACAGCATTTATATTAGAACCCACAAAACTTATTCCGTAATAATTCGGGGCCGCAGCAGTTGATACCGCAAGGCTCCATGTTTGTCCGCCGTTTGAAGTGTTTAATATTGTGTTACAAGCTCCGGCTGCATAACCAAAAGTCGGAGAAAAAAAGTTAACTGAATATAAATTCGAAGTTACAGGGGTAGTTTGCGGAGCCCATGTTGCTCCGCCGTTTGAGGTCTTATATATTATGCCGTTGTCCGCAGCTATGTAACCTGTAAGTAAATCACTGCAAAAATATATCTTATTAAGGTTACCGCTGCCAAGACTCGCGCTCTGCCATGTCTGGCCGGAATTAATGGTCTCCAAAAGCGTCCCGCTGTCCCCGATAGCAAAACCGGTTGACACATTAAGAAAATACACAGAACGAAGCCTCAGCGCAGTTCCGCTTACCTGTGCGCTCCATGAATGTCCGCCGTTAACCGATTGCACGATATTTCCGCTGTCGCCGACAGCCCATCCTGTTGATGCGTTAACAAAATAAACACCGTTAAGGTTTGAAGCAAGGCCGGTAGAGTAAGTGCTCCAGTTGACCCCCGAATTGGTGCTTGCAATAACACGCCCCGCGGTGCCTGACGCCCAGATATTTATTCCGTCAGGAGAGCTTAGGCCGGACAGTCCGTTTGTCGCGCCTGATGAATAAACTTCCACAAACCATTGCGCAGAGTTGTTCCGTGATTTTATCATTCCACCGTTCCCTACCAGTACGTTGTTTAAAACGTCTTTGTAGTCCTGATTAATAACTTCCTGCACTGAATATATCGTGGAACAGGCTATTGAATTGTTGCCTTTATTTCCTATTGTAAACGTGGTTTCCCCTCCATCAGAGGCTGTAAAAGAATGAGTTGAAGGTGTTATAGTTATGCCTGCAACAGTGCATGTTACAACGATGTCGCCCTCATAATTAGCTGAAACGTTCGAAGGGTTAACGCCATCGTTTGCCCTGATAGTTATAGTCTGGTCAACGCCTATATTGCCTGCTCCTGGAGTGTCTATCATAAATCGCACTGCTTGGCCAGGTGTGACCGTTTCTACCTGTGTTCCAGGAGCCCATCCTTGTGAAGGAGATTCTGAAACTGTTATTGTTGGAGCTCCCGAGTTAGTGTCTTCGTACTGAAAAGTGGCCTGACTTGAACCCTGAGGAATGGTAATTGACGTCAACCCCCATGCACCGCCCTGGCCAAAGCTTCTTCCACTTGAAGTCGAATTGAGGTTTAGGGTTGTATTTGAAGTTACCTTAAGCGGGTTGTTGTTCGCATCTTCTGTCTGAATGGTTATACCGGGAGTTTGATATCCGACATAAGTGGTTCTGGGAAGCCGTTATGAATACTATTTTGGTTATAGCTGACGCGTTTGCCGCTGTGCTTGTTGAAGTAACTATATTTGTCGAAATTTGAGAAATTTCATTATTACTATTTACAGATTTAATTGCAAAACCCCAGAATGATCCTGGAGTAAGCCCTGTCAACGTAAAGCTTTGTTTTTGCCCTGCAACCGCGTTTGTTGATATTGTAAAACTCATATCAGCGTTGCTGAACTGTGTGTCATTGGATATATAGTAACCGTTCTTTGCATTGATAATATATTCGCCGCCTGTTAGGTTTGCAACCTGTGTACCGTAAGCGCTGGGCGCTGTCCATGTAAGCACTATGCAGCCCGCAGTATCTGTTGAGGGCACCGCAGTAAGGTTTGTAATAGCAGAAGGGCATCCCTGGAAACTATAGGGGCCAAGCTTTGTTATGCCGGAAGGCAAATTCTGCTGGTTATATGTTTCGGAATAGAAATACCATGATGCAGAGTTAAGCAGAGGCCAAAAGTATGTTTCTGGTTTTTTGATCACTGGGCTATCGGAGTTATCATTAACAACTGTAGTAGTTGGTGCCCATACCTCATCAGCAGAAGTTATTGAATAAGCCGGGTTTGTAGTGAATGCAACCCTGTAATACGCTATTGTTGTTGTGCTTTCGTTAGAAGTGAAGGTAAACATTGGCTGAAATATGTTTGTCCCGGTAGGGATCGGATTATAGACATAACCACTGACTGGCAATAATTGAAATACCTCGGAATTATTACAAGGCGGATCGGCGTACGTGTACATAGTCGCGGAACCAGAAAAGTTTGTACCAACAACATTATATGCGCCGACCCAACTGCAGTATCCAGCATTAGGTTGTAGGTTGTTCTCAACATACCATGTAACACCCGCATTAAGAGAAACTATTCCTCCAGTGCTTGTATAGAATGTGAAACCATCTTCTTCAGGCCCGCCTTGCTGGGCTTCATCCGTCCATGTCCACTCAATTGAACTCGTAGAAAGCGGTGTCCCTGCAAAATTTGTTGGAGAGGGCGGCGGGCTCTGGTATTCAATTGAAACATCAACAAGATATGGAGTAGTGGTCCCGTCACCCGAAAGCGTTGCCTGATACTGAATATATCTGCCTTCTGACAAAGAGGAAGGAAACTCATTGTTTGTAAGCGAACCTGACCAGCTTGGGCTAGTGTCATCTTTCAAGAAGATGTTATCGGATGTGCGCATGCTTATCGCGATACTAGTGCCGCCGCCGGTTATAGCAGTCCATGACGCGAACAGAACTTCAGCTTGTTGTCCACCAGTATCAAAAACAGCGGACTGATATATTCCCTGTGGATAGATAGCGTAATATATTTCATCGGCGCCCACCGAAATATTAGGAGGAGATGAGACATATTTCTGCACTACTATATCATCAATCCATGCTTTGCTTAAACCAGCCCAACCGGCTGCATCTCTGCTATATTGCCACATGAGCGTGTGTTGTCCTTGAGGAATAACATAGACTCTTTGCTGCCAGTATTGTTCAAAATTACTTCCAACAGGTATCCCATCATAGGCTCCGGAAGGCTGAAGACACGATGTGGGGTCGGGTTCTACCCCGTCAATAAAAAAATGTATCATATCATAATTAGGTTCAGAAGAAGCTGCCCAGTAGAAGGTCACCGTTGCCGTCATTTCAAGATTAATATTGGTTTGCAAGAAACTGTTCGAATTGTTTCCCGGGTCAAAGTTCAAAACAGTGGACGCTATGGCGTAATTGCCGTCATATTTTGAAGAAGTAACAATTACGAAAGGCCCACCGCCCGGCCCGCCACCGCCAGTTGTCCAAATAGAGCCATTAATTTGACCCGATTCCCAGTCTTCATAAATATCATATGTTTTTTTCTGAGATGAAAAACTTGTTGCCGTGCTCAAGTTATTATAATACATATAAATAGATGCTGAACTGACCGGTATGCTTGACACTTTTACGACAAACTGCGTTGCCGGGCCAGAGGCTGAAGCTATGTAGTAATTTAACATTGTTTGCCCGTCGCTGGCGGTAAACCTTATGTCAGCCATATCCGGGCGCATTTTGCCGGCGGAAATCAACGACTGCGTGTCTAAATTGAATGTTATCTGGTAATTTGTCAGAACTTGAGATGAAGGGCTATTGTCTATGTTTATTTGCCTGCGGTTAAGCCAGTTTGTATTAAACCAGTTAAAAAACTGGTTTAATTGTACGGTGTTATTTGCAGTAGCCGTTGTTGTACCCAATACAAAATCACCTTTATCGAAATTCGCCTGACTGTTATCCGTCCAATAAGCGGCGGCATAAGCACGGTCCACCTGGCTTAAACAAACCGTTATCAAGAAGATTGTAAAAAATGCTTTCAACATGCTTTTACATAATAATGTGTCACAGCTTTTTTTCATTTAATTTAACCCATTGCCAGATCGGAGATCTTTTTAAGCAGCTCCTTAACATCAAACGGTTTGGGGAGATAGTCGTCGATTCCGGCGTCGAAGATCTTGCTCCTGTTGTCGGCGGAATCATACCCGGTTATCGCGATCATGGGTATGTTTCGCGAAGTATTCATCGAACGTATTTTTTTGCATATTTCAAAACCATTCATCTCAGGCATCATTAGGTCCATTATCACGACATCCGGCATAATATCTTCTATCACCGCCAGGGCCTTTTCTCCGGCCGAGAACAAGTGCGCCTCGTAACCGTAGGTCTTAAGCAAGTCGCCTAGCACAGCCAACACATCAGGGTCATCCTCTATTATCAGTATCTTTTTCATAGAAGCACTGCCGCAATCCGTTTCAAGTTAGTTCATTTCAACGGCAGCCTGATAGTAAAAACGGCGCCTTTATTTTCGCCTTCGCTGTACGCGATTATTTCACCCTCGTGTTTCTGCATAATTCCGTAGCTGATAGTAAGGCCGAGGCCTGTTCCCTGTCCGACATCCTTAGTAGTAAAAAACGGGTCGAACACATGCCCCACATGCTCTTTTTTAATACCTTTTCCGGTATCGGAAACGACTACTTCCAGAAAACCAGCCGCGAGCCTCGCGGATATAGTAAGCAGGCCATTCTGGCCCATGGCCTGAATGGCGTTGTTAACGATATTTAGAAAAACCTGCTGTATGTGGCCGGCTGATACTCTGATCATCGGAAGGTTAGGAGGGATGTCTTTGACAACTTTTATGTTATGCAGGTCTATTTCGCTTTTAGTGAAATCAAGCGTCTCATCTATGAGTTTATCTATGCTTTTTAATGAAAAATTGTAGTTTTTGTCCCTTGCAAAATCAAGCAGAGCACGCACTATCTGGCGGCACCTCTGCGCGGCGGACTCTATCCTTTCTACATTGTACCGGCACGGGTCGCCTTTTGGAAGCTTGTCCAGCAGGAGCTGGGCCTGGCCCAAAACACCCGTAAGAGGGTTGTTTATCTCGTGAGCGACTCCTCCCGCGAGCTGGCCTATGGATGACATCCTGTCCATCTGCATGATTTGTAGCTGCATGGTTCTGATGTTCTCCACCATTTGGTTAAACCCCGTTGCGAGCTTGCCTATCTCGTCCTGCGTGTCAATCTTTAACCTGTAATCCATGTCGCCTTCGCCGATCTTATGCACACCATCCTGCAGTGCGCCAAGCGGGGCTGAGATCGAGCGGTAAATAAAATAGCTCATTAGCGATCCTATTATTATAGTAAGCACGCCGACGGCAACCGAAAATATTATCCCAAAAGTATTTATATTATTTATCTTATGTTCAAGCTGATCAATAGCCTTTGTGTGATAGTCAATGAAGCCTTCCAACTGTTTCGTCAACTCCATTTTTTTCGCGTTAAAATCAGTTGAGAACATACCGAACAACTGATCGCGCGAATCGTTAAGCATGCCGTTTTCTACGAGAGTGTTGAGTTTTTTATAACTGATGTACCACGCGTCCAGGTCAGCCCAGGTAGACCCCATAGCGTTAACACGCTTGGTTATCAGTTCTGACTGCTCTTTCGACTTGTCCTTTTCGTTCTGGTCGCCCAATATCATGTAGTAATTCAGGTCGCGCCACTGGGCATCGTACGTCTGATATATCTCGCGCCAAAAGAAAAGCCTCGAATAATGAGTCACCCTGCTGCTGGAAAGCTTCCAGTTCTGAAGCCCGAATATAACAAGCGCAGTTCCCATCAAAACTACAAGCGAGACAAGTACCGCGAATGCTGTCAAAAGCTTCGTTTTTATCGTCATAATTTTTAATATATTAAAGATTCAAGATTAAAGATTTGAGATTAAAAGGCGTCAATCTTTAATTTTCTAAATCTTTTAATTTTTAATTGTCTTATCTCGCAACAACTATAGTCCCGCTGGTCGTTGTGGTGCCGTCCCGCCACTGGTATATATAAACGCCGGGAAACACCAAATTGCCCCCGTCATCTTTCCCGTCCCGAACAAGCCTCCAGCCGGTTGCTATCGCCATAGGGTTTAAGACCTGTATCGACCGCACTACCCTGCCGGTAAGGTCAAATATCTTTAATTCTGGTTTTGGTTCGCTGAAATCGTCAAAATCAAAAAACGCGTTCTCGTTTGACGCAGTGACTCCGGGCGTGATCAAGCGAGGGTAAACCTTGATGCCGGAATACACAATTGTGTTACAATATAGAAATACCACCGACGCGGCCAGCAAAATAGGAAAAAAATGAAATTTCACTATTTTATTCATTTTTGTTTCCTTTTTTAACTTTCATGAATTATTATAACCTACTTTTCTACAATTTTCAACAATTTCTTTATAAATATTATCATTTTTATGTTGTGGCATACTCTACGCTGTAAGACTGTTTTTACCTACTAAGAATTGAAAATCCAGTCACTTTAATATATTCAATCATGAAACTTAAATTATACTTCTCATTCGCCTCCTATTTTATCCAGTTCATTCTGAGCTTCAGAAACATTTATACCCATTGTCTTATACTTATTTATCATGCGTTTAAGTATGTCCATCTTCTCTTCCCTCTTTATCCCGTAGCTTGCCATGTTCCTGTAATAATCAAGTGAATCCTTGAAGTATTTTTCCTGCGCTTTCTGCTCGTCTACAAGAACGGTATGTTCCTGCTGTGCCTCGGTTACGTTGAGCTGAGCGCCGTATTTCTTTATTATTTCATCCACTTTTCGCAGCCTCTGCGGTATACTGGTTTCATTTGCCGTCTTTCTGTACTGGTTGAGCTCTCTCAGGTATTGTGCCGTAGTTACCGTGGCGACAGGCGCTTTCTGAACTGTCGCGGCCTTGACGGATGTAACCGGAACAACGACCTGAACGGTCGTCTTTGGAGCAAGAACGGTTTCGGGAACTGGCTTCTTGGTTATCGCTGCCACGACAGGCACTACCGGCGCCGGTTTGGAAAGCTGAATCTTGAGGGCTTTCCTTAGCCTCGCCAGTTCCGTATTCGCTTCCTGAAGTTTATTTTCCGTTTCCATGCGGGCTTGTTTTTCTTCGTTATATTGCTTCATCAACTTCTCTGTGTTTTCCGGTTTGTGTATAACGGGCCCAAAACGGAAGATCACCGATATTCTCTGGTCGCCGAGAGTGCCCTGTATTCCGGAGATGGGATAAACCATGGCGTAATCTATCTGGAAGTTATCTATCTTGTACCCTATCCCGCAGGAAATATCCACAAGCTCCCTGCTTCCGATGTCAAGCGCTCCTCTCAGCGCTATGTTATCGCTTACCTGTTTTTCGCCGCCCGTCGCCACCTGCCAGTCCGAAGAACCGTCGAACTGCTTGAACATAAAATCTATAAGCTGCAGAGAAGTCTTGCCGGTGTGCGTTATACCAAACTTATACGTTGTCCAAAGCGGCGCAAACACATCGCTCTGAAGAGCCAGGTTAGGCTGCGACAGGTTTTCAATCATCAACCCGAGCTTATAATTGTACGATATCTTGTACTGGACCCCGAGGTCGGCGTCAATATTGCCCTTTGTGTTGCCGTAGGTCGCGAACAGGCTGTCCTGTGCGCCTGTAGCGTTACCGTTGTTGTCAAGAGCGTTCATTGTATACTGGTCTTGGCCGTAGGCGATCTTAAGGTACTTAAGGTTTACTCCAAAACTGACATCCTTCCATCCCTTGTTAAGGAAAGAACCGTCCCTGGCGTAAGTTAACATCATGGTATCTTCGCTGTAAAGTCCTGCCAGCGCGAAACGGAGCCAGCCTATTCCTAAGGCACCTGCATTCTTCCCGAGAGGCTGCGCCACGCCCAAGAAAGAATACCCAAGGTTGGAATTATCACTGAGCCCGGCGTAAAGCCTTGAATACTGCGCGGTAAATTCGGCCTGATTGAGCCACGCTATGCCGGCCGGGTTATGGTAGATGGAACTCGCGTCGTCGCAGGCAGAAACGTAGATCCCGCCCAGTCCGGCCAGCACGGCCGCTAACCGATGTCTCTTCAAAAGCCGCGTAAAGGTTAACCGCCCACGCGCCCGAGAAAATCAAGACCGCAGCGACAGCCCCGATCCTTCTTTTCACCGCTCTTGTTAGATTCATAAATTCCTCCGTGCTATATTTATCTTGCTACGACTATTGTTCCGTTAACGACTTTACCTTCACCGGTAAGCTGATATATATAAACTCCGACGGGAACTGTCACGCCGTTTTGGTCTTTGCCGTCCCAGTAAGTATATCCACCTTGAATATCTGAAGTTGCATTCGTGTCGTCAAGCTTCCTTACCAAAGCGCCCCTTAGGTCGAATATCTTTATTGAAATACTGGATGCTTTCGGATTAGAATACCTAAACAGCGCGCGGTCATTCTGCCCGTCGTTATTGGGAGTGATGATCCTGGGCATTACGCTGTAGAAGGTGAACGCCGTGGCCCTGGAAGCTATACGCAGCTGGTACGTGCCCGCGAACATTGCCTTGGCGTTAATAACCTTGTTGACCGTGTCAACAGTGCTCGCGATCGTCAGCCATTCAACGCCGTTATAATAGAACATAGACACATCGTTTTCAATATCTGCCTCCGGCATTGCTCTTAATGCAGGCGCCTGCATGCCGCTGCCTATTCCTGTCATATAAGAGATCGACAACCCGCTCAGGTCAGAAGATGAGCTTGACGCATCATATGACGTGAAATTACTCAGGCCGATTTTCACAAGATTAAAGGAAGACGTGGTTTCAACGACCTTATAAGGCTCCCATTCAATTGATTTTATTATCGGGCCCTTTTCATCGCTTATATCTCTTGTAAGCGTAATTATCATATTATCCTGCACTTTGCTCGCCTTTAATGTGAGGACTGAGCCTTCAGAACAAAGTATATGCACGTACTGGTCAAGGCTGAGAATATTTGAATCGCTGTAATTTCCCGAAGCGTCTATCGCGCGGACCTTGTAGTAGTATTGTGCGTTAGGCATCGGGATAGTATCCGTATACTGCGTCGAAATGGAATTATTGACCGCTACCAGCTGCCAGTTCCCGAATATAGCGGTTGACCTGTAAATTTCATAGCTGTAAAGCTCCCTTATTGAAGGCGCACTTGGATTTACAAACTTCGTACGGTCCGCGTTATAGTGCACAGGTGACCAGGAGATATTCGCTGTTGAGGCTGATATCCTGGCCAGGTTCAATCCAAGAGGGGCCATAGGCGGAATATTGTCGGTCCACGGAATGTAAGTGAAGCCGCATATCTCCGAAGAACGCGAATATACGCCGTATCCCGTGTAAGCGAACAGCATGACATAGTAAGTCGTTTCAGGAACAAGCTGGTTAGCCGTTAAAGAGTATGTTGTGTTCGGCGAGGCCGTCTTGTCAACCCACGCTGTCCCGTCTGTGGCGCTTGTCGGATACCTGTCTGTACGGTAAACAACTCTTGTGCCCAAAACGTTCGATTCCGGCGGTGTCGTCCATTGCAGGTACACGTTGCAGCCAACCGTGGGGTCAGTGCTTGCGCCAACAAGCATTGTAAGAACTTGGGGCGCCGAAGGCGTGACAAGAGCGCCGGAGATGAAGGCAAAGGTCACCACAGGAGATGTAGAAATGTTGCCCGCTGAGTCATAGCTGAACATAGAATAATAATATGTGGTAAATGCTGCGAGATTATTCTGCGTATACGCCTGCGGTTGAGAATTAGTTCCTGCAACTGTGGCAAGATAAGCCTGAGAGGAACTAACCTGTGTATAGGTGCTGAAATATATGTTGACTCCAGCGTAATCAGAGTTCCTGTAATACGGCACCGCGGGCGGGGTTGTCCATGCCAGGTTAATGTTATATTTGGTTATTGAGCCGGAGTTATCAACCATCGCAAGCGCCGTAACGTTGTTAACAGGATCCGGAGCAATGAGGTCCTGACTTACATAAACCTGAGTGCTCGTGCCTGCCGAGTAGTATGTTTCACCTGGGTTGAAAGCATAAACCGTATAATAATAGGTCGTGCGGGGTATAAGCTGAATATGCTGGTAGAGTGCCACCTGGCCTGAAGTTTCGGGTTGAAGGTCAATAAACTGCGCGCTAGCCGGCGTTGAAGGAGTTGCAGCGGTTGAGTAGCAGATCCTAACGCCTCCGAGATTATTCTCGCCTGTTGGGTTAGTCCATTTCAAGGACACATAAGAACCTGTGCTGATGTTGGCTGAAGCGTATGATACCGCGCTGAGCCCTGTTACCGGCTGGATCAGGCTGAACGGCTGCGCGGAAGCGTATTGAGGAAGTAATGACCAGTGGGTCGGCCACTCATTCCTGATGAACGTCTCAAAATAATAAGTCGTTGGCAGAATAAGCCCTGTGATACTTACGGCCTGATAGTCGTTGGTCTGAATATTGGAAGTCGATATATATAATCTGGTTGAAGAATCCCAGTTATTTGCTGAATTCGGGTTATTAACTGATCCTGTCGGCTGAACGGTTGAATACTGTACGCAGTATTGTCCGGGGTAATATATCTTGTCCGGCACCATGTTATTGGACTGGTCAAAGAACAGCGGTGTTGTCCAGCTGAGCGTAACAGCGCCTATTTGGGCGGTCGTCCTGGCATAAAGGCTTGTAATTTTCGTAGGGGTCCAGGGCTGAGTAGCAGCGTATGTTTGAGCCTGATTTGTAATGCTCTGTAATCCTTGGTCATAAGCGGCAGTGTTGAAGTACCTGTCGCGGGCTCTTACTCCAAAATAGTAGTAAGCCGCGGGTATAAGGCCTGAAATACTTACAGTTTCGGTGTTTCCCGGTGTTGCCTGGGCAAGCCATCCCAGCATCTGTGGCGTACCGGCCTGCAAGGCTGTCAACGTGTTCGGACTGTTCCACCATGCGTCAGCATTCGCAAAGCCGCTGGCTGGAGATGTAGCGTATTTTATAACGTAAGAGTAAACAGGGCTTCCATCGGGCGCCATAGGAGCGCTCCAGGAAAGCACTACTCCTCCCGCTTTCTCAGGCACTGAGAAATCAGGAACAGCGTTGATGGACGTTATAGCGGTAGGATTGCCCGAATAAGGAGGGCAAACCTTTACACTTATAGCGACTGTGTTAGGCGAAGCCATAAGCTCACGGACAGGGATCCCCTGTCCCACGATCAATAGGCTTAGTCCTAATCTTACTATGGTTAATGGTTTAAGCCATTTCCATTTTTTCATCTGTTTCTCTTTTACCGGTCAAACTTTAACGTGTGCTTCTTTGCCGTTACCTGTTACTGTGCTGTTCTGCGCTGTAACCACCAGTGTTAGGGTCCTGGGATTCGTGTTTGTTACCGCGAGAGGCGTAAGCATCTTTATCCAGAGCGTCCTGTCGGAGGAATAGTTGCCGCCTGCTCCGTTACTGGCGCCATTTAGAGCAACTGGCACTATCCTGGATTCTACGTTTTGATAACCTTGAGCGTTATAAGCTCCCCAGCCGAAAGCGTTGCCGGGTGCATAATATTTGGCATTCGTACTGAACGTGTCCCTGATAATATTGAAACTGTCATTACCCGCGGTAGGAGCCGTGGTTTGGAACACGCCGTATATCGCAACCTGGTTAAGCCCGGGTGTATTGGCGAGTGTCCATCCGCTGGTGTTCAATGAAGTTGAGTCTATGTTCAATTGCCAGCTGCATATCTGTCCCAGTGAATCGTTCCTTAACGTCACTCCGGCTGGCGCGTACGCCGTTGTACCTGCCGTTACATTGCCAAGGCCGAAATATGTAGTCGCACCTGTCAGCGATACGCTAATATTCGTGACACATGTAAATTCTATTAACGCGTTCGCAGAACCCTGTGCGTAGACAGGCTTTAAAAGGCTTGAGGCTGTAATTAACAACGCCGCAAACATAACCAAATTCAGCAATTTTCTAAACATGGCGCCGCCTCCTTTTAGAATTTTTGGGCTTTTGCCCGTTTCAGTTTTCACGCGAGGATCCTTCGTTTTTTCTTCCATGACACTCTCCTTTTGGCTGCGCTCGGTTTTCGAACCGGGCCACTCTGCTATTGGGAACCTTGGTTCCCATGCCGAATCACTGCTTTTCCTAGACTTCCCGTCTTTCTCAATCAACATAACACGCTCCTCCTTTTTAGTTTAAATATAATCTGATGAACTTTGCCGCTTCGATGGTTCCTGACTTGATAAGGATCTTTACCGCGTAGAACAGTTTCTCGGCCTCCTTAGCCTTTAGATTCGCTTTCATCTCTACGTTCATAATGCCGTCTTTTTTTAATGTGAATTTGCTTTTCGAAATCTCAATGTCCCTTATATCGCCTTTAACATACCCACGCGGGATAGATATGCCGTTCGGCTGGGGGTCGACCGCTTCGATGGATATCTTTACGTTCTCCATTGAAGGGTTGATGAGCTTGAGCGGCACATCCTGTGTTATCACCGCTTTTGTGTCATTCGACGAAACGAGAACCATGAACTTCTCCGGCGTAATTATTACTCCCTGCGATTCGCGCGCCTTATTACGGTTAAGCTCTTTAAGCTCTGCCGCGGTCGGAGGCTTTGGCGCTATGCTGAAAAGTATCCTTCCTTTTAACGCCAGCGCGAAAGCCATACCCGCGGCCTTCATTTTGTTTGGGCGGAACTGAGGTTACAAGAACGTAAGCCTGATATTTCTCCCCAAGGTATTTCTCGTCATTTGGAACGCTTATAGTGACATCGGCAGTAGCTGTTTCATCCGGCAAAAGCGACACATTTTTCTTTGAGACCGTTATCCAGGAAACGTCAGGTATTGGTTCATATCCCGCCCTGAGTTCCTCATTGCTTGGCGCAACTGATTCATATTTCAGCTCAATAGGAGCGTCTCCCGAATAACTTACCCACATAGGGTAGTTGACGGCTTCGGTCAGGTTATAAACCCCTCCTATTTTGAGGTTGTCAATGTGCACCTCAGCGAAATTCGTTGAAAGCGTAGAGCCGAACGCTTCAACACCGGCCAAAACTGACATTAAAACCAACCCGCAAAACCATCTTCTGATCTGGGACATTGTGCTCTCCTTTTTGCCCGCTATAATTTGAACATTTGAATAAGGCTTTAGGGGCCAACCGAAGTAATTCCTCCCCGCAGAGGTTTTGACTTCCTTGTTGGCCCCAATAAAAGTTTGGCGGAGCAGGGTCTGTTTCTCCCCGCAGAGGCATGACTTCCGCTCCGCCGAAAATGGTTTGCCAAACCCGCTCTGTGCCATAGCGAAAAAACGAGGTTTTGAGCGAAACGAAGGAATCTGAGGCGCGGTGTAGTTTAAACAAACTACATAAGCCGAGGATTCCGATGTTGAAGCCAAAACATCGTTTTTGCAGTAGGAACAGGGCGGGATTGGCAAACGAAGGACAAAAGAGGACTGTTCTCCCCGCAGAGAATAGACACCGTCTTTTGTCCCGAAAATAGTAAGGAGCCGGCCGAAGTAATTCCTCCCCGCAGAGGTTTTGACTTCCTGGCCGGCTCCAAAAGTTGTGGGCAAAACTCCAAAGTATTTCCTCCCCGCAGAGGTTTTGACTTCCGTGTTGGCCCCGTTAAATACAGTTGAAAAGTTCAATAGTTCAATGTTCAAAGTTTTAACTACCCCACCCATGGAATCCTTAAATCCTTGAACTATTAAACTTTGAACCTTTGAACCAGATGTAAAGAAGTGGCGGAGCAGGGTCTGTTTCTCCCCGCAGAGGCATGACTTCCGCTCCGCCGAAAAAGTTGGGACAAAAGAGGACTGTTCTCCCCGCAGAGAATAGACACCGTCTTTTGTCCCGAAAATAGTAAGGGGCCAACCGAAGTAATTCCTCCCCGCAGAGGTTTCGACTTCCTTGTTGGCCCCAATAAAAGTTTGGCGGAGCAGGGTCTGTTTCTCCCCGCAGAGGCATGACTTCCGCTCCGCCGAAAAAGTTGGGACAAAAGAGGACTGTTCTCCCCGCAGAGAATAGACACCGTCTTTTGTCCCGAAAATAGTAAGGAGCCGGCCGAAGTAATTCCTCCCCGCAGAGGTTTTGACTTCCTTGCCGGCTCCAAAAGAAAAAGCCTCGATCTGAGAAGAGATCGAAGCTGTATAAATATGTGTAGAAGCCTTAAGGGATAGACCCTGGGCTTTGAAATATTCTATTGCGCGGGGACGTCTTAGTGTGTCAAGAGCTTCATAAGACGATCTCGCAACGGCGCGGGAGCCGGGAAAACCCGGCAAGCCATTACGGTCGTACACGGAAGTCTACCTCTGCGGGGAGATATTTTTCCTATTCTTTTTTACTGGTCCACCCACCCTCACCGTTTTCAGGAGGTTTCACTACTAAACGATGAGGTAAGGTTGAACAGCAAAACTGCTTTGGTTTTCAATTTATGCTACTTTGCAAGCACCGTCAAACCAATTGTCTGCGAAACGTTCGTCGATACAGCAAGAGGCGTATTTAATACAAGGTAAAGATAATAGCTTGTGTTCGGCATACCTTTGCCTTCAGGTGCGTAAGCAGTGCCGCCTGTTCCTGGATGGTAAAACGTGGTTGTACCCCACCAGTTGGTCGGAGGAATGGTTGGAAACACGTTATTGTCGGCTCCACCGCCGCCTGCGGCATTGGTAATTGCAGTAGCTGCTGATGGCATTGTTGTGCAAAAAGCGCCGCCGAGCGCGTACTTGTCAGCCTGGCCGGTAAGCGTCCAGCTGGTGTACTGTTGCTCAGTGTTACCGGTTTGAGTTGAAACATAAACAGCGAAGGTCTCGACAGCTGCAAAGCTGGTGTTACTGTTGTTAAGAACGAATATCGGCGTGCTAAATAGGATACTCGTACCGGTAAGCGCGTTCAGGGTACTGAAAGCGACCGTATACTGGGGGTTAGCAACGGCGTCAGTACTGATCGAGACCAATACCTGCCTGTTGCAGTTAAACACTACGTTGAACTGCCCGTAGTTCGCCGCCTGCGCAACACTGCAAACCCCGCCTATTGATACCAGTAGCGTACCTAATGCAATTTTATTCATAATTTTCCACCACTTGCAATTCTTCATATATACCATTTATCGCTAGATATTACTGTGCAAGCACCGTTAAACCAATTGTCTGCGAAGCATTCGTCGATACGGCAAGCGGCGTATTTAAGACAAGGTACAGATAATAGCTTGTGTTTGGCATACCTTTGCCTTCAGGTGCGTAAGCAACTCCACCGGTGCCTGGATGGTAATACGTGGCGGTACCCCACCAGTTGGTCGGAGGAATGGTTGGAAACACGTTATTGTCGGCTCCACCGCCGCCTGCGGCATTGGTAATTGCAGTAGCTGCTGATGGCATTGTTGTGCAAAAAGCGCCGCCGAGCGCGTACTTGTCAGCCTGGCCGGTAAGCGTCCAGCTGGTGTACTGTTGCTCAGTGTTACCGGTTTGAGTTGAAACATAAACAGCGAAGGTCTCGACAGCTGCAAAGCTGGTATTACTGTTGTTAAGAACGAATATCGGCGTGCTAAATAGGATACTCGTACCGGTAAGCGCGTTCAGGGTACTGAAAGCGACCGTATACTGGGGGTTAGCAACGGCGTCAGTACTGATCGAGACCGATACCTGCCTGTTGCAGTTAAACACTACGTTGAACTGCCCGTAGTTCGCCGCCTGCGCAGCGCTAAAAACGCCTGCGAGCATTACAACGAACAAAAACAAAGACAAAATGCCCATCACTTTTTTAAACATTTGAAACCTCCTTTTTGATTTATTTATTTTCTGATTTTTAAGATTTTACAGCCGATCACCTCCAGAGTTTGATGTTTAATTAAGAAGCTTACTTCTCGTTTCCACTAATACTATAGCACCGCTTAACGAATTTGTCAAGTATTTTATTATTTTGGTTTATATTGCCTGAACACCCATCCGGATATACGTTTCTACCGCGTCTGTATGTTTTTTGAGCAACGGCAACCCTCCCTGTTTGACCCACCTGCTTGACCGGCTGGCAAGGCCAAACACGTAATATGCCTTGCCTTTCATGCCTTCCAGCCGTGGTGGCAATTAGAACTACCTGGTTGAGACATATATTTTAGAGCGATAGCTGGTCTTTATCAGTTCATCCTCTACGTAAACTTCAACCACGAAAAAGTACTTTTTCCCGCGGTATTTTTCATCTTTGGGAAAACTTATTGAAAAAGGAAGCTTTTTTATCTCGAGCGGGTTTATCTTCAATTTCTCTTTTGGAAAAGATAAAAATGAAGGATTTGGAGTGTTTTCCCAGCCTGGCGGGGCTATTATTCCGGTTTCGGAAACCTGCAGGCTTTTTATTCTAACCTTAACCGGTTCATCACCTGTATTGACCAGCTTGAGGAACGTGCCTTTTTCTTTTTCAACATCCACATTTTTCCCTATCGGCACATCTTCCACAGGCAGGTCATTCGGAGTGAGTTCGATGTTGACCAGTTTGTATTTGGCTTTTTCAAATTTCTTTTTTTCTTCTTCTGTAAGCGCCCTGGGCGCGATTGTGAACTTGAGCGCGCCCAAGACTCCAACTCCGACAACAGCGGCCGCTGATCGGTCAAGGCTATCCATGGGAACAGTCTTCGCCAATATCTTCATTTGATATTTATGCCCCAGATATTTTTCGTCATTTGGTATCCTTATCACGATATCCGCCGAACCGGTTTCACCCGCCATAAGAACAAAATTATCTTTTGAAATGCTCACCCATGTCATATCCGGCACGGGTTCGAAACCGGGCATGCATTCACCGGTGGTTGTATTAAGAAGCGTTACTTGCACTCTGTTCTGCATAAAAGTGGAAGTAATTTTGTAGGGCATGCTTCCCATTTGCGTGAGGTTGTAAACCTGGCCGATCCTTAAATTATCTATCTCTAAATCGGCTGTTGGGCATGCTAGCCCCGCAAAAGCCCTGCATGGAATAAAAATGGCCGCAATGCATGCAAGCATTACGGCAGTCATAAATACCCTGAATTTTGAACAAAATATCATTTTCTGCTCCTCCTTTGGAAATCAATAATATAATTTTTTAAATATAACGTCAAATAGTAAAATCTAATACTACCGCTACGGATTAGTTTGTTGGGCAGTTATAGTCACTGTAATGCTCTCTTGAGCGGTTGTGCCCGTGGCCAGCGGTGTTGAAAGGTTAAACCACAGGTTCCGCTGCGTGTCAGTTGAAATTGCAGGAAATGGGTCAACATTTGCGCCTGTTTTGGAGCCGTCAATGGTGAACATCGAGCCCGTGCATAATATGCTTGAAAGGCTTAATTGATTGCCGTTTGTATTATAGCTCGCGAGGCTCGCGGGCCTTGGCCCGTTAAACGCCGCCTGTAGTTCAAAAGTATTCATTGCCGGCGAAGCGGCTAACAGAAAATCAGTTGTGCTTGAGCCCTGTATATTGTAGGTTTCATAAACATTTCCTGAATTTGTTACTACGGCAGGATTATAGGTGTCAGTTGAAATGTTTGTCGCAAGTGTCCCGTAATAAAACCACGTAGTCGGCAAAGTAATGCTTAAATTCACCATGGTTGCCCACGTGTTAGTCGAATTCGATATGCTTGACCAGCTTAACATCTCATTAGCGGTCCATAAAGCTATGTAATAGGTTACACCCTGCTGTAGAGAGGTAAGGTTGCATGACTGGTAAGAGCCGGGGGTCACACTCGCGGTAGATAAATATACAGTGTCAACAGAATACGTGCTGTAGGTCACGCCTGACCAGCTTGAGCGCTGTATCGCGTACTCGCTTCCCGCAAGCAGTGTTCCGCTGTAGCCGTTGTCCCCCGGGGCGGTCCACACAAGCTGGATGCTTCTTCCGTATTGCCCCTGGAAAGCATTAAGGTTTGTTACAGGCCCGGGCGCCCAGAGGAACATGCATGTCGCGCCGTTAGAAAGGTCGGACCAGTTGCAGGCCTGGTCAAGCGTCCACATCATGAAATAATAAGTAGTCCCTTTAACAAGGCCGGTTATGGGCCAGCTGCAGGCTGAACCGGGGTTAACATTCCCTGTAGATATCACTATTTCGCATGTATTTGTATTCCTTTTGTTATTCCAGTAACCGGGGTTTGTTGCGTTCGCAAGGACAGTGGTGGACGCTATAAAGATCTGCGTCCCCATAAGCAGCTGCCCTGTGCCCTGGTCGTCACCCGGGGCTATCCACGAAAGCGTCAGCGCTCCCACCTGTGCATTGGCATATAAATTAAGGGTTGTTATGTTATTCGGGGCTATCAGGTCCTGCCCAAGGTATCCCGCGTTAAGAGTATAAGCGCCGCCGGTAAGGGTGGTAATGCCACCCGGCTCGCCTATCGTTCCCATCAGGCTGGTGGCGCCGTTGGTATAGCCTGCAACGGGCGCACCGCCGGCGTCAAGGTTGTCAACCGTTATCTCAAACGTGCCGCCGGTCATCACGGGCCGGCTGGCCTCTAAAGCCGAAGCTGAAAATAGGGCTATGGATAATAAAAGGCAGAATCTTCTGATATCCATTGTTTGTCCCGCTTATCTTAATAAATCCGAAATTCGAAGCACGAAATCCGAAAAAATTACAAACTGATAATAGCCTGGAGCTTGTAGCCTGCAGCTTGCAGCCTACCATTGCCTCTAATGCCTTTCGTTATGTGCCCTGTTTTATATCAAATATCAAAAATCAAAAGTCAAAAGTACATTTCAAAATCTAAATATTTTTAATCTTTAACCTATATTTTTGATCTTTGATATTTAATTTTTGATTTGCTTATGCCATGTTGAAAGTTAACGACTTTGGTTTCACTTACCACTTACCACTTATCCCTTATCGCTGCTGTTTCACGGATAACTAGTCGTAGCGGCCCTTAATTCCCTTAAATGAATGCCCCTTATAAGCGAGCCCGAGGTCATAGGCACGGGGTTCGTGAAAACAGGGGTTGACCCCGTGACATTATAATAAGGGGATGCCACCGCGTCCCGCAGTTGGTTGAGATGCACCCCCCTTATGAGGCTGCCAGCGCCCAGCGTTGACCAGCTTTGATCCCACGGATAAGTTCCGCTTCCGCGCAATGTCCTGACATTATTTATGGCTTTTTGAAGGTCCAGAAAATGCGCCGCTCTTATTGGAGTTGACCCGTCCGTAATAGGGTCGGTCATGCCTACAGTCATTGTGCTCAGCATTACGGCGATGGTGTTGGACCAGGGCGGCGACTGCAGGCCCTGCGAATCCTTAATAAGCGCCCTCACATACCACGTCGTGCCCAGAGGAAGCCCCGCTCCTGTGGGGTATAATGTGTGCATTATCGAGTTAGTGCTGTAACACGGCAGTGTGACAAAACTACTGCTAAACGATGGGGTGGTAGACCAGTAATCTGTGGTAAGAGGCGTAAAACTGTTGTTGGCGGATATCTGAATTCTGGCCGCGCTTATCTGGTATGCGTCTGTATCGGTAAAAACTATCCATGGATGCGGATTATACGTAAATCCAAGGCCGGTGCCCGAAACCGGCGAAGTTATTGTAACGGCGGACGGCTCCAGCGCTTCATTAGCTCCTATATCCCAGGCAATACCTTGCGGCCTCGCATTGCCTAAAATATCGTAATTGAACGGTATCACCGGATCTGTCGCCAGGCTTGTTCCGTAGTCTCTGGCGCCGTTGTCCGTTGCGGTAATAAGATAATTGTTGGATCCCGAGTTTACGAATGTAAAAGTCTGGTTGGCCCGGTTTCCGCTCCCGCCGTAGCTGGTCGCTGTGCCGTCGGCTGACGCGCAGTAATTAACAGCGTAGCCGACACCCGTATTAAGAGAAAAATCCCTATAGCCGCTGACCCCCAGGCAGTTAGTTACTGTCGCTGTCTGTACGGATGCTGACCTGAAGCCGCGCCCGTTAGGGCATATACCTGTGCAATTGTAAGCGTATGTCGTTACGCCAGTGCCCCCGTTGGAATAAAAAGCGGCGACTGTATTAGAATAACTTGAGTTGTTAATGCCTATGCAGTTCCACCACTCTATCGTAAAGGGGTTGGCGGTTATGCTCCAGCAATCAAACGTAAAGTAATTATCAGTATCACCAGTACCCAAATACCAGCCGAAGCAATCTGAGAACTTGACCAGACCGGTTGTTGACTGGCCAGTTACAAAATATGTGCGGCTGTTACTAGTCGGTTCATATATTGAAAGCCCGTCAACCCAAACGTAGTTGTCCTGGATTATAAGTTCCCCTTGTATCCTATACCCGTTGCCCCAAGTCCCGTTGTGCCTCTGCGACATCCCTACCTCCGCGCTTGATACAGGAGTGTATATCTTTACATAGTTGCTCGAACTGGTTGTCCAACCTGTCTCAGTTACGGACACGTTGTCCACCCCGTCCGCGTAACAAGGCACCATCATTATATAATTCGACGACACCAGGTTCTGGCTTGCCAGAGGTACCTGTCCGCTGACCGCGCCGCTGATATTTGAATTCACGGTCGAGTTTCCTTCCCAGTTTCCAAGTGAATTGTAACAGCGGTAGACGCTGGCGCTTGTGCCGGCAGAAGCTGACTGCGGCGTTCCGCCGTTTGAACTCTGAACCGTGAAAGTCGTTGCATTTGCGCGCCCGCAAATAAAGGCAATATATGTACTGCCATAAACAATGGCGTCCCCGACGCCCACATTATTCGGCATATTCCCGCTGAACGTGGCGGTGGTCCCGGCTATAGTCACTGTGTAAGAATTAGTATTGAGATTGGTCGCGGTCGTCCCAACTGAACGGTACAGGCCGGTGATTGGAGGTTCCGCCGTCTCATAAGCTCCTATATCCCAGGCAGGACCGATTGGCCTCGTATTGCCGCAAATATCGGTATTGAACGGTATAACCGGGTCAGCCGAGAGGTTTTCGCCATAGTCTCTGGCGCCGTTATCCGTTGACGCGATAAGATAATTATAATTGGGGTTTCCCGGGCTTACGAATGTAAAAGTCTGGCCGCTCCGATTTCCCGTCCCGCCGTAACTGGTCGCTGTGCCGTCGGCGGACGCGCAATAATTAACAGTATAGCCGGCACCCGTATTAAGAGAGAAATCCCCTACCGCTTTGCCCCAGGCAGTTAGTCAGTGTTGCTTGATGCACCGCTGCTGAGGCGAACGCGTACCCTGTGGGACATATCCCTGTGCAATTGTAAGCATACACAGTTACATTATTAGAGCTACCTGTATAGTCGCCGTTGAAATAAAAAGCTGCAGGCGTTCCAGCTTCAGTTGAGTTATTAAGGCCTATGCAATTCCAGTATTCTATCGTAACGGTGCCGCTATAATTATAATTGTCAAACGTTCTAAGCCCGCCACTGCTCTGATTCCAGGCGAAGCAATTTGATATCTGGATCAGCCCCGGGCCCGGCACCGGGTTACTGCTTGAAGTATCGCCGCAAAAAAATGTACGGTAATAATTCGGATAATTATATACTGAAATCCCGTCAATTTTGAAGTAGTTATCGTAGATAATAAAAGACCCCTGTATCCTGTACCCATTGCCCCAAGTCCCGTTGTGCCTCTGTGATACCCCTACCTCCGCGCTGGATATAGGAGTGTATATTTTTATATAGTTGCTCAGCCCGGTTTTCCAACCCGACTCATTTAAAGTTCCATCTACCCCGTCCGCGTAACAGGGCACCATCATTATTACATTTGACGTCACCAGGTTAGAGCTCGGCAGAACAACGAAATTACTGCTGATACCCGCGCCGGTGATACCGGTATTTACAGTTGTGTTATTGCTCCAGTTCTGGAGCGAAGTGTAACAGCGGTAGACACTGGCGGCTGCCCGGAAGCCAACGGCGGTGGCCCGCCGGTTGAATTCTGAACCGTGAAATGCTGTGAATCTGTGCGCCCGCAAATAAAGGCGATGCTGGAGCCGTAAACAATGGCGTCTCCTACTCCCACGTTATTCGGCATGGCCCCGCTGAATGTGGCGTTGGTCCCGGATATGGTCAGCGTGTTCCCGGTATTGAGATTGGCCGTATTACCGGGCCCCACTGAGCGGTACAGGGCTGTAACCGGGGCGAGCACTGGCGCCTCATACGCTCCTATATCCCAGGCAGGGCCCTGGGGCCTTGTATTGCCGCAAATATCGTAACTGAACGGTATCACCGGGTCCGCCGCAAGGCTTTCACCGTGGTCTCTGGCGCCCATGTCCGTCCCCGTAATAAGATAATTGTTGGCTGCCGAGTTTACAAATGTAAAAGTCTGGTTGCTCAGGTTTCCGCTCCCCCCATAGCCGGTCGCTGTGCCATCGGCAAACGCGCAATAATTAACATTGTTGTTCGATAAATTATGGAAATCCCCATAGCCGCTCTGCCCCAGGCAGTTCTTCAGTGTTGCTGAGAGTATGGATGCCTGCTTGAACGCGTAACCTGTGGGGCATATCCCCGTGCAATTGTAACAATACGCCGTTACATTAGCGCCGCCGTTGAAATAAAAAGCAGCGGCTCCGGAAGCACTACAGGTGCTGATGCCTATATCGTTCCACCACTCTATCGTAAAGGCGCTGGCCGTTATATTCCAATCATCAAACGGATATTGTTGATCACCATTAAGAGTATTCGTATTCCAGGCGAAACAATCTGAAATCTGGACCAGCCCGGTGGCTGTCTGGCCGCCTACAAAAATTGTGCGGTCATCACCCGACTGATATACGGAAAGCCCGTCAACCCAAACATAGTTGTCGCCGATATCAAGGTGCCCTGTTATCTGATACCCGCTGCCCCATGTCCCGTTATGCCGCTGTGACGCCCCTACCTCCGCGCTTGCCACAGGAGTGTATATCTTTATATAGTAGCTCGCCGAGGTTGTCCAACCCAAATCGGTTGCGTTTCCGTCCATCCCGTCCGCATAACAGGGCACCATAAATATTGCACTTAACGACGTCAGGTTCTGGCTCGACAGAGGAACCTGGCCGCTGACCGCGCCGCTGATATTGCTATTCACGCCTGAGTTTCCAAGACAGTTATTGAGCGAATTATAACAGCGGTAGACATTGGCGCTTACCGCGGAAGCTGCCTGCGGCGTTCCGCCGTTTGAACTCTGAACTGTGAAAGTTGTTGAATTTGTGCACCCGCAAATAAAGGCGATATACGTACTGCCGTAAACAATGGCGTCACCAACGCCCACGTTATTTGGCATAGCCACGCTGAATGTGGCGGTGGTGCCGGATATTGTCACCGTGCACGCGGAATTGAGATTAGTCGCAGTGGTCCCCACTGAACGGTACAGGCTTACCGCGCAAAAGGCCGTGCCGGCAAAAAGAACCATAAACAGTGATACAAGAACTATCCTATTTCTCATTATTAAATACCTTTTAAATACGTTAGCTCAAAAGTTCTAATTAAAGCATTTTTGTTTAAAAGTTCAACGGTTCAAAGGTTCAATTGAACCTTTAATCCTTTGATCCTTTGAACTCGGTTTTATGGTTATTGAACTTTTAAACCCTTGATCCTTTGAACTCGGTCTTATGCCTGTTATTGAACCTTTAAACCCTAAACCCGGAACATTGTTTTATTTCTTATTACCGCGTCAACCGTTTTCTCGTCTTTGCAAAACCTTTTATAATTCAAATCTTTTGTATATTTCTCTATCTTTTTAATGGCTCCGAGAATATCTTCAATAAAGAGAATATAATCCCGTTTTTCCTTAAACATAAAGCACCTCGCGCAATATCCTTTCTTTGATCCTCTGTTTTAAGGCATCGCGCATAACCAGATCAACATCCTTTTTCAAGAGTTCTTTTAAATAATATTTCAACCGCATATAGTTAAAAATGCCTTTATGTCCGCTTTTAAAATCTATCAAAATATCAACATCACTGCCCTTTCTTTGCCTATTATTCACATATGAACCAAATATGCCCATATCTTCAACATGGTATTGTTCCATGATGTAGCTTTTGTGTGATCTTAGTTTTGTTTCGATTGTATTTAAACCTCTGTTCACTAGTTTGCCTCCTTACCCATAGTCTTTAACCTTTCTTGCTCCTTATCTCTGCAGCTTTGAATTTTAATCATTTTTTAATTGAACCTTTAAACCCTTGATCCTTTGAACCGGTTTTTCTGCCCCTATCTTTGCCTTTTCTTACCCCTTCCCCTTACCACTTATCCCTTACCCCTGTTGTTTCATGGCGCATAAACCGAGTAATAGCCCGCCGTGGCGCCGCTGCCCGTAAAGCTGGCTTTTAACACCGCGTAATTAGTGCCGTCGCCTTTAATATCAAGGCAGTTGCTTCGAATTCCTGCGTTAGTGCCGCTGACCGTAATAGAACCGTTGAAGACGTCAAACTGGCAATTCGGGCTGGTTATGCCTACGCCGACGTTGCCGTTCGTATTGCTTATAAAAAATGTCGCGCCGCCGGTTAGTACCTGAAATTTGCCGGTTGGGCTCGACAATCCTATGCCAATGCCGCCAACGTTAGTAAGCGTGTAGCTCGCAGCGTTGACGTTGGCAGTCCAGGGGGTTTGGCTACCGGCCGCCCGCATTGCCGCCGGTCAAGTTGCCGTTCACGTCGTTCATCACATATCCCGCTGTACTGAAGCTCTTTACCGCGATACCGGCATTCGTGCCGCTGACCGTAATAGACCCGTTTACAAGGTCGAATTTTGACGCAGGGTTTGTCGTCCCTACTCCCACGTTCCCGCCCGTTTTTACAACCATATCCGCGGTGTAGGTTGTCCCGTTCCATTCGGCTATTTCCAGGCGCGGGCCTGAGCCTGCTCCAACGCCAAAGACAAGATTTGTTTCGCCACCGCCGTTACTTTTATTCCAGCCTACGCTCAATCCCTGATTAAATGATGTATTCGGGTTTACCCCTGTATTTCCGCGGAAATACGACCAGGAGCTGGCTCCGGTGACCCCACTTACGTCAAACCCACCCAACGGGCCCGTAGTACCTATGCCTACATTTCCGGCTGTATTATCAATAAAAAATGTCGAGCCGCCGGTAAGCACCTGGAATTTTCCGGTCGGGCTCGAATTGCCGATGCCTACGTAGCCAGTGTTGAGTAATGCCATTGTCTGACTTGTGTTATTTGTAATGAAATATATACTACCCATAGCCTCCATACCAAGATCCGGTAGCCCGCCGGGGCCGGGGAAAGAATCTGCCGAGCCGATATAACCTCCCAATGTGCCCCATCGAGAATAACTTATATAGTTGTTAATACCCATATTTCCGTTCTGCCCTACTGTAAAATAATCTATCTCACTGGCTCCTGTTCCCGTGCTTACCTTAACAAGCAGATCTGTACCGTTCCAGCTTGAGCTTGAAACACTTAAAGTAGAAGAAGGAGCCGATGTGCCAACACCCAATTTTCCCCAAAAATAGTTGTTCCCCGTTCCGCTTGATATTACTACGCCGGTTGTATCTATATTGCCGTTAACGCTCAATTTCTGATCCGGTACATTGGTTACTATGCCAAGCCTCTTGTTAGTGTTATCCCACACTAAATTGGACGTATCAAAAGTTGTAGCGTTGATATTGGACTGAAAAGGCACAGCGCCTGTGCCGCCCCCCACCAGGTTCATCGCGACTGCCGCGGAAGTTGTATACAGCGAATAGGCCGAAGCTTTTATCTGCTCCCTGGGCGTTAACGGGGTCCCGGCTGGTATCTGGACTTCCAGCCAGGGGGTGTGAGCGGACCAGTCTATCGTTGAAAGGTCCGGGCTTCCGCCGGTAAGTACATAGTTAAATAACCCGCTGGAAACAGCGACGCTTTGGCCGGTGCTGTCCCAGAACGCACTGCCGCCGCTGGACACATCATAAAGCTTGAACTCCATGCTCTGCATGCCGTTGACTGGAAGCCCGCTGTTTTTAAGACGCCCCTGGTAATTTATCATGCAAGGCACTGGAGCTATCGCGAAGGCATCGGCACAACTAAGGAGAAACAGCGCCCCAGCCAGCAGGAACGATAGGCATAAACCGTACCGCTTTGACCCAATTTTTTCAGGATTCATTGTAGTTCTCCCGTTAAACAAAGTTTATTTTTAAAATTATAGTTTCGAGTTTCAGGTCAAACATAGTTTCGTGTTTCGAAGTTCCATGTTCCGTGTTTAACGTCTTTTTCTAGAAACTATTCTTTTACCGCTGTTTTTACTTCGGGACTCGAAGCTTGGATATCGGAACTAACTTTGGGTTCTTCCTTCAACCCAAGCAGCGATATGATCCTGGCCTTGACTGTTTTTAAATCCATGGGCTTGGCAAGAAAATCGTCCGCGCCGCAGGCTAATATTTTTTCCTTGTTATCTGGAGTGTCATAACCGGTAATAGCGAGAATTTTAACCCGCTTGTGAAGCTCGGATTCCCTTATGTGCTTGCACACTTCGAAACCGTTTATACCCGGAAGCATGAGGTCGAGGATTATCATATCCGGAAGGTAATCGTTGAGTATGCTGCCCGCGGTAAAACCGTCGAGCACAACCTTAACGTCGACGTTAGGAAAATTATCTTTCACGATACCGGACACGAACTCCCCCACTTCCGGTTCATCGTCAATAACAAGTATCTTCTTTCTTCCCTGCGAAAAGCCTATATCTTTCTTTATCTGATCTATCGTCAGTCCCTGCTTATTGAGGAACTGTATCTTACGTATAGTGTCCAAAATCTCTTCTTCGTCATACAGCCGGTGCCCCCCGCGCGTTTCTCCGGAAGTGTTCAGTAGCCCCATGTCGGTATAATAACGCACGGTGGAAGACAACACCCCCGCCTTGCGGGCGATATCAGAGATCCTCAATAGGTTCTTATTGGAATTCTTCGACATCTTATTCCTCAAACTCTCTGGAAAAGAAAAAAATTAAAAACAAAAAATAACAATCAGCCAAAACATGCTGAATATTATTAATTAAGCATCGTACTTCACATTTCTAATAAACAATTAGCAGATTTGTCTTCAATTGTCAATGGTTAATTGATAAAAATATAAGGCCAAAAAAAATTTCAGATAGTTGTGGTTGGAATTCAGCATGGAGCCTAACAAAATGTAAAAAATATAGTTTTGGAGCATTTAATAATTTATGCTACGATTGAAATCAAAAATATATTGTTTTTATACTTAAAACATTGATAATTTGATGACTTTTTACCTGCACATGTAAAAATACGGGCACGAACCGCATTGACCCGGCTCAGAATCATCCGGTGTGAAAGGGATTAGCGGGTTATTGATCTCTGCCATGATGAATTCCAGGGCTTTCCCGCAAAATAAGGCCCTTATTTTTCTTTCTTCCCTATCGCCATCTTTGAAGAAATATGACAGTTCTGATGACCTAAGGTCATAGAGCGAGGCATCAATGTTATTGTCATTCAAGTTCTTTTGGACCAGGTTCAAATATATGGGAAGCTGGAATGAACCAATATACTTCTTTATCGATCCTCTGGTAAACGCCGCTTCGTCAGGCAGGCTTGACCGCGATTTTATACCATCTATCCCGCCGGTTTTATAGTCCAGAATAAGCAGGCTTCCATCCTCAAGCTCATCAATCCTGTCTATTCGCGACTCGAACGAGTAGCTTCTGCCTCCAAGATCAAATGCGCTTGAATACGTCTTTTCCAGAGCCACTATCTTCTTTGGATTTCTCTCTCTTTCTTTTTCCAGGAACAGTTTCATTCTGTGAAAGACAACCTCTTTCACCATAAAAGAGCCGGCCCGCATCCTCTTGGAAAATGTTTCTTCAAAAGACTTATCAAGCATTTCCATGAAATGCTTTTCGAATACGCTGTCGTAAACCGGTTTTTTGCCGATCAATTCGGTAAAATATTTAAACAACAGATCGTGTATGAACCTGCCTATCTCCGAACCGCCCGGCTCATCCGTGTACGTTTCTTTTTCCTTCACCCTCAGCACGTGCCGGAAGTAAAACCTGAGCGGGCATTCCAGGTAAGTATTGACGTTGGTCGCCGTGTATTTCATCTCCCTGAGGCTTGCCGATACCTCGGATGATTTTTCAAAAGACCTTTTCCCGCGTGGCGGTTCCGCGCGGAACCCAAAACTTGCGGCTTTTAATTTAAATGTTTTATCTTGCTTTTCTTTTTCCCACAACAGCTCTTCTATGAACCTGCTTCTTTCATTTTTCTCGCTGTCCGAGTAGACTAAATGGACGTTACGAGCCCCTTTGATGAGCCTGAAGAACTCGTACCTCTGTATCTCTTCTTCTTTTTCCACGCGGTTGATCCCGAGGCTTAACATAACCTCTCTTGGTATGAGCGGCTCCGAAGCCTTGAGCTTTGGCAGGATAGTTTCGTTGGCGTTGAGCACGATAACGTTCTCAAAGCTAAGCGAGCGGGACTCTAGCAGCCCCAGCACCTGGAACCCCTTGAGTGGCGTGCCAGGGAACGAAACGAACTCGTCTTTCACCCGCATCAGAAGAATTTTTAGTATATCCGGCGCGGGTATTGGCTCGCTGCCGAAAGAAGTATTCGCAAGCTCAGTGCTTATCTCCATTAGGGATTCCACTGCCTTCGAGTTCAGCGGGTAATATGCCGCGAAGCTTTTTTCAGCTATGCCCTCGGCGAAAGACCTGATCTTTTCATCGAGCTCCCTGAAAGTCCCGGCCCCCTCCCATATTCTGAAAAAGAAGTTGTTGAACTGGCGAAGCACGTTCTTTAGTTCGTCCCTGCCCGCGTTCACCCCCGCTTCGAACGAGAGCGTGAATATCTTCTCTTCGTTCAAGACGTCGTCGGGGTCGATAAATAGGCGCCCGCAGATGGCCGAGTCTGTATCGGTAGTCAGCACCTCTTCTACTTTGTGTATAAGCGTTCTTGTTACGTTCGGGTCGCAGGGCAGTTTCATGTTCTTTGCGAGCGGATGCAGCATTACGCCCAGGTAATCGCGGGTATAGTATTCCTTTCCCTTTTTTGATTCCTGGGCCTTGAACACCGCTTCCACAAGCGAGAACAAAGAGCTTTTTTCAACGGGATATCCCATCGATACATTGAAATCTTCGGCCACTGAAGTTATAGACGTGATAACCGGCATGAGGGCCGATGGATCGGGAAGCACAAGCACACTGTTATCGGGCGAGTCGATACCGCTTATAATATGCCGGGCTATCGATGCCTGCGAATGGATGTCGTAACCGCGGTATAGATTGATGTCTGGCTTATTTTCTTTCGATGACCTGATTTCGCAGGAGAAAGTTCTTTCGTGCCTTTTAAGCACGCTCCACTCTGAGCTGTCGCCCTGAAAGAACATCACTCCTTTGCCTGAACCGTAAACCGCGCTGACCACTTCTTCTTCGGTTTTGTGCAGGTAGAACAAGTTGCCGAAAATAACAGCGTCGAAACGGGCCAGGTCAAAACCCTTCGCGTATTTTGACGCGGCGAGGTACATTAACCCCTGCGTCATCATCTTCCGGCCGGCGACTTCCGAATGGAAAGATTCTCTGAGCGCGTTCAAGTTTCTGAGGAGCTCGTTTATCCTTACCGGTATGTCGTACCCTATCCCGGCGTTAGCTTCGATGTTGAGGAGGGCTTCCTGTCCCACCTCTTCCATGTCAGCCCTGTTTATAAAAGATAGTATTTCGTAAGCCCATGGAAGGAAATCGGCAAAACTCTCCCGCTTACCAAGCATCCCCGAAAAACTTTTCTTGCAAAGTTCATAGATAACATAAGCAGCCTCTATGTCAGGCACAAAGGAGAGGGTTTCGTTCGCTGAAACGATCTCCTTCATAAAATCTTCCATAGTGAAAAACGAAGGGCTAAGCATTGGGCCGCGCGCACGTTTCGCAAGTTCTTTTTTAAGGAACAGTGACGGCCGCCTGCCGCCGAACACAAAGCAAAGGCGCGAGGGTTCGACACCTTTCGATATGAAATTATCGAACGCAAAATCCGATATTTTTGTTATTAGGTTATCCGAGAAACCACAGGTTATGATTCTATTCAAATGTAAACACCTCTCATGACATTTGTCATTCCCGAACGCCATTGTCGGGAATCCACTTCCTTACTATAATTCATCATACAAATCTTTCCATGACGGATTTAGTTTATTAATAATCCTAATTTTCCAAGCCCTATTCCATGACTTTAATTGTTTTTCTCTTAAAATAGCACTTTCTATATTTTCTGTATGTTCGTAGTAAACTAATAATTTTAGGTTATATTTATTGCTGAAACCTTTTATCATTTTACTCTTATGCTCATACACCCTTCGTATCAAATCGTTTGTAACACCAATATACAAAGTTCCATTTTTCTTGTTCGACAAGATATATCAGAACCTGTCCGGTTAAAATTTGAATAAAATCCCCCGATCAGGTAGAATGTTTCTGCAAAGGAACAAATCTACTGACGGAGGATTGATAAGATGCATTATAACACTATCATGAACCAATTGCAAACGTTTATTCCGAGACATCGTTTTGAAAACCTCGTTTCTCGTCATTTCGGGGACAGATACGTCAAAACCTTCAATTGCTGGAAACAACTAACAGTCATGCTTTATGCCCAAATCAGCGGCAAGGACAGCTTGCGTGATATTGTTAATGCTTTTCTGGCGCAAGCCGGAAAGCTCTACCATGTCGGCCTTGCCATTGTGCGCCGTTCTACTCTTGCCGATGCCAACCAGAAACGCGACTACCGCATATATGAAGGGTTGTTTTATGCCTTGCTTGAACGCTGTAAGAATATAACCCCTACACACAAATTCAAGTTTAAAAACCCATTGTTCATTTTTGACGCCACAGTCATTGACTTGTGCCTGTCAATGTTTTCATGGGCAAAATTCCGCACTACCAAAGGGGCTATAAAACTGCATTGCCAGTTAGACCATGCCGGGCAGATACCCACGTTCATGGTTGTCACAGATGCCAAAAAGCACGAAATAACCGTTGCCCGTTCTTCTTTTGACATTGTGCCGGACAGCATCTACTGCATGGACAAGGGCTATATAGACTTTGCCTGGTTTAATTCAATAGACACAGTAGGCGCTTTCTTCGTTACCAGAGCCAAAGACAACATCAATTACACTGTTTCCGGACAGCATCCTGAATCATCAAAAAACAGCGTAATTTCAGATGAAATTATCGCCTTGAACGGCTTTTATCAGAAGCAGGATTATCCCAAAGAACTGCGCTTGATCCGTTACTATGACAAGCAAACCGATAAACTGCTTGTTTTTATTACCAACAACTTCAAGCTTGCCGCTTCTACTATTGCTGGTATCTATAAAGCCCGCTGGCAAGTTGAAGTCTTTTTCAAGTGGATCAAGCAGAACCTTAAAATCAAAACATTCTTTGGCACTTCAAAGAACGCTGTGCTTACGCAGATCTGGATTGCCATGTGCTACTACTTGCTTCTGTCTTACATCAAATATCAGTCAAAATATAAATATTCACTGTTCTACCTGCACAAAGTCATTCAGGAAACGCTTCTTGAACGCCTCAATCTCATTGACTTACTTAATTTGAATGATCGATTGCTGCCTAAAATCAAAAACACAAACCGCCAACTAACAATGGCGTTCGCTTTTTAACCGGACAGAAGTGAAGATATATATATAATAATTACTCATAAATATTCTGATCTGGATGCCCGACTGAATATTTCGGGCATGACAGTCTTACAAAAGAAACACGGGATTCTGACTGGCTAATCTTACAAACTCACACAACTTTTTCAACCGTCATTTTATCCAGATAGACTAGCCGTCCATCGATCTTTTTGGAAGGATATATGTCTTTCAGAAGGCTCATATATCCCAGCAACTGTTCTTGATGCGACTCCATTCCCTCCCGCGTGGACTTGTAATCGACAACCAGTACACTGTCTTTTGTCTCAATGAGCCGGTCAACCCGCCTGGTCGCGCCGCGGCTGTCCAATAGTTCCTTCTCGTTTATCACACTCCCATCTTCAACGTAAAATATGCCTCGCAGCGCCGGAGACTCTGCCGCGGCTTTGACCTTATTCCCAAGAATATCAATGTTTGCAATTTCAGCGTATCTTACCTTCATACCGGACACAGCTCGCTCAACAACCTTACCAGCGTCCGTTCCTTTGAGGTTTCCTATGAGCGAAAGTCCGAAATGGACCGCCTCACCCGCGGCCGCAGAAGCTTTTTTGACGGGGTCGAACTCTCCCGAGAACTCGTTTTTTAATATCTTTATCCAGTCGCCGTATACTTCGTTAGACAGCATATTCACTTTCGGAGGATTTACTTTTCCTATTGGCATCCTCTCACCAGTTTCACGCTCGCCGCCGGCAAAAAGCCGCGCGGCGTTGTTCGAGTTGCCGCTTTTCGACGGGATATAAACGTAAAGCTCGTCTTTAGCCCTGGTCAGGGCCACATAGACGGCGTTGAGCTCGTCGATCAGGGATTTTTTCAGATTATCGTTATAAAGTTTTGCCAGTTTCGGCGAGAATGCGGCGTAATCCTTGTTGAGTTTTACCAGCGACAGGCCGCTCTCCGACCTGTTCAAGAAGTATGATCCCGCGGAACCTTTTCCGTCGAGCGCCGAAATGTCCATGGTGAGGTAGGGTATTATGACAACCGGGAATTCCAGCCCCTTCGCCTTGTGTATCGTGCTTAGCCTTACAGAATCAACCCCGGAGAACCTTACGTAAAGGTCTTTTTCGGGAGCATCCTGAAAATATGCGAGGAATTCCCTAAGGCTCCTGTGTTCTTCCTCATTTTCTTTGATAAGTTCCAGCAGGTGCGATATAAACCCCTGAAAGCCCGGGAAGTTCACGGTGACTTTAAACCTGCCCAATACAAACACAACAAGTTCATAGGCCGGCATAAAGCCGACGCTGACAAAGAACTCCTCGAAGCACCTGTCCCATATCTCCGGATACTTTTCCCTGAAAGCCTTGTAGAGGTAAGTCCCTCCGCGCGGTATTTTACCGGTGTCGAAAATAAATCTTTCCGCTTCTTTCGCGCCGAGCCCGCCGGTTTTCGCGAAAATATCGCCAAGTAAAAATGAAGCGAAAGCTGAATTATCTATGGGCGAATCAAGGAATATCAGGAACGACACCAGCTCTTTGATAATAGGGTTCTCTTTGAGGTTCAGTGTTTTTTCCGACTCCGCTGGTATCCCGGCTTCGAGGAGCCAGCCCGTAAAAAGCTCTATGTCGTCGTTCTGTCTCGCGAGCACCGCAATGTCCCTGTACGGATAGCGTTCGTTGGCCGACTTTACAAGCTCGACAAACTCCGTTTTCATCAGCCCGTCGCGCTCATCATTATTCTTCGCTTCAAGGTGCTTAACCCTCACATAGCCGCCGGCGTTCTGTTTGCCGGCAACCTGGCGCGAACCGGAATATATGTTCAATATCTCCGCGGTATCGCTTTTTGAGAATTGTTTTTCTTCGTTCTCAGCTCCGAAGTCTGCGATAAAGCGGGCCACATTTTCTTCAGAGAACAGCTCGTTGTTGAAATTTACCACTTCCTGCCTGCTTCTATAGTTCTTATCCAGTATCTCGGTTTTCGAAGCGACAAGCGGAAAATTCCCTGGCACGCGGTCGAAAAGTTCCGCGTCGCCCCCCCTAAACCGGTATATGGCCTGCTTCTTGTCGCCGACGTAAAATAGCGACCGCCGTTCGAAAGCACCTCGTCCACCATCGGCCTGACGTTCTTCCACTGAAGGACGCTCGTGTCCTGGAATTCGTCTATAAGGAAGTGCCTGAACCTCGCCGACATCCTGTAGTATAGCTCCGGCACAACATCGCCGCCGTCGGCGAACACGTCGTTCGCCCTGCGGTTGAGCTCGCTTAAGAACATCAGGTCGTCTTTCCTGGAGAGCGCCTCGAAATATTTAATGACCGGCCAATAAATGTCTATATAGCAATTATAGAAAGACAGCGCCTCGACGTTCGATATATCGGCTACGGCAAACCGCACCTCGGCCCACAGCTTGTCCGCTTTCTCTACCGGAACGCAGCCCTTGTTGAGCGGGAGTTTTTCATGGGTAAAGAATTTCCCCTGCCCGCGGATAGAAAAATTCTCACCCTGTTCGGTTATGATATCCGATAATTTCCCTTTGAAATTCTTGTGAGTTTTATCAGGCAGGCAGCCAAAAAGTTGTTTCAGCTTTTCAAATGTTTCGCGTTTGAGCGAAAATATATCGTCAGTAGAATATTCCACGGTCTTCTCAAGCCTGCCGCCGAACGTATTTGACTTATTGTAAAGGTCCGAGACTACCGCCAGGATATTCTGCCGGGGCAGCCAGCCGGATTTCTTTTCTATGTGAAGGTACTGTACAATGAATTCGCCAAGCGCGGCCCGCGCGGAGGCATCACCTTCAGAATTCTCTATATGCATATCGAGGCTTCTCGAGATGTACTCCTTGTAATCGGTCTTTATATCGAACCGGGAAGAGAGGTTGAGCCTGAAGCTTGACCCTGATATTATCTCGTTAATAAAGCTGTCCACAGTCTGTATGCGGAAACTCCCGTAGTTCGCTATTATGTAGTCCATAAGCGCGAACGCCCTCTTGCGCGCTTCTGCCGGCGGAACGCCGAGCGATGCCATGATATCCGCCCGCTCGTCCTCCCTGGCGAAAGAATCCAGAGCGATCTTCTTAAGGAAATCGAATATCCTGGTCTTCATCTCTATGGAAGCTTTATTGGTGAAGGTTATGGCTATAATGTTCCTGACGGGAGTATCTTCGGCTTTTATGGCGGGGTTTATTATTAGTTTAAGGTAGTGTTTCGCGAGAGCGTAAGTTTTCCCCGAGCCCGCCGAGGCTTCGAGGATATGTATCTGTGGAACAAACTTGCTTTCTTGTTTATCCATATTATGCGTCTTAATCAAGGGTCATTCCGGAATACCTGTATCCGGAATCCATAACCTTTTAAATCATTTATAAAATGCAGTTGTCATGGATTCCCGACAAAACATTTCGGGGATAACAAACATGAGTGCGTTATTTTGGAAAACAGAGTTCCCGGTAGTTGCAGAAACCGCACACTCTTGTATTGATGGTCTTGGCGAATTCGCTTTTTTCTTTTGGCAAGTTCTGATCTATATTCTTTAGCATCGCGTACATCTCGCTTGTCTCGGTTTTTACGCCGCCGGTGAACGCCTCGATGTCCGGCGCGCTTATCTTCATCGTGTTCTCGGAATACTGCGGCATTAGGTAAACCGTCACGGGAAATATACGCGAGGGATCCTTGCCAAAATTATTAGACGCCCATGTCGAATAGCCTATAAGCTGTTTAGAATGCTTTTTTTCGTCCGCCTTACCGGTTTTCCAATCCAGAATGAAAATGTCGCCGTCAACCGGGAAAAGGAAATCCACCTTGCAGTAAGCTTTCATGCCGTCTATCCTGGTCTCGCCGTAGCCGGGAGGCTCTATTACCCAGCCGGTCTTGTTGGTTATGGCTTTATCTATTATCCAGCGGCACTGTCGCTGCCAAGAAAGTTCGTGAGGCCCTGCTTAACGTTCTCGAAGATTTTTCCCGTGTCTATTTTCTCTATCTGTTTGTAGTAAACCTCAGTGAACGTTTTCGAACCGCAGTATGCGTTAGTCATTTTCTGCGCAAAATCGAGGAACCTGGCATTATTAACCGGCTCTTCGCTCTTTAAAAGCCTCTCGAGAAAAGCCTTGATCGTATCATGGATTATGTTGCCCGTTTCCAGAGGAACAGAGGTCATTGACTTGAGAGCATTTATTTTTGAGCGCGGAAACTCGATGTCGTATTTGCCGTAATAGTCGTAGTAGTACTGCCGCCTGCACATGTTGAACTTATCGTAGCGTGAAACCGACCAGCCCAGGATATCTGAGTAGTCATAACGTTTGATATCGTTCAGTTTTTCACTCATGAATTATTGTCTCCCGCTTTTGTATATCGAAACGCCCAATTATATTCGAGATTATACATTTTTATGATCAAGCTGAGAAGACTCGGGAGGATTTTTCTGTCAGTCTGTGTGGTGATCAAGATGGGCGTGCGGGTGTACGTGGGCAATACCCTTGTGTTTGTGGCTGTGAATATGCAGCAGGTTGTTGCTGGCAAGAAAATCGTTATCCGAGAGAATATCATAGGGAGAACCGTGCTTGATGATCCTTTTGCTTTTATCGAACACATAGACGGTGTCGGATATTTCTCCTACCACGTGAAGGTCGTGCGTGGCTGTTATAATGGTCTTTCCTTTAGCGCTGGCTTCGATGATCAGGTCTACTATATGGCGTGTTGTGAGAGGGTCAAGACCCGCCGTAGGCTCGTCAAGCAGGATAACGTCCGGATCTATCGCAAGAACCGACGCGAGCGCTGCTTTGCGTTTCTCCCCGATGCTAAGCTGGTGCGGGGCTCTGTCCAGAAGATGTGTGATCTCGAAAAGTTCGGCAAGCGACGCGAGGCGCTTTTTTACTTCATCGTGCGGCACACCGAGTGCAGCGGCCCGAAAACTATGTCTTCCCGCACGGTGGGGCAGAACAGCGCAACGTCCGGATTCTGGAAAACAAAACCAACTTTGCCGCGAAAATATTTCGAGAACTCTTCATCGTTTAACAGGTTCTCGTTAAGCTCGTGGCCAAACGCCTTGATATTGCCGGAATCAGGGAATATAAGTGCGTCCAGCATCGTAAGCAGGGTTGACTTGCCGGTGCCGTTGGCCCCTATAACGGATATCTTTTCCCCGGCCTTGACGGTCAGGTCGATACCCGACAAGGCCGGGAATTTCCCGATGTAAGAATAGTGCACATCTTTTAGCTCAAATATATTTTCGCTCATTTTTCCTTTTAAATGACAAACACAATTAACTGAAAAACACTTTTTTCGGGGGTCGTTGCGAGTAGCGAAGCGACGCGGCAATCTTGTTTTTTTCGTAGAAAGACGAGATTGCTTCACCCTCCGGGTTCGCAAAGACGGCACGTTTTAATAGTTTTTTAACGATCCCAAACTAATATATCTTTAAAATAATTACACCTGTCAGTGCTATAACGGCGCCAGCCCAAACCCAGTCACAAATCCCAGCCTTGAATTCGTTTATAACCTGGGGCTCCCCGTTGTATCCCCTTGAAAGCATGGCGCTGTAAACCTGGTTATTGAGGTTGTATGACCTCATCCACAGGTTGGCCATGTTCCAGGCTACCATCTCGCGCCCCTTTTTGTGGTGAACCCTCACCCCCACCCTGCTTTTTATGGCGAGGTAAGTGTGTTCCAGTATTTCCACGAACAGGTATATATAGCGGTAGCACATGCCGAGCGTCATGACAAATATCTGAGGCACTCTAAAAACCCTGAGCACCCTGAGCAGCTCATTGTGTTTAGTCGTCAGCGACAAAAGAATAACGTACGAGACAGACGTAATGACCCGCGCGACGAAAAGTTCGGCTCCGGCCAACCCTTCCCGGGTAACAGTAAGGTTCAGAAAGGATAACTTAAAAGTCAGGAGTTCTTTGCCGGGGGTAACGATATCGAAGAGCGCCGGGATAGCGATAAAGAGAGAGAAGAGCGGTATGAACACCCACGTCCTTTTTAAAAAGAACGATACGCCGATCTTGGAAACAACCGCAAGAACCAGGCATAGCAGATACAAGCAGACAAGAAGGCGTACGTCATTTATAAAAAGCGTGAGCACGACAAACAGGAACAGGGTGATCGTTTTGACACGGGGGTCGCGGGCCTGCAAGAACCCTGGTTTTGATGCGTATTCGTCGGCATAAACCGAATCCCTGAAGAAGCCGAGCGCACCAATTATGGAATGCTCGATAAAACTGCCTTTCTTTTTAGTAAAAATATTCATTACCTCTTATATCTAGTTCAGTTGAAAATCTCTGTTTTTTCTGTCATCCCTGAGCGCCTCTGTCAGGGATCCAAAACCAAAATATCATTTATAAAATGCAATTGTTCTGGATGCCGGATAACACATTTCCGGCATGACAAACTAACGCTAATCTTTTTTCTTGGCCAGCGCCATGCCGATCACTATCATTAAAGCGGCAATTACAGCTATGCCTACTACCGCCGAAAATATGTAAGCAATGCTCAAATGCGCAAGGCCTTTTGCTTCCCAGCCTTTGAAACCGTAGTCAGGCAGCGGGGCTTTCCACAAACCTGAAAGTTTCTTCATGCCTGCCGGTACATATCCGGCAAATTTTTCTATCTCGCCCGTTCCCCACTCGCCCCAGGCTGAACCCGCCTTAAAATGCGCAGGCAATATTACGCCTAACGGAGAAAGAATAATTAGTATTCCGAGCCCGATCCAAAGCTTTTTAGTGGTTTTCATGGTAATATTAAAAATCAAACATCAAATATCGAAATTGAGCTAATTGAAAAACCTATTGAAACTTGCCGTCTTTGCGAACCCGAAGGGTGAAGCAATCTCGTTTTTCGACTAAACAACAAGATTGCCGAGTCGCTTCGCTGCATGCGTTAAGGATTTCATCCTTAATGGCCCAACATCGCACAAAGACACCTAAAAATGGGTTTTTCAACGATCTCAAATTAAGGTTAATAGCTCATTACTAAATTATTTTTGATTTTTAATTCTTGATATTTGATATTGCTGCTCCTGAAAGGAGCTCCGGGTCCTGCTTCTGCAAATATTTAACTACCAGAGCGGTGATCACCGCTTCTATCCAGCCGAATATTAGAAGATGTTCGCCGGACATTGCTGTCAGCGCGACCTTCAAGCCGTAGGGACAATAAAGCGCCTGGCCGGAAGGAGTGTGATGCAGGATAGGCTGGATACCGAACTCTATGCCTGCCATCAGCGCCGCCGCGTTAATTCCAATATACCGCGATTCCAGCGGCGACAACCCTTCTGCCTGAAGTTGCGGTAGAATTGTAACTTATCAAACGGTAAACATAATACCCGACGAACACCAGTACGAACGCCATATTGAACGAATTCGCACCCAGCGCAGTGAATGCCGCCGTCGCCGAACAAAAGAGCCTGGACAACTAGAGCCACGGTGACCGCAATGCAAGCGGCCCACGGGCCAAGAAGTATAGCAACAAGCACTCCGCCAACTGCGTGCCCTGTTGTGCCGCCAGGTATGGGCACGTTAAACATCATGATAAGGAAGCTGAATGCGGCGCCTATCGCAAGCAGCGGCACCTGTTTGGCTTTCAATGTCTTCTTTGCCATCTTAGAAGCGAACGCCCACACAGCAGCCATTACCACATAAAAAAAACCACTCGTGGTGGGGCCCAGATATCCATCGGGAATATGCATTTGATCTGATCCTCTTAGATAGTGAAACTCCGCCAGCAGGAGATGGCGGCTTCTTTTACTACACCAACAACCTGCGTGTCGCCTTCGACGACCGCCAATCCATCCCCAAGCAGGAGCTTGGGGGTTTAACGTGGCGGACTAAAATATCTTTTCGCTATACCCGTGCGGAAAGACGGATTGGCTGGAAATGCTGAGCTCATTCCCCTTCCAGCGGTTCCAGTTTCGGAGGTTTATTGGCGGACGCGCGGGTGGCATCCCATTCAGCGCGGGTCTTTGCCAGGTCAGCCGCAGGATATTTTTGAAGTACGTTAAAATAATCCTGCTGAAGAGGGTCCTTGAGCACGTCGGCCTCTTTTTTACACTGCACTACGAACACAAACTGAATGCACTGGTGGTCGAAATCCCGCCAGGTCTCCGCATCTTTAAGCAGCGTGAATGTGTGGCCTTCTAAAGCTTTTATCACCTTTGCTACATCAAAGCTCTTCGCTCGCTCCACGGCGCTTTTATACTCGTACAAATTTGTATAAGCGGTGCTTGCTCCCCAGCAAGGATACTGATTATATCTTTTCACAAACTTTTCAACGAATTTTATGCCTCTTTCATAATTATACTTGTACGGCACTCTCCAGTTCCAGTCGCTGCCTCCGTAGACTCCCTCCATGACCTTCGGCCCAGCTCCGATGGCCAGGTTTAATTCAAGTACGGGGACGACGAACTGGCACTTCTCTTTTAAGCCCGCCTCGGTAGCCATGCGGATCATCTTTGACATATCGCCCCCGAACTGCACCATGACCAGCACGTCGGGATTGGCTTTTTTGGCCAACACGATAGCGCTCGCGAAGTTCTCATCAGAAGCGGGGAAAGGGGTTCTTACGCTCTGGTGCACATTCGTGTCCGTTGTGCCTGTGAACTTGCGCAGGGAATCTTCGCAGCTTATCCCCCACGAATAACCCGCTGTGATATAGAAATATTTTTTGCCGCTGAACTTTGTTTTCAGATATTCCCCAAGCGCTTTCGCGCCCATCCAGGCGTTGTAACAGGCCCGGAACGTATGGCGGTGCGCGTTTTCATCAGTTATATCATTCGAGGCAGTTACAGTGCCCATAAAAAGCATGCCTTTTTCCTGGCATATCTGGCTTGACATGGCAGCGACCGCGCTGGACGCTCCGCCAAAGATCATAGTAACGCCTTCGGCTATCATTATGTACACGTTTTGCCTTGTCGTATCCACTCTCGACATGGAATCGCGCTTGACCAGAACTATTTTTTTACCAAGTACGCCGCCCGCGGCGTTTATCTCTTCCACGGCTATATCTGCGGCTCTTTCCTCGTCTAACCCCTGTTTCGCGTACGGTCCCGTTCTGCGGAAAATTTAATCCGATCTTTACCGCGTCTTCCGCGGCGGCAGCATTAACGGCTAACGCAAGCATGACAAACAGAGAATAAACTATCTTTCTCAACATAAATTAAAATCTCCTTAATGTTTTTACAATCGCATTGTTAATTGGAATTATAGCAAATTATTTCAGCAAAACCAGACGAAACAGCGCCTTGTTTATTTTATATTTTGAACTTCTCTCATCGACTGCTGTCTGAAAGCAGCAAGCAGGCGGTCTATTTTGTCCTGCGGCATGCCTTTTATGTAGTCGGAAATTATAAGAAGGGCATCCACCACGCTGATGTTAATATTGTCTTTGTCCGCGTAGAACCTGTTTACCGACATCTCTATCTTTTCCACATCCTGCGACAAAATTCCATCGTAAGCGTTGACCAGTTTGGTTTTTGGGTTCGCGCTGCCCAGCAGGACGACCGAATCCTCCACAGCTTTTATGTAAACGGCCTTGCTGGTATTATCGAGGTCCTTCCAAGCCTGGCCGCGTATTACGTCATTAAGCGGGTTGGCTGAAATGAACGCCAGCGGCAGTAACAGAACAAAAAAGCAGAGTATTGATTTTTTCATCTGGCACCTCGGGATAGTTATGGTTTTTCTACAGGCTCAAATTTCTCGAAATATCTGTCCATGACCCTTGTTTTACCGAACGGCAGATGGCCGCGCAGAAGCGACAACTGATGCGAGGCCACCGCTTTAGGCTCTTTATCGACAACTCGTTTCCAGATAGCAGCCGCCAGGCCCGAGCGGTCCGCGCCGCCAAGACAGTGTATGAGGATGGGCCGCGGGGCGGTTTTGAATATTTGCAGTATTTCTTCGATATCCTTATCTGTCGGCTCGCTTAACGCTGACAGAGCAATATCGTAATGCGTTATGCAGCGGGCCGTGCTGACATCCAGCTCGTCTTTATACCACGCGGAATCCGGCTCTTTACCGCGCAGATTTAGTATGCTCTTTATTTTGTATTTGTCCGTGTAATATTTCAGTTGTTCTTTGTCGAGCTGAGCGGAGCGGTAAGCTTCTCCCGGGGTAACGGTATGAAAATTACCGGCATTGAAGTTGTACTGCCAATAAATCCCAGCTGTTAGCGCGGTCAACAGGATAAATGCTGACGTGTATTTGACTATTTTGCTCATACTATTTTAGTTCATCAACCGCAGAGTCAGCGTATTCCGCTTTTGGGAACACAAATTTTTTGGTAAGCCACGTTAGTACAAGAAGCACTAGGAACACGGCCACTATTGTCGGGCCCGGTGACCAGTCAAAACGCAAAGAGGTTTCTATACCGGCCACGCAGCCGATAAGGCCGAAAATCCAGCCGAATACGATACGTTTCGCGGTCCCCTCAGTGGCCAATACGGCCGCTACCGCCGGGATTATCAGGAACGCGAAAACAAGCAAAACTCCCGCCACCTTGACAGATGATGTGACCACAAAGCCGAACGTGGCGTAAAAAATGAAATCCCACCACCATATCTTCATGCCTTTGTTCCTGGCTTCTTCCGGATTTTCGGTCACCAGAAGCAGCGGCTTCCTTGCCAGCCAGTGGATAAAACCTACGGTAGAATACAGCACCGCAATGAAGATCACCTCTTTAGGCGATACGGTAAGAATAGACCCTGTGAGCATCTCCTTTATTTCTTCGGTTCCTGTCGCGGAATGCTCAAGTACAAGGAGCGACAAAGCAATAGCTCCGGCATATGTTATACCGATCAGAGCTTCCACAGGCACCTTTTCGCGCTTGCTCCTGAAAAATACGAACAGCAGCGCGCCCATAAGGGTAAAGCTCAGTGAGATAATATAGTTCTGCACCGGGAATTCAGTTCCCCATCCTATGAGAACACCCACGCTTGAGCCAAGGGCAGCCACCTGCGCGAGAGAGAGATCGACAAAAATTACACCGCGTCTGACCACGTGGTACCCTAAATATGTGTGGATACCAGTAAGAATAAGGCAAACCAGCAGCGCGACCATTACAAATTGGTACTGAAAAATCATCATAGTAAAACTCCTGTATAAAATATTAAAAATCAAATGTAAAATATCAAAATTATGGTGTTCGCCTGCGGCGAACTATCTAAATAAGCCGCTGCAAGGTGCACATTAATTTTGATCTTTGATTCTTGATATTTGATTGTATCATTTTGTTATTTGATCAATTATTTGGTCAAAATAATCCAGATACGAACCGGCCTTTACATCCGCGCAGGACGGAGATACTTTGAACACTTTTATCCCTGTCTCGCGCGCAAGGAACTGGGGCGCGTCATCAGGAAAATAGGGCTCCTGAAAAAGTATTGTAGCGTTGTTCTTCTTGATGATGTCTATCAACGCCGCAAGGTGTTTGCCAGTAGGCGGTATGCCCGGCAGTGGTTCCACATAACCGGCAATACTTAGGTTAAAGACATGCGCAAAATAGACCCACGATGAATGATAGCCTATTATTTTCTTCCCATCTAGCTTGGCCATTTTTGTTTTCCACCCGACCATACGGTTCTCGGTATCCTGTTTGAACGCCTCGAAATTCTTATCATAATAAGCGGCATTGGCAACGTCAACTTTCTTCAGGGCCTCAAGGATGTTTGAGGCAATGATTATCCCATTCTCGGGGTCAAGCCAGTAGTGCGGATTGCCTCCTGGATGAACGTCCCCCATGATGGCGCTGATCTGTCCGGGTTTTTCGAGAACTGACACGCCGTTGGAGCAATCTACAACCAGCAGTTTGTCGTTGTGGGAACCGTCGGCTATTTCGTCCGACCACTGGTCGAGGAAGAGCCCAACCTTTAAGTAGATGTTTGCCCGCGACACTTTTATCATGTATGACGGAAGCACCTCTACCACATGTGGGTTTGCGTTGCCTTTAGCAATCGAGAACACCTCCACCTTGTCGCCGCCTATGTACGACGCTATGGAACCTAGAACCGGCAGCGCCGCCGCGATCTTTATGGGTGCAGCATAAAGCGTTCCGAACACAGTCAACATTAATGCTGCTAATACAAATAAGCACTTTTTCATTTTATTACCTCTTATTTTTTGTTTTTATCTTACCACTTACACCTTATCGCTTACCACTGTATTTTAATATTGGTGCGCCTTATGCGGCCCCATGCTGAACAACACTTGCAGCATAACGGTGTGGTCTACCGGCGCGGCCTGCGGAACATAATTCTCGTACGTAAGGCGGAACAATGTCGTTTCTTCCAGTAACGAGAAGTTCAGGAAAGCTTTAATCGCTTTGTTGATAAAGCCGGGGTTCTCGACAGGGTTGAACTGGTCGTAAATTAACCCTCCGTTCCACCTCTCCCAGAAAGCCATGTCGCCGAACGCATAAAAGCCGGACCTGCCTTCGTGGCTGGAAGCGCCGGTTGCCGTGTTGCTAACCAGATCGCTCTGGTTGTTATAATATTCGCCCTGCAGCGTAAGTTTTGTGGTAACCGCGAGCGGTATCTTTGTTTTGAAATCCGCGCCGTAAACGGTTGTTTTTGTTCCCCACTGCACGCTGTTCGTCCCCTGCGTTGCCGACATTCCTATCTCAAGGGGCGTGACGTCATTTATAAGGAAAGAGTTGCTCCAGCGGCCCAGCCACCCGCTTGCGGATTGCGTTTCGTCCGGATGGAACGCCGATCCGTCGTTATAATCGAACGATAGCACAGATGCCCAGCTTCCCGGTAGAGGCAGCAGGTACGATACCTGTGCGGCAGTTTCATTATAACCGTCATCGCCAGCGGGCATCGGCAGCATAGAAGTTAACACGCGCGGCGCCACGATAAACGGCAGCGCGTGCGGGTGCACCGGGTTGATCTTTCCGAAAATTGCCCGCCACTTACCCAGCCTCACGCCTATGCCGTCAGGAAGCCCCTTGAAAATGGTCATGTACGCTTCCTCTACGCTGATATTTGTGGTCCCGCTGCTTGAATCAATTGAAAATACGAACACGCCTTTGGCGTAGGGGTTGAGGTAGGTGTCGCACTGTATCTCGGTCTCGCCCATACCCAGAGTGGTCTTGCCGGCGTTGCCCGTGGTCGCGTCATCGGTATTCTCCCCGACTATCTGCCCGATAACCGATATGTTCGGGTTGACGGGCCCGGCGTACGAAACAGTTGCGGAAAGCATGCCGCATATAAAAAATAGTATAAATATAGATCGCGTAAATCTGTTTATCATCATATTCTCCTGAAGAAAGGTAATTGAAAATTATAACGGGAAAATGGACTGAAGTATGTCAGCAGGCGGCCGGAGGGCTGCGAAGTTGAAGGTTATCCTTGAGAAATTGCTGAACCTGAGGTTTGCCGATAACCAGGATTATGAACAGAACAAAAAGCAAATGAGCTATGGCAGTAACATTATAAATGAAAGGCTGATTAGATACAGCGCAGATCGGGCAATCGTCATGTGCGATATTACCGGAATGCTGGTGAAAAGGTATAACGACGCAAAAAAACAGGATTATATAGAGACCGATCAACCAGCTTAATGGTTTAAAGCATTTGGACAAATTCATTGACTTTTGTTATACAATTTTATTATAAAAATGTCAATGAAATGGTTTGATAATGCCCGTAGTGTGGTTTGCTATTCAAGCTCTGGTTAGCGCATTGCAGGCAGATACAGGCAAGGCCTGCTATGCTCGTAAGCCTCTTATTGTTCCAACTTGAATTGTATTGCCTGCCGTATTTTTACCGGAACCCGTTCGGGCCCTAAGTATGCCGGGGTATAACGAAGCAATTTAGCAGCTCTCTGCGCAGCCTGGTCAAATGCAATACCTGCTGACTGCACTATGTCAACCGATGTTATTTTGCCATCTGCATCCAGGTGGAGATCCATTACAACTGTGCCCTCACGACCCGCATCGCGTTCTTGTTCCGGGTAAAGCCTCTGCATTATCCTGTCAAGGTCAGCGAGGTTTAAGAGCTGAGGCAGTCTAGTTATAAGATTGAGCCCGACTTCGCCGGTACCACTTGACGGCTGGTTATCTTCCACCTGCGGTTGTGGCTGCGTGGGTTGAGGTGTATATGGCTTTACCTGGTCAGGTGTCGGTTGAACCCAGGTCCTGGGCTTAGCCGCCGGTTTTGCAGCAGGCGGCTCGCTTGTGGTGCGCCGGACAGCGTTGGTAAGGTCAATTTCGACCGTTCGTTTCGCCACGTGAGGGAGCTTTACGTTCTTTAAGCTGAATACAGCAAGATGAACACATAATGAAAGAACAAGCATACCCCATAGTATGGAGTCTTCATGCTGCCATAAATTGAAAGGTAACCTGTATCTCATGACTTGAATTTAGCCTCCACTTCCGTTGCCACATGGGTTATGCCCGCGCCTCTGATAGTATCAAGGACGCCCGCCACATCCCCCCAGGAAACCCGCTCATCCGCCCCCAGCGTAACATGAAGGCCGGCATCCATACGGGCCATCTGGCTTAAGTTGACGGTCAGTTCTTGAATGGTAACCTTTGTTTCATTCAACACGAGAGTCTTGTCCGCTTTCAAAATAACGTGAACGCTCTGGGTGGGCGTCTCCTGCGAATTGGCGACTTTAGGCAGGTTCAAATTGATCGAGCGGTGAGCGATCAAATGAGCCGTTGCCATAAATATTATGAGAAGCACCAGAACGATATCCACCAGCGGCGTTACGTTAATTCCGGTTATCATACCGTTGCCGGATTGATTTGTTGAAGCCATGATTAGTTCACCCCCATGAACATAATGACTTTCTTGCCGAAATGGTCGGCGTCATTTATAAGATCATTGATCTTTTTCTGCAAGAAATTATAAGAGGCCACGCAGGGCAGAGCGACCACGATGCCAAGCGCTGTCGCTATAAGCGCGTCCGCAAGGCCCGCCATAACCACTTCCGGGCCCTGACCGCTGTAAATCGCCAGGTTCTGGAAGGCATGGATAACTCCCAGCACTGTGCCCAATAAGCCGATGAAGGGCCCGTTGTTGCCCAAAGTTCCAAGAACCACTAAACGCTTCTCGAGCCGCCTTCTTTGAAGATTCAACTGCACTTCCAGCCTTTCCTGAAGGATATCCTTGCCTTGAGTTCTGTGTTGCAAAAGATCCTCAACGATAGCGCAAAGTACCGAGTTTGGTTTTAACCCCTTAACGGTTTCGTCAATGCTCCCGGGGGCAAGTTTATCATCAATTTCAGGAAGCGTTTTGTTTTGATAAGACGAATGCCCGATCACGATGATCATGCGCTCGAGGATCACGGCGAACGCTATTATCGAACATAGTACCAGCAGGTAAATAACGTACGTTCCGCTTACGGCGATGACAGACTGCAATGCTTGTAAATGTTGTCCCATTCCCATCATATATTTTCTCCTTAAAATTAAATCAACTATTAGAATAAGGTGTCATTGCGAGGAGCTGTCCCGAAGCAATCTAGTTTTTCGTAGTAACACCAAGATTGCCGCGTCGCTCCGCTCCTCGCAATGACAGACCTTTTAGCTTCCAAACGGAACCGAGACTTTCACGTACATGTTCCGTCCCGGGTCGCCGATATTGAACTCCTTTAAAATGCTGTTGAAATCAATGTAACTTACGTCGAACAGGTTATTGACTCCAGCGTCCACAGCGATCCGGCTTCCCATGACCACGAGTTCCCCTCCCAGCTGCAGGTTTGTCAGGCTGTAGCCCGGGGTCGGTATATCCGTGCCGAACGTGAGGTTCTGTGCCGACGTAACTTTTTCGTCAACGCCGAAGTAAGGATGCGACACAAAACCCAGCGACTTCGTGTGGAAGTTCGCTCCGATCAGCCAGTTATCCGCGGGCACGTGCGGCAAATTGCTTGTTGGATACGGTGAGTTATTAGCCTCGTCGTTGTCGCCGCGCACCATGTTGTATACCGCGTTGAAGGTGAGCCAATCCGTCGCCGCGAAGTTAACAGCGCCATCGATTCCCTTGACTGTAGCATTGGTCTGAATTGTTTGTACCACGGGTATCGATTGATCGGTAGAAGTCAGCCGGCGGCTTTTCACCCGGTGAAAGCGCTGGTAATGTAATTGTGAATGTCGTTATTGAACACACCCACCTCGCCCTTGATACGCTTTGAAGCCCAGCGCAGGGAGACCTCAGAATTTAGTGACGTCTCGGGCTGAAGGTTTGGGTCGCCAATCTCGAAGGTGCCGGTTCCCTCATGCTTTCCATAGGCAAAGAGCTCAAAAGGGACGGGGTTCCTGAACCCCTGGCCTACGTTGACTACGAAGGCGAACGGGTCGGAAACGTGATACACGCCACCCACCGCGCCGACTACCGCGGAATAATCCCGTGTCTGTGCAGCGACCGGGTGAGCGTCGCCGGCGCCCATACCGTTGCTGAAGTCTATGCCAATCATGCCGTCATGCTGAATGTTGTATTGGGCCTGGTCGCCGCGGACGCCGAACGTAAAGTCAAACTTGCCCGTTGTGACGTCTTCTACTGCGAATGCCCCGAGGCTTCCTTCGTCATAAGACGGCGTGAGATGCACTATACCCACCGACTGGTCCGTTCTTCCTAGAACTGAAACCCCTACCGTTCCCTGAAATGCTCCCATTGGCGCAAGGTGCGCCTTGACGTCGAGCGTATTACTTTGCTCTATCCAGTTAAGGTGCGGAGCGGGCGGCGGAACAACGTTCGGGCTGTTGCCGTTCGAGTCGGGATGGGTGTCATCCACGTCAGGCGAATCGTACTCCTTGCGGTCGCACAGGTCATAACCGGCCGTGATGTCGAAGCGGGCGGGCCCGGTATTTATATCCGCTTTTACAACCCCATGCTCGTGATGCAAGTCCTGAAACTCGGAATCACTTAGATTGTCCCGCGGAGGAAATGGCAATGTTGGATTTTGAAGCTCCACTCGCTTGTTGAACACGGCGTACGAAGCGGTTAAGCCTCCCCAGTCCTTGCGAAACCCTGCTTCCGCGCTTCCGTTGACCTGGTTCTCGCCGGTGTTCGGCACTTCTCCTATCTTAGGCGTGTAAAAATTCCCTGCCTGCATCTGGGAGAGGTTTGCCCGGTAACCCCAGCAGCCCGTGGCACCCGAAACCTCGAAGTTCTCTCCAACAGAGTTGTTGTTCGAGTTCGTTATAGCAGAGAACCTTCCGCGCAGGGGGCCGTCTCCCAGGTTCGCGTCCGGTAGCTCCGGATGGCTGATGGAAATGACCCCGGCGATAGCGTCGGAACCGTAAAGGAGGCTGTTAGGCCCCCTCATGACCTCTATGCGGTCCGTGCCGAGGGGATCGATTTCCGGCGCGTGCTCACTGCCCCACTGCTCAGACTCACTGCGAACCCCGTCTTCAACGATGACTATCTCCTGAGAATTTAGGCCGCGGATGATGGGCTTAACTACGGTGTCACCCTCGCCTATCATGCTGACGCCCGGTTCGTTCTGGATAGCGGAAGCGATGCTCTCGCCCCGCTCGCGGTCCATTTGGCGGCCTTCAACCACGCTCACCGAGGCGGGCGTGTTAAGGGTGCTCTTCGCCGCGGCCGAAGCGGTGATCGTGATGGGCGTCATCGCTATAGGCGAACTGCCCAGTTCGGCGTTGACGGTAAGGTCTTCTTCCTTAACGGTGATCTGGCGAATTTCATCGGCAAAACCGATTCGCCGGAATTCCAGGGCGTAATTGCCCGGGGAAATGTTATCTATCCTGTAAACGCCGGAAGCGTCGGTTTGGACGCCTTTCTGAATGCCGGGGATAACAACCTGCGCGCTGCCAACCGCGTTCCCTGAAGGATCGGTGACTTTACCTGAAATGGACGCCGCGTAAGCGGCTCCGCTTGTAGTTATAAAAAGTATAAAAACAACTATGGCTTTAAATATAAGTAGCATAATTTACTCCTTGATTAAATTATAAATAATAATTGTTCGCCATCAATTTAATGGATGCCTGATATAAAGCAACACAATTAATGAATGGCGGCGCAACTGCGCAGTGATGCCCAGTTACCTTGTTATTGAATTGTAAATATGCAGGAAGTTAAGCGGCAGGAGGGCCGCGAAGGTGAAGAGTTGCCTTGAGGAAGAATTGTACTTGAGGTTTGCTAAGAACTAAAATTATAAAGAGGACAAAAAGCAAATGAATGATAGCGGTGATATTAGAAATGAACGGCTGGCTGGAAACAGCGCATATCGCGCAATCGTCATGGGAATCGAAATCGCCGTGATGGTGCAGCGGTATTATGATCGCGAAAAGCAATGTCAGGTAAACTATCGCGATATAACCTATCAGCTTAGACACAACACGAATCTTATTCATATTACACTACTTTTATACATTATCCTTATTTAAAAGTCAACTGTGCCCGCGTTCCAACAAAACTACTGTTTCAATGTGGTAAGTTTGAGGGAACATGTCTACCGGTATTATCTTTACGGCCTTGTACCCGCCTTTTTGCGATATATCCGCAAGGTCGCGGGCCAGTGTAGCCGGATTACAGGAGACATAAACTATTTTTTCCGGCAGGCATTTTACGACAAAATCTATCACCTTGGCCGAGAGGCCGCCCCGGGGAGGGTCAAGCACTATAACGCTGAAATCCGTCGGCACCATGCCCTTGACCCATTTCTCGAGAGTGCCAGCTTCGAATGATATATTCTCCACGTTATTGATCTTCTTGTTGACCAGGGCGTTCTCTATCGCCTGCTCAACCTGCTCGACGCCTAGGACCTTTTTAACGTACGGCGCGATGACTATGCCTATTGTACCCGTCCCGCAGTAAAGGTCAAGCACGGAATCCGTGTTTTTGAAATTTCCGAGCTCAATGACAGTCTCGTATAGTTTCTCCGTTCCCAGCGTGTTGGTCTGGAAGAAGGAAAAAGGAGATATCGAAAAAACATAACGCCTGCCTTTAATTTCAAGGGACTCTTCGATGGTCTCGGAACCGTAAAGGAGCCTCACTTCTTCGGCCCTTACGGCGTCCGAAACGCTGCCGTTTATGGTCAAGTGAAATGATGTTATCTTATCTTTAAGTGAGTTTACAAGCGGGTCAAATAACCCGGCCGGGAAATTCCGGCTGCTTACCACAAGGTTTACCAGCAGCTGGCCTGTCCTTACGCCTTTCCGCAATACCAGGTGGCGATAGAACCCCTCGTGTGAGCGTTTGTCGTAAACCGAAAGCCCTGAACACCGCGCGAACTCCTTTATTTTTTCAGTCACCAACAAAAAATCGTCTCCGCAGATAAGGCACGGCGGAACAGGGAAATACCTGTTGAACTCGTTTTTTTCGTGGAGCCCGATATCAGGGCTGGCGTCCCTGGCGAAAAAGAAGCTAAATTCCATTTTATTTCGGTAGTTCCAGGCGGTTGGGCTCTTAACACAAGGGGTAGTGATCGGGCAGAATTTTTCGAGCAGCTCTTTTACATAGCCTTCCTTGATCCTGACCTGGTTATCGTAACCGGTATGCTGAAAACTGCACCCGCCGCATTTCCCGAACGACGGGCACTTAGGCGCGGTGCGTTCAGAACGACGGAGTTACGATCTCAACCAGCTTCGCCTCTTTGAACGTTTTCTTGCTCTTCGTGACAGCGACTTCTGCGGTCTCGCCAGCGAGAGCGCCTTCGGTGAACGTGGCAATGCCGTCGTCACCTCTGCCGAGGGCTTTTCCGGGATAAACTACTTTTTCTATCTTGATTTTCATTAGTGGGCCGAGACGGGTATGTTGATGATGAACGAAGAGCCTTCTTTAGGCGTGCTTTTTACGTGGATCTTCCCGTTATGCTGTTCAAGTATACCGTATGAAATGCTGAGGCCAAGGCCGATATTCTTTTTTGGGTCCTTGGTTGTAAAGAACGGCATGAATATCTTGTCGACGATCCTTGAATCTATCCCGGCGCCATTATCGTTGACTTCAACATAAACCTGTCCTTCAGCGGACGATGTTCTTATGGTTACGATCTTTTCGGTTTGGCTTCGTTCTTCTTGTGAATTAAATGACTGCTGCGCGTTTACGAACAGGTTAAGCAGAACCTGTTTTATCTGGTTAAAATCTATCTTTGTCGCGGGCAGGTCCGGCATAAGTTCCTTGACAACGCGTATGTTATCGTTCTGGAACTCGTATTCCACCAGCTCCAGCGCTTCTTCGACGGCCTGATTGATATCTGCATCGGCCAGCTGCGCCTTGTGGTACGATGAAAACACTTTGAGGTTATTGATGACTTCCCTGCACCGCTCTGACCCTTCCTTTATCCTGAGCAGCATCTTTTATATCAGCGGGAAGCGTCTTTTTTTTCAATATTTTTTCAGCCTGGGAACTTACCTGCTCTATCGGGGCGTTCAGCTGATTTACAAGGCTCGTGGCAACCTGCCCAACAGCCGACATCTTTTCGACAAGCACAACCTGCCTTCTCGACTGTTCCAGCTGCCTGTGAGCATTCTCGAGTTCCGATATCTTTATTTCCAGTTTCTCATAAAGCTTTGTATTATCAATTGATTGAGCTATCTGGGAAACGAATATCGACAGGTTCCTTATGTCCGAAACGCTGAACTCGGAATGGTTCTTCGTTCTGGATACCATAAGGATACCAAGATTTTTGTTCTTTATCTTTATGGGGTAAGTTGCCAGCGATTTCATTTCGGAGTCAAGGAATAACCCTTTCATTGCCGGGTTATCCGATAACGGGTGTTTGAAGATCACCGGCGAATCATTCATCTGCCCGGATGAATAAAGCCTTTCGGCGAGGCTGGTGAACGACCCCTGATAAGGGTAATAAACAAGCGAGAACGACGCCGCGGCGAGGTACAGTTGTTCCTGGTGGTCAAACAATAAAAGCGCTATCTCATCGGCCCTGATGACGTTCTTTAGTAGATTGATCATTATAGGGAAGAGTTTTTCCAGCTTGAGGCTCGAGAATATAGCCTTGCTGCTTTCGTACAGCGCGATTAGGGTTTTAAGTTCGCTTTTTTCAAGCGCTTTTTCAAGGAGGGCTATTACTTCGTCTATGTTGAAAGGTTTCTGTATGAAATCGTACGCGCCGTTCTTCATGGCTTCTACGGCGTTCTCAACAGTGGCGTAACCGGTTATCATTATAACTTCAGTCTCGGGCGAGACTTTTTTTACCGTATCAAGGACCTCAAGGCCGTCATGTTTTGGCATCTTGATGTTTGTTATGACAACGTCGTATTTTTCGGACTGTATCTTTGATATTGCTTCCTCGCCGTTCGACGCGGTATCTATGGTGTGGCCTAGTTTTGCAAGCTCTATCGTTAGCAGTTCGCGTATCCCCTGTTCGTCATCAACAATAAGGATCCTTGATTTTGGTGCCGCCATAATCTCTTACCCCGCTGTGAAATACCGCCATCTTTACACTCTGCTGATATTATACAGTTTTAACCTATGCGTGTCTATAGCGGCTTCATGTCTTATCGAATTCAAAGTCTCGTACTGAAAACAGTTTCGCGCAAACATCCACGATCTCCGCATCATACAACTGGCCCTTTTTCTGTTTGATCTCTTCCAGCGCCTTGTCTATACCGACCGCCGACCTGTACGGCCGGTGGAATGCGATAGCCTCGACTACATCCGCTATGCTTAATATCTTCGCTTCTGTCATTATATCTTCGCTTGTAAGCCCGAACGGGTAACCCGAACCGTCCAGCCTTTCGTGGTGTTGGAGCACGATCCTTGCTATCGGCCATGGGAATTCCACCATTTTCAATATATCGTAGCTGACTTTAGGATGCGTCTTTATCATGGCGAATTCTATTTCGGTAAGTTTCCCCGGTTTTGAAAGGATCTCAGCGGGCACGTATATCTTGCCTATGTCATGTATTACCGAAGCCATGTGTATCCCGTCCACTTGCTCTTTCTTAAGGCCCATTTCCTTTGCCATGGCACAGGCAAGCTGCGCTACCCTTCTCTGGTGGCCGGCTGTGTAGGGGTCTTTCATCTCGACTATCTTTGCCATGGCTAGTATCGTACTTTCCATGCTGAGCTGAAGTTTTTCGAGGCTGAGCTTGACATCCTGCTCGGCTTTTTTACGTTCAGTCATATCCACCATAGTCGTGCGCACGCCAATTATATTGCCTTCATGGTCGTGTTCAAGCGAGTCGTCAATTGAAACGAATATCTTTGTGCCGTCTTTGCAGACATAGATGCGGTCCTCTGATTTCGAAACCACCTCATCTTCTATCTTCCTCTTAAATCTTTCTTTCGCTTCGTCGCGCTGCTCCGGCAGAATGAACTCGAAAACTTCCCTGCCCACCATATCCGAAACGCCGTACCCCAGCATCCTGGCTTCGGTCCGGTTGACGCTGGTAATAAGCCCCTGTATATCGACCGTATGGTACGCTACGGGCGCGTTCTCCCACAGCTCCTTGAACCGTTTTTCACTTGCAGTCAGAACCCTTTTGGTCTTTTTCTTTTCGCTTATATCCCTTGTTATTACTATAAAAGCTTTCGGTTTGCCATGCGCGTCAAACAGGTACGCACAGCTTTGTGTGGCCTCGAAACACGTTCCATTCTTTTTTTGCAGCATATATTCGAAATTTTTGGGCCGGATATCGTTGTCAGCTTGGATTTTTTTTAGATTGTTTATAGCTTCATCCCTGGATTGAGGAGCTATCAGCCCCCACACCGGTTTATTAATGATCTCAGAGTCATCGGAATAGCCGTGAAGTTCCAGAGCCCGCTTTGATGCTGCAAGCAGGCTGCCATCGAGACTGCATATGGTGACAGCATCTATGGAAGCATCAATTAGCGTTTTATACACCTGCTCGGCTTCAATTAGTGACTGATGGATCTTTTTTTTCTCTGTGAAATCCCTGGACATGCCGATAACATAATTTATCTTTCCGCCCTTGTCCTTATACGGTATAAGTTTGGTGTCGAGCCAAATTTGCTTATCCGGGAAACCCGCCCAGTTCTCGCGCGTGAAAGGTTTGCCTGAATTGAACACCCCTTTTATCTCTTCGATGTAAACAGCCGCGAGCTCTTTACCGAAAAGTTCGTTAATATGCCTGCCTGTGATGTGCGCGGGTTCAGAATTGAATTGTTTCGCGGCGTGAGAGTTTACGAACGCCACCCTGAAGTTCCTGTCTATGACGTAGATCGAATCGTGGGCTAGCTCAGTTATAGCCTGATAGAAATCTATTGTGTTCCCACTGTTCCAATCGCTTATCGCGGCAAGGTTCTTTTTAATGTTCCGGATACCCGCCATTATTTTCTTTTGCATTTTCCCTGCCTTGACTATAACAGCTTATTTAGATAGAATTTTGCAAGATGTTTTGATCGTTGCTGCTTGCAGCTTGTCTATTGCCGGGGTGGCCCGCCTTTTCGGCGGGTGAACTCCATGATCCCGCTTCGCGGGATGTTCCTTGGTTCTTTAATTTAGGTTTTGTCTTTGCTTACAACTTATAGCTTAAAGCTTATTACTTTTTTTTATTGCCGAGGTGGCGGAACTGGCAGACGCGCGAGACTCAAAATCTCGAGTCACTTTGGTGGCGTGAGGGTTCAATTCCCTCCCTCGGCATAATTACAACATATCAAAAATCAATAATCAAATATAAAAAATACATTCCAGAATCTAAAATCACTTTCAATATTTTATCTGTCATTTTGACTTTTGATTTTTGATATTTGATCTTCTTTTAGCCCAAGCATTTCGGCGATAGGCACTATTTTATAGCCTCTTTTTTGTATTTCTTCAATGATTTTTGGCAGGGCATCCACCGTAGGCTGGCGGAATTTTCCGCCATCGTGCATTAAGAATATCGCGCCCGAACCTATGTTCTTTGTATAAGCCTGAACAAGCTGATCAGCACTCATTTTTTTCCAGTCACAACCGAATGTCCAATTAATAAGATAATATCCTTTTTCCTTTGCCACCTCTTTTACCCATGCCCTTACATATCCATAAGGCATTCTCAACATGTACGGCCTGGTGCCCGTCACGCCTTGTATCAACTTTTCAGACTTGTCGATCTCTTTTTCCAGCTGCTGCCTGTAATCGTCTTTCTTGTAAAAGTAGAAATTAGGGTGGCTGTAGCTGTGACTGCCGATCTCGTGGCCGTCATCTAACACCATTTTCGCTATCTTAGAGCGAATTTCCACCTGGTCTCCTTCCATAAAGAACGTCGCCTTCACATTGTATTTCTTAAGCACAGCCAGCACCTGGGCCGTGTAGTTGCCGGGGCCGTCGTCGAAAGTAAGCGCCATTTCTTTTTTATTGCGCGGCCCGTTGGCAAAGAACGCGCCCGGTTCGGCAGCCAAAACAAATACAGCGGCGCCTGCCATAGTGAAACAGATGACTAAAAACAGCTTGAACACCCAGGATGAACGTTTTTTCATATCTCTAACCTCTTTAATGACATCACTCCCAGCCTGAACGGTAATATCACGGCTGCCGAATTTACAGCCAGCATGAATATTCCCATCCAAATAAAACTCGTCCATGGTAGGGCGGAATGCCCGAATTTGATCTGATAATAATTCTGAAGCGGTAAAGCCCAGAGCGACAGATTCACACCTACATAGAAAACTGCTGCGAGGATGTAAAACAGCCCCCCCTGCGAGGATTCGATCTGGGCAATGCTTGTTATATTGAATTTAGGGAATATCGCGCCAAACCCGGCCGCCATGAAATTAAGCCCCGCCGCCATGACCAGCACAGCTAACACAGAAGCCCAGAATACCGGAGGGTCGGTCTTTAATACTAGGCCCGAAACCACTGAAAGAACAAGGGACAAGGCTATGACCGGTATGCTCCCGAAAAACGTTTTTTCCCTCAGGAGCTGTTCAGAAGTGAAGGGCGACGATTTTATAAGCCACAAGTTATCGCCTTCGATGCTTATGGCCGGGAAAACGAACCGCAATGCCACGGCGCTGACAACAAAACCTATCAATCCCACATTGAAAAATGCGACTAGGTTCTGCAGGTACAAAGTCTCGAGCGGTATCTTGTACACGCTGAAAAGATACACCGCGCTTAGCGCGACCAGGAACAACAGCTGCGACCATTGGTTCGCGTCCCTTAAAAAACTCTTCATATCTTTTATCATCAAGGCTGCTGCCGGGCTCTTGAAACTGAAGTTTCGCGCGGTAGAACCCGCTATACGCCTGCCTCCGCGGTTTTGCGCCCAGCCTGACAGGAATATCTTTTCCGCAAGAAAGCTTGTCGCAGCAAAAAGGATGATGGTGCCGCCCAGAAGCAGCGCGGTATAGAAAACAAAGTTCTTTTGGTCGTGCCCCAGAAGTGAGAACACCGCGCCCGAGAGCCACCAAGAAGGCAGATAGACCGCTGAAGGCGCGTCTAGGAATGACAGGTATTGGGCAACAGCATCCATACCTTCCGGCCTAACCAGCTTTTCAGGTTGAAGGAACCGGAACAACATGAATAGCCCCATTATGAACAGTGCGCCCACAACGAACATCGTGTCCCTTACCCTTCTTGCCGGGAACGCACGAACCAGCACCATACTGGCTATTATGCCGCACAGGCTTGCCGTCAAAAGGAACGGCACCAGCAAAGCCAGAACCCCGCCCAAAAAAACTATTCCTGCGCCCTTCACAACCGTGAGCGCGACCAGAAAAGGCAGCATCAGCGCCAAGACCATCCATGAAGCGTAGAACGCGGTGTTGAGGGCCTTGTGCGCGAATATCTTAGGCACGGCCAGCGGCATGGCAAGCAGCCAGGGCAGGTCTTTGCTGAAATATATAGTGGTAAACGAGGTTATAACACTTGAGAATATCACCATCACGAAAGATGTCATGAATATCATTATAAGGAGCTTGTTAACTATAAGGTTGCCTATCATGGGTACCTCGTTGAGATAAGCCAGCAGCCTGTAGCTCCCGATATATATACCCGCTAAGAATATAAAATTCAAGAAAAGGAACAACGCTATCTTCACTTCTCCCAGGAACGTCAGGGCGCGTAGCCGGTTGCGTATCATCTTGAAATTTAAAAGCAACAGATTTATCATTGTATTTATCTTGCAAAATTTACAGGTATTTTAACAGCTCAGCGTACTGGGTGCCGCCGGTTATCTCCAGGAAGACATCTTCAAGGTTGCCGCCGTTCTTTTCCTTCTGCTTAAGTTCGCTGACACTTTCGAGCGCAATGATCTTGCCGCGATGGATAATACCAGCGCGGGAGGCTAGTTTCTCGGCTATTTCAAGCACATGTGTACACATGAATATCGCTACACCCCTGCTGGATAGTTCACAGAATATCTCTTTAACGAGCCTCGCGCTTTTCGGGTCGAGCCCCACAAGCGGCTCATCTAAGAACAAGGCCGTCGGGCTGTGCAGGAGAACGCTCGCGAGCACGAGCTTCTGCCTCATGCCGTGAGAATATGATTCTGTTGTCTCATCGGCCCACTTGGAAAGCTCGAACATCTCAAGCAGCTCCGGTATTTTATCTCTCTGGTAGGCCGGGTCAACCGAGTAAATATCCCCCACAAAACGCATGAATTCCAAGCCCGTAAGGTAAGGATATACAAAAGGCTGGTCCGAAACGTAACCCATAGACTGCTTGGCCTTGAGCGGTTCCTTAAGTATATCGAAGCCATTGATATACGCGGTTCCGGAAGTAGGGATGCAGCAGCCCGGACATAAGCTTTACGGTCGTGGTCTTGCCGGCGCCGTTAGGCCCGAGAAAAGCGAATATCTCCCCGGGGGCTATCTCGAAGTTAAGGCCGTCAACGGCCGTAAAATCACCGAATTTTTTGGTGAGCCCTTCTGATCTTATTGCGTAAGGTTTTATGATATCCATTTGATGTCCGCCTCTAGGCGGGTTAGCCCGGGGGTTAGTAAACCCGTGATATAGGTAGGCTAAAAAAAGCGCGATATCTGGGTCAGCGCGAAAGCGGAAATGATGGGCATCCAGAAATTATCGTTAAGCGCCCACGGGAACAGTTCAATTATGGCCGCGGCAAGGGCGCCAGAAAGCGCGATCGGCAACTTAAAAAAGTACAGGCCTATCATAAAACATACAAGGAAACAGGCTAGGCTGCCCTCCAGAGTTTTATCCCAGAATATCTTTCTCTTACCCATCCTCTTGCCCACCAGCGCGGCCGAAGCGTCGCCAAGGGCAAGATATAAAAGGCTTGATATTACAATGCTTTTGTCCGGGAAGAGCAGCATTGTAAAGAACGAGCCTGAAAGCGTCCATGGAAGGCCGCTTATGCCGTTAGTCTCACTGTCCCTGTGAACTCCTCCGAGGAACTTAAGAAGCCATTTGTTGAAAGAAGGCAACCTTAGCCTTATGCTCTCCATAACGATAACGCAGAATATCAATATTCCCATCCCCCACAGGATGTCGGTTCTGGGAAAAAACGCGTATGCGAAGATATAAATAAGCGTTAATAAATGAAATGATTTTCTTTTCACCTCTTCTAATGGGAATATGACCATAGTTTTTTGACCGCGTCGCAAAAATAATTTATTATTACGCCTGTTTTGTTATAGCTTTCAATAAAATAGTACTTGAGCCCCACATTATCAGGAAAAAGAGCTTTAAAAAGCAACACTATAACTATGCAATTTATTAGAACTATTATTACACCCGAAAAAAACACACCGAACTGCTTGAGGTCGCTCTGCCCCTGCGATAAGGCAAAATAAGTGAGCCCGAAATGAAATGAGAGCGAAAACCCTGCCAGGAACAGGAATACTGAATGGTAATTCTCAAAAGCCCAGAATTTGCCGCCCGCCCAGTATACGATTATCAAAAACACAGTGTATATAGGGATAAAATACGGCGCGAGCGTAATAAAAATGTTCGTTTTTGTGAGCACCACGCTGCCGCCGGAAGACGCGACCTTGAATTTTTTCAGGCGTGCGCCGCTCAAGATCCCAGCCACCGCGTGCGTTAGCTCGTGTCCAAAAATATATGTGCGCACCGGCCTGAAAAATATCAGCTGGAAAAGAAAATAACACCCTGCGCCTACCCAGAACGGAACGGCTTTCTGGGACACGTTCGTGCCAAGGTGTACTAATATTCCGAACAAGCTTATCGAGAGCCCGGCCACCACCAGGACCAGTAAAGAGCTGCTAATACCCTTATATATTTCATCTCCGCCGCATTTGCCAGTTATATCGGATTTTTCAGTTAACTTTAGTTTACCAACTTTTACTAGCAAAGTCAATATTGGAATTTTCCATTTAAATTTGTATAATAATCCATAGAGCAATACTAATCAAGGAGGTTACATCAATGAAAAAGAAGATTTTCATTAGCGCTCTGAGCATGGTAGTGTTGTGCCTGCAGGTATTCGCTGCGGGAGAAAATAACGCATGGAAGGAGAAACCAGGAATGTACGCTATTTTTGAGACAAACATGGGTAAGATCGTCTGTGAACTGTTCGAGAACGACGCGCCTAAAACAGTTGCTAATTTTGTAGGCCTCGCGGAAGGCACAAAAGAGTTCACGAACACAAAGACAGGAAAAAAGGAAAAGAAACATTTTTATGACGGCACGATATTCCACAGGGTCATACCTGATTTCATGATCCAGGGCGGCGACCCGCAGGGTACGGGAATGGGCGGACCGGGATACACGTTCGGCGATGAGATAGTCCCTACGCTTAAGTTCGACAAGCCGGGGAAACTCGCTATGGCTAACGCCGGGCCCGGAACTAACGGCTCGCAGTTCTTCATTACCCAGGTTCCCACACCCTGGCTTAATGGACACCACACCATATTCGGGCAGGTAGTGGAAGGCATGGACATAGTAACAAAAATAGCAACCGCACAAAGGGGCATGAATGACAAGCCGGTAAAAGATATCGTGCTCAACAAACTCGTGATTGAACGCGTTGGAAAAACAGGCGGAACACCGTCAAAATAGACTGAAGATACAAACAATAAGGCTGTCCTGACAATTTTGTAAAAGAGGAAGACAGATACGTTTATCTGTCTTCCTCTTTCTGTTCATACTTACAGAATGACTATTCGTATCCACCCGGTATTTCGACAGTTTAGCGTTGTTAAACAACGATTCGGAAACTTTTTAAATTCACAATCAAAAATTAATGAAAAAGTACTTAAATTAATCTAAAAATGAACCATTGACAATAACACTAATATTTATTATATTTGTAATGATTATTGCAGTCTGTCTTGTTTGAAATTAATCTAGCACTTCACTAGATGCTTACCATTGGGGGACGGTGTTCACGAAAAAAGCCATGGGGCGTTTATCTCTTTCTCTATTCAATATTAGGATAACTGCTTTAAAAACTATGAATCATAAAAGATTGCTGGTTATTTTTTGCTTCCTGATATTTGCCAAAGCTGATCTTTCCGCACAGGAGAAGATCATCATTTGCGTTAAAAATTCGACCCTTCCTCCTTTCGAAGAGGCGCTTCAAGGATTTAAGCAAAGCCTGGCCCAAAAGAACATCGAATTTAAGCTGATTGAATATGACCTAAGTAACCCGCCGCCTCCAGAACTAAACAAGGCTGACCTGATTTTTTCCATGGGAACCAACCCGACACAAACCATATCCGAGAAGATAAAAGACATACCAATTGTGTTCACTCTGGTAACTAACCCTCAATTTTCGTCACGAAACATGACAGGCGTTATGATGGAAACACCATATAAAGAGTTGCTCAATATTCTTTCCAGGATCAGCCCTAAACCAAAAAGACTTGGCATAATCTACGACCCGAAAAAAACAAATAAACTTGTTGAGTCATACATGGAGGAATCCCGGGAGAAGGATTGTGAGCTCCACACAATTCAAGTCGCAAAGGTTGACGAAGTTTACAACGCCATAAGGTCTTTGCGCCCATCAATAGACTGTCTGCTCATCATACCAAACTCCACGGTCTATAACGTTAATTCCACGGAGGACATCCTGCTTTTTTCATTAAGAGAAGGTTTGCCGGTGGTGGGGATATCTCCAAACTATGTCAAAGCCGGCGCACTGTTCTCGCTATCGAGCAACTATACGAACCTTGGAGAAAAAGCAGGCGAACTTGCATCAAGGCTGCTCCACGGTGAAAAAGCTTCGGACATTCCTTATGCTTCTCCGGATAAATTTGACTTGTCGATCAATCTCATAGTTGCCGCCAGGATAAACGTAACATTCCCGACTGATCTCATAAAAGAGGCGAAAAATGTTTACAAATAACCTTGCACCAAAATTCCTGCTGCCGATCTCGCTACTAATGATGTTCATGTCTTTCGCTCTAAGCTTTTATTTCATAAGGCATGAAACGTCCACGATTATATCCGAGCGCATCAATTATTCCGACTCGCTTGCAAGGAACCTTGCCTATAACTCTGAATACGGGACTCTTACCAAGAACAGTGATCTGCTCAACAACCTGGTAAACGGCCTGATGAAAGAAAAAGATGTTATCGCCATAACGATAACAAACGAAAAAAGGAAACATCCTTGTCAAAGAAGGCCAGAAAGCGGACCCATACAACGAAAGTTCCGCTCCTATATTAACGAAGAAAATGGAATCCGGCAAAAAAAGCGGCTCGCTTGATATCGGTGACGAATTCCTTTTCCCGGATAAGCACAAGGAAGAAGGCAAAGAGGAGACGATCGGACACGTTCTAGTGTACACCTCCCTCCTTGATATGCAGCATAAATTAAGCGATGTTAAAAGAAAGATCATTGATATCACTTTGATAGTCATTATACTATCGATCGCCATAACTTTCTTTCTAGTAACAAGGATCACCGCGCCGCTCAAAGAGCTTGTGCTTGCAACAAAGATCATTTCAGATGGAGACCTTGCCCACAAGGTGACAGTGAATACCAAAGATGAAATAGGGAAACTCTCTATTTCATTCAACAAGATGACAGACGAACTTTCACGAACAGTAGTTTCGAAAGATTACGTAGACAACATCATCAGCTCAATGATAGACACCTTGATCGTCACAAACCCGGATGCCACGATAAGGAATGTCAACAATGCAACCATGAACTTATTGGGTTACAGTGAAAGCGAGCTAATAGGTAAACCAGTCGGCATGTTATTTGCTGAAGACCCTAACACTAGGGTGCCAGGACGAAAACAATGGATAGACAACTTGATCGAAAATGGCATAATACAGAACACAGAGGCGACTTATATCGCAAAGGACGGCACAAGGATACCCGTGATCCTCTCGGGCTCGGTAATGAAGAGCGAGAACAATAACATGCAGGGGTTCGTGTATGTTGCCCTTGATATCACGGAGCGCAAGAGGGCGGAAGAGATGATGAGACAAAGCGAAGAGCGTTACCGCAACCTTGTCGAAACCGCGCCGGACGTGATCTATAGTTTATCCCTTAAAGACTGGTCAATAATCTCGCTTAATCCGGCTTTCGAGAACGCTACCGGCTGGAAAAGATCGGAATGGATAAATAAGAAGTTCGACGACATCATTCATCCTGACGATGTCGCGCTGGCTCGCGAGACTACTAATCTGATAGCCCTGGGCAAAACCCCTCCTACCTATGAGCTTAGGATTAAATCAAAAAACGGGGATTACATTGTGGGAGAGTTCACAAGCGCCCCGCAGTTCGAGAACAACATCGTTGTTGCGGCATTCGGCATAGTAAGAGATATTACGGAGAGGAAAAAAGCCGAAACAGAAAAAGAGAACCTTACCAAACAGCTTCTTCAGTTTGAAAAAATGGCGGCGGTGGGACAGCTGGCCGGCGGCGTTGCTCATGAAATAAACAATCCTCTTGGTGTAATTCTCGGTTTTGCCCAAAGCCTGCTGCGCCGTGTAAAAGAGGATGATCCGCTTCTTATGCCGCTTCAATCGATAGAACGCGAGGCGAAAAGGTGCAAAAACCTGGTGCAGGACCTGCTGACATTCTCGAGGGTTGGCAAGACAGAAAAAGAAAAATGCGATATAAATGAAGTTGTCAAAACCTCGCTAACATTGGTAGAGGCACAGACCAAGGTAAAATCCGTTGAGCTTATAAGGGAGTATGGCACAAACATTAAAGAAGCTATGGTGTCACGCAACCAGATACAGCAGGTAATAGTGAACCTTTGCAACAATGCGATCGACGCCATGCCATCCGATGGCAAGCTTACGGTACGCACTCTTATGTCAAAAATTGATGGTGCCGAATACGTTGAGATTCAGATTAAAGACACAGGCACCGGGATACCAAAAGAGATACAAACAAAGATATTCGAACCATTCTTTACTACAAAAGAAGTCGGCAAGGGGACCGGGCTCGGGTTATCGCTTGTATACGAGATAATGCAGAAACATCAAGGCAAGATCGAACTCGAAAGTGAAATAGGCAAAGGAAGTACTTTTAGGGTGTTACTTCCACTGGCATAACAAAGGCCAGAGTTTGCGGACAGAAGATTATGAAACCAATGGCATAGACTGCGGCAATTTATCCGCAGTCAAAAAGAGGTTGAAATGACAAATGAAAAGACGCCTCAATCTGAAGCTGGCACCGGGCTTGAAAAATCAAAGATACTCGTAATGGACGACGAGCAGGGAATACTCGACCTGCTGACATTCGAGCTTGGCTCACGCGGCTACATAGTGGAAAAAGCCCACAACGGCGAAGAGGGCATTGAAAAAATAAAGAAAGAGAAATTCCAGCTTATTATAAGCGATGTTAAAATGCCAAAGCTCGGAGGGCTCGAAGCTTTAAGTAAGATAAAAGAGATAGACCCATCGGTGGAAGTAATAATGACGACCGGTTTCGGCACTATAGATATGGCTGTTGAATGCATGAAAAAGGGAGCATATGATTTCGTATCCAAGCCTTACAACCTTGATGAACTCTGTTCCCGCATAGATAAAGCCCTTGAAAAACAGCGCCTGACATCAGAACTTATCTCCTTGAAAGAGCTTCACCGCTTGAAATCCGAATTCCTCGCTAACACGAGCCATGAACTGCGCACACCGATGAACGCGATAATCGGTTACACTTCGCTCATGCTTGACAAGATATACGGGCAATTGACTGAAAAACAGGAAGTCGCGCTCAAACGCATAAACATAAGTGCAAATAACCTTCTCCAGCTTATCAATAACATATTGGACATATCAAAACTCTCCGCTGGAAAGATAACGCTATATTTTGAGAATTTTATTGTTAGCGATATACTCCGTGATACGGTAGGCATGATGGAAGCCCTGGCACGCGAGAAGAATATATACCTCAAGTTTGACGATCCAGGCGATGCCATAAGCATAGTCAGCGATAAGACACGCCTGAAACAGATAGTGATAAACCTTGTCGGCAACGCCCTGAAGTTCACTCACAGCGGCGGCGTAACAGTCTCTACCAGCCGCTTCAATAGTTCCATACAAGACGGCCCATCGAACCCCGGGGAAAAGATACGGATTGATGTAAAAGACACCGGTATCGGAATAAAACCCGAATACATGAAGATTATTTTTGAGGAATTCCGGCAGGGCGACGCGTCAACCACAAGGGAGTATGGCGGGACCGGTCTCGGGCTGACTATCGCCAAGAAACTTTCCGAGCTCATGGGCGGAACGATATCTGTGGAAAGCAAGTACGGAGAAGGTTCGGTTTTTTCACTGATCCTCCCCCTCAAGACAAAGATAACAGAAGAAGCAATCGAGAACTTTCCGCAGCTGGAACCATTTAAGCCTTCCTTCAACGACGGCAAAAATATCCTTCTCGCTATCGATGACAGCCCCGAGATACACAAGCTGTTGAAAGACAGCCTTCACGATACTGAGTTCAGGCTTGTGGGCGCGCTAAACGGCGACGAAGGCATCGCCCTGGCAAAACAACTTAAGCCTTTTGCGATAACGCTAGACATTCTTATGCCTCACAGGGACGGCTGGTCGGTTCTGCAATCGCTCAAGAGTGACCCTGAAACAAGCCATATACCGGTAATAATACTCTCCGTTATGGACAACAAGGCCCTGGGGTTCTCTATGGGTGTCGCAAACTACATCCTTAAACCGTTCGAGCGAAAAACCCTAATCGAGAAACTCGGCAAGCTAGAGCTTGCGAAAAATAAGAAAATACTCGTTGTTGACGATGATAAGGAATTGAACCTCGTAATGCAAATGCTCATCACCAACGCCGGTTATCAGGTGATATCGGCGCTCGGAGGAAAAGAAGCACTCGCTATGATCGAAAAGGAAAAACCCGATATAGTCCTGCTTGACCTTATGATGCCAGAGATAAGCGGGTTTGACGTGCTTGAAGCAATATACAAAAACCCTGAGCTTGAGAAAATGAGGATCATAATTATGACGGCGAAGATCCTAACTAAAAAAGAGCTCGAAGAACTAAACAAGCGCGCCGAGACGGTGCTGGAAAAGGGCTCTAAAAACATTAAAGAGATACTCGCGGACATAAAAAGACAGATCGAGTCGTAGGTAATATTATTTTATCTGTTTTCGGAGGTTTTTAAATGGCATACAGGATACTTGTCGTAGACGATGATTTTGATAATAGAACTATAGCTTCCGAAATACTGGTTTCAGCTGGGCACATAGTTTTTACCGCAACGAACGGCATTGAAGGCATAGAAATCGCAGCTAAGGAAAAACCTGACATGATATTTCTCGACCTCTCGATGCCCAAGATGAGCGGCTGGGAGGTAGCCTCGAAACTCAAATCCATGCCGGATGTGTGCGCAATACCAATAATAGCCTTCACCGCTCACGCCATGGTCGGGGACGAAAAGAAGGCGATCGATGCGGGCTGCAACGATTATCTCACAAAACCATGCATCCCGGACAATATCCTTGAGAAAGTAAAAAAATGGAGCAAGCAATGAAAATACTGATAGTCGATGATGACGCGAACAACCGCGATATACTCAAAACTCATCTAATGATCGCGGGCTACACGGTTGAAGAAGCTTCGAACGGTGAAGAAGGAGCTGCCTGAGCTTTGAATGGATCATTCGACTTTGTAATACTGGACCTTATGATGCCGAAAAAAGACGGATGGCAGGTGTGTAAACTGTTGAAAACATCAGAGAAAACCAAGGATGTGCCCGTTATTCTCCTAACTGCCAGGACCCAGCCTATAGACGAGCTCCGTGGCTGGGAATGCGGTGCAAACGCGTATGTAACTAAGCCGGTTGACTACGCAGAGCTGCTAGAAACTATAAAGAAACTGGCGCAAAATAAATAATCATGCTTTACAGAGGGGTGCAATGGACAAACTGAAATTCAAGACGATCGATCTCTCATCAATAACTATTTCCAATGATGTCCTCAAACTTGTACCCCTTGGAATAATGCAAAAATACGCCTTCATCCCGTTCGACATCCAGGGTGGCAAGCTTTTCATAGCCGTTGAGAACCCCGGAGATATAAATACAGTAGACAACATCAGGGTGATCACAGGCTACGACCTCGACCTTTTCGCAGACACCAAGGAGTCAATAGAAAATACTCTGAAAAGATTGAGTTCGGCATTTGACGAGAATATCCAGAACGACGAACTTGCTTTTACCAATATAGAAGCTTCTCATGCGGCTGGCGGCGAAAGCCAGGGCAATGAACAACCTGCAATTGTCAGGCTTGTAGATAAACTCATAAGCTTGGCCGTAGCCAAGAGGGCCAGCGATATTCACCTTGAACCGCAGCAGGACGGGCTTTTCGTAAGGTTCAGGGTAGACGGTATTCTCATCACTATCCACAAATTCCCCAAACCTATCCAGTCGCCTCTCCTTTCAAGGATCAAGATACTTGCCAGTATGGACATTACTGAAAGAAGGCTCCCGCAGGACGGTCAAATATCGCTCGAAGTGAACCACCGCAGTATTGACCTGCGCGTCTCAACGCTTCCCGGAAAATACGGAGAAAAGACTGTTATCCGCGTGCTGGACAAGACCGGTTTCTCGCTTGATCTAAGTCAGCTTGGTTTCGACCCGATCATGCAGAGCACTTTCGAAACGATCATACAGCAGCCGCAAGGCATGCTTCTTGTCACCGGCCCCACAGGCAGTGGAAAGACCACCACGCTTTATTCCGCTATCAATAAGCTCCGGTCCCCTCTTAAGAACGTTATTACTCTCGAAGACCCAATAGAGTACGAGCTGCTCGCGGGAAAAAACAACGAGGCGGGCATTACACAGGTACAGATAAACTCGAAGATAGGTATGACGTTTTCGGCTGCCCTCCGGGCCGCGCTGAGGCAGGACCCCGACATAATAATGGTTGGCGAGATACGCGACAAGGAAACAGCAGAGATCGCGATGAAAGCGTCCCTCACAGGCCACCTGGTACTTTCTACCCTTCACACGAACGATTCTTTCGGCACGCTTGTGCGGCTAAAAGACATGGGAATAGAGCTTTATCTTATTAGCTCGACGGTCGCGGCTATATTGGCACAGCGCCTTGTCAGAGTTCTTTGTCCGCACTGCAAAGAAGCCTACAAACCCCCCGCCCGCGCACTGAAACTTCTTCTTGGGCCAACACACATGGTATCGGCTGCTGATAAAGAGATCGTGCTCTACCGGGCAAAAGGATGCGACAAATGCCAGTCAATGGGTTATCGCGGCAGAAGAGGAATATATGAACTGCTCATTATTAACGATGAGCTCAAGACTATAATAAATTCAGGAATTAATTCAGAAATTCTCAAGCAGAACCCTCACATTAACAAAATGAAATCGTTGAGGGAAAGCGGATTCGACCTGGTAGCGCAGGGAATAACGACCATCGAAGAGATATTCCGGGTGACGGTAGAGTAGGTCGCCGCTATTTTAAGGTTTTTTTAGCCGGAAGCTGGGCAAAGGTTTTACAATGGCAAAAAACAGAACTATACTTATCATCGACGACGAGAAAGGCTACAGGGACTTTTACAAGTTCGTCCTTGAGCCGATCGGTTATGACGTCTCTTCCGCAGCTGACGGCGAAGAGGGCCTTAGGATGGCACTGGACAACTCTTACGACTTGATCCTCCTCGATGTTCACATGCCTAAAATGAGGGGCCCGGAAGTGCTCACCGAAATAAAAAAAGTTAAGCCGTTTCAGATAGTAATAATATTCAGCTCCAGCTCCGACCCGACCTTCAGCTTCGAGAACAAGGCAAAAGAACTCGGCGCGTTCGAATGCCTGTATAAACCTGTTGACCTTGAAGACATGCTCAAGATAATGGACAGAGCGATGATTTCTTCGGGAGGCCTCAAATGAACAACCTTATAGACAGGGCCAACACAAAAATACTAATTATCGATGATGAACCCGGTATAAGGAACCTCCTGAGCTATGAACTCAGCCTTCAGGGTTATTCAGTTACCACGGCGCCGAACGGTGAAGAAGGCGTTGAGTTGGTAAAGAAAGATAAATTCAACCTTATACTCTCTGACATAAAAATGCCGCGGATGGACGGTATACAGGTGCTCGAAGCCGTAAAGGAGATCGACCCAGACATTGAGGTCATTATGATCACCGGCTTCGGAACCATAGGCACCGCCGTGAACGCAATCAAAAAAGGCGCCTACGATTTTGTCCAGAAACCTTTCAACCTAGACGAAATACTGACCCTTGTAGAAAAGGCGCTTGAAAAAGCGGACCTCAAAGCGCTAGTGGCCCTTTATGAGACCAGCAAAGCTATATTTTCATCGATAAAACTAGACGACCTGTTCCCTATCCTGATATCGCTTTCTATCAAACTGCTAAAAGCCGATGATGTCTCCATAATGCTTAAAGATGAGAACGGTGAACTGCGAATAGCCGCTTCCTATGGCCTGGGCAGCGATGACGACAGGTCGCTTAGGCTTCGTCTCGGTGACAAATTCATTAAAGACACAAAAGAGCGACCGGAAATATCTTTTATCGTAGGCCCTCTTGAAAATGAACAGGACTTCAGCGGCATCGGGAACGTTTCAAAAGTAAGGTCGGCTGTTATCTGCCCCCTTCTGTCAAAAACCAGAAGCCTGGGCGTCCTTGTAGCAGCAAAAACAAAATCTGAGCTGCAGTTTAATTATTCCGACCAGCGTTACGCTGATATCTTCGCTTCTCAGGTATCTCAGGCCATTGACAACGCCCAGCTATACAGCGAACTTGAAAAAAAGGTTTCGGCCCTCAACGAGGCATACAGCAAGCTTACGGAAGTTCACAAAGAACTGATCCAGTCGGAAAAACTCGCGGCTGTAGGCCAGCTGTCCGCCGGGGTTGCCCACGAGCTCAACAACCCGCTCACGATAGTCATAGGCCTAACGGAACTCCTTCTTGAGGACGCGGATCAACCCGTAGAGAAGATCAATGACCTGCAGTCAATAAAAAAACAGGCTGAACGCTGCCGCAACATAATACTTAACCTTCTTCAATTCGCGCAGAAAAACGAAACGGAAAAGAAATCGGTCCAGATAAACGCTCTCCTGGATAAAACTATTGAGTTGTGGAGTTACAACACGACAAATTCAAAGATCGAGATAATAAGGGACTTTGACCCCTCGCTTTTCCAGATAGTGGTGAACCAGTACCAGATACAGCAGGTCTTCATAAATATCATGAATAACGCCCATTATGCCACCTGCGGCATTGAAAAACCCCGCATGGAGATCAAGACATCAAACGAAGGAAATTACGTAAGAATACGTTTCAAGGACAACGGCTGCGGTATCGGGGATGATCATATCGGCAAGATATTCGACCCCTTCTTTACTACGAAAGATGTCGGTAAAGGGATGGGTATGGGGCTTAGTATAACGTACGGCATAATAAAAGAACACGGCGGAGATATTCGCGTTGAAAGCAAGGAAGGAGCGGGCTCAACGTTCACTATCGACCTGCCTGTTGAAGCAAAACCAATAAAATCGTGATGAAAAACAATAACCTGAAAAACAGCTGGCTCAGCCTGAAAAAGGATATCATTCGCCGGCTGGATGACTTCAAAAAGAAATGGCGCACAGGCTCGGATGAAGACATATTCGCCGAGCTCGTTTTCTGCCTCTTTACTCCGCAGTCAAAAGCGAAATCCTGCTGGGCATCCGTTAACGTCATCCTCGATAAAAAACTTCTCTTAAAAGGCACAAAAACCGAGATAGCACGTGAGCTTAAAGGTGTAAGGTTCCACAACAACAAAGCAGGTTATGTCGTGCGCGCGAGGGAACAGTTCACGAAAAACGGCAAAATATCGATCAAGCCCCTTATATCCGGCTTTAGGGATATCTTTGAAACAAGAGAGTGGCTGGTCAGAAACGTTAAAGGGCTGGGCTACAAAGAGGCGAGCCATTTCCTGAGGAACATTGGTTTCGGCGAAAAGATAACTATATTGGACAGGCACATATTGAAAAATCTCAAAAAATCAGGCGTGATAAACCGGGTGCCTCCGACAATAACCAAGAAAATATATTTCGAAATTGAAAAGAAAATGGTAGATTTCGCAAAAAGGACAAAGATTCCGCTGGCCCACATGGACCTCTTGTTCTGGTGCAACGAGACAGGCGAGATTTTCAAGTAATAATTGAAGATTTAGAAAATTAAAAGATTTAAAATTTAAATACGTTAATCTCGAATTTTAAATTTTCCAATCTTCTAAATTTATTTGCCAGGTTTCACGTAGGTCGGCGCATTAATAGGAGTAAACCCGCCTTTTATCTTGTGGTAGTAAGAATAGCTCATCCCCTGCGTATCCTCCAGCACTTCAGCGTCTACAACCTTTCCCAGAAATAGTGTGTGTGTCCCGCAGTCAAAGCTCGCCACGACTTCCGTGTCGAAATAAGCTATAGCGAAATCCAACACTATGGGAGCGCCGGTCACGCCGGCCTTGTATTTGACATTCGCGAACTTGTCTATATTCCTTCCGGACTTAAACCCGAACTGCCCTATGAAAGGCATCGTCGCTTCCCTCGACAGCATTGAAACTGAGAACACCTTACTTTCTGATATAAACTCGTGAGTAAAGTTCTTTTTTGAAATGCTCGCTGCTATCGTGCAGGGTTCGGATGTCACCTGAAATACCGTGTTCGCTACCTGCCCGTTTAGCTTATCGCCTTTCTTCGAGCTCACTATGTACATCCCGTATTTAATCTTTTGCAAAGCTTTCAGATTCATTTATCGCTCCTGTTCTGGTAAAGCGTCCGTCAAAAGCTTGAAAACAGAATATCACATCAATCCTGGTATCTTCATCCCGCCGGTAAGCTTCTTGGCTTCTTCCGCCATTACTTCCTGCGACTTCTTGACAGCTGCCTGAACTGCGCACAATATGGCCTTCTCGGCTTTTCCAATGTCCTGTTTGAACACATCCGGCGAAAGCTTTATATCCTGCACTTCGGATTTGGCGTTTATCGTTATCTTGATCCCGTTAGTATCCACCTCTATTATCTTTGCCTTTAACTGCTTATCCATCTCCGCGAGCCTGGACTTCATTGCCATTGCTTCTTTCATCATCTTGAACATATCCATTTGTATATTTCTCCTTTTTGTTTCATTCTACAATTTTTGAATTATTTTTACCAATCAATCCGCTCACTTTGGGGCCCTTGAAATGGTACCTGCCGATCAGGCCGCAGCGGTCCTGTATGCCAAAATTCTCAGCTATAAGCACCGATGAAGGCTTTATCGTAAAATCGCCGTATTTTTTGTTGATCTCGTCAACTATGCCGGTGAGTTTCTGGTCTCTCTCGATATCTTCAAAAAGAAATTTCTGCCCGGCGTCTTTCTCGAGATTAGATATGCTGACACCCAAAAGCCTCACGGGTTTTTCAAGGGGAAGAGCGCCACCCAGTATCTCAAGCGCCGTTGAAAACATGTCGCGACCTTTTCTTATGTAATGCTTGAGGCTCTTCTGCCTGCCGAACGACGTAAAATCCCCGTAGCGCACGTAGAAATGCACAGTCTTGCCTGACATCCCAGCCCGCCTCAGGCGCGCGGCGGTCTTTTCGCAGAGCATGAGAAGGTACGACCTTATAGTCTGCATGTCGTAGGTATCTTTCGGAAGAGTGTGGCTGTGTCCGAACGACTTCTCCCGTTCGCAGTAGCTGTATTCCTTAACTGTAGAAGAATCCTCTCCGAGCCCTATCCTCTTAAGGTGCCAGCCTGATATCCCGAAGTGGAACATCATGAAATCTTCGCTGGCTTCGCCAAGCTCTTTGGCGGTATTAATACCAGCCGCTTGAGCTTTTCCGATATTTTGCCCCCCACGCCCACCCCTTGGAGTTTTTCCACGGGCACAGCCTCAAAAACCTTCGGTATATCCGCGCGCGATATCTCCACAAGCCCATCGGGCTTCTGCATCTTGCTCGCGAGCTTCGATATGACCTTGTTCGGCCCTATGCCTATGGAGCAGAGTAGGTTGAGCTCGCTCTTTATCAGTTGTTTTATTTCTTTTGCTATGTCCCGGGCCGACCTCTCCGGCCGCACAAGCGGCGTGACGTCCACAAAACATTCGTCTATGGAATACGGCTCTACTTGAGATGTAAAACGCAGCAGTATTTCGTGTATGTTGAGCGACGACCCCACATATTTGTGCATATCGCCCACGACCGTGACAAGCCCCGGGCATACATTTTTTGCCTCGTACGGAGTCATGCCGGTTTTTACCCCAAAAGCCTTTGCCTCGTAAGAAGCGGCGGTAACTATTGTCCTGCCCTCCCCGCAAACAGCTATAGGCTTTCCGCGCAGAGCGGGATTGACCGCCTGCTCAACGGATGCAAAAAACGCGTTCATATCGATAAGAAAGATTTTAGGTTCCATATTAGTTTTGGGGGTATCCGGATAGTTAAAGGCAGTTAATCTAAGATCGTCTTTTCCAATGTCCAGGACATTGTTTTCTGATTTAAGGATATCTCGAAAGATGTGGCCCCATCTGTAACAGCGAAATACTGAATAACAGCGTCGCCTTCCCTGGCTTTCCAGGAATAACTAATTTCTTTGACATCTATTTTGCGCCCGCTCCACAGAAACCACTTTGGCCTTATATTTGCCTTGCCGAACACAGCGCCCACCTCGATAGTTTCGTTTATCTTTTCAGTTTGCATTTAAACCTTCCTGGTCAGATATACCACTTTTCCTGCTATCTCAATACTTTTGCCGCGTATAGGCTCGTACTTTGGGTTTTCCGGCTGGAGGTAGACCTCTGTGCCTTTTTTGCGCAGGCGCTTTACCGTGCCTTCGCTTCCGTCAACTTTGGCTACCACTATCTCGCCGTCTTCGGCGTCGGGCTGCTGGCGGACAACTATGGTGTCGCCCTCGTATATGCCGGCGCCTACCATGCTGTCGCCTTTGACTTTCAAGGCAAAGTATGTGCCGTTTAAAACCATGCCCTTTTCAAGATAAAGATAATCCTCTATGCCCTCTATGGCCTCGGAAGGGTTGCCGGCAGGGACACTGCCCAGAACCGGAACAGTCATCCATGGCTTGTGCAGACGCCGGCATTATACCGCGGGAAAGGCCGGGGGTGTGCTTCAGATGCCCCTTCTTTACCAGGGCCGCAATATGTTTCTGAGCGGCGCCTATGCTGAAATTGAAATGCCCGGCTACCTCTCTTATAGAAGGTGCCCTGCCGAAATCGGATATAAACCCCGAAATATGGCCCAGAACATTCTTCTGCTTCTCAGTTATTTTTTCCATAATAACCTCCTGTGTCATGTATTATAGTATACATATGTATACCTGTCAAGATATAATAATAACCGTTCCCGGGACTCCTGACAGGAGACCGCAGAACGGCTTAAGTACTATTTCAATCCTAGAAGCTCTTTGAGGCGGGTAGCATTCTTAGCGGCGGCCCTGGTGGCAGTTATTGAAAAAAACGAATGTTTTTTTGGCCGAAGCATCCATTTTCTTTAGTTCCGGCAGAAAACCTTCCAGCTCGCTATCAGTGTAAAGATAGTTGTAACGCTCTTCCATTGGAGCGTTGAACCAGTTAGGGTTCCTGCCGTGAAGCCTTAGGTATGCGTTATCAGAGGTCACTTCGTTAACAAAAGGCATAAGGCGCGGCAACTTCGGCTCATCAACAACGCAGTAGCCGAGGCCGTTTTCCTTAAGGAACCCGAATGTCTCCGGCTTTGCCCAGGCGCGGTTACGGAACTCTATTATAAGCGGTGTATCCCCGAACCTTTGTTTGCAGTTTGTCAGATACCGATGAGAGCCTGCCGAAGGCTCGAAAAACACCGGGAACTGCAGGAGCACTCCGCCCAGTTTACCCTTGTCTTTCAATGGCCTTATCGAGTAGCAGAATTTGTCAACATTACCCAGCGCGTCTTTTTCCGAAGGCCTATTTGCGCCAAGACGGGTGTCGAATGGGTCATGTGTTATACCCCTGTAGCCTTTTACCACGAACTCGAAACCGGGACCGGTTTTCTTCTCCATACCCGCAAACGACTTATCCGAAACAAGCGCGTAATACGTCGAATTTATCTCAACACAGTCGAACCGCAGTTCACGCTCGTAAAATGCAAGCGCATCTTTCGGCTGGAGGTTTTTCGGGTAAACCCCGTTAGAAATGCCCGGACCATCAAGCTCAAACAATAGCGGCTGGCATACCTGTGTTTTTAGTATGAACATTTCTAACGTGGTAAACCGTCCCCCGCCAGTCCGCGAACGAAAATCCGGAGGTTCCTATTTTTATCATTTTTAAATTTCTCTGCAGTTTTTCAATATGATTGCCGACAATAATAGCTGCCTATATATTATACAATATAAAGCAACGGGCTTTACTTCCGCGTCCAAATCATATAGAATGTGTTATATGACAAACACCAATCCCCCAAATTTTTATGGCCTCAATATTGCGCCCGGACTGCTTGATGTAATAAGCAAGCTTGGTTTTACTACACCTACGCCCATTCAGCACAAAGCCATCCCAATGGCGATCGAAGGCAAAGATGTAATTGGCATCGCCCAAACAGGAACCGGCAAAACCATAGCGTTCGGCATACCTATGATACAGCGCCTAGCCCAGCTTAAAGGCAGGGGGCTCGTGCTTGTACCAACAAGAGAACTTGCCATACAGGTAAACGAAACAATAAAACTGTTCGCACCGGCTTTCAACATGGGTACCGCGGTACTTATCGGCGGCGAATCCATGATGATGCAGGTCATCGCATTAAGGAAGATCCCCCGTATAATAGTCGCCACCCCGGGCAGGCTCTTGGACCACATAGGCCAGCACAGAATACGCCTTGACGACGTTAGCGTCCTTGTTCTTGACGAAGCAGACCGCATGCTTGACATGGGTTTCGCGCCCCAGATAGACAGGATATTAAAACTCATACCAAAAGACCGCCAGACAATGCTTTTCTCGGCCACAATGCCTGAAAAGATAGTGACCATAGCTTCATCTCACATGAAACTTCCCGTTTGCACCGAGATCGCCCCCACGGGTACCACCGCGGCAGGCATATCGCAAGAGATATTCGTTGTCAACTCGGAATATAAGGGCAAACTGCTGGGAAAAATCTTGGAACAATATACTGGCTCCATACTGATGTTCACCCGCACAAAGAGGGGCGCCTCAAAAGTGACTCGCCTTTTGCGCAGCCTAAACCATCCGGCGGCCGAGATACATGCAAACCGCAGCCTCAACCAGAGAAAAGAAGCACTGGAAGGCTTTAAGTCAGGCAAATACAGGATACTTGTAGCAACTGATATAGCCGCGCGCGGTATAGACGTTAAGGGCATAGAGCTCGTCATCAACTACGACCTGCCTGACGACCCGGAGAACTACATTCACCGCATAGGGCGCACGGGAAGAGCAGGCCAGGAAGGGCACGCTATCTCGCTTGCGACGCCCGACCAGGGAAGCGACGTTCGTACAATCGAAAAGCTAATTCGTACCACAATACCGCTTTCAGCACATCCGTCAGTTCCAAAAGAGGACTTTGATTACTCCGCCCGTCCGGCAGCTTCAAAAGGGTATCGAGGCGGCGGCGGTTACGGACGCAGCAGCGGACGAAGCGGAGGCAGAAGCAGTTTTGGCGGAAGCAGCAGTAGCCGGAGCAGCTTTGGCAGTAGTAGCAGCAGCGGACGTAGCGGCAGCAGCGGACGCCGCTGGAGATAAGACATTTTTCAAACTATCACAAATAGAAAACAGCTCAATCTTATAGATTGGACTGTTTTTTTAATTTACTCGTATACTCGTGTCAATCAGAATTATTTATAGATATGCGAACCTAAAAAGTTATACCGCAAGTCAGCTGAACATCATATTTTGCCTGGAAAAACGTATACTCACCGTTATCGGGGCCAAGAAAGTAATTTAACAGCAAGCCGGCCGAAAAATCATAAATATTAGTATAGGTTACGCCGGTAGAAAGTATGCTGGTACTATCGTTAAAGTTCCTGATGTAATTGCAGTTAAAGGTCATGTCGGTTATAATAAACCTTGTTACAGTGACAAAAAGCGCACCATAATAACGCGACAGATAGTTAGGCGTATAGAGGCCGTTGTAGAGCATGAAATCCCTTTGTGTGCCGGAAGTTACGGTGTTTATACCGCCCAATCCGTTCGGCACAGCGACCGGTGTTCCGAACTGGTAAACAGAAGTGTCTTTAAAGGGGGTATTTTCATAGCCCAGCTGGTTGTAGAATAACTCCGAAGAGACGGTCAGCCTGTCGTTGAAATTGCCCAGCCTGAACCCCTTTGAGAAGTTAACACTTGTACGCGGCGCCCAGTCATAGTTATCATAATATATGTCAAGTTTCCCCTGGTCTACCCTAACCCTGTTGAGGTTATCCCCCCTCGAAATACTGAACTCGCCCAAAATGTCCACGTCTCCCGCTCTTGATGATAGATCGTAGCCGAACATGGGATTGTAGCCTTTTTTTGCCCATCCCGAGAACGCCATTTCAGTTTTTCCCGTAAGGAATTCATATTTGAGCGCGCCGCCAAGCGCATCGGATGAAGACGCGTTGCCGGTGTCAATAAACCCATATATATTCTGTTTTGTTCCGAAAGGTATATGGAATTTAAGCCCGTATGCGCCTTCACGGTCGCCTATCTTTCTTATGAAAGGCAGCTTTTCGATGTTTATCAGGTCCGTGGGGTTCCACAGATAACAGCGGCCCCATTGGAGCACCTGCTTGCCGGTACGGAAATAGATATTACGGTCAAAGTTAAAGTCAAAAAATACTTCACGCACGTCATACGTTGTAGTCTTTGACTGAGCAAAATAGCTGGTCTCTATGTCAGCGTAGGCCTTGATGTCATTTTTCATACGGATGTCGATAAAAGTGTTACTGACTATGTAGGAGTTAAGCCCGTCAGATGTGGAAGTGCTTACACCCACATCTTCCATTACACTTGTTATGCGCCCGGAAAAGGCTATGGATTTTTTTTCTTCTACCGGCTTTGTTATATTGGCCGGTTGGGTAACAACGCTGGTGCTGGAAAACATATCGCTTTCGTTGATCACATCAAATGAGAAACAAGAATAAACTGCGGCGATCAACGTGAAAATTGCCATGGCAAAACATCTGATCATTGGTTAATCCTTAACCGTTCCATTATTCTTAGCTATTTGCTGAGGTTCTCAAGGTACGCTTTCGTGAAAATGCTATCCTCAAGCCTGTTCGTTGAAATGTCGGAAATATCTACAACAGTTTTGTTTCCCTTCTCAAATTCATCAATAAATATCTGTTTAACCGGGACATATCTTCCGTCTATCACCGTAAATTTAAGGAAGTACGCGGTCTGCATCAGGGTTCCTGAAAGTGAATATGATTCCTGCTTAAGCAGCAGGTTGTTGTCCCTGCGGGTCCACATAATTTTTTTTGGATAGTCCACATCGTTGACCCTTGCATTTACTTCGAACTTGTACACCGGGACCTGACCGAGCATATCTTCCGATATCTTTTCGTTTTTCTGAGGGTCCAGCGCCGGGGCGTAAAGCTCGGTGAGTTTGCGCGTTTCAAAGTCGTCGCTGTGAGCGTCGGTGCCGCCTATGCTCTCGTCGCGGTTTATGTGCTGGAATGTCCGCGTGTTTATGCGGTACATCCAGAAGTTGTCGCCAACCCGCAGGTAACCATTGCCCTTTTCGTTCTCTGGAGCCGTCATTATTATAAGGAACGAGTCGTCTGAATCCCTGCGGTAGTACTTCATCTCTATGACCTTTGTGCCCTGGTCCGGCTTCTGCTGCGTGAGCATGACGATCGCCTTAGCGTTTGTTTTTATCTTGTAATTGTAATCTATGCTTTGGAGGATAGGAACTATTCTGCTGTCGGCGTACGCCGAAAACGGCAGCGCCAGCATAAAACCTAGTATGATTATATTTCTTTTCAATGCCTGCTCCTTTATTGTTGGTGACAAGAATTATTACTCAAAATGCCTCAAGGCTTTCGCCGGCGACAGGTTCGCTGCCCTTCTCGCCGGAAAATAGGCCGTTATCACGGCGATCGAAACTATCAAAATGATATTTCCCGTAACTCCCCAGAATGTCGGCAGGAAATACAAACGGCTGTTAACCAACAGCATGCCCATCGGGTTGTCCGACATATTGAACGTTATTCTTGAAAGAAGCCACATGCCGCCGAAGGCAAGCACCGTGCCGGCTATCGACGCAAAGAGAGTAAGGAAAAACGTCTCGAGAATAAAGGTGTTCCTGACATCGTTTTTCTGCATGCCTATGGCGCGCGTCGTGCCGATCTCGCGGGTGCGCTCGCGGATGGTCATGCGCAAGGTGTTTACGACACCTAGCAGTATTATAAAGAACAATACCATTACAGCGGAGAGGGTAATGAGTTTGAGGACGCCCTCGAGCTTGAGGATATCGCTCGCGGTCTCGTACATGGTAGACACATCCACAACAGTGCCCTTCCATCTGGTCTTGCCGAGCTCCCTATATTTTTTTACCGCCTCGTCAGTGTCGTAAGTCCTCTTTAGAAGGATCCACTCTGGCGTGAGAAGCGAATACCACGGGTCGTCTTTCTTCGGGATAAAGGCCCGCGTGTCCGGGCCGTACGTTTCGGGTAGGTTCTGGTAGTAATAATCATAAAACTTTTCATCGTTGACGAGTATAACGTTGCCGGCAAGCCCGTTCGCGCTCTTGCAAACCGCGCTGACACTGAGGTTCTGCTCGGAATCGGTTTTCTCGAACTTTCTCTTATAGCTTATTGTTATGTTCTCTCCCGGCGAAACATCGAGCGCACGGGCAAGAGGCTGTGTTATTATCACGCCGTCTTTTAGCATGGCTTTGTCCAGGCGGCCGCTCTCGATCTTGAGCATACCGGAAAGCTTCTTTTTTGATTCGTCGTCGCTGCGATAGCCGAGCAAGGTAGCTTCTGCGAGCCTGCCGCCGTGCTTGGCAACTCCATAGATTACCGCGAGCCCCGGTTCGAGGCGCGCGTGAATGTCGTCCGCGATCTTCCTCGCGTTCTTCTGCGGGTCTTTTATAACAAGATGAATGCTCGCGCTCTCGTAAGGCCTGTAGCCCAGCACTTCCTTTGCCCTGGCGAGTTCGAGGAAAGTTACGGGCTGCATGAACACATTGTCGTTCTTCATTATGCCGACCACGGTGAGCCGCTCGGCTTGGTCCTGGCCGAACATGTTGCGGAAACGCAGGCGGATTATGTCATTTTTCTTGACGTTTAAGTAGCGAGCCTTCTCTTCAGAGATTATGACCGGGTTTTCAATGGACATGTCCTCAAGGTCTTTCCAGCTGCCTACGATAAGCCTGAAGGATTCTTTGAGAGCTTTCAGGTCCTCCTTGCTCACATTCTTGGTAGTGTTCGCACCTACAAGTATTATGTTGTTCGACCTTCCGTTGCCGATGGCTCGGCAGAACATTCCCACAGCCTCGTCAGCCTGAAGAACGTTTGGTTCGCCCTTTATGGCCGCCATGATGCGGTCCTTGTCGCGGAATATCTCCCTTGTCACCCTGCCTTTCTCATTAAAACGTATGGTGACCTGGCCGGTCGCCCAGCGCAGGACCTTATTGAACATGTTGTCGGAAATTCCGTGCGAGAATGAATCGGCTATTATCAGTATGACGACTCCCAGAGCTATAGCCGCGCCAAGGAGAATGTTCCTGCGCTTTTGCCGAAGAAGGTTCCTTAAACTGAGCATTATTAGTAGATTCATATTAGTTATAGACCATTAAAGATTTAAGATTTCAAAATTAAATATTCTTTGTTTATAGGCAGTTCAATTTTACAATTTTTAATCTTCTAATTTTGAATTTCGTTTCAGTCCCTCTGTATGGCATCCAAAGGCGTTATATTCCTCGCGACAATGACCGGATAGAAGGCCGCGACAATAGTCACGAATATGAGCTGGACTATCGTGAGCGCGATGTCCGGCAGCATCAGAACCGGGTGAAAAACATCTCCGCCGTACAGAAGCTGCACCATATCATTGGTTGTGGTTATCTTAAAAAGAGGGATCAGTTTCACTATTAGTATACCCGTGATTATACCGGCTCCTCCGAAAACAGCGGAAAGCACGGCTGTCTCTCCAAAGAACATGCCCCCGATAAAAGATTTCCTCGCCCCGACAGCCCTCATCATGCCTATCTCTGAAGTCCGTTCTAGAGCCGCCATGGTGAGCGTGTTTACTATTATTATTATCGCCACGCAGAAGAGCAGCGTGACGAACATGAAAAGAGCTCCCTTTATAAGAAGCGTCATTGAGCCTATAGGCCCGGCGGCCTTGTTCCAGGAAACGGCTCTCACGCCTGTATTCAGCCGCGGTTAAAGCCTTGTTGAGCATGCCGAGAGCATACGAGTAAGAAACACCGTTCTTTAGTTTGATGAACACAAGATTATAGACGCCGTCTTCTATGCCCAAATCTTTGGTTTGTCCGGACTGCGGCTTCTGCTTCAGCTCAACAGCTTTGTTGTGCGCGTTCGGGACGATTATCTGTTCAGAGCCGAACATAGAATCTATGTCGCCCGAACCCATGTTGAGTAGTTTCTGCTCCTCTTTAGGCACTTCCACCGCCTGGTCTCCCGCTGAAAAATATCCAAGGCAATTGCGGTAGGATTCGATATCGGTTACGCAGAAATGCCCGAATATCGAATTAAGCGCGTTGTATTTGACAATTCCTTTCACTCCGAACCTGATGTCCGTAGATGTGTTGGAACCGCTGGAGAGGCCCATCATAACTATGCTTGTGGAAACTACAAGGCTCTGCATGTTCTCAGATGCCTCTTTTGTCAGGTTCTCTTTGACGATCTTTCCGCCTTCCGGAATAACCCAAATGTCCATTGCCGTGTATATGTGCTCGTTGCGGATGTGAGTCGGGACGAGTATGCTGTTCTTTTCAGCCGGGTTTAACAGGCGGCCTTCAATGGGTTTCATATTGTCCGGGAACATTTTCTGGTACTGGTTAAAATCAACGCCCATCAGGTAAGCGAAGCTGGGCGAATTCTCGTCTTCTTTAAGTATCATGACAGTGTTCTCGCCCGCCGGCAGAAAACGATCTATATAGCCCTGTGATTTCAGGACTTCTTTTATTTCCTTGTATGTGGTCACGGGTTCGATGGAGGTCCCCATCATATTGAAGAAAATATTGTCGGACTTCTGTTTGTCCGATATCAACACAATATCGCCCATGAACGTGTTAACCACGTTCTTGCGGATACCGGCGTCCATGCCCGTGATGACACCGTTGCCAAGCGTCATGAGCAGGGCGCCTATAAAAAGTATGACGCCTATAACAAGGCTCTTTCCTTTGTGGCGCAATATGTTGCGCCAGGCTATCTTAAGCAGAAGATTCATTATTTTTCCTGATGGTTTAGCTTATTGGACTGACGCAGCCGGCTGCTCTATCAGTCCGTCCTTTATTTTCGTAATATTGTTAGCATACTTCAACACGTTAGCGTCATGGGTGGAAAATATAAAGGTAGTTTTTTCTATCTTGTTCATTTCTTTCATGAGCTCGAGTATCTGGCCCCCGGTAACTGAATCGAGGTTCGCCGTTGGCTCGTCCGCGAGAACGATATCCGGGTTGGTAACGAGAGCTCTGGCTATGGCAACGCGCTGGCGCTGGCCTCCCGAAAGCTCGGCTGGGCGGTGCTTTGCGAATTCCTTAAGCCCCACTTCATCTATCAGCTTATCGGCTCGGCCGCGTATCTCCTTGGCAGAATGTTTCTTCATAAGAAGCAGCGGGAACTCAATGTTCTCAATAACGTCCAGAACAGGGATAAGGTTAAATGTCTGAAAAATGAACCCGATCTTGTTAAGCCTGATATCCGTGATCTCTCTGTCGTTTAATGAAGTTATCTCTCTCCCACCAACCTGAACGCTTCCCCTTGTAGCGAAGTCTATGCATCCGATAACATTCAAAAGGGTTGTTTTGCCACTGCCGGATGGCCCCACGATGCTCATGAAATCGCCTTCTTTAACTTTCAGGTCAACCCCGCGCAGGGCGTGCACAACAGTATTTCCCAGCGGGTACTCCTTGTACAGCTGCTTGATCTCAATAATATTCACACTCTTGCTCCTATTCCTACTTGAACACCTGAAATATGGTTAATCTTACCATTTTAATATATGTATTTCAATTGAGCCTGAGAAAACCAAAAGCCATGTGAATTCTTGAAATCGCAATATAGATTAAGTATAATTACTGGCCGTTATATCTTAAAAGGGGAGGATTACATGAAAAAGTTAGCAGCCATTGTCACAGTTCTTATCGCAGTATCCGCAGCAGCTTTTGCAGCAGAACGCCACTCCAGTCAAGCTGTCATTGTTCCCAAAGATCGCCGTACCGGAATCGCAAACTGTCCACGGCCTTGACCTCGGGATCATCGCAACAAAGGTTGACGAAGTGCAGGGTGTACAGCTCGCCTGGATATACTGCGGAACAAGGAATAAGTTTGTAGGTTTTCAAAGTGCGTTCATAGCCATAGACAAAGATGCAACCGGTCTTACATACGGCTTCGTGAACGAAGCTGAGAGCTTCACCGGAGTCCAGCTCGGCTTTGTCAATATAGCTGATAAAATGAAGGGTGTTCAGCTTGGCCTTGTGAATATAATCAAAACAGGCCCTGTACCTGCGATGGTCTTCATAAACGCTAACTTCTAAATACTAAAACTTAAATAAAAAAGCCCCCGGTATTCTTACCGTGGGCTTTCTTATTTGTATTTACATGCTTTTGCTCAGCAATGCAGCGGCTAATGACAAGACGAGCAGTTCTTTCCAGGCCCGCAGGACGAACATGAGTGCCCGCTTGACGGCCCGCCGGCTCCCGGGGAGGCGAACGTTGAAAACAGCCTTCGCAGGTCGCTGCCGCCACATCCTTTACAAACTGGCTTATCACCTGACATTATAAGAAGCTCTATCTTCTTTTTACACTGGTTGCAATAAAACTCATATATCGGCATAACACACCAAACAAATATGAGAAATAACTTAATAATTTATTTCTCTGTATTGTCCTTGTATTCGTCTATCTCCAGCACTTCGCCAAGTGTCGGACGGTCCTTGTTCCCGGCGTATTTTTTCACAAGCTCTTTTTCACGGTCGTGGTCGAGTTTCTTTATCGAGATATCGATCTTTCTTTCAGCAGGATCGCTCTTTATAACCTTTGCTTCTACGCTCTGTCCAACCTTAAGCGCTTCCGATGCTGACTCGATTTTTTTCTGCGCAATCTCCGAAATCCTGACCAGCGCCTCTATGCCGGGTTCAAGTTCAACGAATGCACCGAACTCGACTATTCTTTTAACTATCCCGGTAACCGTTGACCCGGCCTTGTATTTTTTAAATGGGTCTTCTGTTACATGTTTTAACGAAAGTGATATTTTTTCGTTTGCCGGGTTTATCTCCATCACAACGCACTCAATCTCTTCGCCTATTTTCATGAAATCTTTCGGATGGTTGACCTTGCGCGTCCAAGACATGTCGGCCAAGTGTATCAGGCCTTCGATGCCTTCCGGAAGTTTCACGAAGGCTCCGAACGGAGCAAAACTCGAAACCACGCATTTGACCTTTGTCCCGGCCGGGTATTTTTTGCTGGCTTCTTCCCATGGGTTCGACTGCATCCGTTTCAGTGAAAGCGACAGCTTTTCCTTTTCCGGGTCAAGCGCGATCACCTTGGGCTCTATCTCCTGGCCCACAACAAACTTCTTCTTTAAATCTTCCTTCTTTTCATCCCAGGATATCTCGGAGGTATGCATAAGCCCCTCGATGCCTGGCTCAAGTTCAACGAAAACTCCGAAACTCGTTACCGAAGTCACCTTTCCCTTGACTATTGTGCCAACGGGGTACTTCTGCACGGTCTTGTTCCACGGTCGTTCCGAAAGCTGTTTCATTCCCAGCGATATTTTGTTAGTTACGCGGTCTATCTTAAGTATCTGGACCTGAACCTTCTGCCCGGTCTTAACAGCGTCGTCGACTTTCTTTATGTGGTGCCAGCTGATATCTCCGATGTGCAGGAGCCCATCTATACCGCCAAGGTCAACGAAAGCACCAAACCCTGTAACACCAGTTACCGTCCCTTCTACGACCTCTCCTTCCTTTATGCTCGAGAGCACTCTTTCCTTTTTCGTCTTCTGTTCGGCCTCAAGCAGCTTACGCCTCGATAGAACGATGTTCCTCTTTTCCGGGTTCATTTCCATGATCGCAAACATGAATTTCTTGCCTATATATTTATCTGTGTTCTTAGCAAAATGTGTGTCGACTTGCGAAGCCGGAAGGAAAGCGTCCATTCCTATGTCAACAGAAAAACCGCCCTTGTTCTTCCTCCTTATTATTCCTTCGATTGGCTGGTTCGTTTTCGCGGCATTGTTTATCTTTTCCCAGGCGTCTTTTTCCCTCGCTCTTTTCCAGGATACCGGCAGGTGGCCGTCTTCGGAACGCGTGTTAGTTACTATTACGGGTATCAAGCTCTCAGGAACGATCTCGGCGAGCGCTTCCGGGTTGTTCTCGAACTCCTGTTTCGGCACTAGGCCGTCAGATTTGATACCTAGGTCTACCACTACCCCGTCTTCAGTGACCGCGACCACTCTCGCCATTATCACTTTACCTTCTTCAAGCTTAACTTCTGGCCCGAGAAGCTGTTCCATATTCATGCCTTCTTCGCCGCCATTCTCTGCACCCGGTTTATCCGCAGAGGATTCCGTGGCGGAAATATTTTGAACGTTTTTTGAGTCTTCCATTGCACTCTCCTTTTATTGTTTGACGACCGGAAAAAGACATTTCAGGCGTTCCGCATCTTGTTACTTTTGCCGGTTTTAAGCTCCGTGCTGTCAGCGATCTTTTTTGTGACTTCCTTTACGATCCAGTCCGGCGTTGAAGCGCCGGCGGTTATTCCGGCTGTTCCCTTTTCTTTAAACCAGCTCTTTTTAAGCTGGCCCGCTGTCTCGATGAGATATGTTTTGGTGTAACGCCTGCATATCTGGTAAAGCCTCCGTGTGTTTCCGGAGTTTTTTCCTCCCACGACTATCATAACATCAACTTCTTTTGCCAGCCTGCTAGCCTCCGACTGCCTATCTATTGTCGCGCGGCATATAGTATCGTACGCTTTGACCTTTACGCCGCAATGTTTAAGCTCTGCCACGATGCCCTTGAAATTCTCGCGTGCCTGGGTGGTCTGGCTAAGGACCGACACTTCATCGGCCAGCTTGAGTTTTTTGAGGTCTTTTTTATTCTCAACAACTGCGCACTTGCCTTTTCCGTACGAAACAAGAGCAACCACTTCCGGATGAGTCCTCTCTCCAACTATTATTATCTGGCGCGCCGTGCCAGCGAGCTCTTTAACTATCTTCTGTGCGCGCTTGACGAAAGGACATGCCGCATCTACCAGGGTCAGGTCCTTCCGCTCCAGGTCCTTTCTCAGGCCGGAAGGAATGCCGTGTGTGCGCAGAATCAAAGTTACGCCTTTGAGCTTGCCTGGGCTTTTTACAGGTTTTATACCTTTTCGCTCCAGTCTTTTAACTTCCTGCGGATTGTGTATCAGCGGGCCGAGCGTATATATCTTTTTGTTCGCTTTAAGCGTTTTGTCGGCCAGGTCAATGGCGCGCCTTACTCCAAAACAGAACCCCGCTGTCCTCGCGATCTTAATTTTCATTTATCGGCTCTTACTGCAGCTTTTTTATCTCTTCAAGAACAAGCTCAGAGAACTTGCCGTATGTGTCCCTTGTATAATCTTTTGGAGGCATCACCGGCTTTCCGAATATAACCTTAAGCGCTTTGAATGAACCGAGCTTGCTAGAATTGACCAGTCTAACCGGCACAACAGGCGCCTGCGATATACAGGCTATCATGCCGAGGCCAGGCCTTGCTTTTCCAAACCCGCCGTCTTTCGAACGGGTTCCTTCAGGGAATATCAGGAGCGGCTCGCCGCTATCAAGGAGCTTGAAAACCTTCCTGAAAGCCGTTATATCCTGTTTCCCCCTGTTTATAGGGAATGCGTTGGTCCTCTTTATAAGAAAACCGAGCACCGGCATATCAAAAAGCTCCTTTTTGGCCAAAAAATGGAGCAGGCCTGCGCATAGCAGCACCAGTAAGCGGGGGATCAACGTAACTGGTGTGATTAGGTGCGATGATGACTCCGCCTGAGGACGGTATATTTTCGTGGCCCTCTATCTTCAAACGCCAAAACAATTTAAAGAACACAGAGAAAAGGAAACGCCCAAAGTAAAAGAGGAGGCTTGTTTTCACGGCTTCTTCGCCGCTCTCTTCTTCTTGAACTTTTCTCGTTACGGCTGCGGCTACTTCTTCTATGGTCATGCTTGTAGTATCTAAAACTACGGCGTCATCTGCTATGGTCAGCGGGCTTTCGTGCCGTGTCTTATCCTTCTCGTCACGCTCGAATATCTGCTGCTTAATCTTCTCAAGGTCAACTGCCTCGCCTTTTTTTACTTGTTCCTTATATCTTCTTTTGGCCCGTTCTTCGATGGACGCGTCCAGATAAAATTTATAGCCGGCATCAGGGAACACCTGCGTGCCGATATCCCGGCCTTCCATGACAACTCCGCCAAGCACGCCCAGGGCCTGTTGTTTTGCCCTGACGATCACCCTCACACCGCCTATAGCGGCGACTATCTTGGTTTTTGACGATATCTCTTCGGTCCTTATATCACCGCTGACATCTTTGCCGTCAAGCAATACCCTGTACTTTTCCCCGTCCTGACGCAGCTCTATCTCCGTGCCGGCCGCCATCTCTACAATTTTTTCTTTCGCGCCGAGGTCAATGCCTGCTCTTACCGCTTTTAGGGTCAACGCCCTGTACATCGCACCGCTGTCAATATATAAGAAACCAAGCCGCCGCGCCGCTATCTTCGCTACCGTCGATTTGCCCGAGCCCGCCGGGCCGTCTATGGCTACTATTGGTTTTTTCATAAAGTGATCTCCGCGATCTTTTTTAGAAAATCGGGGAACGAAGTGTTGACGCAATCGGTATCGTTTATCGTTGTTTCGCCTTCTGCTATAAGCCCTGCCACGGCGAGCGTCATCGCTATGCGATGGTCGCCGTAAGTCTCGACAGATGCCCCCTTGAGCCTCGTGGGGCCTATTATTATGAGGCCGTCCTCTTTCTCTTCTATATTTGCTCCCATCTTGTTAAGTTCGGTGGTTATGGCCCTTAGCCTGTCGCTTTCCTTGACCCTCAGCTCGCCCGCGCCGGTTATCACGCTTTTGCCGTTAGCCTGCGTGGCCGCAAGCACGAGCACAGGTATCTCGTCAACAAGCCTGGGTATAATGTCCTCGTTTATCTCAAAAGACAAAAGGCCGGAGCTCTCGACTTCGATGTCAACTACCGGCTCGCCCGAAACATCCCGCTGGTTAACAAACTTCAATTTAGCGTTCATCTTTCTGAAAACTTCAAGTATACCGTCGCGAGTGGGGTTGACCCCAACGTTATTTACTTTTATCTTTGCCGAGCCTGATACAGCGGCGAGCGTCATGAAAAATGCGGCCGATGATATGTCGCCCGGAACAGTCATATCTTTGCTCGAAAGTTTGGCCGGGCCCCTTACCGATACCTTGAGGCCTTCTACGGTTATGTCCGCGCCCCTGGCTTTGAGCATCCTCTCGGTGTGGTCACGCGATTTCGTGGGTTCGGTTACGCTTGTTACGCCTAACGCGCTGAGGCCCGCAAAGAGCACACACGATTTTACCTGCGCGCTTGCTATAGCGCTCCTGTATTCCAGGGGTTTGAGGGTCGCTGTACCGGTTATCTCAAGAGGAAGGAAATTGTCCTCGCGTGCCGAGATCATGGCTCCCATTTTTGAGAGTGGCTCGATTATTCTTTTCATGGGCCTTTTTGAAAGGCTCTCGTCGCCTTTGAAGCGCGCCGAAAAAGCATGTCCTGCGAGTATACCTGAAAGCAGTCTCACCGTCGTGCCGGAATTGCCGGCGTCTATAACCCCGGCTGGAGCTTTCAGCCCTTTTAATCCAACCCCTTCTATAGTCAGGGTTTGCGTGTCTTTTTTAATTTTTACACCCATGTCCTGGAAAGCTTTGACTGTCCTCATACAGTCCTCTGCTCCAAGGTAGTTTTTGATAACGGACACACCGCTCGATATGGCGGAAAGGATCACGGCCCTGTGGGTAATGGATTTATCCGCGGGAACCGTTATTTCGCCTTTAAGTTGTCTTACGGGTTTGATGTTCCAGTTCATTTTTTTAGGTGTAAGCTATAAGTTATAAGAAAAACTTCTCGATTTTTCGCCTTTTCTTACAGCTTATAGCTTAAGGCTTATTTTCGAGCAGTTTTTGGCGGGCGGCTTTTGCTTTCTCGAACTTCTTCTCAAGCTCACCAGGTTTATTTAAAAGATTTTTCGCGTCCTTGAGCTCTGCAATGAATAGGTCGATCGCCTCTGAAACATCTTTCTTGTTTGCATTACAGATTGACGCCCAATCTGACGAATTTGAGCCCGCTATTCTTGTTAGGTCCTTAAACGACCCCGCAGCAAGATTAGGCGCTGCCGGGACAAACTTCTGGAGCTGTTCCGCCAGAAGGCAGAGCCCGAAGGCCATTATATGCGGCAAATGGCTAATAAGCGCCACAGCCCTGTCATGCTCTTCTGCCGGCATCTCAACTATATTGGCGCCAGCTCTTTTCCACATCGTCTTTATTTCACCAAAGGCTTTCTTGTTTACGCCTTTTTCTTTTACAAGGACCACGGCGGCGCCCTCATATAAACCGGCCCTTGCCGCGCTGATACCGGACTTCTCCGAACCCGCCATCGGGTGAGCGCCGATAAAGACAACGGATTTGAGATTTGAGATTTGAGATAACGACAAAACCTTATTTACTTGTTTTAATACCGAGCCTTTTACGCTGCCTGCGTCTGTGATCACAGCTCCGTGCTTTATAAAGGGCAATATCTTCTTGACCATTGGCGCGATCAAGTGAACCGGTGTGCATATAACTATTATATCAGCGTCTTTAACACCTTCTTTGAGGTCTGTCGTAAAAATATCTGACGCGCCCATCTTCTTTGCTGTTTTTAGTTTATCGATATTACGGCCAACCGCGGTGACAAAATATTTACTCTTCGCTTTTTTCCTCAGAGCGAGCCCCAGCGATCCGCCTATCAGCCCAGTGCCTATGATAGATATTTTTTTCATTTATATATTTCTTCCTAGAGCACCTGCTAGTATTTCTAATTCTCTCATGAGTTTAGCGAACTGCTCCGGCAGCAGGCTCTGCCGACCATCGGATAGCGCCTCTTCGGGCCTCGGGTGAACTTCCAGTATCAAACCGTCGGCGCCAGCCGCGACAGAAGCCTTTGCCATGGTCGCCACGTGTTCCCTGATGCCAATGCCGTGCGAAGGGTCTACCACCACGGGTAGATGGGTCAGTTTTTTCAGCACCGGCACGGCGTTTAGATCGAGAGTGAACCTGGTGGCATCCTCAAAAGTTCTTATTCCTCTTTCGCAGAGGATGACATTATAGTTGCCCTGGGACAAAATGTATTCGGCCGAGAGCAGAAGCTCTTTAATAGTCGTCGCCATACCCCTTTTAAGTAGCACTGGCTTTCTCTGTTTTCCTGCTTCCTTGAGAAGGTCATAGTTCTGCACGTTGCGCGCGCCTATCTGGACGATGTCGCAATATTTTGCCACAAGATGAACCTGGCTTGTCGTCATCGCTTCGCTTATGGTCGGCATGCCTGTACGCTTCTTTACCTCCGCGAGGTATTTGAGCCCCTTTTCGCCAAGCCCTTGAAATGTGTAAGGCGAGCTCCTGGGCTTGAATGCCCCGCCGCGGAATATCGCCGCGCCGGAATCCCCAACAAGTTTCGCTGTCTCAAGCGCGGTCTCCCTGCTTTCAACCGCACAGGGCCCAGCCATTATGATTATCTTTTCCGAACCTATCTTTATTCCGCACACGTCCACTACCGTGTTCTCTTTTTTAAATTCCCGGCTGGCGAGCTTGTAAGGCTTTTCTATTTCGCTGATGTGGTCTACTGTTTCCATAGCCTCAAAAGTATCGCGGTATCGCTCTGCACGCTCACCTATCATACCTATTATTGTAACATCCACCCCGCGCGAAACGTGGGGCCTGTAGCCCAGGGCCTTAACCTTCTTTATGACCTTGTCTACCGCTTTGCCGCTTGAACCGCTCTTTAGTGTAAGTATCATTTTCTCTCCAGTATTATATTTCGCCTATTTTTTAAGCAGTTTCTTTACTGCTCTCAGGAACGCCTTATTCTCTGCCGGCAGGCCTATGCTTACCCTTACGAAATTTGGTAGTTCGTATTCATCCATGGCTCGCACTATCACGCCAAGCCTCAGCAATTTTTCGAAAACCTCTTTTCCGGAAAACGGTTTTATCTCCATGAGAACGAAGTTAGCCGCGGATCTGATGAACGGTATCTCCAGCTTCTTTAGTTCCTTATAAAGCGCCTCTTTTTCTTTCGCCACAAGAACCGTCCCTTTCTTTACTTGTGAGGCGTCTGCGATACTGGCAGCGCCTGCGGCCTGTACAAGCGAGTTCAGGTTGAAAGGCGGGCGTATCCTGTCTATGTAGTCGACAATATCCCTCGAAGCAAATCCGTATCCCGCGCGAAGCCCGGCCAGAGCGTAAACCTTCGAAAATGTCCGAAGTATCACGAGGTTAGGGTACTTGCTGAGATAATTTATCGTTTCCGGATAATTCTTCTCCAGCCTGCCGTACTCATAATATGCCTCGTCCATTATCACCAGCGGGGGTATCGAGAGCGATAAGGAAAGCAATCGGGCAAGGAATGCCTCGAACTCGGCTTTCGTGTTGTATGTGCCAGTCGGATTATTCGGGTTCGCTATGAATATAGCCTTTGTACTTCCGTTGACCGCGTCCGCCATGGCGTCAAGATCGTGTGTATAGTTCTTCATCGGGATGCTGACGACTTTTGAGTTCATAAGCTTGCCCGCCATCTTGTAGCGGATAAAGGCGTGATCCGAAATAATTATCTCATCCTCGGGGTTGAAGAAGAGTTTGGCAAGGAGCTCGATGATCTCATCTGACCCGGCACCTACTACAATATTCTCGGGCTTTATCCCGTATTTACGGCTTACGGCCTGTTTGAGCTCAAATGAATTCGAATCCGGGTAGAAAAATACATTCTTCAAAGCGTTCTTCATTGCCGCTATTGCCTTTTTAGACGGGCCTAGCGGATTTTCGTTTGATGCGAGCTTTACGACTTTTTTTAGCCCTAGTTCGCGCTTTATAGTTTCGACAGGCTTCCCGGCTACGTACGGCTCAAACCCGGCACAGCAAGGCCTTATCATTTTATCGATTTTAGAATCCATTTTATCCTCTTTGTCTTATTGAAATTATGTTATCTGGCATTAATCGGCTTTCGGGTACGAGCCGAGTATCTTAAGGAACATGCAGTTCTTCTCAAGTTGTTCTAGAGCCTGTTGAACGCCCTTATCCGACACGTGCCCCAAGAAATCTACGAAGAAAATATATTCCCACGCTTTTTTCTTGGTCGGGCGCGACTCTATCTTTGTCAGATTGATGCGGTGCCCCTTAAATGACATCAGCATATCATGCAAGGCTCCGACCTTATCCTTTATTGAGAACATGATCGATGTTTTGTCCTCGCCTGACGCTTCCGAAGGCGTCTTGCCTATGACAAGAAAGCGCGTAAAATTCTCTTTCGAGTCTTCTATGCCGCTTACCACTATATCCAGGCTGTAAAGTGCTGCGCAGCCCTAGAACCTATAGCCGCGGCGCCTTTTTCCGTAGCGGCGCGTTTAGACGCGGCCGCTGTGGAGGACACTTCTACCACGGGAACACCCGGCAGGTTCTCTTCAAGCCAGTTCCTGCACTGGGCAAGCGGCTGGTAGTGCGAGTATACTTTCTTTATGTCCTTTTTATTGCCGGTTTTAGAAAGAAGGCATTCCTCTATCTGCATATTGATTTCGGAGCAGATGACTAGGTCCGATTCGAAGAACATGTCGAGTGTGTGGTTTACAACGCCTTCGGTGGAATTCTCTATGGGAACTACGCCGTAACCGGCGCGGCCCTTCTCCACTTCAGTGAAAACATCTGCTATCGATTTAACCGGGACGTAATCGCCTGAAGAGCCGAAATTCTTCATGGCCGCGAGGTGAGTAAAGGTTCCCGCGGGCCCAAAATAAGCAACCTTGAGCTTTGACTCCAAGCTCCTGCAGGCGTTTATTATCTCTCTGTATATGGCGTCAACGGATTCCGGGCCCAGAGGGCCCTTACAGCGTTTTACTAGCCCGGATATTATCTGCTTTTCCCTGTGCGGTATATAAAAATTCCTGAGCCCGGACTTGATCTTGATCTTTCCAACTTCCACAACTAGCTTCGCCCTCGAGTTTAAAAGTTCTAATGTTTTCGAATCAATTTCATCGATTTTTTTACGTAGGCTTTCGATTTCCATTTGTTCCTCGATTGTATTTTATATGGTCCGAAATCTCTAAAATGTCACCAGTGACATGATCCTTGACGAAGTCCCGTCTTTCCTGTAAGAAAAGAATAGGTCTGGTTCATGCATTGTGCACCTTCCGCTGTCATTTATGTTATTTACACCCGCGGTTTTCAACTGTTTTACGGTTTCGCGGGTCAAATCAAAATTAGTATCTGTTGGAGCGAGGCCGAAAGCCTGCTTCACCTCTTCCCCGATCGTATAGCAGTCTTTGCAGATGTGCGGCCCTATCGAGGCAGACGCCTGGGACGCTTCCAAACCGAATTTCTTTGACATTAGCTTGATCGTCTCCGGTATTATGCCCGCTTTAAGCCCCCGCCATCCGGCGTGGACCACCGCAACAGCCTTGTCTTTTACACCTATAAAGACCGGTACGCAGTCTGCAGTAAATACCGCCAGCGAAAGGCCTTTTTCTCCTGTTATGAGCGCGTCAGTGCTGTCTAACACTTTACCGGCATCGCCCGCTGACACTGTCGCAGCGTGTTTTCCGTGTATCTGTTTTGCGAGCACAATTGAGGCAGATTCAATATTTTTTAAAGAACAAACATTTTTTCTATTAGGCTCGTCCTTCATGTCACCCAAGCCTCTTGTGGTCACGAGGTTGAAGAAAGGAAAAGCATCGTCATATAAAAAATTGTCTTTTAAGATCCACATAATTCATGTTTCTAGTTATGAGTTTTGAGTTTCAGGCAAAGGCAATACTAGATTTAGGTGTTAACTCGGGACTCAAAACCCGAAACTATATTTATACTATTTTTCAAAGAATGTACTGTGCGCGTCTTCCGTACTTGTCTGGATGCCCCTGATGGTTAGCATTAGTTCTTCTGGGTTCGTTGCCGCGTTCAAGGCGTCTTCGAGTTTGATATCGCCGTTCTGGAACAATTTAATGAGCGCCTGGTTGAAAGTCTGCATACCGTAGTACTGCCCCTGTTTCATCAGGTTGACAACTTCGCTCAGATTGTTCTCTTCTATCATCTTCTTCACGAGAGGCGTCACTACCAGTACTTCTACAGCCGGCACCCTGCCGGTCCCGGACGAATGCGGGAGCAACCTTTGTGATATAACGGCTTTCAGCGTATCCGCCAGCAAATACCTTGTCTGTTCTTGCTGGTGCGGAGGAAAAAGATCCACAATGCGGTTTATACTCTGCGCCGCATTCACCGTGTGCAGCGTTGAGAATACCAGGTGGCCGGTTTGCGCTGCCGTAATTGCCGTGGCAACTGTATCGAGGTCGCGCATCTCGCCTAAAAGTATAACGTCAGGATCCTGCCTGACAACGTTCCTTAGGGCATCGAGATACGTCAGCGTGTCAAACCCGAGTTCCCTCTGGCTTATTATGGATTTCTTGTCTCCGTGAATGAACTCGATCGGGTCCTCAATGGTTATTATGTTCGCGGCTCTTGTAGTGTTGACGTGGTTTACCATCGCCGCGAGCGTGCTGGACTTGCCGCAGCCGGTCGTCCCGGTTACGAGCACAAGCCCCCTCTGGTTATCCGCTATCTGTGATATGACAGGCGGCAATTTCAACCCCTGTATATCGGGAATAACCGATGGTATGACCCTCATGGCCATGTTCGTTGTGCCTCTCTGCCTGAAAATATTTATCCTGAAACGGCCCAGCCCCTCATCGAACGTGTAGGCGAGATCGACTTCATGTCGCTGTTTGAATATATCTTTTTGTTCGTCATTCATTAAACCGTTGGCAAGCACGGCCATCTCTTCCACGCTCATGACTTTTTTCATCGGGTAAAGTTTGCCGTCAACGCGCAAGACCGCCGGCCCGCCGGACCTTAGATGTAGGTCGGAAGCATTCTGCTCCATCATTTCTTTCAAAAGCGGTTTAATGTCCATTGTTACCTCAGTGCAAAAACCTTCGCGCTACTTAAGTTTCTGCGGCCGCCAGTATGTGTACGCCGGCCTGTTAAAATCTATCGGCCCGGATTTTTCTTCGGGCGTGTTTTTTTCTCCCATGGTTTTCTTCGGCTGTTTGCGCACCGGAAAGCCGGTGGCTATGACCGTTATCTTTATTCTGTCGTCGAGGTTCGGGTCTATAACCTGCCCGTAGAACATGTGGGCCTCAGGTGACACCGATTCCTTGATCAACGTCATGGCTTCCCTAACTTCCATCATTGAAGTGGACCTGTTGCCGGTTATATTGACCAGTACGCCTTTGGCGCCGTCAATAGAGATGTCGTCTAATAGCGGGCTCGAAATTGAGCGCCTGGCGGCGTCTATGGCACGGGTGGGCCCCGAGCTTTCGCCGATACCCATGAGCGCTTCTCCTGCGCCCTGCATGATAGTCCTGACATCGGCGAAGTCAACGTTAATTTCGCCCGGCGTCGTTATGACATCCGATATTGCCTGTACCGCCTGGCGAAGGACGTCGTCTACTATCCTGAAAGCATCCTCTATGGGTGTCTTGTCATCAACTATAGTGAACAGTTTTTCGTTCGGTATAACTATAAGCGTGTCGGTGAAGTTACGCAGGTTCTTTATTCCCTCTTCCGCCTGCAGGAGCCTTATCCTGTGCTCGAACTCAAAGGGCTTCGTTACAACGCCGACAGTGAGAATACCAAGCGACCTCGCCACCGATGCGATTATAGGAGCGGCTCCCGTGCCTGTGCCACCGCCCATGCCAGCGGTGATGAATACCATGTCGGTTCCCTGGAGCATCTCCTTTATTCTTTCGCGGCTTCTTCCGCAGCCTGTTGTCCGATGGTAGGGTTTCCGCCGACCCCGAGGCCCCGTGATATCTGTTCGCCTATCTGGATCCTTACCGGAGCGACAGAGCGCCTCAGCGCCTGCACGTCGGTGTTGATGGTTACGAACTCTATACCATGGATGCCGGCCGCGATCATGCGGTTGACGGCGTTCGAACCGCCGCCGCCGACCCCCACAACTTTTAGTACAGCCGGATGTTCGGCATGTTCGTCCGCGATTTTTATCCTGATCATGTTTTACCTCTATAAGCTTTAAGCTATAAGCTCTAAGCCGTAAGAATAGACCTCAAAATCAAACGTTACTTTATGCCTTTTCTTACAGCTTACCGCTTACAACTTATATCTGATTTTTAAAAAGATTGATCGAACCAGTCCTTCATTTTCTTCATAATGCCAGTGCCTTTCGCCGGCCGCTGGGAAGTAAAACCGGGTGAATTTTGAATATTCGAACGCAACAGCGCGATCGCCGTGGAATACGTCGTGTTGCCTATGATCTCCTCTGGCCCCGAAGCTATATCCTGCGGGAGCCCGATCCTGGTAGATGAATTAAGGGCCTGCTCTGTCGCCTGCATGATCCCACCAAGCCGCGCTCCACCGCCCGTAATCACCACGCCACCGGCGACTATAGCGTCTGCTAGGTTGGACTTTTTTATCTCTTCGTCTATTGTAACGAACACCTGGTCAAGGCGCGGCTGAATTATTTCGATAAGCTGCTTGCGTGTGGACTCGCGTATCGTGCTGCCGTCAACCGCCATGAAATCGAATTTGCTGTCCTCTTTGAGAAGGCTGCCCATCGCCATGCCGTATTTTTCCTTGATGTCCTGGGCCACGGCCAGCGATGTCCTCAACGAGTGCGATATGTCGCGTGTTATAAAATCCGAGCCTACCTGCAGTTCTTTCGAATATCTTATACTACCTTCCGTGTAGATGGCGAGGCCTGTAGTAAGCCCGCCAAAATCGATAAGCAGGCAGCCGAGCTCTTTTTCTTCCTGCGTTATTACTAGATCCCCCACAGACAAGAGCCCGTAGACCGGCTCGACAACCTCAAAACCCGCCTGGGCTATCGCCTTGTAAATATTGGACAAATGGCTCGATGACCCCGTAAGTATGTGCACGTCAACTTCCAGAAAATTGCCTTCCATCCCCACCGGGTTCGGCACGCCGCGCTGGTGATTGAGCGAAAACTCCTGCGGGATACTGTGCAGGATCTCTCGGTCGGGAGAAAGCCTTATGGTCTTCGCGTTCTCAATGGCGCCGGAGACATCTTCAGCGGTGATCTCTTTATCGGTGCGGGATATGTTGATCGCGCCGCGCGCGTTCATGGATTCTATGTGGTTGCCGCGGAGCCCCAGGTATATCTGGCGAACCGTTTCCCTAGCCTGCTCTTCCGCCTGCTCAATAACTTTCTGCACAGCGTAAGAAGTTTCAGAAAGGTTGATTACGACCCCGCCTTTAACTCCCCTGCACGGCAGTTTTCGCGCCGCTCAGTACCTCGAGGGTTCCCGTTTCTTCCGACAGACGGCCTATGGCACAGCATATCTGACTGCTCCCGATGTCAAGCCCAGCAATGATCTCCGATTTCGCCATTTTTACCTCGCATTTAAAACATTTCAAACATCAAATATTAAATGTCAAAATTTCGGTGTCCGCTTCCAGCGAACATGTTAAATAAGTCACCGAAGGTGACACATTAATTTTGATTATTGATATTTGATTTTAAAATTTCATTAATATGAACTTATGAACTTGCCTTTTTTGGTTTTACCAGTATCCTTCCGTTCTCAAAATAACAGAGGTTTACGTACTCAACGGCTTTGAACCTTTCTCCCGCATCGAATAGAACCTGGTTAAGCTTTTTTAATTTCCGACTTATCGTCCCTTCGTCAGAACCGCCCCAGTATATTTTCATCCCGTCATCGAGGTCGAAAGCGACGTCACTGACAGGCTCCGGGTAGAACCTTACTATTTTCGGATAAATATCCTTCGCTTTGATTGCAAATATTTTTATGAAATCCAGAACTTCCTTGCGTCCGGCATCATCTTTTGAAACTATCTCCGGCAGAAATATTCTCGCGTACATACCCCTTAAAGGGGAACGGCTTATTTTCGTAGTCAACACCGAGACGTTCACCGTCTATTTTTGTAAAAGCGACCGGTACACGCTCTTCAAACTTTATAATGACACCCTTCCATGTGCGGCTTACCCAAAGCCTTTTGAGCTCCGGCTTACACTGGCGCAGGTTCTCCTCGGCGGCCAGACACAGGAGCCAAAAATAGATTATCCCTTTCACGGAACGGGAGCAAAGCAGAGATCTCGCTAGCCGATATATTCTTAGCGCCTCGGATCTCGATGGTCTTTATTTTAAAACAATCCGAGCAGAACAAGAAATTGCTTATGACCCTGTATCCGAACAGCACCCCGAAAACCACGGCGCACGCAATCGCCACGAACTGGCCAACCTTATAAGCTTTCTGCCTCCGCTCATATTTGAACTTGTAGCGGAGAACGACGTTCCTTCTGCGGTAAGTGGCGGGTTTCCTGCCGCGTCTTTTTCTCATGTTAGATATTTCCTGTTAGGGAAAATCTTACTATTTCAAGTATCAGCTCTCCAAAACTAATTCCCGCGGCGCGCGCCTCATCCGGCAACAGCGACGTCTCGGTCATCCCGGGGTTAGTGTTGGCTTCAAGCACCCACGGCGAACCCTTCTTGTCAATAATTATGTCAATGCGCGATACCGCGCGGCAGCCCAGCGCGTCAAATGCCCTGACTGCCGTGTCCTGCGCGCGCCTTACTATCGCCGCGGGCAGCCTCGGAGGTAGAATATGTTTCGATTTGCCTTTTTTGTATTTCGCTTCAAAGTCATAGAACTTGTTGTCGGGAACGATCTCAACCGCCGGCAAGGCCTTCCCCCCAAGAACGCCGACCGTGAGTTCCACCCCGCGGACGTACTGTTCTATTATCGCCCTGTCTCCAAACTTGAACGCTTTTTTAAGCGCGGCCGCGAGCTCTTTTTTGTCTTCGGCTATTGAAACACCGATCGCGGAGCCCTGAGCAAGAGGTTTTACCACTACCGGGAACCGTTTGATTTTAGTTGGCACACCGTTCTTTTTCACGAGCTGCCACTCAGGTGTTGGTATACCCGACGCCCTGAATATCCTCTTTGAATAATCCTTGTCCATGGCCAGAGCGCTCGACAACACGCCGCAGCCGGAATACGGGATATCCATAAGCTCCAGCATACCCTGGACGGTTCCGTCCTCGCCACAGGGGCCGTGCAGGATATTGTACACAAAATCGATTTTGTTGGATTTAAGTTTGAAAGGTAGGTCCGGCCCAGCATCGATGCCTATGGCGTTTAGTTTCATGTCCTTGAAGGCCCTGAGGACAGCCTTTCCCGAAAGGAGCGAAATCTCCCTCTCAGCGGACCTTCCGCCGTAAATGACGCCGATCTTCTTGTCTTTTAGCCAGCCGCTTACATCCATTTTATACCCGTATATATAAACACCTGATAAAAAGCTCAAAAATCAAAACAATAATTTTAATCTTTGATTCTTGATATTTGAAATATCTTACTGGCCTATAAGCTTGATCTCTAGGTCAAGCTCAATGCCGAATTTTTCTTTTACTTTAGTATGCACAGCCGCGATAAGCGCTCTTACGTCGGAGGCTTTCGCGCTGCCATTATTTATTATGAAATTCGCGTGTTTTCCCGAAACCTCGGCCCCGCCGAACGCCAGGCCTTTAAGGCCGCAGGCTTCTATGAGCCTGCCCGCCGAATCTTCCGGCGGATTTTTAAAGACCGAACCCGCGTTCCATGTGCCCGTGGGCTGCGTTTCCTGACGACGGCGCATGAGCTCAGTGATTTTATTTACAATATCATTTTTGGGAGCCTTTTTCAAGTGAAAAACTGCCCCAACGACTATCTTTCCTTCTAGATTCGAGCTGCGGTAAAAGAATTTTATTTTCTCGCGCGATAGGCGCCTCACCTTGCCGGAAGCAGACAACACTTCGACGTCCTTAACGGCGTCCTCTATCCAGCCAAGGCTGGTGCCCGCGTTCGAGATCAGAGCACCCCCGATCGTGCCCGGTATTCCCGCAAGCCCTTCTAACCCCGAGAGCCCTTTCTCGGTGCAGTCGTTTACCAGAGCCGCTATCCTGTCGCCCGCTCCCGCGTAAACCGTTTCGTTCCTAAATTTGTGTTCACAGAAGTCGCCGGTGAGCCTGGCCACTATGCCGGCAAACCCCTTGTCGCCGATCAGCACGTTGGAGCCGCCGCCTAGTATGAGGAACGGTATCTTATTATTGAGAGCAAACCTGTAAATTTTTTGGAGTTCTTCGATGGCCGCGGCTTCCGCAAAATAAGCCGCCGGGCCGCCTATTCGGAAAGTGGTGTGGTTCTTGAGCGGCTCGTTGATCTTAAGGCTGGAAACGAATTTTGATATTTCTGAGCTTAGATCAGTTTTAATAGCTCTTCTCCCTGCTTCCATACATCTCCGGCTCCAAGCGTCAGCGCTATATCTCCGGGCTTAAGTTCCTTTGCCAGCATCTCTACGCCGCTGAACGGCTCTGCGTTCTTGCCGTTAGTTTTGACCTCGTCTATTATCAGTTTGCTCGAGACCCCCGGTATCGGGTCTTCGCTTGCGGCGTAAATATCGAGTATCTTGATCACATCAGCCTGAGCGAACGCCCTGCCGAACTCCTTGTAGAGATGCGCCGTGCGCGAGTACCTGTGCGGCTGGAACATCACGACTAGCCTTCTGGAAGGCCAGTTGCCCTTTACCGCCGATATAGTGGCTTTAATTTCCGTCGGATGGTGGCCGTAATCGTCTATGACGAGTATCCCGTTCTTGTCGCCTTTTATTTCAATACGCCTCCCAACACCAGCGTACTCATTAAGCGCGAGGGCCACCTTTTCGAACGGTATACCGAGCTCGATCCCAACGGCTGTGGCCGCAAGGGCGTTGAGTATGTTGTGGTTGCCGGGCACCTTAAGTGACACGTGCCCGAGGTCTGCGCCCTTTCTGTAAACTTCAAAATCTGTAACTGAATCTTTTTTAGACACGTTCTTTGCGGTATAGTCGGCCTTTGGGCTGAAACCGTAAGTGCAGTAGGGCCTTCTTATCTGCGGCATTATCTCAACGATATTCGCGTCGTCAGCGCACAAGATCGCTGTGCCATAGAATGGAATGCTGTTAATATGCTGCACAAATGCGCGTTTTATATTGTCTATCGTCCCGTAATAGTCGAGATGGTCATTGTCTATATTGGTAACAACCGTTATGGTCGGTGAGAGCTTAAGGAACGAACCGTCGGATTCGTCCGCCTCGGCCACAAGGTAGTCACCTTTACCCAGCTTCGCTCCGCTTTTAATGTTCTTTAGCCTTCCGCCGATAACTATGGTCGGGTCTAGGCCGCCCTTTTCAAGCACAAGCGACGCCATTGAGGTAGTTGTGGTTTTCCCGTGAGTGCCCGCGATGGAAACTGTATATTTAAGCCGGGCGAGTTCCGCAAGCATCTCTATTCGTGGTATCACAGGTATCTTATTCTTCTCAGCTTCTACTACTTCAGGGTTGGTCTTGTGCACGGCAGTGGACGTCACGACGACGTTCGCTCCTTCTATATTCTTCGTGGCGTGACCAATGGAGACTGTTGCGCCCAACCTCTCAAGGTGTTCAGTTACTTCTGTTTTTTTCAGGTCAGAACCCGAGACCTTGTAACCAAGGTGCAGCAGGACTTCCGCTATACCCGACATTCCCGAACCGCCTATACCTACAAAGTGTATGTGCTTGATACTTTTGAACAATTTTTTCTCCAGTTATTCCGTAATGCGCTATTTTTTGTACCGCGCTCTGACCGTTGTAGTTATACCGCCCCTGATGCTAAAAATAAGCTCCACTTCCATCGATAACGGCTTCGCCGTTTTTACGAGGTCTGCGAGCACTTTATTGACTACACTTTCGTGCACCATGCCAACCATTCTGTATGACTGCAGATAATATTTAAGCGATTTAAGTTCGATCACCACTTTGTCCGGCACATAAACTATCCTGATGTTTGCGAAATCCGGCAGGCCCGACCAGGGGCAGAGGCATGTGAACTCATCTGTTTCAATTTCAACGTCGATCTTCTTTCCCTTGTACTCGTAAGGCATGGCCTCGAGTAGTTCCGGCGACACTTTGTCGAACGCAAGCTTTAACCCTTCAAATTTTTTCATATTTTTCCTTTTTGCGTTAATGCGCAATAAATATCATTATCCCTTTTCTTATCATCATGACCGCGATCGAAGCGAGTATGAGGTCGGCGAGTTTCGATACCGTTTTCGCTCCTGCTTTGCCTAGCAGCCTGTAGATACCGTTGGAAAAAACAAAAATGACGGCTGTTAAAATAATATTGAGTATGATAGCGAATATGGTTAGCTTCGGCCCGTGCTGGTCCAGAAGCAGCAGCATGGTAGTCAGCACCGCGGGGCCAACGATAAGCGGCACACCTATAGGCACTGCCCCCACGGACTCGGGGTCTATGGCATACCTTTTTTTCTCCATCGCTATCATGTCGTTTAGTGAGATCACGAACAACAGAGAACCACCCGCTATCATGAAATCCGCGACTGTTATACCCAGAAGCCCTAGTATTATTTTTCCCAGCGCGAGGAACGACAGAGCAACTACTATCGCGGTAATAGTCGACTGGAAAATTATTTTGTTCACTCTTTCTTTTTCTATTTCTTCGGTGAGGCTCAGAAAAAGCGGCAGGACGCCGACGGCGTCAACCGCGACAAAAAGAGGAACGAAACAGAGAAGGAATTCTTTCATACTTTTTCTTCCTTGTAAGAACTGTATATACCTACCAGGCTGCCTAACGTGGCAACTAATATAAACCCTGAAATAGTCGAGCCGGACGGATCGTAATGCGGGACAAGTATGACAAGCGGCATGGACGCGAACACCGCAACTACAACCCCTTTCGACCAGCCTGTTAATTTAACCGGCGCAAAGAAAATCAAAAGGCATGCAGTAATGTATTGCAGGTATACAGCTGACATCGAATAAATGCTCACATCTTTTAAAAACATTATGGTTATATGGATCGCGCCCGTGACAATGCCGGCAGCGATGGCTCTTATGACCCTGTCTAACGGGAACTGCTCATTCTCCCGCGAAGCATACGCCCCTACCAGGCAGCCGAGAGAACATAATATAATAAACCCTGAAATAAGCGAAGCGGCCGGATCATAATGCGGAATAATTATCGCTAGCGGAAGAGAGCAAAATATAGAGACAGCAAGCCCTTTCTTCCAACCCGTGATCTTAAGAGGCACATGAAATATCACTACGCTCGCGATAACATATTGAACAAAAACAGCTGCCATGCTGTAAACACTAACAAGCTTTACAAGCATAATCACAAGATGGAACAAACTTGCGATAGCGCCAACAATTACGGCTTTAAGGAGACTATTCATGCAGATATCGTTGTTACCGGATTAAATTACCTGAAGCACCGCGAATTTAAGATATTCCGTCTCCGGCATGGAGATCAATACGGGGTGGTCGCGCGACTGCGAGCGAACCTCGAGAACCCTGACGTTCCTGCCTGCATCTGCCGCGGCCTGAGTTAGCATCTTCCTGAAGTCTTCCCGGCCCATGTGGTGCGAGCATGAAGAGCTTGCCAGTATCCCCCCCGGCGAGAGGGCTTCAAGCGCGAGCGTGTTGATCTTTAAGTAAACCCTATAGCCCGCATGGAAATTCTTTTTGTTCTTGATCAGCCCCGGCGGGTCTATATTTATTATATCAAATTTACCTCTTTTTTCTTTAAGGGCGCCCAGATATTCTGCGGCGTCTGCGCACTCGGAGCTAAAGCTGTTTTCAAGATCGTTTAGCGCCGCATTCTCGGCCGCAAGGGCGAGTGCGTTCTTGGATGAGTCTACCCACACAACCTTTTTCGCGCCTGCTTTCGCGGCGTACATACCGAAAGCGCCAGTGTGGCAGAAACAGTCGAGAAAGGTTTTGCCGTCGCAATATTTCGCAAGCGCAGCCCTGTTCTCCCGCTGGTCGAAATAAAAACCTGTTTTCTGTCCGCCCTTGAGGTCGGCGTAGAACTTCACCCCGTTAGAAACGCTACAAGCGCCTGCTGGAGATATAATGCCGTCATCTGTATTCGCGATGCATCCGTCGTTTCTAACTGGGTTAACAGAACTTTCATCTACGACCACTTTCTCAGGCACATTGCCGTAGAGTACCTCTATTTTTTCATCGAGGCCTTCTAGAGCCCTTGAAGACGAATCGTTCCTCGCTATAATGCCTTCGCATTTAAAAACTTCTTTCAATGCCGAGATCACAGCTTCCCTGTTCTTCTCAAGGCCCGCGCTTAAAAATTGTACCGATAGATACTTGCCGTATTTGTCTACTATCAGAACCCGGAAGCCCGTCGGACTCTCCGAAAACCGCCCTGAAAGATTCAAGGCCGGGGAACAATTTTGTTCTGAAAGCCAGGGCCTTCAGTAGCCTGCCCGTCCAAAATTTCTCGTCTATCTGAAGGTTTTCTCTAGTAAGCAGCCTGAAGGCGATCAGCGAGTGCGGATTATAGAAACCAACGCCAAGGAACCCGTCTTTGCTGTTCGTAAGCTGTACCGTTTCCCCTATGGCGGGTTTTCCCGATATTTTTTCTATCTCGTTAGAGAATATCCACTGGTGCCCGGCGAGAAGCCTTTTGTCTTCCCCGTATTTTAAAGTTACTTTTTCCATTACACTGCTCCTATCCACCTTTTGACTTCTTTTTTTACATCTATGAAATTCTCGCGAGAAAGCACGAGTATCGACGTATCCGCTAATTTCTTTATCTCGTCCGTGAAAGGCTGCGCGTTGTAGCGGACCGTAGCGAGTATCTTTTTATTGGAATTTAAACATACAATAAGAGTTTTTCTAAACAGCTCGGACACGATCTCCATGGAACCGATCTCATCTATAACTATTATCTCTTTATCTTTGAGCGCCCTGAGCAGCGACTCAGCCGCGAGCCCTTCAAGCACGCCGATATCAATGCCGTACTTGTTTAGCTTGAAAGCGCTTTTCATCCCTTTTTTAGCGAGCACGCCTTCCTTTCCGTCAAAGGTTTTGAGCTTGAACCCGAGCCTCGCCCCGTTCTCAATTATCTCTTCGGTATAAAATCCGTCGATCCTGTCCCTGGCAGACAGGCAGACTTCCTTAATCAGTGTAGTTTTGCCCGATGCGGGCTTGCCGGTTATAAAAAGGTTTTTAGTGCTCATTATTTTTCGTAATAATATTAACGATAAACCACGGGGCTTTTCGCCCCTGCGACCCTTAAACTTTTCTTTGCCTCACCGCAAAGAAAAGTTACAAAAGAAACGGTGCCCCGGTGGGCTATTCACTGCGTATTTTTCAGCGGCCTTGCAAACTCGCCCTTCGGCCGCTTTTATAACGGATTTAAAGGGAGCGGCACTTCCTCGCTGAAGGCTCGGTCGGGCTCAGACAAGCAAGGCCGAAATCCTCTGAAAAATCCTCCGTTCATGGACAGCCCAAAGGGGTGGAGGTCTAAACCTTTAAACAAAATCTATTGATATTTAATGTTTTGCCCTGCTCCCCTTCGGGCTGACAATGAGCTAAAGTATTTTCGGAGGTTTCGGCAAGGACTGTTTGAGCTCCTCCTGGCAAAGCCGAGGAGCGAGTTCGCAGCCGCCGAAAATAATTTAGCGAATAGCCCTCCGGGGTGCTTTTCTTTTTCCCTATTTTCTTTGTACGCACAAAGAAAATAGGGTCAGGGGCGCGGGGGCGGAACAGCCCCGCTTAGTTTCGATAAGCTTTTTAAACATGCATTATCTTGAAAAGGATGCAAGTGTCGAAACCCCGCACTCATTTAAATTGAGATGGCTTCGTGGTTCTTAATCCAAAATGGAAGCGCGTAGCTTCCACTATACGCTCACACGCCTTGCCATCCCCGTAGGGGTTCACGGAGTGCGCCATGCGGCTGTAAGATTTTTTGTTTTCAAATAATTGCACAATGTTCGAGAACACATCTTTCTCGTCCGTGCCAACGATTTTTACCGTACCGGCCGTAACAGCCTCCGGGCGTTCGGTAACGTCTCGCAGTACAAGCACGGGTTTGCCCAGCGACGGCGCCTCTTCCTGAATACCGCCCGAATCGGTTATCACAAAATATGAAAGTTTTATGAGGTTCGCGAGGTCGGGATAATTTAGCGGCGGAAGAAGCAATATATTAGGAACTCCTCCCAGTATCCGTTTCGCTGGTTCCTGAACATTCGGGTTAAGATGCACCGGGTAAACGAATTGTGCTTTCGGATATTTTTCTGCCGCTCGCCTTATGGCGGTGAATGCGTTATTGAACGGCTTGCCGAAGTTCTCCCTGCGGTGGGCCGTTATAAGAACAAGCGGATAAGAAAGCTTTTCGGATGCTTTGGGAAAATGCTTTTTTAGAATGGGATTAAAGAACCCGCACTTTTTTTCAAGTATCATGTGCAGGGCATCAATGACAGTGTTGCCTGTAACAAATATTCCTTTCGGGTCTATATTTTCTTTTAAAAGCGCCTTCTCAGAAGTCTTTGTGGGCGCGAAATGGAGCGAGCAAAGGTCATCCGCGAGAAGCCTGTTGGCCTCTTCCGGGAAAGGGCGGTATTTGTCGTACGAGCGCAGGCCGGCTTCCACGTGGCCGACTGCTATCTGCTGGTAGAATGCCGAAAGCGCCGTCGCAAAGGCTGTCGTGGTATCGCCGTGAATGAGCACAAGGTCCGGTTTCTCTTTTTCAAGCACGCCTTTCATTCTCAGGAGCGCTTCGCTTGTAACATGGTAAAGCGTCTGCCCGTCCTGCATTATGTTGAGGTCGTAATCAGGCTTAATAGCGAAAGTTTTGAGCACATCATCCAGCATCTGCCTGTGCTGAGCTGTTACACAAACCAACGTTTTAAAATCCCTGCCGTACTCTTTGAACTTTTTGACAAGCGGCGCCATCTTAATGGCCTCCGGCCTTGTCCCGAATACTATCATAATCTTCTTCTTCACTTGTATATTCTCCTATGCCGATATGTAATTTCTTGTAACCGATGAAATATTACTCTGCTTCAATTTCCTTTAATGATTTACCATCTTTATTTTTCCAAGCAGTTAACCCGTTTGCTGATCCTCCATGTACAACTGCTGCAGCAGCACTCGGACTAGAAAATTCCTCATCTCGAGTGAATTCTAAATATTCTGATTTAGTAGCTAGAACACCTTCATCTTTAAGTCTGTGTCTCATATTAGTCGACCACGGCCATTTCACTGAAGATGCTCGTTCGTTTAATACGGCTTGAGAACCATTCAAGACAACAAACCCATTTGGTGTAAGGAATCCTCTCGCCCTTAAACCTTTAATATCACAATATAATATTCCTTTCTCTACATCTGCTTTATTTTTACCAATAGGAATGACCAACAATTCTACTCCCAGAACAGGTAATAACTGATTTACTTTTCCCAGGAATACTTCCATATCTTCTCGATCCGATTCTGGTAGTTTTGCGCCACTTTTTTGTCCGTTAATTACAAGTGCACGACCTGCCAAACTAGCTTGTTCGATGAGCTTCCCTTCCAAATAACGAATGTGTGCCTTTGTTAGATTTTCGTCTTTGCTAGTGAAGTATATAATCTGATTCCAAAAATCTCTTTCTAAATGTGCCTTAACTCGATCTCTTATATTTTCTGCTTCGCCAATGTATATAGCAGGTTTACCGGATTCTGGGTCATTCCCCGTTAGAAAGTATACACCTGAATTATCAGCTTCATTGCGACCAATAACACCATCAAATTCACTACGTGGCCCCGCAACAGCTTTCCCTGTCCAATTTGATAGTTCTGCGGTTCTTAGTCGTTTAGGATCTCCTTCTGCAAGAAAAATTTTGATTGTTGCGCTAGACATATCATTTCTCCCTGTAAAATCTACTTCGATTTCGGAGGCAAATAATTTTCGCAATTAACCATTCCAGATTTTATCCGGTTACATTTTGTAACCTGTTCATTACTGCAGCCAATGCCTCTAATTTCAGTTGGTGACAATTTGTCACTGGCTAACTCCCTGATTATTCATCCGCGAAGCTCACGCCCCTAAGCAGGGTCTTGCGCACGGGGCAGGCTCGTATGGCTGACATTACAGCTTGCTTCTGTTCAGTGGTCAGGTCGCCTTTCAACTCAACCTCATGGTTAAAAACAACCTTTTCAGAGCCTGACCTGTCCAGTGTAACCTTGACAACAGCCTGAACCAGCGGAATAGCATGGTTCTTCGCGTACATCATTGCTATAATATTAGCGCAAGTTGCTAAAGCGGCCTCAAGGAGTTCGTGAGGCCTGAATCCATCACCTCTTCCACCATCATCCCGTGTAGTATCAGCCTGTGCCGAAAGCTGCCCGTTTGTAAATTGAACCTTGTATGGGGTTGCTTCACTAATTGCCCGTATCATTGGTTAGCCTCCTTAAGCCGCATTTTGTTGATTTGTTGCAATGCTGCGCCTATATAAAACATATATATTATTGATTTTTAGATTGTATTTTGAGTTATCCACAATTTGCTCGTCACGCGTGACGAGCTAGCCTTCAAAAACATTACAGAGCCTACACTTTCCCCTTAAACACAGTCAGCAGTATCGATCCTATCGAAAGAATAAGCGTAAATATATACATGAGCAGTACCACTTCCCTATGAGTCCAGCCGAAGCGGAGCAGCCTGTGGTGTATATGGTCTTTGTCCGGCTGCATGAGGCCCATGCCCTGGCGCATCCTGCGGAATATGGATAGGGCAACGTCAAGTATGGGCAGGGCAACTACCACTATAGGTATAAACAGGGCCATGACAGCAGTACTTTTGAGAGTGCCTATTGTGCTTATGGCGGAGAGCATGAAGCCCAGGAACAGCGCGCCCGAATCACCCATAAACACCCTGGCCGGGTTAAAGTTATATATCAAAAACCCAAGGCAGGCGCCCATGAGCACCGCGGCCAAAACAGCCGAAAGCTGAAGCTGTTTTGAAAGGAGCACCATCTTAGTATCGCTCTGTAGGAGCGCCACAACAAAGAACGTTCCGGCCGCTATTGCCACTATGCCTGCCGCAAGACCGTCCAGGCCGTCCGCGAGGTTTATAGTGTTCATGAAACCTATTATCCAGAACACCGTAACCATCTGGCCCACTATTATGGGAAACGTTATGAAATGGTCAAAAAATGGAAGCGCGAGGCCGGTTATACGCACCCCGTAGTCCATCGCGATGTAGGCGGCTATTATCTGAACACAGAACTTAACAGGCGCGAGCACCGATTTCTTATCATCCGTAAGCCCCAGAATAAAGACAAGTATTCCGCCAAATATTATGCCCGTGAGCTGTTTGAGCAGTTCGCCGGACTTAAAATCGAGCAGCGCCCTGAAAGAAGGCATGCAGAAGAAAATCAGGCCCATGGCCACGAAGAACCCGGCGAATATGCCTATACCGCCCCACCTGGGCAACGGCTGGCGGTGGACGTTACGCGCCCTGGGGTAGTCAAGAACATCGAATTTTTTGGCGAGAAGTATCGACACCGGAGTGAACACCGCGGTGCCTATCAAGGCGAAAATAAAGGCGAGGAAATAGATCATATATTATTAGAGATAAGGGATAAGTGGTAAGGGGTAAGTAAAGTCAAAACCGTGACCGTGTGCTGTTCACTTAACACTTATCCCTTACCCCTTATCACTGGTTTGGTTTTAGTACAGTGGAAACTTCTTGCAAAGCGCAAGGACTTCGTTATGTATATTCTTAAGTTCAGCTTCGTTGCCGGAATTTTTGAAGGCCCGGACTATACAATCGGCTACTTTCTCGATATCAGCTTCTTTAAGGCCGCGGGTTGTAACTGCGGGTGTGCCTATCCTTATGCCTGATGCTATTGAAGGCTTCTCCGGGTCGTAAGGTATGGCGTTCTTGTTTACGGTTATGCCGACTTTTTCAAGTATTTCCTGGGCGTCTTTGCCTTTTACTCCAAGAGGACGAAGGTCAACAAGGAACATGTGGCAGTCCGTTCCACCGGACACAATTTTCAAGCCGCCTTTTTCAAGAGCAGCGGCGAACGCTTTCGCGTTCTTCATTACCTGCTGCTGGTACATTTTGAAACCCGGCTGTAAAGCCTCGCCGAACGCCACGGCCTTTGCGGCTATTACGTGCATAAGCGGCCCACCCTGTGTTCCCGGGAAAACTGCCTTGTCTACCTGCCCGCGTATTTTTCGGCGCACATTATCATGCCGCCGCGCGGCCCTCGAAGGGTCTTATGAGTTGTGGTTGTAGTTACATCCGCGTATTTTATAGGCGAAGGATAAAGCCCGGCCGCAATAAGGCCCGCGTAGTGAGCGACGTCAGCCATGACCAGCGCGCCGACTTTGTCGGCTATGTTCCTTATCCTCTCCCACTCCCAAACTCTCGAGTAGGCGCTGGCGCCTGTTACTATCATCTTGGGCTTGTGCTCGAGCGCGAGGCGTTCCATCTGGTCGTAATCTATAACACCCGTGTCCTCTTTAACTGTATAGGGAATGACCTTGTAATTTTTGCCCGAGAAATTCGCGGGACTGCCGTGCGAAAGATGGCCGCCGTGGGCGAGGCTCATGCCCATTATGGTGTCGCCGACATTTATGAACGCGACAAACGCCGCGATGTTTGCCTGCGCGCCCGAGTGGGGCTGGACGTTTACGTGCTCCGCGCCAAAGAGTTTCTTGGCCCTGTCGCGCGCGATGTTTTCAGCGATGTCAACAAACTCGCAGCCGCCGTAGTAGCGTTTGCCGGGATACCCTTCCGCGTATTTGTTCGTGAGGCACGACCCCTGCGCTTCCATTACCGCAAGCGACGTGTGGTTCTCAGAAGCGATAAGCTCCAGCGTATTCTTCTCGCGCTCAAGCTCTTTCTGGATAACTCCATATATTTCCGGGTCATTCTTTTGCAGAATACTCATTGTTTCGTCTCCTTTATGTAACACTATTTCAAATATCAAACATCAAATATCAAAAGTGCATCTCAAAATCCAAAATTTTACAACCTGTTTATCGAATTTATTTTTGAATTACTATTTGCCATTTTGATTTTTAATGTTTGATTTTTGATATTAACAAATGCACTTTAAGATGTCTTTTTTGCTGATACACCCTTCCCTTATAACGGTTCCGTGAAAATGTGTCACATCGACTACGGTTGATTCTTTGCCCAGGCCGCACTTGCCGCAATCGATTATAAGGTCAACCTTCCCCTTCATGTACTTTAAGGCCTCGTCTCCGCTCTTGGCGCTTGGCTTTCCCGAAGGATTGACGCTCGTTGTCATTATCGGGAAACCGCAGTGTTTGAGGAGCCCAAGGACTATCTTCGAATCCGGTATCCTAACACCTATATCCGACCTGCCGCCCGAAACCATCTTTCCCAGCTCGGTTGTGGAAAGAACTACAGTCAGCGGGCCCGGCCAGAACTTTTTTATAAGCTTCCCCGATGGTTCCGGTATGTGCGCCAGGCTCTTTAGCGAATCAATATCCGGGGGCATGAGTATGAGCGGTTTACGAAAACTGCGCCCCTTGATCGAATAAATCTTTTTCTGCGCTTCCGCCGAAAATACTCCCGCCGCAAGCCCGTAAACCGTGTCCGTGGGTATTACTACGACACCGCCGGATTTTAGTACTTCTGCCGCAAGTTTAAGCTTACTGATATCAGGCCTATTTTTTTCGAGCTTAAGAATTACTGTTTTCATAGTAATATTTCAAAAATCAAATATCAAAAATCAAATATATAACCGGCATTTTTTGATTTATTGAAGTATATTTGACATTTGATTCTTGATATTTATTTAGCTCCTATACGACGCGTTTATCTTCACGTAATCTAACGAGAAATCGCAGGTGTAATACGTGTCTTCGCTTTTCCCCTGCTTGAGATCAAGCGTTATATTTACTACTTTTTGCTGCAATACTTTTTTTGCTTTAGGCTCGGAAAAATCGGCCGGCATACCGTTCCTAAAAACAAGAATGTCGCCTATAAAGATATCCGTCCTATCCGGGTTGAACTTTACGCCAGCCCGTCCTGCTGCGGCGATTATCCTTCCCCAGTTGGCGTCGTTACCGAACATCGCTGTTTTTACAAGGGGCGAGGTTGCGACAGTCTCCGCTATCTTTTTAGCTGCCGCGGCATTTGCGGCGTTCTTAACCTTTATCTCGACAAGCTTTGTCGCGCCCTCACCGTCAGCCGCCATCATCCTGGCGAGCTCAACGCAGATGTATTCCACGGCCTCCGAGAATATTTTATGGTCGGGCGTGCCCTTCTTTATTTTTCTGTTGACAGCCACACCGTTGGCAAGCATGAGCACGGTATCGTTGGTAGATGTGTCGCCGTCAACTGAAACCCGGTTGAATGACTTCTCAACCGCCCCTTCAAGCGAAGTTTGAAGCACGTTCCTGTCAGCCAAAACGTCCGTAAGAATGAAAGCGAACATTGTAGCGTGCGGGCTTTTAAGCGCCGGGTGCATCATGCCCGATCCTTTTGATATGCCCCATACCACTACCGGTTTGCCGCCGACAAATATTTTTTTCGACACTATTTTTGGTTTTGTATCGGTTGTCATTATGGCCCTGGCGGCAGCGTGCTCGTCCGACCTACCAGCCATGACCTTTAGCGCGAGGGTATCTATGCCCTTGATCACATTGACCATGGGAAGGAACTGTCCGATGACACCGGTAGAGGCGACCAGTGTTTCTTCCGGCCTTATGCCAAGCTCCTCGGCCACAAGAGAGCACTCGAACTCGGCGTCCATCATCCCTCTCTTGCCTGTCGAACAGTTAGCTCCGCCGGAGTTGGCGATTATCACCTTCGCCGTTCCCGCGGACTTTTTCAGATTTTTCATGCTGACCATGACGGGCGCGGCCTTGACAAGGTTTGAAGTGAACATTCCGGCACAGGCGCACAGCGTATCTGAACAAAATATCGCTATGTCGTTCTTGTCCCTGTTCTTATATATCCCGCTCTTTACACCGTTAACCAGAAATCCTTTAGGTAGCATATATCCTCTTTTTTATTATATCAAACCATCTTTTTCGTCGAAGCCGAACATTATGTTCATGTTCTGCACCGCTACACCCGATGCGCCCTTGCCCAGGTTGTCTATGGCCGAAATAAAAATAAACCTATTGGTCCTCTCATCGAGTTTGACGCTTATATCGCAAAAGTTCGTTTTCACGACATTTTTTATATCCGGTATCTTTCCTTCCGGCAGGACTCTTACGAAAGGTTCATTCTTATAGTACTCTTCGTATATTTTCTGCACTTCAGCAACGTGGATCTTTCTTGACGGGGTCGCATAAATAGTTGAGAGCATACCCCGTTCAACAGGTATAAGATGCGGAGTAAATGTCAGGGTTATTTTCTTTCCCGCGGCTTTCGAAAGCTCCTGCTCTATCTCGGGTATGTGCCTGTGCGCGCCGCCGATATTGTAGGGCCTGAAATTGAGGCTTTCGTTCTTGAAGAATTCCTCGGTCGGCTTTCTGCCGGCTCCGGAAACGCCGCTTTTAGAATCTATTATTATGGAGGATGTGTCTATCAATCCGCTCTTTATGGCCGGCAAAAGGCCGAGTATAGCGGTTGTCGGGTAACAGCCCGGATTCGCGATCAGTGCGGCGTTCTTTATCTCTTTCCTGTAAACTTCCGGCAGGCCGTAAACGGCTTTGGCAAGCAGAGGCGCGGCCGTGTGTTTGGCCCCGTACCATTTTTCGTATATGGCTCCGTCGTTGAGCCTGAAGTCCGCAGACAAGTCAATCACCTTCTTGCCTGACTTCAAAAGCTCTGGCACTATTTCGAACGAGACCCTGTGCGGAAGCGCGAGGAATATCACGTCGGCTTTCTCCGAAACTGTTTTGGCATCGAAAGGAACGCAGGTCAAACCAGCCGCTTCCGGCAAATGCGGATAGATGTCTTTCAAAGGTTTTGTTTCGGAGGAAGACCTGCCCGCTATGACTGAAACCTTGGAGTTCTTGTGTTTGAAAAGTATTTTCAGGAGCTCTTCGCCAGTGTACCCGGTTATTCCTACTATTGCGGCGTTAATCATTTTGTTCATCCTCTTGTTCAGCGTTCCCGGTATTGTCCGCGCAGTTTAACAGCACCACGAACTCGCCCAAAGGCTCTTTCGCGGCTAATGCCTGGTTTATCTCATCAAGCGTGCCCCGGGTGAATTCCTCGAATTTCTTTGTAAGCTCCCGCGCCAGCACTACACGGGCCGTGCCGGGAAATATCTCGGCGCAAGACGCCATCGTTTTCCTTATCCTATGAGGCGACTCGTAGAATATTACTGTGAAACCCGACGCGGTTGCAGCGGCGAGCTCTTTTTTCATCTTGCCGGTCTTTTTCCTTAAAAAACCAAGGAACACAAAACCGTGCGTCGGAAGTCCCGACGCCACAAGCGCCGTGAGAGCCGCGTTAGCGCCCGGAAGCGGAACAACGTTCACGCCGGCCTTTATCGCTTCATCTATTAAAAAAAACCCTGGGTCAGAAATTCCCGGGGTGCCGGAATCCGAAACGAGAGCAAGGTTCTTGCCGGAGAGGAGGTCCCTGACTATCCCCGGGATGCGCCGCTCCTGGTTATACGTATAAAAGCTCAACAGCGGTTTTTTTATTTCAAAGTGGTTGAGGAGTTTGACCGTCTGGCGCGTGTCCTCGCACAATATCGTGTCAACTTCTTTTAATATTCTAAGCGCCCTCAAGGTAATATCTTCAAGGTTCCCTATAGGCGTAGGCACTAAGTAAAGTGTTCCATTAAGCATAGTTTGTCAATCAAATATTAAATATCAAAAATCAAAATTTAGGTGTTCGCTTCCGCGAATTAATTAAATAAATCACAGAGCCAAACATTATTTTTGATTTTTGATTTTATATTTTTTTTATGAATTTGAGGCTTTGGTCAGCTGGTCGCCGTCGCGCTTGGCCTTTGCTTCCTCTTCTTCTATCAGGATGCTGAGGAACGCTGTAACAACTTTTTCATCGAACTGCGTGCCGATGCCTTTATTAAGTTCTTCTATGGCTATCTGTTTAGAAAGAGCCTTGCGGTACGGCCTGTCGGAGGTTATCGCGTCGTAAGCGTCTATAACGGCGACTATCCTCGCGCCGAGCGGTATCTCTTCTCCTACGAGCCCCTCGGGGTACCCCTGCCCGTTGAACCACTCCTGGTGGTAGAGCACCATCGGAGCGACGGGCGAGAGGAATGCCACCGGCGCGATTATGCGGTTGCCTATCGCCGGATGTTTTCTGATTATCTCACGCTCTTCATCGGTGAGCTTGCCCGCCTTGTGAAGTATGGTCTCATCTATTCCTATCTTGCCTATGTCATGCATCAGCGCCGCGTATTCTATGTGGCGTATCATCGCCTCGGGCAGCATTAGCTTCTTGCCTATGAGCCTCGCGTACTTGCGCGCGCGGTCAGCGTGCTCGTGCGTGTAAGAGTCTTTCGCGTCTATCGCGCGGGCGAGCGTCTGCACCATCTCTAGGTAGAAGTTCTGCAAGTTGTCGTAAAGCTCGATATTCTCCAGCGTTATCGCGGCCTGGTCCGCAAGTATGGTCAGCAGCCTTACGTCCCTCTCTTCAAATATACGCTGCTTCTCGGGTGAGTTGACGTTAAGCACGCCTATTATGCGGCTCTTGACCCGCAGAGGAACGGATATAAAAGATTTTGAACTATAATGGGCGCCGTTGTTGCGCATGAACCTGGCGTCAGTTTCAATGTCTTCAACGAATATGGCTTTGCCCGTCTGGGCGACCCTGCCGGCAACGCCTTCGCCGATCCTCAGCCTTGTTGAGAGCACCACTTCTTCGGGCAGGCCGCGCGAGGCGGCGATGGTCAGCTCGCTCGTTTCGTAATTGATCAGCATCAGCGAGCCAGCGTCCGACTTTATAAGTTTGCAGGCTGAATCTATTACCGACTGCGTGAGCTCTTCTTTCGATATTATACCGGTAGCGGTCATGCCGAACTCGTGGATACCAACTAGCATAACTATCAGGTTATCGATATCGGCGATGTGTTCGGCGAGCCTGCCCTGCGTGTCTTTGAGCCTTTTCGAGTATTTCAGGTCCTGGTCGTATATACGGCGGTTCTGGCGTTTAATAAATAGCCACACCGCTACAAGCACCATAACCAGAAAAAGAAGAAGTATTTCCTCAACTCTCAGGACCATAGCTTAAATTTTCCTGTACCTTCTGAATTTTTTTATTTCGCTCTCGGATTTAGGTATTATAAGGACAAGCCTTGTGCGGAGAACATCAAAATCGGGTATTTTTTTCTCGTTCGCCCGCCAGATAATGGGCCACATGGAACCCCTTCCGTAGTGCTTTTTCATCTTAGCTATCTTCCAGAGGGTGTCCCTGCGTTTTACGGTATATTTCAAAGTCACAAGCTTTGCCGTTTTCAGCTCTTCAATTGACTGGCTGGCCAGCGCTTCCGCTTCTCCATATTTTTCAAGGAGCATCAACTCTTTGGCCTTGTGCAGAGTAGCCTGGCCTACCGAAACATCTTTGCCTTCCTGACTGCCCTTTGTCCAGAAAGCCCCGGCTACCGCGATCGTTTTTACCGCCGAAGCCTTCTTCTGCTCGCGCTCAGCCTTTAAGCGAGCGATCTCCTCTTCTTTCTTTATCTGTTCCTGCCTTTGTTCTTCTATCGCGGCTATCTCTCTTTTTCTTTCCTGCTGGTACTGGTATGCAAAAAAACAAGCGAGCGTTATCACTAACGAGAAGAGGATCAAATGCAGTTTCGTAATTCTCATCCCTTCAAAAACCTCGCTGTTTTATTCATTGGAGACATGACTATTCTAGTTCTTACGCGCGGCTCCGCCGCTTTTTATCCTCTTCTGCCGGGGTTTTGAACCAAGCTCCCCGCAGGAACTTATTCCGCGAATGCCTTGTAATCTATGGTAGGGAAAATATTGTTCCTGGATTCAAGGTCGGCCAGGTACCCCTCGTCGATTGTGTTGTTCTTTATCTGTTCGTAAAGCTTCGTGAAATTAATTATGTGCTCGCGGGTTCTCTTCTCCGCGTAGGAGACCATCGTACCGGTCGTCATGATGAAGGCCCAGTCCGAAGACTGCGCGAGAAGCACTTCACGCGCCGCCTGGTTAAGCGCCCGGTGCTTCAGCCCTTTCGCGGAATGATGTGTATTCGCAAGCTCAATCATCCTCTCGGCGGCTTTATGCAAGTGGCGGTATATCCAATCGTTAGTGCCGTTGAGCCAGACCTCGTAGTAACCCTTGTCGCCCCAGCTGGAAGCGGCAGGCGTTATCACCTGGTTCTTGGGGTACTCCTTCAAATACTCCGAAGGTGTAATGGTCGTGAAAGTCTTCTGGTCGTAATAAATCTTTCTGAAAAGGTAATCTAGGAAATTCGGGCCCTCGTACCACCAGTGGCCGAAGAGCTCGGCGTCGTACATCGAAACGACGAGCGGCTCACGGCCGAGCATCCCAGAGAGGTAGTTGATCTGATTCTCGCGGTTAAACATAAAATTGCCAGCGTGCGACGCGGCCTTGTTCCTTGCCCACTCCGGGTTGTACGGCTGCTTTTCGCTGAGGGGCACCTTGCCCGTTATCCTGTGGTATTTGAGGCCTATGTTCCTTCTTACTCCGTCAGAATGCAGGTAGGGCCGGACGTAGTCAAAATCGAGGTCATAGCCCAAGTCCCTGTAAAACTCCCTGTAATCGGGGTCACCCGGGTAGCCGGTCTCGGCGCTCCACACCTGGTGAGCCGTTTCCATGTCGCGCCCAAAAGCCGCAACACCGGTCGGGCAATAGACCGGAGCGAAAACTCCGAACCTAGGCCTGGGCGTGCCATAAAGTATGCCGTGCGCTTCGAGGAAGAAAAATCTTATGCCTTCTTTTTTGAGTTCTTCGTCAATTCCAGGCTGGTACGCGCACTCGGCAAGCCATATGCCGTTAGGCCTTTTGCCGAAGTGCCTCTCGTAATCCTGCGCCGCTATCTTGACCTGCGCCCTCACAGCGGCCTTCTGCATTTTCAGCGGAAGGAAACCGTGCGTCGCGCAGCAGGTGACTATCTCCAGGAAGCCCGCGTCCTGCAGGTTCTTGAAACCAGTCAGGATATTGCCGTGATATTTCTCCCAGAGGGTGCGGCATTCCTTAAGCTTGCCTTCATACATTTTCGCGACAGGAAGGAATTCCGGCATGTTCCTTGTGCGCCAAACCTCTTTCTCGGCAAGCTCTATGAGCCCGTTAAGTTTTGTGTAATACCTGCTCTGCAGAAGCGAGTCCGCGAGCATACCCGCCAGAGGAGGAGTTATCGTCATGGAAACCCTGAAGTTCACCCCTTCCTGAACGAATTTCTCAAAGATAGAAAGAAGAGGCAGGTAAGTTTCCGTTATGCCTTCATAAAGCCAGTCTTCTTCAAGAAAATCGGGATACTCGGGGTGACGTACGTACGGCAAGTGGGCATGCAGGAGCAGGCACCAGTAACCTTTGGGTTTCATAGTTGGGATTCTCCAGGAATCGGACAAATAACAGGAACAGGCCGTGATATGTCCAATAGTTTATTTTTTACCAGGCGTTGAAACTTGTTATTAAAAACCTTCTGCGGAGCTGTCTCTTTTTACCGTGAAAGTTATCTTTCTCTTCATCGTGCCGTCAGCAGATACCGCTTCGATGGGGTATTCCTGCTATCCGTCCGGCAGATAGAAGCGGAGCGAGAAAGAACCGTCGGGGCGAAGGGTAACGTTCTGCCCCTGCACAGTGAGTTTAGCGTCCGGCTCTGTGGAACCGTAAACAATAAGTTCGGTGTCGGCCTTTAGCCAGAAGCCTTTCTGTTTTACTTCTCCGGGCGCTCCTTTCCAGGAGCTTGCGGCAACATGGGACGAGGGAAGCGATATGGAAACTATTTCTTCCCACTTTTCTCTCATGAGTTTTGCTATGTCGAAAGAGCTTCTCCCTATCTGTTCGACCCCTGAAAGCTTGAGGAGCCGTTCAAATTCCTGCTGGAGCATTGCCCAATGTTCGTCAGTTATTGGCGACACGCCCTGCCTGGGCATCGCGAGTATGTTTGAACGGGCGACCACGATGAACTCGCCGTCCGGAGTTATCATCCCGATGTCCACGCACCATGCGCGGTTTACTTCTCCCACGTTGACGTACCAATTGTCCGCGCCAAAGCCGATCACTATGTCAAAATACCTGTTGGCGTTCGATCCGTTGAACTTTATCCCAGTGACATCGTAAACCCTGAGGGCCCAGCGCGACGAGTTGAACTTGCCCTCGCCCACTTTTTCTTTGAGCTTAGAGTAGGTATCAGCGGCGACCTCCCAATAAGCGTAGAACCACAGCGGGTCTCTCGGAAGAATGACTATCTTCGTGTCCCCGTACGACTTCGGCAGGCCCATAGACGCATCGAACGAATCCCTGACCTGAGCACCGCCTTTGATTGTTGAACTTGTGTTGTCCATAACACATCCCTCCTGTAGTAGCTTATTCCGCTTTTAGCGGGCCGGTCCCCGGCCTGCCTTCAGGCAGGCTTCCGGCGGAATATACTTTATTACTGCAGCTGTATAATGCAAAAGACGCCCCAGGGCGGTAATACTCAAGCGCTCCGACGCCCGTTAGCAATCCTTTTTCACGATTAGATTCTAACTTTTTAAGTTGGAATTGTCAACCAATTTATTTTGAAAAATATATTAGTTTGCGGCCTGAACAAATATGACTATGAAGGCTTCAGCCATGCCCGCGAGAAGACTTTTCGTAGAAGCATTGCCGTATGGCTAAATTGACACTTCACCCCCATTTTGCTAGACTAGCTTCAAATGATACTTGTAAAGATAATATTGGGGGCACTGTTCTTGGCGCTGGGCTGGGTGTACTTCTTTAAACCAAACCTGGTGTTCACAATAAACAAAGTAGCGAGAGATACTCTTTTCAATGACAGGATCATCCTGCTGGAACGCAAAAAACTCGCTATTTTATTTTTCTGCATGTCTTTTGTGGCATTATATATGGGTTTCTCGGCACTCACGAATATGCTGGGCAGCCAGGGCAAGAAAAGCTGGCTTATGGAAACTTCATCATATATGATGTACATGGCTATGCAGGATTACTGTACGGAAAAATATGATAACGCCATTCAAAAATACAACCAGGTATTGAAAGCCGATCCAAACAACGTTGCCGCCTTGAAACATCTGTCATATACGTACGAAGCTATAGGCGATTCGGCTAAAGCGCGCGTTATATGGCAAAAAATACTTGCGTTGGAACCCAACAATAGTGAGATAAAAGAAAAACTGAAGATCAAAAAACATGACAATAAACGGAACAACTAAGATCACCGGAATTTTTGGTTTCCCGGTCAAGCACTCGCTTTCACCAGCGATGCATAACGCCGCTTACGCGCGTATGGGGCTTGATTACGCCTATGTGCCTTTCGAAGTGGCCCCAAAAGAACTCAAAAACGCAGTGTACTCGTTAAGAGCCCTTGGGATAGCCGGCGTCAACGTTACCATCCCGCACAAAGAAAACGTCATGCCATTTCTTGATTCTTTCGGCCCCCTTGTCAAACAGATCGGAAGCGTGAACACTATTATAAATTCAAATGGAAAACTGATAGGTTATAACACCGACGCCCCTGGTTTTTTAAAAGATCTGCGTGAAAAGGGTTTTAACCCGTCCGGCAAGAATGTGCTCCTGTTCGGAGCCGGCGGAGCCGGTAAAGCCGTTGCCGCGGCACTGTCAAATGCAGGCGCGAAAAGCATATATATCACTGACAGCGCCGAACAAAAAGCCCGCGGCCTTTCAAAAAAGACACCCCGGGCTGTTTTTCTGCCTTTTAGCGGATGGCAGGAGAAGATATGCGACACCGCGCTCCTTGTAAACGCAACTCCGCTGGGAATGCACCCCGGCAAGCCGCCGGTTACGGCAAACAGCCTCAAGAAAGGCATATTCGTATACGACCTTGTCTATAACCGTGCCACAGAACTTAGCCGGGAATGCCGGAAAGCCCGCGTTAAATACTCGAACGGGCTGGGTATGCTCCTATACCAGGGCGTCATCGCCTTCGAACACTTCACTGGCAGAAAAGCGCCCGTTGAAGATATGAGGAAAGCCCTCACAAAACAAATTAAGAAAATTTAGAAGATTGAAAATTTTAAAATAAAAACCTTAAATCTTAAAATCTTCAAAATCTTAAATCTTCAATTGAATTAAAAGGCGGTAAAAAATGATCATTTGGCTCGTCAGGATCTTAGTGCTTATCGCAAGTCCGTTAATAAGCTATTTTCAGATAGCAAAGACAACCAACGGTATACTTATCGGTTTCGCTTTCGCTCTTGTAATAATCATGGCGGAGATAATAATCCAGAAGATACCGCTGGACACTCTAATAGCGGGAATACTCGGCATAATTTTCGGGCTTATCGGCGCCAAGCTGCTTGACTACTCGGTCTACCTGATGGACAATGTAAGAGTTTATGAAATAATGAAGGATTATTCACTGCTTATAAAAGTGATATTTTCATACCTGGGCCTTGTGATCGCCGTAAAGAAAAAGTCCGAACTTGACCTTCTTGACAAAGACATACTTAAGATAGGCGGCCACCGCAAGAAAGGCACGGAACTTATTCTTCTTGACACCAGCGCTGTCATAGACGGACGCATAGCCGATATAGCCGAAACAAAGTTCATATCCGGAACGCTCGTTGTGCCGCGGTTCGTGCTCCATGAACTGCAGACACTCGCCGATTCCGCCGACACGCACAAGCGCAACCGCGCCAGGCGCGGGCTGGATATCATAGCCAAGCTCCAGAAAGACGAGACGCTTACCGTAAAGATATTCGACAAGGACTATCCCGATCTGCAGAACGTAGACGCCAAACTACTCGCGCTCTCAAAAGAGCTTGAAGCGAAGATAGTAACAACTGATTTCAACCTCAACAAGGTCGCCGTGCTCCAGGGAGCGACCGTTCTTAACATAAACGATCTTTCAAACGCACTTAAACCCGTTTACCTGCCTGGCGAAGCCATGCCGATCTTCGTGGTCAAGGACGGAAAAGAACACAACCAGGGTATAGGCTACCTTGATGACGGGACGATGGTAGTAGTGGAAGAGGGCCGCAAACACGTTGGAAAGAGGATAGAGGTCATAGTTTCCTCAATCCTTCAGACCTCTTCCGGGCGCATGGTTTTCACACGCCCTTCGGCCCAGCAGAACGGAAACCCCAACCCTGAAAGCCACGGGAACTAGAATTTAAATGTACAAGAACGCTGTCATTATAGTTGCCGGTGGCGCCGGAAAAAGGTTCGGTTCGAAAACGCCGAAACAGTTCCTGAACCTTTTGAATAAACCGGTATTTATGTGGAGCCTGCAAGCGTTTAAAAGAACAGGCCTGTTCTCACAAATAATATTGGTGGTTCCAGAAAACAGGCTGAAAAGGCTTGAGGCAGTTGCGAAAAAGTTTTCGTTCGAACTGGCATCCAGCGGGAAAGAGCGCACGGACTCGGTCAAGGCCGGGCTCCTAAAGTTAAACAAAGATATAACGTGTGTAGCTATTCACGACGCTGCGAGGCCGCTTATAAAACCGGATGTTATTAAACGGGCCATCGACAGCGCACGGGAACACGGTTCCGGCATAGTATCGGTTCCCGCAAGGGACACCATAAAATTAACATCGGGAAAAAAAATAATTAAAACAATTCCCAGGGACAGCGTCTCGTTCGCGCAAACGCCGCAGGCTTTCAAAAGAAGCCTTATCGATAAAGCCTACTCGAAGCTTGGCCGTGCCAGCGTGACCGACGACGCACAGGCAGTTGAACGGCTGGGCCTTAAGGTCTATACTGTCATGGGCGATTACAATAATATAAAGCTAACTGACAAGGACGACTTCAAGGTAGCACAAACTGTTTTGAAGAAGGGATAATGCTGACAGGACTCGGTTACGACGTCCACAGATTGAAAAAAGGGCGCCCGCTCATTATTGGCGGAGTGAAAATACATCACACTAAAGGGCTGGAAGGCCACAGCGACGCTGATGTTCTTGTACACGCGGTCATGGACGCTCTGCTGGGGGCGGCGGGGCTTGACGACATCGGCCATCTTTTCCCTAACACCGACCCCAAATACAAGGGCGCCGACAGCATTACGCTGCTAAAATCCGTGGTAAAAAAGCTTTCAGTTAAAAAACTTTTTGTTAACAATATCGACACAACACTGATCTGTGAGGCTCCGAAGATATCGCCGCACATAAAAAAGATGAAGGCCGTTCTTTCAGCGGCGCTTAAACTCCCGGCGAGACGGATAGGAATAAAGGCGACGACAAACGAAGGGCTGGGATTTATCGGGCGCGGCGAAGGACATAGCGGCTTTTTCAGTGTGCACACTGAAAAAGCAAGCTCAAAGCACGAAACTTTAAATCCGAAACAAAAAGCAATTTTAAGACAACAATAAATATTTTTGCATTAGGATTTTGGATTTGTAGTTTGTTTAGGATTTCGAACTTAGAATTTAGGATTTGACATTTATGACTATACAAATTTCTAACACCCTTACCGCAAAAAAAGAGCCCTTCATCCCGTTAAAAGAAGGTATCGTAACAATGTACGTCTGCGGCGTTACGCCGTACGATGAGGTGCACCTGGGCCACGCCCGGGCGTACGTGACTTTTGATATCATCAAAAGGCACCTGGAACACTCCGGATACGGCGTAAAATTCATACAGAATTTCACCGATGTGGACGACAAGATAATCAAGCGGGCCGCCGAAAAAGGCACAACGCCTGCCGCGCTTGCAGAAACCTTCATTAAAGACTATTTCAGTCAGATGGACAAGTTGAATGTCAAGCGCGCGGACGATTATCCAAGGGTCACTAAGTCCATACCTCAGATAATCTCGTTCATTGAGACACTTGTCAAGAACGGCTCAGCCTATGCGGTCAAAAACGGCGACGTATATTTTTCGGTCCAGAAGTTCCCGGGCTACGGCAAGCTGTCGAAAAGGAAACCGGAAGACCTTAAGGCCGGCATACGCGTCGAGATAGGTGAAGAAAAGAAAGACCCGCTCGATTTCGCGTTATGGAAAGCCACCAAAGAAGATGAGCCGGCAGAAGTCAGCTGGCAGAGCCCCTGGGGCAAAGGCAGGCCGGGCTGGCATATAGAATGTTCGGTCATGGCAACAAACGCCTTGGGGCGCCTATCGACATCCACGGCGGCGGACAGGACCTGATTTTCCCCCACCATGAGAACGAGATAGCCCAAGTTGAGGCCGCCACCGGCAAACCTTTCGCAAAATACTGGATACACAACGGTTTTGTCACTATAAACAAAGAGAAAATGTCGAAATCTCTGGGTAATTTCTTTGCCTCCGCGAGATCTTCGAAAAATATTCACCAAGAGTGGTGCGTTACTTCCTTTTATCGCGCCATTACAAAAGCGCCCTCGATTTTTCGGATGAAGGGCTCAAGCCCGCAAAGAACGCGCTCGAAGGCATAGACGAAGTTTTACATAAGCTTTCGCTTGTTCCTTACACGCCGCAAATGCCCGGCCACCTGCGCAGCCTCGACCCTGAAATGGACGAGGCCGTAATTGCCGAGTTCAACGAGGCCATGAATGACGATTTCAACACCGAGAAGGCGCTCGCCGTGATCCACAACCTTAAAAGGGAAGCGGCCACGGCAATCTCGCAGAAAAGCCCTGGAACCCTGTATAAATATTTCAACACGTTAAAGACACTCCTTTCTGATAGCCTTGGCATCCCAGCTGCCCTTCAGGCCGAGATACCCGCTGAAGCCCTTGAACTAAAAACCCAGCGTGAAGCCGCAAGGCGCAACAAAGACTGGAAAAAGTTCTGACGAATTAAGGGCAAAACTCAGCGCCCTTAAGTATAAAATAGAAGACAACCCAGACGGAACATCAACTTTATTACCGCTTTAAACAGCATTATAGATTAGAAAATTTAAGATTCAAGATTTAAAGATGTCAATTTTCAATTTTTAATCTTCAATTGGAGTTACTATGAGTGAAATGATCACAGGCAGGAACCCGGTAAGAGAGTTATTGAAAGCCGGCACAAAGACCGTTAATAAAATACTTCTTTCGAGGCAGGCCAGGGGCGAGGCGATAACCGAGATAATAGCTCTCGCTAAAGAAACGGGCATCCCCATGCACCACGTGCCGCCCGAGAAGTTCGACAAGGTTTGCCCCGAGAACAGCCAGGGCGTCGCCGCGGAAGTCTGCGATTTTGAGTACCTCGAGTTCGCGGAACTGTGGGACAAGGTCAAAGACAAGCCTAACCCCGTGCTGGTAGTTCTAGACGGCATAGAGGACCCGCACAACCTTGGCGCCATAATCCGCAACGCGGTAGTGTTCGGCGCGGACGGCATCATCATAGCCAAGTGGCGTTCGGCCGCGGTCAACGATACCGTGGCGAGAACGTCGGCCGGAGCCATCGAGCACATACCGGTCGCAAGAGTAACCAACATACCTCAAACAATAAGCGACTTAAAAGGCCTGAACGTCTGGGTTGTAGGCGCCGAAGGCGAGGGCGGCAAGTCGGTAAGAGAAGAGAAGTTCGCGTTCCCGATGGCTATAGTGATTGGAAGCGAGGGCGAAGGGCTTCATGAGCTTGTTAAAAAAAGATGCGACTACCTTGTCTCAATTCCGCAGACCAATAAAATTTCTTCAATGAATGCTTCCTGCGCGGCAGCGGTCATACTCTACGAAATATTCCTTCAGAAAAGTGCCAGGACAAAATAAGCTTTAATATAAATAATAAACCCCCTGAATAATCGAAATATTCAGGGGGTTTATTATTTACTTGAAATCATTTTCCAACAACCTACTGTGCGGCAGAAGTTGCTTCTGGCGTAGCTGCATCTGTCCCTGTCTTTTTGGCTTTCTTGGATTTTTTCTTGGTGTGTTTGTGATGCTTCTTGGTTTTTTTTACGTCTTTTATCTCTTTTTGATGGCCTGCTTCCGTCCCCTGCGTTGCGGGAACAGTCGTTGCATCTTCGGCATACGCCGACAGGACGCCCGCCGTAAGGATCGCGGCGACTAGCAATGCGAACAAATGTTTCACTATTACCACCCCCTTTTTTTACACATTATCATTGCGTCAAAATTGAGATTGCTGAAAAACCTAAACAACCTCTGATTACAGCGATTAAAAACTAAGATTACGATGATTTAGAGCTTCTAACCGCCGTAATCGCAGTTAATAATCATCGTAATCAAGGCTGTTGAGGACTTTTTCAACAAACTCAAATTAGCCATTTTCTGTCTTCCCCGAATGTCTCTATCGGGGATCCACTTCCAAAAGTCATCCATATCATGCCAAAGGCAGATCCGCCTTTGGCGGAAATGTCATTGTTCTGGATTCCCGATTGAAGATTTCGGGAATGACAAACGGTTTTTTAAATTCAAAACTCTAACTATTGTCTCGGACGAGATATACTGTCCATTTTGGACATGTATGATACCGAATCAGAACGTAGTATCAAATTTCATATCGCTCAACCAGTCGGAACGCATCTGGTCCAGGCTTCTGCAAAATATCTTTTCGAAGGCATCGTTCAAATTAGACCCGTTATGCAGTTCATCAAGCATATTCTTTATATTGATGTCCCATCCTTTGTCTATCAGATAGGCAACAAATATTTTGGAAAACGCATAAGCGAAGTTGACGTCTGCCTGAGAGGTAGTGGAATGGAACATCTTATCTACTGCATCCATCGGAGGCACACCTCCAACCGCGAGCCGGTCTTTTACAGTCTTTTTCTCGCCATAGCTTATCTCGGCCTTATCGGGCATGTTCTCGTAGCACTGGGCCAGGCCTTCGTTGAGCCATGTCGGTATGTTATTTCCCACAACATAGCGTATATAAGCGTGCATGTATTCGTGATATACCAGCTGCCGAAGGCGCCTCTTGTCCCCTTCCGCGTCACATTTGCGCAGCCTTATCTTTCCATCATAGGCTCCGGCGAACCAATCAGGCTGTCCTAAAACAGTCTGAAATTCTTCCTGAGTGTAGATTATCACAGTCACCGGCTCATTGGGGAATGTACCGAGTTTCCAGCCAACGTTATTGTAAGCATCTTCGAGCATATCCAAGACTTCCTGCGACGCGCTCCACATTTCAAAACCTTCGTACCGTACTTTGAAGTGGTACCTGCCGGCATCGTGAAGCTTGCCGTTCGTTTCCATTTCCCTGTTAAGCTTATCGAGTTTCTGTTGTACAACTGTCTTTGACGGGTCAAGCGCCAGCGCCCTCTGCCACTGCTCCTGGGCGTTGGGATAATCGTCGTTGTCGTAATACGCCTGCCCCAGCAGGGAACGGGCCTCGGCAAGCGAATCGTTGTTTTCAATGGACTCTTTGAGCAGCGGTATTACTTCCTGGCCGTTATTTGCATTATACCGCCGGTAGGCTTCGTTTGTCAGTATGCCGGCAAGATTCTTTTTTATGGGGCCGGCCTGGGGATCCAGCTCTAGCGCTTTCTTGATGTAATGGTAAGCTGTGTCGAAATTGCCTTTGTTGTTGTAGTCCATCGCCGCGTTGTTGTAAGCTATAACAAGGTTATTTTTGATGTTAGCATCGTCAGGGGCCTCGGTGTGCGCCGCCGAAAGGTACTGTACCGCCTCATCGAACCTGCCGGCGTTCATAGCCGCAACCCCCTGGCTGTTATCTTCAACAGCCGAGCAATAAGCGGCTGATACGCAGAATAACAGCATGAACACCGCACTGATAATTTTCATTGTTTTTGTTCTTTTGCCTTCTCTCGTTCAACCTTCTTTATGTCTTTCCATAAACTTTTAACCAGCAGGTGAACACAGTCCTCTTCGGCGTCCATAACATTGTCGCCCTCTTCGATGAACGAGCCTACCCAAACGATCTCGGCTGTCTCAACATCAATGATCTTAGCAACCAGGCCGATCTGGGGGTTGGTCGTTACCGTTACAGGATAGCGGCGTTTGTCAACCTTCGTTTTAGTGCCGGTTTGCTGGATCCTATTGTCGATTTTTTTGTAAACAGGAACAGAAAAATAGGTATCGTCCTCTTCCGTGTGAGTCTTGCTTTGCTTAGGCGAATAATACGTCACTTCGCCTACCAGCAGGCCGTCCACTCCAAGCAGCTGCCCCAGTTTCTTTGTTGTATCGGGGTCTTCAAGGCCTGATGCCGCGATCTTCTGTTCTTTCAGGACTCTATCAAGCTTGTTCCTCTCAACGGTTTTAAACCCCTTTTTGATAAGCTGCTGCGCGAAAATATCTTCTATACCGCTTATTTTCTTGGGGTTGTCAAATTTTGATATCCCGATATTCTTGAGGTTATTAAAATTATAGGTATGGCTTACGACAGTACGCGGCGTCGCGCAGCCTGAAAGAACTGCCGCAAAGAGTAAAGCCATTAAAAGTTTAAACGACATTTTAATTACCTCCCCAGTGATTTATTATTTTATTTTATCAAAAAGAGAAAACGCGAAAAACATTTCGCCTATCAGCATCACGCTGAAACTAAGTTTGAACAGCCTGAACTTGTCGTTCGCTATCCCTGCGTTGACAACTATCTGCCTGCACAGGTTCTCGTGATACCCATTGCCCCTTATCTTGCACTCCATCGACTTTTCCATGATATCAATATAGCCGTCAACGCTGTATTTCACAATGTCTCCGTAATAAAGCGTGTTATCGCTCTCCCCAGGCTTTGCGCTCACGCGGTTTATGTGGTACAGCCAGGCTGTCAGCCGCGATTTTGGCAGGAACGACACTACGCACAGAAACACCGACGCACCCAGGAACACAAAGCTCGCTTCGAACCATAGATTATAATGAACATTAATGAACCTCACGGCTGTCAGCTGAAGCCCGAGAAAGGTAAGGATATTTATATTTTTGCCTTCCGCGTACCGCACGAGTGAATCTATAGTGTCAAATATTTTCCATAAAGCTTGTTCCATCTAAAACCTCCCAAATAATATCAGAGAAATATCAAATATCAAATGTCAAAATTAAGGTTAACAGCTTGAATAATACAACCTTCCGCTTAAAAATAATTTCTACTTTATTACTTTGTTATTGAATCTATCTCTAAATTTTGATTTGTCATTTTGATTTTTGATTCTTGATATTTGATTATCTCAATATCTTGAACTCATCTTTCTTTTGGCATTACCAATATCAGAGTAAGGTGGCTTAATGAGTATGCACCTGATGCCCTTCACGCCCGTGCAGCAAACTGTTCTTGAAGCTGTAAGTAAAATATATCCCAAGCCCTATTATAAGCCAGAACCACGAACCTTATCCAAGTTATATTGGGCAAACCAGTCATCAGAAAAATGCAAGCAGCTACACCCAGAAGCGGGACTACAGGGCTGAAAGGAACTTTGAACGCTCTCTGGCGGCCCGGTTCCTTTACCCTTAGTATTATAACTCCGAAGCACACAAGGACGAACGCGAAAAGAGTGCCTATATTTGTCAGGTCAACCATCTCTTCTATGTTCGTAAATGCCGCAACCGAGGCTATGATAACGCCGGTAACAATGGTGGTCACGTGAGGCGTTTTGTGCACCGGGTGCACGCGCGCAAACACTGAAGGCAAGAGGCCATCGCGCGCCATTGAGAAAAATATCCTCGATTGCCCCATCTGGAGCACAAGCAGCACCGCTATCTGGGCGACTATTGAGCCGAACCCAACTACCACTCCCGCCCAGTTCATGTTGATGTAGCGCATAGCAAGCGCCAGCGGCTCAGCTTTCTCATGGGCCATAGAGTTTTTCAGGACATCGAAAGGTATAATCCCGGTAAAAACCGCTGCAACTAGCATATAAATTATCGTGCAGATTATAAGCGAGCCTATGATGCCGATAGGCATATCGCGCTTGGGGTTGCGGGTCTCTTCAGCCATTGTTGATACACAGTCAAAACCGATATACGCGAAAAATACTACTGCCGCAGCCGCTTTTATACCAGGAAAGCCGTTCGGCGCGAAAGGCACCCAGTTAGATGCTTTGAAAAAATGGGCTCCGAGCGCCACAAAAAATCCAAGCACGAGCAATTTAATTGTTACAATGATAATATTAAAACGCGAGCTTTCTTTTATCCCTATAACAAGCAGCCATGTCAGGAACAACACTACTATGCTTGCCGGCAGGTTGCAGATGAACGGTATACCCATCACGTGCGGGGCGCTCTGGACAGCGTCCCAAGTGCGCTGAAGGCCCGGGTCAAGCTGCGCGAACGGCACACCCTTTGCCAGTAGCGCCGAAGCCTTTTGGAAACCCTGCATCGCGGTGCGGAAATCAAAGGTTGTCCATGGCGGTAAGTTGATGCCCATGCTGTGCAAAAGCCCCACAAAATAACCTGACCAGCTTATTGAAACGGCTATGCTGCCAACGCAGTATTCAAGCATCAGGTCCCATCCTATTATCCAAGCTATAAGCTCGCCAAAGGTTGCGTAAGAGTACGTGTAGGCGCTGCCGGATATGGGTACAAGCGAAGCGAACTCCGCATAACAAAGAGCCGCAAATCCGCAGGCAACACCAGTTATGGCGAATGAAACCATCAGAGCCGGCCCAGCCCCGGGCCTGAGCGCGTCGCCAGCGGCGGCAGTCCCAACAGTGGCAAAAATCCCCGCGCCTATTATTACACCAACACCGAAAAGTATAAGCTCAACCGGCCCAAGGACTTTTTTAAGCTTGTGCCCGGGCTCTTGCCCTTCTGCCAGTATCATGTTGAGGTCTTTAAGCCTGAAAAGCTGTTTCGAGAGTTTGTTCATATAGCTCCCTTTGCGTATTACGCTTATGTTTCTTTAGTGTACACCTTGTACGAGCACGCAAATTGTTGGCTTATTATTTCACCAGCAGTATCTTAAATGTCTTCCTGTTGCCTTTACCATCCGACACATGTACTATGTAAGTTCCGGAAGACGCCTTTCCGCCGCCTTGTATTGTGCCATCCCATGGTGTCACAACACCGTTCGCATCTGCTTTAAGTGTTTGGACCAGGTTACCGGCAAGTGTGAATATTTTAATATCTGCGTTTGGCGTAATACCGGCAAAATTTATCTTACCACCCAGCGAAAGATTCGCAAAAGAAGGATATGGATGAGCGTTGTCAAGTGTATTCTCACCCGTGCTCGTATTGCTGGCGGCTATTATTAATACAACCTTTTGGAGCTCAACACCGGCCGCATACGTTCCGGATGAGTTACACGCTTCAAACCAGTAGCTATATGTACCTGGATTAGGGATTACGTAGTTATATACATAGTCCATGCCTACAATGTAATTGACAGGCGTTTCAAGTGTAGTCATTGTAAACGGACTTCCGGCTATTTCAACGCTGTTTGAATTGGATATATGCAGTTTGGGATAACCAGTTTTGGGAGCGCACGCCCGGGTCCGCGTAATGTATCCCGAAATTTATTGAAGTTGTTACTGTGCCGGAAGACTGCTTTGAGCCGTTCACAAAACCCGCCTCCCAGCTTAAAGTCGGCGGGCTGATCGCTGCAACAACATTGTTAGCCAGAGCAAAATTGACAGTGGTTGTTTGTCCGAACGCTACCGCCTGCCCCGATTTTGTCTGTGTAACGTAGCCTGTTGAAGACACGGTTACGCTGTAAACCCCTGTGGCAACCTGCATTGAATAATTGCCTGAATTGTTTGATATTGCCTGCACTGTAGTCGTGCCACTTTGAAGCGCCAGAACTATCGCCCCGGTAAGCGCCGTTATACCATCTGATTTGGTTATTTGGCCTAAAATTGTCCCGGTATTTGCCGGCTGTGCAGCAAGCGCGAAATTAACCGTTGTTGTTTGCCCGGTTGCTATTATCTGCCCGGATTGCATTTGGGTAATGTAACCTGTTGATGACGCGGTTACGTTGTAAGTTCCCGTGACAACCTGCATTGAATAGTTGCCTGAATTGTTTGATATTGCCTGCACTGCCGTTGTTGTGCCGCTCTGAAGCGCCTGTATGATAGCGCCCTGAATAGAAGTTATGCCGTCCGTTTGCGTAACTTTGCCCGCAATTATGCCGGTGGAAGGCACTACAACTGGCGCGGAATTTACCATGAAGCCGTTTGTAAGCGTTGCCGAAACTGCTCCTCCTGCGCCTGTAGAAACAATCACATCCCAATAACCCGTAGCAAGCCCTGTTAAATTAATCGTACACGTTATCTGGCTGGAACTTACAACTACAGCGTTACTGGCCGTTATCGAGCTTTGGCCCAATTTTGCCAATTGAACTGTTGAACCGTTCACAAACCCGCTCCCAGATAGATTATTTATTGATGTCGGCCCAGAATTTATCCCGCTGTTCGGCGTTACTGATGTCACTGTTGGAATGGTTGTGTATGCTTTCAGGCATACGTTTGTGTTTGAATATAGAGTTGTAATATCTGTCCATGAAGTACCGTTACTGCTAACGTAACTCTGCCCCGCGGAAGCGGTTGCCTGGCTGCTATAGCTTGAAATAGGGTTTTCTATGGCAATCGGGTAATTATAACCCGGAGTTGTTACTTCTGCAACGATACAAAATTTTTGACCGGGAATAATAGGAAGCAGGGAATTCAGTTGAATCGTGTGGTATCCGGCTACAGGCATTGTACCTGTTCTGGCTTGCCAATAGCCCTGTAAATGAAGCGCCGTTAAAACCGCTATAAATATTTATTGTGTAACTTGTATTCACGCTTAAGGCGTAAAAACCTATGGCGTTCAATTCTTCATTAGCGCTAGCGGTAAAAATATTGGCAAACCACGCGGTGTTGCTAGAATAGCCAAGAGAGGTGGTCATGCCAAGCGGGTCATACTGGTAAACATTATGATGGTTTCCTGTCGATTCGGCGTCATCAAAAACTGTAAGGTCAGTGGCTATATCAGAATCATAATAGGAAATATAAAAATACCCGCCGTCGCCCCAATCTGTTCCCCAGCTGTTCCGAATTATAAACGCGCCGTTTCCAGGTGGTGTGATAGAAAAATTGCTCGCCGGATAATTGTCATTCCAGCCGACTATTGCAACAGCATGATTAGTAGTAGTCGTAGTTGACCCGTTAAAATAATAAGATGTTGTATTCAAGTTGAGGTAGCCGTCACTGGTATCTTCATCCATGTACATAGATGTCATGACGGCGCCGTAGCTTGTGACCATTCCTTTTATATTGTCATTGTCAGTTGAACTGCTTCTATCCGGCAGAAAAAGCGCTTCCTGAATATGCTTTTGAACCGGTAGCCCCGATGAAGACGAAGACCAACCTGCCGCGTCGCTTGGATAGTGGTCATCTGATTCATTTACGGGCCCGATCCACCTCGCGAGATATGCCGTTGACATCAAATAATTGCCGCCGCCGGACTCTCCAAGGTCATACCCGGTTAAATTTACAAGGTTTTTTTCTGAAAAATCCCAGGTTTGGGCGGGCAAAAGACAGGATTCCATTGAACCATATGTGGCAAAAGACCAGCAGGTGTTATATTGGCCTTGATCCTTCACAACTGTAAGTTTTCCCTGTGAGCGAAGATCATATGATGCAGGGTAAGGCGACTGACCCACTACCGGCCCAGCCAGGCCTTGAACCGCCGTAACCTGCTTTACAACCTTTTGGCCTTTCATATGAGAACGGTCGAACGGAGCGGGAACCAATCCCAAAGAGTGCCTTTTTCTTTTTTGTTTTCGCGCTTTGACGTTCTGCTGGTTCTGGATATAATCCTGAAAATCCGGCTTGACTGGGGCAAGGCTAGGGCTGGCATACGCGAACGCGAATAGCCCACCAAGAAAGATAAAAATGAGAAACGAAATTCCTGTCTTTATGTTATAATCAAGATTTTTCATAATATATCCAATAAAAAACCACACCGCGCGTTACACACAATGTGGTTCAACAATCCAAACAGGTCTTCATTTTAATGGTTCTATACAACTCCATGTGGAGATTCTATCTATTTTTGACTGGTTTTTCAAGAAAAATATCGAACTGTCACTTATGCGTAAAGGCATCCATTATTGGCTGGACTATCAGGGCTAAGGTCATCCCAATAAGCACGACTGTAGTAGTCCAACCAACTGCGTTCTGAAAACTGTTATTGATATATTCTCCCATTATCTTCTTGTTATTCACCATTAATATCATTGATATTATAACCACGGGCAACAATATCGCGTTAAGCACCTGCGACCATATTGTGATGCTTATTAGCGGGCGCCCCGGGCGTGAGAATTATAAGAACGGCCACCAAAATGATAAACGTGAACAGCGTGTAGAACTGCGGCGCCTCGTTCATTTTTTTGTTTATTCCGGCCTCAAAACCGAATGCCTCGCACACATAGAAAGCCGTCGCGATCGGGAGGATGGCCGCCGAAAATATTGAAGCCACAAACAGGCCGAAAGCGAAAAGCTGGGACGCGAATATGCCGGCGAAGGGTTTTAGCGCCATGGCCGCGTCTTTCGCTTCGTTTATGGTTATGTTGTTGACGTTAAGTGTAGCGGCGCAGGCTATAATTATGAAGAAAGCCACAACTATGGTCGCTATACACCCTATCATGACATCCCAGAAAACATACTTGTAATCTTCTATCTTCACACCTTTTTCAATGACAGCCGACTGCATGTAAAACTGCATCCATGGCGCGACCGTGGTGCCTACAATGCCGAGCACCATAGTTAGATAATCCGCGTTCATGTGCAGGTCCGGCGCCATAAGCGACTGGGTAACCTTTGTCCAGTCGGGTTTAGCTAATATAGCTGAAACAATATAGGAAAGAAGGCAAAAACTGAAGAAGAGGAATATCCTTTCAGAGATCTTGTAATCGCCTTTTACTACGAGTATCCATACGACCGCCGCTGTCAGCGGCACAGATATATATTTACTGACACCGAATATCATAAGGCTTCCTGCGACACCCGCAAATTCGGTAGCTGTGTTGCCTATATCGGCCGTGACTAGCCCTAGAAAAATAAAGAACGTTATCTTTACGCCGAAATTCTCCCTTATAAGGTCCGCAAGGCCTTTACCGGTAACTATACCCATCCTCGCGTTCATCTCCTGCACAACCAGAAGGATAACAAACGATGGGATAAGGGTCCATAGCAGCTTGTAGCCGTATATAGCGCCGGCCACTGAATATGTCGTTATGCCGCCGGCATCGTTATCAACGCTGCCTGTTATTATTCCGGGCCCGAGCACGGCGAGGAAGATCAGTATGTTCCTGACCATTGGCGATTCCTTTATTTTGGTGAAAAGGCTCACGTTCACATGTCCGTTGTTTTCCATTATTATCTCTCTATTTCTTCTTTAGTTATCGGAAAGACGGCCTCGAGGGCGTCTTTTATTGTTATTATGCCCTGCATTTTGTTCTGCTTGTCAACCACGGGTACTACGGTGAAATCATATTTATAGAACACCTTGGCGACATCACGGACATCGGTTTCTGCGCGTACGCGGGCGGGGCGTTTTCGCATGAACTCCATAACCGGCCTTTCCGGAGGGGCCATCAAGAGCTGCCTGAGAGTTACAGCGCCGGCAAGGGTGTCATTATCATCTGCCACGTAGATATAATAAATGCTTTCCTTGTCTTTAAATTCGGTTGTTATCTTTTGAAGGATCTCTCCGGCCGTTAACGCCTGTTTAACCATCACGAACTCGACGTTCATTATGCTTCCGGCCATCCTGTTTGTCATTGCCATGAGGCCTTTTATCTGTTTTGATCTATCTTTCGGCAGGAGCGCCAGTGTAGAGTTAATCTTCTTTCTGGGGAAATGGCAGATGAGGTCGACAGCCTCGTCAACCGGCATTTCGCTCATTATCGCGGAAAGTTTTTCCTGGTCCAGCAGTTCTGCGGTTTGTATACGCATCTTCGAGCGGAGCTCTTTAAGCGTGTCGGCGGATGTCTCGTTGTCGAGGGTCTTTAATATGGAAAGCCTCTCGTCAGTACCGAGGTCAGTAAGGATATCTGCAAGGTCTGCGGGATGTAGTTCGGTAAGCTTCGTTTTCGGGCCTTTGAGCGAAAGATGGCCTCCGCCTTTGTCGGCGTTGATCGGCTGGACGTATTTCCAGGATATAAGCCTGTCTTTCATCTCGTACGAGAAAAGCCATTTAATCATCGGCTCGAACCACCTGGACCAACCCAGCCTGCGTATCAGCCCTTTGAACCCTACATCAACGTGCACTACCCAGAGGTTAGGCTCTTCCCTTAACAGGTGGAGGTCGTTGACCCTCACGACTTTCGAGCCGGAAATATCCACAATCTGCCTATCCCAGAATGTTTCCTTGAGCAATATCTCGTTATCGGACAAATGCACACCGTGGGCCGCATCCTCCATCGAGATCTCGATCAGGAAAGCCTTTTCCCCATCAAGTTTTTTTACGCATTTAAACGGTACGGTGGCCAACCCGCCGCCGGAACTCTTCTTTATTATAAGAGCGCTTACTTTCGGGTACATCTCACGCATGTTCGCCGCAATATCAAATATCTTGCCAGCTTTCTTGCCGGTAGCGGTATCTACAACGGCAACACCTACTATATTAGACATATATATGAAATTCCGGTAAAGACTGTTCATATTTAATCCGTCAGCCTAAATAATTAATCTCCAGCACGGCCTTAAGTAAAGCTTAATACGCCGTATAATTTTTGCAACAAAATATTCTTCGATTTGATTCAGGCTATTGATGGCTTTTCAACGGGCCCCGGGTTATCTTTTAGGGTTTTTACTTAGCAAGGAGGACTTTCTTTATCTTTGCAGCTTAACGTTCTCCTGTGATATCAGCCGGCGCACAACTTCGCACGTCGCTTCGGCGCTTTGCAGGGTCAGGTCCTGCAGTTCAGCGGTTTCCTGTCCGGCATCGTCCAGCCTTTTCTTTAGCGTTTCAAAAACAGCAAATATATTTTCTTTGACGGCAGCAGGATCTATTCTTCCGTCCGGGCTCATCTGGCCTATCAGCCTCGAGACCCTCTGCTGCGAGACATTTATGCCCGGATGCAAGTTATCAAGCACTGCCTTGAACCTTTGGAAATCCTGGTCTGTGATATAATTTTCGGCTTCCGCCAACGTGTTTTGTTTGACTTTTTTGAGCTTTATGCTTTTCTGCAGCAGCACGCAGTCTTTCAAAACACCGTTTACTGCCGACATCTGCTCGAGGTCGTTTATTGACGCCCCTCCAGTCACTATCTTCTCGATATAGTTTACCAGGCTGGACAGCTGAACAATAAGCGATTTTGCCGAAGTGGATTCCTGCATTTTGCTCCCTACCGTGACATAGCTATGATCCCGACCACAAGCGCCGATACAGAGACCAGCAGCGTCACAAGCATTCCTACGATCAATACCCTCAAACCTTTGTATACGGAACCTATTTCGCCGTCAAGCGCTTTTACTTTCGACTTAAGCTCATTTATCTCTTTCTGTTCCTGCTCGAGGCCGCTGTTTCCTCTTACTTTGAAAACGATATCCACCAGCAACGGGACCACCTGAGTAAAAGCCTTCCACGGAACCAACCCGAATAGACCCATGTTCCCCTCCACTTGATACAATATCAAAAATCTAAGCTTAAATATCAAATATTATTCCGTTAGATAATACAATAATATAAAATAAATTTCAATTTTTTCTTAAAGCTTACTCGATCTCAACGGCCGCCTTTTCGTCGAAAGGGTTCTTTCTCATCGCGAGAGAAAACAGGTACGGGTAATTGTTCTTCAGGTGCTCCATGTATTCCAGCCACTGCCTGGCAAGGAGCGAGTAAACCCTTCTAGCGTCCCCCGCGATGTGGGTAAGGTCGTTTTCTGCAAGAGGCGATATTACCATCCTTGAAGCCAGCTCTTCTATTAGATGGAAATAGGCAAGCAGGAGCTCGGTAAAAGACTCGTGCTCAAGCAGGTTAGGGTTTTCCATGAGCCTGAGGAGAAATTCCCGCTTTGACATCACAAAACCCTTCAAACGGAGTATATCGAGTTTTTTTCGATCGATATCAAAGGGGTAAGACATCAACTCTTGTGTAAGCCTCGTAAAATCTTTTTCAGTCCAGGTACCTTTTACTATAAATTTTTCTTTAATACTTTCGATATTAGGGTCCGCATCCGATAAATACTCAAGAAGCCACCGCCAGCCTCGCTAAAGAAACTTCCTATTACCATATTCAGTTTTTCAAGGCGCGAGCGTTTTTCCCGGTAAGTTAAAAGCCTATGAAGAACAAGCGTTACAATAAGCGCTTCAATTGGCAGAAAAGCTATGTTGCCTACTAGATAGTTAGCTGTCTGAATTATATTTCCGAATATCAGCCAGTGCATCAAATATATAACGGCCGACAATATTATAAGAATCGATGCCAGGCCTAGCTCAAAATTGAAAATGTTTTTGGCGCGTTTCATTTCATATTTCCTTGCGGTTTTGTGCTGGCCAGGTACATGAGGATCCCAGCGCTGACGGAAGCGTTGAGCGACTCCATGTCAACGCCTATAGGAATGCTTATGCTTGCCTTTGCCGATCGCCTTACCTCGTCAGAAAGGCCCGCCCCTTCGTTACCGATGCACAACAGAAAACCTTTTGGCCACTCGAAGCCGCTGACGTCCCGTCCGCTGCGGTCCGCCGCTATAACAGTGAAAGGCGCCAGCTCTTCTATAGTCTCGATCTTTATAACATCCACTTTCCACAGCGAACCTGCCGCCGCCCTCGCCGCCTTGGGCGAGAAGGTGTCAACACAACCCGGGGTGATCACAACACCTTTAAACCCCAGGGCGCACGCCGTCCTTATTATAGTACCCATGTTGCCGGGGTCCTGGATCTTGTCAAGAAGTACATACCTTGCGCCGGGCAGTATGCTGGCGGGCGCGAGCAGGTTCATCTTAGCAACGGCTATAACACCCTGGCTGTTTTCAGTGGCAGAGATCGTTTCAAATACATCCTTTCTCACGCTGTAGGCGAGAGTGCTTTTTATTTCGGGAGGCTTAGCGTCTTCGCGGATGTAGAGTTCGACGATGCCATTTATTCCATCCAGCGCCCTTACGCCTTCGACAACGAACCTTTTCTGGTCATAGCGGTAGGCTTTATCGGCCAGGAGCTTCTTTAAATGCTTTATCCTGTCATTGGTTTTCGAAGTTATTTCGATCATTGAGGTTAATGTTACCAAACTACGCCACATAAATCAAACAGTCGTTCGGGATGAACTTCAAAAAGACGGGAGGCATCGCAGCCGCCCTTGACTTTGAGTTCGGCAGAAAGCAAAGGCCGAACTCAAAACACTTTTTTGAAATTCATCCCTCACTCTGCGGGAAATCCCCTCGTTCCTCATCAGCCGGAACTCGGGGATTAAGGATGGATCTAAAATATGATATAATTCTTTTATGAAATACTGCCACAAATGTTTAACTGAATGGGAAGGGATTGGGCAGCCGGGGATGAGGGATGTATGCCACAAGTGCAGAGCCGACCTTCACGCCTGCTTTAACTGCAAACATTATGATACTTCCAAATCAAACCAGTGTTATGCCAACATTGAAGAGCCAGTTATCTATAAGGATCGGTCGAACTTTTGTGAAGAATTTACTTTCTTTGAGAGAAAATCGCCGCCAAAGAACTCATCGGGGCTGGATCCTGTCCGGGCGCGAGAAGCCTTCGATAACATTTTTAATAAAAAGTTTACTTAGATTTGACAAATAATGCACATGGAGACAAGCAATGGGAATAAATACTTTCAAAGAAGTCAAATTTTTTATGAGCGTTGATTCCCCGCAAAAACTGGGGGACGCTAATTCTGAAGTGGCCTTTGTCGGACGCTCTAATGTCGGCAAGAGTTCGCTGCTCAACGCACTTTGCGGCAGGAACGGGCTTGCCAAGGTCTCAAAAACCCCAGGTAAAACGCGGGCAATAAACGTATTCTCGGTGACCCACGGCAAATGGATAATCGACTTGCCCGGCTACGGTTTTGCCGCTGTTGCAAGGGACGCGCAGGATAAATGGCAGCATATGATAGAATATTATATTTCCGGGAGAGATTCGCTTGAGGCCGTTTTTGTTCTGATTGACGCAAACGTAGGCGTTACAAAACTTGACCGGCAGATGATCTTATGGCTCAGCAGTATCGGGATGCCTTACCGTATAGTTGCCAACAAGATAGACCGCATAGCGCAACCAAAACTTGAAGAGCAGCGCCGAGCTCTTGCGCAGGAGCTGGAAGTCGTGCCGGAATACATCATATGGGTAAGCGCGAAGAAAGGCATCGGCATAAATGAGTTACAATCCGCTGTTTCGGACATACTTGGATTAAAATAAGCAAACCCAGTTAAACGGGAATGGCTACAAAAGCAAGATATATTTCCTTATCCTAGATTGACAAACTATGTTTTTTTTGGTATCTTTAAGTCCCTAGTTTATGCCGACGTAGCTCAGCTGGTAGAGCAATGGTTTTGTAAACCATTGGTCGGAGGTTCAAGTCCTCTCGTCGGCTTTTTACTCCTAAGGCCGTAATTCTAATCTAATCGAATTTCATTGATTATTCAATCACAACTGCCGCAATTAATTTAAGAAAACCATTGAGAAAAATATTATATTCATGTATAATGAATTGCGTTTTTAACATTTTCTCGTTAAAAATAGTTAAATTTTCGCAAATTTTTTGGCAAAAACTATGCTAAAACGGATACGTATCGGCTTACCTCTTAAATTCGTCATTTCCATATCTATTGTTATTATTCTCACTTCGCTTTCCCTCACGTGGTTCTTCATTACTAACCAAACGGTCCAGATCAGGACCGCCCTAGAAGACAGGTGTAGCATGCTCGCGCGGAACCTCGCCAGCAACAGCGAGTTTGGAGCGTTTACCGGGAACAAAGAATACCTTAATAAACTTAACGAACAGGTAATAAAAGAAGAAGATGTTTTTTACAGTGTTATATATGACAAGAACGGCAAGATCCTCACGCTTACCGAAAACGCGAATTTCAAGAACCTTTATAAAGAACTCGAACCGCTGCTTGCCTATAAAATGCACGCGGCGATAAGGAAAGCTCCTTCCGGTGATAACCAGCACGCCAAAGATATAATTAAAATTTCTTACAATTCGCAAACAGGAGGGCCTATACATGACACCATCTGCCCGATAATGATAGACCGCATGCCGACCAAAGATGCCGGACAGGCTCTCGCTGCCGAGCCTAAAGACATAGGGGAAAGACAGGAGCTCGTAGGGTTTGCAAGAGTCGGCATATCCCTTTCGAGAATGCAGAAACAAATCACGGATATCAGGAAAGGAGTGTTCGTTCTTACGTCCATAGTAGTACTGTTCGGCATACTTCTGTCGATATTCCTCGTGCGCATAATTGTACAGCCGATCGAACAGCTTTCCATCGGGACAAGAATACTCTCCGGCGGAGATTTAAACTACAAGGTGCAGGTCAGGTCAAACGATGAGATTGGCGAGCTGGCCAACTCGTTTAACCAGATGGCAGCGGACATCCGTAAATACGTAAGGGAGCTTAACAAAGAAAAAGAAGATCTGCTTGTTTTGAAATCAGCTCTCGAGCAAAGGACCGATGAACTTGAACAGAACTATACTGAAAGTGAAGAACATACAGCAGGAACTGCTTCGTTCTGAAAAATTCGCGACAATAGGAAGGCTGGCCTCATCTATCGCTCACGAACTGAGGAACCCGCTTGCAAGCCTTAAAAATATTTCGTATTATTTGATCAAACTCGGCGCGTTCAATATTGACGAAAAAGCGAAACAGATGCTTGAATTGCTGTCGATCGACGTAGCTCGGGCCAATCGGATAGTAACCGACCTGCTGGATTTTTCCCGTATTAAAAAGATCAACAAGACACCCACAAGGGTAGATGATCTCATAAACAATTTTCTTGACAGCCTGGACTTCGGGCAGAATATCCGCATTACTCGCAGGCTCGAACACGTAGTCGCCAACATCGACCCTGACAAGGTGAAGCAGGTTTTAGTAAATATTTTCTCGAACGCTAGGGACGCCATGCCCGAAGGCGGCGACATATCCATAAGTACGCGCAAAGTTGACTCAAGCGCCGTGATCACAGTGGCAGACACCGGCAACGGCATGGATGATGAGACCTTGAGCCATATTTTTGACCCGCTGTTTTCCACTAAGAACAGGGGGCTGGGATTAAGCCTGGCTATAGTCAAAGAAGTCATAGAACTGCACTCAGGCAGGATATTGGTTGAAAGCAAGAAAGGTTCCGGCACCACGTTCGAGCTTCGCCTGCCGCTGGAATAGAATTACACGGGTTTTTGAGTGGGGCATATCCCCTTCATGCCTGGATTTTTAGTTAATGCCGGAGGGATCAATGGGCAAAAAAAAGCTTAAAATTCTTATAGCCGATGATGAGGACGGCCTCAGGCTTTCCATGGCAGGCATTATCGAGATGGAGGGGCACGAAGTGATCACAGCGGCCGATGGGTATGAAGCCATTGAGTGCGCGAAAGAGCATTCTTTCGACATAGCCTTCCTTGATATAAAAATGCCCGGCATAAACGGTGTGGAGACGTTTAAGCAGATCAAGAAAATAACGCCGGAGACCGTTGTTGTCATGATGACGGCGTACGCCGTGCAGCACCTTATAAAAGAAGCTATCAGCGAAGGAGCCTACGCCTGCATAAATAAACCTTTCGACATGGATAAGATCATGGAGACTATTAAAGAAGTTTCCAAAAAACCATTCGTGGTTGTCATCGAAGATGACCCGAAGCTCTGTGTTGAGCTGGACCACAAACTCAAAGAACACGGATTTAATGCCGTAACAAAACCGTCCGGCGCCGAGGGCACCGAGCTTGTTCAGCGCAAAATACCTGACATGATTTTTCTGAAGATCAACAAAAATACCCTGGAAACATTCAAGAAAATAAAAGAATCGCTCGGGGATAAGACCCCGAAAGTTATTCTTCTCGGGAACGACCCGTCTGACCCGGTTATAGATGAGATAAAAAAACTTGGCAACGCCGAATATATGCCCAGACCGCTCAACGCCCAGGAAATGAAAAACACTATCAGCAAAGTAATTTCTAAAAACAACAACCTCAAGATATGCGTAGTGGACGACGACAAGCCGCTTTGCGACTCGCTAAAGAACCTGCTCGTGTCAGGCGGGTACGACGTAGACACGGCTTACACAGGAGACGAGGCTCTTAAAAAAATGGAAGGCGATGCTTTTAAAGGCGACTCACTGAAGATCATTATTCTAGACGTGCGTCTCCCTGATGTAAACGGGGTTGAGATCTATGAAAAAATAAAAAGCACAAATCCCGGAGTCGGCGTGATATTCATAAGCGGCGTCCCGCTTAACGACAGCGCGGACAACACCATTAAAAAGAACAACTATGTGTATCTTCACAAACCGTTTGACCCCGAAAACCTCATCAAGATGATAGAGCGAATAAAAGAAACAAAGCTTTAAATAATACTTAGGCAAGGCCGTAGCTATATAAGGGGTGTAAAAAATGACTGCAAATCCAACACCTTCAACCGTGAGCAAACCTGACATTTCAAAGATCTACCCCTATGCCTTTCTTGGGGCGGCGGCGTTATTTATCTTCTGGATCACTTTCTTCTTTCCGTGCCCGCCGCGTTTGAAATTGATCTTAGTGGGCGCCTTCACGGTTATCGAAGTGCTTTCTTTTCTTTATTATAAATCCGAGATGAACAATACTATAAAAATAAAGAAGAGCGGCATGGATTCTATTATAAGGGAAATCAAAGACTGTCAAAAAATGCTCGTTAATGAAGAGATCACTTCCGCTGTATCGAAATTCGCGTCAGTAATTTCCCACGAGCTGAAAAACCCGCTTTCCAGCCTGAAAAATATCGCCTATTACCTTATCAAGACGGTCAACAGCGAAGACGCGAAAGGCAAGCGGATGATGGAGATCCTTTCAAGCGAAGTAGACAGAGTAGATAGGATGATAGGCGAGTTCTCCAATATCTCCCATGCTAGAAGGATAACTAAAACCATGACGAACGTTTCCGACCTCACTGAAAGCACGTTAGGCGGATACGCGTTAGCGCCGGAAATAGAGCTGAAAAAAGAGATAGAGCCAGGAATTCGAGCCAATATAGACCCCGAAAGAATAGAAGTGGTCCTTAAATACCTTCTTAAGAACGCTGTTTACGCTATCGGCAAGAAAGGCAGCATACTGGTAAGCCTTAAAACGGTTGGGACATTTTTTGAACTAGCCGTAGCTGATTCCGGCTCGGGCATAGACGATGAAACCGTTGAACATATCTTCGAACCGATGTTCACTACCAAAACAAAATCGTTAGGCCTCGGTCTTACCGTGATCAAGGAAACCGTCACCGGCCATGACGGAAAGATCGATGTAGAAACAAAAAAAGACAAAGGCTCGACTTTCAGGATTTTCATACCTCTTTAAACATCTATCGGTGCTCAAATCTTTAAAACCAAAGGCATTGACATTAATCGATTGCGGGCTACACTCAGTTTACGAGCATCCGTAAAACCCGGCGAATTCTATTCGGTTATCATGCAGATTAAGCTTTTAATTAGTATTTGCGCGTACCGGTTGACTTTTATAATCAATTAATATATAATTATCAAGCGTATAAATATATCTGATGTGAAATCCAGGCTTAGATACAGCTGGTTTTTTCTTTTTTTGATCCACTGGTTTTCTTTGAATTTCTTAATGGACGGGTGGCAGAGCGGTCTATTGCACCAGACTGTAAATCTGGCGGGCTTACGCCCTTCGGTGGTTCAAATCCATCCCCGTCCACTTTATTACACAATTACAGATTTCAAATTACAGATTAAATCATACCCGTGAAGTCAATTTGTAATATGTAATCTGCAATTGATGCTACGCGGGAGTAGCACAATGGTAGTGCGCCAGCCTTCCAAGCTGGTCACGCGGGTTCGATTCCCGTCTCCCGCTCTTTAATAGTTCTTTAACATTTTAGGAAAGGTTCAGCTCATCCCGCAGGGCGGGATGAGCAACGATGAATGGGGAAACCTAGGTTTCCCCTTGTGGAGCGTTCCGGCGTCGACAGCTGGAACCGCGAAGTAAGTCCGAGTATTAACGAGGACGCGACTATGCCGGGGTAGCTCAGTGGTAGAGCACTTCATTGGTAATGAAGTGGCCGTGGGTTCAATCCCCATCCCCGGCTTAAGATATAGAATAGGCGAACAATAAAAGACATCCAACGGGATACAGCATATCCCAAATTCGGAGGAAAGTATTATGGCAAAAGCGAAATTTGACAGGACAAAGCCGCATGTGAACGTAGGGACGATCGGTCACGTAGACCACGGCAAAACGACATTGACAGCAGCGATAACGAAAGTATTAGGCGACAAGGGATTAGCGACGTACGTGCCCTACGACACAGTAGCGAAAGCCTCTGAGTCACAGGGGCGCCGCGACCCGACCAAGATCCTTACGATCGCGGTCAGCCACGTAGAATATTCCACAGAAAAAAGGCATTACGCGCATATAGACTGCCCTGGGCACGCCGACTACATTAAGAACATGATAACCGGCGCGGCGCAGATGGACGGAGCGATACTGGTGGTATCAGCTACTGACGGCCCGATGCCGCAGACCAGAGAGCACATACTTCTTGCGCATCAGGTGAACGTGCCGAATATAGTGGTATTCATGAACAAGTGCGACGCCGTTGATGATAAAGACCTATTGGACCTTGTGGAGATGGAAGTAAGAGAACTTTTGACGAAGTACCAGTTCCCCGGGGATAAGATTCCGGTGATCAGGGGATCAGCGACCAAAGCGATCGCGGGCGACCCTGCGGGCGTAGAATCGATAATGAAGCTTGTGACAGCGTTGGACGAATATATACCGATGCCTGTCAGAGAGATAGACAAACCGTTCCTGATGGCCGTTGAAGACGTGTTCTCGATAACGGGGCGCGGAACAGTGGCTACGGGCAGGATGGAAAGAGGCAAACTGAAAGTGGGCGATGCGGTAGAGCTTGTTGGCATAACAGACACGATGAAATCGGTAGCTACAGGCATAGAGATGTTCAGGAAGCTGCTAGACGATGCGCAGGCCGGCGACAACGTTGGCGTGCTTTTGAGAGGCATAGAGAAGAACCAGGTGCAGAGAGGCCAGGTAATAGCGGCGCCGGGAACGATCAAACCGCACAAGAAGTTCAAGGGACAGGTATATATATTGACAAAAGAAGAGGGCGGCAGGCACACACCGTTCTTTACGGGATACCGTCCGCAGTTTTACTTCAGGACGACAGATGTGACCGGAGTAGCGAACCTACCTGCTGGAATGGAGATGGTGATGCCCGGGGATAACGTTAAGATGGACATTGAGCTGATAGCTCCGATAGCTATGGAGACGCAGCTGAGGTTCGCCATAAGAGAAGGCGGACACACAGTTGGTGCTGGCGTGGTTACTGAGATCGTGGAATAATAAGAGATAGGCTCGTAAGAGCTAAAGAAACTGAAAGAGGATTAGATATATGGCTAACGAGAGAGTAATTCAAACATTGGCGTGCAGCGTTTGCAAAGAAAGGAATTATACTTACGCCAAAGGCAAGAAGAAAGAAGGCAAGCTTGAATTAAGCAAGTTCTGCTCCAGATGCGGAAAACATACTTTGCACAAAGAAACAAAATAATATAAAAGCAGCTGTAAGTCATAAGCTGTAAGCTATAAGTTGAATCCGGGCTTTAAGACTTTTCTTACAGCTTAACGCTTAAAGCTTAAAACTGTTAGTATAGGGAGCATAAGCTAATGGTAAACTTCCGGTCTCCAAAACCGGTCTTGAGGGTTCGAATCCTTCTGCTCCCGCCATTAAATGCGGAAAGCACAGCGTTTTGAGCGACAAAAGGAATACAAGATGAATAATTTTTTCAACCAGGCCTTACAGTTCGTCAAAGAAGCTTATGCCGAGCTGAAAAAAGTGTCGTGGCTTTCAAGGAAAGAAGCCATTGCGTCAACCATTGTAGTTATCATCATCGTGATCCTTGTAGCCATCTACGTGGGTTTTGTCGATTTTGTACTGGCAAGGTTGTTGGGCGCGATACTCTAAATATTTAACGAGGTAAAAAATGGCAAATAAATGGTATGTGGTTCACACTTATTCCGGTCACGAGGACCGCGTCAAGTCAAGCCTGGAAAAAGCCGTGGCGAACCTTGGGCTCGGGGCGCGCATCTCGCAGGTGCTTGTGCCTACAGAAGACGTGGTCGAGATAAAACGGAACAAGAAACATTTCAAAAAACGCAAGTTTTTCCCCGGATATTGTTTTGTAGAGATGGAGATCGACAACGAAACCTATTGGCTCGTGCGCAACACAGCGGGGGTCACAGGCTTTCTCGGTGGCGTCAAACCCGTCCCGATGCCTGAAGACGAAGTTAAGAACCTCATAGAAACCAGCACGACGCCGGCCGCCAAGCCGCGCCCGGCTATAATGTTCGAGAAAGAAGAGAACGTAAGGATAATCGAAGGGCCTTTCAAACATTTCATAGGAGTAGTCGAAGAAGTCAACGAGGAGAGAGGCAAACTGAAGGTCATGGTAACGATCTTCGGCAGGCCTACGCCGGTTGAACTTGACTTCCTGCAGGTTGAAAAATTATAAAACCAGCGATAAGATATAAGCAATAAGCTGTAAGATAATTTCAAAGGACTTAAACTTATAGCTTAAAACTTACAGCTTATAGCTAATAATAAGGAGTAAAATCATGGCAGTAAAAAAGAAAGTCAAAACGCAGATCAAACTTCAAATACCGGCGGGCAACGCGAATCCCGCTCCCCCGGTAGGGCCGGCGCTGGGTCAGCAGGGCGTTAACATCATGGATTTCTGCAAACAATTCAACGCCAAGACAGCCTCTATGGAAGCCGGCATGACGATACCTGTGGTAATAACCGTTTTCGAAGACAGGTCATTTACCTTCATAACGAAAATGCCCCCTGTTTCCGCTCTTGTTAAGAAAGCCGCGGGTATAGCTAAAGCCAGCGGAGAGCCGAACAAGAACAAGGTTGGCAAGATAACCAAAAAACAGGTCGAAGAAATAGCTAAACAGAAAATGCCCGATCTCAATGCCAACGACCTCGAAGCCGCGAAGCTCATGGTGGAAGGCACGGCCCGCAGCATGGGCGTAGAAGTGGTAGAATAAATTTAACGTGGGAGTCCGCCAAAGGCGGACGAAAAACCACACGGAGGAATAATGAGTAAACGACTGACAGAAACATCAAAACTGGTAGACAAAACAAAGCTTTATGAGATTGCTGACGCCATTAATCTCGTAAAACAGACCGCCAAGGCGAAATTCGATGAGACGATCGAGATCCATATACGCCTGAGCATCGACCCCAAGAAAAGTGACCAGAACGTGCGCGGAACGGTAACGCTTCCACACGGGATAGGAAAATCCAGGAAAGTAGCCGTCATAGCCAAGGGCGACAAACTGAAAGAAGCAGAGACAGCCGGTGCCGATACCGTTGGCTCGGACGACCTGATAGATAAAATAGCTAAGGGCTGGCTTGATTTCGACGTGCTTGTCTGTACGCCTGACGTCATGAAAGAAGCCTCAAAACTTGGTAAAGTGCTCGGCCCCAAAGGTCTTATGCCGAACCCCAAATCAGGCACGGTCACTTTTGATGTGGAAAGAACCGTAAAAGAACTCAAACTGGGCCGCGTTGAATATAAGAACGATTCATACGGCATCATCCACTGCCCGGTAGGAAAAGCCTCTTTTGACGCGTCAAAGCTCCTGGAGAATACAAAGACGCTCCTGGACGCTGTGGTCCGCTCAAAACCTTCATCATCGAAAGGCCAATATCTCAAAAGTATATCGGTTTCTTCGACAATGGGACCCGGTATCAAACTTGATCCTAGCCAAAAGTTATAATTACTAGGATTTAAAGCCGGATTGTACCCAATGCAAATTCCGGATATTATGAAACTTCTCAAATAAGAAAGCTGTCTTCCGGTCTTGCCGGCAGGCAGCTTTTTTATTAGCATTCGGTGGGGATATGCTATTACTTCAATTCGTCAAAAGCCGCCCGTTCATAGCACTGACTATTCTGTACTGCGCTGTCCTTGTAGCCCTTGGCTACAGCGGTTTTTTTATTTCCCCTCCAAAACACGATATCGCGCGTTATATCTCTCCGTACGTTACTGAAGTGGCCGGCAGAGTAACGTCAATTACTGAAGAAACCGAGAACAAACAGGTGTTTATCTTAAAGGCAACCAGAGCGAACGGGCGCCGGTGCGGCGGGATGCTGCTTGTTCATTCGTTTTCGAAAGATATCAGGGCTAACGAAGGCGACATCATAAGGTTCCACTGCCTTATTGCCAAACCGCCGCCCTTGAGAAATCCCGGAGGGTATGATTACGCCGAACGCCTCAGGCGTATGAACATCTATGCCGTTGCCTACATTTCATATTTCGAGAAAACCGGCTACAAATCCCCATCTTTATACAGCCGCCTGGCGAAAGCAGCCCACAATGATATGGTCGAGACCATGCGGAGAACGCTTGCCCCAGAAGCATCAGCCGTCCTTATACCAATGCTCATAGGCGACAAGCAGAGTTTATCGAATGAAGAAAAGGACAGGTTCACTGACGCCGGTGTAATGCACATACTGGTAGTGAGCGGCCTTAAGGTCGCTTATGTCGCGGGAACATTCTTGCTGCTGTTCCGTCTTATGGGCCTTAAACGCAGGTACGCTTCACTGCTCACGATACCTTTCCTGCTCATTTATATGACCGCAACGGGAAACAACCCGCCTGTCGTACGGGCAACTATAATGGCGATATGTATTTTTATCTCTATGTCGCTTAACCGCAGTTCCATCACTTACCAGGCGCTCGCAATCGCGGCCGCGGCAATACTTATTTTTGACCCCCAAGCGATTTTTTCAGCCAGCTTCCAGCTTTCGTTCGCGGCTACCATAGGCATTGTTTACCTTTACCCGTATCTGTTAAAACCCTTCCAAACCTTCCCGTGGTGGTTTCGCAATCCTATCGGAGGGTCCATTGCGGTTTCTCTAGCATCACAGTTCGGGGTCATGCCTCTTCTATCCTACTATTTCCATAAAATGTTCTTTGCCGGCATTATCAGCAACATACCGATAGTGCCCCTTACCGGCATAGTAACGGGCCTCGGTATCGTGCTCTATCTCGTTCACTTTGTGTCCGGCCCCGTCACATCACTGCTAGCCTGGGTTACATCGCTTCTCATTAAAATACTTCTAATCCAAGTGCACTACTTTGCCGGCCTTCCTTACGCGGCCGTGCATGTCGCTACTCCCAGCCTTTGGGTAATAGGCACGTATTATTTCTTTCTTTTGGGGATAGTGCAGGTACGTAGAATAAGGTATATGCCACTTATACTCTGCGCAAGCGCCTCACTCATTCTTGGGGTGTTCCTTTTTCAGCACAATATGGATCAAAAGCGTATGGAAATAACATCACTCTACGCGGGCAATGGAAGCGCGGCGCATATAATGTTCCCCGGAGGCAGGCATTGGCTGATAGATTGCGGCAGGGAAAGGGACGGGAAAAGAACTCTTTGCCCGTATTTATGGAGCAAAGGAATAGTAAGCATCGACAGGATCGTTATCACATCTGAAGATAAACGGCACTACGGCGGGTTGGATGCCGTAACAGATAATTTCGCTACTGCCGGTACAGTCCGCCCCGATTCGGTAACAAAACAAGAACAATACTTTGTTAACGGCGGCACAGTCACGATCGTGCCATTCTCGACAAAACAGGGGGCCTCGCTTAGTGTCCGCATCGATTATGCCGGCAAGAGGGTGGCTTTTGTCCAGCAGGAGAATTTGGCGGGAGACCGGTCGTGCGCCGCGTCAGATGTCCTCAATGTTTCTTGCCATGGAAAAGAACTTTATGCGATGTCTTCTATCCGGCCGCTGAAAGCACGCTCAATTATTCTCTCTGGGACCGTGCCGAAGGATACACCGGACATGGAAGGCGTTTATCCTTTAAAGAAATGCGGGGCTGTTTCGTGCGTTGTAACATCCCAAGGGATAAGAGTTAAAGAGTTTATTGAAGCGAAATACTCTGCGGATACATACGATGACGAGTAGAGGCCCGCTTTAAACCAAAAAGAATCTGACTGCCCAGTACATTATAACTGGGCAGTCAGATCAAGGTTCAGCTTATAGCTCATCCCGATACCTTACTTACCGACAACCAGGATAACAAATGTATTTTTAATCGCTACCGGCCGCGGATTCGGATTTGCCTTAGTCGCCAGAGGCGCGGGCCCGAAATCGGCCGTGGGCATATATATGTAGTGAGTGGCGTAATCGATCGCCATGGTGCGCGCACCGCGCTGCGTAGGAACGGTCTCAGCCACAGTATAAGCGCCTGAAGACAATTGTACAACAGTAAGCGTACCTTCCCCGTTCGCGCTGAAGGCCAGCCCTGTCGCCGGGTCAAAACCGTTTCCGTCAACACCAGCACCTATGGGCACAGTTGTAATTACTTTGCCGGCATCGGCGTCAACAACCGTCATCATGTTGTTGTGGCATCCCGAAAAGACTATATGGTGTTCCGCGTCGAGCCCCATGCCCGACGGTTCCTCGCCCGGCTTTATTGAAATTCGTTTCGTTAAAACAAGAGCTTTGCTGTCTATCTCAACGACTTCACTCGTGTCTTCCATGTTAACATAAACTTTACCTTTGCCATCGGCAGCGGCGTACTCGGGCTTACCGCCAAGCGGGATAGTTTTTACCAGCATTCCCGATGCGGCGTCCAGTACGGCCGTGTCTTTACTGCGCCCGTTGAAAGAAAATATTTTTTTTGAAGCGGGATCGTATATGATGGCATCCGGGTTATCCCATACCTTCACCTGGCTGACAACCTGAAGTAGATTCGTGTCAAATATCACTATCATATTGGCCTTGCCGCAGCTTATAAAACCGCGGTGGAACTCCGGGGCGATCGCTATGCCGTGCACGCCCTGGGTGTTGGGTATATCTCCGACAAGCTTGTTTGTGCCCAAGTCAATCACCGCCACGTGCGTCCCCCTGGAAACGAACAACCGGTGGGTAGCACTGTCTACCGTCAGATAGTCCCATCCGCCCTCGCCGCCAAGTTTTATCTTATTAATCACATGGTACCCCGGCGCGTCCGTGAAAGCCAGCGCGCAAAACGCCATACAGCCGATCAGATAAACTGTTCTTAAACAAAATCTTTTCATTGTGTTTCTCCTTTTTTACTATCTCAGATTTGAAAGCCTGAACTGTGCTCGGCTGATTATGTCTTTTTGCATCGGATAATTATGGATGATCCTTAAGTATAAATTGCGGGCCTTATTTACAGCATTATTCTGTTCAAATAGTTTTGCCATATTAAACAGGGCGATCACTTGTACCCTTCTTGTATTTGAGCCCTCGGTTTCCTGCATTACAGCGTTTTTAAATCTCTGTTTCCAAAAATTCATCTTATTATCCCAGGACATATTTGTTACTTCGGGCGGTTGCTCATCGACAGATGCCTGTACGGGCTGGCCGGGCTGCGCCTTGGCCGGTTGATTTGCCGTCGCCGCGCTGCTGCGCGGAGAATCTTTCCAGTTTCTTTCGACTTCTACCGTGCAGGCTGTCAGCACCTCGCCTGTTTCGGTTTTAATAAGCCTCGCGTTGACTTCCGTTTTGTCCTGCGACAGGTCTATAAGCGTTCCCGTTACGATCGCTTCCACACCCAGCACTTTACCGATCTGTTTTGTGGTGTCCGGGTCTACAACCCCGGATTTTTCAAGGTTCATTTCATTGAAAACTTTATCAAGAAGGCTTCTTTCGATGACGACAATTCCATTCTTGCCCACGAGCCTCGTTGTGAGCCTCTCGGATATCTCTGTCGAGCCGCTGCTGGTAGATCCGTCGTGATAAGGAAATGCAAGTACCGCTATTTTTTTGTTCTTAAGTTCCTTAGCTCCTTTAGCGAGCGTCTTTGCGATCTTGTCATACTCGTCCGCCCTGGCAACACCCGCTACCCCGATGATCAATACCAACAAAACCGCCATACTTCTCATGAATGCCGTCATTTTCTCCTCCGCGCTTGCCTTAATATGACAATATCATACAATAAGATTTTTGTAGAAACAATACCTTTTAGAATTACTAAATTCAGATCGTCCACTGGAACGCGGCGTACGCGAAACGAGTGTTCGGGCCGTTGGTATCGCCTCCCGCCGAGAACAGGATATGGTGTTCATCGCTTAAATTTATGATAGCGCCGGCGTTCAGCCCTGTCTCACTGGTCACACTCTCGTCTTCAGGAGTAAAAGTGAATATCTCGGCGCCCAGCGTCAGCGCCTTTGAGAGGTCTCTCTGCAGCACCCATCCGCCCTGCCAAAAATCTTTGTCACCTGCGGCTGTCTTGTTGAACCAGTACCCGCCGCCCGCGTAAGTTGTCCAAGGACCAAAACTTTTCTGCAGCCATACCGGGATAAAAAGCGTTGCATGCCCGGCTCCCAAGCCTTGCGTACTGTCGCCGGTCGGCAGCCCTATGTGAGGGTAGACCGCCGCCTGCGGGCGCCATGACGTCTCCCGCGCAAATCGGTACTTAACGCCCACTGATAGGTCGCCTAAGCCAAATCGCGTTGATCTGCCCGGCATACTCGCGTAAGCCATGGGGGCCACCACATTGATATGCATTTCCGGCGCGGCGCCGTAGTTAGCGTCGATGTGAGGGGCTGTCCCGGTTGTATCAGCCATGCCGCGGTTATACATGGACGCCAGGTATACTTCCCAATGGCGCAGTTCCACGGGTTCGGGGTCATCGGTAACAAAGGGCTGGCCCGGCCCATGCGTTAGACGCAAGGCAAAATAGCGAAAAGCAGATAAAGAGTTTTACTAAATGAGATGGTTGAAAATAACTTCCAATGATGTCATCCCCCGAATCCCGCAAGGCGGGATGAGGGATCTTGTCTATAACGAAAGGCAAGATTTCTCCCTGCCTCTTGGGCAGGTCGAAATGACAAAACTTCATATTTTTCAATTTTCCTAAATTGTATTCTCTATTCATATAACGATTGGCGAGCTGCCTGTTCACTAAATAAAAAAGCTATACCGCAAAAGCGATACAGCGTTCAGATGGTCAACAGATTGTAATTAATCGCCCCTGCATGTTGTTCCCGACGATATAGATATACCTTCAGCCATATTATAGCATATTATTTGTGACGGGCGGAAAACCCGTATTCTAGCCGCTATTCATGCGACTGTAACATATTGACTCCGTAAAATGAATTTTATATGATTGAGGCGACTTACACAGAACAACATTTTTCCTTTAGCAGGCGGGTAAGTTCTCACAAAGAGGAGGTGAAACCACATGTTTAAGAAATTAAGTATTCTTACGGCAGCTGCATGCGTGTTCGCGTTCGCGGGGACAGTACTCGCCGACGATATGACAGCCACGCCGGCAGCCACGACAACTCAGACAGCGCCGGCTAAGCCTCACATGAAGACGTCGCTTATCTCCGGAGCAGTTGTTTCAGTTGACGTCGCGGCCAAGCAGCTTGTAGTAAAGAATTCGGAAGGCAAAATGGACAACGTCACATTTGACGTAAGTGACCATGCGAATATCAGAAAGATGGGCAAAGAGATCGCCCTTACTGATATAGCCGCCGGCGACAAGGTAATGGTAGCGTTCATTCACAAAGATGATAAGAGGATCGCTACTTCTATCAAAGTCAGAGCGCCAAAAGCCGCACCTGCTACACCCGCCGCACAGTAAGAGCTCATAAATTCATAAATAAAAAACCCTCTGCGTCAAAACAGGGGGTTTTTTATTTACCCAATTCCTTTATCTCGGTTTCACTAATTGTTCAATGGCAAGCGCACTATAACCGTTGTCCCTTTCTTGGGCTCGCTTTCTATTTTTATTGTACCGTTGCGCAGCATAACTATCTGATGGCAGACAGCAAGGCCAAGCCCGGTGCCCTTTGCCTTTGTTGTAAAGAACGGGTCAAACAGCTTGTCCATCATTTCTTTCGGTATACCAGTTCCGTTATCCTCAACGCTTACCGTGAGATGCCCTTCCTCAACTCCGGCTTTCACCACGATCTTTCCCGACACATCCTGGACAGCGTCATATGCGTTATTTAAAATGTTGCTGAACAGCTCTTTCATCTGCACCTGGTCGGCTGTAAAAGTGATATCGCCTTCTGTTCCGTACTCGGTTTGGACAGTTACTTCGCTGTTGGCGAACCGCGCTACCGCTATCTCAACGCAATCGTTGAGGATATCCCTCATATTGATCTTTTCGAAGTGAGGCACCTTCAGCCTTGAATAAAAAAGCAGGTTGTTGATTATGTGGTCGCTCTCCGCTACTTTTTTTTGTATGTTGAACAAATGCTTGTCGAATTCATCTGTTTTTGACTTCCTTTTAATGTTATGGGCGGCCATCTTTATCGCGGCCAGGGGGTTCCTCAGCTCGTGAGCGACGGTCGTGGCGAGGGTGCCGATATCAGAACAGCCGCCGCGCGTGTTCCAGCTCTATCTGCTTGTCCAGCAGCTCCTTTGTCCTTTCTATCACCAGCTTTTCAAGAGTGTCTTTGTCCCGCTGTAAAACCTCTTCGGCCATTTTCTTTTCGGTGATATCCTGCACCAGCGACATGATGGATGACATACGCCCGTTTTTGTCTAGCATGACCGTGTTGTACCATATGCATTCGATGACATCACCGGCCTTGGTATAGTTCCGGTTGGAGGAAACCACCAGGGGTTCCTTGCCGCTGCCAAGCCTTTCTATTGTGCGGTTAACTTTGGGGATGTCGTCAACGTAGATCATGTTGAGATCCATTATCGGCTTGCCTATTGTCTCTTCCCTTTTCCAGCCGAACATCCGCTCGGCCTCGGCCGACCACTGGGTAACTATGTAATTGGAGTCCCACTCCACCACTGCCAAGGGCGAATTCTCAAAATGGAACTTCAGCCGCTGTTCGCTCTCCCGCAGAGCCTCTTCCACATACTTGCGTTCACTGAAGTCTTCGGTGTGCATGATGATTTTGTCAGTTGGAATATATGCAACAGTGATACGAACAAATATTTCTTTTCCCGTGCTATTCATACGATAATTCTTTTCAATATTTATGGTACTTTTGTTTTTATAGACTACCGCGAAAGCTTCTAATATATCAGGATCAGACTTATATATTTCACTTGCTGATTTACCGACATATTCCGGCATCTTGCCATTCGTAAATTTTATCGCTGCTTCGTTGTATTCCTTTATAATAAAATCATTTCCGGTTTTCTCAAACACAACGGTTGAATAGGGTAATCCTCGAAATAGAGACCTGAATCGTTCCTCGCTTTCCCGCAGAGCTCCCTCCGCTTTCTTGCGCTCTGTAATATCTAGGTGGACCCAAAGGCGTCCATACAACTTATCGTTGAAGCGTATAGGAATAAAATTCCTTAGCAAAGTCCGTTCACCGGCCATCAGGACGTCTTCGCCTATGGCAGGTTGGCCGAGGCTTATAATCTCTCGGATACGGGCCAAGGCCGCATCGGGGTCTCTGTAGCGATCCTTTATCTTTTCGATCATTTCATTATCGGTCAGGTTTGCAAGGCTTTCGGGGCGATCTTTCAGAGAGAATATATTGCAGAAAGCCTGGTTGGCAAATTCCACCCGGTCTTCATCGGTCACTAAAAGTACCGCCGATTGCATATTGGAAAGGATAAGATAGAACCTCTGCATGGTGGCCTGCAGTTTCTCCTCGGCCTGTTTGCTCTCGGTTATGTCGCGATTGGTTTCAAGCACTATTTGCCGGCCAATGTTATCAGTAATCAACTGGTGCCGGCTCTCAACGATGATAGTTCTGCCGTCCTTCGTAGTATGTTCCAATTCCCCGGCCCAGGTTTTGTCCTTAGCGAGAATTTCTTTAATTTTGTTTAACCCCTGAGTGTGCACTGTCTTTAACAACTCGTGGCTGACCCGTCCCAGCGCTTCTTCGCTGCTGTACCCGTACATTTGCCTGGCTCCGTTGTTCCAGGAGATAATTGCTCCGTCATATTCCCACGCGAATATAGCTTCATAGGACAAATTGAGCATCTCCGCCTGCCTGCGAAGCCGGTTCTCGGAATTTTTCAGATCAGTTATGTCGTTGCCTACGCAGAGTATTTCCTTGAGCGCGCCCTTCTCGTCCCTGATGGCCTTGTTGGCCCAGATTATCCATGCCCGTTCGCCATTCTTTTTAATGTTCTGGTTCTCGCTGTACTTGAATTTCTCAGGGTCGTTTAGCACTTGTTCTGAAAGCCTGGTCAGGTCCGCGCCAGTGACAGAATCGCTGTCCGGCACCATTTTCATGATGCTATGGCCCACGATCTCTTCCCGCGAGTACCCAAAAAACGCCAGGCCGAAATCATTGATGTAGCTGACTGTGCCGTCCGGTGCATAGCGGATTATGATACTGTTGGCGGTCTCAATAAGGTCTCTGTAGCTCTTCTCGCTGGCCTTCAGATCCTGTTCCATGCTCTTCTGGTCGGATATATCATTGAACGAAGCAACGACACCGAGCATATTTCCGTCTTCGGTACGGATCGGGGCCGCGCTGGCCGAGATCCACAGTTTACGGCCGTTAATTTCTATGCCCAGTATCACGTTTGCTGTTGTTTCCCCGCGCAGGGCGCGGGCCACAGGGATCTCATCGGGAGGGAACGGCTGGCCATTTTCTTTGATCCAGAGCAACTTGCGTGACCGCTCGTTTAAAGTTGCGCCGAAAAATAACTCTTGCGGCAGAACATCTCTTGCCGCTTTGTTCATGCGTAAAGCTTTGCCATTCATGTCATAGATGATAAGGCCGGTGGCCGCAGATGATATTGTCGCTTCCAGCTCAGCAGCCCGATTCTCTGCTTCGGTCTTTAGATAGGCCATCTCCTCTGCGACACGCTTGCGTCCGGTGATATCCGTAACAAACGAGTAGTAATAAAGCGGTTTCCCGTCCGAATCTTTCACCAGGTGCACCAGCAGTTCGACGGGCACACGGGTGCCGTCTCTTCTAATATATTCTTTCTCGTAGCGAACGGACAATCCGGTCTTGTGCAGCTCTTCCAGTTTCGCCCGCTCTATCTCATGCCATTCCGCCGGCGTAAGGGCTTTGTCCCAATCGATGGACCCCAGCTCGGCTTTGGCGTATCCAGAAAGCTCTTCGAATGCCTTATTCATAAGCCCCAGTTTTCCGTCAGGGTAGCCGATAGCGAACGGCTGGGACGATGACTCAAGGATGTCGGCGAGGAACTCATTTTGCCGCCTGCTGGCCTCAAGAGCTTCTTCGGCTTTTTTTCGTGTAGTTATATCTTTTCCATAAACGTTGACATATCCCTCTTCGGCAATAGGCGTGAAAGTCAGCTGATAAACAGCTTTCCCGTACTCTATTTCAATTTCACACGTCTCTAAGGTTTCTGAACACCGTGCGGCCGCCTCTTGTATATTCTGCGGAACTATATCATTAACCTTTGTCCCCCACGCTTCCAGCAATCCCCCGCTGCTTTTATTCGCGTAAATAAGCGTGCCGTCTTTTGAGATGCGCATTACGGGGCCCGGGTTTTGTTCGGGATATTTCGCGAGCTCAACCACAGCCGCCTGGGCAAGCTTTATGGCATTGATATCGACGAAGACTAGTATCGCCCCCTCCGCCTTGGCGTTCTTGTTAATATAAGGGCGCACCCTTAAAAGATGCCATTTCCCTCCCCTGTCACGAACTTCCACCTCTTGCGGGTTAAGGCTATCTATAACCGAACGGATCATGCCTTCAAGGTTTGGCACGTCGATGCCGAGGTTTATATCTTTGATCGGCCGCCCTATATCCGATGGAATGAGGTTGAAAAGGTCTTTTGATGCCGGCGTAAAATGACGGATGTTCAGCCTGGCACCAAGCACCAGGACAGGAGTGTACAGATTACCCAGAAGGTTATTGAGGTCGGAATTCGCACGCCCCAAATCAATGTTGCGGTTCTTCAGCTCCTCGTTGATGGTGGTCATTTCCTCGTTGGCGGACTGCAGCTCCTCTTTTGATGTCTCAAGCTCCTCGTTGGCGCTCCTCAGCTCCTCGTTGCTTGACTGTATCTCTTCGTTAGCCGTTTTCAGTTCGTCAACCGCTTTGTCCTTATCGTTCGCTATAAGCTTCAGGTACTCTCTGGTGGAATAAAGGTCATTTTTCAGCCTTGTGTTGGCAGACCCGCCTGCCCTGGACTTCCCCTTTCGTCCATCCTCATGAAACGGGACCGTTTCGTGAAAAAATATAATAAAGTACCTGCTCTTCGCGTTTGCTGAATTCAACGGCATAACCTCGGCGCCGGCTTCGGAAACTATCCCGTTATTTTCCAGCCTTACCGGCAGCGTTCTCACGGACGCGCCCAGCTTTTTGGCTTGCCTGACGGCGGAATGGACATGCGCTATAAGTTCCTGCCTGAGCATTTTTAAAAGGTTGAAGCTCGCTTTGCCCTCGGAGTGGCCGAGGTATTTCCCGGTTTGCCCCATGAACTGAATTACGTCCAGCGACTCGTTGATCACGACAGCGGCTGGGGCGTACTTCTTGAGGATGGCGGCGTTCCACTTCTTTTCTTATGTCGAATTCATTGTTAAGCGGGCTGTCGGCGTCGTACCTGCCCGGAACCTGGCCAAAGGCGTCTTTCGGCAAAGTGAACTCGGGCGCCGGCTGAGCGCCGGTTTTTTCGTTTATGTACATATTGTATTTCATGTCCGAGGCAGCGAAATCGCTGCACAGGCCTGTGATGCTCTCCGAGCTGCCCAGCACAAGGTAACCGTTGCTGTTAAGGCCGTAGCGGAACGAGGCGAGCGCTTTTTTCTGCAGCTGCTGGTCCATGTATATTAGAAGGTTGCGGCATGTGATCATGTCGAGGTGCGAGAACGGCGGGTCTTTTGTCACGTTGTGCCTGACAAAAGTGCACATCTCCCGCAAGGCATTATTTACGCGGTAACCGTTTTCAGCCTCAATGAAATAACTCCTGAGCCACTCTTCAGGTATAGGGCCGACCGACTTTTTTTTGTATACACCGAGCCTTGCCTTTTTTAGCATCTCCTCATTGATGTCGGTGGCAAATATCTGCACCTTGCCCTTGAAGTAGCTGTCCCCAAGCAGGTCGAGGAGCGTCATGGCGAGGGAATACACCTCTTCGCCGCTGGAGCAGCCGGCAACCCAGATGCGTATGGGCTCGTCGGCTTTTTTCTTTTTTATTATTCCGGGGAATATCTTGTTTTTAAGCGCGTCGTATATCTGCCGGTCGCGGAAAAAGCTTGTTACTCCGATGAGCATATCCTGGTAAAGCAGGAAAGCCTCGTCTTTGTCTGCCGGCCAGGAGGTGAATGTAGGCCCTCACGTCCGGCATATTCATGAAAAGCATGCGCCGCGAGATCCTTCTCATTATCGTAGAGCGTTTGTAGTTGGTAAAATCGACGCCGCTTATTTTGTGAAGTATCTCAAATATCTCTTTGAGGCCGCTATTATCCAGGCAGCGTTTGTCCTTAAAATATCGTTTGAGCTCCTGAAGTTTCTCCGCGATGGGCTCCGGCTGGAGGATGTAGTTCGCGTAGGGCGCGGCGTTGCAAGGCATATCCGCATATTCAGCCGACCTCTTTTCCTGCGCGATAGTTATCCCTCCCGCGTCCCGTATGGCCTTGGCGCCCGCTGCGCCGTCGCAGCCGGTGCCTGAGAGTACAATACCTACTGCTTTTTCCGGGCACGTTTCGGCGAGCGAAGTCATGAAATGGTCTATCTGGCTGTGCGCGATGTCGCGGCTGAGTGCGGGTTTTACCCTGAACTTGTCCCTGCTTAACCGGACGTCGTCTCCGGGCAACGCGATAAATACCGTATTTTCTTTTAATCGCACATTGTCTTTCGCGTTTAGCACGGGCATGGATGTGTGTTCGGACAGGATATTCTGAAGCAGGCTTCGGGAGCTTGGGTCGGAGTGCTGGATGATAACGAACGCCATCCCGCTTTTTGGGGATAGCTTGCCAAATAAATTGATGAGAGCTTTGAGCCCGCCGGCGGAAGCGCCTATGGCCACGACGGGAAAAGGCAGGTCGAAAGCAAAGTGATCATCGCCATTACTAAGTGGGTTTGCAGCTCTGCTTTTGGTGAGTCCGGCTGCGGGCTTTTTACTTTCGAGGATCTTTTTAGGGTTCTTGTGGTTCTTACCGGCTTTTGTGCGCATACTGGCCTTGTTCAATTATCGCTGCCAATACTATATAAGCGAATTATATATTTTTGATAATGTGAAATCAAGCTGGTTAGGTATGCCGTCTTTGCGAGGCGGTTTATGCCGAAGTAATCTCGGTTTTGTTCGGTCTTTGCGAACCCGAAGGACGAAGCCGAAGGCTCACCGGCAGTTTGGGGAGCAATCTCGTCTCTTCCACACAAACGACGGGATTTCCGCGCCCGAAACAACGTGGGCTCGCAAAGACAGGCTAAATCATTGATATTGCAATTAAATCGAACTTTATACTTCTCGCCCTCTGTTTGCCTGTCGGCTGGATTTGTGAATGGGTGGCGGGCCGGTAGAGCTATGGTAAACATTGTGCCTTCGCCTTTGACACTGCGAGCGGCTGATGCTTCCGCCATGCATATCTGCAATCTGGCGGCATATGGCAAGCCCAAGTCCGGTGCCTTTGGCTTTAGTTGTGTAAAACGGAGCGAATATCTTGTACATGTCGCCCTCATCTATGCCAGAGCCTGTGTCCGCAATAGATATTGACCAAAACTCCTGGTTCTGCCTGCTGATGGTTACGGTTATAGCGCCGCTTTTGTCACACAGGGCCTGATAGGCGTTATCAAGAATATTGCTAAATAGTATCTTGAGCTTGGTTGGGTCGGCCTCAATAACGGCGCCTTCATTGCAGTCAAAATGCTCCGCCAGTTTAACTTGCCAGTCAGCGTATTTTGTGGTTACTGAACTTATGCAGTCGCTCATCAGGTCGCAGATGTTTATCGGCTCGATGTTCAGCGGCCCAAGATTGGTAAAACTTAAAAGGTTAGTGATTATCTGGTCGCTTTCGAGCAGCTTCTTGTTGATACTTTCGAAATGCTTATCCAGCAGAGGGCCGCCGGATTTCTTACGGATGTTAAAGATTGCTGTTCTTATCACCGCAAGCGGGTTACGCATCTCGTGGGCTATGGTAGCCGAGAGCCTCCCTATGTCGGCCATTCTTTGCGAGCGTTCCAGCTCCGCATGGGTTTTCAGCACTTCTCTGGTGCGGCTTTTAACCGCCGTTTCAAGGGCGTCTTTGTCGCGCTGGAGGACATTTTCGGCATGCTTGCGCACCGTTATGTCGCGTATGTTGCCGTTCCTGTAAAGCGGACGGCCGGCTTTGTCTTTGACAAGCGACATGCGGTTGGAGAACCAGCGGTACTCGCCGCTCTTTGCGCGCTGGCGGTACTCCACGTCCGCTTTGCCTGCGTACTCCAGCTGCTCAAGGGCTGCCCGCATGGCTGGAAGGTCATCGGGGTGGATAAGGGCCATCGAGGCCTCGGCGTCCTGAGCTGTTAGTTCTTCAGCAGAAAACCCCGCGACCTCTTTGCACGCGGGGCTGATATACTCGTAATGCCCGGTTCTGAACGTTTAACCGGTAAATGATGTCCCGGGAACTGTCCAGCACGGCGCGGAACCGCTCTTCGCTTTCGCGCAATAGTTTTTCCGACTTTTTGTGCTGGTCAAGCAGCGAGCGCGCTACAAGCTCGCGGAAAGTTATTTCTGCGTTGTGTTTCTGTTCGGTCAGGTTGGTTACCAGCACGCAGCGCAGTTCGGAACCTTTGAGATGGATATTCGAAATAGAAAGCTGTACCGGTATGACCGAACCCTCGCTGGTTTGCAGTTCGGTTTCCCCCCTGCATTCCTTGACTTCGGACTGCCTGAGGAACATGGTCACAAGCTCGTGGTGTTCGGCGGGTATATATTTTAAGAAAGTGGTGCCTGTTATCTTTTCGTGTGGCTGCTGCGTCAGCATCGCGAACCGGGCGTTGCAGTAAAGGATGGTGCCGTCCGGGGAAAGAGTGACCGCGCCTTCGCCTATGTTCTCAACGAACACGCGGTAGGGATGCTCGGCCCCTTCCAGCGTGAAAGCCCGCTCGCCCTCGGGAGTCGCAACAAGGACCGCGTCCACTTCCCCGCTGTGCACGGCCCGTATCACTTCCTGGGCTTCATCTAGCTTGGCGCGCAACTCCTGCAGCTGCCCTTCCAGTTCTTTTACACTGTTAGAAGCTGCCGCCGGCTTTCGCGGGGGCTTTGTTGAGTTTTTTTCAGGTAGATGTTTTCTTGTTTTGTTCTTCATCTTAGCTGTTCCCCTCTCTTTTGTTTAAAGAGGGGTAAGGAGGAGTTCAGTTGTACAACTTCAAACTCCCCTTGATCCCCTCTTTGTGAATAAAGAGGGGAACCGCGGCAATATCGATGGCATCCCGGCACCATAGCCGGCAACGGAAAACAGCCCGCTATTTAAAACCTTCTAAAACCTTTTCGGTATTCGATATATCGCCGATAAACCTTTTTAAGGGGACCGGCTGTTTTTTGACAAGCGTCGGCACCGCGATTATCTGTTCCCGCCTGGCAAGCTCGGGCTGCTGGTAAATATCCACAACGGTAAGTTCATAATTGTCCTCAAGGTACGCGCTGCATATCTTTTTAACGCTTTCTATGGCGTTCGCGGAACGCATTGAAGCGCCCGCGACAAAAAGATAAAGAATGTATTTTTTAGCATCAATTGCTTTTGCCATGGTTTTTCCTTTATGTTGCTATACCCCCTCTTTCGTCTAAAGAGGGGGTAGTGGGAGTTTGCTTTAAACAATTCAAAACCCCAACTCCCCTTAATCCCCTCTTTGTGAATAAAGAGGGGAAAACCGCGTTAGCACATTTTACCCCACCAGCTTGTAGTCGAGCCCTATCAGTACTCTCTCTTTGTTCGAAAGGTCGCCTATTATCTTGCGCATCGGCAGCGGCAGCTTCTTGACCAGCGTTGGTATGGCGAATATCTGGTCGCCCGCGGCAAGCTGGGGGTTTTTAAGCAGGTCAACGACCTCTATTTCATATAGCCCCGGGAAGTTCTCTTCGCAGATGGCCTTAAGGTTCGCTAAGGCTGTCAGGCATTTAGGCGTTTGGCCCGCCACGTAGAGCCTCAGGCTCCACGCCTTATTTTTCTTTTTCGCTTTTTTCTTGTTCATTGCGCCACCTGCCCTTCCTGGCCCATCCTGCCGTAGATCTTGTCTTTGTTCTTAAAGACATCGGAAATTTCTATTCCCTTCCCGCTTAGAATAAAGCGGTAGGAGAGGCTGGAGTTCGCCATGCCGCGCGACTTAATAACGCGTATGGTGCGCACGTGGTCGCCGGCCAGCTCAAGGTTTGTCAAAACCATCCAGGTATCCATCAGCGACGATATCTCAAGTTCCGTTTTTGTCAGTTCCGCGCTGTTGTTGTGCGAGAGGTCGGTGAATACGCAGGTAATGTTTTTCCCTTTAAGAAAATCCAGCATGCGGGTTAGCATGAGCTTTACATCCGATTCAACTCCGGCCGAGACCAGGTTCGATACCGGGTCTACCACCACGACGTCGGGCTTAAATTCATTTACCAGCGCGTGCATGTTCACCAGGTACATTTCCAGCCCCGTAATAGTAGGCCGGGAAGCGTGGATATAGAGAAGCCCCTTTTTGAGGCAGGGGTCGAGGTTTACGCCTATGGAACGCATGTTCCGCACAATCTGGCTGACGGATTCCTCCATGGCAAAGTACAGGCATTTCTTTCCTTTGGCGCAGGTTGATTCGGCGAACTTAAGCGCTATGCTGCTTTTGCCGGTGCCCGCGGTTCCGGATATAAGAATGCTCGAGCCGCGGTAATAGCCTTTGCCGCCGAGCATATTGTCGAGCGCGGGTATGCCGGACGAAACAAGGGCCGCGTCTACCTTATAATCAAGCCCCACTGAAGTGATAGGAAATATCGAAAAACCGGTTGAGCCGATGAGGAAGGGATACTCGTTGGTCCCGTGGGAAGTGCCGCGGTATTTAACTATGCGCATCCGGCGGGTGCATATCTGATCTATTATGCGGTTGTCCAGCACTACGACGCAGTCGGCCACGTATTCTTCGATGCCGTAGCGGGTAAGCGTGCCCTCGCCTTTTTCGCCCGTTATGACCACGGTCACGCCCTTGTCTTTAAGCCAGCGGAACAGGCGCCAGAGCTCGGCGCGGAGTATTACCGTGTTCGAAAGGCCGGAGAACAGCGCTTCTATTGTATCGAGAACGACGCGCTTCGCGCCTATGGATTTTATGGCATTGTCGAGGCGAACGAAAAGCCCCTCCAGATTATAGTCGCCTGTTTCTTCTATTTCGTTGCGTTCTATGAATACGTAATCAAGCAGGATCTTTTTTTTGGCGATAAGCGCCTTGAGGTCGAACCCCATAGAGGCGAAATTTTTGGTGAGCTCTTCGGCATTCTCTTCGAACGACATTATCACGCCGGGCTCGTTGAACTCGGTGGCGCCGCGCCAACGAATTCGGCCCCGAACACGGTTTTTCCGCAGCCCGCCCCGCCGCAAACAAGCGCCGGCCGCCCCCTAGGCAGGCCGCCGCCAGTGATCTCGTCGAACCCGCGGATGCCGGTAAGGCATTTTGGCAGGTTCTCCGGTTTAACTTTCACTTTTTTCATGGCCCCTCCCATTATAAAGTGTCGGAAAGTCTTCTATTTAGGCATGTTAGCCGTAATATAAGCTAAATATATATAATTAGTATTTAAAATGCAATATTAGGAATGAACCTCCACCCTGCAAGTCAAGGATCTGGAACAGCCGCCGGCTGTTTGGAGACCGCCGGTTTGTTGGCGGGCAGGGCGGTATCAAAGGACTGTCTTCGCGAGTCCGCCTCAGACGGACGTGGCGATCTCGATATTAGCTTTCAAAATTGCTTTGAGATTGCTTCCCGCCACCAGGCACAGGCGGGCAGGCTGCTTCGCCCGCAAAGACGACCAAAGTGGAACTCCGCCAACAGGAGCTAGCGGTTTAACGTGGCGGACTATGAACCTCCACACATCAAGTTGCGCGGAATAGTCAAGTTTAATAAATTGATCGCTAAACCCAGGAAAAATAAAAAAGAACAAGCCTTGCAAATTCTATCGCAAGGCTTGTTCTTTTTTGAAAACTTATAACTTTACAGCTTAACGTTGACGCTGAGCATGTACTGCCTGTCAGGCATAGGATAAAGCGGCACGCCATTTTCAGGAACAAGGTAATCTTCATTACCAAGGTTCTGGATGGCAAATTCAAGCGTGGTCGCAGCCGCGATCTTCGCGCTTACTTTGAAATCCACGACTGTGTTGCCGTTCGGTTGATTGTTGCCGTTTGTCGTAGTATATTTATCTATGTAACGGCACACCGCAGTACACTTCAGGTCGCAAGAACTCGGGATCTTACAAACCACACCGGCGTTAACCATGTTGACCGGTATATCCGCGAATTGCTGGCCATTTTCATCCGCGAAATACGCAAATGAATAATTGGCAAACAATTTGAATGCGCGGGACAACGCGTAATCGCCGGTCACTTCAACTCCATGGCCCTTTGACTTGCCTGAAGCGTTGACATCGTACGATATATTGTTGGCTGCCGCGTGCTGAATAATTGCGTTATCGATCTCATCGCTGAACATAGTGATCGTTCCTAAGAAATGCTTATTCTCATAAGTGATTCCGCCCTGATAACTCTGGATGGTTTCGGGGTCGATAGAACTGGGCAAAGTGCTTGGCAGTCCGTATTGAGCGAACTGATAACCGGCTTCAACGTTCCTTGAATAATCCTTTAACGTCGGGACTCTAAGCGCCGTGTCATACATTACTTTTACATTCCAGTTGTCGTTGAGCTTTTGAACGAGGCCGGTTCTTGGCGAGAACTGCGAATAGCTTGAGCTTCCAAAAATACCGTCGTCGTAACGCGCGCCCAGTATCAGGTTCAGTCCGGCTAACACATCAAACTGCTGGCGGCGAAGCTGGGCGAACGCCGACATCGTTTTAATGTGTATATTTGTGTCATTAACCTCTGAAAAAAGAGTGCCTTTGCCGCTGGCATTATAGGTATACCAATAACTGCCGTTGTCGGGGTTGCCAGGATCTACCCAATAACGCTCATCATACTCAAGGCCGGCTATAAGGTCATATTTTGCGTTTATCTTGTACTTAATTTCGGCCATTGTATCGTAGCCGGCGCAATCTTTTCTATAGATATAGTCAGACTGCTGGTTGGAGCTCCGCGGAACCTCCGCGAAATGCCCGGTTTCTTCTCCCATATTGCTCTTTATATAACCGTCAATGGAAAAACTATCGGAGAATGCATGGTCATATTTAAGATACGGCGCTACCGTTCTGAACTCGTTATAATTGTCGGGTTCCGTAAACGTACCCATCCAGCTCTCGGACAGATCGTCGTTTTCATCAATGTATATCAAGCCAAGCCCAAAACCTTTAAGGGCGCCTTTGGTTATTTTATAGGAAGAATTTATAAAGGTATCCTTTTGGCCGTCATAAAGAAGATTGTCCGGCGGATTCATAGTAGGTATCGGCCTTAATGACGAGTCTTTTTGGAAATAACTGGCGCTCAATTGGGTTTCGCCGTTATCATTCTTTGAAATTATGTCAGTCATGAATTGCTGGCTGTTTTGGAAGCCGCCGGAGAACCGCGATTCGGTCTGGGTTCCGTTCTCTTCCATTTTTTTGGATGTGATGCTGACAACTCCGCTGAACGCGCTCGCTCCATACAAAGCGGAAGAAGGGCCCCTCAGGAACTCAACTTTATCTGCGAACAAAAGGGGCAGGTCCTGCTGGTCGCTTCCTTTATAGCTCAAAGGAAAATTTATCGGTATGCCGTCTATAAGGATAAGGTTATCCGCGTTCTCGAATGAGAACTGATCGCCTCGGGTGGTGAGGGTCAATTGGCCCCAGCGCGGAGAAACGTTGTACCCTGGAGTTATTTGCGCGAGATCTGCGATCGTGTAATAACCCAAGTCTCTGATGTCTTCACTGGAATAAGAAGTAACAAACGCTGGAGCATCTGTTAATTTTTCCGCCACTTTTGACGCTGAAACCACCATGGGGACTTCCATAAACAACAGGCTTTCTTCGCCGCTCACAGCGAAAACCCTTGAAAAAGGCTGAAACTGAACCACTGCCGCAAGAAACATGACCAACATTACAGTTTTTAGCATTTTCATTCCGGTCTCCCTTTTTGCATACTTTAATACAGTATGCCGATTTTAATGCGAAATGCTGACAACACAACAACTTCCATCTATTTTCCATGCTCCAAGTTTACAAAACTTTTTTTTATTGTACAATATATTTATCAATAAAGTCAATACAATTTAAACCTCCCGCTGCATGTAAAAGATAATGACATTAATTTTGCATTTTCCGTAGATTTACATACCAACCGCGAAACAGCGCATGGATATGGAAGAGTGCTGGAAGCCCTCGTAGAAATACTCGAGGTTCTCGCCTTTGTTCCTCAGGGCGCAGGCGTAAAGCATTGGGAGGTAGTGTTCGTTGGTGGGTACGGCGTAGGGTGAGTTGATGTCGTTATCGTTATAGTTTACAAGAAGCCTGTCGTATCCGGAATCGAGCGCGGTTTTGACGTATTGGTCGAACTCTTTGGCCCAAACCGGCGTTTTCTTCGCGAACTGCGCCCAGTCTATCATAGAAAGGTTGTGGACTATGTTCCCGCTCCCTAGGACAAGCACACCTTCTTTTCGCAGAACGGACAGCGATCTAGCAGCATCAAAATGCTCTTTCTCGGATCTCGCGGCGTCGAGGCTTAGCTGAACCACCGGTATATCGCACTTGGGGTACATGTGCTTTAGAACCGACCATGCGCCGTGGTCAATCCCCCACTCGCTGTTGAGGCTCGCGTTCACACGGCTCAAAAGTTTTGCGGTTTGTTTGGCAAGCTCCAGCGAACCTTTCGGTCTGTATTTTATCTCGTAAAGCGCCTGCGGAAAACCGTAGAAATCGTATATCTGCTCGGGCTCATCCGAACCCGTGACAAACGTTCCGTTAGTCACCCAATGCGCCGAGACGCAGAGGATCGCTTTCGGCTTCGGTATCTTTCCCGCGAAATCGCTTAACGCTTTAGTGAAATCGTTGTCCTGCCCCGCGTTCATAGGCGAACCGTGGCCTACGAAAACTACAGGCATAAGCATTTTTATTTCCTTGTCGTTTCGAAAAACCAAGATCTCTCACCCAAACACCGGGATTCGAGATGACAACCAAACATAAGACTGTCATTTCGATCCCGCCGTGGCGGGAGAGAAATCTTTAATCAAAACAAAATCCAGATCTCTCCCGCCAAACGACACGACGGCGGGCAAGCATCCGCGCGCCGGCGCATCTTTGACCTCTGATGGATTCGAGATGACAACCAAAATACGAACGCTTTTTTATTTTGCTATCAGCATGAATTTGTCTTTCGGCGCTCCGCATATCGGGCACTTGTCCGGAGCGGAACCTACCACGGTATTCCCGCAGATGGAACAAACATATATATCAGCTTTGGGCAGGTCTTTGGACGCTTCAATGGAGCTTAGCGCCTGCGAATACAATCCGTGATGGATCCCTTCAACGGCCATCGCGGCCTTGAACGATATCTCCGCGTGCTTATTGCCTTCCGCCTGCGCGGTCTTTATGAACTCGGGGTACATTTTCACATATTCATAATTCTCGCCGGCTACCGCTTCCTGAAGGTTCTCTTTTGTCGTCTTTACCCCGCCCATCACGCGCAGGTGCGCGAGGGCGTGAACGGTCTCGGCTTCCGCCGCGGCGCGGAACAGCTTTGCCACCTGAGGGAACCCGTCCCCCTCCGCCTTTTTCGCGAACGCGAGATATTTCCTGTTAGCCTGGCTTTCCCCGGCGAACGCCGCCTGAAGGTCGTCTTTTGTTGCCATAAATAGTTCTCCTTTATTTTTTGCTGTTGCGGACCTGCCGCAACGCTTAACGCATCTTTTTCATCCAGTCATGGACATATTGTTCCGGCTCGCCGGTTTCTATAACTTCCAGTATCTGTTCCGCCACGTACTGCGCTGTGTCGGCAGGCGGGCGGCCTTTTGTCATCTCTTCCACGGGCGCTTCTTCCCCGTTTTTGGCCCGCAACGTATTCTTATGGAAATCGCTCAGGGTGATGTAAGGATAGACTATGCTCACAACTATTTTATCCTTAGCGAGCTCTTCTCTGGCGGTCAGCGTTATGCCGCCTAGCGCCCGTTTAGTGGACGAGTACCCGCCAAGCTCGGGCCTGTACATGAGCGCCGTGCCGGAGCTTATGTTAACGATGGACCCGCCTCCGCGTTTTCTCATAACCGGTATAACCGCCTGCATGGCGGCGAGCGGGCCGACTACGTTTAGGTCAAGCAGTTTGCGGTATTCCGTCAGGTCTATAGACTCCACTGAAGAATTATCGCCGCGGCCGGCGTTGTTGACAAGTATGTCTATCCCGCAGAACTTCTCGTCAACTTTCGCTACCATGTTTTTAACGGCATTCTCATCCGACATATCCGTCTGGAACACGGCCGAGCCGGGCAGTTCTTTAGAGAGCTCTTCGAGCTTGTCTTTTGACCTCGCCACGAGCGCCACTTTCGCGCCCATTTTCGCCAGAAGCCTGGCGGTCTCAAGGCCTATACCGTAAGAGGCTCCGGTCACTATAGCTACTTTGCCTTTAGGTTCCATTCTTATCTCCTATTAATTTGCGTATTCCACCCAGCCCGCCAATATACCCGGTGGATCTTCGACTTTCTGGGCGGTCACCTTTGTTGGTTGTGCCCTAAAGGGTACTTCCAATAGATATTCTAATCGTGGGTCGTCTTTGCGAGCGAAGCGAAGCAATCTCAAAACAATTTTGAAAGCGAACATCGAGATCGCCACGGTCATCTGCGATGACCTCGCGAAGACAATCATTTGATGCCGCCCTGCTTGCAGATCAGAGGCTCATTGAACACAAGGTCATTTAAGTTTTTCGTCGATCTCCGGCATTAGCTTGCTTATCTCTATGCCCTGAGGGCACTTTTCCTCGCACATTTTGCACTGTATGCAGGCGCTTGCGCGCTCGCCCTCGGGAAAGAACCTTCCGTATATGAACTTTGAGGAGCCCATATCGTTGTATATAATGCCGTTGTTGTAAAGCTCGATTATGCCCGGTATGTCTACACCCTGCGGGCACGGCATACAGTAACCGCACTTCGTGCACGGAACGGATGCCCTCTTTAGGAACTCTGAGCGCACTTTTTCAAAAAGCTTCATGTCTTCCGGGGAGAGCGGCAGGGTGCTGAGCGAATCGGCCGCGCCGATATTTTCGTCAAGCTGTTCCATCCTGTTCATGCCGCTGAGCAGCATGCTCACCCCCGGCTGGTTCCACACCCACTGGAGGGCCCACTGCGCCGGCGTCCGTTTTACGGAGTAACCCTCGAAAATCTTGCGCACGTCCGCGGGCGGGTTGCCGAGCCTTCCGCCGAGCAGCGGCTCCATGACTATGACGGCCAGCCCTTTTGACGCGGCGTAGTTCAGGCCCTCGGTGCCGGCCTGGTTGTTTGTGTCCATATAGTTGTATTGTAGCTGGCAGAAATCCCATTTGTCGTAACCGTCCACGATGGGTTTAAACGCGCGTCGTCGTCGTGGAACGAAAACCCGAGGTGCCTTATCCGTCCGTCCGCGATAGCCTTTTCCGCTTTTTCCAGCAGGCCGAACTTGAGCACTTTATTTTCCCAGCTCTCTTTGCCGACACCGTGAATGAGGTAAAAATCTATGTGGTCGGTCTTCAGTTTTTTTAACTGTTCATCCAGGAATTTATCGAAATCTCCGGGAGAGGCGATGAACCACAAGGGGGATTTCGTCGCGAGCTTTACTTTCTCGCGGTAACCGCCCAAGAGCGCTTTGCCGGTTACTACCTCGCTTTGCCCGTTATGGTAAGGGTAGGCCGTGTCAATATAATTTACCCCGCGGTCGATAGCGGAATGTATGAGGCGCACCGACGCGTCTTCATCTATCTCGCCGCTCATGGGCTTGTTGTCTTTCGTCGGGCACCGGCATACAGCCGAACCCGAGCGCCGACACCTGGTAATCAAGTTTTCCGAATTTTCTATACCTCATAATAGCACCTCTCTACCGCCTTTAGAAATATTTTATCTATTAAGGAATAAAGAGTCAATCACGGTTTAGTTCGCACGGCCGGCAAGTTAACGGCGTTCTTCCCAACGGCCGCCGTCCCGGCCGTATCCTCTCTCTCTCCAGCCATCACGGCGCCACCAACAGCCTGAAATGCCCGCTATGCTTAAGATCAATAAAAGTACAAATAACTTTTTCATAAACGGCTCCTTTTATCGGCTTTGGTTGTCGAAGTTTTTTCCGACTGGCCTTGCTTTGCCACGGTCGATAACCCGGTACGCGAGCAGTTTCACGCGGTCGTTGAACAGGAACCACACCGATGAGTAACCCCACACCATGAGAGCACGGCTCCAGCCGATCGGCGGTATGAACAAGCCGTAAACGGCTATCAACGTTGCCGCGATCTGCGTGCCGAACACCGCGAACAGAAGGATCGGCGCGGGGCGGATTGACCAGAACGGCCCGCGCGTGCGTGTTTGGAATATCTTGAAATGCCCCGACACGGACAGTTTCAAGTACATTAGCGTCTGAATGAGCGCGCGGTCGAGATGGAAGACCCGCTCACCAAGATAGAACAGGCCGAACGAATCCAAAACTCCGATTGTGCCGATCACTGAGGCGATACCCAGAACCAGCCGCATGTTCCATGCCTCGGGCTTGTTCGAGTAGTGGACGTTGTCATAGGCGATGGCCAGTATCGCGCCGTCGTTAAGCAGCGCGAGCATGACGATCATGACCGCGGTCACCGGGTAAAAGTTAAATATTAGTATCGATAGTGTCATGAGCAGCAGCACGCTAAGCGTCTCGGTAATGCGGTAGATCGCGTAGCTCTGCATCCGCTGGAAGATCCTGCGGCTCTCTTTGATGGCGTCAATTATCACCGACAGGCCGGGCATCATCAGCACGATGGATGCCGCCGCGCGCGCAGCGTCCGTCGCGCCGGAAACGGCTATGCCGCAGTCGGCTTTCTTAAGCGCGGGCGCGTCATTGACCCCGTCGCCGGTCATGCCGACCATGTGCCCGAGTTTTTGCAGTATGTCAACTATGTGGAACTTGTGTTCGGGGAACACCTGCGCGAAACCGTCGGCCTTCTCGATGGACTCGGACATCGCGCGGTTTCCTGCCGTTTCGCGTCGCCGAGGCCCGCGGCATCAAGAATGTTAGTGCCCATGCCGAGTTTCTTTGCGGTTTCCAGGGCGATAGCCAGCTGGTCGCCTGTAACCATCTTGATCTTTACTCCCATCTGAAGCGCCGTCGCTATGGTTGCCGGCGTCTTCACGCGGCGGGTCGAACAGCGGCAGCACGCCGATAAACCGCCATTGCCCGTCGCCTTCGGCCCGTGCCACCCCCAATGAACGAAAACCCCGACCCGCGAATTCGTTGACCGCTTTGTCTACGACATTCTTAACCTGCCCCGCATCAGCCGATAGCTCCAGGATCACCTGCGGCGCGCCCTTGGTTACCTTGAACGTCGTTCCATCCGCGGCTTTGACAGAAGCTTCGGTGCGTTTATGCACCGCGTCGAACGGCTGAAAATGCAACACCTGATAACCCTTCAGTATGTCTTTATTTTTCAGCCCTGCCAGCACCGCCAGGTCTATGGTGTCGTTATCGTCTTCACGCGACGCAAGGGAAGCATTTAAAATAACTTGCTCGGGCGGGACATTGTTCACGCTGAACGGTTCGCCAAGCGTCAGCTTGTTCTGGGTTAGGGTGCCCGTCTTGTCCGCGCACAATATATCCACCCCGGCCAACTCCTCTATGGCAACCAGCCGGCTCACGACCGCCTCTTTTTTGGCAAGCAGACGCGCGCCGACCGCCATGGTCACAGACAGCACCGTGGGCATGGAGACGGGGATAGCGGCAACGGTCAGCACCAGCGCGAATTGCAAAGTGGTAAGGATAGGCTCACCGCGGTGGATGGCGAAAGCGACGATAACTGCCACCAGGGCCGAGGCGAGGATTATAAGGTAATTGCCGATCTTCAAAACCGCTTTCTGGAAGTGGCTGACTGTGTGCGCCTCCTGCACCAGCTGGGCCGTCTTGCCGAAGAATGTCTTGACTCCCGTGGCATAGACCATCGCGTCGATCTCACCCTGGCGAATTATAGAACCGCAAAACACGGCCTCGCCCGGTTTGCGCGTGGCGGGCAGGGACTCCCCTGTCAAGGCGGACTGATCCACTTCCACAGGGTCGCCGGGAAACAGCCGCGCGTCCGCGGGAACGATGTCGCCCAGCCGCAGGCGTATGACGTCGCCCGGCACAAGCTCGCGCGCCGGCGGATTAACCCACTTTCCGTCCCGCAGCACCCGGGCCTTTACCGACATCTTAGCTTTCAACGCGGCGATCGCGTTGCCAGCCTCGTGTTCTTCCCAGAACCCTACTGTGGCATTGGCCAAAAGCAGGAGCAGAATAATGACAAAGTCCGGCCAATGGCGGGCTAACGCGGAAAGGATCACGGCCGCCTCTATCATCCAAGGTATAGGCCCCCAAAAATAGGTAAGGAATTTCAGGAAAGGATTGGTTTTCTTTTCTTCGATCTCGTTGGGCCCGTATTGAATGAGGCGTTTCTGAACCTCGGCCCGGCTTAAGCCTTCCGGCGACGACCCCAATTTTGCCTGCAGTTCCGGCATGGGAAGGGTTTTTAGGTCATCCTTTGTATCAGTTTTTAAACCCTGTTTCGGTTCTGAAGCCTTGGACGGTCCATTATCGGTTTTCATTGCGGTATTCTCCGTATCGCTATATTCGTAAATTCTTCGGTGTACTGCACAAAATTACAGCTTATAGTCTATACCGAAAAACAGCGGCCATTGCCCCAGAGGCTGGTTCCAATCATAATTCGAGCCCACGATCAGGCCAAAACTCCCGGCTGATTTGTCTTTCCATTCGTTTGTATAAGGGGCAAACCTTAACCCTATAATATCGCTGGACGACTGCTGGAGATTTACTCCCAGTACGAGCGCGAGCCACCGGTTCCATTTCCAATCATCATTATTAGTGGCAAGGGCGCTCCAGTGAAACGTGAAAAATTTATCCCAGCGCACTTGCGTGAGCAGTTGTGATGCGTAAAGATGAAAGTATACATACGCGTTCAGGCCGGAGCCATTCAAGGCACCCACGCCGAGGCCGAGGCCGAACATCGACAGGGCAATATTCGCAAAATGATACTCATAACCCGTCACATCCTCATCTTGAGGAAGTAAGCTGACCCTATATATAGAATCCTTTTCCAGGTCTATCTTGTATGTGTAAAGATAAAGGTCATTCTTCCCCTTCGCCTCGTATTTGAAAGGCGCCGGGCTCAGGTAACGCTTGACCGGGGCTTCGTTTATAGAAATGGTCTGCTGGGCCGGAAGGATGTTCCCCGTGGGTTTTTGAGTAATCACCGAAGCGATAACATCCGCGAAGCCTCCGCTCTGCTGATAAGCCAACCCTTCGCAGGCGACATACGTTGTTGTGTCGTCATATTTTTCGTATCGGCCGCTAAACGCAAAGGTGGAGAAAATAAGGACCCAGAGGTTGGATTCATTAGACAGCACCCGCACAGGTTTATCGTTGAGATTGATCACCACGGCCGGCGCCCCGGTTATTGAGGCGTAAGCAACGACCAGGTCCGGGAAATAAGGGTTGCGCGTGCTCCCATAATACGCATTCAGCAGATCTCCGCCTGCCATCTGTTTAGCTGTTTTATTGCAGGCGCCGGTAGACACAAAAGTGTTAAAAGCGTCTATAACTTTTGCGCTTTGTGTTAAATCCCGGCCAAAATTGGTTTTAGGCCCTCCCCCGTTCAATAAGGGGTGTACCGCCCCGCATCCCGTCAGAATTGCGGTTAACGGCGTACAAATTAACAATATATAGAAGACGCGAACAGGTTTTAAAAACTGTAGTAACATAAAAGTGAAATATTTTCCCCGGAGATCACCGGGAAAAACATAGATTCTATCTTCTTACCCGTATAATATCCCAAAGCCGCTGCGGGCAGGATATCTGAGGCCCAGTGTTCATTCGGCCCCATTATTTGACGATTTTTTGTTCAAACAGGCCGGCATTTGTTAAAAAACAATACCGAAACTTAGGTTTAAAGTAGAATACCGCACATCAGCCGAATTGCTGAAAGAATCGTAATTTCCGGTTGCGTTGTTTAAAATCAAACCCGACTGGCTGATGCTCCCGTAATTTACCGTATACAAAAGTTCTACCTGTAAAAAATTAAATACCATGCCCCCGCCTGCGGCCCAATACAGCCCTCCGCCAAAGGAAGCGTTGTCCCCCGCGAAATTATTGTCTGCCGAGAACGTATTTCCGCCCAGATGCGCGGTTAAATATTTATAATAGTACCTTTCGTCGGGAATTGTCCTTACCCTTATCAAAACGTAAAGCGGAGCGAAACTAAAATATCCGTCTTGACTTGTCTGCTTGCGCGGTAATTGTTCGGTTAACCCTATGCCAAGCCCCACTTGATTGGTGACATAACCCAGGTATTCAGTAGTCAGCGTCAAGGCGCTGGTAGTATCGCTGGCGCCTGACAACAGTGTCGTGCCGAAGTTACCCTGATAATAGCTTCCGTTATATATATCTAACTGCCCGCCAAAATCCGACCCAAGCTTGAATATAAGTTCCGCCTGCTTCAGCCGGCGCTCACTTCTGTAACCCCGGGTTGAGCCGTCCCCTCCGCCGTAGCGCGAACGGGAAAACTCTATCCTGTTTATCTGTCCCGCTTCAATTGTTTCCTGCCCAGAGTTCGTTTCAATTATGACCGTTTCGTTGTTCTGAGAGATCACTCTGCCTCTTAAAGCCTGCCCGTCATTGAGATATATTATATCGGCAAACAAAGAGCCCATAGCCGCCGTAACCATTATCAATGACAGTATTGTGTTACGTATTGACCATATCATCTTTTTCATGGATAACTCCTTTTTCTAACACAAAGTATTGTTTACCGTTGTCTTCAACGAAGAGGATCCTGTCAGCTCCATTGACTTCGCCACACTTCTCTTTTTCTGTATGATAATTAGTGGATATTTCATTGTTCATTTAGCATCATAACACTTATATTTTGGTTATTTGATGCCATTTTGCCACCTTATACTGACTTGTTTCCGGCAATTCTGCCAGGCTGCCTGGAATACAGTTCTTGGGTTAAACTGGAACAGGTCAATTGCGCCTGGGCACAATTGACCTGTAACTACCGTGCTTGCTAAAGATAGGTGTCTTGAATTAAGTCATTAAGATTAGCTGGTGGGAATTGAAGGCGGGACAAATTTTAGTTGCAAAATGTTTGTATCAATTGTGCGACGGCCAGCCGAACGTCTGTGCGAAAAGAGCGCGCTGGCTGGGCCTGAGGCCGAGCTTCTCCGCGAGCGCGTCCCTCTGGCAGTTATGGAACCACGCCGTCATGCCTTCCGACGCGGCATAAACCGAGGCGTTGCCCGCGATGAGGCCGGTGTCAGCGTAGTAATAAGCTTTCTGGGTCTCCGGGTCGTAAAGCCCCGGCTCCTGGAACCCGGCCTTCTTAAATTTGTCGATGTCAACGACGTAAATGATACGCACCGGAGCGTTAGCTCCTGCTCCGCCCTGTCCGCGGCCTATGGCCAACGCGCGCAGGTCGCCTTCCACAATAGGCTCGAGGCTGTGAGAAATTGCCTCATAGAGGTAAACCCCTTCGGGCAAGGCCACATAGAGGCCTATCTCCTGCGAGTTGCTGGCGGAGGCAGCCGTCCTGCCCGCTGTGCCGAACGGGCCGTTCTTCCTGTTTATCCCGAACGCCGACCACAGGAGGTTTGAAAGAACCTGTAAAGGTATCTTTCTGGCGCTGATCTCGCGGGCAGTGCTTCTTTTACGAAGCGCAGCCATAACGGTTTTGCGGCCTTCGTCCTTAGGCTTCGGAAGTTTTATCGCTTGAAGGTTGGAGATGTCCACCTTTGTGTTTTTGATAGAAGTTTTTCGGTTCATTTGACACCCCTGCCGTAATAGTCCTCCAAATAGTTTTACTAATTTTGGAATAATTGGTCAATCCTTAAACAGACTGTTTCGCAACTACTTGAAATACCCTTTTTTGTCATTTCGATCCCGCTTGGGCGGGAGAGAAATCTTTATTTCGTCAAACATCAAGATCTCTCGCGGAGTCCATCCGCCTTCGGCGGGCTCGAGATGACAACATAAGAGTTATGACACAGTTCTCTTGAGCCGGAGAGGTCGCCGCTGGCTGCTGTCCGGATCAGGCAAAAAAAATCTCCGGAGCTGAGAGAGAGAGGTCACACGAGTGCTCCGGAGATTAATATATATATTTAGATTATGCCGTCAAATTACTTTTTGGTTTTACCTTCCTGCGGCGCGGGCATGGCGGCTGGAGCGCCCATCTGGCATTTTTCATCCATCGTTCCCATTTTCACTGTGCCGGCACATCGGGCAGCCCATCTGGCCGTGCATAAAAGCCGTGGGGTGCATCCCCATTTCTCCCTGCATGCGATGACATTTGAAATGGTGCCTCATCGCAACACCTGAAACTAAAGCCAGCCCCGCGAAAACAAAAATGATTATCGCAAGTATCTTGCCGAACTTGGACACACCGGCGTCAACGCCGTTCTGTCCCGCTGTCCACAAAGCTAAATAACCCATGAAAACCAATACAACTGCTGCTACGACCGGCATCATAATACACATTTTGCTCTCCTTTGCTCCGCGCTGCCGTTTGACCGGCGCCTCGCGCGTTTTTTCCAGCTAACAATTAGACACCCTGTCCCTTCAAATAGTTCCAGCCGCGGAAAAATATTTAGTTTGTACAAAACAGAAGAAGCTCCGGGCGCGTAAGCGCCGGGAGCTTCTCCTTAAAAAGTTTAATTTGAGATTATTGAAAAACACCAATAATCTCTGATTACAGTGATCCAAAAAAGAAGATTACGGTGATTTAAAGCTTTTAATCGCCGTAATCGCAGTTGTTAATCATCGTAATCAAGGCCGTTGAGGACTTTTTCAACGGTCTCAATTTAGTTTTATCTGAGGTAATAAACTGCCAATACGGCTGCGCCCATAGCCAGCCTGTACCAAACGAAGATATAGAGCGTGTGCTGCTGAAGGTAGCGTAGAAGGTACTTTATCGCGAGAAAGCCGACTATGGCCGACAGGAGTATCCCGACCGCGAACGGCTGTACGTTCTGATTTAGGAAGTCCGTGGTGGACTATGTGCATGAGCTTAAGAAGCCCCGCCCCGGCCGTTATCGGCGTCGCGAGCAGAAAAGAGAACTTCGCCGCCGACTCCCGCTTGAACCCGGAAGCCACGCCCGCCGTCATGGTTATGCCGGAACGCGACACCCCCGGCATAAGCGCCAGCACCTGCGCGCATCCTATAAAGAGCGATTTGCCCCAGGTCATCGAGTCCATATCCTCGAGCTTCTTTCCGAACTTTTCCGCCAGGCCCATGACCGCGCCCATGACCATCATGAACACTCCTATGATTAGCGGCGCGTGGAACACCGTGTCAAAATATTTTTCATACTTGTAGCCGAACACCGCGCCGGGTATGCTCGCTATCACTATGAACCAGAGCATCGGTTTGTTCCACTCGGTGAGTATCTTCACCCAGTCGCGCCAGAAGAACGCCAGAAGCGCGGCAAGCGTCCCCATATGGAGCGCCACATCGAACGTCGCGCCGGGGTCTTCCCAGCCGGCGAACCACGGTATGATTATAAGGTGGGCTGAACTGCTTACCGGCAGGAACTCGGAGAGCCCCTGAACTATCCCCAACACCGCCGCATGAAATATTCCCATGTTAAACTCCTTAGATGAACTTCCGCACAGCAAGCAGCGCGGTATCAAATATTAAAATCTTATCTCAACTCGTACGTTCCTCTCCCTTCACGGGAGAGGATTGAGGTGAGGGTGCGCCTTGATAGATCCTGTCTACTTAGCCCCCTCATCCTAACCTTCTTCCTTTTCGGGGCCTGCTTTTTGCCCCTCAAGGCCCAAAATCTTGCCCACCAGGGGAGAAGATAAATTCGGTAACCCCGCCGTCCCGGGGGAATACTCAAGTTTAGTATGAGTAAAATACACAAAGCATAATACTATATATTTTGCCGTGAGACAATATGTCACAGCGCGCGGAACAACGGTTATTTGTCATTTCGATCCCGCCGCGTCGGGAGAGAAATCTTTCCTTACGAAGATCTCTCGCGGAGTCTATCCGCCTTCGGCGGGCTCGAGATGACAGGCGCACGGACCGGCACTATATTAGATACCCTTTCAACAGATAGAACAGCATCTTTTGGTATTCCATATCGACGGCCCAGAAGCCTGGTTTGACCTTCCACCAGGCGTTTGGCCTGTACCAGCTTTTCTGCACCGGGTATATCATTATCTTTATACCCGAGCCCCTGTAGACCTTGTTGAAAATAAAGTGCGCGCGCTTCAAGTGGTATGGCTCGCTGACCACGATGAGCGACCTGAAATGTTTTTCGATACATATAGTTTTCGACAGAGTGGCGTCGCTGCGCGTGCTGTCCGAGTTATATATAGGTATCATCTTGTCTTTGTCGAGCCCCTTGGAAACTGCGAGCTTCGAGGCCTCGTCCGCCCAGTGTGTGGGCGCTCCGTAGACCGGCATGTGGTACTCGCCCGTGAACATCATCCAGCTCGCGTACTTGTTTTTTGCGAGCTCGATCCCCTGCGTGACCCGCTCCCTTTCGCCGCCCCCAAGCACCAGTATCGCGTCCGCCGGCTCTATCTTGTCCTGGTACACAAGGAACGCCCCGGCCTGCGTCATCCAGAAATGGCGGAACAACATAAACTGGAGAACTATCAAAAGAAATACAGCTAATAATTTGTGCCGTTTCATATTTGCCCCCATGAATGTTCAAAATTGAGCCTGATTGCCGCGCACGCCTTTGGCGGGCTCGCAAAGACATTTCAAACCCGCGCTTTAACTCCGGATATCGTCAACCCCATCATATCATTTTTTACTTCGCAGCCGGAAAGTTTTGTGGCGCTCAATATCTTGCTTATCTCGCCGGAGGTGTACGCGGCGCCCAGTGATGACATAAACCCTTGCCGCATATCCCGCGGACAGAGCGCCAGCATAAGCCACTTCGCGGGCAGGCTGATGTCCCTGCGCAGGTCGCTTACAAAATACCTTCCGCCGGTTTTAAGCACGCGGTATATCTCATCGAATATGTTCTCAGGTTTTTCCCACTCGTGCAGAGAGCCCGTAGCGAAAACCACGTCGAACGAGCCGTCCGGAAAAGGCAAACCGTCCACCGCGTTGTAAATGACATATTTCGCCCTGTCGGATAAACCGTACTCCGCCGCGTTCTTCCCCGCCACAACTATCATGGCCGGGCTTATTTCCACGCCTATCAAACTGCTGCTTTTCGTTTTTTTCAGCCACTCAAGGCCGACGTACCCCGGCCCGGGGCCTATCTCAAGAGCGGCGCCGTAAATTATCCCCGACTTTATTATCGCGTCCGTTTCGATGAGGCGCCTGTCCCTCATTTTTCTTTGGAACTTGTCGTAGGCTTCTACGTCAGGCGCACGCTGGATGCCGTCCCTGGTTTCCGCGACTCTAGGCCTGGTCATTTGATTTCCTCACTGTGAAAACCTGCGCCGTTCTCGCCGCCCTGTGACTATCGGCCCACCACGCCCAGGCAACTGTCAACGCCGTGCCAAAAAAACCGCTCAGCGCGAGCGCGCGAACGTTCGGCGGCGGTGCGTTAAAAAGGCTCAATACCCACATGGCCGGAAGGAACACCACCAATGACCAAAAACCGTAAAAACCTGCCTTGTCTTTCGCGGCTGTAGCCCGGGTATAATAGTATATCCCAAGAACGTAAATGACTCCTTCAAGAGTCAGGCTTGCCATGTAGTTGTTCCAAAGCCCCAGCCCAAATAAAAGTTTTGAGCCCGGCGCGAGCGCGAGGTCAGGCTTGTGCACGATGAGGTCCAGCGCCCAGTGGCTGAAAACACACGCAGCTACGACAAGCGAACCCCTGTAATTCCGTCTTAAAGCAAAATAAACCAGCCCGAACACTGCCGCCCATATCAAAGAGAAAACGAGGCTGTGCGAATACGGAAAATCGTAAAGGTCTAAAGGGTTCACCTTAGTTATGCCCGGTACAACCCGGAAATGCTCTATATTAAAGAACACGAGAATATTCCAGAACAACGTCCATGAACAACGCCGCGAACACCAGCGTACCCGCCGACGCCTCCGGCGCCAGCTTCTTCGCCCCGAACCCCACCGCGTAATGCCCGATGAACATTTTGTTCCTCCGAAATATTCAGATTGTATCGCGACTCTCATGTTGTCATCTCGAATCCGCCATAGGCGAATGAGAGATCTCGGTTTTGCTTTACAAAAGATTTCTCCCCGCCTCTTCGGCGGATCGAAATGACAAAGAAAGAGATTTTAATCAGTTGTGACACTGCCTGATTCAGTAGATCAGTATTTTCATAAGTGTCCAAATTAACCCTTTTAGTGTCATACCCGAATTATTTTATCGGGTATCCATTTCCAAAAATGATTCTCTTATGTCGTTAGAACTTAAAGCATTAACATTGTTTTGGTTGTGGATTCCCGATAAAGAATTTCGGGAATGACCATCTTTTTAAAATTCAAATCCAGAATTTAGTATCGACATAAAATATGTTCAATTTAGACACACATACGCTATTTTACCATTTTTTCCATAAATATCATCTTAATTCCGTAAACTTCCGCGTACGTTCCTGTTACCTTGTACCCAAGCTTGCTGTAGAGGCAGATATTTTTTTCGTCCTTATATCCGGTAAAAAGCTCGTACTTCAAAACGTTCGGGAAATATTTTTCTATCTCACCCATCAGCCGCTTTCCAATGCCTCTGTTTTGGTATTCCGGATGGACTATAACTTTTCCAATGTGGCAGGCGCCGCCGTCTTCGTAAGCCCTCACACTGCCTATAATTTTATCGCCGTCGACAGCTTTTAGAATAACGCCGCGGACAAACTCGGCCTCCACCTCTTTCAACGTCTGAGTGAGCGGCTGCATCTTAAAATCGTTATAGCGCCGCGCGTTCTCCTGATAGCAAAGTTTCTGCAGTTCCAGTATCTCGGCGAGGTCGACGAGCCCGGCCTTTGTTATCTCTATGTTTTCCATTTCCAGTATCTTCCGTCTGCCTGTGCAGTTGAGACGTTTACACCCCTCTTTAGTTCAAAGAGGGGCGGGGGGAGTTCTTCGATGCTTTCTTGTGTCTCACTTTTCTAACTCCCCTCGATCCCCTCTTTACAAATGAGGGGAAGATTATTTTTCTGCTTTCTGCCCTTGAGCGAATTTATTAACCATTTTGACTATATCAACTTACGTTTCACACTTTAACTACTTCATTTCAATGGGCAAACAGCAAAACACAAATATAAACAACATAGAACGACCCGCAAAATATCAGCGTCACGGGCGAGACCCGTTCGCGTATCTTAAGTTCTATCAAAATTATCAAGGCGCAGGCAAGAGCTATCACCGCGGAAAAAAGCGCCATGCCGGCTATGTGCCAGTCAGTAAACAACAAACCGATCGAAACCGGGAACGTGGACTGGAACACCATCGCGCCGGTGATGTTGCCGAACGCGAGGCCGTCTTTGCCTTTCAGCGTCCACGAAACGCTGTTGAACTTTTCGGGCAGTTCGGTCGCGATGGGCGCGAGCACGAGCGCGAACAGCAAAGGGTTGAGGCCGAACCGCGTTGACACGGCCTCAAGGCCTTTTACGAACACCTGCGCGCCGTAAACCATTATCACAAGCGCCGCCGCCACCTGCGCCGCGATAAGAAAAGTGCCCGGCGAAGCGCTCTTAATAAACCGGATCTTCGCAAAAAATGTGTTCAGGTGCAAGCCCTCGGGATGCTCTATCTCAGCGCTCTCTCCGTTGACTGTCCTTTGCACATACACCGCGTAACCCGCTATAAGCAATACCGCAAGCGGTAACTGCGCCGCTTTACCGGCAATCATCGGAATGAACACAGCGGCCGAGTACATCGCTATAAAAAATGTAAGGTCCCTGGCGGCGGACCCCGCCTCAATATTTATCTCGAATTCTCTCCTCTTGCAGATAAAAGTTATAAGAGCCGTGAGCCCCACAAGGAAAAACGCGAGAGTTGAAAGCATGAACGGCGCCCCGAGTATCGCGCCCGTCCCTATGGCTTTTCCCGCCCCCTTGCCGCCGAAGATTATCGCGACTACAGGCAAAATGGTTTCCGGCAGGGCCGTCCCCACCGCCGCGAGTATGCTCCCCACGACAGCCTGCGAGAACGAGAACCTCCTCCCCGCCGCTTCAACGCCGTTCGTAAACCCCTCGGTGGCCAGAAGTATCAGCCCAAGCCCCGCGATAAGCAAAAGAATGTTAATTATCAAAATCTTCCTTTTTATAATTTAAGTTTGATCGCTTCAATTACTTCCTGCATCATCTGTATCCATGCTTTGAGATAGGCGGCTTTTGGCTTCATCAATACCCGGTTTGAGCAGCTCCTGCTGGGTTTGTGGGATGAAGGTTTCATACTGCGCCTTTATGCTTGCCATATCCGCGGGGGACATCCGCCCGCTGTTTATCAGCTCAAGCATTTTCCTTTTCTGTTCTTCAACTTCCGCTGCCGCACCATTATCAGTTCTTGGGCTTTGCTTGCCTGCCCCTGCCTCTTCGGCAGGCATTGATGGGGCAGGGCCAGCAATGACGGTCTCAGTATTGTCTTTGCGAACCGGAGGTGAAGCAATCTCGTTCTTCTTGGAGCCAGATTTGCTGGCAGGATGTAATGCCTGAAGCTCGGCCTTTAAGTCTGATATTTCTTTCAGGCAGGCAGATGTGTCTTTGCCCGCCTTTTTTAAATTACTGATATGGGCTTGAGCGGACTTTAAAAGTTTCTGAACAGTGGCTATTTTGGCCGCGGCTTCCTTCTTTTGGGCTTTGAGGTTGGGTTTGGGAGGCTTGGGCTGGTTCTGTTCTTCCCTAAACTTCTGGCGAGCGTCTAATACGGCCTTGGTTATTACATCATCCGGGGTGTCTTCTGGGAAGTAGGCTTCTATCTTTATTCCCTTGCCTGACTTGGTGCACTTGACGCCCTTCGGCCTGGCAACCTGAGCCTTGTGTGCTTCTTCAGCCGTCTTTGATGGGTCGGCCAACATAGTGTCAACCAGCTTCCGGGTAGCGTCTCTGGTTAAATTTTTTGAAATTATAATGTTAAATGCCTTTTCCTGAAGCTCGGCATTGGGCAGGCGGGTAAGTTCCACTGCATGGGTTCTGGAAAAGTTCTGCCCGCAGAACTTTTCTATAATGGATGCGGGCAATTCTAATATATTAAGAGATTCGCTTATATAACTGGGTGCTTTCTCTGCCGCTACTGCTATTTCTTCCTGGCTCATGCCATCATCCTTAAGCTGTTTGTAATCAGCAGCCTCTTCCCAAAAATTCAGGTTCTGCTTGAGGTTGTCTATCATACAGGCTGTTTTGGCCTGCTTCTCGCTATCAAAGGTCATAACCAGGACGTCTACCATACTAAGGCCGGCCATCCCGCAGGCCCGAAGCCTACGCTCGCCGCCAATAAGCTCGTAGAGTTTGCCTTCAAACAACTCTATGCCCTCAGGCAGGGTGGCCGGAACCGGCACCTCGCGAACTTTCAGTGGTTCTTCTAGCCCATTGGCTTTAATTGACTCCGCAAGGGCTTTAATACCCGTTTCATTAAAATCCTTCCTTGTCTGATACCTGGACACCAAAATGCTCTTCAAAGAAACCTTCTTGACAACCGGCTCAGCCATAAAAAACCTCCCTCATTTTTTATTGGGCCTTTAATTTTAAGCGCCTCGGGCCCTGCGCTCTTCCTTTTGACTATGTCCCTCCCTATTTCTTCACTGACACCAAACCTTACTTATAGTTCATATTACATCATTTGTAGGTTAGTGTTAATAGTGAAACTTTAACGGAACGCTAGCTACGAGTTCTTCCTTTTGAATCTCCAACTCCGGCATTGTCAGTTTTAAAATTATGTCAAATTAATTAGAACCGTCCCTATTTATATTTTTAAACAACTCAAGATTGATAACATTTCTTCATTTCGCCCATATTCCCTATATCTTTTTGCTGAGATCTTCTGTTAAATATTTCCCTTCAAGAACAGCTGATGGGTTCCTTAACAGAGCAAGCCAAGTAAATATCGCCAGGGATGATATTTTGTTAGTAATATTTCCATCATGGATAGTTAAATATTCAGGTTTTTCTATATTATACCCATGATGAGTATTTCTTATGCCCCTTATGAAACCTGTTACATATTCTTCAAAATCTACCTGTTTTGATTTCGTTCCTTTTAAAATAACACTTCTACCTACTAGTCTACCAGATACAAATATCCCTTCCTGGATAGTTTTATACAACTCTTTAATAGTATCATTACATCTATTTCTAAAGAAATTATTAAACGGAGAAGGATATTTTCCACAAAGAAACGATATATTTTTAAGGCAACGCTCTTTGAAGTATTCCTTGAAAGCTTCACCATCTGATGTAATTGATGATTTCGAATGTTTATGAATAATAGAAGACAATTGATCAATCATTGAAAACAGCATAGTACGTTTTATAAAGTGATTAAAGAATTCTGTTTCAATTAAAAGTGTTTCATGTGCTATTCTTCTTATAGTTAGATTATCAAAGTGCCATGCTAATACATCTAGATATGGTCTATTCTTTATATCTTCATAATTTGTAGGTTCTAGAAGATATTGATATAACCTATTCATTCCGCCTACATAATCATGCAAAAAGCAATCTAAATCTTTTATATCCCATTGTATTTTCTCAATTTGTTTTACGTGTTCTTTGAGCGTTTTGAATGTCTCTGAAAAAAATGTACTGTCTTTACGAATAATATCTTGAATTCGCCCAGGAAAAGGCTCAGTATATTCTGTTGGTTTATCAAATAACAGTATGAAAGCCCCTCCAACTCTTTCAGAAGATATGCCTGTAAGATATGGAGGGAATAATCCAAAAAATGGGTTCAATGTTGTCGAACCTCCCAACTCTACCTGACAATCAAGAGAATGAAGTGTTTTAATACCTTCAAATTTATTTCTATCATTAGTCAACACTTCTGGTATCTCTCTAGAAGCGAACAGAATCCTCATCGCACTCATGTTTAGGTTTACTTCTTCATGCACCTTAAGAAAATATATTCGTCCATTCCGAAACATTTTAACGAATTCCGGATTAATCATATTAATTACTTTATCAATCTGATCATTTCCTGACCTAAATAGATATTGAGTGAAAAGAGCCAATTTATCTTTATATTCTTTCTTTTCTGCTACCAATGAACCAAATCTATTTAAGTCTTTATCATTAATTATAGATGGATATGTAAATTTATATTCTCTTAGCCACTTCTTTAATGCCTCAATGCTATTTTCAATGATATTGCTACCTTCACTTATCTGTAATAATTCAAAATATATTTCTGTTGACTTTTTCTGATAAAATTCAAGCTCATCTCCTATTTGTTTAAAATTGTATTTAGAATGTGTGGCGAGATAATTAATAAATGTACTATAATCCCTTTTTCCAGGACAATAATCGTTCAACTTAATTTTTACGCCCATATTGCCTCTTAATCGTTATTTACTCTTTTCAATCAACATCCTTTTTCTCAATCGGCCTCTTCTATCATTTATTTCCTGCAAAAGCTCGTCGGTGGCCCCGCGCTCTTCATTTTGAATCCCCGACTCCAACTTTGAGTCAATTTACAGAACATGACTGAAAAATAAATTAAGTTTAAAAGATTATTGAAATCGGTGCATGCGTTGTGAAATCGTCTACCAAAAAACCGCTAATTGGGTTTAAATGTAAAACGCGATAATATTTGTCAACAATATTTTTAATAGAGTCAGCTGCGCTGTACAATTCCCTATAAATCATGGGGTTTTCGTCTATGTGTTTGTAGTGGTTTTTATCAAGATGCCCAAATCTCTTATTTCGGTACACTTTCGGCTTTTGCGTAACTTCCATCAACTTAGCTATATCGGCTTTTATAGCCTTGATACTAATGTAATCATCTTTGCTAATATACTCTTTCCAATCAATTTCAGCAGCTTTGTTTTGATCACTTACATCGTCGGAGCTGTTAACAACCCCCGTTGCGAACCTATTCCATTCCTTACAGAATTGTCTAAGATTAAATATACTTTCTTCGGGTTTACTAGATAAATTTATTGATTTATTCAAGAAATTTACAAGCGAAACACTTTCTTTATTTTCATCAATATGGCGACAGAGCGATAATACCATAGCAACTGTCGAATTATAACTTATTACCTGAGTAAAGATATTAATAGGCCGCGGTGTTTTAACAGAACCTCTAAATCTCTTATCAAATTCAACGAGCGTTATTAAATCGAGAGTATCATACAATATTAATTTTATTTCTTTTCGCAATGAGTCCAATCTCTCTTTATCAATCATTAGTTATCCTCTCTTTGCCCGCAATGAGGCCAGATCTTGCCTCTTGTTCTAGAAATACTTTCCCAACTATCTCATCAACTCTTGTAATTTAATATCCGGGTTGTGATACCTTGATCTGCCGACTGTGTTTTTGCCGTATTGGATCGCCGTCATGGGGCACCACTGGATGCAGGCCATGCATTGCTCGCACTTGTGGCGCCAGACGGGTTTTCTGTTCTCGATAGATATGTTTTCCACGGGGCAGATCTTCGCGCATATGCCGCAGGCGTTGCAGGTATCCTGTGCCCAGAATTTAGCGTCCATCCCGTGTATCCTGGGCATCGATGTTTTATAAAGCATACCTGACAACATATTTATAAATATATTGCTTTTTTCGAGTATGCCGCTTTCATTATTCTTTACCACACGGACTATTTCGGCTATTTTGGCTTTCGCGTTCTCAAACAGCTTCGCCTGCGCCTGCGGCGGTTTCGCGCCGTACATCACTACATAATTTCCCGGCATATTGACTACGAAACCGGCGCTTAAAACCCCGCCGCTTTGCTTTAACAGGCCTTTAAACTGCGCGTTAGTCGCCCCGGGGCTTCCGCCGTGGGTAACTACAGAAAATACATATTTCCCTTTCAGGCCCTGAAGCTTTTTTATAAACTCGACGACAAGCAAAGGCACACCGCACATGTAAACCGGGAACACAAAACCAACCTTATCGGCGCCGGCTCGCCGTCTTTCTTAATAGCCTCGCCTATAGAAATAATTTCAGTGTCTCCAAGCCCGGCGGCGATATCCTTAGCCACCTTAAGCGAATTCCCCGTTCCCGAAAAATAATATATTACAGCCTTCATATTACCTCCATACCACGCCCCGCTTATTCCGCATATTACTTATTTCCGCTCTTTGAATCAATAATACTGCAGCCCTTTAAGGAAGGCTTCAAGCTTTTCCTGGTAAGCCTTGGGGTCTTTGTTCTTTATCTCTCCCGCGAAAAAACCGCCTGCGGAAACGGCTTTTTTGCCGGCAAGGGTTTCTATCTTTTTAATTGTTTTATCAGGCTTGCTGCCGCCGGATGTCGTGAAAACGGATATACTTTTGAACGATTGTTTGTTGTTGGTTATGTAGGTTCTGATAGCAGGCGTCATGTTCCCGGCCCAAATAGGCGTGCCCAGTATTACCATTTCGTATTTTGAAGGGTCATACTTTACCGTTTCTATATCCGCCAGTTTCTCCTGCGAGGCGTCTTTGCCGGACTTTATCCAACCCATGACGCCGCTGCGGTCTTTTTTATCGACAAGTTGTTCAACATCCGCGTTAAGAGCCGCGGCAATATCCGCGGCGACTTTTTTGGTGTTGCCGGTACGGCTGTAAAAAACTACCAGAGCTTTCTTTTGGGGTGTCACTTGCGCCCCCTCTTTAGCCTGACCTGTTTGAAGCCCCGCCGCGAACAACTGTCCGGCGGCCATAAGCGCCACAACCACAATAAAACAATGAACAATACGCATGTTATTCCTCCTTTGGGATATGGGGTCAGGTCTTGATTCTTGCCTAACCACATTTTTCAACTTCTTGATATATTTATCGTTTGTCTCAACCGGTCTTCTTCTGCTCCTTTACCACATTAATGGAAGGAAACGCTTCAACGATTCTTTATTTTATCTATTGTATTTATTTTACGAGCTTGATCAGTACCAATACAAATATTTGGTGTTACTTTAGCCTGCTTTTTCCCTTTGGGCATACCTGCATACACAATCCACAAGGGTGTTTGAAACCAAGTATTTTCTTTAATTTCGTTCGCTCGCCGCTGCACGTGAAAGCATCTATCAACGTTGTGCGTTCGCAGCCTGGTGACCATGTACCTCCGCGAAGTGCGCCGTACGGGCACACGTGCACACAAAGCATGCAACCGCCGCACCGGCTTTCGGTTACTGGTATACCCGGCTTCAGCGGGGCATCGGTAAGAACAGTAGCGATCCGTATGCCGCAGCCGTAATCGTCTGAAACAAAAAGGCAGTTCCTACCGACCACCCTAAGCCCGCACGGGTAGCGGCTATTTTGTGTGAAAAGTCAGCGGTAAGTACTCTACGCTGGCTTGAAACAGCGGGCGAAAACGTGCGAAAGCCCCGGCTAAGAAGCACTTGTTCCACCCGGGCTATGACCGAATGTATCTGTTCCCTGGTTTCAGCAAGATGCCAGTGGAACCGAGCAGGGTCCTTATGCAGCGCGGCGACCACGCCAGCGGCGTAAGCGATGCCAAGCGATACTGCACGCTGAAATTTACCCGCGCCCCGCACACCTCGAACATCGGCGAAACCTATAATATCAGCTCCTGCCCGCAAGGCCGAGTCCCTTAAAGCCTTTTCGATCACTTAATTTTGTCCTTTCTGTTTATAAAATGCCTTCGAGCCCGCCGCCAGCTTGTCAAGGCGTCTGGGAATCACCGAGCGTTGCCGCTATCTTATCTTCTTCAAGGTCTTCGAGCTCCCGCTTGCGGTTTGCCCCCGTCACAGCGGGGCGCCCGTAAAGCATTCGGAAAACCCATGCGGCGTTCAGCAGCAAAAGTCCGCTGGTAACAAAGAATACTGAGCGTATCCCGAACAAGGCCGCCACCTGTCCTCCCAGAACCGAACCCGCGAAAATACCTAAGTATTGGCCCGATATATTGAAGCCGAATACCCTGCCGGTGATAGACTCCGGCACGGCGTGTTTTACCATGGCATTGAGCGCAGGCATCAGCCCGGCGGTAGCGAGGCCCAATAGGAAGCGAAGGCCCATGAGCTGCCAGGGATTATGCACGAAAGCCTGAGGTACGAGCAGCACTCCCGCGGCGGCCAGCGCCACGAGCGTCACTTTTTGTGGCCCGATCCTGTCGGTAAGCTTTCCCAGGCGCGGGGCGGCCAGAACGCTGGACAGGCCGGAAGCCGCGAAAACCATCCCCGACATGAGCGCGACGTGAGCTCCGGTTTTGGAGAGCTGAGAGATATAAATAGTGATTATGGGCTCGATTGTGCAGAGAGCCACCGACACCATGAACGTAGACGTAAAGACTATGAAAAGCAGTCCCGTATCCGGCACCTGCCGCCATATCTCTCTTATGCCAGGGGCTTTCCGGCCGGTTCGGACAAAATGTTCTTCCACCCGCAAGAGGGTAGCGGCAAAGACGGCTATCATCAGCGCGCCGGTTATCCAGAATATGCTCCGAAGGCCCGCGGTTTCCGCCAGAAAGCCGCCAAGCAAAGGGCCGAGCAGGGAACCTGCGATGGAGGCTGTGCTAAGCGTGCCCAGCGCCCAGCCCGCGTTTTCCATCGGCACCTGGGTAGCTATCAAAGTTATGCAGGCTGTGCTGTAGCCCGTGATGACACCCTGCAGCAGCCGGAGCACGATCAACTGATGCACGTTCTGCGCAAACCCCATTGAAAAGATAACGAGCGCCATACCGAGGCTTGCCCGCAGAAGCATGGGCTTGCGCCCGAAAGTATCCGCGGCGTGGCCCCAGACCGGTGAGAATACCGCAGAGAGTATAAAGGTAGCGCCGAAAGCGATGCCCGAAAGGCGTGCGATGGAGGCGGAGTCCGCCACGCCGAGCATCTTAATGTAAAGCGGCAGTATAGGGGCAAGCTGGCTCATCCCGATAGAGGTGATGAACATGCCGAACCAGCAAACTGTTAAATTCTTCTTCCAGATATCCATGTTTATTTATTCTTTTGAGAAATAGTGATGTTAGCCAAAACCGCTGTATCTCCAAACTCACCCTGCCCTCTCTTTATCAAAAAGAGAGGGTAACTGTGCGTAAAATTAGTGATAAAATAAAAAAAGCCACACCGCGAGAGCAGTATAGCCGTTCAGTATTTGGAATAAGTTTTTATTAGCCGTCCCACCGCACTGACCCCGATGATACAAATTCATCCTCAGGGAATATTATAGCAAATTATTTCTCAATTACCCTATCCTTCCTCCCGTCCCAGCTCCATAGCCGGGACGGGCTGATAATTTGCGGCTTAGGCAGAGGCCAGCGCCGAACCAGCTTTTTCAAGTTCTTTTATAAGCTCCCCGTTTTTCGCGTGAGCACCGGGGACGTTCCCGTTGCCTTCAATAACTACTTCCGTTACGGGAAAACCGAGCATGTTAAGCGCTTCTTTCGCGCACTCGAGGTTTTTAAGAAATACTTTTTTGTCGGCCATTCCCTGTGTCACCGCCACGAGCGTTTTTTTGTTGACCTTTGACGTAAAATCGTTATTGAGGTACGGGTAGAACCTGTCAAGCACGGTTTTTGTTCTGGGCGTTCATGCTGAGCATGTAAACGGGAAAACCTATAACAACGGCGTCCGATGTCTCGATCTCCTTATATATCTTCTGCATATCGTCTTTTACGGCACAGCCGTCGTGAGTCCGGCAGTACATGCATGCCTTGCACCCGCTGATATTTAACTGCGGGATATTTATGATGCTTGTTTCCGCGCCGGAGTCCTTGGCCCCTTTAAGCGCCGCCTTTACCATTACCTCTGTGTTGCCGTTCTTTCTTGGGCTGCCGACTAATCCTAATACTTTCATTGTCCTCTCCTTGAATTTAGTTTTTGTCTTGCCTAGCATAGTTTGATATCATACTATAATGCCAAAAAAAATCACAGGTTGCCGCTGATCCTTTCAAGATAACCTATAAGCGCCTCCTTCTCCTTTTCTGCGAATCCCTTATAGGCTGTTCCCAGAAGTTTTTCGGATATTTTTTTAAACACCGGTTCGAGCTTTTTGCCTTTCCCGGAAAGTTCAATCATGGTGGTCCTGCCGCATGTCTCGTGGCCGCGCCTCTTGACGTAACCGCTTGCCTCAAGCTTATCTATGAGCGCGGTAACGGTGGACTTGTGCTTGTGGATGCAGTCCGCCACCTGCCTCATAGAAAGCGGGCCGCTCCTGTACAGAGCGGTAGAATGCTGCCGTGCGACGGAACTATGCCTTTTATCCCGTTCGCGTTGAGCTCGCTTACGATCATCTTGTTCGCTTTATCGCGGACCTTTGAGACCAGGGATATTACGTGGCTTGTTTTCATACCTGCTATTATAGTTTGATATCAAACCTTTGTCAAGCCCCCCGCAACTATTTTTTTGTGCCGCCCTTAATGGAACACCGGAAAAAAACGGAGCCTGGCAGGCTATTGGCCCTCCGGGCTCTGTTTTAGTATTTTAACCGCGCCCAGCCGCGAGAATTACCGCGGCCGGTGTAAAAGTTACTGGCCGGTTGTGCCTGTATTGCCGGTGTTTGTGGCGGCCGGATGTTTTTCCTGGTATATCTGTTTGCTGCTCTGGTTAAGGTTCTGCCTGAGGCTCTTGCGCTGCTGAGCGGTAAGAGGCTTGCCGCCGTTGGCCTTTATCATGGCCTGTTTTTCCTGTTTGTCGCCTTTGATTTCACTCCTGAGCTGCTTTGCCTGCCCTTTGGTCAGCTTGCCTTTTTTTACTCCCTGATTTATGCGCTTCTCCTGATTTTTCTCCCTGGCGTTAATTACCGGCGTATCCGCGAAAACGCACGAACCGCCCACCGTAAGAACACACACTGCTGCAGCTAAAATTCTTTTAAACATTTTTCCCTCCGATAATAAGATGACAACTGACATCTGCTGCGTTTAACCACCTCCTTGAACGCGTTCCGTCACTTCGGACAATGATATCCGACAAAAGCTGCTCTACCAGATCCACTTTACGCCCGTCAGCACGTACACGGCCTGCGTAGAGAGCACGTTGTAGCCGGCCTTAAGCTGTATGGTTGATGATATCGTATAGAATACCGTGAACGTTGTAGAGTCTTCCTGAGGCTGGTCGAGCACGTAAGAGGTACGCGCCCAGTCCAGTTCCAGCTTCAGGCTGTCCCACGGCGACACCGACACCCCGGCCGAGTAGACGCTATCCGGAAACCCGTCGATAAGAGCCGTATTCGTGCCGAAACTGCCGTTCTTGACGCCTTTTGTCCCGGAAAGCTTCGCCAGCTTCTGAGAGAAAAGGCTCACGTCTTTGTCGTACGTGTATTTCGAGCAGCCAAGATTGAAGTCGAGCAGTTCAAACAACTCGCACGTTAACGCAGGGTCAGCGTGCGTCTGCTTAAGGTCGTACCAGTCGGAGTGGTCTATGGCAACGAGTTTCGCTTTGCCGTTTTTCGCGAGCCTTTTCTGGTACGTGTTGTAGTCGATGAATTCCGATAGAGTGGCCGCGTTGTACGCAAGCGAACAGCCCCAGGTGAAGGCTTCGACATCTTCATCCTTATCCGCGGCCTGCGCAGCGTCTTGCGTATCGCCTTGATCATCGTGATCTCCGGCTTGTGCCGCATCCGGCGCCTTGACAGCCGCCTCGCCCGGCTTTTCTTCAGGCGGCGCCGGTTTCGCGCTGTTATAAGAAATGCTAGCTCCCCATCCGGACGATTTGGTGTCGTTCGCCTCCGGAGAGCCAAGCAGGTTAAACCCGAACGTAAGATGGTCGCCAGATTTTATGGAGATGTTCCCGGTGTAGGTTTTTGTGAGGTTTGGCGTGACCGAGCTGGAACTTGACGCCTGCTCGTAACCGAGCCCGAAGTTCACTTGTTTAGTGATGTTCGCGTCAAGGTTTAATGAGCTGTCCTGGTAGGATCCGGGCCCTTGAGTGTTATCAACGCCTATGTCCGCGATGAGCAGCGGCGGTAACGCACACAAAAGCGCGGCGAGTGAAGACCCCAAAAATAGAATTTTGCAGCGGTTCATTTGCAGATAAATTATACTGTCTAATATAACACAAGTCAATGGGATTTTTCGCACAAGAGAGAACCGGGTTCGGTTCAGGCGCTCTTGGGAAGCTGTTTGAGGGCGTGGGACATTTCCTCGACTAACGGTACGGGGAAAGATATGCCTTTGCCGGGAAGGTACTCGTTGTCTTTGAGATAGAAAGTGCGAACGTGGACTATCTTTGAGCCTTTGTATTCCTTTACGTAAACCCTTATCTTTTCGTTCTCTTTAGACTCGAGATCAAAATCGAACTCCTTTTCCGGGTTCTTGATATACCTGTCGAAAGCGCAGAGTATGGACGGCACGTGCCTGTAAGAGAGCCATATACCTTTTCTAGTAGGCCTGTGCTTCGGCTCGCCTGGGTAGAGAAAGAAGGTCCTCACATCTATCTTGTTATTCTTGAGAACCGAGACGCGTATCTCTTCAAGCTGGTTCTTTGGGATCTTAGCGACTAACGTAGCGTTCATGAATATTACGCCCGGATCTTCTCTTACTCTCATTTTATTTCCTTTTATAAACAGTGATAAGGGTTAAGCGGTAAGGGGTAAGTGAACTACACATAACAACCCAAACATACCCCGTTGTTGCTCAGTTGACTTTCTTACCACTTACACTTAACGCTTATCGCTGATTTTGTTGTAATAATCATACGGCACGAATACACCTTCTCTATACTCAAGCACCATAAGATGCACGTGCGTGGGCGACGTCTTCATGTCCGCGAGGCGTCCGGTTCGGCCGACGATGCCGAGGGCTTCGCCCTTCTTTACCAAACGGCCAGGCTCAACGAATATGTCGTTTAAGTGCGCGTAATAGAAGAACTTGTTGTCTTTCGGGTTGTAGAGCCAAACGTATTTACCACCCCTGAGTTTACTTTTGGGTTCCCATACCTTATTTACAAACAATACAACACAATCTTCCATGGCGAGAGCCCTTACGGGCTGGTTCGTAACATCGTCGAGGCAGCGCCTGAACTTGTCTCTTATAAATATATCGTGGGCTGGATGGCCGCCATGCTTATTGCCGTCAAAGAAATCGTAGCCTTTTATATTGTACGGGCCGTAGACCGCGTTCGGTTGGAAATCTGTCTTCTCGAGCGCCCCACGGCCGTATGAGTCGAGCGGGAAGGCCCAGCTTGAGATCCCCAGTTCGTAAAGCGTTAGGACATAGGAAGAAAGCTCTGGCACCAGCGAATCAAGCTTAAGCTGTGCGTCTACCTTAGGTATGTTTCCATCCCTTACGGAAACCTCGTATGCCTGCCAGTCCTCAAGCGGGCCCGCGAACGCCGAGCCGCCAAAACCCAGCGCGACAAAAGATATTATAATGAGTGTTTGGAATATTTTTGTATTCAAGACAGTGATAATGTTATCTAATATAAAATATTTTTGCAACCGGCGGTGATTTTGGTATAATAGTTGCGTTGGGTATGCGAGACAGCGCACCGGAGGCTATCATGAAGACCGTCGGCATTATCTACAACGACGAAAAACCCCGCGCCATAAAAGAAACGCAGAAGATAAAGAACTGGCTGAAAAAACGCGGTTGCAAAGCTGTTGTTCTTCCTTCATCCGGCAAGAACGCGGGCGAGCTCGATTTCGCTGTCTGCCTTGGCGGCGACGGAACTATGCTCAAGGCGAGCTCCTTTTTGGCGCCCGCGGGCATCCCGGTGCTGGGCGTTAACCTGGGATCGCTGGGGTTCCTTGCGGAAACCAACCCCGAAGAATGCTACTCCTTCATCGATGGCATACTCAATAACGGCTTCAATGTTGAAGAGCGTACGATGCTCTCTGTCGGAATTACTAAAGGCTCAAAAAAGATAACACACACAGCGTTAAACGACTGTATGATACACTCGGGCAACAACGGCCGCGTGATAACTGTAAGCGTTCATGTAAACGGTGATTTCCTCGCGGACTACGTAGGCGACGGTTTGATAGTAGCGACGCCCACGGGTTCAACCGCCTACTCCTTAGCGGCATCGGGGCCCATCGTGCACCCTCACCTGTCTGTTTTCCTGCTTACGCCAATATGCCCGCACACGCTGACGCAGAGGCCTATGATAATATCGGCCGGCCACACACTGTCTTTGACCGCTGACTCTGCTATAGTCCGCGAGAAACCGATACTCTCTATTGACGGGCAGACGAGTTACCTGCTTAAATCCGGCGACAGGATATCAGTTTCGCTTTCCGACCACCCGCTTAAACTTATAGTTAACCCTAAAAGGAAATACCTGGAAGTCCTGAGGACCAAACTAGGCTGGGGTATAAGGGGTTAAGCATGCTTAACACCTTTATTACAGATTTTAGAGCCAATTACAGATTACAGATTGTAATTCAAAGTCGAAGCTTTTTAGTTTCAATTGAATCTCTATGGCAACATATAAATCATTTGAAGAATTGCCAGTCTGGAAATCTGCCAGTGAATTAGCTGCGGATATTTACAAGGCGTCTTCTTGTGGAAACATTGATAAGGACTATTCTTTTAAAGATCAAATTAGAAGGTCAGTTTTATCCGTATCGAGTAACATCGCGGAAGGTTTTGAGCGCGGCGCAAAGAAAGAACTAATTCAGTTTTTATACATTTCGCGAGGTTCCTGCGGTGAGCTGCGCAGCCAAATCCATGTTGCAAAGAATATAGGCTATTTAACTGATATTGAATACCATAAATTACTAGATAAATGCATGCTCGTATCAAAACAAATAAACGGTTTCATTGAATACTTAAAAAAGTCGACATCCACCGGCCAGAAACTATTTATAAAGGACTTATCTGTTAATTTGTAATATGTAATCTGTAATTTGTAATTAATTCTATGCTTCTAAATTTGCATATAAAAAACTACGTTTTGATAGATGAACTGAGCCTTGAGTTCGGTGAAGGGCTGAACATTTTCACCGGCGAGACCGGGGCCGGCAAATCTATTATAATCGAGTCCATCGGCCTCGTGCTGGGCGACAGGGCCGGCGCGGGGCTCGTCCGTAAAGGCTCAGAACGCTGTTCTATCTGTGCCGAGTTCGATATTTCAGGTTACTCCGCGCTTGAAAAATTCCTCGAACAATCAGCCCTGGCCGACGAGAACACGGGATCGCTCATCATACGCCGCGAGATAGATTCCACCGGCAAATCCAGAGCCTTCATAAACGACCGGCCCGCGGGCATATCGACGCTTTCCTCTGTAGGCAACTTCCTTGTAGATGTTCACGGCCAGCACGAACACCAAACGCTGCTGCAGGGCAAAGTGCAGAGAGAGCTAGTCGACCGGTTCGCGGGCAACGAAAACCTCCTTGCCGACACAGCCAAACACTACGAGGCCTGGCGCGGGCTCGTCGCCCAGAAAGAGGCCAACACGGTCTCAACCCAGGAGAAGGAACGCCTTGTTGACTTATATAGTTTCCAGCTTAAAGAGATAACCTCGCTTAAACCTGTCCCGGGTGAAGACGAAGAGCTGGAACAGAAACTGCCGGTGCTAAAGAACGCGGAAAAACTGCGGGCCCTGAGCTCCGAGGCCTACGATCTCTTGTACGGCCGGGAAAGCTCGGCCATGGAGAACACGGGCAAGGCGCAGAAACTTGTAGAAAACATAATATCGATATCCGGCTCGCTTTCAGGTTCTGCCGAAACATTAAAGAACGCCTCGTCGCTTTTAGACGACGCTTTGAGGGACATAGACAAATTCCGCGGAAGCCTGGAGGCCGACCCAGACGTGCTAAATGAGCTCCTGACGCGGCAGGACCAGCTTCACAGGCTCAAAAAAAAGTACGGCAAGGACATAGCCGAGATACTCGCCTACTCCGACAAAATATCCAAATACCTCGACACTCTTACAAACGCTGAAAAGAACTCAAAAGAGCTCGACGAAAATATAAAGAAAGCGGAGTCATCCCTTTCCGCCCTTTGCGAGAAGCTCTCCGCCTCAAGGAAGAAGGCATCTAAGAAACTTTCGGAAGGCGTGGAAAATGAACTCGGAGCGCTCGGCATGAAACGCGCGAAATTCTCGGCGGAAATTATGAAACAGGATTCCCCCTCAGGCCAGGGCTGGGACAGCGTAGGGTTCATGTTCAGCGCGAACACCGGCGAGGACTCAAAACCGCTCAAAGAGATCGCATCAGGCGGCGAGATGTCGCGTGTGATGCTCGCGCTAAAAACCGTTCTCGCGAACTCTGACGAGGTGCCTGTGCTTATATTCGACGAAATAGACGCCGGCATAGGCGGCCCGATGGGCCAGGTAGTCGGCTCTAAGCTCAAAACCCTGTCCAAACACCACCAGATACTCTGCATCACCCACCTGCCGCAGATAGCCGCGTTCGCCGAGAAACACTTTAACGTAGAGAAAGCCGCGGATGCCGGGCAGACACTGACGCGGGTGCGCACGCTTGCGAAGAACGACCGCCTTGAAGAAGTGGCGCGGATGCTCTCCGGAAAGGAGATAACACCGGCCGCCAGAAAACATGCCATGGAACTTATTGAGCAGAGTTCGTTGTAAACTCTTCCAATCGCGATTTTTTCAAGCTGTTTTGCCCGTGTTTGACATTTTTATCTCAAAGAGCTAAAATATTTTTGTGGAAAAAATAAAGATTGACGTAAATAAATGCAAAGGCTGCACGCTTTGCGTAATAGCGTGCCCCAAAAAGAGCCTTAAAATATCAAAAGATTTCAACAAAGCCGGGTATCACCCGGCTGTTTTTGTTGACGAGGGAAAGTGCACATCCTGCGGTTTCTGCTACCAGGTATGCCCGGAAGTCTGTATAGAAGTGCATAAATAACAAAGGCATTACAGATTACAAATTACAGATTTCAGATTTAAATTCAATGTCAAAGGCTTTCAATTTGTAATATATAATCTGTAATTTGTAATTGAGAAATTATGAAACAGTTAATAAAAGGCAACATTGCTTTGTGTGAGGGCGCGATAGCGGCCGGGTGCATGGCATATTTCGGCTACCCGATCACACCTCAGAACGAAGTGCCGGCTTACATGTCCAGAAAGATGGTAGAGCTGGGTAGGGTATTCCTGCAAGCCGAAAGCGAGCTTGCGGCGGTAAACATGGTTCTAGGCGCGGGCGTAACGGGAACGAGGGCGATGACATCATCTTCTTCACCCGGAATATCGCTAAAGCAAGAAGGTATATCTTACCTCGCTGCATGCGAAGTGCCAAGCGTTATAGTTAACGTCCAGCGCGGAGGGCCCGGCCTCGGAAACATAGCTGGATCGCAGGCAGACTACTTTCAGGCTGTCAAAGGCGGCGGACACGGCGACTACCGCATGCCGGTGCTTGCCCCGTACTCTGTGCAGGAAATGTACGACCACGCTGTGCTCGCGTTCGACCTTGCTGACAAGTACAGGACGCCTGTAATGATACTATCTGACGGCATTGTAGGCCAGATGATGGAGCCGGCGGACATTGATTCGCCAAAAATCTCTAAAGACAAACCTTCTTATGACAGGTCGTGGATTCTGGACGGTGCAAAAGGCAGGGAACCTAGGTCCGTAAAGTCGCTTCTCATGGGAGAGGGAGATCTTGAAAAACATAACCTTGACCTTGCCGCAAAGTACGATAGGATAAAGAACAGTGAAGTTAGGTTCGAAAAATACGATATTGAAGACGCAGATATAATACTTGTCGCGTTCGGAGTTTCGGCGCGCGTGGCAAAGGCCGCGATGTGGCGGGCGAGACAGAAAGGCGTGAAGGCAGGCTGTATAAGGCCCATCACTCTCTGGCCGTTCCCGGAAAAGATAATAGCGGACTCGGCTAAGCACGGCAGGAAGTTCCTCGTTGTAGAGATGAACATGGGCCAGATGGTGGAAGACGTAAGGCTCGCAGTAAACGGCAAATGCCCGGTCCACTTTCACGGAAGGGCCGGCGGCGCGACTGTAAACGAAAACGACGTCTTAGACGCCATAATGAAACTCAAATAACATGAACAAAATATTTGGAAAACCCGAAGCCTTAAAACCAGCGTGCCACCTCTACTGCCCCGGCTGCGGCCACGGCGTAATTCACAGGCTTGTGGCTGAGGCGATAGACGAGCTTGGCCTGCGCGAGAGAACAATAGCCGTCGCGCCGGTCGGCTGCGCAGTTTTCGCTTACGACTATTTCAATTTTGACGTTACCGAAGCTCCGCACGGAAGGCCGCCTGCTGTTGCGACCGGCATAAAGAGGGTCATGCCCGACAAATTCGTGTTCACGTACCAGGGCGACGGCGACCTTGCTTCTATAGGTATGGCAGAAACACTGCACTGCGCCAACCGCGGTGAGAAAATAACCATTATTTTCGTCAATAACGCCAATTATGGTATGACCGGCGGCCAGATGGCCCCGACTACCCTCATCGGGCAAAAGACGGCAACGAGCCCCTTCGGCAGGGACCCGGAACGTGAAGGCTACCCTCTGAAAATATGCGAATTGCTTTCCACTCTCGAAGGCGTTGAATACCTTGAGAGGGTCGCAGTCAATAACCCTAAAAATGTATTGAGCGCGAAAAGAGCGATAAAAAAAGCTTTCAAAAACCAGATAGACGGCAAGGGGTTCTCGCTTATCGAAGTTCTCTCCCAGTGCCCGGTAGACTGGGACAAAACCCCTGAGGATGCCGTTAAGTGGGTTGACGAAGTGTTTATGAAAACGTTCCCGCTGGGTGTTTACAAAGACAAAACGGCAATTAAAGATTGAAAATTGAAGATTTGGAAAATTAATAGACGTGAATCTTGAATTTTCTAATCTTAAATTTTCAATATGGTGTTAACTATGCAAACAGAGATAATAATTGCGGGGTTCGGCGGACAGGGCGTGCTCTTTGCTGGCATGCTGCTGGCCCAGGCGGCTGTTGAGGAGAACAAACAAACCACATGGTTCCCTTCCTACGGCGCCGAGATACGCGGCGGCACCGCAAACTCAACCGTGATAATATCGGACGATGAAATAGGTTCACCGGTGGTAGTCAACCCATCCGCCCTTATAATCCTAAACGAGCAGTCGCTTAACAAGTTCATGGGGAGGGCTGCTGAAGGTGCAGTTATCGTAGTGAACTCCTCACTCTGCGGCAAGAACGCCGCAAAGACTGGCTCAACAGTCGTCTGCGTGCCGGCCTCCGAGATAGCGGACAAGCAGCTCGGCGACGGCAGGGTGACAAACATGGTCATGATCGGGGCATACCTCAAGGCGAGCGGCGTCCTCAAGCTGCGAAGCGCGCAGGCCGCCTGCGAAAAAGCGCTGAAGGAAAAACCCAAGCTTATAGACGTTAACAAGAAGGCACTTGAACTAGGATTTAACTACGGAGATATATAATGAAGATAAGGCCCGCAAAAGTTACTGACGTAAAAACTATACAATCCATAATCGCGCACTACGCCGAAAAGAAGGAAATGCTGCCGAGGTCGCTTAACGACATCTATGAGAACATCCAGGAGTATGTGGTATGCGAAGACAAGTCCAAGGTTGTCGGCTGCTGCGCCCTGCACGTCTCGTGGGAAGATTTAGCAGAGATAAAAGCGCTGGCCATAGCCCAGAACTATCAGGGCAAAGGCATAGGCACTAAGCTTGTCAAGACTTGCCACAAGAAAGCGAACGATCTTGGCATAAAGAAGGCTTTCGCCCTGACCTTCAAGCCCCGGTTTTTTTTAAAACTCGGGTACACACAGATATCCAGAGAATCCCTGCCGCACAAGATATGGGGCGAATGCGTTAAATGCCCCCTCTTCCCTGACTGCGGAGAAGTGCCACTCATACTGGACCTCAACGAAAAATAAGAATTATCTTAGGTGGGAGATTGATAAGCGCGCGGCCTATGCGCGACCGGACTTCTATCTATACTTGTGCTTCGCCGCCGGGTTTTTCCGTTTCTTTAATGAACGGCGAGAGGAAGAAGCTCTGAACTATTACGAACAGCAGCATAAAACCCATTATGCCGAACAACTTGAAATTTACCCACGTGCCAGTGGGATATCTGTAAGCCACGAACAGGTTTAATCCTCCCAGAACAGCGAAAAATATACCCCACGCAGCGTTGAGCCTGGCCCAAACCACTTCAGGAAGGACGACCTGCTTTCCCAGCACGCCTTTCATAGTATTCTTGGCGAACAGGGCCTGCCCAAAAAGAATTATTGCGGCGAACACCCAGTATAGTATCGTCGGTTTCCATTTAATGAATATCTCCTTGTGCAGAAGGAGCGTCGAGCCGCCGAAAAGAAGTATTATGGCCAAGCTTATCCACATCATCTTTTCAACATTGCGCGTTCGGACATAAGATATTATTATCTGCAGCATGCTTGCGACTATCGCCACACCTGTCGCAAAGTATATCCCCTTTATCTTAAACGCCACGAAAAACAGTATGATCGGCAGCAGCTCGAACAACATTTTCATAGTCAGACTCCTCTATTAGTTACGACCAAAAGAAACGACCCTACGATCTTTTGTATATTCTGATGACGGGGCATATGTACCTCCAATCATGTGGCGCGCTGCCGTCGATCATCTTTATCCCAAGAAATTCTGGATACCTCTCAAATGTCTTCACAAGCCGATAGTTACTGCCGCTCATTATATCGTTAAGCATAGGCAGCACCTCCGGATGCGGGAACTTATTATTAAGGCACAGCACCGGGTAATATTCGTAATCGCTTAGTATAACGTAATCGGGATTTTCCTTTTTGAGGTTCTCGATCTTTTCCGTTAGCTGCACCATATCGTACTTTTTTAGTCCCTTCAAGACAGATTCATCTGACTTATACCAATACTCGGCCATCACTATCGATGGATTCCAGAAATACATGTAGGGAACCCCTATTTTAGACCCCTCCGGGATGTTCTCTTCGATCCAATACGATGCCTCATCTCTAACATCCGTTTTCGACATCAAATTAACGTGCGCATAAGAGTAGGCGAGCGTGTATACTGATATCAGTCCAACCGCAACCAATGAAATAACTCTGTATCTTTGAATTGACATTACAAACCTCGCGCTGAGCACGCATAGCACCGGTATGAACGCTACCGACCATCTAGCGAGCCGCCAGGGAGAAGCCCCAAGAAGAGCCCAAAGAAGAATTAACACCGCTAATAAGAGAATATCGGTTTTCTCCCGCTTTATGAACGCGTAAATTACCGAGATCCCGGACAAGAGTAAAAATGGCATACCTAAAGTGTATTTGGGAGATACGCTCAAATAATATATCCAGCCCGGCATCGGCTCGAAACAATCCATTGTATTGATTCTTCCATCTATTAGAAGGTTCAAGTTAACTGAGGATCTCAACGCAGATACAATTGTTTCCGGATCTAAAACGCTATAAGGATTGCCCAGAATGAACCCGACAACTAACATAAATAAATATAGGACAGTTTGCCTATTAGCAAATTTATCCACTTTAAATGGGCTGATTAATAAACCCGGGCGCATTATATATGCTATCAATGGAATTACTGCTAATGGGGCCGCGCTGTATTTAGTTGCTATAGTCAAGCCTGTTATGACGCCCGCAAGGATAAGGTACGCTGGGCTTGTTTTTGTCATGACCATAAATGATAGAAGAATTATTAAAGATATCTGAAAATTCAGAATGAGTTCTGTGCCCATATAATGTGACCAGACTACATGACCAGGTGCTATGGCGACAAAAAACGCGGCGAGCAGCCCAATTGATTCACTGTAAAATATTTTACCTATGAAAAATACAGTGATTATGGTTAACATTGAAAAAAAGACAGACATAGACCTTGCTGAAATAAACAACTTGGCAAGCTCTCTCATGTTATCTTTATAATAATTAAAAGAAACTGAACTCTTTGTGAACCCAAGCATTGACGTCATTTTTACCCACGCAGCCGTCATATACACCTGAAAAGTACCTCTTGAAGCAAGGTAATTCTTTATCCTAAAATCGTGTTTTTTAATGTCAAACTTTCTAATGGCATTAAAATTATCAGCTTCATCAGGATGATATGAATTTGCGTGGAAATATTTTGTTGATGTAAGGCCCCATTCAAGCCCGGTTATCCTGAGAACAGCGCCTGTCAAAAGTATCGCAATGAGCAATAGGAATGTCGAAATTTTATTCATTATATTTTTCTACATTTTAAAACAGTATAAAGTGGGAATACAAAGCGGAAGATGTGTTGACACTCTATATAGAAGACTTTCTGGATACTGCTATAAATATCCGAATGTGATGACGGGTGCAATTCAGCCGGGTCATAACCGGCTAGACGAAAGAAAGTATCCATAGACGCATTCTTATATGGATAACCTATATAGGCTGTCCCTTTTTCGTTTAATACTCTTCTAATTTCTGACACTGCCTTGTCAAGTTCTTTGATGTGTTCAAGTACACTGACGCAGACCAGACAGTCGAACTTTCCATTCTCGTACGGCAGATCCAGGATCGAACCTTGCGCAAGACTGGCATTGACATTATTTTCTTTCAGTATGCCACTTACGAGAGAAATGTTGTCTTTGATATCTATCCCAAAAAGCTCATCTGCCCTTCGCGAGAGCTCCGGCATAAATATCCCCGTCCCATAACCAAGCTCAAGGATTTTCTTGTACCTTTCGTTGCCCATTAGCGCCAGGATGGCCTTTAACCGTTCCAGATAGAATTCCTTTATTAAAGGATAATAATAGAAATTAATCGGGATGTCCGAATCTTTAATCTGCGTCAAATATTTTTTAGCCAAAATATTTATTTTCATTTATTATATCCAGCTTAAAAATTCTTTTACCATCTTAAAAAGGTTGAACAGTTCTTTAAGGCTTTTTATCTTCCTCAAAATCTGCCAGACCATCTTCGGTCTCGTATAGAACATCCTATATGCCTTGCTTCTCCATTTCATTACCTCTTCTGCGCTTAGTTGCGGTGTGTCCATTACAGAATAATTTTGCTCAAAAAAAGCCCAATCATCGTTGATTATCCAACAATTTTGTTTTGCTTCTTCGTACAGTTGCGATCCCGGGAAAGGAACCGAACAATAAAACTGAACAAAATTAAACGGCAAATCCAGCGTAAGTTGTATAGTCTCCTTAATAGTTTCAACCGTTTCCCCGGGATAGCCAAGCACACAATGCCCTGTTACTTCTAACCCGGCTTTCTTTGATTCTATTACAGCGGCCCTGATCTGTTCAAGTCTCACGCCTTTGCCCATTTTATCCAGCAATGACTGATTCCCTGACTCTATGCCGTAACCTATCATCCAGCACCCGGCTTCTTTTAAACCCCTAAGCATTTGTGCATCTACGTTGTCCACACGGCTGTTGCATACCCACGAAACATTAAGGTTTCTGCGTTTAATCTCTTCTATCACACTAATCGCAAATGCCTTGTTTATCGTAAAAGATTCACTCCAGAAAAGAAATTCCGAAATACCGAATTTATTTTTTACCCATGAAAGTTCATCAACAATGTTCTTTGCCGAACGAGTTCTTAATTTTTTTCCGTAATATGCGTTGTCCGCGCAGAATCTGCACGAGTACGGACACCCCCTGCTGGTCGCGATAAGAAGAAAAGGTTTATCTGTAAAGGGAAGTATATAGCGGTCTCTCTTGATCAGATGCCACGCTGGAAAAGGCAGAGTGTCCAGGTTTTCAAGGCCCGGCCTTGCGCTTTCATTGACTAGCTGTCCGTCCCTGAGATAGGATAATCCGTTTACGCCCGAGATATTATTTTGCTTCTTGCCATCAGCAACTACAGCCGCAAGTTCTTTAACCGTAATTTCCGGTTCACCCCTGATAACAAAATCAAGTCCGGGTTCCATCCTAAGGCATTCTTCAGGCAGCGAAGAAGGATGAATACCTATTGCGGCAGTAATTGTCGATGGCCAGCCTTTCTTGATATTACGGCAGGTGGAAAGATCGCTTTTTATGGCGGGGGTAACAGCGTTAATCACAGCGATATCAGGCTTAAAACCGGCCACTAATTCTTCAAGTCCGTCATGGCTAATATTCTCAACTATACAATCAGATATCTTGACTTCCCAGCCTTCTTTTTCGAGCAACGATGCAATCAGTGCCAGCGATATTGGAGCCCAAACAGCTGTCCATGCGCCCTGCCGCTGCATGCACCTGCCCTCTCTTACAATATTAACTCCATCGGCTGCAGGAGGATTGATCAAATATGCTTTCATAGTTACAGGATATCTCTCATGAATTCCCAAATAAATTTCCAGCCCTGGCTGGTAGGGAGTTTTGAAACACCACCCTTGCGTTCATATTCATGGCTTGCGACCTCTTTGATCCTATAGCCTTTCTTGGCAGCTTTCAACACCATTTCCTGTTCGATGGTAAAATCCTTCGCTTTTAAATCCAGTTTAAGGGCAACTTCACGCTTTATGGCGCGAAAACCGTTTTCAACATCAGTAAGGTTGGTTTTCCATCGATAATTAATACCAAGAGTGATTAGACTAGAGCCGACCATTCTGATAAAATTGTTCCAAGTACCGTGAAGCTCGTCAGATCCGCCCAAGTAACGCGATGCAACTACCATATCAGCTTTATTATTTACTATGGGGTCAACTAACTTTGGTATATCAGAACATTCATGTGAGCCATCAGCATCAATAAAGACGAGTATTGAGCTGGTACTTTCTTCAATGGCTTGACGAAGCGCAGCTCCTTTGCCGCTGCCTTTCTGAATCACAAGCTTCCACCCATTGTCAGCAATTATCCGTCTCGTATTATCGGTAGAATTGCCGTCAATAATCATAAACTGTTTAGTAACCAGCTCAACCGCTTTGCAAACATAGACTATTGTCTCGCTCTTCATTGTATGTTGGAACGATCACTTCGTAGTCATTATGTACCAACATATATTTCTCCAAGTATCGCGTGACTGCTATCTCTAATACATATATATCAATGATATGGATATGCTTATACGCAATTAGAATCAATTAAAACTTTAGTTCTGAAGCTGGGAGAAGTCCAATATGCGCGAGAACAGCCTTGTAGTGTACGACAAGAGGGCGAGGCGGTTGGCGCGCAGCGACGCATCTTCGTCCATAACCATTACTTTCTCGAAGAACGTGTCAACCGACGGCTTGAGACTGACTATTTTTGTCAGTGCTTTGAGGTAATCCCTCTTTTCAATAAGAGCAAGGACGTCGGATTCCATGTTTCTTACTTCGGCGTATAGGGCTTTTTCAGATTCTTCCTTAAAGAATTCTTCCCCGACTGATTCCGGCACCGCGACCTTGTTCTTCGCGGCCTGTTTGAGTATGTTCGACGCGCGCTTAAACGCCGCGGCGAGGCTTTCAAAATCTTTCATCGAGCGCATTTCCTTGAGGGCTTTCAGCCGTTCACCGGCATCGAGGACATCATTGAAACCGCTCGCGAGAACTGAGCGGACCTCGTCGAATTTATATCCCTCTGTTTCCCAGAGGTTCTCAAGCCGGAGCTTTAGAAAATCCATTACGAGATCGGGTGTTTTGTCATTGGATCTGACTTTATCCGGCAGAAGCGTGAACGCCTTATCAACCAGGGCCCGCAGAGTGACCGGCAGTTTTTTGTCAATTATAAGCCTCAATATTCCCGTACCCATGCGCCGGAGGCCGTACGGGTCGGCCGAGCCTGAAGGAATGAGTCCTGCCGCAAAATCGCCCACAAGCGTGTCTGTCTTGTCGGCTATGGACAGGATTGTCCCAAGCTTTCCAGAAGGCAGTCCGCCTTCGGACGTAACGGGCATATAATGCTCTTCTATAGAGTCCGATATGCTTTTTGGTTCGCCGTCGTGAGAAGCATATATCCTTCCCATGACTCCCTGTAGTTCCGGATACTCGTAAACCATGTCCGTGACAAGGTCTGCTTTCGAGAGCCTCGCAGCTCGCTCTATCTCCGTCATGCCTGCAAAGAGCTCCGTTTTGCTCTCCAGCATGTTCGCGGCGTAAACAGCTATCTGCTCCATCCTTACGGCTTTTTCGAAAACAGTCCCGAGCGCTTCCTGGAACATGACTTTCTTGAGTTTCTCTGCTTTGGACTCGAGTGTGGTTTTTGTGTCTTTCGCAAAGAAAAATTCCGCGTCCATAAGGCGCGCGACAAGCACCCGCTCGTAACCTTCCTTCACGACTTCCTGGTGCTCGGATATACCGTTGCGTATGCCTATGAAATTATTGGTCAACTTACCGTCCTGGTCTACGATAGCAAAGAATTTCTGTTTCTTCCGAAGACATGTCACGAGGACTTCCTTTGGAAGCTTGAGGAACTTCTCGTCAAAACGTCCAAGCACCGCTACCGGGTGCTCTACTAGGAAGTTGACTTCGTCTACCAGACCTTCGTCTTTGATAACCGTCCCCTTGGCCCGTTTTGCCGTCATTTCGATTATCCTGCACAGCACATCCCTACGTTCGGCGGAATCGGCTATGACGCAGTTGTTCTTTAAAGCCGTAAGGTATTTTTCCGGCGCGAATATAACTATTTTTTTTGCGCTTGTGGCGTGCAGGCCTGTAGTGTAATTGGAAGACTTTACTCCCGCAACGTTAAACTTTACAACTTTCCACCCGTAAAGGGCTATTATAGTCCTCATGGGCCTGGCGAACCTGAACTGCGACTCTTCCCAGGCCATGGTTTTAGGGAAATATAATTTTTTTATGATAGCAGGCAGTACCTGCGCGAGAATCTTCTCGGCCTTCTCGCCGGGTATTTTCTTTATAGCACAGAAATATTCACCCTTTTCCGTGGTCTTCACAGTGAGCTTTTCGACGGCAACACTGTGTTTGGAGGCAAAACCCGCTGCGGCCTGCGTAAAACTGCCGTCAGGCGACCTGCCGGCCTTGACTGAGGGGCCCAAAATCTCTTCCACTCTATCTGCGCTTTTATCATCAAGTTTCTCGGCGTAGATGGCGAGCCTTCTGGGCGTGGAATAGCATTTAACCGTCCCATATTTCAGGCCGCCCTGTTTCATTGCATCCTCAAAAAGCGCGTAAAGCTGTTTTACGGCCGGCTCAATGTAAGCGGCTGGAAGTTCTTCGGTACCGATCTCAAGCAGCATATTCTTTTGCATGGCCACCTTATTTATTAGCAATAGTGTTCAGGTACTGTTCAGCGACCTTTCGGGCAAGCGCCCTAACGCGCCCTATGTAAGCCGTGCGTTCTGTGACCGACACGGCGCCCCTCGCGTCAAGCAAATTAAAAAGATGCGAGCATTTCATAACACCATCGTAAGCCGGCAGCACAAGCCCGCTTTCCAGGAGTCTCTTAGCGTCTCGCTCCCAATCCGAAAAATGCCTCTTTAGCATCTCCGTGTCGGCTTCTTCGAAATTGTACTTTGACCACTGTTTTTCGTCTTCAAGGTGCACATCGCCATACTTGACGTTGTCGGTCCAGACCAGGTCATAAACGTTGTCTTTTTTCTGTGAATACATCGCGAGGCGTTCCAAACCGTAAGTTATCTCAACCGAGATGGGGTTTAGGTCTATGCCGCCGACCTGCTGAAAATATGTGAATTGTGTGGCTTCCATGCCGTCGATCCACACTTCCCAGCCGAGCCCCCAGGCCCCGAGCGTTGGCGACTCCCAATCGTCTTCGACAAAACGGATATCGTGACGCTTGGGATCAAGGCCTATAGCCTTCAGGCTCGAAAGATAAAGCTGTTGGATATCGGACGGTGCGGGCTTGATTATGACTTGGTACTGATAGTAATGTTGGAGCCGGTTGGGGTTCTCTCCATAGCGTCCGTCAGCGGGCCTTCTGGAAGGCTCCACGTAGGCGACGGACCATGGCTTCTGACCCAGGCACCTCAGAAATGTCGCAGGGTTAAAAGTCCCCGCTCCTTTTTCCAGGTCATAAGGCTGCCATATAAGGCACCCTTTTTTTGACCAGAATCTTTCGAGCGTCAATATTATTTCCTGAAAAGTCATGCTGTAACCTCAACCATTTCTCTTGTCCTTCTGTCGCAGGCGTCGATCTTCCTGAAAAACTCTCTCGACGAAAGCGGCCGGGAAAGGTAGAGCTGGAGATAAGCATCCAGGTACCGTATCACACTCTCCTCGGACCTGCGCGAAAGCTCATATTTATTGTCAATGTCGTCGCCGCTTAAAGTGGACAGATGTTTGATAGTATTGAGCTCGTTTTCCGGCATGGATACGTTCTCGTTTACTATATATTCGTAGAAATTATACCCTGACAGTTTCAGGAACCTTAGAACGAAAGCCGTGTATATCCGCCATGGATTTTTTGCTCTGCCCAATAGTTCCCAGGTACGCGATAACAGTTCGTACTTTTTTGTGTTCTCGTAGTTAAAAGGCGTAAGCTGGTCGCAGATCTCGGCACAGTAAGATGCTATGGAAAAATTGCGCCAGTCTTTTCGGAGCGCTGCGTAGTTCTCGGTGATCTTCGCACCTGTGACTTTTGGGCGTACGGATTGGTGTTTCGCATAAACCATGAACTCGCTCTCCGTTACGGGCTCCGCTGCGGCGGAAAATTTCGCCTTTATCTTTTTGGCGCCCGGGACGACAGCCGTTATCTTGCCCCACTCGTAAGTGTAAAGCGTGACAAGTTTGTCCGCCTCAGCGGATACTCTCGAGCGCAGCACTAATCCTTTTAGCTGATAGTACATAGTTTAGATTACAAATTGAAATCATTGAAAAATCCATCTAAATATTCCGTCTTTGCGAACCCGAAGGGTGAAGCAATCTCGTCTTCCGACGAAACAACAAGATTGCCGCGTCGCTTCGCTCCTCGCAAAGACACCTAAAATATGGTTTTTCAATAACCTCTAGATTACTTATATCTTTTTTATTCTAAGCCGCAATATTTTCTTTTTATCGGCGTCGACTACTTCAACTTCCAGGCTGCCCCAGCGAAGGCTCTCGCCTGCTTTCGGTATTTTTCCGAACAAATCGAGAGCCCAGCCGTTCAGTGTGTCAAAATCGTTAACGGGTAGGCCTAGGGCCAGTTCATCGTTAACTTTTTTGAGCGGTTCTCCCGCTCTAACTATCCATCCGCCCTCGGGCAGCGAAGATAGAGTTCTCCTGGATATCGTATTCGTCCCATATCTCGCCGACTATTTCTTCGACAAGGTCTTCGATAGTTGCGAGGCCCATCGTCGACCCGAATTCGTCGACAACTATGGCCATGTGCTGATGCCCGGTCTTGAATTCCCGCAGTACCTTGTCAACTCTGGCCGAGCCCGGCACGAAGTACGCAGGCCGTATAAGGTCATCTATAACGAACAATGACCCGCCTCTCCACGCCAAAGCAAGGTCTTTACTATAAATAATTCCGACGATATTGTCAAGATTTCCACGGTATACCGGAACCCTTGAATATTCTTTTTCTATGATCTGCCCTATTATCTGTTCAGGCGCCTGCTCAAGGTTCACGGCTGATACCTTATCGCGGGGGATCATGACCTGGCTAACCCTCGTTTTCGCGAACTCTATGATATTCTTCATCATATTTCTCGCAGGTTTCGAAAGAGGTATCGTCTCATCACTGGTCAACAGTATCTGCAGTTCTTCCGGCTGAAGAAAAGGTTTTTCTTTCCTTGAATGCTGGCCGAACAGGCCGATTAATTTTTCCGACGCTGAAATTACGAACCCGTTAAGCCCGGTTGACGATTTTGAGAACCATACAAGAAGAGGCAGCCCGAAAACCGTGACAGCCTCTGGTTTGTAACGTGAAAATATCTTGGGCATGATATCGCCCACCACAAGGGTGAGCAGTATTGAACACAGCGAGGCCAAACCGAAAACAACCATCTTTGACATCGTGGTGTAGCCGGAGATATCCACCGTAATGGATGTGGCGATGACGCCGTTCGCCACTAGACACAGGTTCGTGCCGATAAGGATCGATGCGAGCACCTCATTGGGCTTGGTTTCCCAGAAACTCATTGTATCTGAAAAATCCGGGGTCTCTTTCTTGATCTTTGTTATACTTATGGTCGGCAGGCTGGTAAGAGCCGTTTCCGTGCCGGCGAAAAATGCGAGCATTGCCAGCGATATAAGGAATGCGGCTATTTTTATAACAATAATTATTATCACTGTTCCTGGCCCCTCTTTAAGTCATATTCGTCGAGTATCTCGCCCACGATGTCCTCGAGCACGTCCTCAAGCGTGACTAACCCCACGACGTTGCCCACACCGTCGGCTATGAAGGCCATATGGGTTTTACCCTTCTGGAATTCCTTAAGCAGGTCGTAAACCTTTTTATCCGGAGATACAAAATATGGAGGCCTTATTATTTCTCTTGAGAAACACTCCGAGTTTTTCTTCCAGCACCACAGCAAGTCTTTTGTGTGCACGAACCCGGCGATCTTGTTCATGTTGGAATTGTATACCGGCACCCTGCTGCGCCCGGTTTCAACTACCAGGTCCAGGAATTTTTCTTCCGGTAAGTAGAGATTTACAGCTTCGATATTGTTTACGGGCGTCATTATCTGGCTGACGTTAAGTTCTCCGAGCTTTAACACGCGCTCCAGCATAAGGCTGGTCTCTTTGGCCAGCGCCCCCGTAGTGTTGGCCTCCATGATCAGCCCGTGTATCTCTTCGAGCGATATATAAGACAGCCTTCCCACGGGAACAAGGCTGAGCCTCGGAAAAAGGAACCTCAACGAATTCGTAAAAGGGGATATGATATAACCGGATACCTTCATGACTTTGGAGAGCGCCGGCAGGAGCGCCATCGTGACTTTTTCGGGGTTCCTCCGCGCGAATATCTTCGGCGTCATCCCGCCGATCACGAGCAGAAGAAATGAGACACCGATCCAGTCTATGAACTCTACCAGCCCGCGCGGCACAACGCCGAATATAGGAGAGCAAACGTTCAGTATTATAACCGTCGCTAAGCTCGAGAGAATAAGGTCATTGGTTGTGTTGCCCACCAGGATCGTTGTAAGCAGGTAGTAGGGCGATTTAAGCCACTGGCCAAGCATTGAAGAAAGATGCCTGTTAAGAGCGATTAGCTTTTTGATTCTGTATTTAGAAAGGCTAGTCAGGGCCGTTTCAGCGGCTGACCAGAAAGCAGATAGGGCAAAAAGTACGACAAGGGCTACAAGGCCCGCGAACATTAGCATTATTATTTTAACCGTCGATAACTTATTTTTGCAGCGCCAGCAAAGTTGTATGTCACTATATCAGCTACTTAATATTTTTTAAACAGCCTATCCTGCACAGTGAACATTCTCCTGCGCTCTAGAGGCTTGTAGTCGGTATAATCCAAAAGGTGAAGAGCGCCGTGCAGAACAAGATAGCACAGCTCGGCTTCCCATGTATTGCCGACGCCTTTCGCCTGATTTTTTGATCTGTTCCGCGATATATAGATATCGCCCCGAAGAGGTTTTTCCGAGAGGCGGAACGATATGACGTCCGTTATCCTGTTAACGCTGCGGTATCTCCGGTTAAGTTTCTTTATTTCTGCGTCGGCCACCATTACAACGTTTATCTCGCAACCGGCGGTTTTCTTCCCGAAATCCAGCACGGCCCCGACGGCTTTTTTAAGCCGCGAAACGTAACTCTTCGGGAAACCGTAAAGATCAATCTTATTTCTTTTCAGCCTTTTCCCCTTCCGGCACCTGATATTCTATCCTGGCGTGATAAATACCTCCCAGCGTCGCTGCCATGCTTTCGGCGATGCTGCCCAGGTCGTGCAGGGTTATGGGGCATTCCGAGAACTGGCCGTCGGTGAATTTATTGTTGATGACTTTTTCCACGGTATCTTTTAACCTTCCTGGCGTGTGCTCTTCAACTGAACGGCTCGCGGCTTCCACAGCGTCCGCTATCATGAGTATCGCGGTTTCTTTACTCTGCGGCTTAGGGCCAGGGTAGCGAAAATTATCGGAAGTTACCTCCTTGTCCTGTTCGAGAGCTCTGTGGTAGAAATAGTGTATTAAAGATGTGCCGTGATGCTGCTCTATACAGTCCAGTATCATTTTATCGATACCATACTGCCTCGCCAGGGCCATGCCTTCTTTAACATGCGAGATGACGACAAGGCTCGACATGGCAGGCTTGAGCGGGTCGTGAGGGTTAGCGTTCGGCTGCTGGTTTTCGATAAAATATTCCGGGTTTGAGAGCTTGCCGACATCGTGGTAGTACGCCCCTACGCGCGCGAGCAGAGAATTCGCGCCTATAGCCTCCGCCGCCTGTTCGGCGAGCGACGCCATAATGAGAGAATGGTGGTATGTCCCGGGAGACTCGAGCATGAGTTTTTTCAAAAGCGGCTGATTGAAATCCGCGAGTTCCAACAGTTTTATGCTCGTGGTTTTTGAAAAAAAGCTCTCAAGGAACGGCAGGACACCAAGGACCAACAATGCCGAGCTTATCCCGCTCACGGCAGCCCACATAAGGTTCATACCCAGGGTCCTTACCGGCCATAAACGGAAAAAATGAATTATCAAAACCGCGATCACGTTTATTGCCGCTATCTTGACGCCCAGTCTCGTAATATCTGAACGTTTGCGAACACTGTCCAGTGAGGCAACTGCAACGACGGTGCCGGCCAGATGGACAAAGAAGTATTCAAGGCTGAAATCGTTCAATACGCCGATTATAAGGCTAAGTATTATCCCCGTAATAAATGCAAGATTTCTCGACAACAAAAGGCCTACAAGAATAGAGAAAGCTGCCAGCGGTGTCGCTATAGGCGAAACCCACACTTTAGCAAGCTGCATAAAAAGAACAGCGCTTACAAATACCAGCCCCAACAGCATGATCGCTTCGTCGTCCGCGAGGATTTCCCTGTGAAAGCGCCTGAGATAGTTAAAGAAGAAAACGAACATCATTGCAAGGAACATGGAAAGGCCGGTGATCTTAAGCCACGAAAGTCCGATCTCGAATAGCAGCACGATAAAAAACGTGAGAATACCCCCACCAGCCACTACAAAACCCGGGAGCCTTATCTCTTTGTGCAGGAACGCTCCGCCGCGGCCCCGCGTTACAGCCGTGATCTCCGCGTCATTTTCAAGCCTTTTAAGCGCCTTGAGAAGAACGTTTCTTACTGCCTTCTTTAAAAACTGGCCGCCATGATTATTCCTTCTTCCACATATCGTAAGCGTTTATTATCTTTTTAACGAGGATATGGCGCACCACATCTTCCTCACTGAAACGGACGATCTTTATACCATCGACGTTAGAGAGTATCTTTTCCGCAACAACCAGCCCGGACTCCTGTTTCTTGTCCAGGTCTATCTGGGTAACATCGCCGGTAATGACCATCTGGCTCCCCGCGCCCATACGCGTGAGGAACATCTTCATTTGTTCCGGAGTAGTGTTCTGGGCCTCGTCAAGTATTATAAAGGCGTCATCGATAGTCCTGCCCCTCATGTAGGCCAGCGGGATTATCTCGATAGTTTCTTCTTCCCGCAGGAACCGGAACCTTTCCATGCCCAGCATAAAATAGAAAGCGTCGTAGAGAGGCTTAAGGTATGGGTTTATTTTCTCGTAAAGGTCTCCTGGAAGAAATCCCAGTTTTTCACCAGCCTCTACCACCGGCCTGGTAAGCACGATACGGTTTATCCTGCCGGAAGCAAGCGCCTCTAACGCGCACGCGACCGCGAGGAAGGTCTTACCTGTTCCCGCGGGCCCGATGGCGAACACGAGGTCATACTTTCTGGTAAGGTCCACATATTTTTTCTGATGTTCAGAACGCGGCTTGATGCGTTTTCCCAGGTGTGTCACATAAACCGTTTCTATATCAGGTAAAGCGGGTTTCAGATTATCGGACAACTGTTTCGGCATCGTATCGTTTTTCATAGTTTTTAAATAATCAAGCTCGGCAACTGCGCTGTCTACTTTCCCTGCGGGGCCCCGCACAACAATGGAAAATTCACCGGAGCTCGCCCCCTGCCTAACAAAGATCTGCACCTTGTATGTTTCTTCGAGCTTCCTGAGTGTTTCGTCCCTCTGGCCGAGCAGGTTGACAACCTCATCTGAGTTTTTTAAAAATAGCTTTCTGGTGACCATGTTAAATTCAGTTCAAAGTTCAAAGGTTCAAATTTTAACATCAAAACCAACACACAGTATAGCCGGCGTGATTTTACGTTAAACTCTTGATCCTTTGAACCATTAAATCGTTTTATTTCTCCGCTTCTTCACGGGGCGGTATGATCAATATCTGTTTGGGAAATATCCTGTTCGGATTGTCTATCTGATACTTATTAGCAAGATATATTTTTTTCCACTGCCATGGATCGTTATAATATTTTCTTGCCAGGTTCCAGAGGCACTCGCGCGACTCCTGCCACAACCACACCCTGTGTATCATGTGCTGTTTAGATTTTTCTTCTTCGGGAACCGTTTTTATTTCCGGCTTTTGTTCAGTCTCTATACCCGGCAGGCTGACTGGAGCAATGGCCGTGCTGGTGCTTACAGCCGGCATAATTTCAGGAGCGATCGGTTGATTTGATGGGACTGCGGAAGAAACGGCGTGAGCTGCGGTATTTTCTTTCTTTTGTGCCGCGAAAGCTGTCATGAAAAACAACAGGCATATCCCCGCAGCAAGAGGATAACGCATAATTATTCTACTCCTGTAAGCGTAAGGTTATTTAGGCTAAACACTATGATTATTAAACAAAATATACGGTCAAAAAGCAAGCATTTTCGCTGAAATTTTAGTTTTTTGGAACAGGTAATTCATGGCAGGCAAAAACATTGTCTTTTATTGATTTTTTTGCGGTTCGCTTGGCTGAACAGCCTTAAGCTTAATACCCAGTTCCCTGAGTTGTTTTTCGTCAACCACTGCCGGCGCGCCAGAGAGAGGGCAGGCAGCCTTCTGTGTCTTTGGAAAAGCTATAACTTCGCGAATGGATTCTTCACCCAGTAAAAGGGCGCACATCCTGTCAAAACCAAGCGCGAGTCCGCCGTGCGGCGGCGCGCCGAAACGGAGCGCGTCAAGTAGGAAACCGAACCTTTCTTTCGCCTCGGCTTGAGTGATATTAATAAGTTTGAATATCTTTTCCTGAACATCTTCCTTGTGGATACGTATCGACGCCGCCAAGCTCCGTGCCGTTTAGCACAACGTCATAAGCGCGGGCTTTTATCTTGCCGTACTGCGAAGTGTCTTCGCCGTCTAAGAGAGTGAGATCTTCAAGTTTTGGTGAAGTGAACGGATGGTGCATCGCGCTCCAGCGTTTTTCTTCTTTGTCCCATTCCAGCATCGGGAAATCAACTACCCAGAGGAAATTAAATTTATCTTTGTCTATAAGTTTAAGCTGTTTTCCGAGCCTCACCCTTAAGGCTCCGAGCGCCGCAGCCGAAACATTCGGCTCGTCTGCTACAAAGAGGATTATATCACCGGGCTTTGAGCCAAGCTTTTTTTGGATCGTTTCTATGTTCTCAGGGCTGAAGAATTTAACAATGTTGGATTCCGGGCCAGCCGCAGTAACCTTCATCCAGGCAAGGCCCCTTGCTCCATACTCTCCGGCGAACTTGGTAAGGTCGTCGATCTCCGAGCGTGAGAACTCCGAGCCGCCAGGCACAGTAAGCGCCCGCACAACACCGCCTTTTTTGATCGTCTCAGAGAACACCTTGAAACCGCAGCTTGCGAGCTCACCAGTAAGATCGGTTATCTCAAGGCCAAAACGGGTGTCGGGCTTGTCCGAACCGTATCTGAGCATCGACTCGGCGTACGAGAGTTTCGGGAATGGCAGGGTTATCTGGCGGCCCAGAGCCTCTTTGAATACAAGGGCTATGAGGTTCTCCACGACTGAAATGACGTCACTCTCTTCAATGAATGACATCTCGAGGTCTATCTGCGTGAACTCCGGCTGACGGTCCGCCCTGAGGTCCTCGTCGCGAAAACACTTGACTATCTGGAAATATTTATCGAAACCCGCCACCATCAGTATCTGCTTGAAAAGCTGGGGCGACTGCGGGAGAGCGTAAAAATTCCCGTGGCTTAATCGCGAAGGCACAAGGAAGTCCCTCGCGCCTTCTGGGGTCGATTTGGTAAGGAACGGTGTTTCTATTTCGATAAAACCCTGGTTGTTAAAATAGTTGCGAACCACCTGCATCATTTTGTGCCGGAGAATAAAGTTCTTTGCGACGTTCGGGCGCCTTAAATCAAGGTAGCGGTATTTGAGGCGCAGCTCTTCGGAGGTTTCGGTGTAATCGGATATCTCGAACGGAAGCCCCGGGCAGGCATTGATTACCTCGAGGCTTTCAACAACGAGCTCAACTTCTCCTGTGGCCATGTTCGGGTTTTCAGTTCCCGGCGGGCGAAGCCGAGTAACACCTGTTACTTTGAGGACGAATTCACTGCGGATCTTCTCGGATTGTTCGAATATATCCTTTCTTTCAGGCTGAAAAACTATCTGTACAAGGCCTTCACGGTCGCGAAGGTCAACAAAGATCACACCGCCGTGGTCCCTGCGGGAGTGCACCCAGCCGCAAAGGGTTAAGTTTTTACCTATATGTTCTTTTCTTATATTTCCGCAGTATTCTGTTCTTTGCATTAGAAGTTCCTTTTAATGATTACAGCGATTTAAAAACCGATTACGGCGATAAGTCAAAAGATTTTAATCTATATAATCGAAGTTTCTGCCGGAGGTGAATCCACCTTTGGCGGAAATAATCACCGTAATCATTGTTGAAATCTGTGTAATCAAGGCTGTTGATGACTTTTTCAACAGCCTCATATTTGATACCGGATTCTAGCAAAATCGGGTTAGGTAGTCAACGAATTGACCCGTCAGGGATACATTAGTCCACCTGCACGGCTTCCGGAGTCCAACAGCCGGGTTCGTCGTCGCACTTCTTGTAAGCGGCTTTTGATCCGCTTTTTTTCCATCTGCCGCTGGCGTAATAGATATAGAACGCTATGGCGCCTGAAAACGCGCTTGCCAGTATGCCCAGCCATAAGCCTACTTCTCTTAATGAGGTGTAATGAGACAGGACGTAGCAGAGCGGTACGCGCAGGAATATCATACTGCAGGCTATCATGATGAATGAGCCGAAAGTGTCTCCCGCGCCTCGCAGAACACCCTGGTAAGCGAACAGGAATGCGAGCGCAACGTAACTTAGGCCCGCGACACGGAAATAGTTACGCGTAACAAACATGACGGCCGGCTCGCGTGTAAAAAGGCCTGTGATAGTATTCGGGAACAGCATCACCGCGGCGGAAAATATTAACGCAATACCTACAGAAAACACCACACCCCAGCGTGCAATCTCCGGTATGCGTTCAAGCCTGCCGGCGCCTATATTCTGCGCGGTCATCGCTGAGATAGCCGCCGTCACGGCAAAAGTGGCAAGAAATGCGAACTGGTCGACACGGCTTCCTATGCCAAAACCGGCGGTAACTGTTTGGCCGAAACCGTTAGCGAGGGAAAGTATGAATAGAAAACTTGAAGACACGATCAGCATCTGTAGGGAAAGCGGGAACCCGACCCCGATTATCCTGCGAAGCGTGTCAAAATGCGGTTTGAAGCGAAACGGAGCAACCTCGGAAAGATGGTGAGTGTCCCAAATTACAAAATAAACCGCCGCCCCAACTATATTTGATATGATCGTAGATAGGGCCGTGCCAGCGATCCCAAGCGGCGGAAAAAAATGCGCTCCGGTAATAAGCACAGGCGCGAGTACTGCGTTAAGCACAAGCGTGACGGAAAGTATCTTAAACGGCGTCCTCGAATCGCCAGCGGCATTAAACATGGAAGCGAACCATTGGTTCAGCGAGAATAACGCCAGGCTGGCTATTATCAGCGACAGGAAAGTGTGGGCTCCCTGAACAAGAGGCGCCGGAGTGTTAATAACTCGCAACAACAACCCGCAAAATGCCACCCCTGACACCGAAATGAACAGCGAAACAGCCGTGATCGATATGGCCGATGTTGAAACAATATCGGAAAGAAGTTCGTAGTTCTTTGAACCGAACGCCTGCCCGGCGAGGATCGCCGCGCCGACTATTATGCCCGCCATCAGCGAAGAAAGAAAAAATATGACAGGCATACCGTTCGCAACTATCGCGACACCTGTCGAACCCAGGAGCCTTCCTGCCCACATTGCATCTATCAGCATGAGAAGCGCCTGGAGAGTGTTGCTAAGAAGCAGCGGCACCAGAAACGAGAACATGAGCCTTGACACGCTTCCTTTTGTAAAATCTTTCATCATTTGAACTTTCCTGTGGCGACCCTGGCAGGAGCCGGAGACTCCTTAATACTGTCGCCCTCCCGGGACGAATGCGAACGCATTCCTCCCCCGTCTGAAGACGGGGGGATCAATGTCGCGGGATAAAATATAAATAACAAAGCCCTTGTTGAAGAAGCAGTCGGCTCCTCTCAAACAGGGCTCTACTTTGCTTATGGAGTATTATATAAATTTATATCAATTCTTGCAAGGTCAAGCCGTTTAAATCTCTTTGTTGCCTTTCAGGAATGTCTTTTGGAACAGGGCCGATATATCGTCAGCTAGCACCTGGTTATTTGTGTCTCTTGCGATCTTGAAAAGGTTGGCCCAGGCGTTTAGGTTGCCGTGTTCCAGTTCCACCGCCTTCCTGAAGTACTCAGCAGCTTTGCCGTAATCCTTATTAGAGGCGTAATAAATGCCAAGGCTGTTAAACGTTGAAGCGTCCGGGCTTAATTGAAGGCTCTTATTGTAATAGTAGGCCGCGGCGTCTAGATTACCTTCCTGCATTAGGATATCGGCATAATTGTTAAAGGTTTCTTTGCGCGGGTTAACGACAAGCGCCCAGCGGTAATAGAATTTTGCCTTTTGACGGTCGCCGAACTTATCGCTGCAGAACGCCAAGCAAATGAAGCATATCCGCTCTCTTGTAGAGAGGATTGATGCGGCTTACTATCTCGAAATTTTTGACGGCCTCCCTGTAATCATTCTTGACCATATATTCGATGCCCAGGTTGTAGCAAACACGGATATTCGTAGGAGCCTCTTTTACTCCATCAGTGTAAAGGCTGTATCCATTTTCGAACACGAGATTCCTTCTAAGCGACAAAGTGCCGTAACAAACTGTTATCAGCGATGCGATAAGGGTACCGGTAGTTACACCGGCGAATATTTTGTTCTTAAATCGATCGAAAACCAAAGCGGACAGTGCAACCGCGAACCCAACCATTGGAAGGTACATATACCTGTCATTTACCGTGTTTACCAACGGGAATATATTTGAAACTGGGATATAACACGCCAGCCACAAACCAATCCCAAATCTTAAAAGCTTGTTCTTGATGAGCAAAAACGCAATAAGCACAGCCGCAAAAATAACGACTGCCAGAAGAATATCAGGCCTTAATATAGTGTGTGTTACGTTCAGTTCATAATCAATGGAAAGCCTCGCCGGGACCAGTAAAGTCTCGCAATAATGCAGGAACGAAAGCATGATGGTTCCAAGATATGCCCCTACAGACGAGACTGGCGACAGGTTATTTTTTATATTTGGAAAAATGCAGAAATGGAGGAAGTAGTAGAACCTCCTGCCCCAAAAGAAAAATATAAAAAGTGCCGAAGTTAAAGCGCCCGTCGCGATTACAGCCATAGTCCTTTTACGGAATTTAAGCCCCGAATAAATTACCGTGTAAAAAAAGAAAACGATGACGAGGGATATCGCCGTTTCTTTAGAAAACAGGCTCAATACAAATAAAACGAAACCGGCGCAATAATAGAAAATATTTGCTGGAAATTTTTCGCGTACGGCCTTTATAAGCGCTATCAAAGACAACATATACAGCAAAGTCACAAGAAGGTCCGCACGGAACGAAGCTATATTTACGGCCTCGGCCTGAATAGGATGGAACGCAAAAACAAGCGCCGCGAATATCGCGGGCGCGAAGCGCCCGTTGAGGGCATCGCTTCCCACTGCTGAGCCTTCTGGGTAACCCAATAACAGCATCACAAGGAAAAATACTGCCACTGAACTCATCGCGTGAAGGAATATGTTAGTCAGATGATACCCGAAAGGGGACTCTTTCCATAGCTTATAATCGATGATCAGGGAGAGGACTGTCAGCGGCCTTGCGCCGCATTTAAGCGGATAGGGGTTTACCAGGTATTTGGGGTTAAGCAGTATCTTTGCGTTCTGTCCTTGTGATATAAAATCATTATAGACGATCAGCTTATAATCATCAAGTACATAGTCGTTCCTTAGAGACCTCATGTGCCCGACAGCCGCCGCGGAAAATATCAGGAACGCGCAAATAAGCTGTTTCTTCACAATGCTGGAGTTCTTCAGCCATTCGAAAAAGCCCGCGAAAGGCACCGTGCGAACTCCGGCGGACACCCCCGCCTGTGCGGAACCTGTGTTAGTGACCGCGTTTGCAATAGGATCAGAGGAATGCATTATGGCTCCACAAAACGGAATATTCTATTGAGCCGGCGGTAATTCCCGCGTAGCCTGCTGGTTAAGCAGTGCTCCGAAACCGGAATTTTGATCGGACAAGCTGAGCTCTATCTTTACTTGTTCCAGGATAACCTGCGCGTCCATGTTTTCCCTGTCCATTTCCAGCGCGGAGAACAAGTCTTCCTGGGCTTTTCTATATCTTTCATTCCTTACGTCCTTTATAGCCATCTTCACATAGTCTTCTGACCTTTGCTTATTTCCAGGGTCGGATGTGTGTGCTATAGCGTACCCCAAAAAATTCGCCATTTCCGCATAACCAGGCTGCAGAGCCCTGAACACTTCCGCGGAACTCTCAAAATCTTCGTTTAAAAAATAATTGATCGCCTTCTTAAATTTCTTGCCGTCTTTCTTACCCATTGACTTAATGATATCTTGATTCATATTCTGTATGTTCACGAACAAATTTTTAGCTTTTCCCAGGTTAGGGTTAAGCTTGAGAGCTTTATACATCAACAGCAAGGCGTCAAGGGTATCTCCATCTTTGAAATAATTTGCCCCCTTAAAATAGCATTGCTCCGAGAAATCTCTCTTCGCCTCAACCATTTTTTCTTTTATCAGAGTGATCTTGTTCCTGAAATTCTGCGCTTCGCTGTTCATCGGCTCAAGCCCGAGCGCCAGGTTTATTTTTTTCTCTGCGCCCTTAATATCTCCTTCCACATAACTTGCTTTTGAATCTTCAATATAACGATCGGCTTTACTTTTTACTCTTTTGGGCGGTTTTTTCAGCGTTTCATTCATTTCATTTAAAGATTGTTTCTGAAATTGCGGCGCCGTGGGCTGCCCCCCGCAGAAGCCAGTGGCACTATAACTGGTTCTTCGGAAGCGGGCACGGCTGCCTCAGTTTTCACTGCATCCTGTTTCGGTTTTGTCGAAACCATCAAAGGAGTTCCAGCGCCGGGAACGGGGGCCATAGCTTTAGCCGGCGTTGCTGTGGAGACTTCAGTTGCTTTCTTTTTCGTAGAGAACAATCCCCATAAAAATGGTTTCTTTTCTTTTGGCTTTATATCTTTGTTTTGATCCGCGGCATCTTTAGGCGGGTTTGGATGTTTTTTTCTGAAAAGTTTGTTATCGTGAGACGATTCGGTACTTTCAGTTTTTATGGCTCCCTGCTGAGTTTGTGCAGGCACAGTGGAGACATCTGGAACTACCGTTGTAAGGGAAGAGCTTGCATTTTTGGCGCCGGTGTTAGAAGAACCTGCAGTATCATCGGCTATCGCACCGGCAGTCAATAAAAAACAAACTGCCGCAAATCCGAACAACACGCTTAAAATTCTTTTTTTCATTAAACACCTCATTGCTGAATTATTAATACCAAAAAATACAAGATATTTCGATTGTATACTGCCTAATCTATATCCCAGAAATACTTCTTGAATAGTTTAAATAGTGTTATGATCGGCTTTAAAAAACCCAGCCGGGAAAGAAAGCTTGGGTTAGCTGTTTCCTGCGAGGCCACTACTACTACCATGTCGTCGCTATCGCTCGCCTGAACAATTTTCAAGATATCCGGAAGTTTTTCCTTGCCTTTTTTAAGGTCTTCACGTTCCAACATTATGTTCCCGATATTTTTACGAAGTTCGTCAATATTTACGGGCTTGACAATAAAATCGTGGGCGCCAATGCGCATGGATTCCACGGCAATCTCGAGTGAACTTAACTCTGTTATAATAACTGGCACCGATTCTTTTGATAGACTTACGGCCTGTTTTATAAATTCAATACCGTTCATATCTGGCAGTTTATAATCCGCGAGAAAAATATCAAAAAACTGTCGTTTTATCATATCAAGAGCTACTGCTCCGCTTACCGAAATGGAAATGGCATAACCATCCTCTTCTAGGGCGCTTTTGAGCTCCTGTCTCTCTGGTCCGTCTTCCTGAACAATAATGATCTTTGTCTTAGAATATTCCATTATTTCAATATTTTGGCCGTTATGATAACTGTGAGCTCGGTTCTGATCTTCTCTTTATCGGATCTTTTGAAAAGGTTCCCAAGAATTGGAATATCTCCAAGCAGCGGCACCTTGTATTCCGTGTTTGTATCTTCCTCTTTCACAAGCCCGCCGATTACCGCTGTTTCCCCGTTCTCCATCATGAACGTTGTGTCCGTCTTGCTTGTATATACAGTTGGAGTGCCGTCGCTGGCGATGCTCACTATTGAACTCTGTTCGGGCGAAATGTCAAGGATTATTGTGCCGTCCCTGTTTATTTGAGGCCTTACTTTTAGTTTTATTCCCACTTCCTTGAAGGCTACGACCGAGCTTACTATTCCCGTACCAATACCGGTGGTGCTCTGAGACGCGTAAGGCACTTCCTCTATTATATTTATGGTCGCTTCTTTGTTATTGATAACGACGAGTCTCGGGTTAGTAAGTATCTTGGCGTTTGTATCTGTCTGGAGCGCTTCGATATACGCCTGAACGTTCATGTCACCGCTAAGTAACGCAACCCTTAAACCGCTTCCCGGCGTGCCGGCGTTGAGAAATCCTGGGGAAAATGACTGTGTGTAACCCACCTGTGGCTGAGCGCTCGTGACCGTTGTAGCTGCACTCCCCTGCAGACTGCTCGTAAGGCTCAATGGACTTGTGTAGGTCTGATTAGTCCTGTACAAAGTTGTGTCAACACCGATTTGAGTATGGTTGTCTATCTTTACGTCTATTATTTTGGCCTCCAACAATACCTGGAGCGGCGGGACATCCAGCGCCTTGATCAACTGGTCTATTTCATCGATATTGTTAGCCGTGTCATTCACTATAATTGCATTGCTCTTTTCGGCTGAAGATATCGTACCGTTCTTGGAAAGCTTGGTTTTCAGCACCGGTTCAAGTTCTTTTGCTGTTGGGAAATTGAGGAAAAATACCTTCGAAACCGTCGTGACCACTGTATCGGTCTTGCTTTTTATCACATATATATTCGTTTCACCCTGCCGCACATAATAGAGATTGTAAGTGTCCAACAGCGCGTTTATGGCTTCCTCCGGCGTTACTTCTTTTAACGACAGAACTATCCTTCTTTTCGCAAGATCACTGTCGGTTATAAATTTATAACCTGTCTTCAAGCTCAAGACACTGATGACTGTGCTTAAAGGCGTATCAGGGAAATCTAGTGAAATAAGCCTTTTCTGGCTTTCGTCTAATACCGTCGCGTTCGCGTACACAATATTGGCCAAGAACAGCGCACAAAACAACAAACCCAATGACCTTTTCACGTAAACCTCCATTTTACCACTATTTTTTAAGTTCATAAGTCCGCCCCTTCCAGGTTACCGAAACACTATCCTTATTTATTTTTTCTATGGTGACATCGTTGCACTCTTCTTTTTCTTTGAAAGCCTTGCCTTCAATAACAACGACCGGGGTCGAAGGATCCCAGAAAATACTGTCTATCATAATAGGAGGCATATTCGGCGCCGGTTTTGGCTTGGTAGGCTTATTTACCTCCGGTTTTCTCACTTCCACAGCTTTCTCCGGTATAAATATCGTTTGCAAATACGCCATAGGATCCCTGTCCGATGTTATCTGCGCCGAACTCGCGTCATTCTGTTTTGTTTCTATTTCCCTTCTCACCTCGGAAGCGTCGTTGTAAAGGTCAAAAATATCCTTCCCAGCGAGCGGCGGCATTTGTACCGATCCTGAAGTATCCGGCGATATCGCGGATATCCTGACAGTAGCCTTGCTCTCCCCCCGGTCTTCGCCGCTCGTGATCTGAAGGGTCTCCACCTTAAAGTCTTTTTCAAGCAGCGTAAAGAATGTGCATATATCCCTGTAATCAGACGTAAAACTTATATCCAAGTATTTTCTCCCTCCTGCGTCTATGGGCGCGATCTTATCGAGCTTGACCTTTGACTCAACAAACATCGCGCTTATCTGGTCAAGATATGTGTTCTGGGATTTCTGCCCGCCGGCCATCAAATTCGCATATTCGGGCAGAAGACCGTCGATATTGTCTCCCGCCTGCAGCAAAGTGTTCTTAAATACCCCAAAATTCTCGTACTTGGCATGCTTCTCGCCCGCGGTAATGATACCTGTTGATATAACATTCAATTTTTTTGTGTAATTAGCCACGGTGAAGTAGTAATAGATCGTAAGGCCCAGGGCTATAGCAACGGCGTATCCGGCAAGCTTTAGCCATATGCCTGCCGACGCGTCTATTTTAAGTGATCTTAAATTATTCATTTTTTCACTTCACTTAATGGAAGTACTATCTTGAATATCTCGACATCATTTTTATTTAAATGCTTCCTTTCATGCGACTCCAGCTTCACGCCTTTTCCTATATACTTGTCATTTTCAAGGCTGGCTATAAAATTATCGACGTCCTTGAACCCCTTCTGTTCATTCGGGATGGTTATTATCTCAATGAAAAAATTCTTTTTGTTCTGGTCCATTTCGACCACTACCCTGTCCAAACACATGCCTGGCGGCAGCAGGTTTGAAAATTCCTTTAGTCTCGCGCTCCAGGTGCTGCGCGCGTTCACCAGCGCATAAACTGACCTAAGCTTTCCGCAGTACTCCACCCATACTTTCTCCATGTCTTCCATACCGTACATTCTTCTTTTTTCTTGTATTGATGCCTCAATGGAAGAAAGATCTTTCCGGGCAACCGACAGTTTCTTTGTCAAGTTATAAAAATTATAACTGATGCCCATAAAAACCAGTATCGCGGCAAAGTACAGGATCCTTGAATACCTCGAATATAGCCTTCGGGTTTCAATGAATTTTATTTTGCTCTTAATGAGGTTAAGTTCTAGGATTTTTGCCATTCTCTTACCGCAAGGCCAAGCGCGACGCTCAGCGAACTTCCGAATTCTTTCTTAGCGCCTTCACCGGATTCAACATGGTCCAGCGGGTTCCATTTAGCTGACACTATCCCCAGCGCTTCTGACATAAAATTATCTATGCCTTCGACATCCGATGTGCCGCCCGTGATCAATATCTTATCAACATTGATTATTCTTTTTCTTCCTATACAGTATTCCATCGATCTGTAAACCGCTTCAAGCAGGTCCGGCATGCTTTTTCTCAGCACGTTCTTGATATTGAGGCCAAGTTCTTTCCAAAGGTCAGGGCGTTTTTTTATTTCCTCAGCGGAGTCTGCCGGGATACCGTAAATATCCGCGATCTCCGCCGTTATATTGGCGCCGCCAAAATTTACGTTCCTTATGAAACGCAGCGATCCGGAGTCAATTACGGATATGTTCGTGAAAGTGTGCCCGATGTTCAAAAGCACTGCAGTCTGGCTGGATGCGCTCTTGTCAAGAGCTATGTAGCAGTTCGCCGCGGCAAAATTGTCGATATCAATTAGCTCGATATTCAACCCCGAATGCTCTATGACCGAGACCTGCCTGTCTACCAACACAGAAGGCACGGCGATGAATAATATATCTTTCTTGCCCTTTTCTATTGTTGCGAGCTCCTGGTAATCGGAATACATGGTGGCTATATCAGCGGACACCGACTGCCTGGCTTCAATAAGCACAGCGCCTTCCATCTCTTCGTCGCCTAGCGGCGCGATCTCGAAATTCCTCGCTATTATCTGGCTGCCCCCTATTGAAGAAGCGGCTCTCTTATCAAGCGGAAAGCTCTCTTTTGCCATAGCCCTCAGCTTCGATGAAATCAGGGCTTCATGTCTTTCGCCGGCCCCCTGTACGGGGTTTAGCCTCATGACGGCAGAGCGGATATTGTAATTCCCTCCGTTCTTTTCGAGGCTGGCAAGTTTAATGTATTTCGTTCCTATATCTATGCCAATCACTGTATTATCCTCTTTACCGGCCTTTCATAATATGAATTCTGTATAACCCTGTACGTAAAACTTGAACCGATTGTTGACCAAACGCTGGCCGCAGCCGAGCTTACACAAACTATCTCTGTGATATTCTTTGTCGTAACGAATGTTGAACCAGGGTTTACTCCCACGGTCATAATACCGGAAGAACTTATGCAGTAGTAACCGTAGGAGCTAAAACCAAAGTCCCGCGGTTTTACAGTACTGACATTTGGGTTTTGGGATGGCACTATTTGAACAGCTATCTGAGCTGTCATGCCGCCGGCACCAGGATAAGTTATGGTTTGAGGAGCAAATGGGCTCCAAGCCCCCCTGCCATTCCCATGCACATCCCATTCAGGAAATTCTTGTGCGTTCACAAGCCACCCTTTCATCATATCTATACCACCATCCGCTTGATAGTACGCCCTTGAATTTATCAGCTCTGTCCTTGAAGCCAGCGCTTCCATTCCGAATATGTATATTACCGCAAGGCCAACGGTTGTAAGAATCATCAAGAATATTAGTACCAGTAACAGTACCGCTCCGCCCGGGCCTTTTTTTTTCATTATTTGAGGTTCCTGGTCTTGATATTGAATGTTGTTGTCGATATCATCACCTGTGACGTGTCGCCGTTCAGCAGTTGTTTTGACTGTACTATGTCGATCTGGACGTTCGTTGTCGGGTTCGAATCTATCGCCGTTATATACATGCTTTGCACGTTCTGCAGTAATATTAGTGTAGTTGGAGGATTATGTGTATATGTAGTGTTCCCCGAGCTCGGGTCAGTGTACGCGTACCAATAATCATAAAGCACCTCGCTATCGTTGTTGTCCATGCGGTACCGGTTAAGCTTATAAACGTCGCCGTTATTCCTGTCTATCTCGTTGAACATCATGCTTTGCTTGTCAGAACGATATTTCAAACGGCTCTGGAGACATAGTGAATGGTTCACCCGAGCCAGTGAACGTTGCCGGCATCGTTATCGCGCTCCGGATATGATATTCCATATTCTTCTTTGCCGCCCTCGAGCCCTGCAGGACCTGCGCCATATGGGACGCCTTCACCCACGATTGGTTCGCGTATATTATTATCATCGCTATAGTGATGAACAAGATGGAGCTTATTATCATAGTGATGATAAGCTCGACAAGGCTTAATCCTGCTTGGTCCCATTTATTTTTACCCATTTTATTACCACGCTTAGGATTGCCACGGCGGACCTGGAAATTTATATGAAACTATTGTCACGAGACTGACGCTCTTCTGCGCCCCGCCCGCGCTTGGCGAGTTCCATGTCACTAAGGTTACTACCTGTTCACACCCGCTAAGCGCACCCGGTAAAACCGTCACAGTGTGGGAAAGATTAAACGCAACATTGCTGTTTGAGTACTGATACTGGGGAGGCGCGGTGTAATTCACGGCCCCGTCCGGTCCATATCCGCCTTGAATTTTCACCTGTTCCATATCGTCTTCGGCCAACTGAAGGGCGAAATTAGTCTCATCAGCCCCAGATAGCGGTTTTTTCCCCATGCTGAAAAAAGTAAGCCCGCCGACCATTGCCACTGCGAAAATGATCGAGGCCACCATCACTTCAACTAGCGTTGTGCCCTTATTGTTATTCATATTAAATCTCAGCACCGCATCCCGCCGGAAGCGAGATGCGGCATAAGATACTGCAAGGGTTTACCATGACAAGCTGGTTTGTTATAAACCTGCCGGGTTTGTCGTAACGGTGTCTGGTGCTCCATCTGTATGAGCCAGTGTGACCAATATTACAGGTGTAGCCGCAGCGTTGCCATTGACCATTACTGTGTAGGTGTTCGCGGCCAGGTTACTAATTGTTATAGTCGGGAAATACCTGCTTTCATTAACAGAAGTAAGCACGTCAGCGGCGGTCCATCCAACATAGGTGCCGTTCGCCGCAGAATACATCTTTGCGGAGACAAACAAAGTATGGCAAAGCTCTTTGCCTTCCGAAGCTTTCGCCCTATTTGTGTAACTCGTGTAAAGTGGCAAGGATATCGCGGCAAGAATACCGATAATAACCACAACGACCATCAGCTCGACAAGCGTAAAACCTTTTACGGACTTAAGCATCTTTTCCATTTTGCCTCCTCTTCCCTTATATTTTTGATCGCATTCCAAAATTTTGCTTTATTACGTTAAAAACCACCCCCCCCAAAAAAAATTGATTCCTTTTTTACTACTCACAGATTTACCGGAGTAGTAACACCGTTTACCGTCATAGTTTCAGTGGGAGACGCGTTAGCGGGCTGAGTATAAGTTATCGTTATTGTTGTGCCATTGAAAACGGCCGTGGTAGAAACCGAGAAAGTTGTCGCAGTAAGGGTCGGCGTTGTAAAACTTGTGAAATGGGCGTTCTGCGCTGCGTTAACTACAGTGGGGTCAAAACCAATATATGTGCCGTTATCCGCGTAAAACATCTTTAGCGCGGTTGCAACCGAGCTTACAAGGGCTTTGCCTTCGGCCGCGTCCGCCTGTTGAACGTAACCATTATAGATCGGTATAGATATCGCGGCAAGTATCCCTATGATAACAACGGTGACCATCAGCTCAACAAGAGTAAAACCTTTTGAAGATTTAAACATTTTCGCTCCCTGCTTTATATTTTTTACCGCTGCTTTGCCTTATTCTAAACAATTTGTCTCGCAAACATTATTTTGACATCGCCATGCCCATTTTAAATATCGGCAGGTATAAGGCTACAACCACGACGCCAACGATCCCGCCCAGGCCCACTATCAGCACGGGTTCTATTATTGAACTCATCGAGTTGACCGCTGCCTCTACTTCATCATTATAATAATCAGAGAGCTTTTCGAACATTTCGTCCAGCTGTCCTGTTTTTTCACCGACAGCCGTCATGCGCGACACCATCCTGGGGAAAACTTTGATCCTTTCCATTTCATCCGAAATTGTTGACCCCTCGACTACCTTGTTCTTTACCAAAGTTATCTTGCTTTCTATATAAACATTATCGGCCACTTTCGCCGCGATCTCCAGGGAACTGACGACGTCATTACCGCTCCTTATAAGCGTGGCGAGCGTCTGGAAGAACCTCGCGTACACAACCCTCATCATTATTTTTCCGAATATCGGGACCTTCAAGAGCATAGTATCGAAGATCATCCTTCCGGACTCTGTCTTATAGGCCATCGTTGCCGCAACTGCCAATAATCCGCTCCCCGCAACCACTATCGGCAGGTTCTTTAGCGCGATCGTGCTTATCGCCATGACTATCTGCGTAGGCAACGGCAGTTCCGCGCCGAACGAAGCGAACATCACCTTGAACCTGGGTATCAGAAAAAGCACTATGCCGGCAAGCGCGAGAGTGAAAAATCCCGCGACAAACAGCGGATAAGAGCTTGCGGACTGTACTTTTCTCTTAAGCTTTACGCTTGCCTCCAGGTACTTGGCGAGGTCCTGAAGTATCCTGCCAAGTTTCCCTGACCGTTCTCCTGCTGCTATAAGCGCCACAAAAACCCTGCCGAACGTGCTCTGATATTTTTTCATGGAGTCCGAAAGCGTGCTCCCGCCTCGTATATCCGTCGCGATATTCTTTAGTATCTTGGAGAGCCTCATATTGATGGACATTTCCCCCACATCTTCCACGGCATCGACAATAGTGACCCCGGCGTTTATAAGCGTTGAGAACTGCCTGCAGAATATAGCCACGTCCTGGCTTTTAATGCCTCCGCTTTTCGCGCCCTGGGGCTTCTTCTCTGCCGCGGCGAATTTTTCTCCTGACTCAACTACGGAAAAGACCACAAGGCCTTCGCCGCTAAGCATGGTTATGACCTCTTTGTCGGACGCCGCCGTCCTGGTGCCCTCGATGAGCTCGTTTTTCGCGTTCCTTGCTTTGAAATAATATTTAGGCATGGTTTATACCCAGGAGCTTATACAGCTCCTTATCCCTTTTCGTTTTTAACAGCGCGAACTCCTGGTTAACAATTCCTTTTTTCACAAGCTCAGCCAGCGACTGGCTCATGGTCTGCATACCGTAGTTCGTTCCGATCTGCACATGGGAATATATCTGCTCGACCTTGTTCTCTCTGATAAGGTTTTGAATAGCCGGTGTTACTACCATGACCTCTGAAGCGAGAATACGGCCGGTCCCATCCAGCCTCGGCATAAGCATCTGGTTGACGACGCCCACAAGTGTTGTGGAAAGCTGAGCGAGTATCTGCGACAGTTGGTTACCCCCAAAAACGTCTATTATCCTTCTGAGAGATTCGCTCGTGTCGCCCGTATGCAGCGTGGCAAAAACAAGATGCCCTGTTTCCGCTATCGTCAGTGCGGACATAATGGTCTCCGTGTCCCTCATCTCGCCGATGATAACTATATCCGGGTCTTCGCGGAGCACGAATTTAAGGGCGTCTATGAAGTTGGGAGTGTCATTTCTGACCTCGCGCTGGTGTATGAGGCTCTGGACATTTTTGTGGACGTACTCTATGGGGTCTTCTATGGAAAGCACGTGGCATCTGCGGTTATTGTTGATATAGTCTACCATTGAGGCAAGGGTTGTGGTTTTTCCGCTGCCGACCGGGCCGCAGATAAGTACGAGCCCGTGAGGCAGGTTACAGAAACGTTTTATCGGTTCGGGCGGCAGGCCCAGGTTTTCAAGCTCAATTATCTTCATCGGCAGGAGCCTGATCGCGGCAGCTAAAGTCCCCCTCTGCTGGTAGAGGTTCACCCTGAAACGGCCCAGGCCGGTCTCGCCGAAAGAAAAATCGAGGGTCTTGTCTGCCTCGTAAGTCTTCTTTTCATCCGGCGTCAGCAAGCTGTATATGAGGTTATGGCATTCTTCCTGTGAGAAAGGGTTGTAATCCGTTTGTATTATATGCCCGTTGACCCTTATAAACGGAGGGACACCAACACCTATGTGGAGGTCGGATGCGCCTTGATCAATTACATAACGGAGCATATCAACGAATTTATCGCGCCAGAAATCCATAAACTCATTCCTTAAAAAATCTATTCGCCCAAAATTTTAGAACTTCGTTCGATCCGCATAACAGTTCAACTATTCGGCCTGTTTAGACCGCTGCCGATGTGACGGACAGAACTTCTTCTATCGTGGTTATGCCCGCAATGAGTTTATCTATCGCGACTTCGCGCAGAGTCCTCATGCCTTCTTTCGCTGCCTGCTGCTTTATTATTAAATCGCCTTCGCCTGAGAGTATCATCTTTTTTATATTGCTGGAAAGCTTCAGCACTTCATTAACGGTCGTTCTTCCCCTGTAACCGGTGCCGTAACAGGCGTCGCAGCCGGCCCCGTGGCAGAACTTTATCCACCGCTTTCGAGGTTGAGCCTGTCAAGCAGGGCCTGCGGTATCTCAACTTCCCGTTTGCAGTTGGGGCATATTTTGCGCATAAGCCTCTGCGCTATGACAAGGTCAACTGCATCCGCTATAAGTATGGGCTCGATGCCCATGTATGACAGGCGGCTGAGCGAGCTTACCGCGTCGTTGGTGTGCAGTGTTGACAGGACAAGGTGGCCCGTGAGCGCGGCCTGGATTGCGATTTCGGCGGTTTCCTTGTCGCGGATTTCGCCGACCATAATTATGTCCGGGTCCTGCCTCAGCACCGAGCGCAGGACACCCGCGAACGTAAGGCCTATGGTTGGCTTAACCTGTACCTGGTTTACCCCTTTTAGTTCATACTCAACGGGGTCTTCAGCGGTAACTATGTTCTTGTCCGGAGTATTTATAAAATTGAGCCCCGTGTAAAGCGTAGTAGTTTTTCCGCTGCCGGTGGGGCCGGTAACAAGTATCATACCGTAGGGTTTCTGAAGGGCTTCCTTGAACTTTTCGGAATCTCCCGGAGAGTACCCGAGGTCGTTTATGGTCAGCGATATGTTGGTCCTGTCGAGCACCCTCATGACGACCTTCTCGCCGTAAAGCGTTGGTAGCGTCGAGACACGGACGTCGATCTTTTTATCACTAATTTTTATTTTGCATTTTCCGTCCTGGGGAAGCCGGCGTTCTGAGATATCGAGGTTAGCCATGATCTTGATCCTCGACACTATGGCTGAATAAAATTTTCTGGGAGGCGATGTTGATTCTTTAAGCCTGCCGTCAAGCCTCATTCTAAGAGAGACCCCATTTTCTTCGGGTTCTATGTGTATATCGCTTGCTCCCTTTGTCACGGCTTCATACAGCAGTGCGTTTACATATTTTATAACCGGGGCCACGTCCGCGGCCTCCACATCGTTCCCCGATATCTCTTCCGATTCCTTTATCTCACTGACAGCGTCGCCGGCGGCCTCGTTAGCATTTATGAACCCGCCTGCGTACAGTTTCTCGATGGACTCCCTGATCTCTTTTTCAGAAGAAAGCACCACCGAAACTTTCAGCCTGGTCTCCGCTTCCACGTCATCTATAGCCGCCATGTTCGAAGGGTCGGCCATCGCTACCTTTAGCGTGTTATCGTTCTTTGAAATTGGCACCAGCAGGAATCTTCTTGCTGTTTTCTCGGGGATTATCTTCAGAAGGTTTTCGTCGATCTTCAACTCATTAAGCTTCATGAGCGGTATCCTGAACGATTCGGCGAGGGATTTAAGGAGGTTTTCTTCGGTTACAAAACCATGCTTTAAAAGCAGGGTCCCTATATTTTCTTTAGTTGACTGCTGCTCTAAAAGCACTTGCTTTAACTGTTCCTTGGTAATATGGTTATTCGCGAGAAGTATTTCGCCAAGATATTTTTTTCTAAGAGGCGCTATAGCCATGAACATGCTCCGTATTCAGGCGTTGAAAACACTACAATACCGCGGCAGTGCCCGGCATATTCGCAAACAATAAAATTAAATCGTTTCAGAGTGTTATTAATGGGTAAAAACGAAGGAAAAAAGGCGTATTTTTTTGTATTTGTCATTTGGAGTTGAAAAACAGGCTAGTTTTGATTTAATTAGCCTGGCTGCATAATTGTTTTCTTGTTTATAATTATATAACATAAAATCTAAAATTGTCAATGATTTTTCATGGATTTTAATTAGAATTCACATTGTTCTTGACAACTGACCAGAAATTATACATAATTATTAAGTAACTTTTAATAAATAAGTCAGTATAAATTGATGCTAAATTAAAGACAGCCCAGTTAAGCGGGGCCTACCACAAATACCGGGAGGAAAAATCGGATGGATATTGCAACAATTTTGGGCATACTTGTCGGACTAGGACTAGTAATAATATCTATTCTCTTAGCCGAAGGTGTGAAAGGTTTCGTCCCTTTCCTGAACTATGAAGCGTTTTTTGTGGTTATGGGAGGCACATTCAGCGCCCTGCTTGTGAACTATCCGATCGGAGAAATACTAAAACTCGCCAAAGTCACAAAAAAAGTCCTCACCTCAACTGAGCAGGAAGACACCACTCAAATTGTAACTACTTTTGTTGAACTCGCCAAAAAAGCGAGGGCCGAAGGCTTCCTCGCGCTGGAAAACAATGTCAAAAGCATGAACAATGATTTCCTCAAGCGCGGCGTCCAGATGGTTATCGACGGTCTGGACAAGGATTTCATCGCCAACATGATGGAAACCGAGCTGGGGCTTATCCGCGAAAGGCACAATGTGGGCCAGGAAATATTCACAGCTCTCGGAACTTATTCCCCTGCCTTTGGTATCATTGGCACGGTGCTGGGAATGATACTCATGCTCAACTCGATCAGCGACGTAGAACAGGTGCCGCGCCGCATGGCGCTCGCCCTGGCGGCTGCATTCTTCGGCCTTGGCGCAGGCTACCTGCTGTTCCTCCCGATGTCCGGGAAGCTGCACCGCAAATCGGAAGAAGAACTTCTTGTCAAAGAAATAATAATCCGCGGCGTACTGCTTCTTCAGTCCGGAGCCGTGCCTTCAAGAATGGAAGATAACCTAAAAGCGTACCTTGAGCCTTCCCAGAGAGCGCTGGTCAAGTCTGCGTCAAAAGGTGCTTAACATAACGTCATTGCCGTGATTTGTGATATGTAATTCTTATCTAAATATGCCTTTAAAACAAAGAAACATGATTCCCTATAGCGACCCGAGAGTCTCCAAGATCGGGCATCCTGCGCCTCCCTGGCTGATCAACTACGCAGATCTGATGACTGAGCTGGTCTGTTTTTTCATTATTCTATACGCCCTTAGCGCCGCTCTCAACAAGAACATGGTCAACGCCAAGGAAGAACTTGAAAAAATGATGAAGGACCAAAAAATGCAGGGTGAGGTCAAGATGACCAAGGAAGGCCTATACCTGACCCTCGAAGAGCAGAACGGGCACGGCCTATTTTGAAAGCGGAAAGGCTGACATAACCGAACAGGGCAAAAGTGTCCTTGCCAAGATCGCGCCTATACTTGAGAAAGTGCCCAATGACGTGGTAATAGAGGGTCACACAAACAATATACCCATACACAATTCGCAGTTCGACACTAACTGGGAGCTTTCAACCGCTAGAGCAACGAACGTGGTGAAATATTTCGTCAACGTGGAGAAGCTCCCCCCATCAAGGCTCGCCGCTATAGGCTATGGCGAGTTCAAATCCATCGCCCCTAACGATTCCGTCGCAAACAGGAACAAGAACCGCCGAGTCGTTTTTTTCATCAAGAACGACAAACCTAAACCTGGCGGGACAACACCCTCTGAAACCGAAGCCGCCCCCTGATCTGGAACCACTATACAACACTTCAAAAATCTCGATTATAACATCTAATTGTTTTTGAGAGATATTTCATAGGCGTACCGAATCATAATTTAAACTCCTCTCTTATATTTTCTTGCCGTCCATGGCAACAAATAAAATAAACTCCCCAATATTTTAGGGAGTTTATTTTATTGCTCACTTTCATTGGCACTTAGCCGCAGCTTAATTTTCTAGTGTATTATACCTATCTTCCTTATAGCGGTCACAACACCCTGGTCGGATTTAACTTTTATCTGCGCTATGTATCCGCCTTTCGCGACCTTCATGCCGGACCCGTTAGAACCGTCCCACTGAACACGGTTCGCTCCCTTGCTTCCGCCTTGAGAGCCCGCGGCAAAAGTCCACGAATTGACCAGATAACCGAGCAGGTCGTAGAGCGTGATAGTCACTTCCGCGTCCTGGTTAAGAATATATACGATATTTGTCTTTGCCAGTTCTCCGCCTTTTCTTGTGTCAACAGGGTTCGGGAAGTTAGACACCGACGAAATAACCGATGTCGGCAGGCCGGTAGTCGCGGGCGCTGACTCTGCGGACCAGGGGCCCCATGTGCCCGCGTTGTTCTGTGCCCTTATACGGTAATAGTAGAAGTGCCCTTGCGGCCTTGGGTTATCCGCGACAGAATTCCCGTTCACATCATGAGCAACACCATCGCCAACGTTAATGCTGAAGTATGAACCGCCTACAAAGTCAACATCTTTCCAAACGGGGTTGGTATCGCAGCGCTCCTGGATCTCGTACAGCGACACGCCTGACTTCCAGTTTGGCGTTGGGGTCCAAACTACCTGATATATTCCTTTTGTCGCAGGCTGGGCCCCAAGTTGAGCTGTAGCGGGTATAACGCTTGTCGGCGCAGCGGGAGCGGAAAGGTCAAGCCTTAAAACACCCCAGGTTACGGGCGTTTCACCCGCAAGGTCAGTTTCTGCTTTCACCTGGAAGAAATATGCGCCGTTCGTTACCTGTACCCCCTTGTAGTGGTTCTGTATTGGAGTGCCGAAACAACCGCGGGTTATATTATTTAATACGTTCGTCGCTTTGCCTGTAAAAGAGATTATCTCCTTGTCTATATAGATATACCCAACGCCTCCGCTTATATTGAACCCGGCTGTGGCATCCTGTCCATAATTTGGATGGCCCGTAGGATACTCGACAGATACGCTTCCTGCCGTCTGGGTTGCAAGGAAGTCATCTGCGAGAAATACCACAACGGGTTCTGTAAGCGCGAGCCCATTTACCTGAATGGCCGGGCTGGCCGTTGAAGCCCATCCTCCAGAACCAAGTCCGCTTGACGCGTCTTGTGTTGTAGGACGCGTGCCAATTGCGGCCTTATAAGCGGATACATTTGCGTTTTGAACTTTTAACACGTTCCAATTCGCGTTAACTGTTGTATTAGAGTTCCACCACACCGCATCATTTATGCCCGGCAGATCGGTGCGCAGATTAACAGCAAGAATGTTGAGGTCAGAAATGCTCGTGTTAACTGAATTGTACGGGAACGCGTTAGTCCCGGCTGACACCGCGGTGATAGGTGTAATGTTCATAGCCGGGTATGATACCAGCTGCAAGCCGGCCGTATGGCCAAAAGTAGGTTTTCCGCCGAGATCGCTCGTGCCTATGTCAACGCTCACGTAGAATATCTGACCGCTTGTGCCCACCTGCGCGCCGCACTGGAGCGTGACAATGCCTCCCGCAAAATAACTTGTAGTGTTCGGATCAAGAAGCGGGGTGTTTATCTGCAGCCATCTCTTGTTGGGAATACTGCACAGGCATACATCCGCAGTTGAGCTGAATACTCCGGAGCCATTGTCTTGCCAAAGCTTAATGCGCTCGAAATCTCCATCACCCAAACCGAGATAATATCCCACCGTGCTGGGGTTAGAAGCTATCGAGCCCGTCTGCTGAATAGTAATTGAAGATATTGTCACGCTGTGCGCGCTGGGCACAAAACGCAGCTGAAGCACGCCTACATCTTTTGTGCCCGGCAGGTTCACAAGAGGGGCGATGCTTGTGCCCTGCACAGTAACGTTTATGGGGAGTATCTGCGCCAGAGAACTGACAAAATTACCTTGCGAATTGAATGGCGCAGTTGTAGGGAAAGGCGCAACGTTATTAGGCGCCGCAACGGTAAACCATGAGGGGGCGGCTATCTCAACGCCTAAGCTGTCGCCCGCGTACGCCGTGGGTGAAATATCATAGACAACAAAATAGGTTTGCCATGACGGTTTCAGGCTTTGAGGCACAGTAAGATTGATGTCCAATGTCGGGCCCGCGCTATCCGCAGGGAAGTAGTCCGTACCTGAAGAAATAAGCGTGTCTCCTGCAGATAAAGTGCCGCTGTTGTCTGTATCAGCATAGATTTTCACGTCCTGAACATCGGAATTAGTTCCTCCTGCAGGCTGGTTTGACGCTCCGGAACCTATCCTTTGTATCCTTAGTTTTGACCATACTGCCTGAGAAACATTACTCTGCATACGGAATTTCAGCACGACAACGTTGGTATCTCCCTGTGTAACGTTAACACCGGAAAGGACATCCTGGCTGGTCGATATATTCTGCCATGGCCATGGCTGAAATGTGACATTATTTGCATATTGGACTATAGGAATATTAGGCGTTTGGTACGGAGATGCCTTTTGGAACGACACGAGGCCAGGAGTGTCAACCGTGATGTAGCCAGTGTTCGCTATCTGCAACCCTACTGTATCTCCTACAGTTGCCAGTGAGTTCAATGTGTAGGTAACGAAATAATTCACTGTACCCGTAGAAGGTATTATCTGCGGGTTTTTAAGCGTTATGTAGCAGGTCTTATTGGAGAAGTTCTCTGTGCCGTTAGATATAAGGCCGGGATAATTGCCGCTGGCATCCTGCGTTGAATCCACAGAAGTGAAATTACCGTCTCCATCCAGGTCTTTCCATATCTTCACCAGAGAAATATCGTTATCGACACAGTTACCCGTAAGGTTAAGCTTAATACCCTGCCAGATATTTGTATTCTGGTTCGCGGTCATTGTCAGCTCCATTATCGCGGTATCCTGGGCATTCTGGATTATGCTGGCAGGTTCAACAATGTTATAACTGACGCTCATTGTATTAACAGTCAAGCTTAAGTATGAATATCCGGACTGGAACGGGAACGGAGCGGGAAGAACTGTATGCACTACGTTTCCTCCGGCGGATTAACTTCAACATTATCGCTCGTATTGCACCCTATGCTTATTACCGAGCCTTTGCTTGAAGTTTGGTTGACATCCATAGTAACCCAGTAAACAGTCGGCGTGGCCGATATCAGCACATACGTGTTACCTGAACCGTCAACTCCATCACCGGCAAGGCGTACGCGAGATTGGCCTGCATACGTGTTGCCGAATACGCAGGAACCGGTTGAAATTAGTGTCTCAGCCCCAATAAGCCCGGTTATGGGGTCGCGGTTGAGCACACCGCTGCCGTTATCCCTCCAGACCTTTATTGCCGTAATATCAGTGTCTTTCCCTGAAAGGCCTGCCGGCACCAAACGGCTGAAATCTACGGCATACCATGGCACCTGATACCCGTTACACGACAAAGTAAGTTTGAGCATAGGAGCATTCAGTGTACCCTGTTGGTAGGAGGGCGCAACCTGAGTCCCTGCGCTGTGCGGTACAACCAAAGTGTTCCATGCTCCGCGCGTAAGGCCGGTAAATGAATTATTCCCTGTATTGACTGAAGTATAGAGTATTATTTCTGAGTCAATAACCAGCCCGCCGCTGGTAGGGAAATTAGCTACCGGTGAACTAATAAATATGCTGGTGTCCGCCGTGCCGAGGCTCTGAGCAAGAGGCGCGACGTTCAAGGCTTGAGGCACGACAGTTACCTGCCTAGGCGAAGCGGTGATAGTGCGCAAGGTTGAAACCGTAGGGTTGTTAACCGTTCCCAGGGTATTTGGAGTTGCGACCGTCATGCAATTTGATGCAAGGCTTGCGCCCAGAGTATTTTGTGGCAGCGCCGTGCTGTTTATATCATAAGTAATAAAGAAACGCATTGTCCCTCTTGCCGCAGTTATGAGGTCGCTGAACACGTTCGGCGTCACGGTGCTCACAGCAGCTGTGTATGGCGACGTTGAAAGCACTATGGCATTCGTAGAGACAGTGATAAGCGCCTGGCCGGCGTTGCCCACGTTGCCGAAATAGCCCTGGCCAATTACATAATCGTTTGTAGTGCCGAGATCGAGTATAGAATTATTATTGCCGTCAAACCATAGCTTGACCGCCGTCACGTCGGAATCCTGCGCCGTGCCCGTGCGGTTGACCGTCAGCGTTTGGAAATACGCGTCGGACTTAGCCGTCTGGGCTGTAAACGTGAACACGCACTGATTGGTCGCACCCTGCATCAAGCCGGGGCCAAGCGTTGACTGTTGCGGATTAACCGTCACGGTATCCGGATATTTCGTAACGCGGTCTATCGTAGAATAGAACGACACTGTCTGCACCTGTTTCGGCGCGTTCACCTGGAAATAAGACGTATTGTTAATGTTGAGGCCTATCTGGGTTTCACCGAGGTTCGCTAAATAATCTATGTCGTATGTTATGAAATACGTTTTATCTTCGGCCATATCGCCCATCGGCGATGTCATTATCTCCTGGCCGTTCTGGGTGCCTATGATCGGGATAACAACAGTTGAAGAAACAAACACCCATGTTCTGCAACGGCGACGATACAAGCTTATCCACTCCCGGTTCCATAAGGCCGTCACCGGTCGCCGTAACTGCGTCTCCCACAGAGTGGATTATCGGCGCCGTGTTTATGTATCCTCTTGAGAAAACATCCACTGATGTCGAAGAAAGTATCGTGTCATAACGCATGATCTCGTTGCCTATATAAAGAACACCGTGTGGCCCGAAGAAATTCGTCGTAGTCAGATAAACAGTTCCGGTAGTTGCCGTCGTCATAGATTGGGCTAGTTGAGCCACACCGCAGTCCTGATAAACCTTTACAGCGTCCACATCGCTGTCGGAGTTCAGGCCGACGGTATTCCTGCGGTCAACCCTCAAACCGGACCATATAACGCTCTTAGCGCTGGTCTTTAGTTTCATGCGTATAAGCGGCACATTCGCCTGGCCCTGGGTAACCGCTCCGATACCAAGTGTAGCGGCATTGTCAACATTGTCAATAATAAGGCTGTCCGCGGTAGCAACCAGCTGGCATATGCTGGATGTCGCCGGGAAAAGGGCATATTGCGAGGGCACGGTGTTAGCCGCCATTACGCCTTCGTTGAAATGGAAGTTTTCCTTAGCTTCTATTTCCACCCCCAGTGTTTTGGTAATATCCGCCCCGTCAGCCGTTCTGGTAAACAATATAGAAATACTGTGTGGCCTGTGCTATCAAAGCAGGAGTATTAAGCGTTATATGCGCGATTCCCGTGTTGAATACCGACGGAGGGCTTATCGGCAAACTGCCGCCGCCGAACTTAAAGATACCCGTGCCGTCATCACTGTACAACATACATGAAACAACGTCATTATCACCGGCAGTGCCTGTCATGATTACATCGACTCCGGTCCATATAGCGTTGTACTCGGGTGTCCAGAGGCCGATCTTCATCATTCCGGTCGCCGGATTACCCTGTTGTATCGTCGGATACTGTGCAAGAGGTAGAGGACCGGAAACACCGTCGGGGTCATACCATGACGCGATATCTTTGACAGCAAGATAAACCGACGGCGGCTCTGTTTGGACCGTTGACGAAAAACTTGAGAACGGGAAATTGTTCACGGCAAGCTTCGCCACGCCCACGGGCGTTACAGCTCCTATCGGAAGGGTCAACTGCAAGGTCGCATTCTTTGTTGCAGTTGACGTCAGGCGCACGCAAATGAAATATGTTTGCAGGCTCTGTGTTATCTGCTGTATGTGCGCCGCATCCAACGGGATTATAAGAGTACAAGTATTCTGTGTATTGTCAACGAAAGTTCCACTCGACAAGAACTCATCTGTGGCGCTGCCATAATTACCCAGAACTGTATCTCCTTCGAACATCCCGTCACCATTGGCATCCCTGTACAGGTCAACTTCCGCTATGCTGTCGTACCCTAATGAAGTGCCTGCGATATAAGTTTTATTCACTGTCAGCGCTATCCATGTTGCGGAAGACAACACAAGCGCATTGACCGGGTTGATCTGCAGCTGCATCCTTATCATAGGCACGGGCCCGGGCCTGCTCGGCGTGGTACCATCCCCCTGATAGAGGCTTGTCGCGATACCTATATTCTGCTTTGCGGGGTTATTCGATTCAGGCGCGAAATCTTGAGGGGTCATAACGATACCTACCGTTACCACGTCGCCGCTGTTTGATAGATCACGCTGGTCGCTGGTGTACCCGTATATATTTGAGTTCACGTAATCTGTCGCTCCAAGCCTGATCGTTTCCTGTTTCGTGTCCATTACCTGCAACGTTATCAGTTCCCCGGGCACCGGCTGGTTAGTATTAGGGGTTTGAGAGAACGTGAATGTGTTTGTACTGACTCCGGCTATCAACATATTTGCGGTTGTTGTTGACCCGCTGTTCCAGAACAATACTTTCCCGTTATAATAATTACCGTTTATGGGGTCACCGCACGCCGCGTTGCCGTACAGATCGCGGGCCTGCACTGTAACCGGGCCGTACGACAAAACAGGCAGCGGACTTGAAATAGAATACGGATGTTCAAAAGAGAAACGCTGGGCTGTATTTGGCGTGATAGTAGTTATCTGCACGCCTGTTTGGAGCCCGTTTATCCAGGCAGTGACAGGCACCGTACCGACAATATTCGACTTAAAGTAGAATGATGCTTCAGCCTGGCCCGGAGTAAGCGTTGCGATATTGAGCGGTGTTTGGTTAGGGTCAACCGGATAATAAGTATTATTATCGGACGACGCCTGGGCGCCTGATTGTAAAGGCGGCGAAGCCGCAAGCACGTTAATATTCAGCGCACCGGCAGTCACCGTTGAGCGGTTGCTCCAGAAATCCTGCAGCTGAACAGTGAACCGCGTGTCAGTGGAAACCCCGGAAGTGTAATCAGGGTAATACTCTATCGTGGTCCCGGCGATAAGCCTGCGGCCCGGGTTAATGAACGCGAGTTTATAAGGAACGTTCGCCTGCACATTGTAGCCCAGCTGGGCCATTTGCCAGTTACGAGATGAGAACACATGCACGTCCGCGGACAGCACATAACCGCCGGTTATTGTGTCTACGAAACTGAACGCACTTGAGGTAGTGCCTGTCGTTATCAATATGGTGCCGGTCGTGTTCTGCCAGCCATAGGCATCGGTGTAATATTGTCTTGCTCCCTGTGAATTTGATGATAGGCCTAAACGCACGCCGCTATAACCTGTATCTGGGGTGACTATAGGGGACGGGTTTGAATACGCATCCTGTGTTTGGAGCGTAAACGGCACTTCACCCGTGGTTGTGCCAGCCGTAAGGGTTTGAACAAACGTAGGTGTCGAGAACGCGATCTTGTATATAGGAGCCGCTATGATATCTTCCACCTGAGACCCACTGTAATGGTTCATATCGGTCGTTACAGCTGACAAGGTTGGGCCGGAGCCTGGCGGCACATAAGTGTTGCTAGCGCGTGTATCCTTGTAATAGAAGTTAACAAAATATGTATTAGTGGCAATCTCCACCTGCGTGACTTCACTCCAGGACGTGCCTCCAGCCGTTCCGCTTGAAAGAGAGAATCCCCAATAATCCGTAGTTGGCGACTGCAGGCGGACAGTTGAAAGGCTGGCGAACAGCGACGTAGTTGTGGAAATCGTTGGGTTTCCAAACTGGTCCTGAGGCTGCAGCTCCAGGGCCCTTGTCACCCCAAAGTTGTCGTAAACAGTATTCGCCACCTGTGTGCTCTGCGTGTTGCTGAAATCAAGATGAGTGGTTACGTTCGGGTCGACTATAAGCGAACCCAAGGCTTCAATGAGGTCACCCTGGGCATGAAGTATCCACGCGCCCGGCCTGTCATTTTCGCCTATAGGGTACGAAGACATATCATCATAATAATAGAAACTTTCAAATGCATCCCCGGGCTGAATAACGAGCTGGTTACCCGAAAGAGGATTATCGTATGAGTTATAGAACGCCTTGTTGGGGCTGAGAGATTCCGAGAACAAAGTTACCTGGTCCTGGCCCTGTTCCGTGGGGTTGCCAAACCCGTCATATCGGTAAACCTGTATGGACGGGGTTTGTTTGCCGGCCGTAAGGTTAGTTGGCATATTTTGGAAACCGAAACAGTAGGGGTCTCCGCCGGTAGTGATAAAGCGGCCCGAAATATTTATGTAATTTGGCTCTATATAGGAAGACACATTGCCGGGCGCGGTGAACGTTCCGATCCATATTCTTGAATAATCCCCGGCATGCGTGGAAACGTAAACGTAGAAACTGGGATACACACCGACCGACCCGTTCGCGTCAGTTGTAGTAGAGACCCAGATTTTCCCTGAGGTGTCCTGTACAGAAGCCAGGTTTCCGGATGAATCCGCTACGTTGAAGTACACCGTCACGCCGCTTGACAGAATACCGTTATTGAAGGGGTCGACCATCTGCCCGGCCAGGCTGACATTTCCCGGGTTTGAAGGCGAACCAGCCGGCACCAGCATTCCGCCAGTAGGCGTTGACGGGTTCGCCGGGTCAGTTGAAACGGATATTTTATAGAAGCTCCCGGGGTTAATTGTTATGAACGACAGGCTTGCATATCCGGCGCGGTCGGAAGCAATACTGGTATATAATCCGCCGTAAGATGCATCAAAGCACTTGAACCATTGCATCGGGTAAGTAACGTCATCCGCTTTCCTCATAACTATGCCTTTTACGAAATTGTGTTGTCCAAAATCGTTCTCGACAAAATAATAGTTGAGCGGCACGGTAGGCGTTCGGGGTGCAGGGAAATTATTTGCCAAAAATTGGATATAGTGGCTGCCGGCAACATAGCTGTCCCAGCTGGGCCCTGTGGAAACAAAGTTGCGGTACTGGTCGTACGCTTTCACCAGCACGTCAAAACCAGTTCCTGCCACAACTGGATTCGTAGCGTAATTCAGTGTGAAATAATAAACGGCTGCGGGCCAGATGCGGACGTTAGAGGACGTATTGGACGAATACACAAGAGCTGTGTCAAACGCTGTCACAGTCCATGTTGATGACGCAACCTGCGGATTAACTATCTGTATGGCGGTTCCCTGGTTGTTAAGTGTCTTCGCCAAAATACCGTTGGTAGCAGCGCTGTCCCATGAATTAACGCCAAAGGACGGCATGTCTATGTTCGTTATCCTGTTATAATAAATATCGGTAAGGTTGACCGTTATCTGCATCCCGCTGGGGTCGCCCGCCACTTTCACCAGGGGCGTACCGCTCTTTCCTCCGGTGCCATTGTAAGGAGGCAGGCCCGGCACCGCCGTTTCACCCGGCACAAGCACCTGTAACTGCGAGGGCGTAGAAGGAGCTAGCGTGAACTGGGCGGATGTATCCCCTAAATAAGTGTGTCCCGGGTTTGTTGCAGTGACTATATGTGAGGTTGCCGCCGTTATCAGCGTGAGAGTGAAGGTATTTCTGCCGCTAACCAGGCTTGACATTGCAGGCATAGTGCCGTACTGGTCATCTGAAGTAATGTTAACGTTGGGCTGGACCGCCACTGAATTTACGTTATAGAACTGGTCAACAAGGTTCACTGTGGCGATGAACTTCGTGCCGGCAATCTCTTGCGATATAGCGCCTGTCTTACCAGTAGGCGACCCGGCTACGGCTGTAGTGCCCGGAAGCAGCAGCTGCAGCCTTACCGCGAAGCCGCGTTAACCGTGAATGTCGAAGAATTATTAGCCCAGTAGAGAGGTGCGATATTATCAACATCTTGTATCTTTATATATTGTGTAGTGGCAAGCATCAACGAGTTAGCCCCAAAAGTGAATATCCTTGTTCCCGAACCTGTATCAACAGGCGCTGACGCGGGAGCTACACCGTAAGTGTCAAGCGGGGCATTGACTTGCATGACTACCGACGTGTTCGGCGCCCTGTTCCAGTACGCGTCGCAGATAGCGCCTGTCACGCTAAAAGCAGTGCCCGCGGTCTGGGCGACAGGTGTTCCCGTTTTGCCGCTAGCTGTACCTCCACGGAAATCTTCACCCTGAAGAATAACGAGCAGTTTTTGCGCTGTTCCTGGCAGAACCGTCACGCCTCCTGAAACACCGGATAGAAGCAGATTGCTAGTATCAGCGGCGTTTACCGTGTAGGTAACTGTACCTGTAGAAGCAGTTACCATTGTTACCGGCACAGTAGTAGACGTCACCATGAGCCCGGTCCATTCGGGGTTCGGTATAGCGTTAGGGTTTGTTGTCCAGAACGTTGATTATTGGTGATGTAGATGTAAGATTCCAATAGTCGTCGCAAACGTTGATAGTTGAAGTAAAGGATGTACCGGCGTAAACGCTACCGGGGCTGCCGGTCTTCCCAAAACCAGGGAGCGCGGTTTCGCCCGGCACAAGCACTTGCAGTTTTTTCGCAACGCCGGGGATCACGTTTATTACTGATGAGTTATAAGGCCCGCCTAAATTCTCCGGAAGGTTCAGCCCCGCATCAGCCCCGGAAACCGTCGTGGGCTGCGCTGTATGGAGCTGACATGTTGCGGTGGCAACACCGCCTGTCATAAGTATATTCCCGGGGTCCAAATCGTAAGGGTCGGAGGTGACAAAGCTTATTGTGTCGTTGACGCTCGGTGTCAGGTTGAAAACCCTGTCAACCGCGTACGCGGTAACAACAAAACTCTGGCCAACCTGCTGCGTAACCGGCGTGCCGCCCCTGCCGACAGGAACGATATTTCTGCCGTTGACCTGTGTTTCACCCGGGACAATAACTATCAACTGAGTCGGAGCGTTCGGGTTGACGCACACAGGCGATGAAACACCGGTTACATAACCGCCGCCGGATGCGGTTATGGTTTGTGTTGCGGCAGTAACGAGGTCAGCCGCGTATGCGCCCGAGAAAACTACTGTTCCGCTGACGAGCGTCCTTGCGGTAGGCGTTGACCAGTAAAGGTCTGTCGAACCAAGTGTCACCGACGGCATTGCTGTGGTGACAATTACCCTGTTCCAGTAATTATCAGTGAGGTTCACAGTGACATTGAACGCATCGTCTGCTATCTGCTGGAGCACTGACCCTGTCTTCCCGTTGGCATAACCCGGCACGGCTGTTTCACCCGGAAGAATTACCTGAAGTTTCGTAGGAATATTGTAGTTTACATAAACCGGAGATGACACGCATGTAGTAAGAATGCCGGCCGTGTCAACCGCGGAAATGGTCCAAGTTGAATTTGTGATCATGTCAACTACAAATGCACACACACCTCCAACGAGAGGTGCTGTCGCGGGCTCAACGTCATATGGGTCCTGGGTATAGATATGCACCTGCGATACGTTAGCAGATACGGTGTTCCAATAAGGGTCTACGGCCCGGGCTGTCACGTTGAACGGAACTCCGGCGGTTTGCACTGACGCTGTGGAATTCTTTCCTCCTCCGCCGCTGGAAGTATAAGGCGGCCTGCCGGGGTCATAATTCTCTCCTGGCAGCAGCACCTGCAATTTTACCGCGTCAGAAGAAACTACCGTGAACTGCGTGCTTGTGTACTGTGTCATCGGGTGGCCCAGGTACGGGTTAGTGACCGGGTTTTGCAGCCCTGTCGCCGTTATTGTTTGCGTAGTCGCGGTAAATAGTGTGTTCGTGAAAATACTAGTACCAGTGGCATCCAGGGTTGCGGTCTGGCTTCCGCCCGTGGCGACATCATCGTAATTATCTGAAGTGACCAGCTGTACGAGTGAAGTTTCTCCGGGCACCCTGTTCCATAACGCGTCACAGCCATAAACCGTTGTCTGGAATGGTAATCCCGCGATACGGTTCGTTGGAGAACCACTCTTGCCCGTGGCGCTTCCGGGGTTATATGTTTCACCCGGGACAAGCGTGATGAGTTTGATAGCGCTCCCGGCATTCACCCAAACGTAAGAAGAATAGGCGATCGGCAAACCGGTAGACTGGCCGGTCAATTGCCTGTAGCCGTTAGCCGTGTTGAAATACCACGGTATGGTGATCGATGTTCCGGAAACACCATAGGATGTGTTGTTATTAACATCATTCGGATCGGATATATCCGTCATCGTGACTATCAGCGTTGAACTTGTAAGGTTCCACCAGCTGTCCACGAGGTTTACAGTGACATTAAAGCTCACGCCCGCGGTTTGCGCCGTGACGGTGCCGGTCTTGCCGAACGGCTGGACGTTGAATTTACCGGGAACACCTGTCTCACCGGGCAGCAGTATCTGCATGCGCGCGAGGTTGCCGGACTTGACGTTTATATTGCCCGTGTAATCATAGTTGTAGCTGGTTGCCGTAGCGGATGCCGAGCACACTCCCAAAGTCACAAGGTCCAGGGCAAAAGTTGTCGTGCCGTTAATGAGAGACGCCGGCGCCGGCTGCGATGCATATGGGTCAATGGTAGTGACAGTAACGTTCGGCGTAGCAGTCGTAGGGTTATAATAGAAATCGCACGCGTCAACAGTCACATTGAACGGCACGCCTGCTGTTTGGCCGGAAGGTGTTGCCACGGTCCTTCCGCGGCTCGTATGGTTGCCGGGCTGTGCAACCTCTCCAGGGGCAAGTATCAGGAGCTGATTGGGCGCACCAGGCTGAACATAAACTATAGATGACGTGCTTGGCGCGACCCCTGAATACGAGGCTATTATTGTCTGTGAAGAATATGTCACGAGCTGCATATAGAATGTTGTCTCGCCGCCGGCAAGAGGCTTGTTAGTGACTGCCGGGCCGTAGAGATCGGTATCTGATATGCTCACAAGGCCCGACATATCGTTCCTGAGGTTGTAATACTGGTCAGTGCCCATAACCGTGATATAGAACGGTGTGCCGGCAACCTGGTTTTGAGGAGTACCTGATTTGCCTCCGGTCCCGTCATAGGGAGGTTTACCTGGGACAAAACTCTGTCCGGGCACTATCAAGTGCACCTGGTAAGGCGCCGCGGCCGTGACTGTGAACGTTGAAGAAACGTTCGACGCGTACAAAGGCGACGCATCAGCGTCAATCGCGGTGAGCAGGTGGCTGGTGTTGGCTGTAAACTGGGTCATCTGGAAAACACCGGTACCTGCCGTGAGAGACGCAGTTGCCGGTTCTATATCGTAGGTATCGTTCGAGCGCAAGCTGACCAGCGGGTTCGCGTTCGGGTTAACGTTCCAGAACGGGTCTGTGCAGTTGACCGTCACGGGGAACTGCACGCCGGCTGTCTGCGTATTAGGAATTCCAGTCCTTCCGTAGATAGTGTTAGATACGGGTGTTTGGTTCGGAAGCAGCACCAGAGCCGCGTGGCGTTCGCGGGGTTAACGTGAATATTGTCGGAATTCGTTTGCCCGTAATACGGCAGAGTCGCGTCGTCGTGTTTCGCGGTAAGCGTTATGTTGCTGTTGCCTGTCATAAGCGTTATGTTATAAACGGTTGAACCGTTTATAAGCGTCTGATTGAGCGGATCCCAGCCGATCCCCGTTTGTGAGCCTGATTTATCGTTTGGATCGGTCGATGTCAGTTTGACCAGCACGCTGACAGCTGGCATGATATTGTTAAAACTATCGACACAGTCAACTGTTACGTTGAAAGGAACGCCGGCAGTCTGTGTAGATGTAACAAGAGTATTTTTACCGCTCGGCGAGCCGGGAACGTGCAATTCTCCGGGCACGATCACAAGCAGACCTGATCCAGTAATCTGCGGCCTTACAGTGGCGGTGTCAGAACAGGCAATAAATGTAGGCGACACGTTATCCTGAGCAGCTGTGATAGTATTGAAATTTGCACCTGTATCCTGATAAAGCGTGGCGCTGTGAGGAGTAATAATGAATGTCGTTGAACCGCTTATGAGGTTTGCGGACACAGGAACAGGCTCATAAATGTCCGTAGAAGTGACCTTTGTCAGGAGGTGTTTTTGTTGGGCTTATATTCCAGTATTTGTCGCAGGCATTAACAGTCACAACAGAACCCGCTCCGGCAACCATGGTTGATGGGCGAACCTGTCCTGCCGCCAACACCGGGGGTCGCGTAAGGAGGCCTGCCGGGCTGTGCTGTTTCACCTGGCATAAGAAGTTGCAGGTAGAAAGCATTAGCGTTGTCCGGGCCCACGCTTACGTTTTCAGTGCCGGCAGCAAGATAGTTGTTGCCGGGAGTAGTGTCCGTTGCAGTTATAGTGGTAGTCCTGCTTGAAGAGTTAAGCGGGCCCGCGTTGCCTGTTATAAGGGTTGAAATGAATACAGCGTATCCGCCAACAAGCGCCTGCGGCGCGGCTCGTTATCGTAAGGATCATTAGAAGTAATGGTTACTGGTTTGCGTTGAGTTTGCCTGGTTCCATTTAGAGTCTGTCGCGTAGACCGAACACATTGAATCCTGTTCCCGCGATCTGCGCGTTAGGCGTGCCTGTTTTCCCCGTGGGCGAGCCCGGCACAAGGCTTTCGCCCGGCAGGAGAACCAGCAGGTTGCTGGCCGCGGCTGGAACAACTTTGACGTAAGTTGACACATATCGCGGCGAAGTTATCTCCGGTCGCGGTTGAAGCGGTGATCTGCCAACCCGTAGTAGTTGCGGTGTAAAGGCTTGTGAATATTTGCGCCACTCCTCCGCTTGTTGCTGCATTTGCGGGCGGGGCGTAGAACGGATCTGTGGCAGAAAGTTTAACTGTGGTGTTTACTGCATTTGTGCAGTTGAAATACTGGTCGACTACCCTTACCGTTACCTGATTAAGGGTGTTAGCGGTCCACGTGCCGGGCGTACCGGACTTGCCTGTCGAAGAGCCGTCAACAGCGGTCTCTCCCGGAACAAGGAGTTGAAGTTTTGTCGCCGCCCCGTAATTCGATGTAATTGGAAGGCTCGTATAAGATGAAAGTGTTCTCACCGCTCAGCGGTTGATGCAGTAACCTTATACGACTCGCCAACTCCGCGATGGAATGTCACATTGAAGGTCTGCACGCCGTTAGTTGTAGACGCGTTCGGAGGATTCGGTGCGTATGGGTCTTGAGTTGTGATGGATATAAGAGCTGTGGAAGAAGCGACCACGTTCCACTTGTTATCCGTTATCATGACCGTAACCGTAAAAGGCGTGCCCGCGGTCTGGTTTATCACCGAACCTGTTTTTCCTGAAGCTGAACCCGGCAGGTATGTTTCATTCGGAACAAGGCACAGCAGTTGTGAAGCTGGCGAAGAATTGATCTTTATCTGGCGGAGTTGTATAGCTTACATATGAGCCGCCCGCAGCTTTAAGCGTCCAGCCCGTTGGTTAGAGGTCACAAGCGTTACGCTATCGTCTTTTTGCCGTTAATAAGCGGCTGGTTTGGTATGGGCGGTGTGGCGTTCGGGTCGTTAGTCGTAAGGTAACCGGCGTGTTATCGTTCACAACGTTCCACCAGTTGTCTACGCCGCGCACTTCAGCGTTAAAGTTTATGCCGGCGGTCTCAACTGTAGGCGTGGACACATCCAGTTTACCTGCAAGCCCAAAAGTCTTTCCCGGAGCCGCAGTTTCGCCCGGCACAATCACCTCAAGCCTTACTGGGCTGTTGGGAGCAACTGTTATGTTAGGGCTGGTGTTATATTGCGTATTGTTGCTGACGTTTGTGGCGGTTATCGTCCAGGAAGACGGGTTGAGCGAATCGCTGCCGCTTGTCACAAGAGCCAGCCTGAAAGTAGTGGTGCCCAATGTAAGGGCAGCAGAAGACGGCAGTACGAAATACGGGTCCGTTCCTGTAATTGCCGCCGAAGTACCGTTTTGAGGCACTACGTTCCAGTAATTATCTACAAGGTTGACTGTCACGGTAAACGGCACGCCGGCGATGCATTGTGAAGGCGTATTAAGCTTTCCATATGGCATCGGGTTCTGCCCATTATTCCATTTGCCCGGAGCGGGAGTTTCACCCGGCACTATTATCTGCATGTTGGCCGCGCTGTTTGGAATTACTGTAAGGCCCGGGCTTGAGACATTGGCAGTAAGGTAAGGGGCCTGAGTGACCACGGCCGTGAGCGTCTCGCCCGAACCGGCAGTGACAAGCATGACCGTAAACGTAGTTGTGCCAGACTGAAGAGCGGTCGTTGAAGGTTGTATGGCCCAGTTATCCGAAGCGCCTACCGCTACAAGCGAACTGTTGCTTGCAACCGGGTTCCAGTTGGAGTCCACGGAATTAACTGTTACAGTAAACGGAACACCTGCTGTCTGGGTCTACAGCGTGCCCGTCTTTCCTGAAGGCGAACCCGGCAACGCCGTCTGGTTCGGAAGAAGGATCTGCAGTTTCACAGCGTTGTTCGACACGACACTGAATGGATCTGAAATGTTAGGGGACATTATGGGCGGAGTCTGATCCGTGGCGGTTACAGTGTTTCCGCTGACCAGCCGTGACAAAAGTAACCATGAAATTCGTAACACCGGACACCAGCGCCCTCGATGACACTTGCACGCGCGCATATATATCTGAAGTCGTAACGCTAACGTTGAAACATTCGCGGGCTGGAAATTGAAATAATTGTCGCAGGATTGCACAGTAACCTGGAAAGCGGTGCCTGCGGTCTGGTAGAAGGAGTTCCCGACCTTCCTGTCGATGTTCCCCAGTTATCGTCTGGTTGGGAAGCAGCACCAAAAGCTTGGCCGCTGTGTTCGGGCTTACAATAATGTTTGGTGTAGTGTAGTCCTGATAACCGAGCCATGACGGCGCTGAAGCGCTAATAGTCCATCCGGTATCGTTCCTTGTGATGAAGGTGTGCTGGAACGACGTTGTTCCGCCTGTAAGCATCTTAAGCGATGACGGCGCCGCGTCGTTCGGATCGTTCGTTGTAACATCCGCGGTGCAGCCCTCGGCTAGCACCCTGTTCCAATAATAGTCGCAGCCGTTCACCGTAACATTGAAAGCCAGTGCCCGCGGTTTGTGAAACAGGCGAGTTATCCATTCCCCCCAAATTGTTTATATAAGGGGGCTTGCCGGGCCTTGCTATTTCGGATGAAACAAGCACCTGCATGCGGCTTGTCGCTGCAGGCATTACGCTTATGTTCGCGGAAGTATATGCCGACATAGCCGTAGAGGCGGTAGCGGTAATTGTCCAATAAGTGTTCCAGTTCGCGGAATCGTTTGCCGAAACAAAAGTTATATAGAAAACAGTCGTTCCGTTAACAAGCGGCTGCTGCCCGAGCGCAGTCGCGTAAGGGTCTGTAGTTGTGCAGCCAATGGTGGGAACATACGTTGAAGTCATGTTCCAGTAATTATCTACTCCTATAACCGAAACTCCGAAAGCTGTTCCCGCGGTCTCGCTCAATGCTGAACCGGTTTTCCCAAAAGGAGCGGCATTCTTTCCGTTAACCTGGGTTTCCCCAGGCACCACCACTAGAAGCTTTGTAGCGGAATTTGCCGTTACGGTAACTCCAACAGATACGATGAAAGGTGCGAACCGCCGTTATCGGTCGCGGTTATAGTCTGTGTTGAAGCCGTCACAAGAGTCATGGCGATAGAGCATAAACCGCTGGTAAGAGTTTTCGCGGTCGGTGTCGAGTAATAAAGATCGGTCGAAGTCAACTGCACAAGGGCGGCAGGCGTTTATATCCGTGTTCCAGTCAACGTCGCAGCCTCTTACCGTAACATTGAACGGCACGCCGGCAGTGACGGTGTTAGGTGTTCCTGTCTTGCCTGTTGCAGAACCCTGTGAATAATTTTCGCCCGGTAGTATGGCCAGCAGCCTGGTCGCGGGCGCGGCATTGACAGTCGAGAGTACTTCGCTGTAGCCGGTGTAAGTAGGCCCTGAAATGGCGTTAACAGTTATAGTCTGCGAGCCGGCTGTCACTATAGTCCAGCTGTAAACACCTATTCCGTTTGCTAGCGCTGCCAGGCTGGGTGAAGGATTATACGGATCCGTGTCCGTTATCTGCACACCGGGATTGCCTTCCAAAGGCGATATACCGTACAGGGTATCGTTTATAACGTTCCAGTACTGGTCGCAGCCGAGGACCGTTATGTTGAAAGGCGTGCCCGCGGTCTGCGCGATCTGTGAACCGCTCTTACCGGTGGCGGTACCGGGTGCGCTGGTTTCGTTAGGCAGGAGCATAATCAGCTTCTGGTTGCCCGAAGGGCTGACTGGTACGTTTGCGCTCGTTGTATCAGGATATACATGTCCCAGATCATCAGCGGTCAGGGCCCAACCGATCGTCGTTGCTGTTATGAGCTTCCAGTTCAGTGTGGTCTGGCCCGTGCTGCCGATCGAGAATACGTTATTATGTCCCGGGCTGTCGTAGCCCTGAGGCCAGGTATCGTTAGCGTCGGTCGCGGTGATCTTTAGGCCGGGTACCGAGCCTCCCGATATCTGGTTAAAGTAGTTATCTACAAGGTTCACAGTAACTATAAAATCATTGCCCGCGGTCTCGAAAACAGGGAAGCGCCGCTCTTTCCGGTGGACGAGCCGGGCACCGCGGTTTCATTAGGAACAAGCACCTGGAATTTTGAAGCCGTGCCAGTCTGTACGGTTATGGGAGCATTCGAGTTCGTATTGAATATATAGTCGGCAAGCGACGAGTCGGTATTGTGATTGGTCATAATAAATGTGCCCTGGGCGCGCATAAGCGTCACGGTGAACGTGGAGACATTCACAAGCGTAGCGGTTGACGGGCTGAACGTGGCATAGGGATCGTTGCTGTCCTGCGTCCCAAGCCAGCAGTAAACATTTGTTGAAGAAATGTTCCAATAAGCGTCGCATGAGTAGACAGTCACAACGAACGGAACACCCGCGGTCTGGTTTGTTACCGTGCCTGATTTTCCATAGGGCGCTACATTGTATTTAGCGGGAACGTAAGTTTCACCCGGGTTCAATACCAGCAGCTTGCTCGGGTTCCTCGGGCTGACAGGGAAGGTTACGGTTTGAGTAGACGTGTAGTTGGACCCGTCAACATCATTGACGGTTATATACTGGGTAGTCGCGTTATAAAGAGTTACGTTAAGCGTGTTCTGCCCCGCGATCAATTGCTCCTGAACAGGTGTTGATACTTGCTGGTTATTGACTCTGCCGTACTGGTCCGTAAGAGTGAGCTGTACTGTTGGCGCTGACAACAGTACTTTGTTCCAATATGCATCGGTAAGGCACACTGTGACAGTGAACGGCGAACCGGCCTGCTGCGGCGACGGTGTAACGAGTTTGCCGTTTACCGAGCCTCCCTCGATAGTTTCGCCCGGCAGCACCAACTGAAGCTGTGTGGGTGTATTCTGCACTACGTTGATCCCCGCAACGGTTTGGCTTGACCATACAACCGGCCCTTCGTTATCTATGGCTGTCAAATTCCAAGAACCAAGCGTTGTAAGCTTTACCGTATTGGCAAAGTTCTTGGTACCGTTGATAAGGCCTACAGGGCCAGGTATAAAGCCCCAGCTGGCCGCGTAGGGATCAGTTGTCAGCAATGCAATTTGGCGCGAGCCGATAGTGTTTGTATTCCAGTAATTGTCGCAGGCATCGATCTCCACACTGGCAAACGCCACGCCGGCTGTCTGCTGGTTGGGCGTGCCAGAGTCTTTACCGGTAAATGTTCCAGGCGCGGCATGTTCGCCGTCAACAAGAAGGCGCAGTTGGGTGATAGTCGATGGATTTAATGTTATCCCTGGGGACGTGTCTCCCAGGTAGCCCGTGCCGCCGTCATCAATGACATTGACCGTTCTGTTCCCGGCGGTTACCATGGTAACTGGGAAAGTCTTTGTTCCGCCTACAAGCTGCGCCTCCGGCGGCAAATAACTGAAATAGTTATTACCGGATGTTTCATTCGGGTCCGAAGTCGTTATCTTAGCGACCGGCATAGTAACCGTCGATACTACGTTATAGAACCTGTCTACAAGGTTAACGGTCACATAATACGATGTGCCGACCGTCATCTGGCTGGGCGTATTCAGCTTGCCCCAGGTTTGTGATGTGCCGAATAGATTTGTCTCGGGCTGGTTCGCTTTTCCGGGGCATGCAGTTTCTCCGGGAACAAGGAGCTGAAGTTTTGCCGCAGTCGTGGGCCCAACATAAATACCATCCGAGGTCGCACTCGACAGCGCTGTCCCCTGATAAACTGACGCAGACACATAAGAAGTCGCTGAAGTCACAAGAGTTATATTGAAAGTAGTTGTACCGTTTGTAAGCACCTGGGTCGACGGCACAATACTAAAATTATCGCTTGTCACAGCCGCGATATTCCCCGCATATGTATCCACTTTATTCCAATAATAGTCGCAAGCGCTGACTGTCACGGTGAAAGGCACGCCCGCAACCTGCTGTGCAGTTACTGTAGTGTTCTTCCCGCCAACCTGGCTTGTGTAAGGCGGCTTGCCGTAAACTCCGGCCTCACCCGGCACAAGCATCAACAGGCGGTTTGCCGCAGCGCTCTGAACTGGAACATTTGCCAGTGTTGACTGGGTCAACGGACCGGCCATGTCCTGAGCCGTTAATGACCAATTCCCTCTTGTCACGAGCGTTACGGCGTATACTGTTGTACCCTGCGGAAGGCCGGACGAGTCAGTAAGGTTCTTGCTTATCTGCGCGGGTGTGGCGTATTGGTCAGTTGTAGTAAGTTTAACCGTAGTTGAGGTGGAAGGCACAACGTTCCAGTAATTATCGCAAGCGTCTACGGTAGCGTTGAACGATATTCCAGCCGTTCGAGTTTGCGGGCCGCCTGTTATGCCGCCAACCACGCCCGGCGCCCTCGAAACCCCGGGTGAGAGAACCCTTAATTCTGTGGGCGCGGTGGTATTGACGCTTACGACCTTCTGTCCGCTTACGCTGTTGTTATTTATATCGGTGACAAAGATCGTCCTTGACCCGTCCTTGACAAGTTTCAAGGTTCGAGAAGAATAATTAATATTAAATATCTTGACTCCCTGGTCAAGGGTCGTGAACTGGTAATCATTAGGCAACCAGCCCTGTGTATCGCCGGCCGTGTACACATACTCAGGCCCGCCGGGCGATGTTATAGGCCCGTCAACACTGAACCTTATGTCTCCCTGGTAATTACGCGCCGGATCTCCGTTCTGGTCAACAGCCTCAACCTGTACGCTTACCGGATCGCCGGCATTAGGGTTCTGCGTATTTACAAGTGACACGAGGAAGCTCTGTGCCGGTAAGCTCACTGAAAAACTTGTCCATGGCTCAAGGGTGTCATCCTGAACGTTGCCGGCTTTATCGGTCGCACGCGCTTTAACGATATACCATCTTCCCGAATACCACTTATTTGTCATGTCCTGCGAGTCCCAGTTGGTGCCTCCTGTTGCGGTCAGCCAGTACGGAGATATGTCAGCGCTGGGCAGGACCGTCCATGTTGAACCGTTCCAGACGTAATCGTACAGCGGGACAGGTGAACCGGTCTCATATGATGTGGATTCCAGTATTATTACGTACTGGACACCGCTAGCCTGTAAACCGGAATTGTTTACCGCGCAACCATTGTCAGCTGCCGTTCCGCCTATATACTGAATATTCTGAATATACTGGTTTGCCATCGGCGTGACAACCTGGCCGCTCACAGGCATTATCGCTTCAGTAACGCAAGCCGTAGGCTTTGTGATATCGTAAATGAATGTTGAAGAAGATATTATCGCTTGCGGGTTATTAATGTTATCAAAACCCTGGGCCATGACTTGGTAATAATGTCCGTCGTTCAGGTTTGAATTTAGCAGGGGCTGGAAATACTGCCAGTTGACAGTTACTCCACCCGGCGCCACGGAGCTTATGGTTATCCAATATTGATTAATATTTGTTTGCCAACCAACTGACCCCAGGCCGTTATCTGTCCAGTACTTGCTGGTCCCGCCGCTCAAGTCCTGTAGCGATATATTCACGCTATTGACGCCAGAGGTTGCATCCCACGATGTTCCTGAGATCGTTGAAAGGCTAGTGTAAGCGCCGTTGTTTTGCGGGTTCAGTATCTGAGAGACAGGACCGATATTATCAAAAGTGAAGGTCGCCCCTCTCACTGAATACCAGTTTTCTATATTTCCCGCTGCATCCCAGGCCCTTGAAGTGATGAAATATGATGTGCCGCTCTGAAGTGAATTACTTCCGAGCCCGTTGTAAGTCCAGTTTGAAAGCCCCGTCGGGGTAAGCGGCGATATGGTGCCCTGGTCGAAAGCTGTCGAACTCCACCATTTGCCTGTTTGGAGGTTCATTATCGCTATCTGCATAATAGTCAAACCGCTTGGCCCGGACTGGCCAACAGTTATCGGCAGGTCTAACGACGTACCGGATATGTTCGTCAGTGAAGAGATATACTGGCCGTTTTGCGGCAGGAAAACATAGCTTTGCGGCGGCGTTGTATCGTAACGGAAAATGGACGTTGAATTTACCGTTGAATAATTGCCCGCGGCATCCTGAACGCGGGAATCGACTTCGTATTTATAGCCTGAAGTCCAAACAGTGAACGTCGCCTGCCAGACTGACCAAGTAGAAGATGCGTTCATGGCAGGATAACTGAACCATGCCGTATTCGCGGTTAATGGGCTGGGGCTGAAATCATCCCAGTTATTTATGCTGCTCTTCCAGTACCGTGAAGCTACGCCGTCCCATACCCTTATTTGAACTTGTGATAGCGGGTAAGATTCGTTCGCCGTGCCCGAAATAATAGGAAGGCTTACGGCATTGTAGAATTGATTCGGCGGATCTATCAATGATGGAGCCGGCAGCACGTTGGCTATCGTAGGAACTATCTGGTCGCAGCGCCATATTGACCCGGCGGCGAAGTTCTGTATAAAGCGGCTCTTCAGGGTTGCCGGCCGCATCATATGACTTGCACTGTATCTGATACTGCTCGGTGCTGTACCAGGCAGGCAGGCCGGTCGTTTTGGTCCAGAGCTTTAACCCACCGCCCAGGTCTGAAATATTGTCCACGGGGAGTTCGCTTTGCACTGAAGGGATGCTATCCCACCCGGTCGTGACCCCGTTGTAATACTTGCCTGCCCTTCCGGTACTTCCGTTATCTTGCACGCACTTTATGAGCACCTTGACATTTGCTATACCGCTCCTGTTGGCTCCGCCGGTCGGCATATCGTTGGCCGTACCTGAGATAATAGTTATATTCTGATAGAAACCGCTGTTTACAGGGTACTCAACATAGGACACAGGAGGCGTTATATCGTACAGGAAACTCGCGTTCTGTGTTCTGAGGAGGCCCAGACATCTCAACGTTGCCGGCAGTATCTTTGGCCTGCGACCAGAGATAGTATTGATGGGCATCTGCCCAGTTGGGTGTTGAAACGAATGTCCAGTACGCGGTTGCCGAGCGTGCTCTTGGGCCATGAGACAGGCACAGTATTCTGCCATGAGGTACCGTTCCAGTAAGTGGTACCCTGGGTCACATCCTGTATCAGCACGCCTACGTTCGATATTCCAAAATTATCTACAGCAGTACCCGAAATTGTGGAAAGAGCATTCATTGCCGCGGATATGCCTACTATATTCGATGTCGGGTTTGTGATAGTGTAAACAAAGCTTGTTGAGCTGTAGTTTGTTTGATAGTTGCCGATCAATGACGCGTTGTTATAAGCGTTATCATACGCGCACGAGAATATCGTATATGTAGTCTGGGTCGCAAGCGCGTTCACAAGGCCCGCGTTAGTATAATTCCAGTATGTATTCGCCGGTGTAAGCTGGTAGCTTACAGTTATAAAATTAGGGGTTGATTGGCTCTGTGTAAATCCGGCGCCGTTCCACCATAGACCTGAAGTGTTGTTCTGTATCGCTATTTGGGTCATTTGTATGCCGGAAGCATTGCCGGAAACCAGAGGGTCAACTGATGTTCCGGAAATGACGGGGACGGTATTGGTTATCAATCCGTTAGGCGGATAAGCCACCGTGCTTGTCGGGCTAGATTTATCGCAAACAAAAGTTACCGAGTTCACGCCTACCGTGTACGTATTTTCAACCATGGCCGGATATGATTTATCAGTGGCCTGAGAAAGCATCAGGTATCTATGGCCGTCTGTAAAGTTAGTGTTGACAAAAGAATACGCCCACGAGGTTGAACCCGTCGCGACCTGCCACATCGACGCTGGAGGAGCGGTGAACGCGCCGGCGCCGTTCCACCAGTTATTCGGCCCCGCAACTGAAAGGTCTTCTATGGCCAGCGCTTCCTGAGCGACTCCTGCTCCGGAAGGTTCCGGCGGATTGTCTTCGGCTGTGCCAGTGATATTGGTAAGGTTGGAATAATACAGGGAGTTAGACGGAACACTTACACGAGAATCCGGGTTTGTGTTGTCATAAATGAACCACGTGTCAAACGCCGGGACATCGCTCGCGGCCTCTGAGGAACCCGCAACGTTCCACGCAAGAGATGTAGCGTCGTACCTGTTGCCAGATGTGAACGTCAGCGATGCGACAGCGGTTGTGTAGGACCATGTTGACTGGTAGAGCGCATCCACCACTACCCATGACGACACATTTGTGTTCTGCCACCCTTGTGAGCCATACCAGCTGCGCAATACTGTACCCGAGCCGACATTCTTTTCCTGCAAACGCAAATTAACGTTCTGTACCCCTGAATACGTATCGTATTGGTTGCCTGAAATTCTGGCTATGCTTGAAAGGTAACTGCCTTGAGCTGGATATGTCACGGTCGAAGTTGGTGTTATATTATCGTAGCTGAACGTTGCTTCGGTATAGGCGGAAGAAGTGAGCGCCACGTTATAAGCGAACGCGCGCACGAGATACTGGGTATTGTTTACCCACGTAGGCGAATTCGGGCTGTTGGACTGGCTGTGTGTCCAGAGCGTTGTTCCCTGAGCCGTGAAGAACTGCGGCGAATTCGAAGTGAACCCTGAATTGCCATCCCACCACAAACCGCCGGGCGGGTTTTGCTCGTATGCGACCTTGACAGAAGCTATACCATAAGGATCCGACGCCGTTCCAGATATCGTGGGCAGAGAATTTTCCCAGGCTCTATTCGGAAGCGTAATACCGGCCATAGGAGCGGTATTTTCATAAGTGAAATACAGCCTGTTGGCGGGTATTATGGTAGCCGGATTCTCCTGGTTGCCCGCACGGTCTGTGGCTATGGCCTGAACCATATACTGATAACCGTTCTGAAGCGGCGGGCACTGCCACGACCACGTGTATGTCGGCCCTGAGCCACTCACTGTCGCAGTGGAATAGACTGGGCTCGCCCCCTTGTAGTTGAATGTCGAAGATGCCGGGTTCCACCAGCACTCTCCATGGTTGGTTTCCAAAATAGCGACAAAAACATTCTGATTGGCCACACCCGCCGGCCAGTCATATGCGGTGCCCGTTATAACAGGGATAAAGTTTATAAGGTTCGATCCGCCGTAGTTAGGGTACGTAACCGCGACCGTAGGCGCTTCAACATCAAACATTACGGACGTTGAAGACAATATAACCTGAACGTTAGGATTGTTTGCAATTGTAGCGTCAACAGCATTATCTTTTGCGCGGGCGTAAATTGTATACTGCTTTGGCTCGGCCCACGGAACCGAAGTAGCGTCATAACTCCATGTGGGAGGATTTCCGGCAGCCGTTGTTGCCTGTATCCAATATTGTGTACCCTGGCTCACCCATCCGCCTGCTCCGTTATACCATGTAGTACCCTGGCCTATATCTTGTATCGCTATCTGAACAGACCCTATCCCTGAAAGAGTGTCATTAGCCGTGCCTGATATTAGAGGGACAATGCTTGCAAATTGAACATTAGGGAGTGTCACTGTTGCAGTCGGGAAATCTATATCGTAAACAAAAGTAACAGTGTTCTTGCCTACACTGTACACCGTCTCAACATTCTGCGGAAATGCATTGTCCGTAGACTTGCTCACTATCGTGTATGAATGGCCGTCCTGCATCTTCGATGCATAACCTGAATACTGCCAGTTTGTCGGCGTTCCCTGCGTAACCAGCCATTTGTTGTTTTCTCCTATCGACGCGCTAAAATCCCACGCCGAACCGGTCCACCCGTAATACTCCCCAAGGGTGTTGTCATATATGTAAATACCGGTAATGTTCACTCCTGACGTATCGTCAAAAGCTGTTCCTGAAATATTGGGAAGGTTCCTGTAGTAAACCGAATTAAGCGGCAAAGTTATAGTGCTTGTGGGAGCAACGTTATCATATACAAACGTTGTAATAGTGCCTGTTGACGCGTTGCCGGCGCCATCTATTTCCCACGGGGCTATCTGATAAGTTGCTCCGTTTATAAACGCGTTTGTGATGGTATCAGGGCCTTTTGGATATGTCCAAGTTGTTGTGCCGTTAACAGGCCTGAAATACACTTGGCCGGGCGAGCCCCATGCAGAACCGGTCCAATAGGAGTTCTGTGACAAAACCCAAATAAGCGATACCATTGTTTGCGTAATACCGCTGGTACCGTCAAATGCCGTACCTGAAATTGTTCTGCAGCGACGAGTAGTAAGTTATACCAGGCGCCGGAAGAGTCACGACACCTGTGGGATTGCTGATATCGTATGTGAAAGCAGAGCTGGAAACCGGCGTTTGGAAGTTAAGTGCGTTGTCCTCGGCCATCGCGCACACCTTGAAAGTTTGGCCGTCAAAATTGTTCCACGGAGGCAGGTTCCAGGTTTGCTGCCAATTAGCCAGTGTACCCGCGTTAGTCAGCGTGTAAGACGCGGCTGAAAGCGAGAATGACTGAGCGCCCCAGCTCCACCAATTCCCTCCGCCCGCCGGGTTTTGCTGTATGGCTACTCCGACATTAAGCAAACCGCTCCTGTTGACATTTGCCCCGTCGCTCGCAGTTCCTGAAAGCACGCTTAAGCTGCCTGATTTATAGTATGTTCGGCTGGGAAGCTGTATCAATGATGTTGGAGCCGTTCGGTCCCACGTAAACGTTGATATTACCAGCATACTGAAATTGCCGGCGTTATCCAATGCAGCCGCTGTAACGGTATACTGTGTGTTGTCTGCCCAAGTCGGCGTATTGTCACCGGTGTTACCGGGGTACAACCATGTGTAGGGATCAGCTGAACCCTGTAACTGCGTAGCTCTCCAAGTAGTGGTTGACACTCCAAACGATGTGCCGTTCCACCAATTACCGCCAACCTGCTGTATATTTACTACAACATTCTTGACACCGGATTTTGCCCAGGGTAATGACGGGTAATCCTGCACCTGGCCGGATAGCGTAGGCAGAGTATTGTTCGGGCCGTAGTAACCCTGGTTCTGCGGCTGGACTACAGACACCGTAGGCGGTATAGTATCGAAGAGGATCGTATAGCCGCCCTGCGGGTAAGAATTGTACTGATCGTTCGGCGTTGGATACGCGTTATCGTACGCCCGCGAACGTATCTTATACCTTCTGCCTGTTTGCCAGGCCGGTACGCTGCTGTATGTCCACGAGCTCTGGTAAACATTGGTCGGATTGAAATACTCAGCGGAATTCTGCCATGATGAGCCGTTCCAGTAGGTCGTAGGATATGTCAGGTCCTGGATAGAAACCATCACCTGTCCTACTCCGCTGGCAAGCCTTCCGGCCGCGGGCGCAATGTCCATCTGTGTGCCGGATATCGTTGCCAGTGAAATGTCATTGGACCCATCGAGCGGGCAAGTCACTACGCTCGTGGGGTTAGACACGTCATATATGAACAAGTTCTGGTTCTGGCCTGCGGTATAAATCGATTCCACGTTAGCAGGCTGCGCATTATCCGTAGCTTGCGACTGCACCGTGTATGATGTACCATCTACCAAGTAACTAGACCCAATTGAATACTGCCAGTTTGTTGCCGTTCCAAAAGTTGGCAGGGGAGTTTGGGACGCATTCCCAAAACTGCCTAAACCGTCCCAGTATGCGTTTTTACTCCAGCTGTAAATACTAACCTGAGTTTTGTTAACGCCGCTCGCTGATCCGCCGGTACCAAGGGGATCTATGGAAGTTCCTGATATGGTCGGAAGCGAACTATAATATCTCCCATTTACTGGCAGCGGAGATATGTAAGATGCCGGAGCTGTGTTATCAAATACAAACCCCATTACGTTCCCGGTGGAATCGTTGCCGGCAAAATCCAGCGTCCATGGGGTTATATAATATGTAGTACCACTAACCCAGCTGGGAACATTCGTATAATTCCAGTTAGCTGTACCGGAAACAACCAGCCAATCAATAGCGCCTGTAATATCCCAACCTGACGAGCCGTTCCAGTAGCTAGTTCCCGACTTGATATTTATGCGCGCGGTTTGTACACCGGACGTCGCATCGAAAGTTGTTCCGGCAATTGCCGCCATCGTTGAATAATATCCGAATGAAGCAGGCGTGGTAACGGTAGCAGTTGGTTTCGTGATATCGTAAGAGAACACGAAAGATGAAACAACTACCTGCTGGTTGCCGGCACGGTCCGTGGCTGACGAGTAAATGACGTAGGTATTATCGGTCTGCCAAGAAGGCAGGTTCCAAGATTGTGTCCAGCCGCTCTGCGAAGAATTTCCGCCATTTACTACGGTCCACGAAGCGTTTGATAGCGAGAATGACTGCGCGCCCCAGCTCCACCAACTCCCGCCCTGAAGCTGTAAGGACAAGAATGTTTGATTGGGCTTTGAATTTATTGGGTTAGGGTCAGTTGTCGTTCCTGAAATGGTCGCAATGTTAACGTTGGTGTATCTGGTTGAAGGATATGAAATAACAGATACTGGTGGCGTTGAGTCATACGTAATAGTATATGCCAGAGGAGATGAATTGTTACCGGCGTTATCCATAGCCTGGGCCGTAATGGAGTACTGCGTTTGGTCCTGCCACACAGGAATAGCTTGTCCGCCAAGCGAGCCCGGGTATTGCCAGAAGCCGGCTGAATACTGGGTTGGCACCCATGTAGACTGTACCACCCAACTTGAACCGCTCCAATACTTCGACCCGTTGTATATCTGCAACTGTATGTTATTAATGTCGGCACATATAAGCGGCAAAGCCGGCAGGTCTACCGCCGTGCCTGTGATCGCGACCAGCGCTGAAGAGGCAGGGCCGTAGAAACCGTTGTTTTGCGGCGCGCCTATCTGTACCAGCGGCGGATTTGTGTCATACGTTATTACGTAACCGCCCTGCGGGTACTGCGTGTCCTGGTCATTGCCGCCAGGGACAGCCTGGTCAATAGCTTTTGAACGGATCAGGTATTGTTTGCCTGTTTGCCACGGGAGCAGGGATGGGTTAGAGAACGTGAAGGTCCACGTGCTTGAGTTGTACACCGTGCTGTTCCAGAATGTCGAGTTGGTCCAAGATCTTGATGTATCGTTCCAGTAGGTCGTGCCGCTCGCTATATCGTTTATCGATATTTTCACTGACCCTACGCCCGACATAACCGCGTTCGCGAACGGAGCGACATCGTTGGCCGTGCCGGAGATAGTCAGAAGCGCGCTGTAATTTCCGGCATTGACCGGATAGTTTACCGTTGATGTGGGTGCAGTTACGTCATAAGCGAACGCAATAGAGGTTACACCGACACTGAATGTTTGCCCTGTATTAATGGCATTATCTATACCGCGGCTTAAGACCATGAAATTGTATCCGCTCTCGGTTTGAGTAAATAGAGTTGGTGGATTGCCATAGGTCCAAGTTGAAATAATCGCACCAGCGTAAGTTACAGGATTCCCGCCCGTGTAATCAAACCAGTCCGTTCCGGTGCCTGACGCCCAGGAACCGCCTTTCCAGTAATTGCCGGTATTTAGGTTCTGTATCTGCACCTGAACGTCCTTTACACCCGTGAAATCATCGGTTGCAGTACCTGTTATCTGCGGTAAAGACCTATAAATCACACCTCCTTGCGGAACGTTAAGCCTTGTTGCGGAGGCTGCGTATCGATCTGGAAAGTTGTTGTTGAAAAATTGGTTTCGACGTTCTGGGCTGTGCTTACCGCTGAAGAGTTCATGGAGTAGGTTTGCCCTGAAACCCAGTTGGACGCACTGCCGAAATTGTAATACCACCACGTGCCGCCAGCTGTCAGGTTCTGCGTGGTTATCCAGGTAGAAACGTTCAGTTGCCAGCCGGTTCCGTTCCAATAGAAAGTTGAGCCTGCGTTTTGGTAAGCGATGCGTATGTTGGTATATTGAACGCTGTTAGCAATATCATCGTTTGCCGTTCCGGAGATCGCAATAAGGGCGTTGGTTGAACCGTTATACTGCCCGTTAGCAGCCGGCATAACAACCCCTGACCACGGAGGTATAATGTCGACCGTGCAGCTTCTTGTTGAATACGGTGTCTCGTAGTTTGGCGTAGGTATTACGTTGTCGTTTGCCACTACCCTAATGCGGTATGTTTGCCCCGACACCCAGCTCGGCGCCTGAATATACCAGCTGACAACCGGGCTTGCGGGATAATCTGCTCCATAAACAACCGCGGTACCCATAGTAGCAGATTCGGTTTGTGTAGGCGTGCCGTATGCGTTGTATGCTACCCATGTGCTGGTGTTAAAATTCCACCACTGGTCGGAACTCGAAACGGAACTAAGGTCAGACGTCGCGTCAAGAGGAGGTTCATCAAGCCTTACCGATATCTTCACTCCGTTTGAAGGAACACCGGCAAAAGCATAGCTTCCACCCGTTGAATAGTCCATGGCTGTACCAGAAATAGTGTTTAGCGGGTTGACAAGTGAGTAACCTACGCCTTCAGCGGGCCTTGTCACAACGGCTACCGGCGCGATCGTATCTATGCTTATTGTATATGTTAACGAAGAACTGACCACATTTATATTGTTGGTCGCGTTCAAATTGATATCATAAGTTTGACCACTTATCCATTGCGGCAGGTCTGTATAATTGAATGACACCACTCCGGTCTTGTTTCCAGTGGGTATTACTATCGGCCATGTGGAAGGCATGACTCCCCACGAACCGCCGCCAAGCCAGTAGGCGTTGTCCGAGTGTCTCATTATGAGAACTTGGATCTGTTTTACACCGGCGCACGATAAAGGAGAGAGAGGATAGTCTTGCGCTGTACCGGTAATTGAGGCGATATTTGCATAAAAAGCACCGCTTTGCAGCCCTATGGGACAAACGGCAGGGGCCGATGAATCAAATGTAAAGAAATTGCTCACAGGCGTTCGAATATTTCCCGGCGCCGGCAGAGCATTATCCGTCGCCCACGCGGTCACAACATAGCTGTGTCCCTGCATCCACTGGGCATTGGTGACATTTGTAGAATACCAGTCCGCGAAACTGTTCTGCTGTAAGGGCGGTCCATGTGGACGGGCTGCTTGTGCTCCAACCGCCGCCAGGGTTCTGCCAGTAAAGGTTTTGTTGAGGAACACCGGCGGTTACGTCTTGTACTGTGAACTGCACTGTTTTTACGCCGGACACCAGCGGCCTTGAAGGCGCTGGCACAACATCAGCAGCCGTGCCCGATATTGTTGCCAGCGAAGAATAGAAACCTCCCGACGAGTTAGGTATGGTTATCTGGGCGTTCGGCGGCGTGTTGTCGTACACAAATGTTGAACCGCCGACGTTATACCAGTTGTCGGTATTGCCGGCTATATCGCTTGCCTGGTTTGTAATATAATAAGAAGCGCCTGACTGCAGCAAACCTCCGAGTGTTGAGTTATAGTAGCCCCATGGACCGTCGCCAGAACCTACAGAGAAATTGGTCGGAGGCGTGCCGAGGTTAAAACCACCGCCGTCAAACCACAACCCTGTTGTATTTGACCGCACCGCTATCTTGATGAAACCCGTGCCTGAATAGTTCCCGGGGAACGGCATGTCCTGCGCGGTGCCTGATATCGTGCCAAGCGCGGACCAATATTGTCCCGCTGCCGGTTTTGTTACAACAACGGTCGGAGGCAGGGTGTCGCAAAGGAATGTTTTTGTTGAATACACCGCGCACCAGTTGCCGGCCTGGTCGAGCACCCTCGCGTCAATATCGTAATACCTTCCGGGCACCCACTGCGTGAAAGTTGAGTACCAGACGGTCCATGTGGAAGTGTTCGTGGCAAGATACCACGCGGTTTCAGGAGCGTTCGCAGCGATCTCGAACTTGTCATCAACCCTTGAATACCATTCGGTCAATGATTCGTCATAAACGCGCATCTGAACGTAATTGATGCTTCCCGGGTTTGAGCCTACAACATCGCTTGCCGTACCGGAAATTATCGGCAGCGTGCTCTCGGCTGTTTGGTTTGGCATCGTAATGGCAATCGTAGGCAGTGTTTGGTCAAAAGTAAAGACCGTGCTGTTTATAACGGATTGGTTGTTAGACATATCCGTTGCCATAACAAGCATTGTATACGTCTTTCCATTTGCCCAGGTAGGCGTCGAACTGTTTGGCACGGTCCACGTCACTGTGGAATCTTCAGCTACGTAGTTTGATGCTGTTATCCAGTAAGTAGTACCCTGATTGAACCCCTGGCCAGGCTCGAACCACTGCTGGCTGTCAAACTGTTGGAAAGCAACTGAGACCTGCTGTAGGCCAGATTTATTCCCATATAGAGAAGGCGCATCGTAAGCCGTTCCGGATACATAGGGCAGGTTTGAGACCCAGTTACCTGCTGGCGAGACTATACCCGTAAGCGGGCTGGTTGAATCCCACCTGAACGTTGAGGTTGTCCAGGCAGAGAGGTTCCCCGCAAAATCCACTGCACAGGAGTTCAGGTTGTAAATCCTTCCATCATCCCAAGCAAGGCCGTTGTATGTCCAGGATGATGTACCTGAAACTACTGACCAGGTTGAACTGTTCGCGACCCATGCGTTGTTATTCCAATAATAGTTGTCGCCGCTGCGTTGGATCCTTAAGAAAACCTGGCTCAGGCCTGAATTAAGGGACGGGCTTATAGGATAATCCGCGGCTGTGCCCGAGATAGTATTTAGGGCGCTTTGAGGACCGTAATATATCCCTGAAGGAACAGTTATGACTGTCACCGGTGCGGACTGATCATAGAGGAAAGTGATGGTGCTCAAAACGACATCATAATTTAGGGCTCTGTCCAAAGCGCGCGATATAATTTGATACTTGTTTCCGTTAATGAGAAGGCCGGCCGGCACTGTGTAAGACCACGTTTGGGGCCCGGTTCCCTGGGGGACAATAGTCGGGCACCATGTTGATATGCTGACCCAGTTAGAGATCTCGTTGTTCCAGTAGTTCCCGTCGCTGTAGGTTCCGGCAATCCTCTGTATTGAAACCGAGACCGACTGGATGCCGGCGAGGTCTCCTATGGCCGTGCCGGTTATAGCCGAGAGCGCTGGGATCATTGAATTGTTCTGGGGCGCGCTTATATAAGAATTCGGCGGAGTTGTGTCTATGACAAAAGTAAATATATTTCCGCTATTGAAATCTCCGAGGTTTGCCACCGGCAGCGCGGCGTCATAACCACGGGCTTTTATCGTATACTGCTTGTCGCTGGCCCAGTTGTTGAACGGCTCGCTCCAAATACGGTTTAAACTACCGGTACCAAGTTCTTCGGCATTGAACGATGAAACATTTACTGACCAGGCGGCACCTGTCCAGTAATAAGTCACGCCGGTATCAAGTTTTGATAACTGCAGGTTTACGGTTGTACCGCCCGCAAGGTTGTCCGTTATGTTGCCCGTGAAATTGAACGATCCCGAAGGGCTGAAATTCAAATTATTGGTAGGGAATGTAACCGTAACTGCCGGCGGCTGCAGGTCAGTCCTGAAATAATAGGAAGATATTCCTACCGCAAAGCTTGTCTGCTGGTTGCCTGCCATGTCGAGCGCGCTGACAGTCACATAATAAGTGGCATTATTTTCCAGTTGCAGCGTGCCTGGCGTTGTCCATGTCCATGAAGACGCTGTAAATGATGTGACATTGTTCCAGACCGGCGACAATTTCCAGCCCTGGTCAGAGACAAGGTCCTTCCAATAGCGCCAGTCGTTGCCGTCACACCGCTGGATCAGTATCTGCACGTTCTGGAGCTGGCCAGGCGGTGTATCACTGCATCCTCCGGATATGGAGCTCACGGAACTCATGATTGAGTTCTGCGCGGGGTAGGTCAATGTCGCCGTCGGGCACGAAATATCGTATATAAATCCCTGGCCCGGCAACAGCGTTGAGTTGGGCGTCGGTATCACGTTATCGTACGCGCGCACCTGTAAAGTGTAGCTTGTTCCGTCCCTCCACGGGTTAGTTGATATAGCTAACTGCCATATTCCTCCGGAGAAACTGGTGGTTGAGTTCCAAACCTGCGTAATGGTCCATGAAGAACCAGCAACACTCCAATAATAATTGTCGGCGCGTTGAATACTAACTGATATATTATTCGGCCCTGATGGAATATCCTGACATGTACCTGTTATTACAGGGAGGCTATTAGTATATACAGTTGCCGGCACGCCAACCCCGAGCACTGGGGGCTGGTTGTCTATCCAGAAAGTTACCAGCGAGTTCGGCGCCGACGGAGTAGTGTCCGTGCCCCACGGAGGAGGGTTCCACTCCAAAATGCTTTCATTGCTTTCCGCGCACACGCTTACCGTATAGCTTGAATCATGGACAAACTGCGTAGTGGTAAGGTCGTAAGTCCAGTCAGGAAGGGTTATCGAAGCAACCATCCAAGTTGATTGCGCCACCCAGTAGTTGGTAGTATTCGTGGAGAACTGTGTGTAATACAACCCGTTCGACTGCCTCTGTATCCTGACGTATTCGATCATTGTTTGGGCTATACCTGAGCCCGCCTGTGAGGCTGTTCCACCTAAAGATGTTATCTGCTTGTAGAAGCTTCCGTTGGTAACGGTAGTGATCGCGGACTGAGGCCGCGGAGGAACCAGCATGAAGCTCCCAACCGGCATAACAGCGCAAATGTTGCCCGCCATATCGATAGCACGGGCTTTTATTTCGTAAGAAGCACTTAGATACGGTTTCCAGGTGACAGCAGGGCTGGTTGTAGAGAAAGTCCAAACACCCGTCGCCTGATTGAATGTTGTATTGATCCAAGTGGCGCCGCCCCAACTACCCGGGCTCCCGGGGTTCCAGAAATTGGAATCGTCAACATTCTTTATCTGTATCTGGACAGAACTTATCTGGCCAAGGCCGTAATCGGACGCTGTGCCTGAGATCATCGGCATCAGGTTCACCTGAGGATATGAAGGCAGTACACCGTTAGGCACTACTACACCGCAGACCGGCGGCGTAGTATCGAAAACGAAATAGTTGGTGGTGCCCCATGCAACGTTACCGACATTGTCAGTTGCTTTTATCCCGACAGTGTAAGATGTATTGTTTATCCAGTAGTTATTGTTTATGTTATTATAAGTCCAGCTGTAAGACGAAAAAGCAATGCTTGTAAGAGTGGCCGTACTCCAGATTATACCGGGCTGGTTAAAACCGGTTGAACCATCCCAATAAAGATTGTCGCTAAGCCTTTGTATGCTCAATTCAACTTTCTTGACATCAGAAGGCACGCCTCCGGCAACTGTGGTAGGATCATTGGCAGTTCCTGAAATAAATGGAAGCGCGCCCTGCCATGAAATATTGCCGGGTATTATAGTTTGAGCAATGGGGGCAGTATAATCGAAAATATACGTATGCGTGGTAAAGCTTGCTTCGTAGTTCGGCCCCGGCACCTGCACAAGGTCCTGCGCTCTGGAATTTATGTAATAAGCGAACCCTTCCGTCCACGGCAAAGCAGAAACATTTTGTGTCCACTGTCCCGATCCATAAGTCGTCGGCTGCCATGAACCCGCGTTACCCGTCCATCCGCCGCCCCAGTCATACCAATTACCGTCAGAACGCTGTATGCGAAGTTCAACATATCCTACGCCAACGCCAGTGCCGTCAGTAGCGGTACCTGTAACAGTAGCAAGCGCCGTGCTCCTTGCGTCCTGGGCAACCGGCTGTATCATGACCGAATTCGGCGGCGTTCAGTCGATCCTGAACCATGACGTAGTGGGGCTAGAAATATTCCCAGCGTTGTCTTCACCTACCGCGTAAACGTCATAAGTCCCGCCGCTTATCCACTTATTATTGTCGCCTATTGCCGTATAAACCCACGGGCTTGTTCCTGAAACCGTGGTCCACACCTCAGTGAGGCTGTCGAAAGCCTTATCGCTCCCGCTCCAGTAGAAGCCTCCTACTTGCTGTACGGCTATCTGGACCTGCTGCACTCCCGCCAGCCCCTGGTCAACGCTTGTTCCGGAAATTGTCGGAAGCGCTTGATAATAAGTATTGTTCTGAGGCATCTGAATATTCACTATGGGAGGCTTATTATCAATCGCGATCGTTATGCCCGCGTTACCCTGGCCGTTGCCTTCGTACTGCTGGATATTTACCACATTGTCTAAAGCCCTTGATACGATCTTGAAAGACTGCCCGTCTATCCACGGTGAAGTAGAAATGTTTATTGTCCAGTTGCCGTTCGAGTATGTTGCGGGGTTCCATATCTGAGAACCCATCCATCCGTTCGTAGCTTGGTCCCAGTAGCCGTTGTTGACGTTGTAAATGGAGATACCCACTCCCGCGACTCCTGACGGGTTCGCTCCGGGATCTACGGCAGTACCAGTAATAGTTGACATATTATTGATATTATAGAACATGCCGCCTACTGGAGCTATAAAGTTAGATTGCGGCTGCCAGACATCGTTCTTGAAAGTTACATTGAACGTGGCGGTTGAAAGGTTGTTGCCGGCATCCCACGCGCGGGCCTGCAGTATATATGCGTGGTTTGCCGTCCACACATTAGTAGGATAAGTGATATTGTAGGCCCAGTTTAGTCCCCGCCGAACCCGAATTAAACCACAGGGCGCCAGGGTTGTTTACCCAGCTGCTCCCGTTATAATATGTCGTGCCGCTAGTTACATCCTGGATAGTAAGTTCAACCTTTGTTACAGCGCAATATGCATCAGCTGCAGTACCCGCTATCTGCGCAAGATTATTATAAGCGCTCGTGGCGCCGGGGTTGGGCATAGTGATACCGATTGTGGGATCCACATTATCAAATTGGAAATTCCTTGTTATAGGCGGATTCTCTATGTTCCCCGCGTTGTCAACGCTCCATGCTTGAATTGTGTAGGTAATCCCGGTAGTCCACGCGCTCGAATTCGCGAATTGCGAATTTGTGTAGCTCCATCCTCCTGAAGTGGCCACTACCAGGCCGTTTGTAGGATAGCTCGAAGAGCTCCAATATTGTGAATAGGGATTCCCTCCTGTCCAGTAGTAGGTGGCACCCCCTGAAAGGTAAGAGATCAGTATATGCTCTTCCTTAACGCCTGATACAAAACCCGCGGGCTGGGCCGTAATATCGGTTGAAGTTCCCGAGATAGTGGTTATGGAGTTGTATGTCGGGTTGCCAGCGGCTGGCATAACAAGGTTTGTCTGTGCCGGTTCGCGGTCGTAAACGAAAGTGTTAGAGTTAACTCCCACTGTATATACACTTGTTATATTTCCCGCGTTATCCTGCCCTTTGGCATAAACAAGGTATTGCTTGCCGCTAGTATAAGGTATGGAATCCGTACATTCCCAAGTTGTTGTCCCTACCACGTCGTTTGTCCAGTTTATTCCTGATTGGAAAATAGGCTTGTTCCATGTTTGTCCCGTAAAGAGGTCTTCTATCACAAGGCTTACGTTTTTCACACCTGATAAATCGCTCAAAGCCGTACCGGTTATGACCGGTAATGACATATAGGGCTGGTTATTCTGCGGTGTAATTATCACGACGTTCGGCGGAGCAGTATCAATGCCAACCGTTACCCATGATTTTAACGCAGCGTTTTCCACGTTGTTTGCGCTATCTATAGAACGGCTGTTAAGCTCATACCATTGGCCACTTATCCACGTAGGCACTTGCGTGAACTGCCATGAGGTGTTTGCCTGCGCAAGGCTGGTCGTAATAATCCATGTAGACGGGCTTACCTGCCAGTTAGAGCCGTTCCAGTAGCCATAGTTTGCAGAATAGATCTGAATATCAGTTTCTGTTACGCCTGAGGAAGTGGGCGAGGCGGCAACTGCCGTGCCGGAAATAGTGCCCAGAGAGGTATAATATTGCTCATTTACAGGATAGGTAATATTTGACGTTGGAGGAATGTTGTTTACAGTAAAGCTTCTTGTAGATGCCGGGGTCTCATAGTTGGGCCCAGGGTATTGGACATAATCCTCTGCCTTTGTGTGTATCCTGTATATGTTGCCGGAAACATAGGAAGATGAAGATATTCCGCTGTAGTACCAGTATGCGGTCTCACCTACCCTATTGTATATAGTAACAGGGTATGTATAAGACGCTTCATTACCGTAAGCCCAGGACGAACCGGCAACGCTCCACCATTGGTCTTCAACGCCCGCGTTGACGGAGTCGAGCGGCGGGTTATCAAGGCGTATGGAAATATTTACATTCTGAACGCCTGAAGCGGGGGCATAAGCAGTACCAGAAATAGTATTTAGCGGGTTTTGCAAATTAAAACCCTCGTTTTCTGTAGGAAGAGTTACAAAAGAGTTCGGCGGCGCGTTATCAAACCAAAAACTGCTTGAAGTAACTGGGTTTTGCGCGTTGCCTATGTTGTCGGTCGCCATGGATTGAACAGTATACTCAAAGCCGCTTTGCCATTGAGGAACGCTTGTGTACTGCCAATTACCTGATATAAGAGACGCGGGATTCCACCAGTTCGCCCCCGGGCTTGTCCATGATGAACCCGTCCACTCATAGCTGTCCGAAACTCTCAATATCCTGACTGCCGCACTGTTAAGCCCGCTGTTGAAAGGCGCAGTAGGATAATCCTGGGCCGTCCCAGTGATCGCATTAAGCTGGCCGTAATAGCCGCCTGCAATAGGCGACACGATCGCAGTTCCTGGGGCTGATGAGTCAAATATAAAGTAGCGCATACTGCCGTTCGTCTCTACGTTCCCGGACGGCAGAGCGTTGTCTACCGATTGGCTGGTTATTCTGTATTTCTGACCGCTTGCCCACGGAGGCAATGTTGACAATGTCCAGTTATTGGTTCCGCTTGTGGGCATGTAATAGGTTGTGCCTGACCATGTGTCGCCGGAACCCTGCCACTGCGCGCCGTCCGACATGCGGCAAATGGCAACGCTTACAGATTGTACTCCTGCCGCAAGACCGTTAGCGTACCCTGGATAATCTTGCGCTGTACCGCTGATAGTATTTAGCACGCTATAATACGCGCTTGACGGCACGGTAATTGATGAAACCGCGGGCGTTGTATCGTAAACGAATGTCGAACCACGAATAAGGAACGATTCCTGGTTGGTCGCGTTATCAAGTGAGCAAGCCGTCGCGTAATAAGATGTGCCGCTTACCAGGTTCGCACCTGTAAGCCCTGTGTAAGTCCATGTTACCGGCTCAGGCGATTTTGCTCCCGTGTACAGGAACGGCTGCGGTGACGGCTGATTGAATGACGCTCCTCCCCACCATGGAGTACCGCTTTGGTTCGAATTGTCCCTTATGGCAACCTCTATCTGAGACAGCCCCGTGCCTCCATAGCCGGTTCCTGTGGCCGCAGGTGGGATGTCTCCGGCAGTTCCTGAGATTGTAGCGAGGCTTCTAATGAATGTTCCGTTCGCCGGCTGAGTTACAAAGGTATTCGGTGGCTGGTTATCGTAACGGAACACCACTGTTGAATATGTCACACTGAAATTTCCGGAATTATCTTGTGCAACTGCCTCTATCTGGTACTCGTTGCCTGATGACCAGGTGAAAGTCTCCACCCAGACGTTCCAGTTGCCGGAAGCGTTAGTAGGCGTGAACCAGGCATTGTTGGCATTAGACACGGTAAAGCTCTGATTAGAATTACTCCAGTATTGTGTTACAGTAAAATTGTAAATCCTTATGAAAACAGAACTGACAGAATCAAGTGAATTCGAGTCTGATGCCGTACCAGAAATAGTAGGAAGACTGGGGTAGCTTGACAGTGACGGAACTGTTATCTGCACAGCCGAACCGCCAGTGTCGTAAACGAAGCTCTGTGAAGTAACAGTGCCGGTGGAAATGTTCTGCGATCGGTCGGTAGCGCGGGCTTTTACAAGGTACTTCGTGTTAGATACCCACGTTGGCGTAGACGCGCTGGGCACGCTCCACGTGACCGGGCCATTTACTCCGGCAAGGTTCCCCGTAACATTAAACCAGGCCGAATTGGCGTTACCAATATCAAAATTGTGTGTGCCCGGATTCCACCAGTTGCCGTTGCCATCAGGATTATACTCTATAGCCACTTCTACTTTTGAAAGGCCCGAGCGGTTAGTGCTCACTGTGCCTGCCGGCTCAAAGGCTGTCCCGGAAATAACCGGCAGAGAGTTAAGATAAGACGTCGTGGGCTGTTGCAAAACCACTTGTGGCAGGGTTGAATCGTATGTAAATGTCGTTGTTGTCCAGCCCGAGAGGTTACCGGCAAGATCCAGAGCTTTAGAATTTAGAGTGTATATATAACCATCCTGGAGGTTAAGATTTGAATAACTCCAGTTAATGCTGTATGTAGTAACGATCCATGATGAACCTGCGACCCATGATGTGTTGCCATCCCAGTACTTGTTGTCACCGCTTCTCTGGATCTGCAGATAGACCGTGCTGACCCCGAAAGGATCTGTTGCCGTTCCCGTGATACTCGTAAGTGTATTTGCCGGCCCGTAAAAACCTCCGGATACTGGTACTCCGATCCCAGTTTGCGGAGCCTGTGTGGAATAAATGAAATCCACTGTTGAAAGAATTGTGTCATAGTTGCCCGCAAGGTCTAATGCCCTTGCCTGCACCTGGTAGGTTGTTCCGCTGTTGAGAGTTCCAAACCCGGAATATGTCCATGTCGAACCCGTTATCGAGACGCTTGACGGAGACCAACTTGTAACTGTATACCACCCCGCGCCGGTCCACGAACTTATCTGCACATCAACTTCGGCGAGACCTGAAAGGAAGGCGTTAGCCGTTCCGGAAATTGTAGGCGCGTAATTAAATTTAGTGAGATTTGCCGGGTATATTATCCCGCTTGTCGGAGGCGTCGTGTCATAAATAACGCTATAACTTGAAACGTTAGACGTATTGCCGAGATCGTCCTGAGCCCAATAACTTATACTATATTGCCTGTCTGAGATCCAGCCAACGCCGGTCCTGTACCACGAAACCGCCGGGCCGGCTATAGCATTTATTCCTGATGGATGGAATGTGCTTACTCCAACACCCCACGCCGCGCCTTGCCAGTATGTGTTGGGATAGGTCAAGTCCTGCACCGTGATATTTATCCTGGCGGCAACTGCCGAGATACCGGCATAATTAGCCTGTGTCGCGTCGGATGAGGTGCCTGAAATATCGGCAAGGGTTTTTGTTATATTGCTGCTCGGCACAGTAAGGGCGCTTACAGGAGGCTGCGTGTCAAATACAAATGTATTGCTTGATGTGCCCGCTGCGAACTGGTTCTGTAAGTTGCCGGCAGCATCCCTTGATCTTGACACCACAAGATACTTGTTGCCGCTCTTCCAGCTGATCACGGGATTTGGAACATAATTCCAGTTCGTCGGGGTCATAGTAAAACCGCTGGCATTCTCTGTGCTTAGCCAGATAGCGGTGGACTGCCAGTCGCCTGCGCCGTTATAATAGCCCAAAGAGGCGCTCTGTCCGCCAAGGTCAAATATCTGGATCTCCGTTCTCAGCCCGGCGAGATCCTGAACCGTTCCCGTGATCGTATTCAAAGAATTATAAGCCGTGTTGTTAATAGGCGAAACTATGGAAGATGTAGGAGGCGTTATATCGTAAGTAACATTTACTCCTGCGTTGCCGGAACCAAGCCCTTCCATGTTACCGGAAGGAAGCGCGTTGTCCATAGCGCGAGACTGAATAAGGTAGCTCTGGTTGTTTGACCAGGCTACAGCGGCGCAGGTTGAAAGAAGCACTATTTGCCAATTGCCTCCAGAAAGCGCGGATGTGTTCCAAGTCTGCGAAGCGCTCCATGAGGAACTGGCCACGTTAAAATACAGCGCCCCGTTCTTTATAGAAACATCAACTTCCTTGACCCCGCTTAAAGGGGCGGGCTGTTCCGGTTATGGTAGTAAGAGAGTTAGAATATGAAGCGTTCTGCGGAGAAACAAAACTTGAATTAGGGGTGGCATTGTCGTATGTGAAAGTTACCGCGTTGCTGGCCGGCGGAGTGATAAGCGAACTATTTTCCCATACGCCCCACGTGTTCTCGCCGCCTGCGCACCGTATAAGACGAACCATAAACCCACAAAGAGCCCGGCACTGTAAAATTCCATGTAGGCGAAGAGGGTGTAATATTAAACCAGAATCCCGCGGGCGCAACTGTCCAGGAAGAAGCGGACGCGTTATAAAACTGGCCGTCAGCGACTCTCTGAATGCTAACGTTTAAAACAGTGGTTTGTCCGTTGCTTGTACCGTTTATCAAGTTAAGGGTGTTGTAAAAATTCGAGTCCAGAGGAGAGCTTATCACAGTATTCGCCATGGGCGGCTGGAAAATGAAAGTCCGTGATGAATAAGCCATCTGGTAGTTATTTGCCATATCCTCCGCGTTAATGTCTACTCGGTATCCGCCGTTATAAGTAAACCCTATACCCGCTGTAGGGAATTGCCATACTCCTGTCCCGCTGTTCCATGAAGCCGGCAGCCACCATGCATTATTGAATGAGCCGCTTTGCCATGCGCTTCCCGTCCACCAGTCACTGTCTCCGGCCACAGAGCCGCCAACCGTAACCCGCTGTATCCTGACATTTACCTGCGAGACCTGCCCTATACCCCAATCCTGGGCAGTTCCGGAGATCGTTGAAAGCGATGTCATTGTAACGCCATCGTTGGCAGGAAGTGTGACAGTGGCTGAAGGCGCTGAAACATCATATATGAAATACGAACTTGCGCCGTATCCGGAATTTCCCGCGTTATCGAAAGCTTTCGAAGTTATCGTATACGATGTGTTGTTGGTCCAGTAAGAATTATTCGCAAAAGTATATGTAAATGATGATGTGCCCAGGTAACACTGCGGCAGGTTCGCCGGCTCGGCATTTTGCCATCCGCTTCCTGTGAAATAGTAGCCGTCAGACATGCGTTCAACCCTGACAGTGACTGTGCTTACCCCTGAAACCATTCCGCCCGCGGACGCTGTTGTGTCGGATGAAGCGCCCCAGAACATAAGTCATCGAATTATAATAGTTCGCGTTAACCGGCCCGTTTATCTGGGAAGACGGCGGTGTCGTGTCGTAAGTGAAGGTTATTGTTGTTACGGCAACTTCGACGTTCGTGGCGTTATCTATTGACTGGCTCATTATTGAATAATTGTACCCGTCTTGCCACGGCGAAGCAGTGAGTATTTTATTGAAACTGCCCGGGTTACCGTCAATAGCTGTTGCGCTTCCCCACCCGGGGAAACCGGTGCTCCAGTTTCCAACACCGGCATACCATTTACCGTTTGAACGCTGTATGCCGAAATTGACTATGGATATGCCGGAACCGCCGGTGTTTGAGTCGTTGGCAGTACCGTATATGCCGGTAAACGGAGTGTTATAAAAACCGCCATTAACCGGGCTTGTGGTTACTGAAACCGGAGGCTGATTATCATACCTGAATTGTGTGCCGAAACTGTTCCAGTTGGAAGGTTCAGCCGGGATATCGTTCGCGTTATTAACCGCACGTGAGAAAGCCAGATAAACATGCCCTGATGTAAGCGTGAATGAACTATTTGTCACTGTCCAGGTGCTTGTCCCTGAAACAACCCCCCACTGCCTGTTAGCCGTAGTCAGGTCAAACTGCCCGTTTGCCAGATCCCAGAAACCGTTCCCAGTGTACGCGCTCAAGTCACGGATTATCAGTTGCACATACTGTACACCGGATATCGCGTCAAAGGCCGTGCCGTTGATCGAGTTGAGGGATTTGTAAGATTGGCCGTTTGAAATATTGGTTATCGTTGAAGTCGCGTAAACCGAGTCATAAGTGAAATCGTATATTGATGTCGCGGACTGGTTGCCTGAATTGTCAACTGACCTTGCCCTTACTTCATAAAGATTACCGTCCACCCATGTTGGAACTGAAGTGAAATTCCATGGAGAACCGGTCACCGTGAACCAGTTCTGGCTAGCGTTAAAAGTATTCGGCGGGCTCGGCTGCAGGTATTGGCCTCCGTGCAGTATGGCTATCTGAACCTGTTGTAGGCCTGAAGTAATACCTGTGCCGGGGTCAATGTCCGCGGCTGTGCCGCTAATAGCCGTAAGGCTCGCGTTCTCGTACTGCTGATTAGGAACTATAAGCCCCACAGCCGGTGCCGTTGAATCATAAACGAAAGATTGCGCGGAAGTTGTTGTCGGGTTGCCTGCGTTATTATAAGCTGTCGCCTGAACGCTGAAAAGGTGGTTCGCCCTGTCAGCCGCGCCCCAGTTAGGCGCTGCAACGCTCCAGTTGCCTGAAGAATAATTTGCCGCAACAGTTGTTGAAACGTTTATCCATGACGTACCGTTCCAGTATTTGTTAGGGCTCGCGGTTGTATTATCTGCGATAGAAACCAATACGCTGCTGACACCGCTTAAACTATCGCTGGCAGTACCGGCTACACTAGACAACGGGTTATTCGGCCCGTAATCATTTCCCGGCGCGGAAGCGACCGGTGTTGAAATAACAACGTTCGGCCCTGAGGTTTCACACGTGAAAGCTATTGTGTTTGGCGAGGACTCTGTGTTACCTGCTTCATCCGTAGCCTTGGACATAACCGAATAGACCACTCCATTAACCAGGCCTGTTGTGATCAGAATGCTCCAAGGAGTTGTTCCGGTTCGGCCCGATTCATTAATTATCAGGTCATAGGCAGTAGCGGTCCATGATGAGCCTGTCCAGTAATATTTGCCGGAATTATTGTATGTGAATTCAACAGCTACCTGTTTGAGGCCTGATGTCGCTTCGTAAGCTGTTCCGTTTATCTGAGAGATCGTAAGGACAAATGAGCCAGATGAAGGTGATGTAACAAAAGATGTAGGCGCCGTCCTGTCCCAGATAAAAGTCGTTGTATTAAAATTGGTCTCTATAGTTCCCGGCGTTATCCAAAGAGCGGGGGATTATCTCATATGTTCCGTCCGGGGTGCCGCCCGGCCTGGAATATTCCAAGACCTACCGGGTCAAGCTGCCATATATATGTAATCGAAGAATATATCGTTGAATAGAATATGGGTGACGGCGCGTTCCAATTGCCCGCCCCGGCATAATAACTGCTGGTTGCCACGCTGTAAAGAGCCACGGTGACGCCATTCGTGGTAGAAACGCCGGTCGCCCAGTCATTAGCTGTATAATCCTGGGCGGTTCCTTGGATGATCGATACCGTGTTGGTTTTAGCTAGAGAGCTGGGAGACGTAACCATTGACACCGGCTTCTCGTTGTCATAAATGAAAGTTAGCCCCGCTCCGGGAGTTTCTACGTTGCCCGCTTTGTCCGTTGCCCTTGTTTGGATATTATACCTGTAACCTGAATAGCCGGCAAAATTAACGCCTGTGTAGGTCCAGGTGCCGGGGTTAACCGAGAACCAGGTAGAGAAGCTGGCATCGAAATCAGAACCGGTGGAACCCCTCCATAAATTTTGGACTATGGACCATGACCCGCCATCCCAGCATCTTGTCGTGTCTATATTCAGCACTTTGATCTCTATGCCCGCCTGCAGCCCGGGAGGGACAGCAGACGATGTTCCGCTTATCGCGTTTATTGAATTGTTTATCGCCGCGTTCGGGAACACAAGGCTGCTTACGGAGGGGTGCGGTCAATTATAAATTGTGTATTCGCAGTGGTGTAGGTGTTACCTGCCCCATCAGTAACCTTTATTAAGGCAGAATAAGTACCTTGCGTGTTCCAGCATGCGGTCGTGAAAGCTATGGGATAATTCCACGGCACATTATTGCTGTTGAAAGACCCGCCATTGGCGGAAACCGGTATCCATGTGTTGGGGTTGTTTAATTGCCATGCGTTTCCGTCAAAATAACTGTTGCCGGCAGGATTTACTATCTGAAGTTGGACACCGCTTATTATTCCCGGGGCGTTATCGTTCGCATTGCCCGAAAATGAAGCCAGATACTGGTATTGTCCGCTGTTAGGAGGCGTTGTTATGCTCCCGGTTGGAGGAGTCCTGTCTATGGTGAACGCCACGGTTGGAATTGTAGTAACTTCATAACCTGCCGGGCCATCGCCTTTCGTATTTAACCTGTATTGTCCGCCGTCAACAAAAGCGCTTGAAGAGATCGGCAATGACCAGCCGGAAGAAAATGTAGCGGGGTTCCAGTAAGCTCCCTGCACCCACTGTTGGGTAGACTGGTTCCATGAAGTGGAATACCCCGGCGCGGAACTTATCATTACCCCTACGCTTGTCGTATAACCGTTCGCTGTCCCGTACGCGGTAAGCTGTGAAGCCCATTGATAGAAAGTATTGTTTGTGGGATAAGTGACAAACGTTTGCGGAAGGGCGCGGCAAACCAGAAGGTGTCGGTTGACGGGCTCGTTTCATAATTGCCTGCTTTATCAATCGCCGTTGACCATATCTGATACTCAAAACCGGGCGTGTTCGTTGCGTCAAAAGCCACACCGCTTGCGTCAAATGTCCAGCTGCCGTTCGAGTAAACCGCGTTAAGCGGCGTCGGCGTCGTTGACCAGTTAGCAGCGGTGCCGTGGACTCCTGAACCAAGAGTCCAATATTTGTTATTAGCATTAGTTGGCGGCGGGAATTGTGCGGGGCAGAATATCATCAACTGCACACTGTTTACCTGCCCGGGAGAATAGTCAAAGGCTGTTCCTACAATATTAGTGATAGTGCTTATAGGAGATGAATGGCTTAGGTCGTAAACAGGATAGGTTGTGTTCGAGATAGGGGCCGACTTGTCACAAATGAACATTACGGTCGCCGGGTTCAGCTCGTAGTTCGTGGCCCTGTCAATGGCCCTTGAGACTATCCAGTAACTGGTAGTATCGTTGGATATATCCGCGCCAAGAGTATAGGTCCAGGTTGAGCCGCAACGCCGCCCGTTATGGTGGCTGTTGACCATATAGGAGTAAGCTGAGTGACCCAGTTGCTTGACCCCCACCCGCTCCAATATTGCGTCGTGCCTCCTGTCAGCCTTCCTATGGCTACATCCACTTCGCCCACAAGGCTCGCCTCTACGTTAGTAGCCTGGCTGTCATCGCATGTTCCCGAAATAAGGCTTATGGAATTGGCATAGCCAGGTGGATAAGTGCCTGATAAAGGGTGCGACGTAACATGCGAGGTCGGGTTTGTTGTATCATAGGTCATGCTTGAGATAGTGAAAGTATTCGGATCGTTATTGCCCGCGTTATCTAAACCCCTGACATATATTAGATGCAGCCAGTTATCGTTCCATCCCGGGGCATTCATTGTCCATGTATAGTTGTTCAGGCTGGGATCACCATAAATGGCAGGAGTAAGCGAGAGTTCTCCGGGGTCGCCAACTACCCACGCTGTTCCGCTCCACCACTGGACCGTTGCCCCCTGCACCCTGCTTATCTTTACTTTGACCCCGAGGCTCGGAATACCTGAGCCGCCATAGCCGTCGAGACGCTGTCCCTGTTACGCTTACGAGCGCCGTGTTCATAAATGTTCCCGGAGTAGGCAGCGTGACACTGGCAGTGGGCGTTGTATTATCAACAATGAAATTTACGGCAGTTGTTGTAGTGTAGTTGTTGTTGAAATCGTGAGCGGCCACCTGTAACGTATAAGTAACGTTAGAGGCAAACACTGGGGATGTCACGTACCAGCCCGTCGTTCCGCTTGCCAGCACCCAGTTAGGCGCTCCCCATCCCGGCGAGGCAGAGTTGCCGTTCCAGTAACCTGCCAGCGGTTTATAAAGGGATATCCAGACTGATTGTACACCGCTTGTCCTGTCCGCCGCGGTACCGCTAATCAAAGGCAGCTGCACAGAACGGTAATCCGAGGCAAGAGGTGTTTGAACGACAATTGTTGGTGAAGAAGCGTCTATACTTGAAAAAACCGTTGTTTGGATCCCTGCCGCGTTGGTCGCCTGAGCGAAGAACGTGTAGCCGTTGTTCTGTTGAAGGTATGGCGCAAAACCGGTGTATGACCATAGGCCGCCGTTTACCGTGGCAGTGGAATAAAACGCGGAATTCCCGCTGAAATCTATTCCGGTAAACCATTTACCGTCCGAACGCTGGATGGCAACTGTTACGGTCGAGACATACGAAATACTGTCCGAGATAGTGCCCGAAGACACGGTGTAAGCTGCCCACGTCGCCGGGTCCGAAGAATAAATCGAGATCGAAGGCGCAGCCTCGTCAACCGTGAAAGTAACCGATGATATCACGGTTTGCGTGTCACCAGCCAGATCATAAGACATTACCTGAACAGAATATTGACTGCCGCTTGACCACGGTATATCAGCCGTGCTGGTTGACCAAGTGATGTTACCGTTAACACCGCTCTTGACCGAGCTCCCATAACTTCTTATTATGCCTGTGCCTGTCTTGCTTATTTGGGTTTGCACACTTGACAGGCCGGAGAGGTCACCGTTAGCCGTGCCCATTACGGATGTAAGGGACTCTATCTTGTAATACCCGCCGTTCTGGGGGTATGTTACATACGCCACGGGAGGCGTGGTATCTACTATGAAATTATAACCCGCGCCGAAAGTACCGTTGTTTGGCGGCGTGGCGGCGTCTATACCGCGCACCTTAAGGTTGTACCACTCATCCGAAGGCATGTTTTGTATGCTGTACTGCCAGTACGGCGCTCCCGGGTTGGGGTAACTTGCGGTCAGGTCGGGAGGCATTGTCGTATTCCAATTGCCGCTTCCCGTATAATAATATGTAACGCCGCTCTGTATCCTTTGCAGCTGCAGCATGACCGTATTGACTCCGGCCGGCGTATCGGTTGCCGTGCCGCTCATGGTCATGATGCCCGAAATGTTCAACATCTGTCCGTTAAAAGGGTATATTATAGCCGCCACTGGCGGCTGTGCATCCCAAACAAAAGTAATGGAGGCAGTGTTTACGCCAAAGCTCTGCTGGAAGTTGCCCGCGGTATCCGATGAACGCACAAGCACTGTATAGCTGTAGCCCTGAGTGAGGTTAGAGCCGTTGAACGTATATGTCCACGAAGAAGCCGAAACGTTCGGGACGCATACGGTAGCAGTGGACCACGCCGCCCCTGGCCCGAAAATACCGTTTTGCCAGTAGTGGCCGCTGTTGTTTTCCAATATTTCTATTGCCACGTTGCTGAGCGTGCCGGAGCTCGCGCCTACGGTGGCCGTATCCCATGCCGTACCGGTAATGGTTGCAAGTGATGAATAAGTAGTCCCTCCCGTAAGAGACGTTATCTGTGCAGTGGGCGAAGATAGGTCGAATAGGAAACTGCTCTGCGCCGAGCTTAAAGCGTAGTTGCCGGCTTGGTCCTGCGCTATTGCGTAAACCACGTAGTTGTTGTCGCTGGTCCACGGATTGGTACCCAGGCTTAACTGCCAGTTTCCCGCTCCGGAAGCGGTATTCCAGTTAACAGTGCCCGCGGCGCCTGGCAAAGCGGAACCTGAGTTCACCCACTGCGGGTTCGTCCCTATATTCCTCAGCCACACCGTGCCGCCAGAGCCGCCTTTCTGGATAGCAACACCGACACTTGCTATGTTGTCCAACGGGACAGCAGCCTGAGCTGCGCCGTTGATAACTGACATGGTATTATTATTGTACTGCCCGTTTTGCGCGGGGAACGTTATCGAAGTAGTAGGCGGGCCCGGGTCATAAAGGAAAGGGTTGGATTTGACCGAAGCGAGCGGTTCCGGGTTGAGGCCGTAACCTTGCGACCTCACAGTATATGTAGATGTTGTCACCCAGTTAAAGCTTTGCTCGGCCCGTAAGACCATGTGCCGGGATTGCCCGGAGAAAAGTTATTCGCCAATATCCATTTCCAGTCATTGGGCCCAGTGGACGCGCTCCATGAAGAACCGAACCAGTCATAGTTGTCTACATCACGCTTTATGGCAACAAGCACATAAGCCGTTGTGTAACTGTTGCATGTGCCCATTATCGTGTTGATATTAGTGTTGACATAAGCGTAAGGGAGGCCGGGCGTAGTGACAGGAGGCTGACTTATCCATGTCGCCGCCTGCTGGCACCTGATAATAGAAGTCAACCATGTCAGACGGCGGGCTGGCGTTATATTCCGAGTTGCCTGCCATGGAGACCGCGTACGCTCTCACGCCAAACCAGTTTTGTGCGCCTCTCATCTGGAATATGCTGTCGCACCCGGCCCCGCCATTGTTATAATACCAGGTTGCACCGCCTTGCACGGTCACTGAACTTATCGGCAGCCAGCATTGCGCGGCCTGCCACGATGTGCCGTTCCAATAACCTGTGGGGGTACCATCCAATACCGCCCCGGTGCAGCGTATCTCAACATTTACATAGTTTACCTGTCCGGGATACGTTGCAGCGCATGTTCCCGAGATAGTTGGCAGGCTCTGGATAGGAGTACTGGTATTATAATAATTATTCGGGCAAGTGATGCTCGATGAAGGGTTAGTAAAGTCGGCTCTAACATTTGTTGCTGTCGAGTACGCAACAAGCCAGTTCCCGGCGTTATCCTGCACATTGACATCAATTTCATATGTCTTACCGGTCTGCCACGGTGTGCTGTTAAGCATCCACCACGTGCCGTTAGAGCTTAAAGTGGAAGCGGCGTTCCAGGCGGCTGTGGGTGTTGTGTTAACCCAGCCTGACCCGACTACATAATAAGTTGTAGCGGTCCCGAGATCTTTTATCCTGATCTGCACGCAAGACGTGCTCTATTATTCCCGGCAGGGTATCGGAAGCTGTCCCCCAGACCTGGCCGGTTTGAGACACGTAACCTCCGTTGCTGGGGTAGCCTATACCGGCTGTTGGAGCGATTGTGTTATACACGAATGTTTGTGTTTCGCGGGACATCTCGTAGTTGCCTGCATAGTCGCGGGCTTCGGAATATAGATAATAGGTTATATTCGCGGCCTCTGGAACCGCCGGCATGCTGGTATATGTCCATGACGAGTTGGAAGCGTTCAGGTTATCGCCCTGATCGGATTCCGGCCATGAATTCGCGTTTATTGGCATATCGCTCTGCACCCAGGTGACATTGTTCCAGTAGGAAGTTGTGCCGCTTATAACCGCCTTGAGGAGCACCCTCATCTCCCTTATTTTGCCGGGCGGGTTGTCATAAGCTGTGCCTGATACTGTCAACAAATTATTCCAGTTGTTAGTTTGATAACCGTTTGCAGGGAAAACAATAACACTCTGCGGCGACTGGCTCGGCGACGGCAGGTATGGCTGATAAATAAAAGTAACTGTATTTTGAACAACTTCATAATTCCCCGCCTTATCCATGGCTCTTACAGCTACCTGGTAAGTATTTCCCTGCGACCATATCTGCTCCGCCCCAGGTCGCGTTAAAGGTCCACGTGCCGCTGGAGTAACCGGAGAAACCTGTTACCGGCAGCCAGTGGGCATTGTCGGTCAACTGCCCGCTGTCCCAAAGGCCTCCTCCCTTGTACGTGTACGGCGGTTGCGGGCTTATTTGAACGATATTAACAGTAACCGTGCTGATCACGGGGTTATAACCAAGAAGAGAATAATTTACCCCGCTCACAAGGTCGCTCACAGTGCCCGATATGGTAGGCAGAGAGTTCGCCCATCCCGATTGCGAGCCGGCAGGAGGAATATTGGTTATTTGTGAAACCGGGTTATCAGGGTCGTACACGATAATGGCGGAACTAAGGAGAATATAATTGGCACCTTGTTCGTAGTTGCCGGTATTAGGAGTATTGTTCCCGGGATAAGCGCTGTCCACGGCCATACTGCGGATCTCAAAAACTCCTCCGTGAGACCAATGCCCGCCGCCTCCGGCAAATGTTACCGAAGAAGCGTTCCACGTCCAGTTATCGTATGTCGGCGGGACTAAATTTGCCACTCCGCTGCCCGAATAGCTATTAGTCCAGCCGCCTGCGCCGCCGCCGGCGGTCTGGTCCCAGCAATAACCGCTGACCGGGTTCTTTACGTACAGGTAGACCGCGTTCACGCCGCCGAAACTGGGTTCATACATATCATGAGCCGTTCCGTTGATGGCGCTGATATTATCAAAATACTGCTGTGAAACGTTTAGAGTCCCCGCGCTTTCCGTGATAGTGGTTATGGTTGACGAGGGAGCATCAACATCGTAAACAAAGTAGCTTTGATTTGCCAGAATTGTAGCAGCTGTCTCTTGATTTCCCACTGTGTCAACCGCTCTGGTTTTTAGGGTGTACTGAACATCCTGAAGCCAGTTTATGCTGCCGGGAACAGAATAGGCCCATACACAGTAGCTGCCCGATGGGACTGCTGTTGTGGAAAAATAGACGTTAAAAGTACCGGCGCCTCCAGAACTCGGTCACCCAGGCTGCTGCCGTTCCAGGCCTGGTTGCCGTTATAAGTCAATTCCATATCCACGTGGTCAACTTTGGTGGCGATAGGAGTAGCGGACGCCGTGCCTGCGATCATGGGTATCTGGCTGAAGAACTGTAACAGGTTATTGGGCTGTGTTGCCTTAAATGACGTTGGCGGCTGAGTGGCGCAGGTAAATGTGTTCGATGTAACACCAACAGTCACAGTAGCCTGATAGTTTCCGGGGTATCCAAGGTGTCCCGGGTTTATAGCTGAGTCGCCGGCAATGGATGCGATAATATATTGATCGCCGCCGTTGAGCGGCGAGCAGGGAGGCACGCATTGATATGTCCAGGAAGACGGCCAGATGGACGCGCTGTCCAAAGAATCAAAGCTTGCTGCCGGGCTCGTATTCCATTGGCCGCCGTAATAATACTTGCCCGAAGTAGTGTCCTGCAGGAAAATTTTCACGGCGCCGCTGGACTGCCATATTCCCGAGTTCGCGTCAAAATATTGACCGTAAAAAAGCGGCGCCTGGCCTGATATATCATTATTTTTGGGATAGGTTATGCTGGAAGTCGGCGGGACCACATCCCATATGAACGTTACAGTGCTGTAGATAACTTCCGAATTACTCGCGTTGTCCGTGGCCTGAGAATACACGGCGTACTGGCGGCCGGTAATAAACTGCGCTGAAGCATTGCTGACTGTTCCCACCCATGCCGCAGAATAGGTCTGCGGATTGCTGAAACTTGATGTTGCGTTTGGAAATTCGCCGCTCTGGTCGAAAGAATTTGTGTTGCTCCACCACAGATTAGACGTCATGTCTTTCATGAACCATTTTACGTGGTTTATTACGTCATTGGAATTGGACGTCGCGGTTCCTGTTATCTGCGTCAGGCTGCACATGTACGTGTTGTTTACGGGTGAAATAATTCCTGAATTGGGCCTCTGGGGGCTAACTTGAAAAGGTTCATAGACATAAGTTGCCGTAGAATATGCGCTTGAATAAACTCCGGTGCGGCCGCAGGCGCGCGCGATTATCTGATAAACTTTATTAGCCGTCCATGTAGTAGTAGACAGGGGGAAAGACCAAGTATAAGTAACACCGGCATTTGTCGGCGTGCCGTTCCAGCCGATCAGCGTCCAGGCGTGAAGGCCGCTTGAGTCAGGCGTTCCGGTAGTTATGAAAACCGAGTCCGTAGTGTTCTGAATACTTATATATACGGCGGAAGACGCGCTGAGGCCGTAATTGTCGCTTGCAGTTCCCTGTATTGTTGGCGGAGTGGAAAGCCAGGTCTCGTTCGAAGTGACCGGCACGGTTATAGCTACCCGCCTGGCGTGCCGTCGCAGGTGAAAACGAAAGAACTTACGCCTACAACAACGTTCTCGTAGTTGCCGGGATACCCGATCCTCGCCTGATCAATTGCGGCGTCGCCGGCTATAGCTGCAAGCACATACTGGTCTCCGGGATTGAGCAAGCCCGTAAACTGGTAAGTCCATGACGATTGTGTCACTGGTATATAACCATTCTGCATTGTTACCGTTACCGGGCCTATTACCGCGCTGTCCAGGCCGTCATACGAATTGTTTGTAACAGAAGGAAGGTTATTGTGCCAAGCGCCTCCGTACCAGTATTGTCCCTGCTGCGCGCTGCCCTGCGTTATATCCTGCAGTAAAATCTTTACAGTACCGCTTGACGTGGGCCAGGTGCCCGGCCATATACCGGCTCCCACATCGCCGCAATTACCGTAGAATGTAGGCTGCCTGTCAGTATAGCTTGTGCCTACTCCTGCGTAAACAGGGAAGAAAATACTTGATGTGGGCTTTGCAACATCCCATAAGAACGTTATGGTGTCATAATTTGTTTCAAAGTTGTTCCCGAAATCTTCGGCTTGTGTGTAAAGGGCATAGGTAGTGCCGGTAACCAGGCTGTTGTTTATGGTAGAAACTATCACCGTCCACCCGGGTGCGTTATTGTTTAGAATACTTAGAGTACAGGTTGAGTTCAATACTTCCCCTGTGCCGCTGAACCCCCCCAAATGATTGCTGTATGTCCAATCCCACCACAGGTTCTGGTGAAGGTCTTTTATTGCGTACCTCACTTGCTGTATCTCGCAGTTGGTATCTTCAGCGGCCGTTCCTGTTATCGTATTTAAATTACAAACATAAACGCCCTTTGTGGGGCTGACAAAATTTGAATTCGGATACTGATACGTGCCTGTAACGTAGGGCTTGTCATAAACGAACACTGCTGTCGAATACGTAGTTGAGAAAACCCCTGAGGCGTTGCAGGCCATCGCGACAGCCTGGAACTTGTGGTTCGCAGTCCAGGATGAGGCATTGATAGTGTAAGACCATGCAACACTTCCTGTTCCCGCGTTTGAAGGGGTCCCGCCCCATCCCATAAGTGTCCATGCGTGGTAGCCGCTTGCGTCTATCGTACCGGTGGTGATAAACATGCCTGTGCCCAAATCCTGCACGCTTATATAAATGCCTGAAGATGAGCTCAATGCCCATGCATCGCTCGCTGTGCCCTGGATGGTCATTGTTGCGTCATTGCGCCATGTAGTATTAGCGCCGGGAGTAGGCACTGTTATATTTATTGATGGAGTATTCCCGTCGCATATAAATGTAATGGAGCTGCCGTTTGCGCCAGTAGCCCATGAGTTCTGGTAATTTCCCGAAAGCTGATGCCCGTATGCGTCATTGCCGGACCTTGTTCGGTCAACGGCCGAGTCTCCGGCAATGGACATAAATATGTATGTGGCGCCCGGCGTTAGAGCGCCGGTATACTGGTATGTCCAAGATGAAACGGTTATATACATCCCGTTAGCGGCTGTTACGGATGTAGGTGGCCAGACAGTGGCGTTATCCAGCACATCGTAAGGATTATTTGTGGGCAGGCCGTTGTGCCAGGAACCGTTATACCAATACGTGTTGCCCTGGTTGAGGCTTTGGAGTAATATTTTGACAGTTCCGCTGGATTTCCATATACCCGCTCCGGTATCGTAGCAGTTTCCCGTAAACACTGGCCAACTGCTGGTATAAGTCGGGTTGCCGTTGTTGTAAACAGGGAAAGTTATAGTGGATGTTGGCGCGTTAACGACCCAAGTGAAAGTAAAAGTAGTGTAAGATTGCTGATAGTTGCCCGCGCTGTCGTTTGCCTGGGTATATATAGAGTAGCTGGTCCCGTTCGTAAGGTTGCTGTTTATGCTTGAAACCAGTATCTGCCAGCCTGGCTGGCTGCTCTGGCCGGATAGCGTGCAGGTATCATTCCACACCTCGCCGGTGTTGCCTATAAATGTGCCTACATGGCCGTTAGGGATCCAGTTCCACCATAAACTGTCTTTGAGCCTTTTTAGAGCGTATTTTACGTCCGTGACGTATTCATTGCTGGGGCTATAAGACGTACCTGTTATTACAGCAAGGTTGCTTATGTAGGAGCTTGCTCCGGGGAACTGTGCCGCGATGACGGCTGATTGCGGAATATCACTGGGTTTTGAAGGAGAAATTTCGATTGTGCAGTAAGATGTTGTATAAGCGCTTATATTACCGGCGGCGTCAACGGCCCGCGCTATCACGTTGTAGGCATGGTTGGTTGTAGAAAGCGTAACTGAATATGACCAGCTGACGCTTGTCCCGCCGTTAGTTGGAATGTTTGTCCAGGCGTGCAGCCCGCTTGTGTCCGGCGTTCCTGTAGTTACCCATACTCCTTGTGTGTTATCATACACGCTTACCTGTATTCCGGAAGAAGTGCTCAACCCGTAATTGTTCTGTGGCGCTGCCGGTTACGGTGAGAGTATAAGACGAGTATGCCACACCGGCCAACGGGGTAACAAGGTTTACAGTAGGCGCCGTTATATCTATTGTTATTGTTGAAGTTGAAAACAGCGAAACCAGCCCTGACTGGTCGACAGCCTCAGCTACAATAGTGAACGTTCCCTGCTCCCAGTTGATATTCTGTACTTGAGTGCTGTTGGAATTCCATCCAAACCAGTGGTTGTTGGTGTAAGTATTTGTGGGGTTCATCACCATCCACGGGTTCGCGGGTACCGGGTACCATTTATTCTGGTTCTGGTCCCAGTAGCATGCCTGCCCATACCCGTTGAAGCTGTTGCCGGAGGTTTCAATAACCTTGACCTGAACGCTGGCTATAGCCACCAGGTACGCGCCGCCCAACCCCTGTGCCGTTCCAGCCGTCATCGTTCGCGCTGCCTCCTACGGATATAGCAGTCGATGTGCTCGCGAAAGTTGAGTTAGTCGCGGGTACGCTTATTGTAGCGGTCGGCGCGTAAACCATCCAGTAGAACGACGCCCCTGTCTGCAGAGTTTGCCAGTTTTGCGCCCTATCCTCCGCCTGTTCATCCATATAGTAGGTCTGCCGGTCAGTGAATGTTGACCCTCCAACTGTATAACTCCAACTTGAAGGGAACAAAGTACTGTTAAACCACGCGTTAGAGGGGTTGACTGAATATGACCACTGCCAGTTGCCACTGTTGTTGTACCACCAGGAGGTATTCCCATTCAGGTCGGTTCTCTTTAATCTCACCTGCACCAGAGACACACCGCTGAAATCGGTCGAGTTTAACGTTGAGCTGTCAGAATAGGTTCCTGAAAAACTTGATATCGTGTTCGATTGGTTGTTATAAAATGAATTGGCCACCGGAAAGGTTATGGTGGATGTGGGGGCTACAACATCAAGGTCGAAACAAAAAGCGGAAGGCTCGTATTTTGTGGTGTTACCAAAACCGGTATAATTGGGGTTTACGTAGTCAGTTATAAGGCCGCCGCCCACATAATTTCCATATCCTCCGGTATTAACTATCTGCTGTGACCAGCTGTAGCCGGCGCCTCCCGCCCACTCAAAATCTTCAGTGTATCCCCTGTCGGTATTGGTCATAACTATTATCTTGTTAGAATACGGGTCGGGATAAGCCGCTACCCTGCTTGCCAGGCTGTTGCACCCCACGGAACTCGCGCTGGTACACTGGGTCCAACCCGCTCCTGGCGCGTAATACGCCCAGGCGAGGTTATAGGTATTCGAAAACGCGGCGACCATGCTCGCGAACAAGCAAAGCCTTCCGCTCTGAGATTCCCATGCTATGTCCACGGGTGAACTCCACGGGGTATTGTAGTTCGTCTGGTTAACGTTGACCCCGCCAAACCAGTCAACTGTAAGGCCGCAGAACACCGTCATTCGCGGTAACGCCCCACGTGCCGGTGGCAAAGGTAACACCAGAAGAATAAGTAAAAGTGCTGAAAATATTCGTGTACATATGGCGCAGTGTCACGGTGTTCTGAGTGTTTATCGCCACCAGGCCTATCTGGCTTGTCATGGGATTTGCGGCAAGCCTTATTATGTCGAAATTGTCCGTTACGGTGCCTGACATTGTAGGCCCCGTATTGCCATATTGGCCCATGGTGCCGCCGTTCCCTAGGTTCCACACTGCGGCGGTACCGGTTGAAGACATCGTAGCGTATTGAAGTATGGATTGATAATTTGCCGTACCTCTTGTCCAGACCACAAGCGCGTTATACGGCCATTGCTGCTGGAACTTAACGTCAAAGTTCTGGTAAGAAGTGAACTTATTCTGGCTTGAAGCAAGGTAATTGCCCGCTGAAATGCTTCCCTGAAGGGTCTGCAACGTATCAAAATCTTCATTTGACCCGTTCCATCTGGCCGCGTAAAGGTATGGCGGGTGGCTGGATGGGCCGTCAACAAATATAAAAACCGCATCGTTCGTGCCCGCGCGCGGGTCTCCGTCAGCCTTTATCCAGAGCGGAGCGCTATTGATCAGTGATATATTGGAGGGTGACGGGGTGGTTGTCCATGAACCGCCTGTGCCGTTAGGTGTCCATATAGCATAATAAGGAGTATTGGTGCTGTTGGAGAACACCACTATGGCCTTTCCCGTGGTTCTTTCAAAAGCAACATCCGCGCATTTAAAGTTGGCGTAGTCCGCGGTGTCGCTGAGGTAAAGGTTTCCAGCGAGAGTGATATAACTGCCGTTGATCCAGCCTGACCCGTTCCACACCTCGGCGCTTAGCACGCCTGTGCAGTCCATTGTAAGCATTACTTTTTGATTATAAACGGGGTTGGATTTAACTATAGTCCACCTGACGGCTTCGTTGTGCGGCTGAGACTGGCCGGATTGTATTTCATTGGTATTATTATTCGTGCCGTCATAAGTGCGTGTGTTTACCTGGTCGGTGAACTTGCCGTAACATAGAAGGTCACCGCAAATACAGTACGGCTGGAACTCTGCCGAGGTAATGGAATAGGAAAGCGGGTAAGGTAGCCCCCATGGCGACCCGGCGCCTATGTTATAATTGATCCCGTACAACCTGTCTTCTCTGCGCGCGTTGCCTGAAGCATAACCGAAAAGGCTGCGTGTTACGCACGCAACCTCTACGTTCGAGTTCTGTGTATAGCAGATGCCTGGTATAGCGCTCGTTGATTGGACAACGACAGAATCGATATACTGCTGATTGCTGGGGTTGCCCTCCATGTTTTCATTTATCACGGTAGGGGTTGCCCATGCGCTGCCGTTCCATATGGTAGAATAAAGCAGGCTCGCGTTATTCGCCGGCGCTCTGGTACAGTAAACCAATACGCAGGAACTGAAGCCAACTGTCCACCCAATGTCGAAAGGCCTTCCGACAACGGCAAGATTGCTGACAGAATATAAGCTTACTGTCTGGGCGGCGCCAACGTAATCTATGCTATTATTAACAACGGTACCTCCTGCCGGGAAAGTCAGGTTGCCGGTACTTCCTCCGGAGGATATCCATACGCCCAAGTAATATCCACCGCTGTTAACTACCCCGATAGCTATCTGGTTGCCGTTCTCGTTATAGTTGGTGGTTGAAACAATAATACCAGTCCCCCATGAACAACTGTTCAGCGTCGCTGTGGCAGCTAAAGTTGAATACGAATTCAGGATCGCGCCGCTGCCGTCTATCATGTGCCAGCCGTACTTCAGGCCTGGGTCAGGGATTGTGCCGAATTTTCCGCTGCCGCTATTATATGCCGCAAGCAGCCCGGCGGTCGAAGGGAATGTGGATGAATAAACATGGAATTCCTCCATCATGCCTCCGAAGTAGCTTGGAGATGAGCCCGCTCTGTTGTTGGCGCCGATATTTTTTATATCTCCCGCCCATGACGGCGCCAGGGCAAATTCGTTCGCCGCGGTAAGCGATACAGTATCAGGCGTGTAGTTATTAACGTAAAAATTGGCCGTTTGTGCCGCCGTGTCAACCATGACGGCTATAAAATACGTGGCATTTGCCGATAATGCGGGATTGTTAGTGCCCGGGTCGGTAAATGTATAGCTGAATGTTGAAGAGATAGAGCCGTAGCTTGCCGTCAAATAGCCTGATGAGTTGATACCGAAGTATACTTTTGTGGTGTCAGGCGTGCCGCCACCTCCGCCTCCCATAAAACCTGTAACCCAGCTGCAGTTATTCAAAGCCGCGGTGGAATAAGGCGTGGTATATGTTGCCGGGTTGCCTGTCCCGCCTGCCGCGACATCATTGAAGTGCCAGCCGTACTTCAGGCCCGGCTGGGTTGTGCCCCACCAGGCAGAACTGCTGTATTCCGCCATAATAGCCGCCACGGACGGGAACGTTGTGGAAAACACCTGGAACTCTTCTATGTTACCGGCAAAATAGTTTGGCGCTGCGACGGTATTCTGGGCTCCGATATTTTTCTGCATTGTCGCGGACGACGCGCCCATCGCGAACGAGTTAGCGGCTGTCATGGCTACCGCAGCGCTCGTATTATTGACATAAAACACTGCCTGCAGTGTTGACGTATCAACCATGACAGCGACAAAATATGTGGTATTCGCTGATAACGCCACCTGGGTATCGCTTATGACATAGTAGGGGTAGCCTGTAGTGGAAGAACTGTAAAACATTTCCAGCTGGGAGCTCGGGTTTATATTGAACGACACCTTGGGGTTTCCGTATTTTTGGGAATCTTCATAGAAAATAGTGTTGGTCGCGCCGCCCACTGAAAAAGGGCAAACCCACGCGGACATTCCCCAGCGGTACACTCCTGATGAAACAATGTTAGCGTAGGCGGACAGGTCGCCGTAAGAGCTGGACCCGTTGAAGTTTATGGCCGGCGGGGTTTTGTCTTCATAAAATATTGGCGCGTTGGAAACTGAAGTGGGGCATATCCACGCGGACATTCCCCAACGGTAGGAGTTGGACGAAACTATGTTCGCGTAAGAGGACAGGTCGGCGTAAGAACTAGAGCCGCTAAAATCAACGGCAGGGGTTTGCCAGAACCCAGCCCAGTTGGGCTGCGGGACGGCCTTCACATAAAGGCCAGATCCTCCCGCGAAGCTGGTGGTCCCCATATTCTGCACAGCTGACCACGCCGATCCGGTCCATGTATAATACACCGGCAGCTTGCGCGCCGTTATTGCTTTGGAATAACCTTAGTACACCTGACTGCTGTTCATAAGCTATGTCAAAACAAATATATTGGCTGTTATTGGGGACAGTGCCGGGATAAAGGAAAGTGCTCCAAGTGTTGGCATTGGCGTTAAAAAAACTGGTGTAAATTCTTGGCTGAGTATCTACGACTGCCAGTACCATGTTAGTACAGCTTTGAAGAAGCGGGCTGCTCTCATCCTTAGATATCTGATAGTGTTGTTAGAGTTGTCTCCAAAGCTCTGCGGAGCGCCTGATGTGTCCACCCAACCCGGTGTATTGCCGTTGGTAGTGTTGCCGTTGTACCGCCAATACAGCAGGTTTGAGCTTCCTGTTGCCGGAGTGTTTGGGTTAAGGGCGACCACTACCGCCAGGTTTGACGAGTAAGCTATATCAAATGGCCGGTAGGTGCCTCTTACGTAGTCGCTGCCGGTGTTAAGGTCGCCGTCAGTCATTTGTGGGTTTGACTCTGACTGCCCGGTGCCGAGAAGCGTCTGTTCCGCTCCCCAGACGCCATTGGAATAGACCTGCGCGACAAGCCTGCCCTGGGTATCCAGGCAAACCATCACCTTTTCGCCGGCTCTTGAAGGGTCAATGCTCGTTATCCATGAAGGGGCGACTTTCACAACCACCCACAAGAATGGGCCCTTCTGGTTTATTGTATCCTTGGCGGTGCCTTGCGCCGATTGTTCACCACCCCAAGTCGTGCCGTTGGTGTTTATTTGCCTGAACGCCGGGGTATCTTCGCTGCCGGAGTAAACAAAAACACCCTGGGTAGTTCCGGCGTTCGCGTCTTTTAATTGAACATTAAACGAGATAGCAATAAGCAAAACCGCGCCAAGCAGGGAAATGGTTTTCAGCCATCCCTTTAAGAACGGTTTAAATGGTTTATTAAGATGATAGGACCAGCGAGACGGTTCCATTTTGGTTTTGTCTTACCCGAATGTTTTTATCGGGTATCCACTTCATTTAAAGACTTTTATGAATGAGTTTGTCTTGGATTCCCGCCAGTGACTTGCGGGAATGACATGCTTTTTTAAATTGTCTCTATTTACCTTTTTTCTGCTTTGTCTGTGTCAAGTTCGTTTGTGTCACGGCCTGTCCCGAATTGGCTTCGTTCTTAACGGCAGGGTCAGTGTCGTTTTTATATTTTGCAAGCGCGCTGGTTGCGAAGGGAGTGTTTATCTTCCTTAGTGACCGCGCGGCAATAATACGCAGCGACCTGTGCACGCTTTTGTTAGACAGCACGTTATCAGCCATTGCCACAGAAGCTGAACTGATGTGCAGGCCTAAAGACTGCAGGGCGAATTTTTGGACGCGTATGTCTTTATCCTGCGACAAGGCAATGTTTAATGCGGGCAGTGATTCTGTATCCGTTCTGAAGCCGAGGCTCTTTACGGCCGCCATACGCACGTAGGGGTTAGAGTCGCGCGCGGCTTCAACGAGCGCCGGAGCTGTTGACGTTGACGGGTTAACCGCGAGAATCTCTATGACCTGGATCCTCATGTAATCGTCTTTGGACGTTTTAACGAATCCGATGAGCGCTTGCGCTGCATCCTCAGTCTGCATCCTCGCGATATCTCGTACGGCGCCTGCGACGGCCGCACGCGAAGGGCTGTTCAAACGGGAAACAGCGTCGCTTAAAGTAATTACCGGAGCCGTAGTTCCGGCATTAGCAGATGTGGCTCCCGATACGGCTCCAAAAGCGGATATGGCCGCCGCCGCGAAAATGGCAACCGCTATTATGATGATATACTTGTTCATGTTCATGGCTTTATACCGCTCCGTGCACTGAATCCGCGCTGCCGCTGTCTTTATGCCCGGTGAACTCTATCTCGAACTCGGCAGAGGCATCGTGCAAATAGCAGAGTATCTCCTGCCGGATATTTGAAAGCGCAGCGTTCACCGTATCGCCCGTAGCCCGTATATCGGGCATGACGGGGCAGTAGGCGAAATAGAAACTCTCGTTCTCTTTTTCGACGATAATCTTATACTTCATGAGATGCTCCGGGGCAAAAATGAAAAAAATTTAGGCTTTTTATGCCAACAAGCATTTTGATACCACGCATTTTATCCGAATGTTTCTTGGCACAAAAACAGAGGGGGCTCTGTCGGAGGTTTAACAGCGGAGGACTACAGGCGAGGAATGTAACGAAGGCAGTGTTAAGTTATAAGCTGTAAGCGATAAGCAAAAGGCAAAAAAAACAAAACTCGAAATACCCGAAAGGCAGACAAGTATGTTCTGAAGTTGTTTCATCGAAGGAAGAAACACCGCCATTAGGTTTTGAACGGTTGAGGGCAAATTTCTCACTAGGCTCTGGGCGGCGAGGTTGAGTGACTTTGAAAGCGTGGAAAGAACTTCCACCGTCGAATAGATCTCAGCGGCTGTCAGTAAATTAAAAAGGCCCGACTGGAATATTTCTGTCAGGCCGTCTAAAGCTTTTTTTGTTTGTATGGATTGGTTAGTTGCGTCTCTCGGGTCAAGATCGTCGAGTATTTCAAGATTTTGCAGCTGGTACCCGCCAGAAAAAAGAGCCACCGATTGGGAAGCATAAATTTTTGACGCTCCCAACAGCAGCCCGCTGCAGACACAGAGTAAGATTAACGGAACTCTCAATTTTCTCATTTTACCTTCGGTAACCCGGCCGGCCTTTCCTCGTTTTTTCCGTCGAAGATTAGGCCCCGTACCCGCCACATGGCGAGCCTCCGATTTTCGGAGGGCTTTGCGTCCCCGAGTTACCTCGGGTTTGCTATTTTCGGGTATTCATTTTGCCCACTCTGATTATAGCAGAGAAGGTTTTTTTTGTCAAGCAAATTCAAAATATAAATTTTGGCCGTAAAAACACTGGTTTTGAGAAAAACATTTCTGCGCTTTTCAAACTTAAAATACCAACAAATTACAGTTGTTTTCTACATCCCCGGAAGGGATGTTTTGCCCATGAGGGATTTGTCAATAAAATATGCCGCTTTTCTGCCTTCGGAAATTGCCCAGACTATGAGCGATTGGCCGCGCCTGGCATCACCCGCCGCGAAGAATTTTTTAGCTGAGGTTTGGAAGTTTTCGGCGGCTTTTATATTGCCTCTCTGATCAAGTTCTAGTTTGAGGTTTTGCACGAGGCCTTTTTTCTCGGGGTATATAAAACCCATTGCCAGCACCACAAGGTCAGCGGCTATTTCGAATTCCGAGCCCGGGACTTCTTTCATTACCTGGCAGCCTTTAGGGTCTTTTTCGAAAACTATTTTAACGCAGTTCATCTTGGTTACTTTTCCGCCAGAACCGGTGAATTTTTTTGTAAGTATTGACCAGTGCCGGTCGCCGCCTTCTTCGTGGCTTGAGGAAGTTTTCAAAAGCAACGGATACCTTGGCCACTGCTGGTCTTTTGGCCGACAGTCTCCGGGCTTTGGCATGAGCTCAATCTGCGTAACGCTTTTTGCGCCCTGGCGGTTCGCGGTACCCACGCAGTCTGAACCCGTATCGCCGCCGCCTATGACAACGACATTTTTGTCTTTCGCGTCTATAATTTCGTTTTCTTGAACTTTGAACTTTGAACTTTGAACCTGCAGTTCTCCGGAAACCCTTCTGTTGGACTGCATCAGGTAATCCATCGCGAAGTGTACGCCTTTTAGGTCCCTGCCTTCGATGTTCAGGTCTCTGGGCACGCGGCTTCCCGCGGTTATGCAAACGGCATCAAAATCTTTTTCAAGTTTTTCTGAAGAAATATCTACCCCTGCTTCTACGCCGCAGGTGAACTTTATTCCTTCCGCTTCCAGCACCTTTATGCGCCGGTCTATGACTGATTTGTCAAGCTTGAAATCGGGTATGCCGTAACGGAGGATCCCGCCTGGTTTTTTGTCTTTTTCAAAAACTGTGACCTCGTGGCCTGCCTTATTTAGCTGGTCCGCGCAGGCAAGGCCGGCTGGGCCGGAGCCCACTACTGCTACCTTTTTACCGGTGCGCTTTTTGGGAGGGCGAGGCTTTACAAACCCAGCGTTGAAAGCGTGTTCTATGACGGCAAGTTCGTTGTCCCTTATAGAAACTGGATCGTCGTTTATGCCAAGCACGCAGGAGTACTCGCAGAGCGCCGGGCACAGCCTTCCGGTAAGCTCCGGGAAGTTGTTTGTCGCGCTCAAAAGCTCGAGCGCTTTTTCCCAACGGCCGTTGAAAATTAGGTCGTTCCACTCGGGTATATAGTTGCTCACGGGGCACGCCCAGTGGCAGAAAGGTGTGCCGCAGTCCATGCAGCGGGCGGCCTGATCGCGGTTGCAGTTATCGTCTTTTAAAACGGTAACCTCGCGATAGTCCTTCTTTCTTTCACCGACCGGCCTGTAAGTGCAGGTTTGTCTTTTGATCTTTAAAAAACCTTTTACATCGCCCATTTTCAACCTCAGAATAATGACAGATTACAAATTACATATTACAAATTAAAAGTCTTCGGCTGCTTATTGATTTCAATTTGTAATCTGAAATCTGTAATTGGTGTTAATCGCCCTCTGCTTCCGCTTCTACTTCTTTTTCCGCTTTCATTTCAACTTTTCTTTTAAGAAGGATATTCTTGTATTCAGTCGGCATGACTTTGACGAAATACTTTTTCTTCTCGGCGAAATTTTCAAGCACTGTTTTCGCCCGGATACTTCCAGTATATTGAACATGTTTTTCAAGCATTTTTGTTATTTCTTTTTCATCGTCCTTGTCCAGCGTTTCAAGCTCTACCATGCTCTTGTTGCACCTGTCCGGGAACGCTTTTTGCTCATCATAAACGTACGCTATTCCTCCAAACATTCCTGCCGCAAAATTCCTTCCTGTGCGGCCAAGAACCACCACCGTTCCGCCGGTCATGTACTCGCAGCCATGGTCACCAACGCCTTCGATAACAGAATGGAGCCCCGAGTTCCTTATGCAGAAGCGTTCGCCCGCGATGCCGTGTATGTAAGCCTCGCCTGATATCGCGCCGTAAAACGTTGTGTTGCCTATTGCTATATTTTCGGCTGGCTTGTAGCCTGCTTTTTCGCTGGGCTTGATAATTATCTTTCCACCGGATATTCCTTTGCCCACATAATCGTTGGCCATACCCGTAAGTTCGAACGTTACACCTTTAATAAGGAAAGCTCCGAAACTCTGTCCAGCTATACCGGTGAACTTGCAATTGATAGTGTCTTCCGGCAGTCCCTGCTCTCCATACACTTTGCAAACTTCATGCGAAAGCATCGTGCCGGCGGTGCGGTTCGAGTTCTTTATTGGGAGCTCTATCTTAACTGATTTCTTATCTTTTATCGCCGGCTGGGCAAGCTTTATTAACTCCCTGTCCAGCACACTGCCTATATTATGATCCTGCAAAATTGTCTGGTGGCGACCCACTGTTTCCGGCACATCTGGCTTGTAAAGAATACTTGTAAAATCAATCTTATTTGCTTTCCACGGGAATATTGCTGAGTTTGATTCCAGGAGGTCCACTCTGCCTATCATATCTTCAACTTTCTTTATACCAAGCGACGCCATTATACCGCGCATCTCTTCGGCTACAAAGGTGAGATAGTTGATAATATATTCGGGTTTGCCCGCGAACCTTTTTTCAAGCACAGCGTCCTGTGTGGCGATGCCCAGCGAGCAGTTGTTTAAGTTACAATGGCGAAGCATGACGCAGCCAAGTGTTATAAGAATAGATGTAGCAAAACCATACTCTTCGGCGCCAAGTAGCGCCGCTACGGCCACGTCCCTACCGGTCCTAAGCTGGCCGTCAGTTTGGAGGCGCACACGGCTCCTGAGATCATTTAAAACAAGCGTCTGGTGGGTTTCTGATAGGCCCAGCTCCCAGGGCAAACCAGCGTGTTTGACCGAACTTATAGGTGAAGCGCCCGTACCGCCGTCCCCGCCGGATATGAGTATCATGTCGGCATGGCCTTTGGCCACGCCTGCGGCAATGGTCCCGACACCTACTTCTGAAACAAGCTTGACGCTGATCCTGGCGCTGCGGGTTGGCGTTCTTAAGGTCAAATATGAGCTGGGCAAGGTCTTCAATAGAATAAATGTCGTGGTGAGGCGGCGGAGAGATAAGCGTTACCCCTTCCGTTGTGTAGCGGGTCTTGGCTATGATCGCGCTGACCTTGTGGCCGGGAAGCTGGCCGCCTTCGCCGGGCTTTGCGCCCTGGGCAATCTTAATCTGTATCTCGTCCGCGTTTATAAGGTAGTTAATGTTGACGCCGAAACGGCCTGAAGCCACCTGCTTAATAGCGCTGCGTTTCGAGTCGCCGTTGGGAAGAGGCTTGAACCTAGCTGGGTCCTCGCCGCCTTCGCCTGTATTGGACCTTGCCGCCGAGCCGGTTCATGGCTATGGCCATGGTCTCGTGGGCTGCTCCGGATATGCAGCCGAAACTCATGGCGCCGGTCGCAAATCGTTTCACGATCTCTGATACAGGCTCAACCTGCGTCTAAAGGAATCGGGGTTTGTGGTTTGAATTTGAAAAGCGACCGCAAGGTCGTCGGGATTCTTTGACTGGTCGTTTATAAGCTCTGCGAACTCTTTGTATCTTTTCGCGTCGTTGTTCCTTGCGGCATCCTGCAGGGCGCGATATGCTCTCCGGGTTCCACAGATGGAACTCTCCGTCCCTTTTCCACTGGTACTGGCCGCCGGTCGCAAGCGGCGAACCTTCAAGAGCCAGAGTAAGCCTGTTCGTGCTTGGCTATCGTCTCTTTGGCGATAACCTAAAATCCGCCCCGCCAATCCTTGAAACCGTGCCGGTAAAGCATCGGTCAATCGACTTCTTCATGAAGCCCAAGCGCCTCGAATATCTGGGCGCCGCGGTAAGAACTGATAGTGGAAATACCCATCTTTGACAGAATTTTCAGTATGCCCTTTTCTATTGATTTTACATAGTTTTTAAATGCTGTCTTTTCGTCAAGTGCGACTATCGCCTTCATCGCACCAGGTACTTGAGAGTTTCAAAAGCAAGATATGGATTAATGAATCCCGCGCCATAGCCGAACAGGACAGCGAAATGGTGGACTTCCCTGGGTTCAGCGGTTTCCAGTATCAGCCCCACATAAGAGCGAAGAGATTTCTTTACAAGGTTCTGGTGAACGGCCCCGACCGCAAGCAGCGTGGGAAGAGCGGCATTGTTAGAATCCGTTCCGCGGTCAGAAAGAATAAGCAGAGTGTAGCCATCCGCCACTGCTGCCTCGGCTTCAAGGCAAATCCGATCAATAGCTTTGTTGAAATTAATCTCTGCATCCTTGCCTGTATTCGAATAGGATCGATATAGTTTTAGACTTGAAATTGCTGTCATTAATACCTTTTATCCTGGCAAGCTCTTCGTTGGAAAGGATCGGGTGTTTGACAAAAAGCTTGTGGCAGTTCTCGGGGCCTTCCGAAAGCAGGTTGCTTCTCTTGCCCATGAAACTCTCCATGGACATTACAAGCTCTTCCCTTATCGAATCTATAGGAGGGTTCGTAACCTGCGCGAAGAGCTGTTTGAAATAGCTGTAGAGGGCAGAGGGTTCTTTGAGAGGACTGCCGGAGGCGTATCGTTGCCCATAGCTCCTACCGGCTCTTGCCCAGTTTCGGCCATAGGCTTTAAGATTACCTTCATGTCTTCCCTGGTGTACCCGAAAGCTTCAGGACAGGTATCAAGTCCGCTTTTTCTTCCGGGGCCTGGGCTTTGGGCAGAGAGTTCGAAATCTACTATGTTGTCTTTGACCCACTTTGAGTACGGGAGCTTTTTTGCCATCGTCATCTTAAGCTCGGCGTTATCAATTATGCGGCCGATCTCGGTATTAATGAAAAATATCTTGCCCGGCTCAAGCCTGCCGGAAACAGCTATATTGGCGGGGTCGATATCCAGCACGCCGACTTCGGACGCCATGACCACGGTGTTGTCTTTGGTTATAATGTAGCGGGCGGGGCGAAGCCCGTTCCTATCAAGCACAGCGCCTATCCTTGTGCCGTCAGTAAACGCTATCGCAGCCGGGCCGTCCCACGGCTCCATGAGACAGGCGTTATATTTGTAAAAATCCCTAAGCTCACTATCCACAAAGCTGTCGCCTTCCCATGCGGCGGGGATCAGCATCATCATCGAATGCGACAGCGACCTGCCCCCTAATATCAACAGCTCAAAAACGTTGTCCAGCATGGCGGAATCGCTCCCGCCGGGGGACACTATGGGTTTAAGTTTTTCTATATCTTTTCCAAAAAGTTCGGACTCAAGCTGGCCTTCTTTAGCCTTCATCCAGTTGATGTTGCCGCGCAGGGTGTTTATCTCGCCGTTATGCGCGAGAAAGCGGAACGGCTGGGAAAGGTCCCAAGTTGGGAACGTGTTCGTGCTGTACCTGGAGTGCACTAGGCTTATTGCGCTTTTAAGGTTCTGGTTCTGGAGATCCAGGAAATACGCATCCAGCTGGTCCGGCATTAGGAGGCCTTTATAGGATATTGTACGGCTGGAAAGATTAGTGATGTAAAAGCAGGATTTTTGCAGTAAGGCGGAACCGCGGACTGCGTTCTCGCTGGACTTCCTTATAATGTATAGCTTTCTTTCAAAGGCAAGCTGGTCTTTGGGGCTAGCGCCCCTCTTAATAAATACCTGCTCGATCACCGGCTCGGTCTCTTTAGCGGTTACGCCTATGCAGGAGTTGTCAACCGGGACCGTGCGCCACCAGAGCACATCCTGGCCTTCTCTGGCCACAATATCGTTTACAGTTTTTTTGCAGAACTCGCGTTCGGCGTTGTCGCGCGGCAAAAATATCAGGCCCGTACCGTAACTGCCAAGCTCTGGAAGGCTTACGCCTTCTTTATCACAAACCTCTTGCAGGAATTCATGCGGTATCTGCATGAGTATGCCGGCCCCGTCGCCAGTTTTGGGGTCGGAACCCGTCGCACCCCTGTGCGCCAGGCGTTTGAGGACCTCGATGCCTTGCTGAACTATCTTGTTAGTCCTCTCGCCTTTAATGTTGCAAACGAAACCCACGCCGCACGAGTCGTGCTCGTTGGCCGGGTCGTAGAGACCCTGCTTTCTAAATAGTTTAATACGGCTGTCTTCTGAATGCACAGTTATTCCTTGTAACTTTTAAATAATTTCTAATAACCAATTTCTAAATCCTAAAAAAACAACAATACTGAATCAATATTAAAATTTCCTTTCGACTACATAACTTATTAGAAATTGCCTATTAGAGATTATATTTGTGTTATTATAACAAAAATGCCGGTAAAATGAAAATTTACCTGGCATTTTTATTTGCACCATTTCATCCGCGGAACAGGCCAAAAGCCCGCTCCGCGAATGTTTATGGTTATATTTTACATTACAAACATCATCTCTGTGTAGCTCGGAAGCGGCCAGAACTCCGTGGGCATAACCTCTTCGAGGTTGTCCACCGCCACTCTCAGTTCTCTCATGCCTTCGAGCATTTCGGCCGGCTCGTGAGCCTGGCTTGCTTTGTCGAGTTTGGCTATCGCGTCAAGCGTCTTTTCCGCGAATGAATTTACCTTATCGAGCAGAGCGTCCGTATTCTTGCAAACCTTGCCGAGATTCTTAAGCTCAGAAACCGTCGCCGCAAGCTCACCCTGGTACTTAAGGGCCGCAGGTATAATAAGCGTCTTTGCCATCTCAAGCGCGACGCCGGCTTCGATTTTGACTATTTTTTCATAAGTTTCTTTGTATATCTCGTAACGCGATTCAACTTCAACTTTGGAGAGCACTTTGTGCTTTTCGAAAATGGCTATCGCTTCTTCGGTAACCATCTCTTCGAGCGCTTCCGGCGTGGTCTTGAGGTTCGGCAGGCCGCGCTTTTCAGCTTCTTTGTGCCACTCTTCGGTATAGTTGTCGCCGTTGTAAAGTATCCGTTTGTGCTTCTTGACTATCTTCTGGAGTATAGCCTGCAGGGATACGTTGAAATCCTTGCCTTTCTCAACCGCGGCTTCAAGCTCGGTGCAGATGTTCTCGAGCGCTTCGGCTACTATCGTGTTGAGCACTATGTTCGGGCCTGAGCAGTTCTGATTGGAACCAACCGCGCGGAACTCGAACTTGTTGCCCGTGAAAGCGAAAGGTGAAGTTCTGTTACGGTCCGTAACATCTTTGGGAAGTGTCGGAAGCGAGGAAACGCCGACTTCAAGGAAACCGCCTTCTTTGGAACTCTTGGCTCCGCCTTTCTCTATCTGGTCTATTATGTCGGTAAGCTGCTCTCCGAGGAATATGGAGAGTATCGCCGGGGGCGCTTCGTTGGCGCCTAACCTGTGGTCGTTACCAGCTGTTGCTACAGCGCTTCTAAGGACGCCGGCGTAGGTGTCGATAGCTTTCATCAGCGCGCATATTATTGTAAGGAACTTCGCGTTCTCGTGGGGGTTCTCGCCTGGTGTTAGCCAGTTCTTTCCATCCGGCCCGCAAAGCGACCAGTTGTTATGCTTGCCGGAACCATTGACTCCAGCAAACGGCTTTTCGTGCAGGAGGCAAACAAGGCCATGTTGGTCAGCGACCTGTCTCATGACTTCCATGGCGACCATGTTGTGGTCAACGGAAAGGTTGAGCTCTTCATAAACCGGGGCCATCTCGAACTGGGCCGGGCAAACTTCGTTATGGCGCGTCTTTGAAGGAATGCCGAGCTTCCAGAGCTCGCGGTCAAGGTCTTCCATGAAAGAGATGATCCGGGGCTTAATGGCTCCGAAATAGTGGTCTTCCATCTGCTGGTGTTTGGAAGGTTTCCTGCCGAAAAGCGTGCGGCCGGTCTGTATAAGATCTAGTCTTTCGAGGTAAAAATTCTTGTCTATAAGGAAGTATTCCTGCTCGGCGCCAAGCGTCGCGTACGGGCGAATATTCTTTGATTTTACATCGAAAAGTTTAGCCACACGGTTGATCTGTACGGCGAGAGCGTTGGATGGAACGCAGAAGCGGGGTCTTCTTATCGAGCGCTTCACCGTGATAAGAAAGGAACACGGTCGGTATGCAGAGCACGGCGCCGTTGTCGCTTTCTTTAATGAAAGCCGGGCTTGTCGGGTCCCACGCGGTATAACCTCTAGCTTCGAACGTCGCGCGAAGTCCGCCTGAAGGGAAGCTGGAAGCGTCGGGTTCGCCCTGTGTGAGCTCTTTGCCCGAGAATTTCATTACTATCCCGCCCTCTCCGTCCGGGTCTATGAATGAATCGTGTTTTTCAGCTGTCCCCCCGGTAAGAGGCTGGAACCAGTGAGTAAAATGAGTGGCGCCTTTTGATACCGCCCAGTCCCTCATCGCGCCGGCTACTTCATCGGCGATCTTGGGGTCGAGCGAACGGCCTTCTTTTATGGTCGCTACAAGCGACTGGTAGGTTTTGGGCGAGAGGTACTTCTTCATGTTCTTTAGGCCGAACACGTTCTCTCCATAAATCGATTCGAGTGGCGATATCTTGCTGCCATTTTTCTTAGCCATTTCAGTCTCCTTTTTAAATACTAATTGCAAGATTTAGAAAATTTAGAAGATTTTGAAGATTAACGTCTTCAATTTTCAAATTTTATAATCTTCAATTTTTAATTAATTTACCCGGGACGCAGAAAGCGTCCCTAACAGCATAGCAACTATGCTCATTAAGGACGCCTTTGTCCTGTCATGCTTTGAGTATATAAAAATTCTAAAGACATTACAATGTTTAACGCTTTGAGAACTGGAAACGTTTGCGGGCTTTGGGCCTGCCTGGTTTCTTTCTTTCCACCATTCTCGAATCGCGGGTCAGAAGGCCTTCTTTGCGGAGGTTTGCCTTGAGCGTTGGGTCAAGCTTTAAGAGCGCCCTTGAAATGCCCATGCTTACGGCTCCTGCCTGGCCGGTGATCCCGCCGCCGTCAACGTAGCAAAGGAAATCATAGCTTTTCGCAGGCGCCGACAACTCTACCGGTTTAACGGCCGTTCTCTTGTGGCGAAGCAGGCCTCCAAAAAAATCTTCTACTGTTTTTCCGTTGATAAGTACCTTGCCGCTTCCGTCAACTACGCGCACCCTGGCGACCGAGTTTTTCCTGCGGCCCGTGCCCATAAATGATGAAGTTGAAATGTTCTGGTCCATTGTACCCTTCCTTGTTATTTATAATATTAAAAATCAAATATCAAATGGCAAAATTAAGGTTAGATTCTATAATATGCCGCAAAACTTATGGTACCCGTTCTTTAAGCTTTTGAATCTATTTTGAGATCTTGATATGTAATTTTGATCTTTGATTCTTGATCTTTGATATTTCTATCTTATTTGCTTTCTTTCGCGGCAGCGGCTGTTTCTCTTGTGAAAGCCTTTTCTATCTGTGCCGCGTGCGGGTGAACTGCATTCTTGTAAACTTTAAGGCGTGTCAGCTGTTTGGAGCCAAGCTTGTTCTTCGGGAGCATGCCCTGGACCGCGAACATCATCGCTTTCTCTGGAGCTTCGGCCATGAGCCTTTTATAAGGCGTATATTTGTCTCCGCCGGGGTATCCCGAATGGCGGTAAGCGATCTTCTGGTTAAGCTTGTCACCAGTAAGAACTATTTTAGAGGCGTTCGTTATGACCACGAAATCGCCGCAGTCTACGTCATTTGAGTATATCCTCTTGCCTTTGCCCCTGAGCAGGTCAGCGGATTTTGTGGCTACCCTGCCGAGGACCTTTCCGTCCCCATCGATAAGATGCCACTTCCTCACTATCTCACCGGCTTTTGCAAAATAAGTTTTCGAATTCATTAAAATATACCTCTTCCTTTGATGTTTGGATTAACAATTATAAGAAATTAAAAAATTTTAGTCAAGGGTCGCTCGGGATTAATTTCTTAAAAGACGGCAGGCATCGCAGACCTGCCTTGGCTTTGAGCCCTCCTAAGAAGCGAAAGTCGGGCTCAAAACACTTTTTAGAAATTAATCCCTCGCTTCTATATAGAACCCCCAAAGTTCTTTTTTAAGTTAGAACTTTGGGGGGTTAACACACCTAACAAACATCATCTATTACGTATACGCGCCAATTATCCGGCGCCGAGGCAGGCACTTACTAGGCGGGAGTTTATAACTTCTTTCTTCTGGTGTTTTTCGAACTTTGTCTTTGTATCGGACAAGAGGTCCAGGACTTTGAACTCGCCAATTAATGCAGCCGGGGAATTCTTATCCGTAACCTGTTCTATTCTTGCCTGCGCCGCACTCAGTGCCTTAACGGTTTCAGAAACAGTGAAATCACCGAAGCCAACATACGCAATTGCGAATTGAGCGAAGTCATCTACAGTTTTAAGCACCGTGTTGCTGTTCAGGGCCGGGTTCAAACGCTCGAGCACATCACCGATATCTTTCCATTCGCCTTTCAGGTTACACCTTACTATCGTTGCCATGTCTCCGGAATAAGCCCCGAGCGCGGCGTTAATAATTTCGGCATCGGGCTTTTTGCCCATATCATTCATAAGGCCGGCGTAGAGCGCCAGCGCGGCTGGATCGTTTTTCGCTAGTTCCAGGAATTTAGGCAGCATATCTTCCGCGACAGCCTTTTTGCCAGTTATAATAAGTGCCTCTATGGAACAAGCTATGCCGGCCTTATTGTTTTTCATGCTCTGGTCCGCTATATCTATATAATTAGCCGGACCTTTTGCCAGCACTTCGTCTTTCATGTTCTCAAACGTCCACAGAGCCTGTCCGAAAGCAAGGCGGTCGGTATCAGACTCAAAACCCTTCCTGTTATTCGTTTCAAGGTAATCTTTTGTTAAAGCGGCCTCGCCTGTACCCATAACCAACAGAGCTACCTTGGCTGCAGTGTCGGCTTTTGGGGCCGTCCCGCGTTCGTCAAGTATTCCCTTGAGCTTATCAAAGAAAGGCGAGTTCTGGTCTACCGTGTCGGTTTTCTTACCGAATGCCTCGAACTCCGCTAACAGCGATCCGATCCGCTCATCACTTAAGCCTTTGACCGCCTGAGCAAGTTCTGTGCCGTCAAGACCTTTGACGTATCTGGACAGAATGGCTCTAGAGTCTATTATGACGTTTTTGGCAGGCAGGTTAGGGTAGTTCCTCGAAATCTGATAAACCATCTCAGGGCTTTCCCTTAAGATACTCTTGAGGCCTTCTGCCACCATCGAAAGCACGGTGCCGTTAACGACCGCGCCTTCCTCAAAAGATATCTCGAACATCTGGCCCTGCATGCGGTTTATTTTGTCGAGCGTGTTCATGGCCTCAAAACCCTTGCCGATGGTCACCTTGACGCACTTATCCGACCCGCCGTCGCTAAGACCCAGGTTCTCAGTTATCCTTACGTTCGACTTCAGGCCTGAGCTGACCGCGGAGCTTTCCATACCACTTGGCAGCACGGCAGTGATCACAACAGTTTCCGCGACTGATGCGCTTATAGAATTAAGCCATTCAGCAATTCTTGCCGTATCAATAGAGGCCAGTTCGGATAAGGTCTATCTCAATGCCGTCAAATTGTCCACCAGTTGCCTCAGATTTACCTCTTATCATCGCCCGAATTTTAACCTTCGCTTGTTCCAGGGTTTCGCCTTGCGGAACTTTATAGTCCCTCAGTATCTTTATATTGCTTTCAGTTTTTATTTCTTTAAAGAGCTTATCAAGCGCTTCGCGCTTCTCAGAGTCAATATCCCCTATGCCGGTAAGCCTTATGTTGCCAACACCGACTGTTGAGATCATGTCCTTCAGCGCGTTGATGTTGCCGGACGCGAGCTTCCAGTTGACGCCGAGTATCAGTTCCGTGCCTTTGGCGAACCCTTCGCTGTTCTTCTCCCTTACAGCCTCGCCGTATATGCCGAACAAAACCTGCGTGTCCTGCCCGTATATGTTCTCTATGACTTTGTCGGCGCCGCGCGCTTCTTTCCATTTTATATCGCGATTGCCTTCTACAACGTAAGCAGTCTTGGTCTCGATGCCACGAGCGCGGATGCCTTCAAAAGTTGTCTTATCGGTCACAATAATAAGCGGCTCGAGGTTCGCGAACGACGCGATTGTATTCTTGGTGTTCTTATTGTTAACCTGGCTGAAAAAGGCTTCGGGCGCATTCACCGAGCGGAGGCGCGCCGTCCAGGTCGATATATATCACAGGCGCCTCTTTTCCATCATCTGATACTTTTCCCAACCACAACGACACTGCAACCGTTAGCTCCGCTCCGGCAACAACAGTTTTCACGTTTATTTTTTTAAGTGATGATAAATTACCCTTGTCGGCATTTTCCGGAAGAGGGGCGACAATGATGTTGTTTGAACCCAGCAAGTTCAGTTCAGAGGCCTGCCTTATTATCCCAGGCGTAACAACGTTCGCCACGTGATAGATAGTCCCTTTGTAAGGGTTGAGTGTACCGCCTTCGGCCGGCTCCGAAGTATAGCGATCCCACGTCTTCCTTACGGCAGTAGGTATAGCAAGAGGCTTAAATATCTCTATGATGAGTTCCGCCATTTTTTCAGGAGCAACAGAAGATTTCTGCGTTGATTCGGTTACCGGCTGTTCCAATTTTTCTTGAATGTGTATGCCATTTTTCAGTATCCCCTGTTCGATAAGAACACGTAGTACCTCTGCCACGCTCCATGCCTTAGAACCGGCGCCAGCGGGCTGCTGCACGTAGCCTTTGCCGTTGCCGACATCCCGAGGGCTGCCGTCGTAAACTTCAGAAATGGAGTGACCGGGAGTTGTTGCTAATGCTTCAGTAAGCGGAGTTAATATTTTCTGAATTTCGGACTGTATCTTGCTCCTTTCTACGCCGTCATGGCGCCGCACGCGCACTAGCGCGTCTACATATGGGCCTATCAGCCATGGCCACGCTGCCCCCTGATGGTGGTCAAGAGCGTTGTAGTACGGGTGATAGTACGAATCCCTTGTAGAAAGAGTGCGCAAGCCATATGGCGTAAGAAGCTCTTTTGTTACTGTGTTTAGAACAACTTTTTGCCTGTCAAAACTGAGGAGGTCTCCGCCATGGCTGACAGCTATAAGCATATTGGGCCGGATCGCGCGGCCGTGAGGGTCTCCCTCCACTACATCGAATAAAGGAGTCGCGCTGCGGTCATTCTCGTAACCCTTATTCCAGAATTTATCATTAAATGACACTTTAACCTTTGCCGCCAATTCTTCATATTTGCCGGATTCTACCGCATTGCCTGCGCGTCTTTCTAATTCTTCCATGAACTGGATATTAGCGTACCACAACGCGTTAATTTCAACGGCTTTACCGTTGCGGGCCGTATTCATCCACGACGTTTGAGCAGGACTTACTATCAGCCCGTCTTCATCCATATAGATCTTATACTTTTTCCCTTCAATCTCAAATTCCGTTCCATTCTGATAGCCTTCCATAATGTTGTGTATAGCAGGCAGCATCTCTTCAACAAATTTCCAGTCGCCCGTATATTCCACATATTTTTTTACCGCCTGAATGAACCACATGGAACTGTCAACACTGTTATATTCAATGTGCTGATCATCAAATACCCTATTGGGTATCAGCCCGTTCTTTTTATGCTGTTTATCGGCAAATTTTCTTATGCAATTCTTTGCATCATCGAACCGCCCTGTGGCAAGCAATAGGCCTGGAAGCGAAATAAACGTGTCTCTCCCCCATTCCTTAGGGATCACATCAGCGTTGCCTGAAGCCCATATCTGTACTTTCCCGTCAACTTGTTTAACGAAAGAATTCGCTGCGGACTTGAATAACGCGAGAGTAGAATCCTTGGATTCCCAAACATGTGCCGGATGAAGCACATTATAAATGAAAGGCCCTATATCGAACCGGACGCGTTCATTGTAATCTTTGTCGGATTTCATGGGTATTCTATAATCCCATTGATAACTGCCGTTTTTCATTACTCCCTTTACCGTTTTTGGGTCTCCCCATTGGTCGCCCAGGGTCGAACTTATGAACCGGGCGTTTCTGCCGGAATAGTTCCGGTTTAAACTTTTTATAAATGCCTGCTCGAACGATTCTAATGTGTTGAACTTACGCGGATCATCATGGTTGCTTGAATTCTCCCAGTCTCCCTGAACCGTTATAAACCCAAGCTTGTTGGCATCCGCATCTTTGCCTTCAAATGCTTCTGCTAACGGTAATCCGTCCCTCTCAATTATTGCTTTAGCCAGTTCTTTCACATAATCGTCCCCGGGCTCGTCTCCGCTTACAAATTGGCCATTTCCAAAATTATACGCAAAGTGCAGCGCATCAACTCTCGTCCCGTCTAAACCAAAATCCAGCCAGTAACGGAAAGGGTTCAGCATGATGTTGTATTTCCCGTTTTTATCTTTTTTAAGCTCGGTCCAATTCCACTGAGCTAATTCTTTCCAGTTCTCATTTAGCCCTTCACGCACTATGCCCGGGTTCCTAGATGCCAAATCTTTGAAATATTCCGGGTGTTTCCAGACATCAACGCTGTTCTTGCCCCTGAACAAGGGCACATCAAAAAGCACTTTCCCGTCATGCTCGTGTATCACGGCAACAGCATCCTTGAACTGGTTATAAGCTATCCACTGCGCGTACAGGTGCCGGTTGACCCTGTCCTGATAAGAATAACCGTCCCTGCTCGCTTGTTTTGCCTGTTCAACCTCTTCCGCCGTCCAGTCCAGAGATGGCTTATTTAGTATCTCACTTATAGCCATATACTCGGAATAATCATTGATCTTTTCAAGCCATTCCGATCCAATTTCTTCCTTCCATTTTTCAAATGTTTTTCTTCTATTAGATCCCGGACTTTGTTCATAGAAATGTCTTGACCCTTCAAGAGCGACCGGGTCTTCCCTCTCACGCACAGAACCATAATCGACTTCTTCCTGCGGTATCGTAGGCAGCAGCTTCATTAAAAGTTTTCCATTCCCTTCCACTTCTTCCACGACCGACCAATCAATATATAATTCATTAAAAGCGTAGGGACTGACAACCTCGTACGGGCTCTTGTTTGAAACCGCAAAATGTGGGAGCAGTAAGACCACATTTATTCCCTGCTTTTTCAGAACATCAACATAATACCTGCCCAGGTCTGTGAACTTGCCTATTCCCGGGTCTTTCGTTTCACGGCGAAGCGCAAAAATAGGCACGCTCTGCGGAATGTTATCATGCAACGGGCTTCTCCACCAGCTTACATCTAAGTTCTTACCTGTAATTTCAAGAAAGTTTACCAGCTTACTGACAAGCTCTATCCCCTGCCTACTGAGTTCCTCGCTGAGCTTTGTATTTTCATCGTTTTTTACAGATATTGCTATAGCCGCTCTTTTCTTAAGGTCAGCGATCTTGTTCTTTACAGGATTTAACGATTCAGGTGCGTTCCTCAATATCCTGTCCAGATAAGTCAGTATATCGTTGCGGTCAGCATGATAAGCGAAAGCCCATAAACCTTTAGTTCCGTCTTTGAGCCTGCGCTCCTTGTCACCCGCCACAAACCCCGCTAAACTCGGGCCGCTTGTTCTAACAACGCCGTTCTCTGTCTTCCATACAAAACCGGTATCCTTTTCCTCGCCATACCTGACTATCCCGCTGCCGTAAAGTATCTTTTCTTCATCATCAGAACTGATAGTTCCTTCTAATTCATTTATCAGCGCGTCATTGTCTTTTTCTCCGTCAGCCTTTATTTCCGCTATCTTGTCCATTTCGTAAAGGTATGCCCAGGAAGCCACAAAATAATCCATTACGCTGTTTAAGAGCGGGGTTTTAAAGCAATGTTGAGCGTATAGATCCGGGTTTTCATCCAGTTTGTTCCCTGCCTCCAACACAGCATCCTTGAATCCTTCAGCGTTCTTAACCGCCAAAGTATTGCCGTTTCCGGATCCCCATGCCTGACCCCAATCCGGAATAATAGTCCCCTGATCAAGAAGAGCGCCATTGCCGCTATTATGCTTAATATCTATTACCAAGCCCATTATTGAAGGCGATTCAGTGTATCCGTTTGCTTCAGTATTGGGGTATGTGCAGTGAGCGTGCAAAATGCTGGCGCCGAATACGTATTTCTTTACGTCCCCTATAAGGTTCCTGACATAGAAGAAGCTTCCGGCATACTCGGTGTTCCCCTGCTCTTTGGCGCCCATGATCTCGTTCTCTAAATTCGCAAGGTCATCTGCCACTTTCGAGCTGGTGGAATACTTCTGGTCCGCACCTACAATAACTACCTGCCAGCCGGCTTTTACGAACGCCCTGATGTTCTCGTTACTGAAAGCTCCTCCGCTACCGTCTTCAAGGAGATATTCTCCATGAAGCTCTCCGCGCCCTATCTTCTCAGGTACGGCTCGAACGACAAGTGAAAGCACTTTAGGATTGTCTTCTGCAAGTTTTAAAAAGTGGCCGGTCGCAGTCCTTATGCCGTCCTCGCCCTTTACCAGGGCCACTCTGTTGACCTTTTCCCGCGCTCTCTTCTTCGCCTCCCAGTACAGCTTTGCCGTGGCAGGCCTTTCAAGGTCAAGAGGATTCTTGTAAGTTTCAGGATCATCTTTCTTTAGATATTCGTAAGCTTCCTGAAGGGACTGGTTGAAATAAACACCAAGCATTTCCGGGTCGGCTCCGTTTGGTATGCCTACAAGGTTCGTGTAGTCTAGATCTTTAAGATAGTTATCATCCCTGTGGTCTCCGGCCACGCCATTGGCTCCGTCTGCCAGCCTTATCGCAAACCCCGATTCGTCGCCAATAACACCATTCCCGTTATCAGAACCTCTCTATTGCCTTCCAGTATTTCGGGTCTATGCCCAGGTACTTAAGATATTTCTTTACGTCTTCCACGTTCCACGTGCCGCGATTGAAATAGGTATGTGTCGTGAAATAATGCAATGCCTTGTTCATCAACGGGTCATCTTTATACCTGCTGAGTATCACAGCCGCAAGATACCCGCATTGGCCGTCGTTGCCATGGACTACAGCCGGCCGCCAGTTCTTTCCGAGTTTTTCCTGCCGCTCCGCTTCAAGCCGGCGTATAGCCTCGGCAGCGGCGCAGCTCAAAAACGCCACGCTTTCATATTTCGCGGCATTATCCATATTTTGATTTTTACCTTCTTCTCTGTATTTGTATAACTGATTTGAAGCGCTCCTGTAGCCTTTCCCGTCCTGCCCGTCAACATCATGCAGGAAATACCTTGGCGGACGGTTCTTTATATGTTCGCTGTTAGGGTTATTCCTGTCAGCCACTTCCCAGCCTCTATAAAGCCTTACTCTTCTTTCAGTGCCGCCTATGTTAACCTTAAATTCGGGTATCACGCTCTTTAAAGTCTTACCATCATTCTCGGCCTCGATGCTCACGCCGTATTCCCGCAGGTAATCAAGAGGGTTATCTTCTCCGTTATTCCTGTACCACAATTCTATTGTAGCGTTGCTAGCGTCAGCTATACCGAAATTTTTTATTATGAAGTTCTCTCCGCCGCCAAGAAATTCCATGACAGGACCAAGGCCGCCAGCCTTAGAAGTGATCTCTGGAGAAACAGTATAAATGCACCTGCCTTCAAGGCTCTTTAACTGTTTTGCCATAAGTTCATAGATCTTCTTGTATTTGTGTTCTTTCAGGTTAAACACAGCACCTTGCGCAAGGCTTTCTTTGTAATCCCGCTTCACCCGCAGCAGAAACATCGAAACTATGAGCTGGGGTAAAGGTTTCTCGCCGGTGCCGTAAACACCTGTCGTATAATAATCATATAAAATATCAAGCAATTCCGTCTTTTCAGCCGAGGCGAGTTCCTGAACGGCTTTTGTCACGCGCCACGTAGCCTGAACAGTGTAAGTCTTATATAGCTCTTCCACAGGCCCACAGCAGGACTCTATCAGCGAAATTACTTTTTCTTTGTCAAAATGCCCGTTAGTTTGGCACTTTTTAAACTCCGCCAAAATAAAGTCGGGGTCATTGTTATTAATGGCCTTAATGACATCGCTTTCGTGTTCACCTATTAAGCGGACTGTTTTTTGGGAAATAGAACTGATCGTAAATTGAGATGAAACCGTTGCTAAGGCAAGCTGGGCAGGGGTTTGCCAGTTCTGTATATTCCAGGCCTTGTGGAAGTTGATGTTTAGTATTGCTCCTATAGCCGGCCCTCCAATTAAGACGGCGATCGCAGAAATTATAGACGCCGCGCTGCCGCCAATGCCGCTCAGAACAAAATATGCGCATAAACCCCCAAGAACTAAAATAGGGCCGTAAGTCAGGGCTGTCAAAATACGTATGCCAACCGCGCGTTTAACCCTGCCTTCAGAGTTTGTGTGGCGGGCTGCGAATGCGAATGGATTCAGTGAGTCAACAAACTCTTTTTTTGCTAGCTCGCCCGAAATTCTTTGTTTGACTTGAGCCTCAATTATTTTAATTATTTCCGCATCACTTTTACCCTGAGCCTCAAGTGAAGGCCTTTGTGCAGCATCCAGCTGCTCTGTAAGCTCTGCTATGCTTTGATCAACGTAGGGGATGTTCTCAGGCAGCGTAAGGGCGTTCAAGCCAGGCAATGCTGGATTTTTTCCTAATCTTTCATCATTATATTTGGCAGGATGATCAATTGCACTCAAGAATTCGATCATCTCTTCGGGAAGGAATTTTACGCGGGCCGCGGGAATTACCATCTTTTGTATGCGTTGAGCAATAATGCTACTAACATTTGTATTGAACTTTTTATCAATCCTGTCAAGCAGTACTACCAGCCGGTCGCGCACCGGGACATCTTCGATGGAAGAAAAACATTTAGCCAATTTATCTTTATTGAACAAACCAAGCTCAGGGAAGTATTCTTTATCGAAAAGACCGAGTTCAGTGGTTATTTCAAAAAATATGCTCGGTGAGAATTTTAAACAATAATAAAGGGAACGGACTACATGCCAGTCATCAGCTTGCGAATCGTTATAATTTCGAATAAAATCTTCTGTCGTTTTTTCAAAAGTGAACCCGCCATATGTCGCATTAAGTTTTGTGTACGCCTCTATGTACCTGCTTACTGTATCCTTCCAGGTAGCGGCAGATGGATGCGGCATATAAATAATTTTGTTCTTCAGATCGTTCAAGCCATTGTTGTAATCGAACAATTCCTTTAACCTGTAGTTATACCCCATATTCGTGAAACTGATGGCTGCGCTTTGCTTGAAATAAATTTCGACCCCTTTCTTACTTACTAGGTCCATCGAAATCCCATCAGGAAGCATGATCTCATATATCGTGATGGAATCCGATCTCCTGACGCAAACAGCTTCGGGAAAAAGCTCTTCTATCTGTGCAGGAGTGGCATCCGTCCTTATATCCCAGTCTTTTGCCTTTACATCAAGTGCCGCATCGCGAACAGCCCCTCCGAAAATATAAACCTCTCCCTTGTCAACCAGTTTATCTAGAACCTCCCGTACTGAGGCAGGTATTTTTTCTTCCAGCCTCTTGCTCAACTCTGAATGATTCTCTATAACGACAAAATCCTTTTTACCGGTTTCGGAAGCCGGATTGTTGTAAATTATTCCTGAGTTTTCGGATAATGCCTCGCTGTTTTCCAGCGTCAGCGTAGCACCTTTGAATATCAGGTTATAGATAAAATGCGAGATCGAATACGCAAGATAAACTGCTAACAAACTGTGGCCAAAGAACGCGGTTGCAGCCGTTGCAGCGATTATACCTAAACCTCCAAACATCCTTGATTTATCAAGGCCTTTCCCGGTGACAGCATCCGCAACAATTTTCGAGAAATGAAGAGGCATATCCCATACGGCCACGAACGGCGCAAGGAAAAGTTCAATAGCACGCTCTGAGAATCCAAAGAACTCGCCAATAGCGTAGGTGGAAGGTAACGTAAGGGTGCGTGCTCCAGGTTTACGATTGGCGCTCTTTGCCTTTTGCGTAGCAGCTTTGACTCCATTATCGCCGTTCAGGCGCTTGTATTCGGTATTAAAGTCCGCGGTGCCGGAGTAACCGGTATTAACCGCGCAATGCAAGTCGCCGCCATTAATCGCGGCAGCCGGTCCGTCATTGATCCATTTTACTTTAAGGCCGTTCTCATTATAAATACGTTCCGCTACTTCATCAAGCGAAGGGAAACCGCTCCTACCCAGGAGGATCTCTCCATTTCCCAAATATACAAAATTAGTGAAATAAACTCCCATTACTACGTGTTTGCCAAATATGCCCGGAATATGTATGACTTCTTTCACGCCATGATCTTTTAAGACTTTCTCGGCTTTTTTCAATTGAGCCACAAGCGGGGAGTGCTTCGCTTCTTCCTCTGTTTGGTTCAAATAATACGACACATCTCTTATTAATCTTTCCCGCTTTTTCTTGTTGAAAAATTTATAGCCGCTTAATTCAGTTTCAAGGCCACTGATGATCTTATCTCGTTCTTTTCTAGAGAGTTTGGATAGCAAACGCGCGGTCATTACCGGGTCGGTTATAACGCATTTATCCCCGCCCATAAAGGCAAGATAGCGGTCGCGGTGAACTTCATTTACAGGAAGAACCACCACCTTGGCGTTTACGATGTTTTCATACTCCTCGACAACTTTTGCAGTAGTCCACCCATTTATTTTGGCATTAGCCGCTACAGATTCTTTGCCAACGAAGACAACATTATCGTTGAAGGACGCCACATCGCCGCCGGGAATGCTTACTTTGGGGTTATCGGCAAGAGCGACAAACTGTTCCCCTATTCCCACGCCATGCGAACCTAATTCACCTCCGACCATAGGGTCGCCAACAATATTTTCATTAGTCACCGGGATGACCGTGAACTTACCGGTTGACGGGTTGTACATCCAAACTGTGTTATCGCGCGCCCAAAACGTTATCCCTTTTACATCTAGCCCTATTCGATTATTACTTATTTTGGGTAAAAATGAAGCTCTAATTTTCAATATTTTAATGTTGGCATCATTTAACTTAGCCTCAGCGATCTTTACGGCTATTTCGTTAGCATAGAACTCATCCTGAACTATAATAAGAATATGGGTGCTGCGCGGCAGTTTTTTAATAATATCATCTATGATGTTCAACTGATCATGGTTCTCATACTGTAAGACCGCAACTTCCAGCTTCTGCGCGCCAACATCCGGCATTACCTTGAAGCCTTCCGTACTCTTTATCTTTTCCGGTTTTTCTTTATATAAATACTTACCGTATGTCTGATCAGCATCATTGCAGGATGTAAAATATATCATTACAGCGAACATCATCACGGTCTGTATCAACATTTTAACTCTGCTAAAGATATTGCCCTTGGCGACAATAAAACTCTTCAACCATTGAGGGTTCTGCCTTTCATTATTTATGATTTTTTCTGCAGATTGATCAATTTCTTCCTTATTTTCTTCGGATTGTACTAATTCTTGCTGATCAACAACTTTATCGAAGGCATTTTTTTCAATACTATTTGATTTATCAACCACTTCTGCGCCTTCATTAACCGAAACTACCGCTTCTGATATCGATTGAATTTTTGGTTGATTAAGGAACCCCTCAAGGTCGCGCAGGAAGCGGTCAGCGCATTTCAAAGTGCTACCGGTCCAGGGGAACAGGTTTGAATGTTCGCTCAGGCTTCTTCTAAATTCCGCGTCCTTATACATATTATACAGGCGCTGGAGTCCATCTCTGCCATCGGAATCCATTATCATCTGAAAAATGAAGTAATTATCTATGTCCGGCTGCTTGCTATCTGCCCGGGCGTGTATAAGCTCTATGTTTATAGCCTTATATTCTTCTGGCGGAAGCATGGCCTCTTCTGCCAGGTTCAGGCGTTTACGCAGGCTGGCATTATCAAAAAGGTCGGCATCGCTTCCAGTATAGTTCCATTCACTGCGGAATACCTGGTCCCAATCTATCTTTGCGGGGTCAGCTGGAAGTTTAGGGTTTGAAGGCACGCCTTCATAATACTTCCGTATCAAGACAAGCGCTGCGGGGTTTACCTTATCCGCTTTCTCCATATTAACCCCTGAATATTCGCCAAATCTGAACATATTGAGCGCCGTGAGCTCAAACCCGTATTTTTCAATGAACTGTTTGTCGGCCTCGTTGCGCGGCACTGAGACATCAAAGAATACCGGCTCGCTGTCCTTCTTACTGATAAACAGGTTCCGGATATGCAGGTCAAATAAAAATACTTTGGCTTTTGTATAACTTTTTAAAATATTCTGCAGTAATTTTTCGCGGACCAAAAGGCTGTAATTTTCTTCTTTTTTGCCGCGGAAAGATATAAACTGCTCGGCATCTTCATTTTCAACAAAAGCCCTGAAAACAACTTTACTGCCGTTATTGAGATCGATCTCAGCGCCATAGCGCGTTACCGGCACCCCAGCGGACTGCATGGCGTTCCTGCTTTCTATCTCTTCATCAGGAATGGAGCCGTTCTGTTTGCCAATCTCCATCGCTATAGCAAGCGGCTGGCCGTTGTTGATAAACTCAAGCCTGTAAATATTCTTGAATACCCCGCTATCCACATATTTAAAACTAATTTTATTTTCAAGTGTATTTTCATTAATTTCAATATCCGGATAGACATTTCTCAGCATTTGAACAATGCCTACCTTAGGCATGTTGCGCTCATTAAATATCTGGTTTAAGGCTTTCGATCCTTTGTCTTCTACTGTCTTTTGAATGACGCCGTCCACCAGGCCAGGGATGAACCATTCAGTCTTCTCACCATTGGCAGGTGTTTCAGCTAGGTTAAAACGCTCAACTTTCTTGGTTATTCCTGTGTCTTGCAACTCAGCAGTTTTTCCAGATTCATCCGTATTTCCAGTTTGTTTTTCGCTTAATATCTCATCCTTAGCATCCACCGCAAATTTGGCTTCCTCAGTGATGCCCGCAAGCGCCTTTTTGACAGCCTCATATATAGATATCCCGAGAGCATTCGCTGATGCGCCTGGTGCGGTTCTGTCCGTTTCATTCTGAGCAGAGACCGCATTGGCAACAGCCCCTGTTTTAACCGCAGTAAAGTAGAGTAGAGCATTAACTTCCATGATATCTTTGCCTGGCTTCTTTATTGTTGAATTTACCAGGAACTTAAAAGCGTCCAGTTTATCCAAGCGTTTGTCCTGCGTTGTAACATAAAATTCCGTAAAACCGGCGTGTTGCATAACGCGGCCCATCTGGGTTTGTGCCAGTATACTGGATATTGATATATATTTCGATGGGTTACGGTTCTCTTCTTCTATGGTAGCGACAACTATAAGGTCGTTGTCGTCATCCTGCTCCTTATGAGTTATGGTATTGTTAACCAATACCCCCTTTTTATACATTAATTTGTCGTCTTTTATATAGCACGATTCGGCTATGAATTGCTTCGTTGGGGTGTTAACAATATGAACAGGCGATGCAACTGTGCCCTCTGATAAATACTGCGAGAGACGGCCGAATATCTGCGATAGAAGCCCCTGCCCGGCAAGACTAATCATATCCGGGGAATCATCATCTTCTTTAAGATCAAAAACCACTGAGTCAAGTACCGCGTCAAAGTTGAAAAAACCATTTTTTACGCTCATAAATATAACGGGATTTGTTAATTCACCGCTGTCGCGCCGGAAACTCACTTTAATGGTATCCGATTCAAATTTGCTTTTTTCCAGGTGTAGAATATACCTTTTGTCGGTTGTCGAGGTGACAGTTTTACCGTTTAACCCGTTCACTATCCTATCAAGCGTCCATGGCCCGATACCGGGCATTAGCTCAAATAATTCATTTATCGTTATCTTTTCGGCAAGTTCCACACCGGGGACTATTTGAGAAATGATTTCTATTATTTCAGCAGTTTTGTTGAATTTCCAGTCTTTTAAGGCGGGGTTAAGCAGGCTTTCGGCAATATTAATTACCTGAGCTTCAAGAATTACTGCCTTTTCTTCATCCGTCCAATCGTTCGAATCCGGCTTATTCTTTTTGATATTTGTTTTTTGATTTATTACATTGTTATGGTAAACTTCGAAACTTTTGCCTTTGTTTTCCAGTTTGTTCAGCCAGTTATATTCGTTCTTCTCATGCTGGAGAACAGCACCGCGCTCGGCATCTGTTTGAAAATGTTCCCAGAAGCCTTCGCTAACCATGTATTCGTCGTTTTCGGGGTTATAGCTAGAAAAGCCAAACGCCTTGCCGCCTAACAGCATGCTGCCGGCCGGCCCGTTTGCCTTGTAAGTTACAACTTTCTTGCCAGTCCGGGCGGCCAGGGCCTGTTCAAGCTCCTCAAAACCCGCAGCATTTTCAAATGGTTTTGTGCTAGAAACTATCGCCTGTTCAACAGCAACCGCCAGCTTCTGCGCTTGGGTGATGCCAGTAGCTGAAAGCTCCTCTTCAATATCAGTTTTAATTTCTATGCCAAGCGCATTTAAAGGCGCGGGCTCTTCTCTTAAACCAGGTTTCATTTCTTTTAAAGACAATAAGCCCAATACATGCATAGCCTTCGATAATTCCGTCAAAGGTATTTTGCCGTTCGGAGAGCCAAGGTCCAGATACCTGGAGCCGTTCACCGTTTTAAGCGCCCATCCAAGCCATTTACCGTCTTTTTCTACATAACTACCCCATTCCTGTGCTTGTTTTTTGAGCATTCCTATATTTGGAATTTCAAGCCGTGCTCCCGGGAACATTGACTGAAGCCGCCGGTAAGCTTCCACTTTTTCTGGCGGGATGGGAGATTCATTATGTTTCAATTCAAGGTCTTTGACTTCAGCAGCTAAAGGAAGGTCCTTGGCATATTCGCCGCTCATGAAATACAACATCTGCCTTGCCATCAGGCCGCTGTCAATTACGTTGTTGATATCAAATGATTTTCCGGCCCGCAATATGTTTATTGTCCCGATTATCATGTTTTCCATTGCGCCTTTCAGCCAGTTTATTTCATTTTCTTCATATTTCATCCGACCCGTTTTGTTCATCCACGCAAGCGTCACAAAAGATAATTGCAACCAATAATATCCTATCATTCGATGCATGATCACAGATTCGCTTGCGTTAATTAACCCCAGGGCTGAAAAATTTTCTTCCATATATTTTCCATCTGCTATATCGTTTATTGTTGTCATATTAGCCCAGTCGCAGGGGCCCGATAACCGGAAATTCGAGAACATGGAATATAACAAAGGCGCCTCCACGCCGCGCCAAGCATCCAGTTATAAAGCCCCCTATCACCACTGGACCTCTTTTCACGCATGTCTGATCTGCCGTCATGAAACATGCTTATCAGATCAGGGTGCACTATGCCGTATTTCAACAGCGTAAACAGGTCATGCACGTTTTTCTCGGACGCTTTTGCAAATTCTTCAGCGGTAATCTCCTCGCCGCCTATCCACTTCCCGTCTTCGCCCCCGTCAAGATAGCTTAACGTTTCCCTGGTCTCCTTCAGGACAAGGACATTACATGGTTTATCGCTCGCCTGTTCGAGATCTAAACTGCTTCCAGTTTTGCTTAAACGCTGGTTGGCGGGTATGTCAACCTTGTAAACGCCTACCGGTTCAGGATAAACCCCTTCGAGCCCGATACTGTCACGGGCACGGTGCAGCCACACAAGTTTGTCTTGTTCCCTTGCGAGTATCTCGGGATCTTCCTCTTTCTTTTGCATCTTGAAGCTTACATACTCTATGCTGCCATTAGCCGCTGTGTACTTATATATCACCTTTCGCCCTAATGTAGTGGCGTAACGATAATCTTTGATTCCCAGGTTTTTAAATAATTTTTCAACAGTTTTCTTTTCCAGATTTTTAACCGCGTAGTGCTTTTCTTCAGGCAATGAAAGCCCTTCGGGCAGTTTTAGAAACTCAAAACTCGTTTCAGCGGCATCAATTTTTTCTGAAATAACTTTATAGTTATCCAGTATATCGCCTTCTTGATAAAAACTGTACCTGTCAACCTTCAGTTTATCCTTCAACAACCCTGACTCAGCCGCATTGTGAAACAACCTGAAGATATATACTTTATCAGTGTTCTGGCCTTTTGTGACCCTGGTTCTGGCAATTAGTTCTCTTACCTTATTTAAATCGGTCTTTGTCGGCACACCCGAACCCATCAGGAATTTGAGTTCACGATAGACATCAGGGGTGTTCTTTCCGGCTTTTTCAGCTATCGTTACGAAAAGCTCTTTTATCTCTTTAATGTTTTCCTTTGGCATTGCTTTTGAAGCGGTTAAAGCTAGCAGCGCGGAATAAGCATAATCAGTATACCCGCCGGCTTTTTCGGTTATCGTTGTTAAGAGTTTTATTAATTCTTCAATGTTGTCTTTTGTTACTTCTCCTCTTGATTCGGTTGATTCGGATAAAACCCGCAATGTATAAAAAACTCTATACTGATTCCCGTTCCCGCCAGCCTTTTCAGCTGTTGTTATGTAGAGTTGTTTTATCTCTTCAATATTATTTTTCGTCACTGCTCTTGATTCGGCTAAGGATTGGAGCAAAGCATAGGCATTATCAATATCCCAAACTGCTTTCTCGGCTATGGTGAGAAGCAGATCTGAATTCAGTACCGCCTTTTTTGTATCTTCATCAAGCCTTGCCGCTGCCTCCATTAAAGATTGGAGTGCATTATAGGCATGGGCAAGGTTATCACCCTGGCTGCCTTTCGCGATTGTTGTAAGCAGCTTTGCGTTTAGAACTCCTTTCCTTGAACTTTCATCAAGCTTTGCCGCTGACTTAGCTAAGTCCTGGAGCGCAAGACAGCCATTATTTGCATCCGTGCTGTTTTTTCCCTCTATTGTGTTGAAAAACTCATTTATTTCCTTTATATTATCTTTTGTTACCGCGCCTGACTCGACTAAGACTTTGAGCGTAGGATAGGCATAATGCTTGGAAATGGTAGCGAAAAGCTTTTTTATATCTTCAATGTTGCCTTTTTTCACGGCGCCTGCCTGCACCATGGCATCAAATGCAAACCTCGCGTTTGCCTCAGCAACATCTGACAAAAGCAATCCGGCAATGAAGTCATAGAACATTTTTTCATCATCCGGTGTAATATCAAAAGCCGGGCCTTGTAATCCGGTAGTTTCGGCCGGTTTAATTGATTTGATTATTTCGTTTACTGTTATCTTTTCGACAAGTTCCACACCGGGGATTATTTGAGAAATAATTTCTGTTATTTCAGTGGAATTTTCAACCAAATGTTCCGATTCGCCTGGAACATTGAACCCGCTGCGTTTCAAATATTCTTCTAAACTTATTCCTGAGTTAACGTTATAGAAAACATCTGGAGATCCATTAACTCCGGCTTTGATAAGGCCGCTGTCTTTCATTTTATTTTCAGGCATTAGCTGTAATTCGGTCATATAATTATCAATATTTGAAGCGATCACTCCCTTGCCGTCAACACCCTTCGGGTCAATTGTTTCAAAATATGACCCTTTTCCAAGGCGAAGCGCGTAATTTCTGAATAAATGCATTAAATACGCTTTGCTTGTCGGCACTTTTATGTATAAGCCTGCGGAATCACAAATAAAGGCTCTTATTTCTCCCGTTTGCTCAATCCTGCCTATCATTATATTTGACGGTTTAAAATCTATCAGGTCTATTCCGTTAAGCGCGAGGTCTTTAACAAGAGCGGTTACCAGCCGGCCTATTTGCTCTTCGCTTATTCCCAGTTCTATTAATTTGCTCTTGTTATCAAGCGATTCGCCGTGAATCCTTTCGGCGATTACTACGGAATGGCTTCCGTCTTCTATTTTTTTCATCAAGACTTTCGGAGCCAGGCCGTATTTTGAAAGTGCCTCAAGCTCTTTACAGCTATTTTCTATATTCTTCTTGTTGTTGCCGTTGACTTTATCAATGCTTACCCTCATCACATAGTCCTCGTTTTGCGGGTGAACGAAAACCATATTGAGTTCTCCGCTCCCTATTCTTTTTGCTTCAATGCCGTTAACCGTAAGCTTATTGCCATCGTAAATAATTTTGTCCCAGCTGAAATCCGCCGCGGGGAGTTTGGCTGATGTTTTATTAGGCTGGTTCTTATTGCCGCTAAACATGTTTTTGACTTTGTCCAGGTAGTCTACGTAAAACGCGATACCTCGTTTCTTAGCGGTCACCCTGGAAGCGAACATCGAAAAAGTCCACAGCATGAGAGATATCGGCGCGCCTGAGCGCGTAGGCTGGCCTTTCGCGAGTTGCTGCTTGTCAATGTTGTAAATGTCCTCTATTCTCTCCCCGGACTTGCGCGCCCGCACTCTGGGGCTTTCTTTAATGTCTTTGTCATTTAGTATTTCCCGGACAATGCGGTCTATCTCTGCCTGGTTAACACTGTAAAGTTCCTCAAGGAACGAGTTGTAATCGTATCTGTGCTTGTTATAAACATTCTTAATTAGATGTTCCAGTATGAACTTTGCCATGAACTCCGGTTGGATCGAAGGATCCACGTAATTGTTCATCCATATCATGAAATCAATAGTCATGCGTTCGGCAATGATATGAACTTCGTTATCGCTTTCGTACGACCACCACAATTTTGAGTCAGGCACTTCCAGTTTATTTATGCCGTTTTTAGCCAGCATTGGCGCGCCGACAACAGCTTCCAGTTCCCGCTGTGAAATATTATAGCTCTGCCTGAGTTTTATCAATGATATTTTCAGCTCAGGTTTATAATTCTGGTCCTCAAGGCCCAGCAGGCCCACGTAAAACACTTCTGAGAATGAAAGGCCGTAGGCCGGCCGGCCGGCAGAGGCCTCATTATTGGCTGAGCCATATCTATACTGTATCTGTTCCCACTGGCTCCTGCGCTCCGGCGACATCATAAGGCTTAACTCGTTCATAAGCTTGTCGCGGCCCGGCCCTTCCATCTTTTCCTTGAGTATCTCATAACCCAGCTGGTAGACTCCCTGCATATACAACTGCGCCTGCGGGAATGTAAGATATGGCAACCCCTTCAACCCAATGGCCATCATCAAACGGTCATACAGCTCGGAATTTGGCGTTCCGTACACTACTACCCCTGTTTCCTGTTGGGCGAACTTTATTGCCATATAGTGCCCAAGTTCTGAAGTTAGAGAGGTTACAATGCCGCGTATAATATGGGTTATCTTGCCTTCGTAATAACCATTATTGAACGCGCATAATTTACCCTCTCTATCCAGAAAAGCATGATTGTGGAAAATATCAGCGTCAACCTGGCTTAAAACCCCAAATGAGAATATTTTCAATACATCAGCATACTCGAGCGCGAGCAGGAAATCAGGAAACTTATCCGTAGTTAACTGCCCTTTGTCAACAGGCAAGCCTGCTTTATCTCTTATTAGATACAGCATATTTTTAAGCTCAAAGTTAGTGGTTGAATAATGCCTTTGGCTTATGTTGCTTTCGGGCTGACTGGCTTTTGATGCGTAGCCCATATCCGCGTATGTGATACCGCTTTGCATGGCCCTTATAAGGCACCATGCCGTATCATCAACCTTATTAAACTCCGCTGGGCGGCTTATATTTATATTAAAGAGAGAAAATTGCTTCTTTATTACGGGAATAAGGCTAGCTTCAACCCAGGGCATGGGGTTCGCGAAATCCGCATTATGAAGGAAACTCTGGTATATCCGGTCTACCTGCCCGGCTGGTATAACCTTGTTAACGCAAAGCTGTTTAATAAGCAGTAGTGTTGTCTGGAAACCTTTGATGCGCGCGAGAGTGGCAGGGGATGGGTCCTGGAGACTCGTCTATTTTAGACATCAGCAGTATCAGCGTCTTGCTTTCAGTGATCCCCGCGCCTATGACGAACTCAAGGGCCATAGAATTTTTTACTTGCGAGCTGAATATATTAGGCACCGCCTCCTTGTACGCTATCTGTCCAGCCGCGTCAAAGGACATATATGTCCCAAGAGCGAGCCTCATGTTATCGTAGTAATTGTTCTGATTAAACAAATAAATGAACAACATTGCTTTTTCAAAACCCTTTAACTGTTCCTGAGTGAGCCCGAACCTGGACAAACTGGAAGCTAAAGTTGTTATATCCTTGTGCCCGCATATCTCCATAATTAGAGCTTTGAAATTGAGCGGGTTCCCGTTAGTCAACAAGTTCCAGAAATCGTTGCCCGGGGGCAGATCAGGCAAGCCATCCTTGTCATAATCTATATATTGCGGGAATCCCGATGAAACGAGTTCATAGAGGTTGGCCAGAAAAAATATTGTTTTACTCTGGTCAGGTATTGCGTCGGGGTTTATAAGATTAATAAACTGCGCCTGCTTCTCTACAGACTGGCCGGTGGACAGCTTGAACAGCATATTGGCAAGCAGCATCTTTTGTTCCGAACTGGTATTCTTACTATTGAGAAAGCGCTGAAGGGAAAGATTTTCATTCCAGGCCTCGCGAACAGTGTCATCCGCCTCGGCCATCGCCTTATCAAGCGTTAAATCAATCTGCAAACCGGTTATATCAGTAAGACTATTATGAAGCACCACGCTTACCACGTTTTTGTCTACACCCTGCTGACCAAATGCTTTCTGGCCGGGAAACAGACTGGCAAGCAAAAGAGCTGCTATGAAAACTTTGACTTTACTGAACGAAAATGCGCCAGCCTGCTGCGCGCTTTGATTAGAAAATGCTTTCCGCTTCAAAACCGTGAATATTTTGACAGCGAGCAAAATTGAAATCCCCACTATGGCTATTATAGGGGCGTTAAAAACTACCGCTGCGGCAAGTATAACCGCCAGCGGAGCAGTGTTAAGGGTGTTGTTCAGGCCGGGCCCTGGCTTCTTAAGACTTTTTATTTCTTTCAATAATCCATAATAAATATTTAAAACTGTGTAAACTATCTCTTCTGACGAATCCTTAATATTATTTTCTATAATAAATGAATTATTATTTTTACTTTCAGCCAACACTTTATCAACTGCGTTTATATCAATTCCGGTATTATTCTTAACTATAAATGACTGGGAATATTCTGAAATATATTGTTGGAGGTTCTCAAATACTTTTCCGCTGTTCTTATGCGCTTCCACGTACTGTAATGTAACATAGAATAATTCGCTGAAGGCTGGAACTTTAATATTGCTCCCATAGACTTTTTTAAGTTTATCGTAATACTTATGCAGGCCCTCTAGAAACGCCCTTGCAGCCACATGCGATTTATTGCTTTCACTGATGCCCCAAAGTTTTTTAAGCGTGTCATCATGAAATAAGCGATTATAATGATTCGAATAGTAGTTTCTCAAAACCGCCTGAATATCTTTATAACGCTCTTGATACCGGCTTTCCATTTTTCCTAACAGCTCAAAAAAAGCGTATGAACTCAAATCCGCCGCCAGTTCCGCCGTTGCGCCTACCTCCTCAAAATTTTCGTCGCAATACAGCCAGAATATCCAGTGGCCCAACTCGTGCGCGAGAACGCCAACGAACTGGCTGTCCTTGCCGTATTCTCTAATAATATCATTACGACCTATTTGAAAGTGAGTGCTTGCAATACTGTCAAAATTCTCCATTAATTGCGTAGTGCTCATAATGTCTTTAGCAATGCTTTGAAAATCGTATGGTTGAACCAGCTCCGCCTTTTTAATATAATCATCTTCATTTACCAATAACCATACAGCCAGGAAATATGTTTTCGCCCTTTCGTTTAACCAGGCGGAATCATCCGGGAACACATTGGCCAAATCCAATTCCGCGGAATCCAGAACAAGTTTAAGGGCGTGAGGGATAATTATACTTCTGTTTGCTGGAGGGCTTAAACCCGCCGTGTAAAGTATCAATTCTTCAGGCACTCCCAAAGCGTCCTGATTGTTAATCAGCGTCTCAGTTATACGGTCAAAAGAGTCTATTTTAGATAAAATATTATCCGCAAAACGGCTGTCTTTCTTTAACACATTTATTGAATAGTTTTTTATCAGCCATTTGGCCTCGTATACGGATTTGTCTTCCATGCACGAATTAACCATTCCATTAAGATAGGATAGCCTGTCTTCTTTTGTCGGTTCCACGGGCCCATTTTCCGTAAAGGCCTTGACCTTGCCCTCAATCACACAGGAATCGTAATATGATTTGAGATATTGATAATACTCAGATTCTTTTTTAATTTCAATTCCTGTTTTTATTCCCGTTAATGACTCCAATAGATCCATTAACATGTTTTTGTGTTCCGCTCTCATTGAATCGGAAGGCGAGTTCAGGTTAACACGGTTTGTCAGGAATTCTATCGGGACTGTCAGGAGATACATAGCCGCGTACTTGCCGTTTGAATTTCCTTTCGCGATTTCAAAAAGTATTTTTAAAGCCTCTATATCATCGAAGCTTGCCGCTCTGTCGCCCAATATTTTAAGGCCGTAGATATCATTCCAACCTTTCATAGCCATATCTTTTACCGGGCCTTTTATCAGCCTGCCTATTGCCGCTTCAGCATCACTGTTAAGCCCATTTACGGAAAGAGCCGTAGTTAAGAGCATATAAATGGACAATAGGCGTGGGCCGTCAGCAGTTACAGAAGCTTCTTCAAGCTCACTTATTACCCTTCTGTCTCCGTTTTTCAATCTCTTTTTGTAGCGTGTTATACGATCATAAAAATCTTCATCGGATTTTTTCTTGCTTTTCACATAAGCAGAAGCATTCATCAAGTTTATTAAAATTTCTATATTCTTATTGTTGACATCTTTTATTATATTGTTTAACAGCACGAGTTTCTCAAAATCGGCAAACGACTTACCTTCGTTAATATCCTTCCTCGCTAAACGAATAAATTCTTTAAAATCTTCTTCAAAATCATATGCTGTTTTATATTTTTCGATGACTCCTGGAATTCCGATCTTATACGCAAGCATGTATGACATATCCGGGGTCAGCCCGTTGCGGGTCACAATCTTAAAATCATCATTCGGTTTCTCAGATTGATTTTGTTTCTCTGAATGCGCAAGATTGTGCGGGGCGCCTGATTGGGCGTGGGTTCTGAGATATATCTGGCTGGTTCTGCTGCTGCATGATGACATTTATTATATTGTTAACTAACGATACTTCCACCCCCAAAGCATCTGCAATCTTTTGGAGTTCTTCGTCAGAAAATTGCCAGTTTAAATCTTGATTGTCTTGCGCAAGGGCGCGAATAACTTCTTGCTTGCTTTCTTCAGTTAATAATCTCAGAGGTATCGCTTCCCTCGCCACATCATAACCACCCCAATTACTGTATGTCAATCTCTCCGATGTCACTGGATTGACAATGGTTGAATATCCTCCCGGCTCTATCACAATTCCTTCATTTTTCAGCTTTGTAAAATCAAAAGTGAGTACGACCGGCCTTCCTCCTACCTGTTTTGCCTTGCTTTCACCATAATGGTTCTGAGGCAAAGAGCTAAGGAATATAAACTTTTCTCCTTGCATTGCGTTTAAATTATCGGTTTTCTGTGGCGTAATATAACCATCTGAATCAAAAATCATATTCCGCACAAGCGCACTTGAAGTAGCGTGTGATTCGGTTTCAGGCAACCCGTCTACGAGACTACCATTGTAATTGAACAACTCGGCTTTCTTTTTATTAAAAGCATCTAAGAATTTTTGTAAACGGGCATCAAATTTCCCATTGGCTGATTTTTCTGCCGGGTTGGCAACACCAGTGTCAGGCTTGGCTAATGCACCTGCCTGTGGAGTGCTTTCATTAGAAACGGCTTTCCGCTTCAAAACCGTGAATATTTTGACAGCGAGAAGTACTGAAATATCCACTATGGCTATAATAGGAGCATTAAAAACACCCGCCGCGGCAAGTATCACCGCCAGCGGAGCCACGTTAAGAGTGTTGTTGAGGCCTAACCCTGGATTCCCATTATTTGCTCCAATTTCATCAAATTCTACCTTTTCGCTTGGGTTTGAATGAACAAGAGTGATCGCATTTATTGTTCTATAATCATATATTATTATCCCTGCTCTTCTTAATCTCCCTAAATCTGACTTAATGATAATAACACCTGGTTTATTCGCATCATAACCTTTTACTGTGTCTAAACCCTCTTCTCCTACTCCCCAGTAAGAAGCATTCACACCCAATGTGCTCGGCAAACCCGCATATTTCGCGTCTACGGATCTGTAAACGGGAACGTCATCCGGCATTAACTGACACAACAGAGAATCTACTATTTTTGTCATAATATTATGAACAATATGCTTCTCCATGCTGTCTAAAAGCATTTTTGTATACATTCCATGAATATCAATCTTATAATATTTCAGCAAGACAGCGTCAATCACATCTGTCACCTGCCTGGCATTCAAATATTTCCCTTTTAACTTCTCTTGAACTCTAACTCTAATCCTTGCGATCTTTTCCGGATCAGTAAGAACGCTTAACGTTCCGCCATGCTCCTGTTTGAAATATTTATCAACTTCATCTGTGTATTCCCTTGGAACATCTCTGCCAAACAAATTCTGCAGCACCGGTTCCGTAAATAATCCGTCAGGCTTGGCTGACCCTGTTTCGGAAAGGCTGGGGCCGTGATTACTATTGTTATTTACCTGCGCAAATATCAGAGAAGCAGAGGGCTGAGTGGTTTGAATAGCGGCGCGTCTGCCGTCAAAAATAATCTCAAACAAGTCATATATTTCCCGGTCGTACCTGGCAAGTTCGTCAGGGTGCAAAACATAGGTTTTGAAGAATTCAGCAATGAACTCATCGGCATCCGTCCGCACCGCAGGCCCGCCATCATATTCGGGGACCAAAAATGTATACTCGTATGCATGCGCGGTAATGGGCTCCGCCTTGGATTTAAAATATTCTTTCTGGCGTTTTTTAAATAATTCCGTTATAAGCTTGTGCATCAGCGCGTCTAACTTCTCATCTACAGATGCTTGTTCGGACACTGAGATGTCCGGATTATCCAACAATTTCTTTTCTGAACCCGATAGCTTATAACCGTATGTATCCGCCCACTGCCTGAACCGTTTTGCGCTGTAGAGAAACGGCACGTTGAAATATTTCCCTGCCACGCTATGCCCCAATTCATGGAACAGAGTGTTTGCAATACCCCCAGATGAATTTACATATAGCGTTATAGACCTTCCATCGGGTGAGTAGTTTGCCCTGCCATTATTCTCTAAAATAATTTCTTTGATGTTGGAATTATACCCTTTGAATTTGAACGGCACAGAAGCCAGTTCCTCGTCTATCTGTATCATTACTGATTTGATACTCTCTAAATCCGCGTGGGTCAATAATTTATCTGTAGTAATTCCCATATCTTCGAAATCATCGGCATAATGCAGAGTAATATTAATATCGTACCTATCTTCAAAGTGAACTTGTAGTACTGCCCTGAGTTTATCTGGGTCCATCATGCCGGCTTTATCAAGCACTTCCAGCTTCCTGGCTAAATCCCATCGTTTATCAAGCTTCGCTTCAATCAGCCAGTTATTCAAATACTCTGTATTATTAAATAATGCGTCCCGAACCTTAAATGTATCACGCGGCTGCTTCTTTCCACGGTTGTAATTTATTATGAAGGCAACCCGCTCTTCCTCTTTTTCGGCGCGGTCCTTCAATTCAGTGAACGCGTTAATAATATCTTCTGCAATGCCGAGCGATCGCAGATAATCGCTGTCGGCATAGTAATAATTAAACAGAGCTTCACGCAGTAAAGCCAGCTTCTCCTTATCCCCTTTTAATATTTTATTCGCTTGCCCTGAAACTTCAACCGCGTGAATAATAAACAACCTCAGCCGGAATTCTATTCTCTTAGACAGCTCCGTGATAAGAGCGGAATCCCTCGCGCTTGCATACCTAAGGTATACGCTTAGCTGACGCAATTCGCCCAGCCCTAATCCATGAGATTTTGGAGAATCCAGGAATTGTCTTATTAATTCCTGCGTATAATCCGGGTTGTTCGCGTATATGGAATCTTCTATTTCTTTAAGAATATTCTCTTCTGACTTATTTTCTACCACATCTCTTGCTTTCGCTCTTCTTTTCATGATTATCTGCTGAAGGCGCGCTTCATACTTAAGATTAGAAACAGTGGAATTGATTTTTTTGCGGATAATCTGGATAACAGCGGCAGGAAACAGGAAAAAATCTAACAGGTGTACGACAAGCTCAAATTTGTTGAGGTTCCGCAGAACAGGTAAAGGCTCCAAAAGCCGGTGTAGAAGCCCGTGCGCCCGCGCGAATGGATTCCTGGACTGACGTTCTTCATCTACCGTCAGCTTGGTTGTTTTGTTTACTGCCAGTGCAACGCCTTTACCGATCGCAGTAACACCCAATATCGCAATTGCTAGGTTCGTAGTGAAATACGCCAGAGAGCCCGCATCCAGCCCGAAATAGCTGAACATCGTAAGGCCGATTATTGCCAGCACCTCTAACCCCAAATCTTTGAGGGCTATAAAATTCGGTTTCCGTGTATTTTCTTTTGTTTTCTGTTGATTTTGTTTTGGCTTAGATTTAACCGGGAAAGTTTCGTATCTCATGACAGGTTTTTTATCGCTAATACTCCATTTCCCTTCAAGGCTTATCCAGAGAGTCTTTTCCTGAGAATTATTCTTTCCAAAATTATAAAGTGTCACACCGACAAAATTTCCCAATAATTCAGGTTCATTCTTATAATACAATGATGGGAATTGTTTTTCGTCTTTTATCCCCAGCAATGAACAAACCTTGCCGGTATTTTTGGGGTCAGCTAGCATGCCAAAAGCATCGCGCACAAGTTTCTGCGCTTTAATCTGCGTTTCATCTGCGCCGAACGCTTCAAGCACATTGACATTCTCGCTGTATGCCAAATATTCATCATATAACCTTGTCATTTCACCCGATCTTACTTTGGGCCCATTAAGGACATGCCGTAGTTCGTGCGCCGTTCTCACAGCCAGCCATTGCGCCTGTTTATCCGAAGTAATACGGTCAAAAGCAGGGCCGCTAATAGCAATGATTCGAAGCGACGTATTTGCCACAGCAAAGCTTTCGCTGTCAAATCCTTCCAGGAAAAGCACTTTATAGCCGCTAACCTCGTCAGCCGTAAATAAACCTTTATCAACCATCAGCTGGTTGGCATCCGCAACGGCTTGCTTATATTTAATACTGTTCGATAAATCAATAGATTTTATTAATTGGATTTTTGGGTCTTCAAAACTCTGATTCAACATATTCAATATATCCAACAAGCCATCACTGTAAACAATGTCGCCGATTTCTTGTTTAATGTTTGCCGGACTGGTTTTATTATTGTTTCCTGTATTTTGAGTGTTCTCGAAATTAGATTTGATTGAATTCCGGGCGAATTTACTCAGGGTTTGCGCATCCAGCCCGAAATAGCTGAACATCGCAAGGCCGATTATTGCCAAAACCTCTAACCCCAAATCTTTGAGGGCTATAAAATTCGGGCGCGGGTTTTCTCCTTTCTTCTCAACTGTGGCTGCCGACTCTTTCAATTCGGCCCCTTTCTTTCGAAATTCGATCGATAGCCCTATATTTTCCTTGATTCCCGGTAATTGAACAAATTGGGCCAATGTATATTGTTTGCCGTCAATTTTTACGAAAAACTCGTAATCTGTATCCGCTTTAATTGCTGCGCTGGCCAGCGGGGTTCTTCCCATAACCGCCTTGATGATCGCTTCTTCGGGCAATTGTATGCCGGCTTTTCTGTTTTCTTCCAGCTCCGGCTTCAGATGTTCTCCTATTTGCCTAAATTCTTCCAGGGCCTGCTCATTAATTACATTGCCGCCCTCTATTATGTCCGCGTCTTTGAATACTTGTTTTAGGATGCCAGGCATAAGGCCTTTGCCCTGATAACCTTCATTGAAAAATATCCCGAAGTCCTTAGCTGTTTTATCTTTGGTTAGCCTGTAATTAGCCCAACCTACTTGCTTTCCCTCCGCATTAATCACTGATATTTTCTTCTTTATCCCTTCTTCTCCTTCCGGATTTTTTAAATCTTTCAGCTTAAGCGTGTACTCATTGCCATTCTTGTCTTTTATCGTTATAGGCTGTTCTTCGCCAGATGTCAGCGGGGCGGCTTTGGCTATCAGGTTATAGATAAAATGCGAAAGCGCATACGCCAGATAAACGGCTATCAGGCTGTGGCCAAGCAGGGCTGTCGCAACCGTAGCCGCGATTATTCCCAACCCGCCAAAAAACCTTGATTTATCAAGTCCTTTCCCCATTAAGGCGTCAGCAATTACCATAGCTAAGTGGATAGGAAAGTCCCATATGGCCAGGAAAGGCGCAAGGAATAGTTCCGTAGCACGCTTTGAAAGACCAAACCGTTGTCCAAATTCATAAGTTGAATCAAGCGTAAGGGCATTACCCTTTGAACCAGATTGAGCCGGGAAAGCCTCTGTACCAGCAGTCGAGACGTTGCGGGTAGGCGCTATATCCGCGCTTTTATTCTCCGGTAATGTAAATATTGCTTTTTCTTCTGCAGAGAAAATGTCCGGAAAAATATTTTTTTCATTTATAACAGAAAGTATATACTTGATATCTTTTTCAAGATTGTCGACAATCTGGTTTTGGTTTTCATTTTGGCTCAAACCTTGGCATTGCAGGTTAATAATATGCATGATACTATCAAAATGGCCCTGAAAATTACCATTAGCATCTGGTTTAATATTTTCCCGAACCATAATATCCAAAGACCTATCCCAAAGAGTTTCATATGATTTCACTGACGCTTTAATTGAACCGTCACCGTTTTCAGTTTTTTCTTCGACGACATTATCTCCAAAAAAATCCCCTGGCCTGCCGGCATTAGCTATAACATAGTGCTTAATCAGCAATTCATACACCTTCACAATATGTTTAAGCGCCTTATAATCATCCAGCATTTGGGAATACGATCCCTCGCGCACTGCATCGTGTAAAATCAACACTTGTGAACGAAGGCTCTCAAAATCCGTTCTTACAACATGTTCATCTATCATTCCCCGTACCACATAGAATGTCTTGTACGAAGTAAAAAATTCTTTTATTTTTTTCGACATCTCCTGGTTTCCTACTAACTTAAAGAACACAAAACGTTCAAGTATGTTGCGCATTACATGCTTGCTTTTTGATTCATATGCCTCCGGCGGCAGGCTGAAGATATCTTTTATTTCCGACAAATATATTACCCGCTTACCAAGCTTCTTTTCGTTACCTATTTCGCCGTATTTTTTATCGAAAAGCGCCATGAGTTCCGCAAGCTCTGGGCTTGGCCGAACGCTGGTTTTTTCATAACATTTCTCGATCCAGGCCTGCATCAATTGATTAAGTTCTTCCGTACGTTTCCGTATAGCCGGGCCATCAGCGCCCAAATCATCAATAATAATATCAATATCTATATCGCTGTCATCACTATTGCGCGCAAGGCCTCTTGCAACACTACCGGTAAAAAGGAACATAGTTTTATTATCATCAATACCAATGGATTTTGAGAAATTCGGTTTTTCTTCAGAAAATCTTTCATAAATACGCTTTGAATATTGTTCATTGTATTTGTGGGAAGATAGATCTTTTTCTTTAAAAGAAAAGGTTTCAACACCAAGTTTGAATGCCCTTTTTAAGGCATCTTCGCGTTCCCTTTTGTGACCAGACAACAGATTGTTCAAGGATGAACCCAGTGTCAGCGGGGCGGATTTGAATATCGTGTTGTAGAGCCCGTGGGTCAAAATGTTGCCGGCAACACCTCCAGCCGCTGAAGTGAATACGTTTGTCGTTATACCGAAAACATAAACCCCGGCAATAATCATGACGGCCCAGATAGCCGTAATGCCGGCCATGCGCGCGTAATTCTTCCAGGCTTTATCTGCTTTTTCATGGGCATTGTAGAATTTTACCGGCCTTAGAGTGTTTAAAAGCTCCCGCGCGCCGATCACTATGCCAACATAAAATTCCACGAGAACCCTGTTGTAGAACCAGTTGATATACCTGTTATTTTTGCTTCTGGTGGAATTTTCCCTGATAGTCTTCGCGATATTTTCGTTCTGAGGGAGCACAAGCGTGGGCGTTTCCAGGTCTGACAACCCTGTATTCGTTTGGTCTATAGAGGAAGAATCGTTCGGGTAGGAAACAGCTCCTGTTTCGGAGTTAAACATAAAGACAAGTTCTTCGGGGTTCTTGCCGTCAATATCAGATGTTTTGAAGGCGAACAAATAATTATTGCTGCTGTCAGCAGATCGTTTACAAAACTGGAATACCACCCGCCCAAGCCCTTCTTTTTCGAAAGACAGGAAATCATCCTTAAGCTTCTGTTCGATACTCGCCGGTGATTTGCCAATTAGGGCGCTCAATATTTTCTCCGCGTGATCTTTAAGCGCAATATTGGGGTTCGATGAGCTAAGCTCCTGAAGCACTTTTGCTACCACGAGATCGGAAAGCTTTTCGGCTGGCTTCTCTTCGGAAATAGGCAAAGGCGCGAAGCTTTGGGCAAGTATTTTTGCCTGATGTTTAACAAGCTCGCTGTAGATAAGGTCGGAAACTTTTGTGTCTTTTGTAATATTGGGCGTCACAACAAAGTATTTGATATTTCTTTGTTTTAAAAGCTTGCTTATGCCCTCGGTATGGAAACCGCCTGTCACCACTACTATTATATCTTTGGCGTTGTCCAGGGCATTTTTTAGCTTTGATTCTTCAATCCCTGATTGGATAGCAGCGCCCTGCGCGGCCGGCTGTTTCGCGACAGCGGTTTTACCTGCCAGCGAACTTGAAGCAGATATATTGTCAAGGAAAACCGTGTTCCTTTTTATATTCGCCGCGTAGTATTCATCCAGCAGCTGAAAATCTTTTGTTAGAGAATTCAAACTGTCGACAGAAGAATACTTTGACCACAAGCTCCTGAATTTTGGAAAATTCTCGTTGAAATACACGTAGTCATCGGCCGTAAGGTTATTGTTGAGGTAATTACCGAAATATACAAAAAACGAAGAAAGGAAAGCTACTTCCAGTTCGCCCATGTCGTTCGAAAGCCCGGAATGTATCTCACTGACCAGCTGTTTTTCTTCCTTGATCATCTCTACCGGGTTCAGCTCCTTGCTTTTTTCTATGTAGCTAAAGAACTTGTTAAGCTCGGGGAAGTTAACGCCGACCTCTATCTTATACTCCTTTGATATCTTGGCGAGATAGCCGTAAAGTTCATCGAGTTTTGAGAAGTTGTCTGTCTTCTCCAGCAGCTGGTTGTACGCCGCGAAGGGCAGGCCCGCCTTGAGCTCAGCCATGTAGCCCTGAAGCTCCAGGTTAACCCTCTTATAATTGAGCCTTTCGCCCTGGTTCATCAGGTCCAAGTACAGTACAATGTTCCTGAACTTGTTTATGTCGATATCTGACAGATTCCCGAAGCGGTAACCGGAAGAATTTAATTTTTCAACATATTTTTCAAGCAGTTTGTAATATTTTTTGGGCTCCATCTTGCCGGTTTTGTATTCATTTAGAAGCTTTTCGAACCTCGCGTTCTGTGAATTGTAATAACGCTCCTTCATTGTTTCAAGCTCGGCCTCAAGCCTGGCTGCTATCCTGGCGTAACGTTCTTTATTTTGAGTTATCGTGTTCAGGCGTACGAAATTTTCCTTGTAAAGCCTGTAGTCTTCGATGCCTGCGAGTATGTTAGGTTTGCGCGTTAGCACCGAGAAATACTCTGCGCCGGTGAGCCTGCCCTGGTTTACAAGGTTTTCAGTCATTTCTTTTTGGAAATCCTTGTCCTTTATCCCGGTAAGCCAGGCCGTATCTACGCTACCTGACGCGCCTTCGATATATATCTTTTTGAGCGGATATTGTTCATCCACCGCTGCTATAACCTTCGCGATGTTTCTCTGGACCTCAGCGTTGCAGTGCAGGTCCTGGATATTGATAACTACCGCGTCATCCGAACCCGCCGAATACTCCGTCACCCGTCCCGCGGATTGAGGGATAACGGAATCATCCAGAATTCGCTTAAATTCCTTGATTGTATGCGTATTGTCAACTGCCGCCTGAACTATACTCGAAAAAACCGAAGAGTACAGGAAGCAGGCTGTTGTTAGGATTGCAGTTAGTTTTTTGAAATTCATTGTTTGTTCTCTATTGCCGTTTACCGGCTTCTTCCCAAGAAAAAGAAAAACCCGGCTTTATGCTTCAAGCCGGGCAGCACTATACTCTAATGGCAAAACCTATCTCCCACGGAAGATTTGACTTCGCCAAGAATACAAGATATTGAAGAAATAGACAGTTAACACATTTTATAAATCCCGGCGGCGGGAATACCTGAGGTATGACAAAACACGCGGGGTCAATCCCAGGCACTGACGCCTTCTGCACTGTTCCGCGGTCCCGCATTATACTTGAAGCACTGTTGTCTGTACTGGTTATGATATTTTTTGAAGAACAATTATCGCGGGAAGAGCTTGGAGACGGAAAAGGGTTTAACTTAGGCACAAGCGGGTTATCATTACAGACTTGAAGATTCACAGCGCTTAATGGGTTGAATACTGAAGAGAAAAGCTTTGCCATCTGAGAATTTCCGGACTTTACAGCCGGGATAAGGCAAACATCCGGAATTACCGCTGAGAAAGCGGCTATCCCGGAATTGAGCAATATACAGAACGCCAAAATGACTCCGGCTGTTTTTCTCATTTTCACCCTTTTCGGAGATAGTTAATCTGCAATATATTCTAATGGCAATTCTATATTATTGCAAGTAAAATTATAAAATATTATCCTACAGAAAAGATGATACTAATATGATGGGTAATACAACGGAAGAATATGTGAAATTTTATTGAAACGTGAAGAAATATGGTGAAACCGATTTTAGCGGATTAAAAATATCAAACTACAGCCGAAATGCTGACTGCGCAATTCTCACCGGCTGTTATAGGTATCGTTGAAACTTGAACGTTATATCTTTTACCTTTAAAATCCAGTTTGAAACCTCCTTTCTGGGGCCTCTTGTTCTCGGCTGCGTCCAAACCTGAAAGTATCTTGTAGCGCGACACTATAGTTCCGCCAGTTTTGGCCATGACCTGGAATGATTTCTGCTGCCCAAAACGTATAGATGAAAGCGGGTTCCTGGGCTCGATAAGAATACTGTTTTCACCTTTGATCATAGCCTTAGAAAGCAAAACATTTGACAACTTCATTATAGCCGTAGATTCCCATTTATTTGACGTATTCGCTTCTTTGAACGGACTTATAATGTTAAAACCGCCGGCGGGCACTCCAGGGCTAACCCTGTCTTTGTCAAAAAGCAGGTCAATGTTAGCTGGTTCGGTAACCGCGAAACAGTAGTCCGCCACGCTTTTAAGAAGGCTTACAAGGCCCTCGTTAAAGGGTTCGGCTAAGATGAAACACGGGTCACCTGCCGCGTCCCTTGTGGCAACGACCCTGTTGTTTTGAAGGAAGGAAACTGGCAATAACCCGAGCTGGACCGACTCGGGATCAACCACCGGGAAATATTTCATTTTATAGAATTCAGCGAGACTTTCAGCAATGTGATCTGGTTGAATATTGAGCTTTTCGACGTTCAGGTAAAAATCAGACGGGCTGGAATTCAGTATCTCCTTTTGCCCCGCTTCTATTTCACTTTTTCCGGCCAGATACTTAAGGAACTCAAGAAACGGCCCGTCGGCCGGTTGCTGCTTAAGAGCTCCCGCCTTTTGCAGAAATTCACTCCACCGGCTGCCGGTATCGATGTTCTTGGCAACGCTGTTAATAAGGTCAGTCTTTCTAAACGGTTTGACCATATAATCGACAACCCCGTAAGAAAAAGCGTTAGGCTTATCGTTGTCCTGCCCGGCGCTCGCGAAAATTATGGGTACGGCAACCTCGCCCTCTTCTTTTCTCAGGCCCGCGCAGAACTCGAATCCGTTCATTTTGGGCATCATTATATCGAGTATTATGAGGTCAGGCCTGAAGCTCTTGAATTTCTCCAGGCCGTCTAACCCGTTCTCGGCAGTTTCAATAATATAATCCATATCTTTAAAACATGCCCTGTATATGTCCAGAATATCCGTGTCATCATCAATTACAAGTATGCGCTTCCCCATGATGGTCCGCCTCCGCTAACGTGTTCTATGCTGCTAGCCGTTAATGAACTACAGGAATAGTATAGTAGACATTTATTACACTAACAAGTACATTTTCAAAACGAAAAGATGGAAATTATGACTACAAGTAATAATCAAAGTTCTTTTCGGTGCGCTGGAACCTTCTTATCTTGAAAATGTGAGCGCATGTTTTTGAGGGGTCGAGTTTTACAAAGTTCCTGGGGCCGTTCCAAAGATACCTCTCTCCGCCAAGAAGGTCGTGTACCTGAAATGGCTTCTTGTCGGAGATGCCGAACTTCTCAAGCGGTATCTCTATCCACCCGGACTGCGCCCACTTCGTGTCTATGTTCACGATGGTCAGCAATATCTCCGAATAGTCATCGCTATACTTCGCGTAGCATATGAGAGAATCATTATCCACCTTCAGGAATTCCAGATTATAATCGTACTGCAAGGCGGCGTTAGTGTTCCTTATGTGGTTGACCTTGGTTATAAGTGGCTTAAGGCTATCTGGGTCGGCGAGCTCCCAGTGCTTGATCTCGTATTTTTCCGAATCCAGGTACTCTTCGCTTTTAGGGGCTACCGGCTTGTTTACACAGAGCTCGAAAGCCGGGCCGTATATCCCGTAGTTCGCACCGAGGGTTGCCGCGAGAAGGAAACGCACCTTGAAAGCGTTAACGCCGCCAAGCTGGAGGTATTCCGTCAGTATGTCTGGTGTGTTGGTCCAGAGGTTTGCCCTGAAAAATTCTTTCACTTCTGTTTGGGTTATCTCGGTAATGAACTGGGTAAGCTCCCATTTGTTGTTGCGCCATGGAAAATAGTTATATGACTGCGAAAAACCGAGTTTAGCGAGGCGGTACAAAAGCTTCGGCCTGGTAAAGGCCTCCGCAAGAAAGATCACATCTGGGTTATCCTTCTTTATGCCGGTAAGCATCCACTCCCAGAACGACAGGTCTTTCGTGTGCGGATTGTCCACTCTAAATATCTTTACGCCCTGCTTGATCCAGTAATCGATTATGTTCTTAAGCTCGTCCCAGAGCTCCTGCCAGTTCTCGGTCTCGAAATCTATGGGGTATATGTCCTGGTATTTTTTCGGCGGATTTTCGGCGTACTGGATTGTGTTGTCGGGCCGTTTGCGGAACCACTCCGGGTGCTCTTTTACGTACGGGTGGTCGGGTGAGCACTGGTACGCGATATCGAGAGCAATAGATATGCCCAGTTCACCGGCTTTTGCTATCAGCTCCTTAAAATCTTCCAGTGTCCCAAGCTGCGGATTTATTGCATAATGGCCGCCTTCCTTTCCGCCAATGGCCCATGGGCTCCCCACTGCCCCCTTCTCGGCCACTGTCGAATTATTTTTGCCCTTCCGGAATTTTATGCCTATCGGGTGTATTGGCGGCAGATAAAGAACATTGAAACCCATTTCCGAAATGTACGGCAACCGAGCTATCACGTCCTTGAATGTGCCGTGCTTACCGGGAACTGTGCTCGTGGAGCGCGGAAAAAGCTCATACCATGCTCCAAAACGGGCTATTTTCGGGTCAACGATTACCGTCAGCTCTTTGTACATTACGGCTTTTGACCTGTCCGGGTAGCGGGCCATTATTTTGCTGAGCTCTTCAGACAAAGCGGCCTTGTTCGCTTCAGCTTTGTTGCGTTTGTCATTAAGTTTTTCTATTATCTTGTTAAGTTTTTCCTTGTCTTTAGGCAGCGCTTTCTTTTGTACAGCACTGATGAACTCGAGCCCGATGAGCAGGTCGACCGAGACATCCTGGTCGGCATCAACCCTCTTTTTAAAATCTCTCTGCCACGATTTGAAATGGTCAATCCAGGCCTGAAGCGTGTATTGCCAGCGCCCAATCTCGGCAACCTTGAACTCCCCTTCCCACCTGTCGTTCTCGGTGTGGGTCATTGGAGTTTCAGACCACTTTACCTTGCCTTCTTTGCGGTAAAGCAGTACGGCAGTAAGTTCATTATTGCCATCGACAAAAATGTCCGCTTCCACTTTTATGGTGTCTTCGACTATCCTTTTAATGGGAAACCTGCCGCCGTTGATCTTAGGCTGAACGCTTTCTATCTGAACGCGCATCCTTGCCTTGTCGCTAGGTGTGTTCTCAATGACCTTTTTGACGGCTTGCTTTGCCATTATTGTTACTCCTCTCAGTGATAAGGCGTAAGTGATAAGTGAACAACAAGATTAGCATTTTTATTCTGCTTACTTCTTACCCCTTTTTAATAAGTTCCTTATAAAAATCTATGGTCTTTGCCGCGATGCTGGCCCAGCTGAAATGGTCAACAACACGCTGACGGGCTTTACGGCCCATTTGTTTTATTTTTTCATCCGAACAGGCTATTGAGTTTACGGCCGTGGCCAGATCCAGAGCGAATTTTTCAGGGTCCAACGGCTCAGCCTCAGTTTCACTTTCTGGCCGCTACCGGAACGAGTAGCCCGGTCTCGCCGTGAACAACGACCTCAGGTATCCCACCAACGGCAGACGCAACAACCGGTATCTGGCAGGCCATAGCTTCTAGGTTTATTATGCCGAACGGCTCGTAAACCGAGGGGCAGACAAAAACGCACGCCTGCGAATATATGGCCACGAGGTCGTCATGCGTCACCATGTTTGGTATCCAGATTATTTTGCTTTTGGAATCTTTCCTGGCCTTTTCGATATTTGTTTTCATCTCTTCGCCGATCTCTTTCGTGTCCGGAGCGCCTGCGCAGAGTACTACCTGGCTGCCGGGCTTCAAATATTTTATTGCATTGACCAGGTGGATAATGCCCTTCTGCCGTGTTATTCTGCCGACGAAAAGGATGTAGGGGATGTTTTTGTCTACGCCGTATTTGTCGAGAACTTTCGGGTTTATTGTAGGCTTGAACTCATCTAAGTCTATGCCGTTGTGGATTATCCTTACTTTATCGGGGTTTACGCCGTAGAGGTTGTGGACGTCATTTTTCATAGAAGCAGAGACAGCTATCACACCGTCTGCATTCTCATAAGCAGTCTTTTCTATCCAAGAGCTGGCAAAATAAGCAGAGCCAAGCTGTTCGGCTTTCCAGGGACGGTGTGGTTCCAGTGAGTGAGTGGTCAGCACCAGAGACGCCTTTAACAATTGTTTGGATAAGAGGCCCGCGAAATGGCTGTACCAGGTATGGCAATGGACGATGTCCGCCTCGCCCAATTCACCGAGACATAAGTATATCGCGGAACATCGTGTCCAAAAACTTGTCGTGCCTCGGGTCTTTCGCCGAGAACTTGTATTTAGGGTCAACACCCAGGACCGACAGGCCGCCCTTATCTTCTTTCTGTCCGCCGAAACAGAGGACTTTTACCGAATGCCTTCCGCCGTCAGCCTTGACGAGCTCTTTGGTCAGGTGCTCTACGTGGACTCCGGCGCCGCCGTAAATGTTTGGGGGATATTCGTTGGTGAGTATGGCTATTTTCATGTTTTCGCCTTTGGACAATTATATAATTTTATAAACCGTATTACAAAATGAGATTGTTGAAAAACCCAAACAATCTCTGATTATGACTTCCTTATTAATGTAACTTAAATGAAACCCCCGGAGTGGGGCGCGGATTTTACCATGATTACACAGATTATGGCTCATCGGTGTATCTACGTAATCTGCTTTAATAATCTGTGTAATCAAGATCGTTGATGGTTTTTTCAACGGTCTCAAAGTGGATGCCTGTCTACTTTATCAGCCGTTTGAAATTGAACTTCTCGGTGCCGGGCGCGTTCTCGCTTGTGTTGTATGAATTTTTCAGCGTGTCCCACTGCTGGCGGCCTGGTTTTATAAAACAGAGGTCGATACCGAAGTTGGATACACCTATCTCCTTGAACTTCCTTCGGGCAGTAAATATGCTGACCGGCTTTTCGGGTATCAAAAGCGCGAGGCCTGACTCGAAGACAGGCTTAAACGAGGTGCCGTCGCTTTCGTCGTGGGCCGATGAGCAGTCTTTTATAAGTTCTTCTGTGAGCATCTCTTTCGTTATGAGCCTGGACCTTACTACTGGAGGATACCCGTAGAGGTAAACGACAATAAATTTGCCGAGCCCCGGCCCGCTCATTTTCCGGAGGTTGAGGAAATCGTCTTCCCATGACGCGGTAAAATACTTGATGCCCAGATCCGATAGGAAAGGACGACGTAAGCGTTCCAGGTGTAAAGGAAAGGGCCGGCTGAGAGCTCAACATCCATGCCTTCGAACAAGCCGAACTGTGAGACGTTGTTTAGCACCCACTTGTGGATGCCTTCAGCGGCCATCTTGTTTATTGACTGTTTGAAAAGCGGCAGCTCACGCTGGCCTATAAATGGCGGCAGTTCACCCGCAATTTGTTCAGCCAAACCGTTCGGAAGTTTGGCCGCGAGATGAAGGTTGTCTTTTGTGAGATAAAAAACGTATCTGTTATTCTTTGACGGCCGAGGCAGCACATCCAGCCACTCGATATTATCAAACCTTACCCAGAGGCTGTCGCCTTTTTCATCCGCAACAATTTGTTTCTTGGATTCTTTCCACTTATTTGAGATAAGCGCGGTGTATGCCTGGGTCGGCTGACTCAAACCTGTCAGATCTTGGGTTATTTTTCTTGTACTCTTCGTAAACAGAGTCTATCTCTTTTTCTATGTCTTTCTGGTCGTATGCCGTATCAACTGTTTTAAATACTGGGTTGCCCCGGACAAACTCGCCGGCCTTACCGAACGGGATAATATATTTAGAGCCGTCTTTGGAGAATTCCTTTACCTTGAAAGCCACAGTGTTGTCGGTACCGGGGTTAGATATCCTGAGCCTGTCACCCTCGACTATCTCGCCCGCGCCTTCTACAGGCTCAACCACTAAATTGCCGTTCGACACGTCCGTGATGTTCCCGATGAGGTTTCCCAGGCACTGAGCTTTGCCGGGTTGAAACATGTTGTCGTCACGTCCCGAAAATAGGCAGGCCGTTTTTTCCCTTGCCATGTCTCCAGAAAGTATTTTTTTCACTTCTGCGAGCGCGTTAGAAAAATCGCTTTCGGAAGCGTCTATTAGCATTCGGTATGCCTTTACAACTCTGTACACATACTCGCTGCTTCTCATGCGGCCTTCGATCTTGAGAGAGGCTATGCCTATGCTTTTTAGCTTGCCCACGTGTTCGGCAAGCTCCAGGTCCCTGGGCGAAAATATATAGCCGCGGTTCTTGCCGTTCTGCCAGAGCCGCCTGCAGGGCTGTGTGCACCGCCCGCGGTTGCCGCTAAGCCGCCTATGAAACTCGAGAAGAGGCACATACCCGATAGAGAAAAACAAAGGGCGCCGTGCCCGAAAACCTCTATCCCTATAGGCGAGCCGTTGGCTATGATCTTCAGCTCCGCGAACGAAAGCTCCCTAGCCATTATGGCGCGCTTAAAACCGTTCTTGGACAGAAAGTCCACGCCCATGCGGTTGTGGACCGCCATCTGCGTGCTCGCGTGGAGCGCTATGTCAGGGAAATATTTTCTTATTATATCGGAAAGCCCTAAGTCCTGAACAATTACCGCGTCCGGAGAGAGCTGGTCAATGTAGGATACGCGTTTTACGACGTCGCTGATCTCTTCGTGTTTTATGAGGGTGTTCAGGGCAAGGTAGACCTTTACGCCGCTGTTCTTGGCATGGTCCATTAGCACTCGCAGGTCAAAGAGGTTTATGTTGGAGGCGGAAATCCTCGCGTTGAAATCCGGAACGCCTATATAAACAGCGTCGGCTCCGGCGCGTATAGCTGTTATAAATGACTCTTTCGAGCCGACTGGGGCTAGCAATTCCATATGTGTTTCACTACGCTTTCTGGCCTGTTTTGCTTATCCTGCCTGCCCGCAATCCTTCATCATGTTTATCAGCTGTTTTTCATCGAGCCCAACACCGGGTTCGGCATCCAACCGTTTAACTACGGTCCCCTTCTCAAAATACAGCACCGTGGGCACGGCTTCTATTGAAAATTTGTCTTCGCATCCGTCTAGGATATGGGTCATTACCCGTAAGCAGTTTTGGGCCTTCGCGTGCTTCTCAAAGATTGGCAAGAACCGCCTGGAGTGAGGGCACCATGAGGCGTAGAATAGAACAAGCACACTTTTACCGCTTTTAAGGAATGCTTCAAACTCTTGTTCGCTGCTTATCTCTTTGCTCATGATATTACTCCCAGCCTTCATAATAAGTTATCACGGAAAATCATACCTTTTTCTATGTGTAAAATCAATCAGGCGAACACGATAAAATACCCCCTGATCAGCCGTTTGGCGGATAAACAAGGGGTAAAATAACTTGCACTGATGCGCGCCTGAAGGCATCAGTAGCTAATATTATTCGTTAGTCTAAGCTTGACTGTAGTTTATAGGCCTGACTATTTGTTGTATTTTTCAACAAACTTCTTAATGTCTTCGATATTTTCCAATATCAGCTTGGCCTTTTTTAAGCCGAACTGGAACGGAAACTTATCATCTTCTGAGTTCTTGATAACCAGCATGGGGTTGCCTTTGTATTCCGACTCTGAAACTACTGACATGATCTACCCTCCTTTATTTACCAAACAAACTTACCACTTATATTTTCATAAGTTCGTCTTCTATCATTTCAAAATTCTGATCGCCGAGCTTATCTGCCACCTCCTGGAATATCACGAGGTCTTCGATCTGCGCGTGTTTGCTCAAGGCCCAGATTATGTACTGGCACTTTTTAATGAAATCTATAGATAGCTCACCCTCGCCTTTCTCCATCTCTTCCGCGATAGCCACAAGCTGCCTGAATTCCTCCATGAATTTATCGTGCTCATTTATAGTGTCTTTGATCGTATCTGCAAGTTCGCCCTCTACGCCCGGAGCGTTGAGAAGCGCTTTAAATATAATATTTTCCTTCAAAAAATGCCTGGCCATAGAAACATTAAAGAACTTGATTATCCCTTCAAGATCAAACAGGACTCCCCTGGTGTTAAAAACCTTAAGAAATCCGTTAACCACGGCCAACTGTTCGGTTATCTCGTCGTGCACATCGGTCACGGATTTGATAATTCTCATTTTATCCATAGCTGGCTCCAATAAGATACACCTGTTGCTGCCGCCTAATTACGCGCTTAATTCTAACCTAAAATAAATCCCCTGTCAACACTCACAGGGATTTTGGTTTAACCAGTCTTTTGATTTTGACTTCTGGTTTGCCAACTGCCCGCGTTTTCGTAGCGAAAAATTGAGAATTGGAGCGAAATGCAGGAATCTGAGTCGCGGCGTAGCAGCGCTACGCAAGACGATGATTCCGAAATTGCAGCCCAATTATCAATTTTGCAGCCGAAACTAGCGGGCGGTTGGCAAATCAAAAGAAAAAGAGCCTTCCTTACGAAAGGCTCTTAAATCTTTAAAACGTTTTAAAGACGTTGCCCGAGGTTCGAGCCCCCAGAGGGGTCCCTCAACGGCATTTTGAAATAGCTTATTTTTTCTTCTTCTTTCCGCCTTTTCCACGGCGAACCATCTTCGCTCTCGCGACATCGCCTGCTTTGTCGATGAAGTAAAGGAAACCTTCTTCTTTCTTCACTCCGACTTTTGCGACCTTCTCGGGCTTACCGCCCTTCTTGCCGCCGCGGGCCATTTTCACGCGGGAAACGTCACCGCCTTTGTCGATGAAATAGAGGAAACCATCCGCTCTTTTCACTCCAACTTTCGTCACTTTCTCTGCCATTTTATTTCACCTCCTTTTATTTACAAATATATTACTGCTTTTGTTTTTCTTCGTTAGTCACAGGGCCGCTGTTCTTTTCCGGGTAGACAAAAACTTTTCCCTGGTAATTCTTGACTATAACAGCCTTGCGGTTCCTGGAGATAATATATTCCGGATTTATCGGCACCTTGCCGCCGCCGCCGGGGGCGTCTATCACATAAGCAGGCACCGCGTAACCGGTCGTAAAACCCCTCAATGCTTCTATTATCTTTATTCCCTGCGTCACTGTAGTCCTGAAATGCTCGGTGCCGGCCGCGAGGTCGCACTGGTAAAGGTAATACGGTCTTACCCTGATCTTGAGCAGCTCGTGCATGAGTTTCATCATAACCGCTGGTTTATCGTTAATGCCTTTTAAAAGAACAGTTTGGCTGCCAAGCGGTATACCCGCATCTGAGAGCATCGCGCAGGCGTTTGCAACTTCAGGTGACAGCTCCCTTGGATGGTTAACATGGATGCTGATGAAAAGCGGGTGATGGCTTTTAAGCACCGCGACCAGTTCCTTAGTTACCCTTTGAGGCAGCGTGACCGGCACCCTGGTGCCGATCCTGATTATCTCAATGTGGTTTATGGAACGCAAGCTTTTAAGCAGGCTGTCAAGCTTTGAATCAGAAAGTAAAAGAGCATCGCCGCCCGAAATTAGAACATCCCTTATCTTCTTGTTCTGCCTTATATACTCCAGCGCCGCTTCCAGTTTCGTCTCGCTCAGGTTTTCTTCCGAGCTGCCTACTATTCTGCGCCTTGTGCAGTGCCTGCAGTACATCGCGCAGGCGTCTGTTACAAGAAGCAGTACCCTGTCGGGGTAACGGTGAACAAGGCCCGGAACGACCATGTCCTGCTCTTCACCGCAGGGATCGGCCAGCTCGTGCACGCTTGTCTTGAATTCGTCAAGTGAAGGAACGGCCTGCCGCCTTATTGGGCAGTCTGCGTCATTTTTATCCATCAAGGCCGCGAAGTGCGGCGTGATCGCCATTCTGAGCCTGCCTGAAGAATACTGGACCGCTTTCTTTTCTTCGGGAGTGAGGTTTACCCACTTTTCCAGCTCGTTTAACGTTGTGATCCTGTGCTGCAGCTGCCAGTGCCAATTGTTCTTTTCGTCTTTTTCGGATCTGGATTTTTCCGTTTTGACATCAATGGCATCGGATGAACTCATTGATTCCTTTTGTGTCTAAGGTAAATACTCAAACGGATTCTTTGTTCTTATCTTTATTGAAAAAAGGCAGCGCCGGTTCCTCTTTCTTTGTTATTATTTTTTCTTTAAGCCATGCGTCAACTACTTCTTTTGAAAACCTGTACTGGCGGCCTATCCTGGATGCCGGTATTTTTTGTTGCCTGATAAGGTTATATATTTTAGACTTACCAATGCCAAGATATTCAGAAAGTTCTCTGATGTCCATTACTTGTTTTATATCTTTTTGTGTTCCATTTGTTTCCATATTTTATCACCTTGTGTCTTGTACTTGCATCCTATGTCATAATTATAACACTATATTTTTATGTTTGTCAATAGTTAAATATTTCCATGTACTGCCATTAGGCTTTGAACAGCCTTATAATCTGCTATATTCTGCTGTTTGATAATGATACTACTTGTTTGTACTGCAAACATTATTACAACTATATGATGTAACAACAAAAACCACCCGCAAAAAGGTGGCTTATCAAAAAAGAATAAAATTAATTAATATTTCGGTGGGATTTTCTGCAGGCTTACAGGCTTATTGAAAGCCTGCAAGCCGCAAAAAATTTGTGGGTTAAATATGATATCGGTTTACAGATCTTCCGAACCAAGTGTTTTTTTGTTTCCTGCTAACTTTGCTTTCTCAATTGACGCCTTTACTATTTCTTCGATCTTCGCGGAGAGAGACGCCGTATAATCCGCCCCTGTCCTGAAACCTGCTTCCTTTACCATCTTCTTTACCTTGCTTACTACAACCATAATTTCTGCCATTTGTATTGTTCACCTCCCTTTAACTTATATTATTTTATCGAAAATATTTCAGTATGTCCACTTTTTTTTAAAAAAGTATCTAGGTTATGATATTAAAAATTTTTAAATACACCGAATGACATGGTGTATTTCTTATAACTGTCCTGCAGTTCAAGGTAAGCCACGCTCGCTGTATATCCATAGCTTTTCTTGAGCCACTTACGGTATTTCAGCTCAACGCTTGTGACGTTACCGCTGACCTGCTGCGGAGGGAAAGCGTAGGTGGCGAGATAACCCTGCCCGCCAGCGGAACAGTTGAGATATATCCAGCTTTTGCCTTCCTGCCCGTAAGCTGCGCTCAAAAGTGTCGAACCTGAAACAAAACCGCCCGGGTCGCTCGTGTTCTGCAAATACCTGTAGGATAATATCCATTTTTCCATGTACACCGTGATACCCGGGGAAATAACGGTGTCTAAATGTTCGTCATGCGCCTTCATGTAGGTGCCGCCGAGTGTCAGCACGATATTTTTTTTAGCGCCTACCTTAAAATTGCAATCGTTGTTTGCCCTGAACGCCTGCAGGTACGGTGAGTCTGTACCGGCGGACAAAGCCGAATAAGTGTAGAACCACGGGCTCCAGTCTCTGTAAGCTCCAGCGATGCCTACCGCCCCGCCGCCGTCTATCCTTGAGTAAAAACCACCCTCGCAGAACCAGGTGAACCCCGTAAACGGCATCGAATAATAATCAAGCAGAACGGATTTGTTCTCTCCGTAAACATCCTTTGGAGAATACTGCTCGTAAAAAACCGTGCATTCGAGCCTGTTCTTAAAATCCTCTGTTGGCTGCACGGGGATTATCGGGGCGTTCTCTGCGGGCAAGCGCAACGCGCAGCACAACAGCACGAGGCCCATAACTATCAGTTTGTTCATTTACTTTCCTTTAAGAATATTTTCTTTGCGCCAGGGTTATCGTTAACAACCATATAATAGTAATCCTCGTCCGAAGAGACCGATATATCCGCTCCTTCAGGTTGAATGTACCCGTTCCTGGGCACAGCGACAGTTATGTCTTTTAATCCCTCGGGATTATCGATATTCACCTCAAGGCCGCCGTTTACCCGTGAAAAATAATATTCTGTCCTGAGGAACCTCATCATAAATTCCGCGAAGTAGCTCATCGGTTTTACAGTGAGATCACCTGCCCTCATACGAGCCTGCGCGTAATCTAGGAAATCGCTTATCGGCCCGGGGTAGCTTGAAATATTGTACGGGTGAGAATAGATAAGCCTCACAGTCCGGTTACTTGTTATGTAATCCACCGTTGACAAAAGCCAGTCCTTTACCTCGCGCGGCGTCCTGCCAGCCTGTTCCATTTCATAAAAAGAAGCCGAAATGCCAAGCGGCATTAAAGGGAAAGCTATAACGCAGGTAGAAATCATAACACCGTTGGAAAAAGTTCTGTTCGGAGACGAACCGCTGTCGCCCGTATAATAATAGGACCCCATACCGAGCTCTTGAAGGGCTTCCGTTGTATAAGGCTGAACATGTACCCCAACCGGCGCAGCGTATTCGGTTATATTGTAACCTGTTATAGCTTTAAGCGCGTCGTTATTCTTTTTTATGTACATCTCTACCTCAGGTTTTTTAAAAAGTCCTCTTTCTATATTGTCCGCGAACCAGTTGTGCGCCCAGCCTCCGTGCGAACCGATAATCCCGTAACCTAGCAGCATCTCGGCGTATTTCCTGCCTTTTCCCTCCGCGTCAAACCCGAGCCCGTCGCCCGGCTTGTCCCTGAAATCTCCTGCCGTGATGTGGAGCGAGTATTCCAACCCTTTTCTGAGGTACTTTTTTTCTATCATGAACGGAATGCTTTTGTAATCGATGTTGGCGTCTATGTGCCAGTTGATCACAAGCCCGCCTTTGCCGCGCGGGACATTTAGCAAGTGCGGCAGGTGCACAACCTTAAATGCGAATGTCCGAAGGACAGACCTCAGCGGCAGGTCATCCGAATATGCTTTAAGGAACCCTAGAGGGAGGTTGACGTACACAACTTTACCTTTGCCGTAATTTCTCAGTATCACAGCCGGCAGCCTGTCATTTTCTCCTATAACCGCGTAAGCGTAAACGTCGTCCGCGCTGAAGCCTCCCGCTGTTTCGGTGCGGGCTATCGGGTATTGAAGTGAACCGTAAACGTAACCCGTAAGAAGCTTTCCCCCGAACAATTTTCCGGGCGGTATCCCGAAATATCCCGCGGCGACATTGTCTTTGAACTGTATGCTTCCCTTTACGTACGAACGCTCCTTTAAAGTTGAATACAGCACATAATTGACTCCGCAGAACTCTGTAAAAAGTGACTCGTCCCTGTAGAAACCGCCCGGCGTTCTTACGCCGGCGTCGTAAACAAATAAGCAAGAACCGCCGGCCGCGAGGTAGCTCGACACCCATGGTTTGATATCCGGCGGCAGTGAAGAGCATATGTTGTCCGGGAAAATTATAGCCGGGCAGTTGGCTTCCAGTTCTGCAGGGTTGGCCGACAGAAGATAAGATACGCTTACGAACTGGAAAGGTATGCCTTCTTCCTCCAGTACGCTTTTGTACGCTAAAGCCTCCGGCTTGTGCGCCATCGATGCGCCGCTCGAAACCACAAGGACCCGGATGTGCTTGCTTATTTTATTGTTCTCTATAACCGAGCGGGCCGCGTAGCAAACAAGGAAAATCAAAACAGCCGCAAGCGCGGTATTCCTTAATATCTTCATGTTCATACAGTTAAACCCGAGTGTTCGTTAAGGCAGTAGCCGTGAATGATCACGTCCTTGCCCAGCGTGAGCTTGGTTTTGGATATCACGGACCTCGCCTCTGTGTCACTGCCTACTTCAGTGCAAGACGCTAAATATATTTCTTTTGCCGAATAAACATTGCCCATTATGATACAGTGTTCGCCAACATAAATATTACCGTTAGCGAATATGCTTCCCTTGACCGTTACGGAATCGTCTATCTGCACGCTGCCGTGCGCCTTGATGTTCGACGATATCTCGCAGCCTTTGCCTATGATAAGGTCATTTTGCACTATCAGGTCGCGGTCAACTTTTGTCCCCTGCGGGATTGAAAGCGTACTCTCGTTGTTGCACCAGGCGCCGTCACATATGTTCTTAAACCCTGGCCGGGCCGGCGGCTCAGCTGAACACGTTCCGCTCGAGAACGTTATGATGGGGTTGCCGGCGATATATTTGAACCTGCAGCGCCGGCCCACTTCAAGCTTGCCCATGCATGCAACCCTTATACCAAGCGTTGAATTGTTGCCGACCTGAATGTTACCCTCAGCGCCGGCCCACCGGATGATCTTCGCGCCTTCTTCGAACAATATATCGCCTTTGGCGGCTGAAAGCCCTCACGATATTGTTGCAGCCCAGGTGGGCGTTCTCCGCCACATAAACTTCTTTTTCGAGAGTCACATTATCTTCTGTGTTGAGCTCCGTTTTTACGAACAGCAGTTCCCTGAAAGTGCTTCCTTTAACCAGCCTGACAGCATCGTTTACCGAAACCTTCTCGTATTTTGAGAACAAGGCGTTTATCATCCCGACCGGCGGGTCTTCACCTATGGCGTTGAAGATAAGCTGCTCGAAAGACTTTTCAAAGTACATCGAGTCTTTTGTGTATTTCGGGTCGATATTGAGCGACATCAGGTCTTTGGGCTTAAGCAGTTCCCTCAGCGCGAAATAGAATGGGAATATCAGTATGATCGAAAAGATAACTGAGAGAACTATGAATACCCCGCCCTTTGAAAGGCCGATCTTTTTTGAGATGCTTTCCAGCTCAGCGGCGCTGGCTACGGTATAGTCCCGGCTCGAGGCCGCGTAGGTGTCGCCCCGCACGTGGTCCCGGGCCTGCCCGCAAAAGCATTTTGCCTGCGCCAGCATCAACGCGAAGGCAATTATTATTACCGCCTGTAACGCTCTGTTTTTGCCCATATGACTTCCCTTGTACCGAACTGGTCTATTATAGCGTCCAACGAACCAAGCGTGCAGCTGTAAAGGTTGAAAAGAAAATTAAACAGCACGAACGGCAGAAGCCTTATCCTGTCGGTGAACCCGTCCATGACCGAGGCCGTCCCTATCTGGTAGAACGGAGCGAAGTTGCCGAAGAGGTTGAACCCGGCGACCGCGAGGAATATGAAAAGGCTTTCGTATATCTGTATCTGGTCAAGGAAGAACAGTGCCGTAGCGTCGATTATTCCCAGAGATAGTATTATAGGTATTATATATATGGAAAGCAAAAGAGTGCCGTCTATTTTAACTTTCCAGCTGACGAACCTGGACTTCCACAACGGCGCTAGGTATTTGAACATCACCTGCGTGTGCCCGCGGGACCAGCGCCGCACTTGCCTCGCCCGGACATCCCAGTCTTCCGGCACTTCTTCGTAGCACTCCAGGCGGTTGTTGTAAATGACTTTCCACCCATTTATTATAAGCTTGAAAGTCAGCTCGGTGTCTTCGGTAAGTATGTCCGGGCTGAAACTACCCAGGCCAACGACCACGCTTTTCCTGAAACCGCCTACGGTGCCGCCGTACTGCGGGATAAGGTTCAGGTTCTGCCTCGCCTGCTGGTCCACCTGGTAACCCGCAGAACGCTCAAGGCTTAGGAGCTTCGTCAAAAGGTTAACATCCGAGTTATCCGGCACAACCCTGCCCATCACCGCCCCCACTTCCGGGTCTTTAAAAGACATGACCATGTCCCGCACTATCCCCCGCGGAGGCGTGTAGTCCGCGTCGAAAACAACTATTATTTCGCCCCGCGCGATCTTCAGCGCGTCGTTGATGGCGGCCGGCTTCCCTCTTTTTCCTTCATGCCTGTTCAGCGGCTTGATGAGTTCGTACTTTGCCGCGAACTCGTCGATTATCTTTTGCGTTCCGTCAGTTGAGTGGTCGTTGACAGGTATGATCTCGAGTTTTTCCGCCGGATAGATCATGTCCGCGAGGCACTGCAGCATGTTGCGGGCGACCTTCTCTTCATTGTGCATCGGAACAACTATCGTCACCATCGGCAGGTCAGAATCCATAATATCCTGGTGGCTCATTTTCTGTTCGGTGGATATACGGTTCATGCTGAATATAAAATGCCTCAGTATGTAAAGAAGCATTACAACCAGCGAGAACGTGATGTAAGCTTTCATTAATGTTATTATCATTGAAATTTCCCTATTTGAAACAAATTCGAAATCCGAAGCGCGAAATCCTGAACAAACTACAAACAGAAAACAATTGAAAAGCCCTTTATTCTGTCATTTCGATCCGCCTCTGGCGGAGAGAAATCTTTTCTTTTGTAGAACATAAGATCCCTCACCCGCATTGCGGGATTCGGGATGACCAACTCATAATCGAATTGGAAGTACCCTTTAGGGTATTAGAATTTCGAAATTGTTTTTAATTTAGCACTTCCACGCCAGCTGGTCGCCCTGGAGCCTTTTTGATATTATGCTCGCGTAAACCGAGTATATGCCCACAATGTAAACCGTGTCCAGCGGCGGGTCGAAAGCGATGAACATTGTCGCCATAAAAACATAACTGAACCTGTGGATTAGGAACAGGAAAAGCACATACCTTACAAACCCGAACGCGATGGAATAGACAAGCACGGTCGCGATAACCGCGTACTGCTCGAATATGTTCGCTGGCAGAAGGACCAGCGATATGGCCATTACTACGGGGATAATCGCCCATATACCTATCTCGGTGGCAAGGTAGAAGTCTGAAAATCGCAGCACGTTGTAGGGGAAACTGTCAGGGAACAACAGGAATACCGCAGCCGATACGGCCGTTATCATCAGCACAAAGCTCGCGTACAGCGTGATGGACCTCGGCACTTTTTTTACCTTGGCCAGCAGCCAAATGCCTGCAACGCACGCCGCGCACAAACCGGCTGAAAACCAGGGTGTCGGGTATTTGCCCATGAAGTCCACAAGGTACATCTTGCCGAACAGCGAAATCTGCTTTTCCGCTATGTCGGTGTGCACTCCGCTTAGGTAGGTAAAGATGTCTTTAGCGGCGGTGCTTATTAGAAATGTTATGTCGGACGAGAAGACAATAACGAAAACTATGAACGGAACGCATAGCGCGGCAAACCTCAGAAAATTCCCTATCTTTCCCGGGAAATATATCCTTCGGTACGCCCTGTGGCAGTATATCTGGCCTTCTTTATTCATTGATACCCGTTAGTTGTCATTTCGAATCCCGCCTGGGCGGGAGAGAAATCTTTCTGAGCGGCAAGATTCCTCTCCGCCTCTGGCGGATCGGAATGACAGGCCCACGTCAGGAATAACCGTTGTCACCCGCGCGCCAAAGTAGTATAATTTGAGACAGTTGAAAAACATCGATTCCAGCTTTTCTGTCATTCCCGAGTGCCTTAATCGGGAATCCATTATCAAATGAATTGTAGATTCCCGCTTTCGCGGGATTCAATGATCTCAAGGAGCCAACATGTTCTGCCCTAAATGCCGCACCGAATATATTGACGGTTTAAAAACATGCGACGATTGCGGGACGGCGCTGGTGGAAACCCTGCCTGAAGAATGCCGTAACGAAGAGCTTGATTACCGCAAACTTACTGATGTTTTTACTACCAACAATTCAATTGAAGCGAACTTCATCAAATCCCTTCTTGGCTCCAACAACATCGAGTGCTTCATCAGCAACGAACACCTTGTCTCTATCAATATTCTTATGAGCCAGGCCGTCCAGATGAAAGTCCTGGTGGCTCCCGAAAACGCGCCCCGCGCAAAAGAAATAATCACACAGTATTATAAAGACCTGCAGGCCGGGCACTGACCATATTTATACGCGTTTTAGCCGTCAAACAAAATACCCCCCACCTTATTTAATTATTGAACTGGATCTTTCAAAAAATTTTGCTGCATGCTTTAGTAAGCCTTCACAGGCTTGTTCTGTCCATCTGTCATAGTAATCAGCATCTTCTCTGAGATTTTTCGCTTCCTGCAATGCTTCCAATAATTCCGCGGGTATTTTGTTTGTTTTCACATACAATTCTCTTATAGCTGCCGCCAGGCAAAAATGGCTGTGTTCGCGAAGATTTTCCGCGTACAAAAGCGCCCGCGCGCTATGAAACATTGAATAGTAGGTTTGCACCGTGGCCCATTTATAATCTTTTTCTTCGTAAGTTTTTTGCGCCCTCTTCAAGTCTGATTCCGCGGTCATCCAGCTCCTTGCGGGCCAATTCCTTTCCTCTTGAAAAAGGCTTAATTTTTCCTCGTTTTAAACAATCGTCATACTCAAGGCTCATCTTTCCTTTTCCTCCGCAAGCGTTATACCTCTTTCTATTTCTTTGTAAAAGACGGGGTTTTTTTCCTTCCATTCCGCAAGCTCTGCCTGGGTTTTCACTATAACCTGCGTCTTTCGGTTCGACTTATACGAAGACAATATTTTATTAACAGCCTCGTTGTCCCTGGCAAGGACAAAAAGGTCGATATCGCTGTCAGACATATCCTCGCCGCGGCTGGCGCTGCCAAAAAGGATTATTTTTCTTGATACGGTAATGAGTTTGCTCACAAGGCTTTCCAGGCTGACCGTGACAAACAGCACCTTAAACTGCTTGGCGATAAAATTATCGTGGTTGAAACTGTAGATCAACAGGTTTCCCCTTGAATGCCTATGGACAAGATGCTGTCTCGCCAGGTCTTTCAGCGCCAGATAAACTCCCGGGCGGCTCAGCTTTGTAACAGCCTGTATCTCGCTAGAAATGAAATCTTTCTCGGGGCTTGCCGCCAGAAATGATAACACCTTAAGCGCGTTAGAAGAATTAAAAACAGTAACCTTTGAAATCCCTTCCATAAAAACCCCGTGTATATTAATTTATACTTATGTATAATATATTATACTTGTGTATATTATACTATACAGTAAGTGCCTTGTCAATGGGCTTACCTAATGAAAAGCACTATTATTATTGTGCCTGAAATGCACGAACACCCTGCCGAAATTCTTGTCGTCGTTCTCCAGCCTGTGGTATAGGCATTTTATTTTAGGCTGAGCGAGGAACCGCTGAACGTGCTTCTTTAGCTGGCCGCTGCCTTTGCCGGTAATTATCTCAACAAGCGGGATGCGCTTACTAACCGCTTCTTCCATAACGCGGTTAAGCTCGCTTTCGATCGCCTGCCCTTTGTTGAATATCTCATGCAGATCCAGTTTTATTTTTGCCATGATTTAGATGTTATCCTCACTTATCATACCAGCCCGGGGTAATGAGTTTGCCTTGTTTTCGGCAGGCTTTTACTGCTTTAGAACCTCATCAACCAGGGCTATGTACTGCTCCTTAGACATCCCATAGCCCTTCAGCACGGGTTCATTAACGGCGTCCATGTTCTTGTTTTCCAGCGACTGCCTGATTGCCTGAAGCCAGGATTTGTTAGTAGCACCCATAGTTTTGATCTGGTCAGGTGAAGGCAGGGCAGCCGCTGTTGCGTTAGCGTTCACGGCCTGTCCGCTGCCAGCTACCTCGCCCGCCGCTGCTTTGCCTTTACCCTTTCCAGAGTTGGGCTTCCCTTTCTTCTTGCCGGTCTTGCCTGCCGCGGCCGGCTTCTTGACTACACCAAGTACCTGATAGCCAGCCTCACCCATGCCTTTAATCCTTACGCCGTATTTGGCATAATCAGGCCCCATCAGCGGTATCTGTCCCCTCAAATACCTGGCCTTCTTGTCTGCCTCTTCTTTAGTTTTAAAAGGCTTGCCTATCAACGCTGCCTTTTCTTCAGGGCTGCATTTTAGTCCCTGGTCAACCTGATCCATGATAGACTTGCACTGCGGGTCAAGCTGCTTCTTTGAAACCTGCTTTAAGCTTACAAATCCAACTACGTCCATGCCCTCCATTTCTCCCATGATGTTCCCTCCAGTCTGGGCTAAACCTGCCCATCATTAATAGCCATAGTAAGTATGAAATTAATTGTACTTTAAATGATTTTTACTTTTGTCATGGAATGTGTCATACAACATGTCATTGAACTAGTTATATACTCGTTCTATAACTTGTCATGGAACATGTCATAGAACTTGTTATAATTTATTTCAGAACTGCATATCTAATTATTTACTGACCTGTTTTGCTTTTTTTATAAGCCTTTTCTCTTTCAATGTTTTTCCAGCTACCTTTTTTACATCTCTTCTTGACTTTTGCTCATGACTCATGGCTTTCTCCTTTTGTCTTATTTTAAGCTAATGTTAAATATTGTTTTACTTTTAAAGTCTTAATTTAGATTTTTCCGTATTCTTTCACTTAATGAGCAAGGTGTCTTCGGAATTCTTTAATTCATTAGAGCCGTTACATTTATATTTCATAATTGTAATAGTAACACATAATATTTGCTACCGTGATTTACATCGCAGTCTCAACACGATCATATTTTCACAATAGAGTTAAATTTTCATTATTTTAGGGCATAAGATCGCCATTTTCATCTAGTTTCCAGGACGTTTTATTTAGTTCTTTTATTGCTTTTTGATGCTTTTCATTTGTGTATTTCTGAACTTCATTTTTTAAGTTCAATATTTCTATTTGTTGGTTTAGATCACGTTTATCATAAAAATCATTCAAATTCTGAAATATAACTAAAAATATCGAAACTACAAGAAAAACAATCCATATTATCCGCTCTGATACTTTTTCAGATTTAACAGAAAGAAAAGAAGTAACCAGAATACTTAATATTATCAATATTATATTTATTGCAACGTTCATATCATTTCCAAATCTTCTATGCACCTTTATCTAAAAACTTGCACACAACGAAGGAATTCCCAGGCCACAATATTTATCTTTCGTACTTTCTGTCATAATGTATCTTATGTCACATTCAGCTTACTCTGACGTCAATCAAAAACACCACGGCACGGGGCTTGCATTTACACGCGCGCGAGTATTTTTTCTATGTGTTCAATACTGCTTGACGCGAGCATCTCATCGGCCGCTGCTTTGGCTTTTATGGAATCTATGTTTGAGATCAGTTTCTGGTTCTCGGCGAAATATATCGGGTTCATGCTCAGGGCGGTTATTCCGATGCCTATCAGGAAAGGTATATACTGCGCTGTCTGCGCCATGTCGCCGCAAACCGAGACTTCCCTACTGTGCTTAAGTCCTGCCGCCGCAACTTTTTTGATAGCGCGCAGAACCGCGGGGTGGTGAGGCACGTAATAATCCGCGACTTCCTCATTAGTGCGGTCGGCCGCGAGCATATATTGGACTAGGTCGTTTGTGCCTATTGAGAAAAAGTCGGCGGTAGCGGAAAAATCGTCTATGATGTCGATTACCGAAGGGACCTCAACCATTATGCCTATCTTGGGCGCGGCGTTGTGGGGCACTTTCGCCGCGCGCAGGGAGTCGATGCCCTCGAGCACGATATTCTTGGCTTTTTCGAACTCTTCTATTGAGTACACCATCGGGAACATGATCTTTAAATTCGCGTCCACGCCTGCCCGGAGCACCGCCTTTATCTGCTGGGAAAATATATCTTTGTGCTTGAGCGAGAACCGTATCGAGCGCATGCCGAGGAAAGGGTTCTCTTTTTTTGCCGACTGGTAGTACGGCAGGGCCTTGTCGCCGCCGATGTCGAGCGTCCTGAAGGTTATTTCTTTTTTGGGCGAGCCTTCAACGAGCTTGCGGTAGACAAAATACTGCTCTTCTTCGGACGGAAAATTCCTGCGGATGATGAAAGGGAACTCCGAGCGGTAGAGGCCTATGCCGTCGCACGCGAGCTTCTTTATGAAATCGAGGTCTTTAAGGAGGTTTACGTTCGCGAGAAGGTTTATCCTCACCCCGTCCTTGGTTTTTGTTACCGGCTCCATCTTGATGCTGGCGGAAGAGACGGCCAGCTGTTTTATCTTGTCCTTGTATTCATCCACAACGAATTTTTCCGGGTTGATAAAAACGTTGCCTAGCTCCGCGTCAACAAGTACCTTTGTGCCGGGCTCGATATTGACGATACCGGGCTCGTTTACTATCACAAGCGGTATCTGGAGCGAACGCGCGAGGATGGCCACGTGAGAGGTCACGCCACCCGAATTGAGTATTATCCCTCTTATATTCTGCGTGGAAAGCGTCAGTATGTCGGACGGGTACATCTCGCTTGCTACAACCACGGACCTTTTTACACCCGGCAGCTTTATCTCTTTTTTTACGAGGTTCGAGACTATCCTGGTTACGAGGTCTTCTATGTCCTGCGCTTTTTCTTTCATGTACTCGTCGGCCCCGTTGAGGAACATATCGCGGTATTTTTTACCGACCGTGATGACCGCCGCGGGCGGGTTGACGCCCTTTGCTATAAGCGCCTCTATCGAACTAAGGACACTTTTATCCTTTATTATCATTATGTGCGAAGTAAATATCATAGAGGCGGCGTCACTTAACTGGTCGCCGACTTTTTTCTGCATGGTTTCAAGCTGGTTCTCCGTGGCGTCTACGGCGGCATAAAAATCTTTCAGTGTGTACCGGCGACTGAACTCCAGTTTTTCTATCCTGCTAAACCCCGCTTCTTTTGTGACTACCGCGGCCGGGCCGTAAGCGTACCCGCGCGAAGCCGTCCTGCCTTTAAGGAACTTAAATTCAAAGACGGGCTTAGCCGTTTTTATTTCCCTTGCCGCTCCGGTCCTGTTAAACGACATCATGAACCTGGCGTTCTCTATGAGGCTCGCGAGCTGGGAGGCGATGATCTTTACTGCGAGCAGGTCGTTCTCTTCAAAGCGGTTCTCCTCTGTTCTCTGAAGCATCAGCACGCCGATCTTCGACGACCCGTTAACTATGGGAACGGACAGGAACGATTTATAAAGCTCTTCATGCGTGCCTTTGAAATACTTGAAGTTCGGATGGCTGAACCCGTCAATGGTGCAGATGGGCTCGTTGAGGCCTAGGCTTGTGCCGGCTATGCCTTCGCCGAGCTTAAGGCGTATCTTTCCGATAAGACCCGCATCGAAACCCACGTTCGCGCGCAGGACAAGCTCTTTTTTTTCTTCTTCGTAAAGGTAGATGGAACAGATGTTCGCTTTCATCCTGCGGGCAATGAGCTCAACTATATTATTCAAAAGCGTTTCGATAGTGTTCGCGCCTTTAAACACCCAGTCAAGCTCTCCGATGTCGAGTAATAATTTTATGTAATCCATTTAATTTAACCTCATTCTATTTTATTATCCGGATTAGTTGTCATATACATGTAAAGGCTGTATCGAGCTCAGATTTTGCCCTTGGTACAGCCGACACATCATTTACTCCCCCCCTCTTTTGTGCAAAGAGGGGCTGGGAGGAGTTCTTTGATGCTCTCCTGTGTCTCAGTTTATACCCTCCCCTCAATCCCCTCTTTACAAAAGAGGGGAAGCTTGTATTTTACTTCTTCTCTCTGCCCATTGAAATTACTTTTTGAAAAGGCCGTATTGCTGGTAACCGCAAAAAAACCACATACGCATAAGCGATGTGGTTTTTTTGATAACTAATATTGTTAGTTTTGCGCACCGGAACCCCTTTTTGCATCCACTTAGGTGTCAGAACTTACTATTTATATTATACATTATTTCTCGCCAAGCTCTTGCATCGCCAGCTTTACCTCTTCCTGATGATGTTTGCTTTCCAGCCCCGACAGCAGGCTGTAAACGCAGGGCACCACAAACAGTGTAAGAACAGTGGAGACAATAACTCCGCCTATAACGACTACCGCCATGGGAACGCGCGTTTCGGCTCCGGGCCCGATAGCCATGGCCGCCGGTATAGCGGCAGCGACTGTCGCGACAGAAGTCATCAGAATGGGCCTGAGCCTCAGCGGGCAGGCCGCTTTTAAAGCTTCTATCGCGTTCATGCCAGTCATCCCTTTTCTGGTTTGTAAAATCCACAAGAAGGATGGAATTCTTTCTTAACGATGCCCATAAGAAGTATTATGCCTATGGCGCTGTAGATATTTAGCGTTTGGTGCGTAAGGTACAGGGCTATGCCCGCGCCCGACACGCTGAACGGCAAAGCTATCAGTACCGTGAACGGATGTATGAAACTGTTGAACTGTGTGCCGAGCACCATGTACGCCACAAAAATACCAAGTATAAGAGCGATGTAAAGGCTGCTGAAAGAATCCTGGAAGGTTTGTGCCGCGCCTGAGAAAACTATTTTGTAGCCTTCGGGAAGTATTTTTTTTGCCAGCTGTTCCACCGCCTGTATGGCCTCGCCCTGCGATTTACCCGGGGCGGCGTTGGCGAACATCCTTATGGCGCGCTCGCGGTTCTCGCGTGTAACCGAAAGGAGGGCCGGTTTCTGCACCATATCAACTACTTCGGGAAGCTTTATGACTTCACCCCTGTCGTTCTTCACCCATATCTTGCTCAAGTCTTCCACCTGGTTCATATTATCCGAGACCATCTGCACCCTTATGTCATAGCGCCTGGTTTTGTGCGTGTACTTGCCCACCCTTACGCCGCCTACAAGGCCGTTGATGGTGTTGCCTATGGTCGTTATGCTTACGCTGTGTTTGGAAGCGTTTGCCCTGTTGGGCACTATCCTTACCTCGGGCATACCCACGTTGTAGTCAGAGTCAATGTCCACCATCAGGCCGCTTTTTTCCATCTCCTTCCACATCTGGCCGCTGAGCTCCGCGAGCTTGTCCCAGTCAAAGCCTGTTATGGTGAACTCAACAGGGAAACCGCGCTTCGCCGTGAACCCGAGAAGAGACGGATCCTGAAGGACCACCTTTGTTACTCCCGGGATAGTTTTTAATTCCTTCCTTAATATAGGCATCAAAGCTTGAGGCGTGAGCCTGCGGTGCGCCTTATTATCCACGGGGCGCTCGCCTAAAGGCTTGAGGTTCATCATCAGCATGCCGGTGTTGACCTGGCTGCCGCCCGCGCCGATGTTGTAGAAATAATCGTTAATTTCAGGGTGAGCTTTTATCATCTTACCGGCGGTATCATAAACTGACCTTGTAAAATCAAGCGACGATCCTATCTTGGTTTCAAGTTTAAGCATTAGCCTCGCCTGGTCCTGCGGTGGAACGAACTCTTTTTTAACCATGCCGAAAAATATGAGCGACACGGCGAATATCAAAAACGCGCCGGCAATAACCTTCCACCTGTGGTTCAGGCATAAGGTAAGCAAAGCGGCGTATTTAACACGCAGCCTGTCCATCAAATTGTCCATGAATTTACCTATGCCGGAGTTGTGGCCGACTGACAGGTACTGCGAGCAGTACATGGGAGTGAGCGTCAAAGCGCCGAGAAGCGATATAGCCACAGCGACGGATATAGTCACGCCGAATTGAAGGAAATATTTTCCTATAACACCCTGCATGAATATCACGGGAACGAATATGGCAAGTATCGCGGCGCTGGCGGCGATAGCGGCAAAGGTAATTTCCCTCGCGCCGATTATGGCCGAACGCAGTTTTGTTTCGCCGTTTTCCCTGTGGCGGGCGATGTTCTCAAGCATCATTATGGCGTCGTCCACCACTATGCCTATGACAAGCGAAAGGCCCAGCAGCGTAAAGGCGTTGAGCGTGAACCCGAGCACATAGATAACGAAAAGCGTGCCGCAGATGGACATCGGGATAGTCAGGAACACGTTGACCGCCGAACCGAACGAGCCGAGGAACAACCAGCATACTAGAGAGGTCAGAATTATGGACAGTATCATTACAAAATACATATCCTTCATTGAATCTTCCACGAAAGTCGAGGCGTCGAACCTCACGCCGAGATGCACGCCTTCGGGAAGGTATTTCTCCAGCTCCTTTATCTTCTTCTTGATATTGTGGGCCACCTCTACCGCGTTCGTGTTGCGCTGTTTTCTTACACCTATGCTTACGGCGTACTCGTCCATCACCTTCGACAGTTGCCTGATGTTGGCGAGGTCGTCTTGAACAGTAGCCACGTCGCCTATGCGGAATTTTTTCCATAAAAGGGAGTCAACACCGTTCACCCTAGACGGAATGATCAGCGAACTGAACTCCTCGGGCGTTTTAGCCTCGCCGACGACTCTGACGTTCGTTTCGTTAGGCCCGGAATCTATGTAGCCGGCGGGCAGTTCGGCGTGCTGCGCAAGTATAGCAGCGCTGACGTCGTCCACCGTCAGCTCGTCTTTTTTCATCTTGTCTGCGTTGAGCCAGACCCTCAGGTTGGGGTCATTGTAGCCGCCGAGCGTTATCTCGCCAACGTTATGCACCATGGATATCTGGTCTTTGACATAGTCCCTGGTATAATCGACCAGGTACCTCAGCGACTTGTTGGCGGCGGAAACCGTCATCCAGATTATGGGGTTGTCTTCGGGGTTGCTCTTTGTTATTATCGGCGGGTCCATATCGGACGGCAAGTTTTTTTGGGCGCGGGCTATACAGCTCTGGACCTGCTGCAAAGATACGTCGATGTCGCGGCCGAGGTCGAACTGTATCGTTATCTGCGACGTTCCTTCAAGAGTAGTTGAGGTCACTTCCTGTATGCCTTCCACACCCATTATTGTGTCTTCAATGGTATCGGTAATGACTGTTTCCATGACTTCCGGCGCGGCGTTCTGCCACGTTGTGGTGACTGTCAGCACTGGGAAATCAACGTCCGGCAGCTGGCTTACGCCCAGCCTCAAAAAAGCCACGAGGCCGAATACCACGATGCCGATCAAAAGCATCCACGCGAAAACCGGATTTTTAATAGATGTGTCTGATAAAGCCATGTTCTTCTCCTGTTGTTAACGAACTTTATATAGACTGCTCGCGGGAAATGTGTTCACGAGCTCGAAATATTCGTTGAAATCTTTGCTGTTAAAACAAGTTAACCTGCATGCACCCGATTTGTTGAATATATAGACGCCATTTTCATCTTTATGGAAATCATCTTCGGTAAAAAGCATGTAATCGATATTGTTGCGCTTCAGATAATCGCGGCAGGCCAAAGCGCTTGGCGAATCCCAGAACATCCATGTTCTTTGGGTAGATAACGCGTGGCTTTATGTAATATGTTTTCATAAGCATCGGCGCCACGGGCATTATACGTTTATTTTCAGGTATGCTGCTATTTATATAGCTTATCATATCATAATGCGGGACCCTTTTTGAGAGGTAATGCTCTGTGGTCTCCATCCCGATAATATATTTTACCCTGTTAAGCCCGTAGTAGACACTAAAAACAGTGTTAGGGCATATAAGAATCAGTGCAAGGACTATAACTGTGAATTTCGGCAGGGCCTCATGCAAACTCACTATGGCGTAACCGGCGGCGACGGAGAACAACGCCGTGCTTAATATCATCATCCTGCCTATCTCGATATTAAGCCTTAAAAAGATCAGCGCGTAGACGTTGATAAAGGCCAGCAGAACAAAAATAAGCACATTACTGTTCTTTTTAAAGAAAAATAAGAGCGGCAGGAAGCACATGAGCACCGGCCCCGTGCCAGCAAATCCGTTCTCAAGCGCGTTATCGAGCGGCCACCTGAGATAGTCCATATAGCGATTGCCCGAAGGCCTTGTGCTGTTTGCTATCGCGTTGAAAGGGATGTGGGCTGAGAGGTAAGCGGGATAAACAGGGTTGCCTGTATGGATATAGTTCTTTACAAATGTCGGGAGCATAAAAACCACAACTATCCCGGCGAATATCATTATCTCTACAGCTTTTTTCCCAAAACTGGTATCTTTCCTTAAATATTCGATGTAAAGAAGCGCGGCAAGGACGGCTGCAACTATGCCTATACCTGTGTATTTTATGCCTAACGTGAAAGCGGACATTACTGCGAGCGAAATGAACCATAGCCTTGCGTGGCCTGAATCTCTCCACCTAAACAGCGCGTACACCGCAAGCATGCCGAAAAATGAAACCGGGAAATCAATATTCGCCATCCCCGAAAGCAGTGAGGTCTGGACCGCCGTATAAAATACCAGCCCGGCAACAAGAGAATATTTTTTGCCAAGATAACGTGAAGCGGAAAGCATGACCGCCATTGCCGTAAATATTCCCATCGAAAGGTGGATAAGCTTTGGGAATATGTCGTTCCTCAGGAGCATACCCAGCACGTACATCATGTGAAAGAGGACCGGGTAACAGCTGCAGTAATTGTTGCTCAGGTCCACTATGCCGTGAAAGCGTATGTATTCTTTCGGAATCACTAGATTATAGATCATCTCTATATCCGCGCTGGGCGGGGCGTAAGCGTACAAAAGGTTGAAAAATATAAAGGCCGGAAATATCAACAGAAGATATTTTTGCGGCCCGGATTTCTGGAATATGCTGCCGTATACTGCCATAACCGCCGCGCCAGGTCAATTACCTGCCTGCCAAAGACCAAAACCAAGCCAACAGATAAGGCTATTACAAAGCTCCTGTAATACAAACCCAATACGCCAAGAACCATTATTGCGAAACACGTGATCACCGTACCCCAGCCCAGAGAGAACAAAAGTTCTTCTATCGTGCCGAGATTTTCACCCGAAAATTTGAGCGTCGGATACCTGCCTATACTCGCGATTACAAGCCAGAAAAGGATAGTTACCAATAGGTCAATAAAAAAATTTATTATCATATTCTCGATTTTAGGTATGATGTTATATTCGTAAGCAGGTTAGAGTAGAAGTATGCCAGTACAACAAGAACCCATAGGATGGAGACTATCTTGGTTTTCATATTCTTTTAAATTCATTCGTTATTTCAAAGTTGCCGCAATATCAAGCAGGATTTTATCCACTTTAGCCTGAACAAGCGCCCTGTCAAGGTTGCGTTTTGCGTCTAACATCGTGCTTATTGACTCCAAGGCCGCCAGATTGCTTACAAGCCCGTAGCGGTAGTCTTGAAGCTGCATTTCACAGCTTTTTGCGGCCTTGTCATACGCGTCCTGATAAGCCACCGATTGTTTTATAGATGAAACAGCCTGCTGGTATAACTTGCGTATCTCGCTTATAGTTTTGGCGCGTTACAAGCGAAAGCCTGTGATCATATTCTTTCAACCGCGATGTTTCTTCAACGATTTTTCCCTGCAACGAGCCGCCCTGATATAGCGGGAAATTCAGCGTTAAAAAGTATTCCAGTCGCTTCCAGAAAACGCGCTATCCCTATGCGTGTACCAGTCAGCGAGAAGGTTAAGGGTAGGCAGACGGGCGCCTTTTGCTATATCCAGGCTGTATTTTTCCGAATCCACATCGTTTTCCGCCGCCTCTATATCCGACCTGTGTTTTTCCGGAATTTAAAAAACCTCTATCGGTTCTATTGAATTGACATCGGGCATTTCATCTTTAACTGAAATCAATGAGGTCTGAAGTCCCGGTTAAAAAAGCAAGGTCTTCAATAGCATTCGCGCGACGCCGTTATCGCTTTCTTCCTGGGCTAAGGCCGGCTATCTGGGACTGCACCATAAGTATCTCGCTGTCCCTGGATTTCCCAGCCTGACTCTCTCCGTAAGTTCGGTTATCCTGTTTTCCAGGATTTTCTCGCTGCTCCTTAGATTTTCGATATCGGCGTTAACAAGGACAAGGGAATAAAATGCGGATGCCATCTGAGACTTCAAGTCACGCTCAACATTCTCATAAATATAACCCTCGGTTGTCACCTGATTTTTTGCCTGATTGTACGCTTTAAAATCTCTTAACCCGTAAAACAGAGGCTGGTTAACGCTGAAATATGAATCATTTAGATCTCCCGGATAGAGTCCGCCCGCTGTATCCATATCGGTCTTTACGAAGTTATACCCAACCGCAGGCATAATATTACCCCTGGTACTCTTTTACCTTCTGCTTAGCCTCGCTCTGGTGCTCGCTCTGGATCAACAGGTCATCACTTTTTTTCCGGGCCAGCTCCGTACATTGCTGAAGGGTCAGGGGAGATGATGCTACCTCCGCTGAAGCAACGGCTGAAACACAAATTAAAACAATCGTTGCAAAACTGGCAAGCTTATTGAATAGCTTCATAGATAGAAATCTCACCCTTTCCCGATAATTATAACAATAAACCACCCCGCAAATGCGTGATGGTTTTGTTCCTTTCGCTTGGGTCTATTATATCAATATTTTAATGCAAATTCAATCAATTCTAACCCACTTAATATTTAATTTCCCTGGCTCGTTCCTGGAGGGTTTTGATTACCGCTTTGCATAGAATCGGGCGGGGTATTTGCCGCTTCCTTTTCTTTTTTTATTCTTTCCCTGATAACTATAAGTTTTGCCTGCTGCCCATCATCAAGTAAATTAAAAGCCTTCTCATATGCTTCAAGAGATACCATCTGGACGTTGACGAAGGCTTCAGTCAGCTCCTTGATCTTTGCCCGCGCCCCGGCAAAATCCGGCTTTACACCTTCAAGCATAGCCGCCAGCTCTTCCTGGCATTTATGCACCGGCTCGTAACGAAGAGATGTTTCCTTTATCTGGTCTGCGCGTATCTTTCTTATCTGTTCCGCCTGCTCATCTGTCAAACCGAGTTCTTTCGAAAAAGTCAGTATCTCGCGCAATCTGTCGGTATTAACTTCGGGGCGCTGTTGAGGCGGCTTGCTTTGTCCGCTGTCACCGCGCATGTGGCCGCCGTGGCCCATGCCGCCGCCGCCCATTGAACCCATGCCGCCCATATCGCAGTTCGCCCCGGCCGCCGCCAGCATTAAAATAAATATTGAAAACTGAAGGATCCTTTTCATTTGCTTTCAGCTCAGGCCTTGGCCACCCACAATCCTGTACAGGCAAACGGAGGTTTGCCGTCGTTCATGAACCCTCTATCCTGCGGCGGGCCGTTCTTAAAGTTCTTATGAATGAATTCCTTGAATTTCTTCTGCTGTTCGGGTGTCATATCTTTTCTCATGTTTATCGAGCGGCTGATTATAGCCTTCTCGATCTTTGCCTGGCTTAGCGAAATATCGTTGATCAGTTCGTCGACCTTCTTTTCATCGACAGGGTCGGTGTCAACAAGGGTAAAGAGCTCCTCCCTTTTTTTCTGCAGTTCTTCCCTCAGCGGATCCATTGTTTTTTTCATTTCCTGGTGGTCTTTTTCCATCTGCGCCACCTGCTGGTCAGTCAGGTCAAGCATTTTTTTAAGTTTGTTTTGGAAGAACATATGAGGGCCATGCCCTCTTTCAAAATATCTTTTCATGATCCAGTGATGGCCGAAAGTGAGGACAACGGCGAGGTTGAAAGCGAGCGAAACCGCAAGCAGTATAAGCACTAATTTCTTGTTCACCTAAGTTAGCCTCCGATAATCTTACTATATACTTTTTGAGCCTGTTCGCCCGGGATGTCGTTCAGATACGCAAGCGCCAGAGTGTCGTTTTCTTCGGCCGTTACTGAGGCGGCCTGCTGTGAGTATTTTGACCAGATATTGTGCGCCAGATAGTTCCCGGCAACCGAAGTAATAAGCACAATGGAAGCAAGTGCCGCCACGTTTACCCACTTTGGCAGTATAGATGATATAACGGCTCCGAAATCAAATGAGTTCTCTTCCCGCACTGCGCGTTCTATCCCGCTCCTAACTTTGAACCACAGTGCTTCCGGCGGAACGGCAGGCACGGTATTCCTTAAAGGCTCTACTGCAGCAAACATCAGGGCTTCCCTGAAAGCGTGACAGCCGGCGCAGATGCTCAAGTGCAGTTCCATTTCCCCCAGGACCTTCGCGTCTGTTTCTTTGTCGATGTAATCCGTAATAATGATGTCCCGAATTTTATCGCAATTCATTTGCCGTCACTCCTTTCATAAGTATTTCTCTCGCCCGTTTTAGCCTTGTCCGCACAGTGTTTATATTTATATTGAGAGCCTTGGCTACCTCTTCGTAGCTTAACCCCTGCATCTCCCTAAGAACTATACAGGCCCTGTAATCAGCGCTAAGCTTTGCCAGCAGGTTATCAACTATCTCCTTGCTGCTTCTTATATCCGTGCTTCTTTCAACCGAGTTGTCATGTTCCGAGCCTGCGTCAGCGATGTTCTCGTCATATTCTACCATCTTGCCCGAACGGTTCTGGGCTCTTTTTCTCACGTTAAGGGAAGCGTTAACCGTGATCCTGTAAACCCATGTCTTAAAAGACGACCGGAATTTAAAGCTTTTTAAGCCTTCGAATATCTTCAGGAACACTTCCTGGGTGGCCTCTTCGGCGTCTTCCCTGTGGCCAGTCACCCTTAGCGCGACATTATAGACAAAACCTGAAGCGGCTTTGTATATAACTTCAAATTCCTTTATATCGCCTTTTGAAGCCTTTTTCAGAAGTTCGTGGGATAGATCACTGATCTCCATTATACCTCTTGCATGATTTAGACAGTTCCGTCTCTTGGAAAGTTTCAGTAATAATTAACTTAGTAAGACTGCTCTTTGGAAGGGAATTCGCCTGACCTTACTTCTTCGCTGTATTGTTTCACCGCGGTCATGATATCTTTTTTTAGGTTCGCGTAGTGTTTTACGAATCTCGGGGATATCTCTGAGTAGAGGCCGAGTATATCGTCCGTAACAAGTACCTGACCGTCGCAGAAAGGCCCCGCGCCGATGCCTATGGTTGGTATAGAAACGGCTTTCGTGATCTTCTTGGCCAGCTCGGCCGGTATGCATTCAAGTACTATCATGAAAACACCTGATTTTTCAAGTGCTTTCGCGTCTTCTATCATCTGTATGGAAGCTTCTTCAGTTTTCCCCTGGACTTTCCAGCCGCCAAACTTGTTTACGCCCTGCGGCGTAAGGCCAAGGTGGCCTATGACCGGGATCTTTGCGCTGAGTATGGCCTCGATGCTCTTTAGCATCTCACGGCCACCCTCAATTTTGACGGCTTCCGCGCCGCCCTCTTTCAATAGAAGCCCCGCATTGCGCACCGCGTCTGAAGGGCTCGTTTCATATGATAAGAAAGGCATGTCCGCGGCAAGGAAAGCGTTAGAGTTACCTCTTTTGACCGCCCTGCAGTGGTAAAGTATGTCTTCCATAGTCACGGGAAGAGTGGACTCGTAGCCAAGCTTGACCATGCCCATAGAATCGCCCACGAGCACGACGTCAACGCCTGCCTCGTTAAGTATTTTTGACATGGAATAATCGTAGCAGGTAAGCATTACTATCTTCTCGCCGGTGCTTTTCATCTCGATAAGTTTCAGTGTTGTCACTTTGTCTTTCATAATTTCGTTTGGTTTAGCTCTTTTGGCTTTCGTTTGTTCTAGTTTTATAAATTTTAACCTTTTGTTCCGGATAAGTCAATAAAGCCTCATTCCTGAGGCGGCTGACAGTTTTTCTTAAAACCGGATGGACCATACCCGGAGCTATATCGCAGAGAGGCTTTAGCACAAAAAGCCTTTTTATGATCTCCGGATGTGGGATTTTCAATCCCACTTTTTTCACCACCCTGCTTCCGTAGACAAGGATGTCTATGTCTATTTCTCTGGGGCCCCACTTGAGCTTCCGTATTTTGCGCCCCAGATTTTTTTCTGTCCCCTTGGAAAACTTGAGCAATTCTTCAGGGCTTAGATCTGTTCTCGAGGACAAAACCGCGTTAACAAAATCCTTTTGCTTTGGCCCCACTGGGGAGCTCTCATAAAAGCGTGAAACCCTCACGCTTTTAAAGTGAGGGTTGCTTTTTACAGCTTCCACCGCGGCCTTAATATTGCGGGCCCTGTCGCCTATGTTTGAGCCCAAGCCTAGAAATATTTTAACATTCATTTAAGATTAAAGATTGCAAGATTTGAAGATTATAGAATTCAATTTTTCTAATTTTTAATCTTCAATTTGTAATTGGCTTCTACCACTTGATCTTCGCTATCCGTTCAAGCGCCTGGTTTATGCGCGGCACAGGCACCGTGAGCGCGAAGCGCACGTAACCCTCGCCCGACACCCCGAGCCCGTTGCCAGGCGTACAGACAATGCCCGCCTCATCCAATAACTTAGAGACCGTGTCTTGCGACGAATAACCCTTGGGAGTATGCGCCCAAACGTAGAATGTCGCTTCCGGCTTTCTCACGTTCCAGCCAAGCTTTACAAGGCCGTTTACCAGAGCGTCACGCCTGTCGCGGTACATTTTCCTCATCTCTTCGACACAGTCCTGCGGACCTTCAAGCGCGGCAACGGCCGCATCCTGTATGGCGCCGAAGACGCCTGAATCATAGTTATCTTTGACCATCGAAAGGCCTTTTACTATTTCGCTGTTGCCGCACACCCATGCAACACGCCAGCCGGTCATGTTGTAGGTCTTGGAGAGCGAATGGAATTCCACACCGACTTCTTTTGCCCCGGGGACTTCCAGGAAGCTCATGGGTTTGTTCTCGTAATACATCTCGGAGTACGCTGCGTCATGAGCGACTATTATGTTGTGCTTCTTTGCGAAAACGACCACCTTCTCGTAGAACGTGCGGTCCGCTACCGCGGCCGTGGGATTGTTAGGGTAATTGATGAACAGTATCCTGGCCTTCTTTAATACCTCTTCTGGAATTATTGAAATGTCCGGCAGGAACCCGTTCTTTTCAAGGAGCGGCATGAAATACGACCTGCCTCCAGAAAATATCGTGCCGGTGTTGTATACGGGGTAGCCGGGCTCCGGTACAAGGACAATGTCGCCCGGGTCTATGAATCCCAGATGGAAATGGCCTATGCCTTCCTTAGAGCCAAGGAGCGAACACACCTCGGTCTCGGCGTCAAGTTCAACGTTGAACCTCGACTTGTACCACTTTGCCACGGCCTGCCTGAATGCCTTTGTGCCGGACCCAAAAGGGTACTGGTGGTTAGCGGGCTTCGCCAGCGCTTCCTGGCCCGCATTAATAATGTGCGCGGGAGTCGGCTGGTCGGGGTCGCCCACGCCAAGCGATATTATATCAACTCCGCGCTCGATTGCGGCCTTCTTCTTCTTGTCTATCTCAACGAACAGGTAAGGCGGCAGCTTCTTTAGCTTCTCGCTGTAATCAAAATTCATATTAACTCCAAACAAGTGGTAAGCGATAAGTTGTAAGTGAAATCAAGTCAAAGCATGGCAAGACTTGCTTTACACTTACCCCTTAGCCCTTACCCCTTTATTATAAACTTTCCATCCGGCTATAATCGCGGCTATGAGCAGTATCAACGCCGTTACGTTAGTTATCCAGCCTTCAAATACGCCCATCGCAAAAGGGTATCCGATATATCCGAAATCGTGCGCGGTCTTTTTTGTGAATATCAGCTGAAGCGCGGGCACGATCTTTGCCTGAATACCGCCTCCGAACACAAGCAGCGCCCAGAGAAGCCAGAACAATACCGTGTTGGCGAACAGCACGAACAATATCATCGCGCCGATGTGCACCGGGTCGTAGCGCGGCTCGTCCCGGTCTTCGACATCGGAAAAAAAATCCTTGATCAATTGAAATAAATTTTTCATGGTTAATGAATAGTTGTAAGCAAAGGACTGTCGACCACACTTATCACTTAGCCCTTATCCCTTATCACTGTTTCTAAACGACTTTATTTAAAAGAACACCTATCTTTTGTATCCTTACTTCCACTTTATCACCCGAGTTCAAAGGCCCCACGCCTGGCGGTGTGCCGGTAGCAATAATGTCCCCGGGCATCAGTGTCATCATCCTTGAAACATATGAAACTATCTCGTCAACTTTAAATATGAGGTCCGAGGTGCTTGATCTCTGTTTGACCTTTCCGTTAACGAGCGTCTCCAGCTTAAGATTGTCGGCGTCTATTCCGTCTACGATCCACGGGCCTATAGGCGCGAACGTATCGAACGATTTCGAGCGAGCCCACTGGCCGTCTAAGTCCTGCAAGTCGCGGGCCGTGACATCATTAAAACATGTGTATCCGAGAACATATTCTTTTGCTTTGGACGGTATGACGTCTTTTGCCTTTTTCTTTATGACTATCGCGAGCTCGCCTTCATAATCAACCCTCTTCGATACAGCCGGACGGACTATCGCGTCACCTGTCCCCACTAACGCGCTCGGAGCCTTCAAGAAAAAAAGAGGGCGCATAGGGATCGGCATTTTCAACTCCCTCGCGTGCTCTATGTAGTTGAGCCCCATGGCTATTATCTTTGACGGGTGGCATGGAGCGAGGAGCCTTACTTTTGAAAGAGGGAACTTTTTACCGGTTTTTTTGAAGTTTCCGAAATAGTTCGAGGTTATCTCTGCGGCCGTTTTTCCTTCCAGTATACCGTAATGTACCCGGCCTGCGGCCTCGAAACGAAGATATCTCATTTTTCCTCTTATATTAGTTTGGGACGAAAGAAGGCTTTTTCTCCCCGCAGAGAATAGACTCAGTCTTTCGTCCCGTAAAACAAAGTTAAAAGGGTTGAAAAGTTCAATGTTCAAAGCTTTACGGCTCTATCAATAAAACTTCAAAAACCTTTGAACACTTGAGCCTATTCTATTTAAAACCCAGCACATCCTGCATATCGTAAAGCCCGGGATTTTTGCCATAGATCCATTTAGCCGCCCGGAGCGCTCCTGTGGCAAATGTGTCGCGCGTGTATGCGCGATGCGTAAGTTCCACCCGTTCGCCGGGGCCGGCGAGATAGACAGTGTGCTCGCCTACGATATCTCCGGCGCGGACCGACATGACGCCTATCTCATCCGAGGTGCGAGCGCCGACAATGCCCTGCCTGCCGTAAATGCCGGCCTTCTTAGGGTCTTTGCCAAGCGCACGTGAGATTATTTCAAGGAGCTTCGCCGCTGTTCCGGACGGAGCGTCTTTTTTCTTGTTGTGGTGCAGCTCGACTATCTCGATATCGTAGCCGGGAAGTATCTTTGCTGCCTCTTCGGATAGCTTGAAGAGCAGGTTCACTCCTACCGACATGTTAGGCGTGCAAACCACGGGTATCTTTTTTGAAGCGGCCCTTATCTCGCTCATCTCCGTTTCCGAAAAACCCGTAGTACCTATCACGATTGCCTTAGAGTTCTTTATCGCTTCGACTAGATGCTCTATAGAAGCCTTGGGTGTTGTAAAATCTATTAGGACATCGCACAGGGAAATTACCCTTGATATATCATCCGATATTGAAGGTGATCCGCTGCCGAGAGCCGGGTTGCCTGCGGTCTCCAGGGCTCCAGTGACTTCTATATCCTTATCGAGTTTCGCAAGCCCGATGATGCTTGTCCCCATCCTTCCTGCTGCTCCGCAAACTGATATTTTGATCATATTTCACCTCAGTGTTAAGTGGTAAGGATTAAGTGGTAAGTGAAAAACCAAATCAAAAGCCTATCCAGCCTGACTTAGCCCTTACCCCTTATCCCTGGTTTTGTTATTTTAAAAGTCCGTAATCCTTAAGCGCTTTCTCAAGCTTCTTCCTGTTAGGCTCTTCCATCTCGCAGAGAGGCAGCCTCAAGGTCCCTTCGCAAAGCCCCATTATGCCCATCGCTGTTTTGACAGGTATTGGGTTTGTTTCGAGGAACATCGCCTTTACCAGCGGCATCAGCTTATTGTTGATCTCTTTTGCACTCTTTACGTCACCGCAAAGGTAAGCCTTGACCATGTCCGCGACGTCCTTAGGCACTATGTTCGCGACAACCGACACGACACCCGTGCCGCCGATCTCAAGCAGCGGCAAGGTAAGCGCATCGTCACCCGACAAAATGTCCATGTTCTGGTATGGCCTTGTGCACTGCAGCCATCTGTTCCAGCGATCCGGACGCCTCTTTTACAGCAACGACGTTCCCGCACTCTTTCGCTATCTTCGCAAGCGTCGGAGTTTCTATATTGACCGCCGTGCGGCTCGCTATGTTATATATCATGACAGGGATCTTGACGCAATTCGCCACTTCTTTAAAATGCAGAAAGAGCCCCTTCTGTGTGGGCTTGTTGTAATAGGGCGAAACAATAAGCACGCCGTCGCAGCCGGCCTTCTCGGCGAACCTGGTCATCTCGATTGCTTCGTCAGTGCAGTTCGAGCCCGTGCCCGCGAGAACCTTGACCCGCTTTTTCGCGGCCTTGACCGTGACCTCTATAACGTGCTGGTGCTCTTCATTCGAGAGCGTGGGCGACTCACCAGTGGTTCCGCAGGGTATTATGCCCGAGGTGCCGCCCTCTATCTGGAACTCAACGAGTTCTTTTATCTTGTTGTCGTCAACTTTGTTTTTTTTGTCGAATGGCGTAACAAGCGCCACATATGAACCTGAGAACCGCATAAAACCCTCCAAAGCCTAATTTAAAATATCAAAATCAAATATCAAATTTATGGTATCCGCCAAAGCGGATAGTCTTGATAAATCCCGCTTGCAATGTGAGATACATAAATTTTGATTTTTAATGCTTGATTATTGATTTCCCTATATTCCAGTTATATTTCCACTTCCCCGACAAAGCTTACTTCCGCCGGCCCTTCTAGGTATACGTTAGACACAGGCGACAGGAAATCACCCGCGTCGTTGATCGTGTAAGCAACCGAGAGAGTGTCTCCGCCCTTCGTTACGCAGTTCACCGGAGGCTTTACTATCCCCTTGAGGCCCGCGATTATCGCGCTAGCCGTAACTCCCGTGCCGCAGGCCAGAGTTTCGTCCTCAACACCGCGCTCGTAAGTCCTGACTATTATCGTGCGGTCGTCCTTTTTCTGGACAAAGTTAACATTGGTACCGTCCGGAGCGAACTCCCTGTGGTACCTGATCATCCTTCCGAGGCTGACGACGTCGGCCTTGTCTATGCTGTTGAGAAATATGACCGTGTGCGGTACGCCCGTGTTGATGAATGAGGCGTCGAATTCCCTCTTCTCAACTTTTAGAGGAAAATCGAGCCTGACGTTCTTGGGCTCGTAAAGCGAAAGCCTGACGTTCTTACCGAGTATCTCGGCCTTTACAAGGCCCGCGTCCGTTTCGAACGCCATCTTCTTTGGTGCGGCTCCCAGCAGGTGCGCAAAACGCGCGATAGAACGTCCGCCGTTACCGCACATGGCTGCTACAGAACCGTCAGAATTGTAGTAGCGCATCCTGAAATCCGCCGGCTTTGAATCTTCCAGGAGGATCAGCCCATCCGCACCGACAGAGAACTTCCTGTTGCAGAGCTTACGGGCAAGTTCGGGTATGTGCCTGGCAAGCAGCTTCTTGCGATTGTCTATCATCACAAAATCGTTACCCGCCGCTGATATTTTATAGAAACAAACTTTCTTCTTCACCTTTTAACCTCTTTTATAACCAGGTCGCCGTAGGTTTCCCTGCCGCGAATAAGAACGGCATTTCTGCTGTCCACCATAACCTCGGCCGCCCTTACTCTTGAGTTGTACTGGGAAGACATTGCGAAACCGTAGGCACCAGCACACTTTACCGCGAGGTATTCACCCTGCTCAAGCCTGGGCAGCATCCTGTCTTTACCAAGGAAATCACCCGACTCGCAGATAGGGCCAACAACATCCGCCTTGACCTTTGACCTGCCGGGGTTCTTAACCGGCACTATATCGTGATACGCCTCGTAAAGCGTAGGGCGCACAAGGTCGTTCATGCCGCCATCTATCACCAGGAAGTTCTTTCCGCCGGCACTCTTGCGGTAAATGACCTTCACAACAAGCACACCGGTATTGCCAACGATGTACCTGCCCGGTTCAAATATGAAAGTGCCCTTGAAATCTTTGAAGACGGGAAGCACCGCTCCCGCAAGGTCGGCCGGTGTTGGAACGTCTTCCTTGTTATAGCGTATGCCCAGCCCTCCGCCAAGATCAACATAACGAAGAACTATGCCGGATCTATTGAGGCGCCTGACAATGCCCGCAACACGTTCCGCTGCGGCCTTGAAAGGCCCGACTTCCGTTATCTGTGAACCTATATGCGAATGGATCCCGGCAACATCAATCCCCTTAAGTTTTGAAGCGTAAACATAAGACTCGATTACCTCAGAATAAGGTATGCCGAACTTCGCCCTCTTCTGGCCGGTGGAAATATAATGATGCGTATGCGGGTCTATATTAGGGTTTATCCTGAACGCTACTGTCGCCTTCTTTTTCAGCCTCAAAGCAGTTTTGTTGATGCTGTTCAACTCTTCCATTGACTCGACATTGAACATCAGTATATTGTTCTTCAGGGCATACTCTATCTCATCTTCTGTCTTGCCGATGCCGGCGTATACCATCTTCCTTGGCTTAAAACCGGATTTTAAAGAGCGGTAAAGCTCGCCGCCGGATGTAATGTCCACACCCGCGCCTTCACGCGAGAGTATCTTCAATATATTATAGTTCGAGTTTGCCTTAAGCGCGTAGCAGATAATATGCGTTACTTTATTAAACGCATTGTTAAATGAATTATAATTTGAAATCAGCTGATCTTTTGAGTAAACGAACAACGGCGTGCCGAACTTCCCGGCCAGGCCCTCAACGCTGGAATTCTCAATAAACAACCTATTGTTCCTATAAGTGAGCATAATAGTCCTTTTTATCATGTTTATAAGAGGGATATCATAACAATTTAGGTCAATTTTGTCAATTCCGAAAATCTTTTGCACTTCGGCCAATCGTAATCAATTTTCTATTTAAAATCACTATATTTTTAATATGTGCGCGTTTCTAGTAATTCTCTGATCTGAGCTATCTAATAACAGCATATTTTGGCAAGTTGCGTAGAAATGATCTCAAATAATTTACATTGTTTTCTTTAAACGTGCTCTTCTTAAGTTTGATACCGGGTCGTTCGCCCCGCACGAACTCGATAGTACCTTCATAATCTTTGGCAAGCTTTAGGACCGATTCGGCTACAAACTCCATCTTTTCCGATACGTATACTGTAATGTATTCATCATCTTCTATTATGCTTTTTACCTTAAGTTTCTCGGCAAGCAGCCTCAATCCGCAAATATCCAGCAGGTTGCCGCAGGCAACCGGCATTGGCCCGAACCTGTCCTGTAGTTCGAGCCTCACAGCTGTTATCTCTTCTTCGGATACAGCCGAGGCAAGCCGGCGGTAGAAAATTATCCTAAGGTCGTCAGCCGTAACGTAATCTTCGGGTATATGGGCCGGAAGAATGAACTCTATCTGCGTTTTCCAAGCTTCTTCCTTCTCGAATTTCTCGCCTTTTACCTTTTTGCTCATCTCATCAATTAAACGGGAATAAAGCTCAAAACCTATATCGCGCACGAAACCGTGTTGTTCTGCGGATAATATATTGCCCGCTCCCCTTATTTCCAAGTCGCGAAGCGCAAGCCTGAACCCCGAGCCTAGCTCGCCGAACTCCTGCAGTGCTCTAAGCCTCTTTGCGGAATCTTCCGTTATCTGCTCGGGCGTGTAGAAAAGGTAGCAGTAGGCTTTCTGTTTTTCCCTGCCTATCCTGCCCCTGAGCTGGTAAAGCTGGGCAAGGCCGAAGTTCTCGGCTTCTTCTATTATCATCGTGTTCGCGCTTGGTATATCCAGGCCGGACTCTATTATAGTCGTCGCCACAAGCATCTCGAGCTCCCTGTGCATGAACTGCCACATGGTCTTTTCTATTTCGTGAGCGGAAAGCTGGCCATGGACTATGCCTATTTTTGTACCGGGAACGAGTTTTGAAAGGTAATCGGCTCTTGAAAAAATAGTTTCAACCCTGTTATGTACATAAAATACCTGTCCCCCACGCGATAGCTCGGCCTCTATCACCCGTTTGACGGTTTTTTCATCGTACGGGCCCAAGTGAGTTTCTATGGGCAGCCTTCCGTAAGGCGGAGTCTCTATTACAGACAGGTCCCGAAGGTTCGAAAGCGCCAGCGACAGCGTCCGAGGTATGGGCGTTGCGGACAGAAGGAGAACGTCGACGCTTTTTTTCAAGGATTTGATCTTCTCTTTCTGTTTGACGCCGAACCTGTGCTCTTCGTCTATTATCAAAAGGCCCAGGTCTTTAAAAGCGATATCTTTCTGCAGGAGCCTGTGTGTGCCTATTACAATATCCACCAGGCCCCTTTTTGTGTCTTCGATCACTTTTTTCTGCTCGGCTTTAGACTGGAACCGCGACAGCATAGCGACTTTTACAGGGAAAGGCGATAGCCTTCCCGAGAAAGTCTGGAAGTGCTGCTCGGCAAGGACGGTTGTAGGGACCAGCACCGCTACCTGCGATGCGCCCTGCACCGCCTTGAACGCGGCGCGAACGGCAACCTCGGTTTTTCCAAAACCCACATCGCCGCAAACTACACGCTCCATTGGACGGGCTGCTTTAAGGTCTTCATTAACGTCTTCTATGGCGCGTTCCTGGTCTTCGGTTTCCTGGTATGGGAACGATTCAGCCAGTTCCTTTTCCCATGTAGTGTCTTCAGGGAACGCCCGGCCCGGAGCATTCTTGCGCTCGGCGTAGAGTTTTAGGAGCTCTTCGGCCAGGTCCTCTGCGCCCTTTTTCGCCCTCTGTTTCGCCCTCTCCCAGGCGCCGGTGTCGAGGCTGTAAAGTTTCGGCCTGTGGCCTTCGATCCCCACGTACTTAGTTACTACCTTGAAATCGTCGACCGGCACGTAGAGCTTGTCGCCGCCCTTGTATTCAAGGCAGAGATATTCGTTCTCAGCTCCGCCGCGGACTATTTTCTTCAGCCCCAAATATTTGCCTATTCCGTATTTTTCATGTACCACGAAATCGCCCGAGTTTATCTCCCATAACCCCTCGAGGCGCCTGCCGGTCTTAAATTTCGGAAAGCTGACCGGCCGCTTTTTATAAAGTATCTGGAGGCTCGTAAATACTGCGAGCTTCCTTTTTGGAGAGCTGAAACCCTCAGCGAGCGTGCCGGTAAATATCTCGGGCCCGCTTCCGTAAAACCCGCTCTCCCGCAGAATGTCCTCAACCCGCTCCTTTTCTCCCTCGTTGGCGGCGAATATCACGGTTCTGTAGCCGTCTTTCCTGTACTTCGCAAGCTCAGCCGAGAACAGTTTGAAATTTCCACCGAGCAGGCCGAAACCAGCGAGGTCGAATTCCGGAGAAAGGATATCGTACTTAATATTTTTAAAACTCCGCGCTACATCCGCCATCTCTTCATCGGGCCCCAGGTCATCAAAGACCACAGTGTCCTTCGGGAGATGGTCCCGGAGCGTGGAGTTGCCGCTTTCACCTGCGGGTGCGAGCACAAAACTGCTTATGAACTTTTCCGACCGCTGGCTTGACACCTCGAACTCTTTGATCGACTCGATATTGTCGCGGGCAAAAACAACCCTTATGGGCTGGGCCCTGTCGGAAGGCCAGATATCGAGCACTTCGCCGCGCCTTGAGAACTGCCCCTTGTCTTCAACAAAATCTATGCGGGAGTATCCGAACTTGACCAGTGATTCGATGAGGATGTCGAACTGCATTACTTTCGCGTTCTCGAAAACAAGCCGCGCGCCCCTGAGGGTATCTGGCTCGAACGTTTTTTTGGAGATGGCTGAATTGCTTGTGATTATTATACCGGAAGGCGATGCTGCTATCTTATTTAGAGTTGTGATCCTTTCAAACTGGTCTGAGGAGGGAAACAGCAATATCTGCGGGCTGGCCGAGATCTGGCCCAGGGCCTGCAGGCTTTCATGCCAGGTAGACATGTAGTCTTCAGGCGTAACAACAACAAGCACACCGTTTTTGGGCAGATTTTCCAGCGCGAAATAGGCTTTTGCCCCTATCCCCATGGTAGATTGAGCCTTCCCGCTTGTCATGTCACCGACAATGATACAAAATCCTTATGGATAAAAAAAGGCTGCCTGGTTTACCAGCCTCCTCCGCCGCCATGAATATTCCGCCTTTTATAAGCCATCTCACTATCTTTAAGACTGAACACTATGGTTTATAAATTGTTTGAGGCCTATGCCTGCTGCTTCTTAAGCGCCGCAAAGCATTCATGGATACATTCTTTTATAGTCTCCAGAAACATTTTGTCCATGTATTCATCGGTTGCTTTTAACGATTTTATTTCCAGCGAAGCGTCCGCAGAAGCCGTTTTAGTGCCGCCGCCGATTGTAAACTGTATCTTAAGTGAAAGGTTCACGCCTTCGAATTTTGTAGGCCACTCTGACCTCAATACTTTTTCACCTTTTTCAACAAAGACTGTTATATCGTATCCCTGCCCGTTCTTTCCCGTATATTTGAGCACCTCATTCTTTATGAATGACTTTTGTTCTTCCGTAAGGGCCGGGCTTACCCGGTCGCTTGTCCCCGCCTTCATAAAAAATTTTGGGTCAAGAAGACGGTCAGAAACACCGGTTCTTTCATCCACAATCGAAAACGAGCGCATTGTAATCCAGCTAATATACGCGTCTTCAGGCTTAAGGTTGTCGGCAAGGTATTGGGATTTTACCGCGCAGCCGCAAAAAATGACAAACCCGATTAAAAACACTGAATATCTTCTCATTATTTACACCATCCACGCTTATTTTTACCGCACAACCAATGATACAAAATACGCAGGCGTGAAGCAATAATCGGCTGCCCCAACCCAGTTAAAACAAAAAGCTCCCGTTGCCGGGAGCCGTGTTTTATCTCAAACCATACTTGAGGATATTATACTATCGATATCTGCTGCAAAAATCTATCGAGCGCCAGCGTTTGGCCCGGCAGAAGCTTAATGCCGTACGCGCTGGAGTCAACCCTTTCCTGCGAGTACACGACCTCCCCTAAAAAATCGAACTCCTGGCCGTTTGGGAGGTCGCAGAAAAGCACCAGTTTTACCCCCTTAGGCAACTGGTGGGTGCTGATAATGCCGAACCCGTCGTTGCACCAGTTCATTATAAAACCTTTTCCCATCGCTTTTTTGTTTTCGTGCGAGTAGATATCGATAGAGTTTATGTACGGCTTGCGTTCTTTTCTTCGACGTTCCTGAAAAGACATGGTGACCTCCCCTCCTGCAAAGAACAGGCCTTCCTGAGCCAAATACAGCCCCATAATATATCTTTGAAAAAATGTTGTCAAGCCGTTTTAACACATGTATCTTCAGCAGTCTTGCCTAGTGAAAATATGTCAGAAAATAGTGGAACGGAGCAATTGCTTGCCTCCGGCTGATTTCGTACGATGATACCAGATGGTTACGAACCGGAAAAGGAGCGCAAAAATGAATAGAACACTTTTAGCTTCGCTTTTTATCGTCACTGTGGCATGTTTTAGCGTATTTGCCAGCGGCCAGGGACGACGAAATGTCCATGCAAAAGCAATTGTCAGCGATAATGCAGGAACAGCATGTTAAAAGCAGCGCTGAAATTGACCCTGACAGAGCAAGCAACGAACAGCTGGAAGCTTTGGGCGGCGTGATAATGAACATGATGAACCCCACGCAGAAAATGCGCGAAATGATGGATTTTACGATGGGCGGCTCGGATTCGCCGCTGATGAAGGGCGCCAAAAGAATGCTGGGCTACAGGTATCTAAATTGTGGCCCCGGATCCATGATGGGGCTCGGCATGATGGGCTACGGGCCCATGTGCCCGGCTATGATAACCAGCGGAACCATGATGGGCCAGAATATGTCAACTGCCCACCCCATGATGCACAGCCGGCACTTCTGGGTAGCTTCATTTTTTGTGATCTGGCTTGTAATAATAATTTTGGTTCTGCTTGTAATTATACTTGCGAAAAAGGCGTTCTGCAAAATGCCTCAGAATTGATCTTATATAACAGAGGAAGTAGCGCGGCAGCGTTATTTCCTCACGGGTATGGAAAGCCCCATTAGAGAGTCATCATTTAGCTGATTTTAGCCTTGGTCGGCCCGGAGAACCGCGTTCTTCGGAACAGATCGAGAATGGTGGAATACTTTAATGGGGCGTTTTTTTGGTAAAGGAGTGGAAAAATATCACCGTTTTGTGTAACCGCACAATTGTCAGGGCGCGGCGTGTTTAATAGAATGACATTGAGGCTCCGGCTAAGCCGATCAAAAAATGAAAACGTATTTTAAAATCTCAGCAGTTATAATATTTACAATATTTACGGAGACAAATCGCTTGTTTTGCGCCTCCCTTATAGCGAACTTGGCTCAAACAGCCTTAGCCGAGGAAATGGGGCAAAATAGAATTGTTCAGCTGATTTGCAAATCAGAAATTAAGTCCATATCCTTGCTTCTTTCCGGTTTTAAGCGCAGGCCTATTATTGAAAGTTATTTGACCGGGTTTTTCGGTTTTTTCAGTATCAAAACTGGCCGCAGTCAAGCGCCAAATAACATTTTCATTCTACACGCTGAGCCTATCAGCTCTCCGGCCAGGTATGTGCGTCACATACTAAGTGCGGGATGAAAGGCGTGCGGCAAATAGAGCCGCTAAGGTGTTTATATATATCGGGTCAGTGAAAAAGAAGCTCTCGGTGCCAGGCATCGAGGGCTTCTTGATTTAAACCCGGAATTTCCAAGAATAAGGGTAAATAACGCTATATTTTCGCTGTTTGGTCAAATAAAAAGAAGCTCTTGAGCACGCGCCCAAGAGCTTCTTTCTTTTATATTTTTGACTCTAAACCGCCAGAGTGCAAACTATTTCTTCTTGCTTGTTTCCTTAAGCACAGCCTGCGCCGCGGCAAGGCGGGCTATCGGAACTCTGAAAGGCGAACAGGAAACGTAGTTCATGCCGATCTTGTGGCAGAACTCGACCGACTTGGGGTCTCCGCCGTGCTCTCCGCAGATACCGATCTTGAGGTCTTTCTTAACTTTCCTTCCGCGCTCGATGCCGATTTTCATTAGCTCACCGATGCCGTCCTGGTCGATGGTCCCGAACGGGTCATCCGCAAGGATCTTCTTGTTGATGTAATCAAGCAGGAAGCCGCCGATGTCGTCGCGGGAGAAACCGAAACCCATCTGGGTAAGGTCGTTGGTGCCGAAGCTGAAGAACTCGGCCACTTCAGCGATCTTTCCAGCCTGAAGCGCCGCTCTCGGTATCTCTATCATCGTTCCGAACATGTACGTTATTTTTTTGAGGCCGTACTTTTCACAGGTCTCTTTATAAATTCTGTCTACTATGGCCTTCTGGTCAAGCAGCTCTTTTTCGTTGCAGACGACGGGTATCATTATTTCGGGATTGACCTTCTTTCCCGCCTTAACAAGTTCAGCCGCAGCTTCAAGTATCGCCCTCACCTGCATCTCGGTGACTTCAGGGTAAGTTACTCCGAGCCTTACTCCGCGGTGCCCCATCATCGGATTGCTTTCTTTTAAGCTTTCTCCGCGCTTCTTTGCATCATCAACGGAGATGCCGAGCTCTTTGGCCATATCGGCTATCTTGTCTTCGCTGTGGGGAACGAACTCGTGCAGCGGCGGATCGATCATCCTGATCGTTATGGGGAAACCATTGAGAACTTCCATGGTCGCCTTGATATCGCTTTTGACGAAAACTGAAAGCTCTTTCAAGACTGCCTTGCGTTCTTCAACGGTTTTCGACATGATCATTTTCCTGAGCAGGAACAGCGGTTTATCGCTGCCCTCGCCGTAGAACATATGCTCTATGCGGAAAAGCCCAATGCCTTCGGCTCCGAACTCCATCGCTTTCTTCGCGTCTTTCGGTGTGTCGGAGTTGGTGCGGACTTTAAGCTTTCTGAATTTATCTACAAGCTTCATAAGCTGTTTGAACGAGGCGTTGTGCTCAAGGTCAGGGTCAACCAGGGGAAGCTTCGCCGCGTAAACCGTGCCTTTCGTGCCGTTGAGCGTAATCCAATCGCCTTCTTTTACAGTTACTCCGCTCTTTGTTGTAAATGATTTCTCATCATCGGCTATTTCAAGCCCTTCGCAGCCGACTATGCAGCATTTGCCCCATCCGCGCGCGACAAGCGCCGCGTGTGAGGTCATGCCGCCCTTGGAGGTAAGAATAGCTTCTGCTTTATGCATTCCGTCCACGTCTTCGGGAGACGTCTCTTCTCTTACAAGAATGACTTTCTCACCCTTTTCCGCCCACTTCACTGCGTCGTGGGACGAGAACACTACGCGCCCAACCGCTCCGCCGGGGCCTGCCGGAAGGCCTTTCGCTATTATCTTGGTCGCGCCTTCGGCTTTCGGGTCGGTCATCGGGAGAAGAAGCTCAACGAGCTGGTTCGAAGGAACGCGGGCAACTGCTGTCGCCGCGTCAATGAATTTTTCATTATACATATCAACGGCCATTCTTACGGCCGCGGTTCCGTTCCTCTTTCCTATCCTGCACTGAAGCATGAATAGTTTGCCGTTCTCTATGGTGAACTCTATGTCCTGCATGTCTTTGTAGTGGGTCTCGAGCCTTCTCTGTATGTCAAAAAGCTCTTTGTAGATAGCCGGCATTAATTTCTGAAGTGACGGCAGGTTCCTTGACTGGTCGTTCTTGGACTGGTCGTTGATAGGGGCCGGTGTCCTGATACCCGCGACAACGTCTTCGCCCTGCGCGTTGACAAGGTATTCGCCGTAGAAATAATTTTCGCCGTTGCCGGGGTTCCTTGTGAACGCGACGCCCGTGGCCGAATTATCTCCCATGTTGCCGAACACCATTGCCTGAACGTTTACAGCCGTTCCCCATTCATCCGGTATTCTTTCTATCCTGCGGTACTCAATGGCGCGTTTTCCGTTCCATGACATGAACACGGCGCCGATTCCGCCCCATATCTGGTCTTCTGGCTTTTCAGGGAAAGCTTCGCCCATCTCGGTTTTGACCATTCCCTTGAACGTCGCTACAAGGCCCTTAAGTTCTTCTGCCGAGATCTCGGTATCAAGTTTATAGCCTTTCGAATGCTTGAGCTCTTCAAGCTTCTCGTCCATGAGCTTTCTGATGCCTTTGCCCCTGGCCGGCTCTCTTCCCGCGGCTTTTTCCATAACGACATCCGCGTACATCATGACAAGCCTGCGGTAAGCGTCATAGGCAAAACGGGGGTTGTTGGTTTTCTTTATAAGGCCCTGCACTGTTTCGTCGTTGAGGCCGACGTTCAAAACCGTGTCCATCATTCCCGGCATCGATTTTCTCGCGCCTGAACGGACGGAAACAAGAAGCGGGTCGTTGACGTCTCCGAACTTCTTGCCCATTATAGCTTCTACTTTCGCCATGGCAGTTTTAACCTGAGCTTTGAGCTCAGCGGGGTATTTTTTCTTGTTCTCATAATAATAGGTACAAACTTCAGTTGTAATGGTAAATCCGGCAGGCACAGGCAGTCTCAGGGCCTTGTGTCCGGCCATCTCGGCAAGGTTAGCGCCTTTGCCGCCCAGCAGGTTCTTCATACTCTCGTTTCCGTCAGCTTTTCCGCCGCCGAAAGAATACACATACTTTTTAGGCATTTTTTTCTCCTTTTTATTAAAAACGATTACGCTGATTATTACTGAGATTACACGGATAAATCAAAAAGTCTAAATCTGTGTGATCTGTTTTTAATCTGTGTAATCAGGAGGCTATTTTAATAGCCCCTTCATTTTTTTTGTTCGTTGAGGATTGTGGACTTTGCGAGGGCATCTAGGGTTGGTTTATGTATGGTGCGCTTATAATCCAATATAAGTCCGTAGACCTCGTCCATCGATTCTTTTATGACAAGCCGGTTGTTAGTGTAAAGATTTATGACCGTATCCGGCACCGATTCTATGCTTTCAATGAGCTCGGCGTTTAATATTACTTGTTGGCCGTTTAAACGATGTACTTTTATCACGGCTAATTCTACAACTTCAGGTTCCAAAAGTCAAGCCGGAGGCCCGGCATGTTAGACAGGGTAATTCCAGAGCGCCTTTCATGAGTGGCCAAGAACATGATTTTAACGTTGTTCGGTTATCTACGCCTGCGGTTAGACACTCTTAACAAAACGGTTTATCTTCGAAACTACTATGTTTTCCCAGAATTTGTTCGCGGATGTCCGGAAATCGTTTGGCTTAACCTTTGTATTTATGGCCTTCTCCAACATACGTCCTATTACTCCTGAACGATATAACGATTCACCGGCTTTCTGTATGGAATCTAATACCAGATTATACGTTTTAAAAAAAGTGGGGTCATTGTGGAGGAACATGCATGCGGTCCTATAAATGCCTCCTAAATACGGCATATGAGCGCCGTGGCTGACCGCCTTGAAATATTCTATAACCGCGTTGAAGTGCGATTGTTCAGGGAACCCGCAAACCGAGAACACGAAAAAAGACTGCTCTTTCTTTACCCGCCGGGGATGCCGCGTTTTTGACAGCCCGGCTATCATGTACGGGTGCTCAAGGCAAAATGCGCGTTCAATGAAATTTTTTAGTTTGCCGGGGACGGTGTCCCAGTATAGGGGAAAGGCGTATATAATGAGATCGGAACCGTAGTAGCGGTCGTAGAGGGCGTTCAAGTCATCCTGTTGCACGCACTTTCCCGTATTGTTTTTCCAGCAATGGAAACAACCGGCGCAGGGGAGAATGTTTGCCGAACACAGATCAACGGTTTCCACAACGGCGCCCGCGCCGGCCATTCCTTTGATGAACCTGTTCAGGTACAGATAAGTATAACCGTTACGTCCCCTGGGCGCCCCGTTAATTACCAGAACTTTTTCCGGCGGATGCCAATTTTTGAGAGGTTTTAATTCGAATTCAGCGGGGGGATCGGCTGTCTCAACGCCTATTTTATACAACAGATCCTTTCTGATGATTCGGTCAAATACTTTTGTGTCGCCCTCAAATTTCAGTTTTCCTGTTACCGCCCCCCACACCGGGTTCAACTTGCCCCTGGCAAGTTCAAGCCAGTCGTACAGACTGGCCGTGAGTTTTACATCGTACGTTTTAATACAGCCAAAATCAAAGACCAGCTTATCGCCATCCGAAACAAAATAACAAAGTATTTTTTCATCCCGGAATTCCAGGTCGAGCCGTATACTGCCTTTTTCTTTTTTTGACGACGAATTAAAAGCATCGATGATGTAACAGGAAAGGATTGTTAAGTTCTCACGCGAGCTGATTTCCTCTTTCATGGTTTCCTCCTTGCATTCTTAATAAATTATAGCAAGGAGCTTGTCTCAGCGCATTAACATTTGTTAATTCATTTATTTTTACCCGTACGGATACGTGATAACGAAACCTGGGTTAACCCCAAAAATGAGGCCGTGTCTTTTAAGCTTATTCTGCCCCTCAGATGACTGTACTCCGCCAAAAAAGTTGTGTACCGCGCGGCGCCGTCCTCTTTCAGAAAACTCGCCTCTCTTCTCTCTTTTTCGGCATATATCTTTTCAGTATATTTCCTTGCTATCGCGCACCACGCAAGTGACGCGCCTATATTATTACTGTAGGTTTGGAAACCGATCGACAGCACCGCTGTCTCTTCCATGGCTTCGATATAGTATGGTGAAGGGAATTGGTAAAGGAAGCCCGCGTAAGAAGCGGCAAAATCGTTCTCCGGAGAGAAATGTTTTACCCACTCGTTGCCGTCTGCGTCGATATAATAATATTTCATCAAACCTTTGACAATAAAACCTATTTTATCCGGGACTTCCCCTTCTCTCACGAAAAGGTCTCCCTTGTTGTAATGCTCTACCCTGAATGCATCCCTTATCTCGTTTTCGTTGATGATCACACCTGAGCCGGATATCTTTTTTAATTCATTTATTAGCACGGTATGATAGTTATCCCTGCTATTTGCATTTGGCAAGATTAGCTCCCTTTGTGGATTTAGTCTGCGGTATTTCCGCAAGGGCGGCCTGTATGCACCTGATAACGAATGTGATCTCCTGCTTTGTTATGCTTAGAGGCGGCATGAGGACCAGAATATTGCCCAGCGGGCGGATTATGAGGCCCTTTGGGCGGCAGGCGGCGCAAACGCGGGCTCCAATTTTTAGTTTCGCGGGAAAATCTTCCTTTGTCCGGAGGTCTTTTACCAGTTCTATGCCTGCCATCAGCCCTTTCTGGCGGATGTCGCCGACACAGTTCAAGCCCCGCAATTTTGAAAGCTCTATTTTCAAGTGCTCAATTTTGGCCGGCAGCGCTTTCAGCACGTTCTCTTTTTTAAATATATCAAGGTTAGCTAGAGCAGCTGCGCAGGCAAGCGGGTTTGCGGTGTACGTGTGTCCGTGAAAAAACGTTTTGAATTCCTCGTATTTACCCAGAAAGGCTTTGTAAACTTCTTCCGTTGCGAGTGTTGCGGCAAGCGGAAGGTATCCGCCGGTGATACCTTTTGAGAGGCACATGAGGTCGGGGCTGACGCCTTCGTGCTCAACAGCGAACATCTTACCTGTCCTTCCAAACCCGGTCGCCACCTCATCGCATATAAGCAGCACCTTGTATTTCCGGCAAAGCTTTTCTATCTCCTTTACATAGCCCCGCGGCATCACAAGCATCCCCGCCGCGCCCTGCACCAGCGGCTCGATCACCGCCGCCGCTATCTCTTTGTGGTGTTCTTTGAATATTTTTTCAGCCTCTTTGAGGCATTCGCCTCCGCAACTCATTGCCTCGCAGTGGTTTGCAAAGCTGCTAATTTTTGATCTTTGATTCTTGATTTTTGATTTTCTGTATTCGCAACGGTAGCAGTACGGCGACGGCGCGAAAAAGGTTTTAAACAGCATCGGGCGGAACTTGGCGTGAAAATCTTCCATTCCGCCAACGGAAACGGAGCCTATTGTGTCGCCGTGGTAGGCATTGACGAAAGAGAGGAACTTCGTTTTTTTTGTGTTGCCTTTCTGGCACCAGTACTGGTAGGCCATCTTGAGCGCGACCTCAACGGAAGTGGACCCGTTGTCGGAATAAAATACCCTGGAAAGCTTGCCCGGCGCTATGCCGATAAGCTCTTTGGCGAGCTGTACCGCCGGCTCGTGCGTAAGCCCCAGGAACGTCGTGTGGGCTATTTTTGAAAGCTGCTTTTTTACTGCATTATCGAGCTCTTTTTTCCCGTGGCCGTGAAGCGTAACCCACAGCGAAGAAACCCCGTCAAGGTACTTTTTACCTTTTGTGTCATAAAGATAGTTCCCTTTCCCGCGGGCAATGACAAGCGGAGTCGAAGGCTCGTCTTTTACCCAGTCCGCCATTTGCGTGAACGGATGCCATATGTATTTTTTATCGTCTTTGATTACCTTCGCATTTTGATCCATATCTCTCCAATTGAACCGTCTAGTGTTTTTGTCATTCCCGAGTTCCGTTATCGGGAATCCATTTCATTTGAGCCATAATAAATGCACTGAACCTCCGCACAGCAAGTAGTGCGGTATCAGATGAATTTTATCTTTCTTCCTCGCCCTAGATGGGTAAGATTTTGGGCCTTAAGGAGTTGATTATTAACTCCGAAAAGGAAGAGGATTGAGGTGAGGGTGATCTTTCAAGTGAGCTTTTTATTAAGCCCCCTCATCCTAACCTTCTCCCGCCAGGGGAGAAGATATATTCGGTAACCCCGCAACAAGTCGAAGATCCGCCGGAGCGGGCTGCGGGGAATAGTCAAGTTTAAAAATAACGGTTTGTTCTGGATTCCCGCTAAAAACTCGCGGGAATGACAAATACAGGCATCAATAATTCATCCCGTTATCCACTTATTTTTTGCGAGGTCTATTGTCCCCCGGCACGAAACGACCGCGACCGGAAGCTTTGTGAGTTCCCGAAGTATTTTTGGATTTGTTTTTTCAGCAAGCGTTATGTTGGATAGGCAGTTCATTACGATACCCGCCACTTTTATTTTTTCCGAACGGAGTTTCTCTACCGTCAGAAGCGTGTGGTTGATGCTCCCGAGATAAGGTTTCGCGACAACTATCACGGGCAGGCTGAACTCTTTTATAAGGTCGAAAACAAAATAATTCTTTTTTAGCGGCACGTATACCCCGCCCACTCCCTCGACTATCATGAACTCGTGTTTCTTTTCTAATTCTTTATACGCGCTCTTTATTTTAGATATCTCGATATTCTTGCGTGAGAGCCGTGCGGAAACAAGCGGGGCCAGCGGGTGTTTCAAGAACACCGGGTTTACATCATCAAGCGGTTCACCGGTTTCCGCCGCGAGACACAAGCATCCTCGCGTCGCTCCTATTACCGGTCAATATCGGTTTGAACACGCCGACGTTTACCCCGCTAGCCTTCAAAGAGCGTGCTATCTCGCAGGAAACATAAGTTTTCCCCGCGCCCGTATCGGTGCCGGTTACAAAGATACCTTTGTTCATTTATTCCTCTTTTTTTACTTATTATCCCCCTCTTTTGTTCAAAGAGGGGCTGGGGGAGTTTCTGGCTCAATTGTACCAATACATCATCAATATTTTTCAGTATGTCGCTGTTACTGAACCTTTCCACTGTGATATGCATTAATGCAAAATATTCATCCCGCTTTCTATCCTTTAGTTCCCCTTTTTCTTCATAATGCTGCCCGCCGTCCGCTTCCACTATTAATTTTAACTTTGGGCAATAAAAATCTGCGATATATTTACCTACACCATATTGCCGATAGAATTTATAGCCGTAAAATTGTTTATTGCGAAGACGAGACCACAACTTTCTTTCCGCGTCTGTTTGAGTTCTTCTCAATGTTTTCCGTATTGTTTTTGTCTGTATGGTGTTGAAAATCTTTGTAGACATAATTATTGTTTCAAACTCCCCTTAATCCCCTCTTTAAGAATAAAGAGGGGAAACAGTTTTTTTCTTTTACTTTATATCTCCCCCTCTTTTGTGCAAAGAGGGGGTGTGGGGGGAGTTAATTAAGACAATTCAATAATTTAATAACGTCATTTTCATTATGGTCGCTGGTAAGCGAAAACCTCGAACGGCACTCGCCCTCGGGCACGGTGGGCGGCCGTATAGCCGGCGCCAAAATTCCTGCCCCCAACAGTTTTTTTGAAAGCTCAAGCGTTCTCTCCAAACTTCCGAAAACCGCGGGAATTATCTGCGTTTCGGAGCCCGCGGTATTTATCCCAAGTTTATCGAGCCTGCCCCTGAGGTCGTTCGATAATTCTTTTAGTTTGTTCCTTCGTTCGGGCTCCCTTTGAACTATCTCAATTGCCTTAAGCGCGGCGGCCGCCATCACCGGAGCAAGGGAAGTTGTGTAAATGAACGCCCTGCTTTTGTTGACTAGATATTCTATAAGATCTTTGCTGCCGCATACAAAACCGCCCTGGCTGCCAAGCGCTTTTGACAGCGTCCCCATTATAATGTCCACCTCGCCTTCTACACCCTCGTGTTCAGCAAGGCCCCTGCCGTTTTCGCCAAGCACCCCGGTCGAATGCGCTTCATCTATCATAGTTATCGCGCCGTATTTTTTTGCGAGAAGTACAATATCTTTTAGCGGAGCTATGTCGCCATCCATTGAAAACACGCTGTCTGTAACAACCAGCTTCTTTTTATATTCTTTCGCGCGTTTGAGGACTTTCTCCAATCCCGATATGTCCCTGTGAGGATAAACAAACACCCTGGCTCCGGTAAGTTTTGCGGCGTCCCACAGTGACGCGTGGTTAAGCCTGTCCATTATGATGCAGTCGCCCGCGCTAAGAAGCGTAGATATAATGCCCGAGTTAGTTTGAAATCCTGTTGGAAATACAAGCGCTTTTTCTGTTCTCTTCAGGCCCGCAAGTTTTGCTTCAAGCTCCGCGTGGATATCTAAAGTCCCCGCAACCAGCCTTGAAGACGTCCCGCCCGCGCCGTATTTCTCAATGGCGGCTACCGCGGCCTTTTTTACTTCCGGATGCGCAGCGAGCGCTAGGTAATTGTTAGATGAGAAATTGACGTACGTTTTCCCCGCGATGGTTATATCCCTTCCCGGGGCGGAAGTGATAACCCTGAGCTCGCGGTACATGCCGTCAACTTTTAATTTATCAAGCTGGTTTTTAAGTTCGTCGTTGAAAGTCATTTTTTTGTTGTCATCTCGAATCCGCCAGAGGCGGATGAGAGATCTTGTCCTCTGACAGCAACTCATCACTCAAATCCTTCCACTCCGGGTTTTTTGTGATCACTAACCTGTTTTTCTTCTCCCTGCACCATTTTTTTATTTCTTTTTCCCTTGATATTGCCGAGTTGACATCTGTTGTATGTTCATAATAAACAAGTTTATTCAGCTTATATTTTTTCGTAAACCCGTCAATTATTTTATTTTTGTGTTCGAACACCCTTCGCTCTAAATTATTTGTCATTCCAACATACATGACTTTATTATTCCAGTTTGTCAGAAGATAGACGTAAAAATTATAATCTTTCACAAAGATTTCTCCCTTTCGGTCGAAATGACAGCGCTATGAAGGATTTACAAATCAGTGTTTAGAAATTGCCTTTTCAGTTAGTTCCAAATTCCTTCTCGCCTGCTCCATGTTCGGGTTAAGCATTACGGCGCGGCTAAAACACATTTCCGCGGACTTGTAATCTTTTTCCCTGTAAAATATGCCGCCGAGATTATTGAGGGCTTCGGTAGACGACGGGTTGACCAACAAAGCCTTCTCGTATAGTACTTTAGCGGCTCCATAATCTCTGTGGGCTTCACGGATCGTCGCCATGTTCACAAGCGGGCCCGCCTGCGGCATAATGTTTACAGCTGCCTCGTAAGCGTTCACGGCGTCTTTTTCCAGCCCCTGGCCTTCGTACGTCACGCCGAGCCCGAAATACGAGTTGGCCATATTTGACCTCTTGTAGTTGCCAAAATTAAACACGGAGGAATAAATATCGTAATTCGAAAGGTATATGAGCGCCACCGCAGCCGCGCCAAGCGCAAAAAATTTTAGAGTTGCTCCCTTCTTTTTGTAAATAGCCCCCAAATAAATGACGAACGAGCCCGCGTAGATGCAGAAAACCGGCACAACCGGGAAGCGGTATTCCGACACCACAAAAAATATTATTCCGGAAGCAAAATACACCGCGCCGTAACCAAGCAGAAGAAGGTTCGCGGGCGACACCAGCATTCCCAGCACCGCAAGCGGCAGTATTATTCCGAAATCTACCAGTGGCTGTGACAACACGGAACGGTAAACGTTCTGGAAGAAATAGTAATCGAGGTTTATGGGCGGCTCGTAGGTATTAAAAAATATCAGGGTTTTCCTGAGTTCAAGCATGAGCCACCGCGAAGGATATTTGGTTATGAACTTGAAAGACTCCCTGTACCAAAACGTTGAAGACTCTGCCGGGGTAAGCTGTTTTCCTGAAATACGGTTCGCCTCGATTTGGAAATCTCCCTGTTCCACCTCTGGGTCGGTCCGCGCGAAAGACATCGGAGTGTAGGGCCCAAGGCAATATTTAGAGTTGCCGGTAAAGAAGTTCATGCCGCCGTGGGCCGTTGTCATAACGAATTCTTTGCCTACCTTATAATTCCTTATGCCCACGGGAAGGAGTATCAGGAACACGCCCGCGGCAAATAGGACGGATTTAAAATACTCTTTTCTCCACAAAAGCCATGCCACAGCGACCGGCGCGAAAATAAGAGCGTTCGGCCTCATGTGCGCGGAAAAACCAAGCAAGGCTCCTGATAACAACCCCTCAAGCCCCGCGCCGGAAACAAGCAGCAGCAGCGAAAGCATGTTGGTGAAATTTATCAGCGTTGTTTTTACCAGCACGCTTTCATAAAAGAGTTCCGGCCCGTAAAAGAGGAACAGCGCCATCGCGGCAAGCCCTGCCGCTGCGGAAAAGTACTTCTTTGCCAGCACATACACTATCAGCCCGGTTAATAACCCCAGTGTGAATTGAATAACGACAACAGCGGATACTTTAAGCCCGCATATCTTGTACACGGCGCCCAGAAAGTAGGAGTAGCCCGGGCTCATCATGAACACCCCGCGCTTGGCGCCCACAAGGTCACCCTTTGCTATCTCTTCGCCCCAGTCGCTATAGTACTTGGCGTCAAGAATAGGCGTTTTAAAAAGGAAGTCGTCCTTTATCTGGTGGTAATAAACCACCCTGAGCCCGATCGCCGCAAATATGATAAGCCAGAATATTTTACTTTTCAAACGAAACACCTCACACATAGATTGTTCACTGAGAAATTTATCGATGCTATCACTCTAACACTAAACATACAACTCGTTTGACCTGCCATGCCTCATCGGCAGGTCATTTAATTCCCCCCTCTTTCGTTCAAAGAGGGGCTAGGGGAGTTCATCAATGTTTTTAGCCTTACACCTTTCAAACTCCCCTTAATCCCCTCTTTGAGAATAAAGAGGGGAAACACCTGATAGACAGTTTCGAATTTCGATATTAGGGTATTCGAAATTGCCTCAAAACGTAGTGCCCAATTAACTTCGGCTCGCGGTCCGAGTACTACTAATTCTGTAGTACCTAACCTACTGCGTGGTCGACCACGCACCTGCTTGCCTTGTAGTGCCCAAGTTACTTCGTCATCACGACGAATTACATATTTGTGAGTACTTTTCGCAGAGCAGGCGCCAATTGCCTGCCTGCCCCACTAACCCATTCAGGCAATTCTTCGCATGTTGATAACCGCTCAAGCCTGCCAAGTAGTTCGTTTGTCAGCGGCCAGTCCATGCGCATTTCGTGAATAAAAGTCAGCCCTGCTTTACGCAGTTCCGAAAGCATTACAGGGATGGTTATTCCCCTCTCCCTGCGCAGGCTGCGGAGGCCTCGCAACAGGCTTTCATCGCTCATGCCGTATGTATCCGTTACGGTGCGCGTCTTGGCTGGCCGCAGGCTTTATCTTGTCCCATTGAACAGGCAGATCAGCGTGCTTTGCCTTAAGAGCGTCTATATGCTCAGGCTTCAGCTCCCCAGTCTTGCCCAGATAGGCCAGAGTCTTATGCCTGGGCCGCCCCTGCTCATCCCTATACGAGTGAACCAGGTACGCCTGACGCACCCCAAACTTGTTCTCTTTCCAGCGTATGAATGCCATGCCTTATACAGTATCCCGCGGCTCCCATGCCGCCCTGCAGCTATTATAATATCCTATTATTTATGGCTCGTATGGTTATTTTCATCCAGCCCTTTCATTTCAATCTGCATTCTTACGCGTTTAATGGCTTCAGCCTAATTATCGTGACAGCGTCACGACTATTCGCTCTTCAGGAAAATACTCTGAGAATTTTATCATTCTGAAGAGGTTTCGAGCGCTAAAACCTTCCCCATATTCCGGTGCCAATTGTGCCGACAGTGTCGTCACAATCTCTTCCCCATACTCAGCGCGCTTGTTTTTTAGTATCTCATTATTAACCCTTTGACCTATTTTCCAGTACAGCATTGTAAGCCCCGCATTAACAGTTACGGCAACCGCGGACCGGGTTTCTGCAATAAACCTGCGAATGTCGTTAATAAGAGGCCTGCTGTTCGTAATGCTGAGTTTGTCTTCAGGATCAAAATTTTCACTTTTCATTTTAATAGCTCCACCAACTTGTTCTCTTGACAATGCATAAGTACCATGATAGGTCTATTATACCTGCATATTTAACGTCTGCTAATATCTATATGTCTAACGCTAATGTTTCTTATGTTAGTACCTTGTTTAGTTTTTCACTTATTTTTGCAGTTATTTATAGGAATAGAATTAATACATTGCTATTATTACATTACATCTATAAATGTCACTTCCCTCTTAAAGCCACTAACCCAAAAATACTGCCGATTATTATTGCTGATATCATAGCTTTAAAAGAATGATTATACTCAAAATGATAAAAAAGCTCTTGTTTCCAAATTATTTCTGCCCCATAAAATATAAGTAAACTAACGACACCAGCAAGTATCCTGATAAATGGTCGTATTTTGGGTTTGTTTGCGGCCTTATTTTTCAGCAAAACAACTCCATGATTAACGGTTATTGATTCCACCATACCATTATTCAAAACTGCATTTTCAAATCTTTGTCTTGTTTCGGTCTTGATTTTCTCGTACGCAGGAATAATAATATTTATTTCGTACTTATCAATAAACATAAATATAATATTTTGAATTATCTTCCATTTTTCTTTATGCTTATTTAAATGTATTAAGCTAATATAATAGCGTATTACTAGTGAAGCTTTTTCGGGTTCGAATGAATTTATATTGAAAGGATTAAATTCTGTTAATTTTACACCTGCCGCTTCCAACTCTTCTTTAGTTACTCCGCCAGCGGTATTTTTTAAGGATTCGCCAACCCCTAAAAATCTACCATTTCCATCTTGTACACAAACAGATTCTTTCTTTAAATAATAAGATGTTGACATTGATTGTATTTCATAATCTCTATCTGTAAAACACATTTGTACATTAATTCGCATAATTAACCCCCATCGCTAATTTTTATATCTATTATATTTTTATTTCAATAAGCTCATTTATTAATTGATTTAGGTTCACGTATTTAACCGTGATATTGCCGTATTTTCTTATAAAAGATGCCGTAATATCACTTGAAACAACATAATTTGCTCCTTGTTCATATTGCGCCCTGAAAGACTTCAAATTGACTGGATCAAAACCATCCGATTTCCATTTGCATTCAATTGAAATAACTGCTTTAGATTTTGTCTTGATAACAAAATCTATTTCATGCCCTCGTTTGTCTCTCCAATACAAAATATCCCAGGTTTGAAGCCTGCCGAATATCTCGTTTAAGACATAATGCTCCCAAAGATATCCCAGGTCCTCATTTCTCAGTTCTGTCCATTGTTTATAATGGCATACAAAACCCGTGTCAAATGCGTATACTTTAGGGGCCGCGATGATCTCATTCGGCTTGTGAGTGTTGTAAGGCCTTACTATATGAAAAACATATGTTGCCTCAAGAACGGAAAGGTAGTTTTGAACGGTAGGCCTGCTTATCTCGCACGGAGCTGTAAAGCTTGTAGCCTCAAATATTTGCCCGCTCTGAATAAATAACAGCTCCATAAACTTTAAAAATGAATATCTTCGCTCTAACCTGAATAATTCAAGAATATCTTTTGCCCAATATGCTTCGATCCATTCTTCATAACCTTTTTCCCACGGCTTTTCCATCAGAAAGAACGGCGGTAAGCCGCCGTTGAGCAGCCTTTTCTTAAGGGATTTATTACCGAAGTTTTCTAAATCTTCCGAAATCATCGGAGTGAGCCATAATTCCAATTTTCTGCCGGTCAACGTATCTTTAAATTTCGCGGTCGCTCCAAGCGACGATGAACCGGTAGCGATGATTTTGATATCAGGATAATGATCAGCGGCAATTTTAAGCAGCTGGGAAGGTTCTGCCAACCTGTGTATCTCATCCAACACGATTTTTTTGCCTTTATGCTCGCCGAGGAAACTTTCAGGGTCTTCCAGCTGTTTTCTTACGCTCGGAAGTTCGCAATCGAGATAAACTGCGCCCACAAGGGATTTACATAAATAGGTCTTGCCCGAGCGGCGAACGCCGGAAAGCCATATAATGGAACGATGCTTCCACAACTCTTGAACTTGTTGAATCCAGAAATTACGCTTTATCATGATGAAATTAATATAGCATATAGTGCCACTAAATGCAAGTATAGTTGCACATAGATTACACAACCTGGGCGATTAATCTTTGACTCGCGCTACTACATAAGTTGATACAAAATTAGTCATTAAAGTTTTTTTAAGCAGATGACGGCTGTTTGTCCGCCGAAACCGAAGGAGACGGACATGGCGGAAGTTATTTCTTTTTCAATTGTTTTTAAAGGCGCGTAATCGAGGCCGCACTTGTGTGAAAACGTGTCCGGCTTCTTTATATCTTATGCTTTCTCCGGCCTTTCAATGTCATTTGGACAAATTGTAAATAGCATCTATTATTTGTTCATATTACCGGGCGCTCGACGGCAAGTTCAGTGCTCACCAAGGTAATACATTTTGACCGGGTTTCACCAGCTGCTTCTATTGTGGTTTTCTCAGCCACTCGATATAATTATCTAATGAAACCACCGATAAGTCTCTTGTTAGCGGAAATGTTTCGTTTGAAAGCGATAGTATCCTGCCAGGCTGTAAAGGCAATTTGCTAAAAACCGTTTTTAAACGCGTGATATTTGAAGCGTCGCTTACGCGCGGCGTCATATTCAATTTGATCTCAACAGGATGCAAAACCATATTCTTTTCTATCAGCAGGTCAACTTCCAGATTATTGTTCGTTCTAAGATAATGCAGTCCAATATTCATTTTATTGTTTATTACCTGCTTGACGGTTTCCTGCATGCAGTAATTCTCAAAAAGAGCGCCGGCCATCGGGCCGTTCATCAACACTTCTTTATTCTGGATGCCGGTTAGATAGCAAACAAGCCCGCTGTCGAGAAAATATACCTTGGGAGATTTAACGATGCGTTTTCCAAAATTGGTATGGTAAGGGTACAATAAATATATTATTCTGCTTGCCTCAAGAACGGAAACCCACCGTTTAACGGTATTAACAGCAACGCCTATATCGGAAGCTATGACGCTTAAATTCAATATTTGCGAGCACCGAGCCGCTAAAAGCCGCATGAACCTTTGAAAATCCCTGAGGTCGCCTATTCCAAAAATACTTTTTATATCTCTTTCAAGATATGTTTGAAAATACCCCGCTGTCCACTGGGTGATATTGATTTTTGGCTCAACGTTTGGCTCAGGATATGACCCGCGAAGGCATGAATGAATAAAAATATCTTTTGACGTGATAAGCTTTTTTCTTAAAACAGGAATGCTTTTTATTTCGGCAGCGCTGAACGGCAGGAGTTCAAATATCGCTACTCTGCCCGCGAGAGAATCCCCCAAGTTCTTTATAAGATGAAATTGCTGTGAGCCGGTTATTATGAATCTGCCTTTTACGTTCCTTCTGGCATCTATGGCGATTTTAATATACGAGGTTAACTGCGGTACGTATTGAATTTCATCTATTATTACATTTTGGCCGATGGATTCAAAGAATAATTTAGGGTCTGACTCAGCTCTTTCACGCACAATTGGGTCGTCCAGCGTTACGTATAAGTGCGTTTTGCCGAATAAATTCTTCAACATCGTAGATTTCCCGGTTTGCCGGGGACCCGTGACGGCTATGGCTGGAAATTGTTTTAAGGATCGTTTGATCAACTCTTCTTCCGCGCGTTTAATATACATTTTGAAATTCCTCTCTTTTGCGGAAAGTATAGCAAACATATTATTAAATGTAAATACATATTTGCATTCTCATTGCAAATATGTATTGTTAAAGCCGGCACTATAATTTCCTGACGCATACCGTAGCGGTCTGCCCGCCGAAGCCGAACGAGACGGACATGGCGGAAGTTATTTCTTTTTCAACAGTTTTATTGGGTGTGTAATCGAGGCCGCACTCGGGGTCGGGGTCGGTCAAGTTCAGGGTCGGGGGGATGGCGTTGTCGCGCATCGCAAGAAGGGAGAACGCTATCTCTACCGCGCCGGAGGCGCCGAGCATGTGACCCGTCGAGGCTTTTGTGGAAGAGATGGATAGCTTGCTTACCTTTTTGCCGAAGGCTTTTTTGTATGCTTTTGTTTCCATGACGTCGTTAAGTTTTGTGCCCGTGCCGTGCGCGTTTATGTAACCCGGCAAAATTCCGCCGGACATCTCTGTCGCTTTTTTTACGGCAAGAGTAATACTTTTTCCAGCTCCGTCAAATGTCACTGGGTTGCATGTATCGTTAGACAAACCCCAGCCGGATATCTCGCCATATATCTTAGCGCCCCTGAGTATAGCGATATCTTTTCTTTCCAATACAAGTACACCCGCGCCTTCGCCAGGGGCAAAGCCTTCCCTGTTCTTATCGAAGGGCTTCGCGTAATTTTGCGCGAGCACGCCCATCTGAGAAAATCCCGAGAGGTAAAGCGGGTGGAATGGGCTCTCTACCGCCCCAGCTATTACCGCGTCGCAGATGCCGGCCTCTATCCAGCGGGCCGCTGTTATAACGGAAACGGCCCCTGTAGCGCAGGCGGCCGAAACGTTCAGCATGGGCCCGCGCAGGCGTAGTATATCTCTGGCTTCTTTGCCGACGGTAGATTGATAAAATATATCCGAGAAAGATATTTTCCCTTTGGAATTTTGGATGTTAGGTTTGCTTGAGGAGATGGTGCAGCCGAAACGCGAGTAGTCTATAAATTGGTCGTTCACGCCGCTGTCGGTAAAAGCTTCAACCGCCGCTAGGAAAAGCATCGAGAGCATTCTTGTTTCAGGAGGGATATCAAGCCCGGGGATCCTCGCCGACACAATGCCGCGAAACTCCGCGTCGGATCTCACCGCGCTGTGGCCGAGCAAAAGCTCGTCCCAGCTTTTTTCGCGCCCGAGCCCGAGCGGCGTAACCAGCCCTATTCCCGTAACGACTACGTTGCTCATTGGTTTCTCTGTTAATAATATTTATTTCGTCTATTTGATACTATGGTGTCATTTCGATCCCGCCTGGGCGGGAGAGAAATCTTAGATTCCTCGTCACGCCTTGCGAAACTCGGAATGACAATTTATAGCGTGATTCAAGATGACAGCATTAAGATGACATTATATCATTCTTGAGTCAATATTGAATACCTGGCCTGAAACTGTTTTCATGCCCGCGAGGAAAACAACGAACCGCGCGAGCTCTTTTACGTCGGTGGTAAGCCCCAGCACGCTTTCCTCTTTTATCTTTTTGGCATACTTTTCCGATATGGTTTTGCCCATGTCGGTCAGGTGGAACCCCGGTAGAACGGCGTTCACCGTAATGTTCATCGGGCCGAACTCCCTGGCGGCAGTTTTTGTTAGAGCGATTAGCCCTGCCTTCGCGAGCGCGTAGTTAGCTCCGCCGTAATTGCCCCTTACTCCCGCGATAGATGAGATATTTATTATTGCGCCGCCCTCATTTTGCATCAGCGGCGCGCACTCTTGTATTAGGGTCATGGGCCCGGTTAAATTTGTTTTAATAACTATGTCCCACTCTTCATCGGACATGTTGATCACTGTCCTGTCGCGGCAGATGGCGGCGTTATTTACAAGAACGTCTATGCCGCCAAACGTATTATGCACTGCAATCACAGCTTGTTTAACCGACTGACGGCTGGAAACATCACAACAAAATATTTCGCATTTTCCGCCGGAGTTTTCTATCAGGCTTTTTAGTTCCCGCGCTTTTTCCGCTTCTTTGTTATAGCATGCCGCGACGTTAAAACCAGCCATCGCGAACTCGAGAGCTGTCTCGCGGCCTATCCCGTGGGAGGCGCCTGTTATAAGTACGGTTTTATTGTGTTTCATATAAATTTACATTCCAGAAACTGAAGTCTTACAGGCTCAAACTCCCCCTCCCCCCTCTTCATCTGAAGAGGGGTTTTAATCTACTCCCCCAGTTTTGTCATTTCGATCCCGCTTGACGGGAGAGAAATCTTGTTTTCTATTACACACAAAGATCTTTCGCGAAGTCTATCCGCGCGCCACAGCGCATCTTTGACCTTCGGCGGGATCGAGATGACAACTTAAAGATTTTGACAGAGTCTGTTATTTAGGACTCGGGGAGTTCACGGTAAACCCTAAGTCTTCGATCATCTTCAGGTCCTGTTCCGTGCCGCGGCCGGAAGTGGTGAGGTAGTTGCCCGTCATCATACCGTTTGCTCCGGCAAAAAATATCCACGACTGCAGGTCGCGGAGGTTCACTTCCCTTCCGCCGCAGACGCTTATATCTTTATCCGGAAGAATGTAGCGGACAACAGCTATGCTTTTTAGTATCTCTTCGCATGAAAGCGGCTCTTGGCAGGCGAGCGGCGTGCCTTTTACGGGATTAAGAAAATTAAGCGGTATAGAATCTGCGTCAAGCTCCTTTAAAGCGAAAGCGAACTCGACCCTCTGGGCGCGCGTTTCTCCGAGGCCGAAAATACCGCCGGAACAGAGTTCAAGCCCGGCCTTTTTGGCGGACTTCGCTGTCCTGAATCTGTCAGAGAAACTATGGGTTGAACATATGTTCGGGTAAAAACTCTCGGCGGTCTCGATATTGTGGTGGAACCGTTTGAGCCCGCTTGCCTTAAGTCTTTTTAATTGTTCGAACTCAAGTTCGCCAAGCGACGCCGAAAGGCGTATGCCTTTGCCTTTATTCTCAGAAATATAGCCGCAAATCTTTTCGACTTCGTTTTCAGATAGAGCTTTACCGCTCGTCACTATACCGAAACACCCAGCCTGATTCTTCACCGCGGTTTCGAGCGCGCCGTTCAACGCGTTCGAACTTACAAGCGGATATTTTTCAACTTTCGCCTTATGCTTTGCAGACTGCGCGCAGAAAGCGCAGTTCTCCGAGCAGGCTCCCGATTTCGCGTTTATTATGCTGCAGAGGTTTATATTTTTGCCTTTGAAGTGTTCCCTTATCTTATTAGCGCCGGAAAGAAGATCTATAAAGTCGGATGCCCAGAGCGCCGATGCATCAACACTGCGCAGGCTGCGGCCGTTTATTATATCATCCGCAATATTTAATGTGTCAGCCATTATTTCTCCAATATAACAATGTCAACCATACAATAGTAATGGTTGACATGGGCTTAAAAAATTTTTAGCTTTCTATCCTGAACTTAACACTTTTGGCTTTCGTTATACTGAGGTCGTCGATCTGCTTAAGAGCTTTGTTTAGCCCGTCGAGGTTTGTGCGGTGGGTCAGCATTATTATGGGGACCCCGCGGCGGCGCTTGGCAAGGGGTTCTTCCTGGTAAACGGTGGCTATGGAAACCCCGAACTTGCCCAATATCCCCGATATCCTTGAGAGCACGCCCGGCTTGTCGGTAGTTACAATGCGCAGATAATACGAGCCTTCACTGTCCGAATCGTCTATTAATTTGGGGCTCTTGGACGGGTCGTAAGTTATGTAGGGGACCTTGCCGGCGGTGCCGTTCGCGACTTCGCGCGAGAGAAATATTATGTCAGCCACCACCGCGCTTGCAGCGGGCATCTGTCCGGCGCCTTTGCCGTAGAGCATGATGTCGCCGGCCGCATCACCGTGGACCAGGATAGCGTTGTATTCCTTTTCTACGTTGGCGAAAGTGTGTTTATTGGGCACGAGGCACGGCTCAACCGACAGCTCAAGCCCGTCATCTCCCGAAACAGCCGTACCCAGGAGTTTTATAACGTAGCCGAACTTCCTGGCGAAATACACGTCATCTATAGAGACTTCTTCTATCCCGCTGGTCCTGATATCGTCGAGCTTTACCCAGGCGCCCCACGCGAGCGACGAAAGTATGGCGAGCTTGTTGGCGGTGTCTATTCCCTCGATGTCAAAAGAGGGGTCTGCTTCGGCGAAACCGGATTTTTGCGCGCGGACAAGGGCCGAAGCGAACGTGATCTTTTCCCTGGTCATCTCGCTTAAGATGTAATTAGTGGTGCCATTCAATATGCCGGATATTTTCTCTATGCGGTTAGCCGCGAGACCTTCATTTAGAACCTGTATGACGGGGATTGCCCCGCAGACCGAGGCCTCGAAATACACGAGCTTCGAATATTTACCGGCGATAGAAAATATCTCATCCCAGTGTTTGACCAGCACGGCTTTGTTGGCGGTTACAACGTGCTTGCCGCTCTTGAGCGCCTCGACGATGACGGTCCTCGCCGGTTCGTAGCCGCCCATGAGTTCCACAATGATATCGATGTCCCTTCGTATTATCAGTTCCCTGAAATCTTTGACATGCAGGGATTTCTGGGGTATTTTTTTCAGGTCGCAGATAGCCACTATCTCGCATGTGGCGCCTATCTTTTTCTCTATTGCCTTTCTGTTGTCCTCAATTATCTTATAGACACCCTGGCCAACAGTGCCGTAGCCCACTAACGCTATCCTTATTATTTTCTTCATTTAGATTCCCTTATTATATTTTCTATTTAATGAATTCTTTAATTCTCAGGAGCGCGTCATGAAAGCGGTTGTCGTGCGTGACAAGCGCCATCCTGACATAACCCTCGCCGGCTTTTCCGAACCCTATACCCGGCGTTACTACCACTCCCGTTTCTTTAAGCAGCCTTTCGGCGAAATCGAGAGAGCCTGTTTTCTGGAATTTTTCCGGTATCTTGACCCAAAGGTACATTGTTCCCTTGGTTTTTTCGCATTTCCAGCCTATTTTATTTAGGCCCTGCACCATTTTTTCCATCCTGCGCTGGTATATCTTCATCTGCTCTTTGACGCAGTCCTGAGGGCCTTCAAGGGCGGCTGCCGCCGCTAGCTGAATAAAAGTCGGGACACCATAGTCGAGGAAGGATTTGAACTTTTCAAGCGGAGCCAGCAGTTTTGCCGAGCCGCAAGCCCAGCCCACTCGCCAGCCGGCCATGTTGAATGTCTTTGAAAACGAATGGAATTCCAGGGCGATATCTTTAGCGCCCGGGAACTGGAAAATGGAAGGCGCGTTGTATCCTTCAAAAATCACTTCCGAATAAGCGTTATCGTACACGAGCAGTATCTCGTACTTCTTGCAGAACGCTATGGCTTTCTCCAGAAAACTGTTGTCTTCCACAACGGCGGCCGTAGGGTTGTTAGGGTAATTCATGAAGAATATCTTGGCTTTTTTGGCTATATCTTCGGGAATTTTATCCAGCTCGGGAATGAATTTGTTCTCTTCCAGGAGCGGCACTGAATAAACCTCACCGCCGGAAAGGACAACACCGTTAAAATGCACGGGATAGCACGGGTCGCAAACAAGGGCGATATCGCCGGGGTCAAGATAAGACATACAAAGGTGGGCAACACCCTCTTTTGAGCCTATCAGGGCTATCATTTCAGACTCCGGGTCGAGGCTAACATTGAACCTTGTCTGCATCCACGTGGAAACGGCTTTCCTGAACCTCGGCATGCCCTTGGCCTGCGGGTAGCGGTGCGTCCTGTGATGGTTCTGCACGGTATCGCAGAGCCTGTCAATGACGTGTTTGGGAGTGGGCATATCGGGATTGCCCATAGAAAGGTCGATGACATCCAGCTTTTTCGCTGAAACCTCGTTCTTTAACGCGTTTATGCGCGCGAAAAGATACGGCGGAAGCGACCTGATCTTTTTTGAGGGTATTATTTTTTCCATTTTATTGTACCCGCCTGTTTATTTCTTGTCTATTATATCTAATTTGGCCTGCTTTTTGCAAAAAATTACACAGATTAATCAAAGATTTAATCTGTGGGGTCCGGTTCTGACCGCCGGCAAAACGCTGGCGGGAGACGGATATCCGCCAGCCAGCAACAGGCTCCGGCGGACACGAACATATTTACACTGCGTTCTTTCTCTCTATATATACCGGAGTGTTTTTCGCATACGCCCTTAGAACAACGGCTATCAAGACGCAGGCGAGCCCGTAGGTTATCTCAAAACCGGACCAGTTGCGCCATTGGCTTATTGTGATGAAATCCCATTTATGAGGGGAATAGAGGTTGGCTTCCGGCTCGCCAAAGAAGAGGTCCCAAAAACCCTTCGCGGTTACTATCAAACCCCAGGAGAGGAAAATCCATCCGGAGCAGTAGACCAATCCCCGGATCTTTATTTTTTCCATATATCGCGCGTGAGAGGCTGTTACTGAATAAGCTTGCGAAGAGTAGTGGTCGGTTTGAACGAAACCTTCTTTCCCGGGGGCACTGGGATTATCTCACCTGTCTTGGGGTTCCTGCCCTGGCGTGCTTTACGAGCTTTTGACCTGAAAGACCCAAGCCCGGAAAGCGATACCACTTCACCTGATTTCAACGCGTCCTGGATCACTTTAACCAGTCCCTTGATCGATCTTGAGGCATCTCCCTGCGTAAGTCCGGAAACTTCTGCCACTTTTCTAACCACATCCGGTTTTTTCATGAACCTCACCTCTCTTAATGTACAATGCTTGAACTGATATCTGCAATGTCTATAATGTATTAATTTTATAATATAATTTTAAACAAAAGTCAAGGGTTTTTATTTATTTGCAAAATATAGCATTTTTAATCAAAACAGCTGGTATTGTGAAAGGTTTTTTGATAAATTTTTATAAATGCCGAAAACCTCGTTTTATTCCAGGCAAAATAATTTATTTTAATCGGCGTAACCGCTGCGAAAACAAATCTTCGTCGCAAATTGCGTTATTTTGTGTGTTCGTTCTTGACAAAAAATGACAAAAGATATATAATTTTGTGACATTTTTAGAATATATTCCGGATTTTATTCCGGGTATTTTGAGTAGTAGCGGATATTTGAATTTGAAATATAGCCTAAATATTATTTCAGAGTTTTAAAAAAACTGTTGCAAATTCAAGGTTTAGGTTATCCGCGGAGTTGCAGATAATGAGCAGCGACGTTTTTGTGCTTAACAGAAGTTTCTATGCGGTTCAGATAACATCCTGGCAGAGGGCGCTCAGCCTTGTCTACCTGGAACATGCTTCTGTAATTGACGGAGACTATAAAACCTACTCCTTTGAAGACTGGCGCAACCTTTCGAGTATCATCCAGAGCCATCCCGCAGGCTTTGTCAATACCCCCAAATTTAAAATAGCCATACCTGAAGTGATTGCGCTGAAGCTTTACGACCGCCTTCCCACAACCGAAGTCAAATTTACCCGCAGGAATATATATGAGCATTACGGATACCGCTGCTGCTACTGCGGCAAGAAGCTCGGTTCCGCAGACCTGAACCTCGAACACGTTGTACCGAAAAGCCGCGGCGGAAAGACCGGCTGGGATAACATCGTAACCGCCTGTGTGCCATGCAACCTTAAAAAAGCCGACAAACTTCCAGATGAGGCCGGGATGAAACTATTAATAAAACCCAATCCAAACCAAAATGGCGGGGAAACATGTCGCTCATACTTCAATCTCCTGTAAAAATGCGCACTACCTGGCAGCGCTTCATAGACACATGTATTGGAACCAGGAACTGGAAGAATAATCAAAGGGATGATGACCAAATCCAATGACCAATATAACAATAACCAGCAAATAATATCCACAATTCCTTTTTAACTTATGTTTTTGAGGTTGTGTGTTAGGGATTTTGGGTTTAGTTTGTTGCAATTTAAGGAGCTACAAATGGACGAGATCAAGATCTTATTATCCGAGAAAGACATACCCGAAAAATGGTACAATATTCAAGCAGATCTTCCAAAGCCACTTCCGCCATACTTGCATCCGGCAACAAAACAACCTATGGGCCCGGCAGACCTTGCTCCGCTTTTCCCGATGGAACTTATCAAGCAGGAAGTTTCAACGGAACGCTGGATAGAGATACCCGAAGAAGTCAGGAACATTTACAAGCAGTGGCGCCCTTCGCCTCTTTTCAGGGCGAAAAGGCTTGAAAAACTGTTGAAAACACCTGCGAAAATATATTACAAGTACGAAGGCGTAAGCCCATCCGGAAGCCATAAATCCAACACTGCGATAGCTCAGGCCTACTATAATATGAAGGAAGGTGTCGCAAGGATAGCCACCGAGACCGGAGCCGGCCAGTGGGGTTCGGCGCTCAGCCTCGCCTGCAATTTGTTCGGGCTTAAGTGCACTGTATATATGGTAAAGGTATCATATAACCAGAAACCCTACAGAAAATCCCTTATGCAGGTGTTTGGCGCTGAAGTTTTTCCCAGCCCAACGGACAGAACCAACGCTGGCAGGAACGTTAGCAATACGTAAACCGAACCAGGTGTCAGGCAC
>CAWCFT010000005.1:0-115969 GCA_963794945.1 Endomicrobiales bacterium
CACCGAAACTCACTATTTCTAATAATTTCTTTACTCTATGATAAAGCTTTTATTGTTTCTATTTTTTTTCTTAAATCTACACAGATTTTATCAACAATTTCTTGGTTACTGTATTTCCACCTTGTCAATAATTTACCACAGCCATACCCCCAGTTTGTTTTTTCATTATTAAACCATCTCTTCATGACTTCTCTATCCGTTAAATTTGCAGGGGCATTACGTAAAAAGACTTGTTTGTTATATCCGCCTAGATTTGCAGACCAAAATGTATCAGTTTCAGAACAATCCGTTTAGAAATTCATAAATCACATTTTCAGGCCGAACTACTCCGGGAAGAAACAATATACTTCTATTTTTCTTCATATCAATATCAGTAGACTTGTCGCCATCAAGTACTATTAAACTCGTTTTAAATTCTGGGAAAGAACCCTTAAGAAGAGTTTGATAGAAATTTCCACTTGAATTAAAGCTACTAATTTTTAATTGCGCCTTTATGTCAGATGTAATGATACCCTTGAAGAATATTCTCGCTTCTTCATCTTCTAAATATGTATTGATTTTACTACTTGCCGGATTTCTGTAAGCCAAATGCTGTAAATCAGCAATTATGCCATTTACTTGACTCTTTTCCTGACATACCTCTATTGTTCCTCTTGGTTTATGTAAATAAATAATTTCTGTAGAATAAAAAAATCTTTTGTCAGCAGGATTCAGCATATACTTGATAATTTCAATTGAATGTGTAGTAAATATAACTTGCAAATCATAATCGGAGGCAGCTTTCTGTAATAAATTCATGAGCTGGTATTGCGCAGCAGGATAAAGAGTTGTGTCTATTTCATCAATTAATAATATCCCGCCCGGGTAATCAGTTTTTAATTCTTCTTTTATTTTCTTAAAGGAGAGCAATGCTAGTATTATTTGTGCAATATTATCTTGACCAGCTGAATTACCATATGCATCATATTTTTCGCAAACGGGCGCATAAATTTCTTTGTTTCTTGACTTGATATGTTGAGGCACTACTTTGTCATCCAAAACCAATACTCTATTATGCCAATCTAAATATAGCTTTTTATCATCATCCGATAATTTATTATCCAATGAAAGCTGTATAGAATATTCACTTTCTTGTGCTAAGGGAATTAGTCTTTTTAATCCAAGGAAAATGACTGGACATTTAACTTTTCCTAGATATCTTTGGCGAGCACCTACGTCTATTCTAAATCGCTTATTTTTAGGAACATAACGTGAAACTGCCACTTTAGAAGTACCATCAGCAAAAATAATGGAATAAGAATAGTGGGTATTGTAATCCTTAACGGGAGAAAATCTAAATACTTCTTTAAATTCAGTCTCAAACGATTTATTATCAATAGTTCTAATGATTACTTTTTTATCATCTCGAAAAGCAAATATATGTCCGATAAGCCCCAAGAGTGACGATTTTCCTGTTCCATTTCCTCCAGCGATAACCGTAAGTTTATCACCTATTTTAATATTCTGAAGATTATTAAGGTGTCGAAAATTAGTGATTGTAAGTTGCCTAATTTTATTCATTTTTTACCCCTCACTTCACCAGATATTGATGCTTGTGTCAGTGGCAAATTAATGTTATTCGGTAAGTGCTTGAGGCTATTTGACTAATCTAACAATTCATCATTTCCTATAATTTCTGTTCTGAACCGTTCAAATGAACCTTTTTTAGTGAACGCTATGCTATAGTTTTGAGAATTATTCTTATTTATAATTACACTGTCTAAACCAATCGTTTCTAAAGCCTTATAAGTAAGCAGTTCTCTTTTCCTTAAATTCAACACATCTCTAAGCAACCATTTGCCTAAAGCCGAGTTTGGATTACTCATTATTGCCTTATTATTGTCTTGGCATATTTTTGCGTTCATAACATCATTATTGGGAAGTTGTAAAGAAAAGGAAATATCCCTGCTCGGAAAGAATCTAGGAAATCTTCTATTTATCCACGATGGGATTGGAATGTAGACCTCATCCGGATCCCTAGGCCGACCAGACGCATTCCATTGATTAAGCCCGCTTTTTTCCGGTATAAAGTTACCGTCTTTATTTGTATGCGCATATAGCGGAAGTATTATATATTCACGCTCTTTTACAGTTTCAAAAACGGGTTTCAGAATATTATTCATGTTTAGTTTTTCAATAATAACAAAAGGATCAGCAATTATTTTAACAGGAATTTCCATCTTAACATTTTGTGTTAAAAATCTTTTATATAGAGTGCTTTTTGAAATACTAAACGAGTATTCGTCTTTTCCATCACAAAATGATATTGCATTGTTTTTTGTTTTTACATTTCTTATCTTATCACAATCAATATTATCCGAACTTGTCTCATAGACCATGATTTTTCCTGATTTTCTTGAAACGCAATGATATATTAGATCACTAATTTTAAATATTCTTTTAGCAGCATCCTGCCTTGCATTTCTAAGTTCAGAGATCTTATATATTTTTTCTTCACCCTGAAGATTTTTAAATATATTATGATCTGCATTAAACTCAGCAATTTTTTGTAATGTATTGCCGTTGCCATCACGAAATGTTTTAATACCAACCCCCATTGATCCTTTTGTAGCATCTGCAGGCGTATCGGAACGTGACCTGTTTTCAGCCTTAAAGGCTATACAAAATAGATTTTCGACAGATCTATAAACCAAGTATGGTTCAGGACTATCTGAAAATAGATTTGACAATGAACCGAGGATTTGGAGCATTTTGTGGTAATATTCAATCTGCTTTCTATCCTGACTTTCAAGAAACATTTGATTTCTCCATTGCTTTTAGAATATTGCAAGCTATTCTACTGACAACCGGAACAGATACAGAATTCCCAGCCTGCTTGTATAATGCTGAATCGGGAGAGCTTTTTGGAAAAATGAAAGATGGAGGAAACCCCTGCATTCTTACACACTCCAGAGGTGTTAGCTTCCTTATCCCGTGCTTGTCCTTTATTATAGGAACGTTATGTCCGCCTGTGCCCATATTGGCTGTTAAAGTAGGGCAAACCCCTTTCTTATTTGCTCTAACGTATTTTCTTCTCCATTGATAAACAGTCTCCATGGAAGTTATGCCTGAAACAATACGGGCAAAAAGCGGCTTATCATTGTAGTAATATTTATTTTCTACATTATGCTCCAGCAAATCTCTTACCGAATGCTCTAATTTGACTGCATCTGGGAATTCAAAAGATTTATATGCATTAAAATCCTTGAAACCAACTATGTACATTCTTTCTCTATTTTGCGGAACATCCCCATATTCCATACTATTAAGAACTTGCTCCCTAACATGATACCCCAATTTTTCAAGAGTATTTTTGATCGTGCTATATGTATTTCTATTGTCATGGGTTTGCAGGTTTTTAACATTTTCGAGAAATACACACTGTGGATTCTTAGCTTTAATTATCCTTGCAATATCAAAAAAAAGAGTTCCGCGAGTATCGCTAAATCCGCCTCTTTTACCTGCAATTGAAAAGGCCTGACAGGGGAAACCGCCTGTAAGCACAGTATGATCAGGGATGCGTTCGCTTAGAACCTTATCTGAAATGCCGACATCGGTAAATTGTCTTATATCTCCAAAAGGAACTTCCCCATAATTTGCTTCATATGTTTTTTTTGCATTGCTGTCTATCTCACTTGAGAATACACACTTGCCACCAAGTTCCTGCAGAGCTATTCTAAATCCTCCTATGCCTGCAAACAAATCAATAAATGTAAATTTTGGTTTTTCAGGAGGAGGGAAAGGGACATCCCATTTTACCGGAAGCAATAATTGATTTGCGGTATAAGTAGATATATTTTCACTGACTTTGAAATAATTTTTTAAATACTTTTGTGCCTCAGTCTTAAAATACGATAATTTTGTATTTTCACGATTTTGAAGATAATGTGTGAGCATTGCCAAGCCATTCTCAATTTCATTATCCGTGTTAATCTGAAATTGTTTTTTTAGTTCTGAATATTTCTTTCTTGTCATTTACCATCCACCTTTCTTAAAGCGTATTTTAATAGCCTTAGAATTTTATTTGCATCTTTAGTCTGACATTCCCATATAACAACACTCGACCATCCTAACTTCTTTAGAGCTTTTCTGCTTTGACTAATTTTTGCAATATTCCTCGCAATTTTGTTTATCCAATACTTTCTATTAGTTTTAGGAATATTTGACCTTTTACATCCTTTATGGCAATGCCAGAAACAACCGTTAACAAATACAACCAATCTGTATTTTCTTAAGACCAAATCAGGTTTACTTGGCAAATTCTTATTATATAAAGAATATCTGTACCCTGCTTTATGTAATATTTTTCTAACACGCAGCTCAGGTGTTGTATTCTTTGAACGAATACGCGACATATTCCAACTTCTGTGATCTTTTGAAATTGTATCCACTTTGATATTTAATTAAATAGAATATCTTTTTTTTCTCAAACTCGGTTTTGATCTGGCGCTCACGGGGTCAGGTCTTGACTCCTGCACTGTGTCACTGGCCTTCAAGGCTCGCAGCAAGGTTCAACTCCTCTTGGGGGCGTTAAAGAAATGCTGGTATCAAAATCAAACTGCTATAAGTGACGGTGTCAGGCTTTACTTATTGAACTAATTATTCCCCCGCCGGCGTACTTTGAGTGTCCATTTGTTTATTCAGTTTGTTGTTCATATTAACAGAACATCTACTTTTTCTCAAACTCGGTTCTGATCTGCTTTGCGGACGGCAGTATCTTGCGGAATTTTTCGGGCAAGTCCCGTGAAAGCTTGTACTCGGAAACGCCCATTGCTTCTAACGGGGTGAACTACTATCCCCTGTCCCGCGCGAGGGCTTCTGCCGCTTCTTTTGTACTAGCCCAATTGTGCAACAACCCGTTGCCTAATTGGTCAGCTATTTGCTGACTAATTGATAGCTTTTTGCAGTGGTGCTCCCATGGTATTTCTGCCACAGCTTGTGGCAGAAATTCAAATGTTTCTGCCACGGGCTTTGCCGGATTACCATGCCCGGCTAATTCACTCTTATTGTTCATGGTATCTTCCCCCAGTGACAGTGCATTTATTGCACATACTCAAATACTTATATTATTCTGCTATCTTGTAATAAGCGTTACGACCTTTACCAATAAGTATTATCAATTCAGCGCTGACCAATTTATTAATTTCTTTTAAAATTGCCTGGCGTGATGTGCCAAGCATTTCCCTTAGGTCTTTGTTGGTCAACTTGCCTTTCCCACGCATTTTTTCAAGTATCGATAGTTGTTTTTGCGTCAATTCTATTTGTTCCCGTAAGCCGGCTTTCGGGAAAAGGCCTATTCTGGCTATTTGTTCCTTTGTCTTTTCAACCGAATACAAAACACCGTCGGTGAAATATTCAAGCCATTTTGTAATGTCTCCGTTGCCGTGCTGGACTGTCTTTAGCGCGGCGTAATATGAAGCTCTATCTTCATCATAATAGTCATCGAGAGCGAAGAATCTCCTGTGGTCAAAACCGCTTGTGTAAAATATCAGCGACGCCATGAGCCTTGCGGTACGTCCGTTGCCGTCAATAAACGGATGTATCCGCGCGACTTCATAATGAATGATGCCGGCCAAAATAACAGGATTTACTTTTTTTGCTTCTTCAGAGTTTAGCCAATCCAAAAAATCTCTTACAAGACCCGGGACGTCTTTTGTGTCCGGAGGCATGTATTCAACTATTTCCTTGAATCCCGTGCCGTCAAAAATACGCCTGCCGACAAATACCTGCCTATCGCGGAACACACCACAGTCCAGATCGCTCCTAAGTGTGTTCGTGGTGATGGTGTTGTGAATTTCAAGAAAAAGCGGAATGTCTATTTTTTCCTTTTTTGCGTATTTCGGCATGGAATCAAGAGCTTTAAGGTAATTGATAACCTCTTGTTTGTCCTTGGCGACAGCGACGATCTCCTTTCCTTCTGAAAGGTCCTTAACCTGCTGGATATTAAGCTGGTTCCCTTCAATGCTTGTTGATGAATGGGCATTGCGGATACGTGCTTCTTTTTTTAGTTTTAGTTCCCATTTGGGGATCAGTTTGGAATGCTCAATAAATTCTCTGCCGGAGGATATACGAGAAATATTATTAAGTATTTTATGGGTAATGTGGTATTTTGATTTAAAAGGCATGGTTCAAGTATATCAAATGACAACCTAAATGACAACCTAAACGACAACCATTATTAGTATTTTAAAAAGCCGACATAACGAGGCTTTGTAGAAATGGTATCAGGCTCAAATTATTCCCCCGGCGGGGCGCTCTGGGCTTCGATATTGTTGTTTGCCTTGTTCGCTTTATCGACGGCTTCCTGAGCTTTGGCTACGGCATCGGGTAGGTTCTTAACTACTATTCCCTGCCCCTCGAGGGCTTTTTGGGATTCTTTATCCTGGCTCATTGGGTTTGCGAGGTACTTCTTAATGACCATCATGTAGAGCAGCGCGAGGATAACAACTGTTACTAATATCCCGATGAACGATGTGCCTTTTTGGCGGTTCTTGCTTCGCATGGTCTTCACAAAACCCTCCCTCACCTCAATCTCGCCAGAGGCGAGTCGCCTCCGGAGACCTCTCCCATGTAGGGAGTAAGCTAATCACCATTACATCAACGGCTTTTCAACTGAGCCTTCGCGTGGAGGCAACAGCCAGTCGGTTTTACCGAACATCATTTCTTCGTGGATCCATCTATAGGCGTCTTTGGTCTTGTGAAACATGACCGTTTTCAGGTCGCCGTCTTGATTATTGTTTATCTCGATGTAGGCTATAAATATCCTGACGAGAGCGTACTGCATGTTATTAGGGATGACAAGCAGATCGTAACACCCGCGGCGGGCCTTACTTTGGGCGCAAACGGCATCGGCAAGCTTTCTAACTTCGTCCGGTTTTAGGTTTACATCGGTGCCTTTTTCAGAGAAATCCCAGATGACGTACCTTGTAAGCGGGCCGCTGTAGTATTTGTCTATCTCGGCGCGTATGTCATCGTAACCGGCTACGCCGTGCACCGTGTAAATAGCAATGTTGAGCTCTTTGTTGATGTCCTTTGATATCGTTGCCATTTTGCTTCCCCCTATCTGTTTTATTAGACTTGTGGATGCGATGGTGTTCTTTACCCCGTTAGAGAATGCCGCCAGCTCCCGCTGGCCGTTTGAATCCATGCTGTTAGATGACGGTGTAATGGTGCCATCTTTATTCGCGAAGCGCCCGTTGTCTCTAACGGGGTTTACCAGGAATTATATCATTATTCATAGCCGGAAACAACTGCTGACCAAGGAAAATAGTCAGGGTTTTACGGATCGCGGTCAGCGGATTTTGGGGCTGATATTTATAAAATATCCGCATAAGGCAAATTTTCAAAAAGGAGGTGATAAATATGAATAAATTGATATCAATAGCGCTAGCCGGAGCCCTATCCACGCTTATCTGCGGCGCGGTGCTCGCTGACGATATGGGAATGGGTAAGGACAGCAAGACGTCCATGGAGCAGAAGATGGCCAAAAAGCAGGCCGATAAGCTTACAATGATGACCAAGACCCTGTCGCTTACCCCGGACCAGGCTACTAAAGTATCCGACATCCTCAAGGCTACCGGAGACCAGAAAAAGGCCATGATGATGAAGATGGAAGCCGATGAGAAGGCCATGCACGACTCTGAGAACTCGCAGATAAAGGCGATTCTTACGCCGGACCAGCAAACAAAGTATGACGCGATGATGATGGAGCACAAAAACAAGATGAAGGGTGAAAAGCAGAAGATGTAAGCCCAGCAGCAGAACAAAAAGGCGGTTTATGGCCCGCGTGCCCGCGGGCGATAACCGTCTTTTTTAGTTGGGGTTCAGGAGACCGGCGGAGGTTTGGCGGAGAGTCTTTCCTTGAAAACGATTATCTTCCACAGGCCGCCTTTCTTTTCTATCAGTATGTTGGTTATGCGCCCGGAGGAGATATCCGCGCCTACGAGCCCCTTGGAGGCGTTGCGCATTATCCTGACAAGGTTGTTGATCGGTTCCTCATCGGAGTAGCCGATGGTTTTGGTAAGCTTATCGTTGATTATGGCCGTAAAAAACACCTTGTCGGCCATGACCGAGTTGAGCCAGCGTAATAATAGTTGACGGGCTGAGCTTTGTTCTTCCATATTTTAACTTCCTTTACACTTAACTACGGGTTGGTCATCCCGATCCGCCACAGGCGGAGAGGGATCTTGTCCCTTACGGAAGGCCAGATTTCTCTACCGCCAAGGCGGGATCGAAATGACAAAATATTAACTAAAACAAACGGCTCAAACGCGGGGCGCGGAGCGAAGGAGCTCTTTGTAGCCTTCTTCCCCCAGGAACCCTTTGAGCTCCATCTTGCAGGTTTTATATATGGGCGGCGCTTTGCGGCTTTTGTTGTTAAGGCAGGGAAGGTTCTTCCATTTGTATATCGCGAGACGCTTGCCGATAAGATCGAAAGGGAATCCCCAGCAGCCTTCAGGCTTAAGCTGGTACTTCATGTTATGTGTTTTGCAGTATTTCTGCAGCACGCAGCCGCCCTTGTCGTTATAGCTGAGGAACACGCACCTGTTGCTCACGGTGCGGCAATAGTAGTGCTTGTGGGTAGGGTCCATGTCGAACCTCTTGAAAGCGGTGCCGACGCTAAAACCCTTTTTCTTTACCACCCGCACGGCTTCCTCGCGCATGAGAGGGTAAAGCTTTGGCAGTAGCCTGGTTATTTTGTTTATCCTTATCTCGCCCATCATGCAGGCGTGCTGGCAGCAGGCGTGACGGCAGGCGCTGAGGTCGCACGGCGCGAACTTGCGGGTGAATATCTCTTTGGGAACACTGAAACCGTTGATGTTGATACTTGAGCTGGTCTTTTTCATGATAAGCGCTTAACCGCCGCCGGCATGTGTTTTCTCTTACGCTCCGCGCTTGAATATGTTGGCCATTATCCACGCCCAGTTGAGGTATATGTGTGCTGCGGCAAGAGTGACCAATACATAACCGTTATACTTGTGCGTCTGCGCTATCTGCATCATGTAGTCGAGCCCGAAACCGTGCGCCATCGCGGCGCCTGTTGACGCCTGCACGGCTATCGACAGGAACAACAGAGGGTTTATAATTTTCAATAAGGTGAATTTGGTCATGGGAACCTCCAACCTAAAAGCAATTTCTAATTTCTAAATCCTAATACAAAATAATACCTAAAAATAATTTCTAAAATGAGCTCATTGAAAAACCTGTTTTGCTGTCATTTCGACTGAAGGGAGAAATCTTTCTTACGTCGAAACCAAGATTCCTCTTCCCGCCTTGCGGGATTCGGAATGACAAGATTGAGGGGTTTATCAATTAACTCAATGGAAGACGAGATTGCTCTCCATGCTTTTGGAGAGTCTTCGACTTCACCCGGAGCCTGCCCTCTTCGGAGGGGGTTCGCAAAGACAGCTTGTTTTAATGGGTTTTCAACGATCTCAAATCCTAAAATGGCACAAGCTCAACTAACTTTTGTATACCGCTTTTTTATTTGAATATTTTATCCACCAGAGCGGGTCGACGGCGTCGCCCTGGAGGTAGATGCCGAAGTGAAGGTGCGGGCCCGTAGCCCAGCCGGACTTGCCGGTTTCGGCCACCGCTTCCCCCCTGGCGACCGTGTCGCCCTCCTGCTTAAGGAACTTGTTGAGATGGAAGTAACAGCTGACCACGCCCTGCCCGTGGTCTATCATCATTATGTTGCCGTAAACGCTGAGGCCAGCTGCGCGCGAAGATTATTTTTCCGCTGTTGACAGCCTTTACCTGCGTGCCCACTGAAGCCGAATAGTCGATGCCCTTGTGGTAGTACTGGTAAGTAGTCGCCTTGCGCAGCTGCGCGAACTTTGTGGATATTTTCGTTTTTACCGGCGGGATGAAACCTTTGGTCCAGAGCCTGGCATCCGTCTTTGTGTGCAGTGTTTTGAGCACGAGATCGTTCTGGGATTCTACCATTGGCTCGGCGGCCCGCATCTTTTCGTCAGATTCCATGAGCTTGATGGCTTGTATCTTGCGCCTGGCAACTTTAATACTGGCCGCTTTTTGACCGGAAGTATTGCCGCCGACGATATCCTTAATTATTATTGTTTTGTTGCCGGCGTCGTCTATCTTTACCGGCAGGAATATATGTTCCTTGCCCTCGCCCGCTTCGTAGGGACGGTAGGTTTTATCGTTATAAGTTATCTCGTAGTAGCCGGTGGTTTTGCCGGATATCGTCAGCAAAAAACCTGTGCCTCCTGCGGGTTTTGAAGGCATAACAACGACATCGAAAGCGCCAAGCGGCGCCTGGCACAGGAACACAATTAATAATAAAAACAGCTTTTTCATTAGGCTAATTTAGAACGCCACTTTCGGGGCCTGTTTGGCAGCGGTCTCGGCTTTGAAATAGACATCCTTTTTCTCGAAGTGGCCGAACCCGGCGATTATGCTGCCCGGGAAGCGCTGGATGACGACGTTGTACGCGAGCGCAACGTTGTTGTACCTCTGCCTGGCAACCGCGAGGCGGTTTTCCGTCCCGGCGAGCTCGTCCTGCAGGGCTATGAAGTTCTCGTTAGCTTTTAAGTTGGGGTAGTTCTCGACAATCACCAGCAGGCGCGACAACGCCGAGTCAACTTCCTGGTTAGCGTTGATCTTTTCTTTTATGGTCTGGGCTCCGGCAAGCTTGGCCCTGGCGGCGGCGATGTTCTCGAATATCTCTTTTTCATGGCTCGCGTAGCCTTTCACCGTGTTGACGAGGTTCGGTATAAGGTCGTTCCTGCGCTGGAGCTGGTTATCAACTTCCGACCAGGCACCGGTGATGCTCTCGTTGAGGGTTACCATGCTGTTGTACATGCTAACACAGCTTCCAACGATCATAATAACAACTACGGCAACAACACCAAGAACAATCGAGCAGCTTCTTCATAACATTGTCTCCTCTTGAATTAATTTAGATCGTCCATGAAATTTACCGCTTTCTCTAATTGCGTGAGGTACTCGCCCATGAGGCGCTCGGTATCTTTGTTAAGGTCGTCCTTGGCGCCGTTCTTGAGGCGGTACGCCGACACGAACACGTCCGGCGAGAAACCCGCGTGTTTGCTGATGACCTCGAGCGCTTCCAGCTTCTTTTCGGGCGGCTCCTGGTTTAAAAGCCACACGCTGTGCTGAAGTATCACGAGGATCGACGAGATGGAACCAGTTATGATCTCTTTAATCCTCGACTCTTTGCCGCGGGCGGCGAGATACGCCTGCCGGAGGGCGAGCAGCTTGCCTTTGAGCTCGAACTCGCACTGGTGGCGCAGGTTGCTCATGTCTACCTTGACGCCCTGAAGCGGGTCGTCGCCGTAAAGAACCTTGTGATGGGCTTTCATGTCGAGGAACTCTATAGGGAACACATCATTTGATTTGTCGAACATTCTGGCGCTGAACACCTGGGGCGGCGGGCTGCCTGCCTTTATCCAGTCCGCCGTCAGCGGCGCGAGCTTTTGCTGGTTAACGAAGCTCGCGTCGTTCAATATTACCAATGTGTTATAGTCCGAACACTTGCCGCCAATATCGCCGTTCGCTTTTGAACCGTAAAGCATCACGGACTTAAGCTGATCGCCGAAAGCTTCCTTTATTTTCCCCACCATGGCTTGAAGTTTTTCTTCCATAACCGCTCCTTATAAGAGGCAATCTCTAATATCGAATCTCGAAATCCGAAATGACAACAGTAAACAAATCGCGTTTACCAGCCGCGGGACGCGCCTCCACCGCCGCTCATGCCGCCGCCAAAACCGCCGAAGCCTCCCCCGCCAAAACCGCCGCCTCCCGGACCCGCGGCCCCTGCCGCCAAAAAACAGCAGGAATAATATCGGGTGACGGATAAATACAATTACCGCTATCACAAGGAAAATAAGTTTTAATATGACACCGATGCCAGCTGCCGCGCTGAGGCTGGTTTTCCTCAACAGGGACCAAAACAACACCTGTTAACTGGACGTTGGCGTCCTGGGCGATAACTGAAGCCACGGCGTTCGTGCCCGCCGCGAGCCCCTTGCCGTACGCGCCCGCGCGGAAATCCGGGAGGATATAAGTGTCGATTATCGCGCCGCACTTTGCGTCGTTCAATATCCCTTCGAGGCCGTAACCGACCTCTATGCGGACCTTCTTTTCGTTCAAGGCGGCTATGAGAAGCACACCGTTGTCTTTACCCTTTTTTCCTATGCCCCACTCTTTGAAGAGGTCTACCGCGGTCTGCTCGATGCTGTCGTCGCCGATGGTCTTGAGCGTCACTACGGCTATCTCTGAAGAGGTTTTGTCGTCCAGCTCTTTGGCGACGGCCGACATCTTTTCGCGCGATCCTTCGTCAATTACACCGGCAAAATCGGAAACATACCCAAGCGGCTGCGGGAACCTTCCCGCCAAAACAACGTCCGGGCGCGCGCCAACACCCAACAATACCAGCGCGAGGGTTATCAATATCCTTTTCATTTATATCCTTTTATCCTTTGGCGTACAATGTGATTATATCACAATTTGACTGCCTCGGCAACCCAGCCCGCCGGTTGATTTATTTTATTGTATTATCAATGCGTTTTTTATGTGCTCGCTTTATCCGGGCCCAATTTCGCTACGCGAGTATCACACATTTCTCTAATATTTCACCGATGTTTTCATGGCTTTTCAATCGTTAAAAGTAAGATATTACCAGCAGGAAAAGGAGAGTGATCATCATGTCACTACAAGAATTCATTAAAATGGAATCGCAAGCCCTGAGGATCGTTGAGAACAAGGACCGGTCGATGGTTTGGAAGGCTGTCGAATGCGGAGCGATGGAAAAGGTCAGGAACTTCGCTGAAAGCCAGAATTATAATGTGACGCTTAACGACATCACCAGTATCATCTGGGTAGAGCTTTGTGATTATTTATCGCAAACTGAACTATCGTAACGGTCAGGACTGCAGGTCGGAAAAAGCCTTTTTTCCCCAGGCTATTATCTTCTTTGTCTTCTCTATGTTCTCCGCCTCGGCGTAAACCCTAACGAGCGGCTCGGTGCCGGAAGGCCTGAGCAAGAGCCACGAATCGTCCTCAAGCACGAACTCAACTCCGTCGTAATCCTTAACCTGCTTTACTTTTATACCTGCTATCTTGTCCGGCGTAATAGCTTTGATGCTCTCGACAAATTCGTCTTTAGGTATGCCGGGATTCTTAAAATCGGTGCGAAGGTACACCGAAGAACCGTACTTCCTCTGCATCTCGCTAACAAGCGCCGAAAGTGATTTGCCTGTAACGGCGAGCATTTCTATTATCATCATGGAGTTTAATATGCCGTCCCTTTCAGGAAGGTAATCGCCGTAGCCGTAGCCGCCGCTTTCTTCACCGCCGATCAATATATTCTCGTCGAGTATCTTCTGGGCAATGTATTTGAACCCTACCGGAACCTCTTCGAACTTAAGGCCGAAATCCTGCGCTATCCTTTCGCTTAAGTACCCGAGAGATATAGACTGCACCACTTTGCCCTTTTCCCCCTTGTAGCGGCAGAGGTAGTACAACAACAGCGGAAACACCTGGTGAGGGGTTAGATAAGTGCCTTTCTCGTCGACTACGCCTATCCTGTCCGCGTCGCCGTCTACTGCGAGGCCCGCCGCGACGCCGCTGCGCTTAACCTCTTTCTTGAGGTCGGCTAAATTAATTTCGATGGGTTCCGGATGGAGCCCGCCGAACATGGGGTCGGGATTCGAGTGTATCTCTATAAGCTCTATATTAGAATTCTTTAAAATGTGTTTTACACAAACCGGCGCCCGGGCCGTACATGGGGTCCGCTATAACCCGTAAGTGTTTACGCTTTATGGCGCGCAGGTCAATCTTTGAGGAGACCCGTTTGAGGTAGCCTTTGACAAGGTCCTTGTTCTCGATCTTGCCAGGGGTTACCGCTTTTCCGTCAGGCGCGCCAAGAAGCTCTTCGAAGCGTTTTGTGACACTCTCGGGCGCGGAGCAGCCGTCGAACGTTTTATATTTTATGCCGTTGAATATAGGAGGGTTGTGGCTCGCCGAGATCATTACCCCGCCAAATGCTTTCAATTCAACAACACTGGAAGAAAGCGCCGGCGTGGTTATACAGTTTTCCGCGATCACGACGTTGCAGCCGTTCTTTGAAAGCTCGTCCGCGACCGTCTGGGCGAAGTATTTCGAATGGAACCTGGTGTCGTATCCAACCGTTAAAAGCGGCTGTTTCCCCGCTGACTTCTCAACCGCGTACTTCGCTATCGCTTTAGCGGCTATACGCACGTTGCTTGTGGTAAAATCATCGGCAATTACGCCTCTCCAGCCGTCCGTCCCGAATTTTATCATGATCAGTTATCCAAAACCACGTCTACCGTGTGCCTGCCTTCTTTGAACGGCGAGATAAGGTTACCCTTTATCTCGTTGCCGTCAACGGTTATCTTTTTTACAGACGTGTTTTTCTTGAGAGCCGTGTTGTGGAACTTTATGTCGTATTCCGCGCCTCTGAAGTGGATCGCGAGCCCGGTTTCCGCGAAAGCCGGCGCCGACGGGAGACAGGGGTCGATCCTGAGGCCTTCCAGCTCTCCCCTGACGCCGAAGAAATAGTTCTGGAAGACGAACCTTGTCCAGCCGGCCGAAGCCGTAAGCAGAGGGTATTCCCCCCTTCCGGGCCAGTTGGGGTTGTCGGACGAAATATAGTATTCAGGTATCCAAGGGCCGGTCCTTAATATCTCCTGGGGATGCTCGAGAGGGTTGATGCCCGAAAATATCTTGTATGCCTCGTCGGCCCTGCGCCTTCTTAAAAGCGCGTACACCATGAAAAGGTTGGCGTGGCAGAATATGGCGTTGTTCTCTTTCGTGCCGGCTGCGAAACCTGTGATACGCCCGACATTCTTGTCGAACTTGAGGTACGGCGGGTAGTTGAGCTTGAGGCCGCCGACTTCCTTATCAGCGAGCACACGGCCCACAGTCTTTAGCACCTCATCAACTTTTCCGATCTCGTCCGCCGCGCCCGACAAGAGCGACCACGTCTGCGGCATAAGCATCATAACGAAATCGTCGGTCGTAGGGTCGGCCTTCTTTGTGGCGTTGGGAATAAATATCTCGTCAACGGCCTTGCCGTCGCCGTGGAAATAACCCGTGTAATATTCGCCTGTCCAGGCTATCTTGTTGACATTGCTGATGGTGGCCTTGGCTTTTGCCCTGAGGTCGTTGATAAGCTTGCGGGCGGATATTTTCACTTTCTTGCCGCTTGTCTCGTTGTTGACGTACTCAAGGAAATTGATGAGTTTCCTCTGGCGGACATCGTAAGACGAATCGATTATGTCTTCTTCTGGAGTGTTCTCTATGAGGTCCGCGAGCTCTTCGAATATCTCGATGTCCTGCAACGCACCCTTCTTTTCAAGGTACTCGATAAAATTAGCAAGCTCGTTGCAGTCCTGGGCGAGGCCGAGCGAAAACGTGACGTTTTCGCCTTTTACCTGATCAACCGCGTCATTCCAGTCAGCGCGTTTTTGTTTAAGAAGTTATTGTTGCCGACATCGTAGAACATGGTAAGAGCTGAGACAAGAAGGTGTTCAAGGACGGTCCCTTTATATACCTCCGTTCTTTATCTTCTGCGTTCTATGAGCCCCTGAGGCCAGGAAATATCTTTATCTTCGCCTCTGTTGCGGTAAGAGTCTTTAAAGTAGGCTATCCCTTCGCTAAAAATGAAACTCGGGTCGCCCAAGAAATTTATAAGCACAAGCACTGTCTGAGTTGTCCAGTAGGGGTGGTCGCACCACAGGCCGTTAACCTCATCGCTGCCGAACTCCTTGGTGCGGGCGAAAAACCGAGTCGCGTTTGTGCCGTCCAGCCGTATGCCTTCAAGGGTATGAAGCGTGCGCTTCTCAAGCCCTTCGGGGTCGATTACCGTGGCGGCCATCATATCCTGCCAGAAGTCGCGCCAGCCCGCGAAAAATCTGAGCCGTAATCGAACTGAGGATGGCCGGTATTGCCAAACCAGTACCGCATCGAAAGCTGGTAGCCCCACCAGCGGTTCCAAAGAATATTGAGCTCACGGCTGCCGGTCTCTATCTTAACGCGGCTTGAGCGCTCATCCCAAAAATCATTTAATTTTTCAAGCGAATTTAACGAATCCTTGTATGAGGCTTCCCTCGCGGCTTTTTCAGTTTCTTCATCGTTATGGCTTATACCGTTTGAGACCGCGAATTTAACGGTTTCACCGGGTTTAAGGCTTATTCCTTTGAATTCTATAGCGCCTACGGCATCTTTGCCCAGACATTGGAATTTTGGAGGTTTGTTATTGATTATTGCTTCGGGATATTCCCAGGAACCGTTCCCAAGGAAAGTTTCCCTGTCCGAATAGAGCCTTGTTCCCTTCTTACCTTTGTCCGTTTCGGCGGTCATATAGTAGCAGATGCCGCTTGAGTTGGTCTTTCCTTCCACCCACTCAAGGCCCGGGAGTATCTCAATACGGTCTGTCACCCTGCTTTTGTTGTAAAGCCTTACGACATCCCTGTGGTACTCGGTGTAAGCTCTGTTTCCGGCGTATATAGGAACTGCGGGTATAAAATCAATTGTCTTTTTGTTATTTGAAAAATTCTCGATTTCTACTATCCAAACTTCCGCCATTTCTTCTAGCGGCACGAAAACTGTGGCCTTCACGCCAATACCATGCCTGGCGTTATTAGATTTGAGCGTAACATAGCCCATCCCCATGGTGAAAGAATGCTCGTCTTTGTTATCAGCAGACAAATGGTTATTGGCAAGCCAAGTGTCGCCATTTTCTAATCTCAGCCACAGGAACCTGCCGTTCTCTTTGGGAAAGAACTGCCCGTCGAACTCGCCGAACATCCTCGTGTAATCGAACCCGCTGAAACCCCTGAGGTAATTATCACAGATGGAAAAATATTGCGGGCAGTTGGCGAGCATATGCACAAGAGGCTGCGGCAATGAACCGCAGTCAGCTCGCTATCGCACTCACCCAACTTGTCATAGTTCCACAATTTGAGACATCGATTAGCTCCCTTTATTTTTTACCAGCTATTTTAGTATTTGCGACGCGGTTATAATCGTCTTCAAGCCTTACAACATCGTCAAGTTCCGGGTGTTGAGACTTCAACCAGTCGGCAATTCTCCAGAGCTTCCATCCTGTGTATGGTTTTTGGAGGCAGGTGAAAGACCGCTCCGGTCGTGATGACTTTGTTTTTAAGTTTTCCTATTCTTGCCTATAAGCAGTTTAAGTATCCCGTTTTCAAGATAAAGTGTTTCTTCTTTTTTAACATGAACTGAAGGCTGAGGCGGTGCCCTTTCCTATAATAAGTATCTTACCCGCGTACTTATTTGTCAGTGCGAAAAGCCTTTCTTCGCCCCACGGTTTCTTCTGTTATTCTTACCTTTACAGGCATTTTGTACCGCCTCTCGAAAGTTTAAAACAATCCGCATATTATAGAAAATATTACTCTTATTTGACAAGTTAGCATGATTTTGGTTTAATCAATATCATGAAAACAAAAGAAAAATACTAACCGGCCTGATTGGGACAGCTATTTTATGAAACTTGCCATGCTTGTCGCGGAACGTTCCACTTGCCTAAGGCACCACGTTGGAGCGGTTATAGTGAGGGACAAAAGCGCATACTTACGACCGGATACAACGGCGCCGCCAAGGCGTGAAAGACTGCCAGGAGCTTGGATGCCTGAGAAACGCACTGAAGATCCCCTCCGGCCAGCGCCACGAGATATGCAGGGCAATACACGCGGAACAGAACGCGATAATTCAGGCCGGGCTCCACGGGATAAGCATCAAGAATTCCACGATTTACTGCACGCATTCACCGTGCATACTGTGCGCGAAGATGCTGGTCAACGCCGGGATATCGCGCTTCGTTATGCTGCACCGAATACCCGGATCCGGCCTCAAAAACTCTCTTTAAAGAAGCTAAAGTTAAATATGAAAAGATCAAGAAATGCCCGTCCCTTGAGATCACAGTCCTCGCCTAACCTCTACAAACCCGGCAGGATATTCGTAGGCAGGCTAAACCACAAAGACGACCTTCTCGCAGGGATAACCTCTCTCTGCAAAAAACAAAAGATCCACTGCGGATATATTTCTGTTATAGGCGCCGTTAGAGAATGCCAACCTTGGTTATTACGACCAGATTAAAAAGGCCTACACCGGCTGCGTCTCGTTAAAACAAAAACTTGAAATATGTTCAATGAACGGCAATGTCTCTATGAAAGATGGAGAAATATTTGTACATGCCCACATAACGCTGGCGGACCGCAAAGGGAGGGCTTACGGCGGACATCTTATGCCAGGCACGATGGTGTTCGCCGGCTGAATACTTTATACTTGAGCTGCACGGAAAAAAACTCCACAGAGTCAAAGACCCGTCAACGGGCCTGCCTCTATGGAGCTTTTAATACTCGCAATTAATATCCTTGCCTGCTCACCTGCTTAAATACAAATATTCCGGAATGATACCAGTATTACTGCGGTTTCTGTTGCGCGGCTTCATTAACTATTTCCGCTTCTATACTAAACGCAGTCGTCTTGTTAACCTTCAAAGGCTTTGACATTGTCTCAAGCCTTTTCGCGATATCCGACGCTGTACCCCTTTTCATGTCTATATCGAGCTTGGCTGTAGTGTCAGAGTATTCCCTAACCTTGCAGTCGCGAACTTCTATAAGGGCGCGTACGGCCCTTACAAGATCGTTTAACTGGTTTAGGGATTCGATATTTGTCATTACAAGCTGTACCGTTGAACGTTCCTTTAAGTAAATAATTACAGTTTGCGGGAGGTCACCCGCAACTTTGGCCCCGGCCCTTGAAAGCGCTGTAGTCGCTGCCGCTGCCTTCGCCACATCGACGCCTCCGAGTGTTTCTCTCGCGGTTGTTATAACGTCTTCGGAACCAGGCTTAATAGCCTTAACTGAGACTGTCGCCCGGTAAGATATCATACCGCCGAGCCCCTGGTCGGTATTGAACACCGCGTCAGCCCGCCCGGTAATGAGTATGTCAGGTTCACCAGCCTCTACTACGACAAAGCCTTTGTCGACGAACTTTTTCTTAAGCTCGTCCGCCGCGTAACTGGTTTTAGACTCAACACCATCGATGTATTCGTCTATCTTGAACACTACCACGGGGTTGCCTAGCATCTTGGGCTCTAGATCCAGCGACTTGATCTTCGCGGATAGATCCTCTTTCCTGACAAGAGCCTTTATCTGGGTCTTATAGAAGTCGCCGTCTTTCCATTCTTTGATCACATCATAACGTTCTATGTAGCCTTCAGTTTGTGAAGTTATGTTGTCTTCGATAAGCATCGCTTTAGAGACAAGAGCCTCCTGCGACACATAAACTCCAATAACAAGGCCCAGCGCGTTCTTCATTGCTTCGTGAAGCGATGTTTTCTTGGCGCCGGTTATATCGCCGTTAATTATCGGGGCCATGCCTTCAGCCGTTACTACTTCCGTATTCGGTGCAGTTGCCTTTATCACAGGCCTGGCCGATGCGCAACCGAACAACACAGCGCAAAGCGCAATGGACATGATTTTTCTCATTCTGAAACCTCTTTTGAGTGTTAACTCAATATTATTCTTTGATCATTTTCAGGCCCATGTCTTTTAGCGCCTTTTTACCCAGCCTTAAAACTACTACGCAGCCATCATCCGCGGTCCATTCGCTTCTGACAACCTGTGCGCCTTTGATGACGGCATCGATGCTTGTGGCCAGCACAGAGTCCGTTTCCATGGCTTTTTCAACTGTAATACCACCTTCGAGTTTGACACCTTTAATTACAGAAAGCATGTTATACTGGGCATTGACTATCGAAGCGTTCCTTGATGTGGCCATTCTCTGGGTCTTATTATCCATCTTCTGGTCAGCCGCGCCTATCCCGCGGGCAAATATGAAGTTATCGGTTATACCCTGTTCAACCCACTCGCGTTCGATCTCTCCGTTTTTTGAAACCGTGCTCTTGGCAGGGTTTGACGCGCAACCGTTGAACAGAACTACACCAATAACCAGAACAAACGCTGATACACTGCACAGAACTTTCCTCATGACTTCCTCCTCCGTATAGATTTTACTTCCGCTGCTATTATAATACTATTTTACACCTTGCGCTATCATAAAAACCGCCAATGTGATAAAAAACACACCCATTGTGACTTTCATCGCCACAATATTGTCCTTAAAGAACCGCTTGAGCGCCAAAGTAGTCATGCCGAAATAATACATACCGAAGATAACTATTAATGGCACAACGAACAGGAAACAGTAAAACGCAAGATAAATGTACGCGGTCATTCTGTATTGTGGTATTGACGTAAGATAAATTATTGCCGGGAGATAAACCTGCCCGGTACACACAAGCTCTAACAACGTGATTATAACGGCAAGCAAAAAAACGAATGGCAATATAAATTTTAAACCCGTGAGCCTCGTTATTAGTTTTTCTATACTTCTTCGTATCCAGCCCGGGAGTTTCATCTTTACTTCATCGTCGTCCATATTTCCGGTCTTTTTAAGGAGCGCTGCTTCATATATATGCCTCGCCGCTAAATAAAGGACGAATATTCCTATTGCCAGATAAAGTATTTTTGAATATTTGAGTATGTCTGTCAATCCCAGCACAGCACTGAAAATACCTATTCCTATAAAGAAATACGTTACATAAACCCCGATGATAAATACAACTCCTGCTAGAAAAACCTCTAACCTTGATTTTTTTAAAACCAGGCTCATATAGCTCAAAAAGAACACGATAGTCGCGAACGCGCAAGGGTTAATGCTATCAACAAGCCCAGCTAATATTACAGGCAAGCCTTTAAGCTTACTTGCTGCCTCAGCTGCTCCGATTGCGCCGCCTGAACCACCAGTAGAAACCGGCAATTCCGCTACTTCGCTGTTCTTAATAATATTGTCTAAATTCCCGACTATCTCATCTTTGCCGCTAAATATGGTGCCGCCGGCATAGATGATAGGAAGTTTATTTAACGGCTTCCCCAGCCTTTTTTCTATCTCGAGAAGTTTTTCATAATTCTTCGGGTCATCAAGCGACAACAACCGGATCTCTACCTTTATACCGTATTTCTTTGCGTACTCGGGCATTGTCTCCGATTCTATCTTCTTACAGATGCCGCATCCCGGTGAAGCAAAAATAACTACCCTTGCTGTCTTTTTAACTTGTACATCATTTATTGTCTTTTCATTATCAATCTGCGGTACCGTATTGCCTTCTATTTCACCGAATATTCTGACCGCTGAATACGGTTTTTCGTTATCATTAGCCTGGACATACACTTGTTTATCAAATAGGCCGGAATACCCTTCTGTATCAACTTTAATTATTATATCCTGAGAAGCCCCCGCTTTAAGCTTGATCAAAGAGGGTTCGGCAGTTATGCAGTCGCATGAAGGCCTGATGCCTGCTTCCAGTGGTTTCAAGGAACTGTTTTTTATCTTAAACGAGGAAGTGCCGCGGACTCACCCTCGCGCACTTTTCCAAAGTTCAGTTCATCTTTATCGATTTCGATTGCATAGGCTAGCGCGCAATGGAAAAGGATTGCAATGACGATACATATATTTTTAAGATCCATAGATCTAATTTCTTGCTTTCGATTTAAAATCGTTAACTAACACCCTTGCACCCGGGTCATCCGGGACATCTTTGGTTAGAGGAATAAGTTCGCACCCATATGACTCTATCTTCTTATCTTGCCCTATTTTCAAAATAAGTTTTCCCACGTTCTGTGCATTTTCACCCGCCTGCACTATTATCGTTTTCCCCGACTTGAATGGAGGGTTTACAAGAGTTTGCGAATGCCCGCCTATGATCAGATCGATATCGGGATAATCCTGCGCAAGCACCTTATCGGCATCGAAACCGCAATGCGATATGAGAACTAGCAGGTCTGACTTGCCTTTTTGCGAGCTTATGAAGCTTTTGATCGTATCTTTCAGCGGTATTACGGTAACATGTTCGGTTATTTTTTCAGGGTAAAGTGCAAAGACATCCGGGTCTATAACCGACAATACACTGATCTTTAAGCCGGCCCGTTCAAAATTAAATACTTTAGGCGTTAGCTGTCTGCACTGGCCTCCATTGCAATAAGAGATGTTGGAAGCCAAAAATGGTATTTTATATTTATCTATTTCTTTTGGAAAAGTATCTAAAGAGAATTCCTGGTCTCCGATCCCTACTGCATCATAACCTATCCTGTCAATGAGTTTAAGGACCAGGTCAGCCTGCCTTATCTGGATATACGGAGAGAATAGGTCACCCGAATCAAAGGCAAGGTTTTCCGGATATTTAGCGCGTTCAGATTTTAAGTAGAATGTCCTTCTTACAAGCCCGCCATACGGGTGTGTCGGACAATCGCAGGATTCAAGATACCCGTTCGTAGAATTGGTAAAGAACACCGCCAGTTCCTTGTTTTTTTCAACAGGCTCTTTGGTGATCGCATCGAGCTTTGCCGCGATCAACTTATCCGCGTTATCATTAAAACCTTCTTCTACGTCTTTTACTATCCCTGTACCGGATAGAATAACGAGCCTGGGAATACTCGCGCGCCCGCCTTTATAATAGCCGTAATTTTCACCAGTAATAGACGCATCCGCGTCCATCAGCACAGGCAATGTCACGGAATTCTTAACTAAGAACTCTTTTAAAGCTTCACGCGTTATGGAATCAATGTTTACAAGTGTTATATTGACGCCTGTTCTTGCCTTAAGAGCCTGTAGCTTGGGGATCTCTTTCAGGCAGGGTTTACACCAAGTCGCAAAAAAAGATATTATGTGCGGCTTATTATCAGAAAGCAAGGTATTGAGTGATACTCTTTTACCATCTATATCTTGAAGAACAAATCCGGGGGCTTTCATGCCAAGATCTAAGTCTGCCGCACTGACACTCGTGGCAGATAATTGACCGAACAGACACACCGCAACAAAAAAAATATGGCCGATTATTTTCATCTAGTTCCCCTCTGTTACTTTTCCTCGCCAACTAGTTTAAGGGCAAGGTCCTTGCAGGCTGATTTTAACTCTTTCGCAGACATAGCGGACTGATCGTAAGACGCCACTATCTTACTAGTCTCAACGTCAACAACATTGACTGTTATGTAGTATGTATCCATAAGCTTTGATAACGAACCTACTATCATGTGCCTTACGTTAAGTATCTTCCCTATTTGTACCGCGCATTCAGATGTTGTACAACCGGACTGCTGGAAAGCTGACTCAGCAAGCACTTTGTCCATATTTGCTTTTTCCACTACGTTGCATTTACCGGTACTGACCAGTTCAGTGCGAAGGAAATCTGCGACGATAGAAGCGTCTGCCTGTGAAACGTTCTTCCCGGCAAAATCAGCTACGGCTATGTTAGTAACCGGAACAGTCTGCACCTGGTTTGTGGCCGCAACAGACACAACTGACGCTTCGGCCTTTCTCGTTACTTCTTCCTCAATTAATTTACCGAATTTAAATGACAAACCCACCCTCGAAATATTTGAATCGCTGGAGTTACCCGAAGTGATCGTTGAGGCATAATTTAACCCAAATCGTCCGTAATTTAGCCCGAATCCGAACGTTATTTCAGGGTCGCTGTTTTGAACAGGGATAAACCCGGCCCGCAGGCTGAAATACTTACCAAACATATATTCACCGCCTATTCTAAAACCGCCGGGGTTTGTTGAATCGTTAGATACGCTTTGCATGGCCGCCGCAATTGTGAGGTTCTTCTTTTCAAACATAGTAAGCGCTGCGCCAATATTCATAATTTGCGGCTGGCTTTCTCCGCTGTTATCAGAGCTATAAAACTTCATTGTCCCGCCCATATTGCTAAGCGACGCCCCTAAAGAAAAGTAATCTTTTTTATACAAAACGCCTAAATTCATATTGTCGGTGCTAGCGCTCAGGTTCGCGTTTGGCACTGTAAAACTCATGCTGGTGCTTCCAAAACCCAGGCCGAGCGATAGGCAGTCAAGCAACCGGTAAGATGCTAAAATGTTGAAATTTGAATCGTTTTCACCAAGGCTTTGGGATTGCAGGTTCCCGTTACTATCATAATTGTCAACAGTTGAACTCATTGTCAACGACCTGATACCGAAACTGAACTTTTTAGAAGGCAACACGAAAGCCATGTAACTGCCATTCATACCTGTAGTGACATTAGTGCCTGTAATACCGAGAATAGGATTGGGAACATAAGACATAGCCGCGGGGTTCCAATATGTGGCTGTTTCATCAAAACAGTTGGCCACGACTGATTCACCCATTGCCTCGGCCCTGGCGCCCTGTCCAATAAGCAAAAATTGAGCCGTGGGCATGTCGGCATCAGCTTTAACAGAAGCTACAATAATACTCAAAGCAAGAGCAGTAATACACTTTTTAAGCTTAAATTTCCTAAAAAGTTGCCCGGTAATTTTCATTCTTTTCTCCTGGGGAAATAATAATTTATGTGTTTTTTCAAGTTCATCATCGCTTTAGTTAACTATGAGTATCCTAAATGATCTATTATGTCCATTGTTATCCGACACCCGGACTATATACGTGCCAGACCCCGCCTTCGAACCGCCTTGAACTGTACCATCCCAAGGCTGCACTACACCGCTTGAATCTGCCTTAAGTTTCTGAACAAGATTGCCTGCCGGGGTGAATATCTTTACATCCGCACCGGGCGCTACACTCTTAAAATTAATCACACCACCCTGTGAAATATTCGCAAATGAAGGATAAGGAAATGCATTATAAGTATTGTTACCATTGCTATTATTATTGCTATTGTTGTTATTATTATTGTTGTTCCCGTTATTAGTATATGTAAACTCATACATATTGTTATTATCATTTGCTCCATAGACTCTCATCACATTATCATTCCTGCCGCTGCCTATCGCTGCAGCCCACATTAAATTGCCGCTGTTGCCTAAAGGAGCTTTATTCCATGTATTGCCGCCTACATTTGTGAATTCATAAATGTTGCTGTCATTGCATGCGCCATATACGCGCGTAACATTGTCGTTCTCACCAAGTCCTAAAGCAACGCCATTCATAGATTGGCCGCCATTACCTAAACTCACTGTATTCCAAATACCATTTGAATAAGACCATTCATGCAAATAACCGTCAGCATTCGCGCCATACACATGCGTTATACCGTCACTTCTGCCATTGCCTACCGCAACACCGTTTACAACAGCGGTTCCGCCTAAAGAAACTTGCGTCCACGAATTATTAGCAGTATTAAATGTAAATTCGCTTAAACCTCCGCCAAAAGCGCCGTACACACGCATTATACCGTCGTTCCTGCCGTTGCCTACCACAACACTATTCACGGGAGCGCTTCCCAAAATGCCATTGGTTATATTAATTTTATTCCAATTACCAGCAGATGATGAATAGGTGAATTCATATATATTGCCATCACTGCACGCGGCATATACGTGCATTGAACTATCATTCCTTCCAGCGCCTATTACAACACAATTCATAGAGCTTCCGGCCCCGCCACTGCCCATAGATGATTTAGCCCAACCATTGGGATTTGCTATTGTTATATTGGCTGGCGCGTAAGAGTATTCATAAATGTTGCCGTCACCACATGCGCCATAAACATGTATTGACCCGTCGTTCCTACCATTGCCTATTGTTACACTATTCATAGAACTTCCTCCGTTGTTTACAAGAGGGGATCCGTTCCATGCGCTTCCAGCATAACTGAATTCATATATGTTTCCGTCAACATTCGCCCCATAGAGACGCGTTATATTGTCATTCTTGGCAGCGCCTAAAGCGACACTCTTCATATGGTTAGTGCCATTGCCTATCATAACCTGATTCCAACTGGCTAAAACCTGTGAATAAAGTAGAACAAGTAATAAAATTGGAAGAAAAATAAATCTTTTCATGAGTGTTCACATCTCCAGCCGATATTATTAGAAAATATGAAAAACCATCATTTTACTAATAGAATTTTGAATGTCTTGCTGTTTCCCTTATCATCTGAGGCCCGAACTATGTATGTGCCCGAACCTGCCTTCCCACCGCCTTCTATTGTGCCGTCCCATGGCGGCACAACGCCGTTTGAATCCGCTTTGAGTGTCTGGACGAGATTGCCGGCAGGCGTGAATATTTTTAATGACGCGCTTGGCGTAATGCTGGCAAAATTGATAGTTCCGCCTTGCGAAATGTTCGCAAAAGACGGGTAAGGATGAGCGTTGCTAAGCGTACCCTGGCCGCTATTATTATTGCTGAATATTGTCAATTGAGATCTTTGAAGTTCAACACCGGTTGCAGTCAAATTAGATGAGTTATACGCTTCAAACCAATAGTTGTATGTTTGTGGAGGAGTAGGCGGATTAGTAACAACATAGTTATATACATATTCCACCCCGTTGAAATAATTGTTAGGTGTTTGAGTGGGTATTCTGGGTCATAACGAACGGGCTATTAGGTATTTCAAGGTTGGGAGATGAAATGCCCTCAATGTGAATCCTTGGATAACCGGCCAGGGGTGGAAGGCCGCCTGGATCCTGGTAAAATACCGCAAAGTTTACTACTGACCCTATAGCCGCCGAAGGCTGTTTCACGCCGTTAGTAAAACCTTGTTGCCAGCTTAACACAGGAGAGGTATTAGTAACAGTGCTGGTACTAACTACGGCACTGGAGAACGAGAACTCATCTATATTGTCATTGTCATCCGCGCCGTAAACTCTTATAAAATTATCATTCCTGCCAGCCCCTACGCTTACTTTGTGCAGTATGTTCCCGCCCATGCCTATATTGGTACCGGCCCATGTTCCGTTCGAATAAGTGTATTCGTACATCGTGTCGTCCCCGCGGGCAGCATACACATGCATCTGGCCGTCATTTCTACCTGTGCCTACCACGACACTATTAATACTGGTCCCGCCATTTCCCATACTTACCTGGTTCCATGCGCTACTTGAGCTTGAGTATGTACATTCGTAAATATAACCGTTGCTACCCGCGGCGTAAACGCGGTTAAAACCGTCATTCCTGCCCGGCCCTATGGCAATACCGTTCAAGCCTGATCCACTGGTGACCAAACTTGCTGATGACCACGAACCGTTTGCAATACTCCAGCTGTATTCATAGATCATACCGTTAGCGCCGGCGCCATATACCCGTGTAAAGTTGTCATTCCTGCCCGGGCCGATCTTAACGTCGTTCAAAAATATGCCGGCCTGCAGGGTTGTTTGAGACCACAGCGGGTTGGCTCCGGTATAAGTGTATTCAAAAATACCTGCGCCTCCGCACGCGCCATAGACCCGCATCATGCCGTCACTTCTTCCCGGCCCCACGGCAACGCTGTTTACTGGCCCGCCGGCAGAACCTCCGGTCACGCTTATTTTGTTCCACGGACTACCTGTAACACCTGTAAACGTAAACTCATAGATGTTCCCGTCAGCGTTTGCGCTATAAACATGCATTTGAGGTGGGATTTCGCTCCTGCCAAACCCTGCTGTGACATCGTTCATGTTCTGTACTCCGCTACCCACAACTGCAGGAGGCGACACCCACGCGTTGTTCGCATAACTGAACTCATATATATTGTCGTCAGCGCATGCGCCGTATACGCGAACTACACCGTCATTTCTTCCTGAACTAACAGCTACGGAGAACATATGGTTCGCTCCGCCGCCTAAATTTAAACTACTCCAGCCAGCCAAAACCCGCGAAGAAAATAGAATCATAAATAAAACTGTCAGGAAAACATGTCTTTTCATGCATACCACACTTTTCATCTAAGGTGTCCGCCATTAGTGGCAGGAAGTTTTTCAGCGCCCCTGTCTAAGTTCATCCCTTTGACTCCCTATCTTCTCTCTTAGTTGATCTCTTTGGTCTTTTATTCCCATAACCCTGTCAAGTGCTTCCTGCCTGACTTTGTCGAGGTATTCGGGTTTGGTACGTTTGAGTTTTTCCCGAAGTTCCTGAACTCGTCCCTTGAGTTCGTTAAGCCTATCCTTATTCTTCTGCATCAATAATGAAAGTTTCGAAGGCGGTTTTGGAGGCTCACCCATCGCTATTGTAGTTTGTTCATCAGGCTTAACGCTTACAAGCGGCGTCACGTCATTTTGGGCCGTCGAACTTGACAGTTCAATATCTTCGCCACTTTTTTCTGACGCGGAACTTACTGCTACTTCGCCATCGAAAACTCCTACATCCGCAGACTGGGAGCTAACCTCTACGGCGAACTCCGTGCCGCGCACGGATATAACCGCCGTTGGACATTTTATTCTCATTTTTGTAGATGGTGACTTCTTGATGTTATTGAGGAGTTTCCCGACCCAGAGGCCGAGAGTAGTGGAGTGTTTTTCCTGCGTTATTTCTATGTATTCAACCGAAGCTTGCGTATTCTGGTCTACGAATATCAGCGAACCATCATCGATCTCGAGGTTACACGAAGAATTAGCCTGTGTCCTGATCTTGTCTTTTAACTGCAAAGGAAGCCCGTCTATTGCTTTAAACCACAGCGTCCTGCCTGCCTTTTGTACCTCAACCACGCCTTTAACCTGAGATATTTCACCAGGAAATTTACTGCAAAATGCTTTCCCGGAAAAAACCAGCACACCTGAATAAAGAATAGCGAAGAGTACGGCCGTTTTTCTCATGTGACAAAACATTTTCCCTCCATCGATCATTCGATATTTTATCAAGTTGTGAGAGACACATATTTAACTGATATTTCAATACGCTTATGCAACCTGAGTATATTATAGCTCAAGTCACCAATATAGTCTATGATTTATTTTCCGAACAACCCTTTTAATTGTTCCTGGGCTTTTTTCTGGATTTCATCTTCTGCTTTCTTTTTTGCATCGTCTTCAGCATTTTTCTTTTCGGCGTCTGCCTGATCCTGCAGCTTCTGTTTTTCGGCATCAGCGGCTATTTGTGCTTGTTTTCTCGCGTTATCCGCAAGATTCTTAGCCTCATTTTGTTTCGAATCCTGCATCTTTTTCAGGCCATCTATCTTATCCTGCGCCTCTTTCTGTTTACCTGAGAACATCTGAGCTAATTCATTCTTTTTTGAGTTGTACTGTGACATAACTTCAGCTTTCTTATCGTTCGTTAGCCTGTCGACTTCGGATCTTATTTTATTCTGCACTTCTGCAATCTTTTCACCATACAACTTTGCAAGCCTGTCTGACAGAGTTTTGTCTATGTTTGATGTTACTGACATGTCGATCTTTTCCAACGTTCCGGTCAGCTTCGCTGTAACAGATATGCTGTCAACTCCAGCCCAAAGCGACGCGACCATAGACTTTGTTTCGTCATTTTTATCAGATTCCGGGAGTTTAATGCCTGTAAGTTCTATGTCAATGGAAGCGTTGATATTGTCACCTTTAAGTGTAAAAACGCCGTTGACCTTGCCTTCACCTTTATCGAAAGCTGGCAGGTATTCGGACTGAGGAAGGTTCATCTCCTTTGCGGTGAGGCCCGAGTAAACAAAACTAAATGTATCTAACGCGTCTTCTTCGCTTCTGTGATCAAAAACGCCGTTGATCTTAAGTGTTTTAACGGCCTGAACTCCGTTTACATCGAATTTTGTTGGCCTGCCGAGCAGCGACTGGTCTGAGGTTATATCGTTGATCTCACCTGTAAAGTCGAGCGGCACGCCTTCCTTTCCATCGCCGCCTGTCGTACCCGTAAGAGTAACTTTAGAAATTAGGAAATCAGGAGGATTGTCCTGCTTTGAAAATCTCACATCGGTCCCATTTTCTCTTTGGACAGTTGTGGTGTTACTGTTCTTCTTTTTCGGCGGCATGTATTTTCTAACGACTTGAACGTAATATATGGCTTTTTCCACCCTGGCCATCCAAACCGGGCCGAATATTGATTTTGCAATGCCTCCGGTTGAGAATGACTGGATCTTGTACTTGTCTGACAATGCCTTTATGTCTTTATCCTTAAGATCGTTGATCTTCGCAGCTATGTCTTTATCTGTCCCAAAATCAGCTTCTGCCCGCGCCTTGAGGCCGTTGATCTGGTCGAGGCTTTTCTGAAGATCATCTTTAGTCTTATTAAGGGCGTCCAGCTTTGACTTAAGAGCCTCTGCGTCCTTTGGGCTTGATATCTTTATGTTGCTGAGATCAGAGATCTCGAACGAAGCTTCTTTCGCTTTCGCGGCCGTGTCTATCCCATTTATCTGTTCCTGATAACTGGCGCACTTGTCGCCAAAACCTTTCTGCATCGCGTCGAGCTCTCTGATAGACTGTAAATCCTCCGCTGAAACGGTTTTATCCAAACTGAAATCCTTAAACTGGTCCTGGACGCTTTTAACATTACCCATGGCCGGCAGTTGAGTGATCTCAGATTTACCTTTTTCTGTTAATTTATCCGTGAGTTTTGAAAAGAAGCTATTACTATTCTCCTTCTTTTGCTGTTTTACATATTTAGCCTGCTTTGCAGGAGGCAAGGCACCAGATGTTTCGCGCTTCGTGCCCCACTTAACGCCTTCCACCGACATTTCATTGATTATTAACTTCATAGATAAAAGCGGTGCGAACCTTACTGAAAACCTTATGTCACCAATATCAAAGATATTCTTAAAAACATCGTTCTTATCAGCAGCCTTAAGCCCGTTGATGTCTATCGATAAGTTCTTGAACTTGGTCTTAACGCTCGAGACCTCTACCTTCGCGCCGAATATCATCTCTCCAGCCGAAATAATTGAACTCTTAAGCACCATATCAAGAAATAGAATATTGAATACAACAATAAGCGCAGTAATTACGACTGATGGTATAAAGTATTTCCAGCGCATGCCATTCCTCCTGCTCTTCGGCAGGCCCGCCGGTGAGGCGAGCAATTAATTTCTATTGTTTGTATTTATCATATATATTAAACGCCGATGTCACGTTGAACAGTTTCATGATCTTCCACTGCGCTACCTTATCCTTGAAATGTGCGCGATAATAATCGATGAATTTGAGCGTTAGAAAGTAAACAGGCAAGATGAGGACGATAGATATGATAAAGCTGCCCAGAACGACAGTGTTGTAGAACCTTGTGAAAGGGACCAGCGGCATGTTGTAGAGGGTTGTCCAGAAAGGCGTTAGTGATTTGGTATTCACTAGAAGAAGATAACCTATTCTGTCGGCCAAAGGGTCTAATAGGAGTGTGAGCATTGCGAATATGCCGGTAGAAAGTGTCGCAGCGCCCATATTTACGTTTAGCATTAGTATAACTATTAGAAAAATATAGCTCTGCAGGCATTTTACAGGCGCGAAACCAAGTATCATTCCAAGCGCCGCCCCCCATGCCACCTGCTTCGGGGATATCTCCGACTGCAGGATCGCTACGATCTGTTTTAACAAATTGATCCAAAGCATGTTCAGCCTCCGTTAGGCATGATGATTTGTTTCAGTTCGCTTATTCTTTTAATAGTAAAATCTGGCTGGAGTATTTTAAGGTTTTCTGGTTCGGTATAACCGTATTCGACGGCAACGCTCATGATGCCGGCGGCTTTCGCGGCAAGGATATCATTTTTGCCGTCTCCGACCATCAAAGACCTGTCTTTTTGCGCTTTAGATTGGGTGATTATATCGAGAATTGGTTGCGGGTCCGGCTTCCTGTTGGGGCCTGAGTCCCCGCCCCACACATGAATGAAGTATTTATCTATCTGGAGTTTATTGATTATCGTTCTCGCAGCAGTTTCCGGCTTATTGGTAAGCACTGCTTTGTTTATCCCCTCCAGGCTTTCAAGTGTATCTTTAACGCCTGGATACAGTTTAGTGCTTCTTAACAGGTTCTCGCCGTAATATGTCCGAAATTTTATTGTAGCAATCTCTAATTCCGCTTCGCCCATATCCGGCAGTGATCTTTCCATCAATATTTTTATACCGTCACCGATGTAGCTCCTGACATCATCAACGCTTAATTCACGTAAACCGTAAAGCGTACGGATATAGTTTACAGAGGCGGCCAGATCGTACTGGGAATCTATCAGGGTCCCGTCCAAATCAAATATTATGAGATCATACTTATTCATTCAGGTGAACTCTGATCACTGCCAGGTAATAAGCCCGGGCAGATACACAACGTTGCCGTCAAGCTGGGGCAGAACCCTCACTACATATCCGCAGTGCCCAACTCTGTCACCGGAAATAGTCCCTTCATAGGTATACAGCCCGTCAGGACCAGCGTTTACCATGTGCATCACGCTGACTACCGGCATGCTCATGCGCCGCTTAGAATCAAGGTAACCAAAATACAACTGAACCGAAACTTTATCAGGCGATATCTGGCCGAGTTTAACTTTTGTCTTGACGGTAAAGCTTTTTCCAAGGCTCACATCGTCCGCTAGATTGTCTTCGGCCTGAATTATCTTAATAGCATCCCAGTTCTTGTAGAGGAACTTCTCCCACTCGACGGTCTTCTGGGCGTTGGCAAACCCATTCTGGACAAGTTTTTCGTTATCAGCGGCCGCGTTGCGGTATGATTTTTTTGTGTATTCTTCTATCATCCTGTTTGTGTTGAAGGCCGGGCAAATGCTCTGCATTGAGGTTTTCATCTTGGTTATCCACTCGCGCGGGAGCCCATCATTGCCCCTGTGGTAGAACATAGGAACTACATCCCTTTCAAGTATATCGTATATTGATTTACTTTCGATCTCATCCTGGTATTCATTATCGGAATATTCTTCTCCCGAACCTATCTTCCAGCCATTCTCGCCGTTATACCCTTCGCACCACCAGCCGTCGAGAACACTAATGTTAAGCACGCCGTTGACAGCGGACTTCATACCGCTGGTGCCTGATGCTTCGGCCGGCCTTCTGGGGTTGTTAAGCCATACGTCCGAACCCTGAACCAGATAGTGAGCGACGTTCATATCGTAATCCTCTATGAACACTATCCTGTGTCTCAAGTCGATATCCCTGGAGATATGTATTATATGTTTAATCACTTCTTTTCCGATGTTGTCGGCGGGGTGAGCCTTACCGGCTATTATAATCTGCACGGGTTTGTCTTTCTGCGTCATTATCTTCTTGATTCTTTCCAGGTCCCTGAAAATAAGGTCTCCCCTCTTGTATCCGGCAAAACGCCTTGCGAAACCTATTGTCAGCGCTTCAGGGTCAAGAACTTCATCCGCGTAGCTGATCTCGTTAGGTGAAGCTCCGCGCCGTATAAGTTGGGCTTTGAGCCTCGCCCTTGCGAAAGAAACGAGCCTCTCTCTTCTTCTTTCGTGGCTTCTCCAGAGTTCCGAATCGGGTATCTGGGCGATGTTCTCCCAAATAGTCTGGTCGGCCGGTTCGTCTTTCCAGGCCGATCCTATATAGCGGTCGAACAGGCCCGCCATCTCATAAGAAAGCCATGTATTGGTGTGTATGCCGTTTGTGATCGAGAATATAGGCACTTCGCTTTTAGGCACTTCCGGCCATATGTCTTTCCACATGTTCCTCGAGATAGTCCCGTGCAATTTGCTGACACCGTTGGCATACTTTGCGAATTTGAGCGCCAGTACTGTCATGCAGAAATTTTCTTTGATCTCTTTTGGATTAATACGGCCGAAAGCCATAAAATCTTCGATCTTGAAACCAAGTTTTTTATAGGTCGGTTCAAGATATTTTTCTATTAGGTCTTTTGTGAAAACTTCGTTGCCAGCCGGCACCGGAGTGTGTGTTGTAAAAACGCAGGAACCTCTTACTACTTCGCTCGATGCCTCAAAGCTCAGTTTGCATTCTTCCATCAGAAGGCTGATCTTCTCAAGAAGAAGGAACGCCGAGTGGCCTTCGTTAATGTGTATTACGGACGGCTCTATCTGCATGGTCTTTAAAAGACGCGTTCCTCCTATACCCAACATCATCTCCTGCTTTATGCGCATCTCCCTGTCACCGCCATAAAGCTGGCTTGTGATGTCCCTGTCTTCGGGCAGATTGTCATCTATATCCGTGTCCAGCATGAAAAGAGGCACACGTCCCACCTGTATCTTCCATACCCTCGCGTAAACTTTCTTTGCTGGAAAATCAACCGATATTTTAAGCTGGCCTCCGCTCTGGTCTTTTACCCTCTGTATCGGCATCCTTGAGAAATGGTTCTCAACATATTCTTCCTGCTGCCAGCCGTCAAAGTTAAGATACTGTTTGAAATAGCCCTGCCTATAAAGAAGTCCTACGCCTATAAGCGGCAGGCCCATGTCGCTGGCAGATTTCAGGTGGTCGCCTGATAAGATACCAAGGCCGCCAGAATAGATAGGGAGACTTTCATGTATGCCGAATTCAGTAGAGAAGTAGGCTATCGTCTTGCTCTTCTGGCCGGGATACTGTTTATCATACCAGGTCTCTATCTGCATGTAACGATTAAGGGCATTTGTCACTCTTTCTAAGTGAGAGAGGAAACCGTTGTCTTCTGAGAGTTCAAGCAAACGTTCTTCTCTGACTGCACCGAGAAGCATTATGGGATTGTGATAGTGCTCTTCCCACAGATCGCGGTCTATTCTCCTGAAAAGTTCAAGCGCATCTGAATTCCAAACCCACCACAGATTGTAAGCTATATCCAAAAGCGGTTTAAGGTTTGCGGGTAACGACGGAACTACCACGTACTGTTTTGAATTTTTTACCTGGTATTTTTCTTCTGAAAGATTGAACAAGTCGTTCTTCATAAATGCTCCTTTAAAAAATTAGGCCGCGCAATGCTAGAATAAAAATATCCGCATGCAACTTGTTCAAAGTATACCAAATATTTTGAGTTTTAGGAATAGTTTGCAATGATTATTTGAAAATGAGCTTGCGCTCATCCGGAAAAATGCCATAGTTAAACAGAAACATGTTCAATCTGCATGATTTTTCAAACAAAAAAGGCTAGTGCTTATTGCGCTAGCCTATGGTGAAAGATTTGGAGCGGGCGATGGCCGCCTTATACAACATCCTAAGGGTGCGGCACTCCCTCGTTGAAAACTCGGCCGGGATTTTTCAAATCCCAAGCAAAAAGAAAAAGCTAACGTTTATAGCGCTAGCTTCTGTTCTTTTTACATATTTAAGATTGGAGCGGGCGATGGGATTTGAACCCACGACCTTCTCGTTGGCAACGAGACGTTCTACCACTGAACTACACCCGCATAAAGTCAATTACAGATTGCAAATTTCAGATTACAGATTTACCAGCTTTAGTTATTTAATTTGAAATTTGTAATTTGAAATTTGTAATATGTAATTTGTAATTGTTTTAATAATGCTGGAGGTGGGACTTGAACCCACATTCCGTGAGGAACACGCCCCTCAAACGTGCGCGTATGCCAATTCCGCCACTCCAGCAACTGCTTTAATTATATGCCACTGAATCAGCTTTAATGCCCGGGTGTTTGTGGCGCGCTTGGAGGTGTCACCGGGATATAAGGTATCTGGCTTGTAACGCTTCTGCCTCCCAAACGTGACGTAAGTATAGTCAGCGATAGGGATGTCAGCATGAATAGCACAGCCATCACCACCGTAGCTTTCTTGACAAATGCCATGCCGGATGGAGCGCTAAAAAGCTGGTCTGATCCGCCACCACCGAAAAGCCCGGCTATACCGGACCCTTTCCCCGCCTGAAGCAGTACTATCAGAATCAAACTTATGCAAACGATAACATGAACTATCAATATCAATATATACATAGTGTTGACAATTATACTAAAACATTAGATTAAAATCAATAGCCGTTTATTCCGTCTCATTATTTATCCGGCAGGGCTGCTATACCCGGAAGAACTTTGCCTTCAAGGAACTCCAGCGATGCTCCGCCGCCAGTAGAAATATGGGTTACCTTTTTGTCTACGCCGGCTTTCTTAACGGCCGCTATCGAATCGCCGCCGCCAACTACGCTTATCGCGCCTTTTTCGGTAGCCTGGGCCACAAGTTTAGCGATCTCTACGGTACCCTTCGCGAATTGGTCGATCTCAAAAACGCCCACGGGCCCGTTCCAGACGATCGTCTTTGCTTCAAGAATTACCGGAGCGATACGCTTTATGGTCATAGGGCCAATATCCACGCCCATGAACCCGGCAGGTATATCAGCTCCTTCTGTTTCTCTTACAATAGCACCGTCAGCTATCTTCTTGTTTGCAAAATCGATTTTATCAGTGATGATATGGTCTATAGGAATAAAAAGTTGTATCTTTTTTTCCATCGCCTTCTTTAGGAGATCTTTTGCAACGCTAATCTTATCTTCTTCAACAAGCGAGTTGCCTGTCTCAACATCCTGAGCCCTCAGGAATGTGTACGCCATAGCGCCACCGATTATAAGGGAGTCAACTTTGCTGAGAAGATTCTCGATAACGCTGATCTTATCGGATACCTTTGCACCGCCAAGTATCGCCAGGAAAGGACGTTTTGGGGCTTTTAGGGCTTCGCCCAGGAACTGAAGCTCCTTTTCCACAAGGAAACCTGCCGCCGCTGTTTTCATATATTTGGCTATGCCCGCGGTTGATGCGTGCGCCCTGTGAACCGTGCCGAAAGCATCTTGCACGAACACATCACCTAACGACGCGAGCTGGGCAGCGAACTTGTCATCGTTCTTTTCTTCTTCAGGATGGAAGCGAAGGTTCTCCAGCAGCAGTATCTCTCCTGGCTTAAGTTCCTGTGCCATTTTGCTCACTTCCGGGCCGACACAGTCAGGTGCCATCTTGATTGTCATCTTGAGTATATCGCCAAGTTTCTTGGCGGCCGGTTTCAGGCTCATGCTCGGGACAACTTTGCCTTTGGGCCTACCGAGATGGGACATCAATATGATAGCAGCCTTCTGTTCAAGCAGATACTTTATAGTGGGCAGAGTAGCAACTATACGCTTGTCGTTAGTCACATTCTGGTTTTCATCGAGAGGAACGTTGTAGTCCACTCTTACAAGCACCTTCTTTCCTGACACGTCAATGTCTTTTATTGTTTTCTTCATTTTCGCACCCCTTCAAATAAAAACTAGAGAATAGAGAATAAGGGATGCAGAATTTGGTTTCAAAGCCGTTTGGGCCTCTACTGTCTAATTTCAGCTTCTCTTTTCTCTATTCTCTATTATAGTTTAGCTCTTCGATATCATATACGAGATAAGGTCCACTACGCGGTTGGAATAACCCCACTCGTTGTCGTACCAGGAAAGCACCTTCACTAAGTCCCCTTCCATGACTTTGGTGCTCATGGCATCAACATAGGAGCTTAGAGGGCAATGATTGAAATCTACGGAAACAAGCGGCTCTTCAGTGTATCCAAGTATGCCCTTTAAAAAGCCTTCTGAAGCAGCTTTGAGCGCGGCGTTTACTTCTTCTATCGTAACCGTTTTCTTGAGCAGAACAGTGAGGTCGATCACAGACACATTGGGTGTCGGCACTCTCATCGAAAATCCGTCAAGTTTACCTTTAAGTTCAGGCATAACGAGCCCTATCGCCTTAGCGGCGCCGGTTGAGGTAGGTATCATCGAAAGCGCGGCGGCACGGGCGCGGCGCGGGTCAGCGTGCGCCATGTCCTGGACTTTCTGGTCATTCGTGTAAGCGTGAATAGTCGTCATCAGGCCTTTCTCTATTCCCCACTTGTCGTGAAGAACTTTCGCGACTGGCGCGAGGCTGTTAGTAGTGCAGGAAGCATTAGAAACAACGTGGTGATTCTTCGGGTCGTATTTGTTTTCATTGACTCCGAGAACTATCGTGATATCTTCGCCAGTTGCGGGAGCAGAAATTATGACTTTCTTGGCTCCGCCGGCGGTTATGTGGTTCTCTGCGCCGCGAACCGTCTTGCCTTTTTTATTGACGCCGTCTTTTTTAATGGTGAACAGGCCGGTTGACTCAACAACGTAGTCAATGCCGAGGTCCTTCCACATTATTTCTGCAGGATCCATTTTTTTAAATACTTTTATCTTTTTGCCGTTTACTGTTATCTCATCATCACCGGTCGCTTTAACATCTGCTTCCAGCTGTCCGTGAACGGAATCATATTTAAAAAGATGCGCGTTCATTTTCGAATCCGTCAAGTCATTTATAGCGACAAGTTCGATGTTCTTATCATTCCTGTCTATTATAGCTCTTGCCACAAGCCTGCCTATCCTGCCAAAACCGTTAATACCAACTTTTACTGCCATGTGAGTGTCCTCCTGTTTATTAATTTTCTCTTCTTTGAGAAATTTGTAAGTCACCATATTATAAAAAATAACTTTTGTTGTCAAATCCAGTTGCACGTTTTGAGAGATGTGACCAGCTTTTAATCTCGAGCGAAGGCCAGCCCGTAAACTTTCTCAGCCCCGGCCTCTCGCAGAACCTTTGAACATTCATCCATAGTTGCGCACGTAGTGCATACATCGTCGACAAGAAGAATGTTCTTGCCTTTAATTACTGTCTTCAGTTCTTCATTGAAACCGAAGCAACCGGCAATATTATCGCGTCTTTCTGCCTTTTTAAGCCCATATTGCGCCCTTGTGACCCTTTTGCGCACCAACCCTTTCAGTACCGGTTTTACCAAGTACTCCGAAATTTTTCTTGCTATTAATTCCGCCTGATTGTAACCGCGGAAATATTCTTTAAACCTGTGCATAGGCACAAACACTATAAGATCGATATTGCTTTCGGCATCGAGCGCCCTGGCTGTTCTTTCCATAAGGCGCCCGATCACTCTTATTACATATTCACGGCCTCCGTATTTAAGTTTATGAATGAGGCTCCTTGCAATGTCTTTATAGACGCAAGCCGCCCTCACTTTTTCAAAATGGTATTTAACACCTTTGCCGCAAATATAACAGTGTTCCCCTCCATCAGGCAGATCAAGCCCGCATTTGGCGCAGTAATGTTTATCAATTAGTTTGATCTTACATTCGCATTCCGGACATATCCTGTAATGGTCGTCAAACGGGAGGTCACAACCGCATTCTAAACACGTGACTGGAAAAAGGAAGTTGACACTTTTAAGCCATATTTCTTTCATCATGAACTTCTGCCGTTATTGTTAGCTTAGAACGTTATAGTCATCCGGCTTGTAAGATCGTATTCAGTATAGCTAGTATTGTCTATCCCTGTTGCCACCCTGTTATCAACCCTGGTCAGGCCTAACCCGAACGAAAGCCGGAAGTTTTGTGAAATTTCGTATTCAGCGCTGCTATTAATAGTTGCCGTGTTCGTATTATCGGTTGTTACATTAAGGCTTGACTGTTTAATTATATACTTCAGTGTGTTATTTATGATCATTCTGTTAGTAAGGTTAAGCTTTCTGCTGGAAAAAGGTATGGGTATGCCTTTTGGGAACGACATATCAGCATACATCTGTATGCTGTACGTGTCAGTTTGCAAATCAGTTGTAAGTTTACCGGTACCGTCTGAGCCCTGTTCAGACTTTCGTCATAGCGTGTAGTAATACGCCAATGTTTCCAGTTGAACGCCCCTTGCGCTGACCATGCCGTGTTTTGTCCTGAATCAGCCGTGACATTTTGAACAAGGTCTTTGTCTTCATTGACCTGCGATGAAGCGGACAAGCTCATGTCAACTTTTTTTAGCAGGTTAAATCTAAAGTCAGCGCCGTAAGTCTCGCTATTGCCTTCTGTATAATTTTCAGTTTTCGTAGTTTTTATCTGGGTTTTCAGGTTTAACTGAGAGTCATGCACCCATTTTTCAAGCCAGAGCATCTTTTCTATCTGGCTCATCCCAAGTAAAATATCAGGCCAGACCGTGGTTTTGGTGAATCTCTCGGTGCCTGTTATTGTTGAATCTTCCTGGCTGTTAGTAAAAGTAAAGTTGGTAGTTATTGTCTTCATTGGAGCTAATCGGCCCGATAAATTAAAAGCTTCGAACGGATTGTATCTACCGGAGAGCCTTGCATCATCCTTGTAATCCATAGCCTGTACGGTGAATGATGACGAAGCTCCCTGGAAGTTAGAGATATCGTTGGCAAGGCTATTACCTCTTATCCAAAGCCTGTTCGCGGTGAATCCGTATGGGTCAAATGAACTGACAACGTTATTGTATGAATCACTGTCTTGTATCCTAAATGAAGATGAAAAACCCAGAGATTGTGTATATTTATATTTCAAAATGTCCTTGACCTGAAAATTCCACGAGACCTCGCCAGTTCCGCTTCTTTCTATGAACTTTGTGGTACCGGGATATGAGATCGTGTCAGTAGAAACAACTGTTGTTGGCAAACCCGTGGTAGTGCTTATAACTACCGTACCGGTGCTGTACGCTGAATTATACGTTTCTTTAATGCTTATCATATAACTGACATTTGGCTGGAACCATTTCGCAAGCCGTAAGGATGATGTAACCCCCAAATCCTGACCGGTATTTTTCATATACTCGGGTATTGAAGGGACAAAATCTTTATTGATCTCCGACACTTGTGAACGGCTGTAACTAGGTGAAACGCTAAGCCACGAGAAGAACTGAAAAGGCGCTTTAAACGAGTACGATCTGCTAGTGTCAAGCGTATGATAGTCATCTATTTTATAACCAGGTTCATCGCTCATCCCAAGGTATTTATATAACGCGTTCGGATCAAGAAAATCGCTTGACGTCGGTATCGCGCTTGAAGGATAAACCTTGAAATATGAATATCCAAGACTCGTATTGGCCGATATGTGGGTCGGGAAAAGAAAAAATCTCACGGGAGTGTTGTATTCAAGGCTTCCTGACATTTTTTGGTCGTCTTGAAGTTGCTGTATTTGCTGAGTATCGGTTATCGTTCTGTTGTACTGACCATTTAAAACAGGCAGGTACCTTCCGACTGACGGGAAAGCGCTTCCTATATTCAGTGACGTGTTAAGAGTGCCGTTATAATTAACGACCTGACCTTCTTCAAGCAGGGATACAAGATTATTCTGCGTTTGCACTACTGAAGGCGTTACCACAACTGAATGATCGAGCTCTGTGCTTATCGGCAGTATAGACAATCTATTGAACTTGAAATATGCCTTTTCATCAGTTGTATCCCTGTTATAGACGCCCGCCGAAAATGTTCGAAAGTTCCTGTCGACTTGTTTCTTGTAAACCCCGAACTCCGCCCAGCGAGGCAGTTTGAAATCCAAGTTCACCCTGTTTGCGCCTCCGTTTTTAATATAAGGATTTTCCACGAACATATCATCGATCCATATTTGACCGTTTGGCCTCGGCGCATGCGTCCGTACACCCGTTCTGAATTGCCCTATGGCAAGAAAAGATGGGCTTCCGACAATCTGTGTCATAGCTCCACCAGCATCGGATGTAGCTCCGCTTGAATTCACTGCCCATGTTTGTGGCCTATTATTTTTTTGAGTAATATCATATTGATATATAATTATTTCTTTCCACTTGTTCCACGTTATTGGAACAGAGTATTCATAATAGTTTGTGTCATCGCCGGCTTGAAGAAAAAATGTATCACCATTATCTTGGGTGCTGCCGTAAACAAAGACATGGAATTCCTTATAATTTGAAAGATCGTATGGTGTAGTAAAAACTTCTTTTACAGCGACCTCCTCTCCCGTTGAGGCCACGGTCGTATATTGCATTTGGAGCGCTTGTTCATTCATACCAGTCAGGTTTGTAGCGGATGTGATACCATAAATGCTCTGATATGTCGGATTAAATATCAACGACTCATTTGCGTATTCGCTATTTGACCTATCAATCGCTGTAATGCTCTCAGTACTTCCATTTTGAAGCGTGCTCGCTACTAGAAAGCGGTTGCTTACAGCACCTAAAGTGTATATTTTAATAAAATTACTAGGGCCTTGGAGATTTTGGGTAGAACTTGTTCTTCGTATTGTAATCCTTACCTGTTTTATTGTTTGCCAGTCAGCAGCATTCGCAATATTTAAAGGAACCGTAAAATATTTCCATCCTTTCCAGTCGACTGAAGTATGAGTGTTGCCAGCGGTATCTATGATGCCTCTCGTGCTTTCAGCACCGTAAGGGCCTGGATAAGCAATATTGTCAATACGGTTCAATACTCCGTCACCATCGAGGTCTTCGGTGTCAATTTTACCGTTTCCTGCGCCGAAACGCGTTGTAGTGCCGTCGGGATTTAAGAATGCCCAACCTACATCTTCACCCTGGGTAAGGCTTCCGGTGTGGCTTAAATCTTCGGTTTTAGGCACCGTTGCATTCGGATCTCCATCAGCATTTTCGTTTATCTGTCCAAACCCTATCGAAAGCTCTTCGTTATTCCCGTCACCATAGATACACATTTCAAGATATGATTTTTGCGACCAATCCTGACCTACATTGGACAAAGGTTCGACAATTGATAACTCCGGAGAGCGGGAAAGATTATAATTTATATGCAGCACCTGCACATTTTGATTACTTACTGAAACCAGAGTATTGTTTATATCACTTAATGCTACTTGATCGGTTAACCATGAAATATCGTTTAAAAAATATCTTACTCCAGAAGGAGTGGCGGCAGGCTGCCAGGAAAGATAATTCGTAGATATACCGGCCTCCTGCTTAATGCCTTCCATGTTCTCCACAATAGCTACGCCAGAATTAGTTATATTCGGATTTTCAGAACTCTGTGCGAACTCCGCACCCACTGACATCAGTAACGGTGTTCCCGGCACTTTTACGTCACTAATCTTTGTGTCGCCTTCCAATACTGACAAACTTGTAGGCGTCGTGCGTATATCAGGCGCCGTAGCGCTCTGAGCATCCATCTGGTAGATATAGCTCATACCAACAAAAACATTCTTTGTAAGGGAAAGCTGGGACCTTAAACCGATAAGGGTAGAACCGCCGGTCCCGCCAAAAGGAGCATAATCGTAAGAGACTTCAATTACAGTACTTTCCGTGATCTTTTCTGCATTGAAAAATGTCACTATTCCTGCGTCATAATCTATGAAGTAGTCTTCATTGGACTTCAATATCACTCCATCCATAGTGACCTTTTCCGACTTGGGAACTATTCCAGGCCGCAGAGTTATAATCTTAATCCTGTAACTGTATTGTGTTAGTATATTGTAGGCATGAGTACTCTGGGTGTACAGAGTACTTTGAAAAGGCAGACTGGTAGGCGGTTCAAAGTTGAACACACCGTTCTCAAAATCAACTGTAACGTTACTTGGATACATAGGCACTGGTTTTCCGTTTGGTGTGCTTGGATCCACAATTGTGGTAGGCTGCTTGTCCGTAAGATCCACTACACGCCAAATGAAATTACCCCTGCCGTTGTCCCTAATGATTTGCAGATCGCCAAAACTATAGAATGTTTTCAGCTCTGTTGAAAGACCTAATGTCACGGAATCATCGTATTTTATTATTTTTAGCATACCGGGATCAGCCCCGATGCTTGAAAGGCGCGTTACGCTTGCCCCGTTTGTTTTCTGGTAATCTATAGCCACAACATAGTTTGAGAGCATCTGCTTTTTAAAAACAAGTATCCCTCGGCTATAATCAACTGTATAGTCTTGGCCCGGAATAAGAAGATTAAAATTGCCCGTATAATAAGTTGCAGGGCTTGTTAGTGTTTCAACTGTCATAGTTGACGTATTAATATTATTTGTAACAGGGTTTCGATTATCCAGATATACCTGGATCGAGCCACCGACCATAGTGTCATTATCTAACTTCACGGCATAATACTTCATCGCTATATAGCCTGTATCAGGAATTTCCTTGCGAATAAGCTGGGTGTTCCCCGTAAATCTTTTAACTTCCGAAAACCCTTTTGTTCTAGAGAAAAACCCCCAGGATTCCAGCCCTTTGTATTTCGCCTTTACCTCAACTCCGAAAAGTTGTTTTGAATATCCAACGAACTCTGTTTGGGGTAGCGACATGTTTATGTCGCCGAAAGCGGCTTCCTGTATAACTTCATTTTTATCCCCCTTGTAAACTACAGATATATCACGTTTATCCGCAGTGGTGTCGTCGAAATCAACGTTGACATTGATCTTTCTGCCGACCTGGCCTTTTATTCTCACTTGCAGTTCCTGGGTCATATCGAAGCTAGGGGAAGGGTTGGTCCTTATGGGGGGATTTTCAACATCGTATGTTGTGGATTTGAACGCAACGCCTATAACTTTTCTTCCGGAAATCGAAAGCTGGGATTCATATGGCAGCTCAACTGAAAGTCCTGGAGGCAGAGGGACAGGCGTACGCCTTGTCACAGAAGAACCGACCACTTCCTTTTCGGTTTCCGTTACATACCCTTCATTCTGCCTTCGCATGCATATCCATTTGTCATTTGTAAAACAAAAAATATTCGTGCCGGCGAGGTACTGTACCAGTTCTTCACCGGCCTCTCCCGGTTCTGTGACTGTAGGGATCGACAAATCGTATGAGTTTACAGTAGATGTTGAAACTGAAACCGAGGCTGACTGGGAGGTAGTGCTTAATTTCAACAGATAGTTATCTACGTTATTTTTATCACCCAGGATTGACAGGTTCTTTACTGTGGAATGGAATATTTCGGCCCTAAGCGTAGTTACCTGTATGATGAGGACGGCAATTACACAACATGCAGAAAGGAAACGTTTCATGTGTTGGCCTGCGACAACATTGTTATAAACAGGTTCAAATTATGTCCTTTTTGTGGCCAATATCAACCTTGCCCGCAACACCCTTGCCGGGCAAATGCTTCTGAGCCGGAATCATAAATATTTTGTTGCTAAATATTCGCTACAATTATAGCTCTTTTCGTTTCATTTTTCCATATATTTTGATATAATACAAAATATATTATCCTCACTTCTGTCCGGTTAAAAAGCGAACGCCATTGTTAGTTGGCGGTCTGTGTTTTTGATTTTAGGCAGCAATCGATCATTCAAATTAAGTAAGTCAATGAGATTGAGGCGTTCAAGAAGCGTTTCCTGAATGACTTTGTGCAGGTAGAACAGTGAATATTTATATTTTGACTGATATTTGATGTAAGACAGAAGCAAGTAGTAGCACATGGCAATCCAGATCTGCGTAAGCACAGCGTTCTTTGAAGTGCCAAAGAATGTTTTGATTTTAAGGTTCTGCTTGATCCACTTGAAAAAGACTTCAACTTGCCAGCGGGCTTTATAGATACCAGCAATAGTAGAAGCGGCAAGCTTGAAGTTGTTGGTAATAAAAACAAGCAGTTTATCGGTTTGCTTGTCATAGTAACGGATCAAGCGCAGTTCTTTGGGATAATCCTGCTTCTGATAAAAGCCGTTCAAGGCGATAATTTCATCTGAAATTACGCTGTTTTTTGATGATTCAGGATGCTGTCCGGAAACAGTGTAATTGATGTTGTCTTTGGCTCTGGTAACGAAGAAAGCGCCTACTGTGTCTATTGAATTAAACCAGGCAAAGTCTATATAGCCCTTGTCCATGCAGTAGATGCTGTCCGGCACAATGTCAAAAGAAGAACGGGCAACGGTTATTTCGTGCTTTTTGGCATCTGTGACAACCATGAACGTGGGTATCTGCCCGGCATGGTCTAACTGGCAATGCAGTTTTATAGCCCCTTTGGTAGTGCGGAATTTTGCCCATGAAAACATTGACAGGCACAAGTCAATGACTGTGGCGTCAAAAATGAACAATGGGTTTTTAAACTTGAATTTGTGTGTAGGGGTTATATTCTTACAGCGTTCAAGCAAGGCATAAAACAACCCTTCATATATGCGGTAGTCGCGTTTCTGGTTGGCATCGGCAAGAGTAGAACGGCGCACAATGGCAAGGCCGACATGGTAGAGCTTTCCGGCTTGCGCCAGAAAAGCATTAACAATATCACGCAAGCTGTCCTTGCCGCTGATTTGGGCATAAAGCATGACTGTTAGTTGTTTCCAGCAATTGAAGGTTTTGACGTATCTGTCCCCGAAATGACGAGAAACGAGGTTTTCAAAACGATGTCTCGGAATAAACGTTTGCAATTGGTTCATGATAGTGTTATAATGCATCTTATCAATCCTCCGTCAGTAGATTTGTTCCTTTGCAGAAACATTCTACCTGATCGGGGGATTTTATTCAAATTTTAACCGGACAGGTTTGTATTATCCTAGTAGTTTAAACTACCTATGAAACTATTACACCGTTATATAATATCAGAGTTTATCGAATCATTCCTCTTCGGGCTTTCCGTATTTTCTATTATTCTTCTGCTAGACCAGATATTTCAGCTTATCGACCTTTTCCTTTCAAAAGGTATTTCATTTTTCATAGTGATTAAGCTTTTCCTCTTGATACTTCCCAACATTTTTTCACTCACGATCCCTATGGCCGGGCTTTTCGGCATATTGCTTGCATTTGGAAGGCTTTCTGAAGATAACGAGATAACCGCACTGCGGTCTTCCGGTATTACATACTCTACCATCGTCTCTCCTGTATTACTGTTGATGCTGGTCCTGAGCATTTTTCTGGTTTATTTCAACCAATACCTCTCCCCGGCTACACATTCGCAATTCAGAAGGATATATCAACAAGTTTTATCATCCAGGCCCCTTATCAAATTTGAAGAGAAATCCATAACCAAGATAGGCGATTATAGGCTTTATGTGACCAAGATCAACAAGAACTCGAACTCGCTTGAGGGTGTAAATATCTACAAATTTTCAAAGAATGACAGCGATTCTGCCTGGAGAATAAGCGCTTCGTCCGCTGTTGTTGCGGTAAACCCGAACGCCGTAATATTCAACCTTTTCAAGGGCTACTGGCAAAAACCTAATCCCGCAAAACCCGATGACTTGGTTAATATGAATTACGCCTACTATCAATTTACAATACCGATTGGCGGAGACATCATGCCGTTTTCCCAATCTTTGCGCGAAATGACCGCAACTGAAATGAAGGCTGAAATTAATAATTACCGTTTAAAAAAACTCCCCCTCACTTTTCTTGAAACCGAATATTGGTTGAGATGGACTCTGGCTCTGGCACCATTCGTTTTCGCCGTTTGCGGTATACCTCTGGGAGTGGTTTCAGAACGCGGAGGAAAATCGATCGGTTTCGGCATGAGCCTTATCGTGCTTTTTATCTATTATTTCATGCTTGTTTCGGCGCTGAATATTTCAGAAAAAGGTTACCTTAACCCGGGTATAGCGATGTGGATACCTGACTTCGCAATACTTTTATGCGGTCTATTTTTATGGAAGAGGATGCTGAAAACATAACTTATGAAAATTGTTTACCGTTACATAGCAAGAGAGTTCTTTAAGCCGCTTTTTTTCAGCGCCGTCGTATTCGGCGGGCTCGTGATGATAAGCGAGTTCTTCCGGGAACTTAGTTTTTACCTCGAAAATAAGACACCGTTTTTGACTGTTTTCGAGTACCTCCTATTGAACCTTCCCTGGTGGATAATACAAGTACTGCCTGTTTCCGTACTACTGGCAGTCCTATTTTCCCTCGGTCAGCTCGCAAGAAGGAATGAGATCACGGCGCTAAAAGCCGCCGGCATAAATCTTTGGCGCATTGTTTTCATTTTTTTACTCTGCGCCGTGTTCGTTGGCTTGGTAGAGATCACATTGAAAGAAAAAGTCATACCGTTCACCGTAAAAGAAGCTGAGAGAATAATGCATGAAAAGATAAAAAAAGAGAATTATTCTGTAGAATCAGAATTTAACGACATGGTTATTTCGCTCCCAGGCAATTCCAGAATGACGATTAGCAACCTTAACGCCAAAGATAATTCAATGAAGCAGGTAATTATAGACAGGTTCGATTCCAGTTTTAACCTAAACTCCCAGCTTGTAGCCCAATCAGCCCACTTTGACGGCACAAATTGGATATTGAAGGATGGCGTCGAAAGAAATTTTGGCAAACAACACATGAATGAAACTATTTTCTCGTCAAAAATAGTTAAACTGCCTTTCACTCCAAAAGATTTTATCCTTAAGAAACTCCGGCCGGAACAGATGACAACCAGTGAATTTCAGGAGTATGTGCACCAGCTTGATACACTTGGAATACCATCCGAGAGAGAACGAATACAGTTATATTTCAGGTGGTCTTCGGCTTTCAGCCATATAATAGTCATGCTAATAGGCATACCTTTCGCGCTCGGCTTCGCAGGCAAACACGGGAAATTTATAAGTTTTACTTTTGCCCTTATATTTGCGTTCGTTTACTGGGGCATTCTTGCGGTGGCTCAGTCACTTGGCGAGAACAGGGTAATAACACCGCTGCTTTCTGCTTGGATAGGTAATATCCTGTTTGGTACTGCAGGGGTCTTAATGCTTGCTAAACTTAAAAAATGACGGGCAGTGTAAGTCCTCATCTCAACATTAATATCTTTAAATATCAATCAATTATACCTCAATTATCTTAAGATTAAGATAGCAAGTTTTCAAAAATACCGTAAATATTATTGTATTACCAATATAATTTATTACTTAAATATAAAATCCGATATCAGTATTTTAGTACTGATATCGGATTTTTTGAGTTGAGATATTATTGCATCTTATCTTCCGAAGTGGTCTTCTTCCGTACATTCGGCATGTTGACCGCAGGCTGAGCAGCTGAAGACGTTCTGCGTGCCTGATTGAGACGGTGTTACAACAGGCATTGCCGTTGCTGCAGGAGCAGCAGTGGCCGCACTAGGAATGGCTACTTTTATATTTGAATTTGTACTTTGAACACCGGTCGTAGTTGTTGATTCTGAAGCGTTAATATATACGCCCGTGCCGGGTGTTGACGAAGGAGCGACCGCTTGAGCAGGCTTAGGTATTGCAGGCTGTGAAACTGCTTGTTTAGGCTGTTCGGCTGCCGGAGTATGAGCGCTTCTCTTTACAGTGTCATTACCGTAAGGTCTTCCTTTCTGGTCACCCCATGACATTGCAATTGTTACCTGCTGGTTCCACTGGGGATCCTGTCCGGCATACATACCGAGTTCATCGCCCCAATAAGCATAATCTACTCTTACGCCAAGGTAAGGAACACGCATACCAAAACCAAATGACGGATAACCAGAGCTGTAGCCACCGCGAAGTGATATCGGCCCCCATCTAAATTCGGCCCCAAAATGAAGTTTTACCCAAAACGTAGGGTCAAAAAGAGGTGATGCTGGATTCAGGAAATCCCTCACATCGGCCGCCAAAATCAGCCTGTCTTCTGTATTGATGTATTTCCCCGGCCAGTAGTAAATTTTTGAAGGTATATAAGCTGTTCCTATATTCCACTGCGGATCTATCATGCTGGTGTATGCCGGTTGAGAGGTTTGCCCGGCCTGGCTAGCCGTAAAAGACTGGTAGGATATGTTTGTTCCGCCAACATCTGTGACCTGCAAGCCGAAATTCCACCTGGTATTAGGCTGGTAAAGAGTTCCAAAGTCCATGCCGAAACCTTTTCCCATCTGAACCTGCGGGCTGAAGTTATCGAAAGCGAGCACTGATTCGTCGTTTACGTTGATTTGGCCCCTGTATATCGCTTTAAGCGTTACACCAACCGAGAGGCTCCCGGGGACATAAGGAAGAGTGTCAAACCGGTGAGCGATGGGCACGGCGGCAATAGCGTCAACATCTCCGAACAAATTGAGGCTGGGGACTATCAAGCTTCGGTTAAACTGAAAACGGACGTCAGCCTGGTCATAAAGCCCAGCTCCCCAGGTTATGAACCCGGGAGATGAGATAAAACTGGTATTAGGAAAACCGGTCCTTACTTCCGGCATATATGAAGTTATCTTGTCGTTTATCTGGTTCAATAAACTAATTTGATCCTGCGTAGAAAGATTGCTGAAATTCTTAAGTTTATCGCTGTTATCGTTGTAAAAATCATAGAAATTTAATACATCCTGGCTTATATTTATGGGCAACTCAAAAAGCGTAAACATCCCTCCCTGCCTCTGTGTGAGCCCGGAAGGGTTGTAGAAAACAGCATTCTGGTCATCAGATAGAGCAACAAATGCGCCACCCATACCGAGCGGCCTTATTCCTCTGATAAACACCTGTGGTTCCGACGCCATAGCTATATGTAACATAATTACTATTACAAATAACGTTGCAAGAAGACGATATAAAATATTTTTCATTTCAATTCCTCTCTATTAAAAAGTGCCATTACTATAATAATAATCTGTGTTAATATCGACTGTCATGCCCGGAATATCACTTTCGAGGCTTTTGAAAAGGTTATTCACATCGCTGTTTATATTGCCGATCATGGAATTACTACCAAGATTAAGCTTTTTATAAACCACTAAAAGCCTTTGGTACGCACTTGCGATATCTTGTCCGGCGCTATTAGCGACAGGCGTTATAACCGTAGAATCCTGGCTGTTGACCGTCACAGAATAATCACTGTTGAAAGTAATGATGTTTGAATCATAAACTATCAGAGCAGCCTTTAAAACCAGGCAGAATGCGATGTTCACATTTACATCCACATTATCCGGGGCGATTGTTCCGTCACCTTTGCCTTGAATAATTTTCAGAAGATGTCCAGAACTTAGAACATCATCAACGGCCTTTTCAATTGCAGCGTGATTATTCAGTATAGACTGTGGAATAAGTGGAGAACTTGCCGAAGAGGAACCCGAAACGTGAGCGGCATAAGCGAGCGCTGATACCAGTCGATTGAATGAAGAGTTATTGCTATTATTGTTGTTGCCATTGCTGCTGTTTTGTTGTGTGACAAGATTTGAAACAAGTGTCGCTATATCCATTCCTGAATTTGCGAGTTCTGCCGCGCAATAGCCATAGATCGCTTGAGAATTATTGGGAGTATTTTTAAGTATTTGTGAATAATACTGAAGAGCTTGCGTATAATTCTTGTTCTGAAGCGCTTGGGCCGCGTCGCTTGACAAAGCGTTGGTTCCTGAACTACTCCCGGCTGAATGCGCGAAGGAAAATATATTATCCTTTCCGCATCCGCAAGTAACGGCAATAATTGCGCCAAGCATTAATACACTTAGCTTTCTTTTCATACAACCCTCCCTTATATAGCGTTCAGCTCGAAGTTCGAAGATATCCAGTTTATTTTATTATTCTAGCGTTTAATCTCTTTTGTAATTGCTAAAGAGAATATTGTTTGCGCGAGAATTTTTAAAAAGGTATCCTGTCTTCTGCCCTGAACTATTCTGATACTTAAAATTACAACTATTATAACGCTATAGATATACTATATAAAGGAGATTTCTGCCACATGATTTAACGCACACATCTATTTATCTTAAGTGCCTTCCTGCCAAGATGCTAAGTACTTCTCTTGCTCTGGAGTAAGTTTATCTATCGATACCCCCATCGATTTAAGTTTGAGCCTGGCGATTTCCTTGTCAATATTTTCCGGAACCGAATACACTTTATTCTCCAGGTCCTTAGCGTTGTTAACCATATATTCTGCCGCGAGGGCCTGATTTGCAAAGGACATGTCCATAACGCTTGCGGGATGGCCTTCGGCCGCAGCGAGATTGATTAGGCGTCCTTCGCCCAGCAAGCAAACCTTCTTCCCGTTCTTAAGAGTAAATTCTTCAACAAAGTCCTTAACCTGCTTGACCGAACGGCTCATCTTTTTAAGCGCTTCTATATTGATTTCAACGTTAAAATGTCCAGAATTGGATATGATCGCACCGTCTTTCATGACCTTGAAGTGGTTTTCATCAAGGACATTGACGTCGCCTGTAAGAGTTACAAATATGTCTCCCATCGAGGCAGCCTTAGCCATCGGCATTACCAAGAATCCATCCATAGTAGCCTCAATAGCCTTCATAGGATCAATCTCGGTCACAATGACGTTCGCCCCCATACCTTTGGCGCGCATTGCAACTCCTCTTCCGCACCATCCGTACCCGGCAACTACAAAGAACTTTCCAGCAAGTAGTACGTTCGTCGCCCTTATTATTCCGTCAAGAGTAGACTGTCCTGTGCCGTAACGGTTATCGAACAGATGCTTTGTGAGGGCGTCGTTAACAGCGACAATAGGATATGCGAGCACACCGTCATTTTCCATGGCACGGAGTCTTATTACGCCGGTGGTCGTCTCTTCTGTCCCGCCGATTATGCCTTGTATGAGCTCTTTTCTTTTTGAAAGTATCGTTGAGACAAGGTCCGCGCCGTCGTCCATTGTTATCTCAGGCTGATGGTCAAGCGCAGCATAGATATGCTTGTAATAAGTCTTATGGTCCTCGCCTTTTATTGCATAGGTCGATATACCGTAATGCTTTACAAGCGCGGCAGCCGTATCATCTTGGGTAGAAAGCGGGTTCGAGGCGCAAAGGCAAATGTTTGCGCCTCCTGCTTTAAGCGTAATAGCCAGGTTAGCTGTTTCAGTTGTTACGTGAAGACAACATGACATCTTAACTCCTTTAAGAGGCTTCTCTTTTAAGAATCGCTGTTTTATCAGCCTCAGGACAGGCATCTCTTTCTCGGCCCACTCTATGCGTTTTTTGCCGTAATCTGCAAGCTTAATATTTTTAACATCGAATTTCATAACAACCTCCGTTTAATTAGTGATAAGCGGTAAGTTGTAAGCTATAAATAAATGGCGAACTTCACTGTTTTCGCCTTTTCTTACAACTTATCACTTAAAGCTTAATGCGTAGTTATTTATACTCTTGCTTCCTTGCGAAGCTGGCTAACCTTGTTAAGTTGTTCCCACGTAAACCCAGGGCCTTTCCTTCCGAAATGGCCGTAAGAAGCTGTTTTGAGATATACCGGCCTTCTTAGTTTTAAATAATCTATTATTCCTTTCGGATTAAGAGGGAATACTTTTCTTACTATCTTACTCAGTTCCTTATCTGAGATTTTACCCGTAAATGAGGTGTCTATCATAACGGAAACAGGATCGGCCACGCCTATAGCGTAAGCAAGTTGGACCGTGCATTTTTCAGCGAGCCCCGCGCCGACGATATTTTTAGCGATATGCCTTGCCATGTAGCAAGCGCTTCTGTCAACCTTGGTCGGATCCTTGCCTGAGAACGCTCCTCCGCCGTGCGCAGCCATGCCGCCATAGGTGTCAACGATTATTTTTCTTCCTGTTACACCGGTATCAGACTGTGGTCCGCCGACAACAAACTTACCAGTCGGATTGATGAAATATTTCGTATTCTTGTCAACCCAGCCTTTGAGCACGGGAGCGATTATAGTTTTTATCATCTGTTCTCTTGCGGCATTTGTTATCTTGGAGCCCGTCCTGTCAAGGATCTCTTCGGTATGCTGAGACGAAACAACAACGGTGTCTACACGCACGGGTTTACCGTCCTTGTATTCAACGGACACCTGAGATTTCCCGTCAGGTCCGAGATACTTGAGGATATTTTTCTTTCTTACTTCCGTTAAACGCAAAGCTAACTTATGAGCAAGAGATATCGGCAGCGGCATAAGCTCAGGTGTTTCTTTGCAGGCATAGCCTATCATGAGCCCTTGGTCGCCGGCGCCGCCGGTGTCAACACCCTGAGATATATCAGGCGACTGCGAATGAATGGCGTTAAGGATAGCGCAAGTCTCAAAGTCAAAACCAAATTTAGGATGATTGTATCCGATGTCATTGATTATTTTTCTAACGATTTTATGAACATCAATGAAGGCTGAGGTGGTTATTTCTCCACCTACAATTACAAGCCCCATGGTGATAAACGTCTCGCAGGCTACCCTGCCCTTGGGGTCCTGAGCCAATACTGCATCAAGGACCCCATCCGATATCTGATCGCATACTTTATCAGGATGGCCTTCTGTTACCGATTCCGACGTAAATACAAAGTCTTTACCTTTGTCATAATTGCCCATTGTACTTTCTCCTTTATTTGTCCGTGCTGGAAAGTCATTTCCTAGCGCGACTATTTTATTTCCTATTCTATGTTCAACACAGTGCCTTCGTAAACTGAAATGTCTTCAGATACTTTTGCACCGTAGCCTATTATGCAGTTATCAAGATTAACGTTCTTTAAGACTTCAACGTTTCCCCACAATATAGAATTCTTTATGTTAGCGCCGCTCAATATCTTTGAATTGTCGGCTATGGTTGTATATTCTCCTATTACGGCGTTTTGGCCTATAAAACAATACTCTCCTATGACGGACGGCGCTTTAAGTTTGATATTTTTTCCCAACACTGTGCCTTTTCCAACCCATATACCCGGCTTGATCTGCTCTCCGGGGATACACATCCTTATCTTTCCATCCAGCGCGTCGCGGATTCCCTGCCTGTACTCAGTAAGATTCCCGACATCTGTCCAATATTCGTCCATCAGATATCCGTAGATCCTCTTTTTTTCTGAAGAAGTCTCGGCCACAGCTGCATGCCGAAATCGTAGAACTGTCCTTCGGGAATGTAATTGAATATTTCCGGTTCAAATATATATATGCCAGTGTTAACTGTGTTAGCGAATACGTCGCTCCACCTGGGTTTTTCAATGAATTTTAGTATTTTACCAGATTTATCGGTTAAAGTCACGCCGTACTCGAACTTCGTGTCCACTGCTTTAAGCACCATCGTTCCGAGCGCTTTTTTGGACTTATGGTATTTAATTGCCTTGGTCAGATCTATATCCGTAAGACCATCCCCGGACATAACTATGAACGTTGTATCTAGGTAATCCTGCATCTTCTTTACACCGCCGGCAGTGCCAAGAAGTTTCTTTTCATAAGAATATGATATCTTCATGCCAAAAGGCGAGCCATCTTTAAAATAATTTTTTATCATCCCGGGGTAATGATGCAGGTTCAAAACAACGTTATATATCCCGTGGCGCATAAGATTTTCAAGAGTATAATAAATGACCGGCTTATTGACAACAGGCACCATTGGTTTCGGTATCGCATACGTTAACGGTCTAAGCCTGGTTCCTGCTCCTGCTGCCATGACAAATGCTTTCATAATACAATCCTATACAATGATTTAAGCAATCAAATATGATTACAGATATTACAATTTGGAATACTTACTTATTCGTGTTCCGTTCCCAAGCGTTGTTTTACAACTTACCACAGAATTAGCTTCAACGACACAGTCTTTGCCTATTATTACTCTATCCATTCTTACACCTTCGCCGATGTGGGTGTTATCCATAATAACTGAATCCGCAATTAAGCATCCTTTACCGATCTTCACGTTGTTTCCCACGCAGACATTGCCTTGTATTTGTACACTATCGCCGACAGCTACATTGTCTCCGCAAACCAGACGGCCTGTAAGCTCGATGTCTTTACCCCATTTCAGCTTTGTGCCTACCCAGAGATTGTCTTTAACCATCTTACCCGGCAGCTGAAAATCGATATTACAGAGCATCATATCGAAATGCGCCTGAAGATATTTTTCAATGGTCCCGAAATCCATCCAGTAGCCTTTAAATGTGTAACCGTAAATCCCCGCATTATCTCTTAATAGATTCGGAAAAAGTCCGCGTTCTACCGAATAGTTAATATTAGCTGGGATATAGCTTAGAACATCGGGTTCAAATATGTATATACCGGCATTTATGGTGTTGCATGTCACCTCGTCCCATGAAGGTTTTTCCAGAAAGCGCTCTATCCTGCCATTTTTATCCGTCTCAACTAAACCGTACACTGTAGGGTCTTTTACCCTAGTAAGGGCAATGGTAACCTTAGAGTTTTTATTTTTGTGGAATTTGTACATTTCGCTGATGTTCACGTCCGTCAAAATGTCACCGTTAAATATTAATGTGGGAGAATCGATATACTTTTCTGCGTTTTTAACGGCGCCTCCGGTACCAAGCGGGTCTTTCTCATGCACATACTTGATCCTTAAACCATATTTTTTCCCGTCCCCGAAAAGTTTCTCAAACTCGTGTGACATATATGCGACGCAAAGAATGACATCTTTAATGCCATATTTTTTGAGCAGCCTAAACTGATACTCGAGAAAGGGCCTGTTCAATATTGGCAAAAGAGGTTTCGGAGTACTGCAAGTAAGCGGTCTAAGGCGTGCCCATTCCACCGATAAGGATCAATGCTTTCATTTCGTGCTCCGTTCTAATATATTGTGTTTCTAAAGTAATCTATCGTGATTTTAAGCCCTTCCTTAAGAGATAAGCTTGGCTTCCAGCCGAGTACTATTTTAGCTTTTTTATTCCCAAGGAAACTATTAAGAAGTTCTCCGGGACGCGCCGGTTTATAGACCGGCTTTTTCGAGTAACCCGTGATCATTTTCATCTCATTGAATAGAGCATTTACTGACGTTGCATTCCCAGTTCCTATGTTAACGATTGTATTATCCGCTTTTTTAAGTGCCTGTACATTAGCCGAAACAACGTCACCTACAAAAACATAATCTCTACGTTGTTTTCCGTTCCCGAATATCATCAACTTATCATTCTTTAACATCTTTTCTGAAAATATTGCCACAACTCCTGCCTCGCCATGGGGGTCCTGCCTGGGGCCATAAACGTTGGCGTACCTGAGCACGGTGTACTTCATTCCATATATCTGTGCATAAAATCTTAGATAGAACTCAACGGCATATTTAGTGATACCATAAGGCGACAATGGTCTTGCCAAAGCGGTTTCGTCAGGGGCAATAGCGGGGCACTCTCCGTAAATTGTTCCACCCGAGGAGGCAAATACTACTTTTTTTACACCGTAATCTTTTGCGCTTTCTAAAACATTAAGTGCACCGATAATGTTTATGTTTGCGTCATATTGCGGATCCTGCACCGACCTCCTGACATCTATCTGCGCAGCATGATGGCTTACAATGTTTGGCTTTACATTTTTAAAGATAGCTCTAACTTTTTTTCTGTCTGTAATATCCGCAAGAAAGAATTTGGCTTTCTTGTTTATGTTCGCCCTTTTTCCTGAAGTCAGGTTATCCAAAATTACAACTTTATGGCCTGAATTCACATATGCATCAACTATATTCGAACCTATAAAACCTGCGCCACCTGTTACAATAATTTTCATATGCCTACTCCTCTTGATTTTGGTTTAAAACCTTGATGAAACCTAATATGCACCTTTCTTACTGAATATCGCCGGTAATGTTCTCATTAGTATTAATAGGTCCAATCCTACAGACCAATTCTCAATATAATATATATCCAGCTCGATCATCTCTTCATAACTCAGTGATGCTCTGCCGGATATCTGCCAGAGGCCCGTTATGCCTGGTAGTATCCTTAAACGCCTCTTTGCCCAATCATCATATGCTTTTGCTTCCCAAAGCACCTGAGGTCTTGGACCAACTATACTCATATCTCCTTTTAAAACATTTATCAGCTGAGGAATCTCATCTATACTAAACCTTCTGAGTATCTTCCCAATTTTTGTAACTCTGGGATCATTCGACATTTTGAATACTGGGCCCTTTCGTTCGCTTTTCTCTTTAAATTTTTCAAGCAGATCATCAGCATTAGTCACCATAGTCCTGAATTTATAAAAATCAAATATCTTTCCACGGTACCCCATCCGTTTATGGTGATAAAATAGTGGGCCTTTGGAGTCCATTATTATCAAAAGCATTACCAAAAGCAGGAATGGCCATATCATCGAGAGTATAACCGTCGAAATGACCAGGTCAAGAGTCCTTTTGAAATAAAAATTGAACCCGCTAAACGACACGGACCTTAAATGAAATATTGGTATCCCAAATGAAGAGTCTATTATTACTTCCCCTTTACAAAGCTGGACCATATCGGGAACGAATTTGAGCTCAACTGATCTATTTTCACACCAGTCATAAAAATCCATCAGGTTCTGCTCGCTCCAACTGTGATGGACGAATATTACCTGACTTATATCCTTTTCCTGTATGAGCCCCTTTATCTTGTCAATTTTGTCAGTATCTGATTCAGGGAAAAAATACACTTGCAGGTTAGGCTGCTTTCTAAGTACGGACTTTAACATCTTATTGCCCTGGCCAATGATCAATACATTTTCCCTTTTTAGTATACTGCGGAGCAATATTCTCGCTGCCAGCTTAAACACTTCCCTGCAAAACATTATTAGAAATATCAGGAACAACCAGAATAGCAGGAAGGTTAGCCTGGAATATGACACTTCCCTATAAAAAAAAGTAGTCATTACGATAAAGAAGATACCGATCGTGACGGCTTTCACCACGCGTACGAGCTCATCAAGAAAAGGGATGAAATAAGTTTTATAGAAACCATTCTGGTAAAAAACGAAAACAAGAAGCGGTATAATATATAGCAGCGCCCCAAGATAGAACTGTTCCGACGGCACGCCTTTTGTTACAGGGAATATATCTGTAAAGGATGTAAAGAACCGTGTATTATAAGCCAAATATAACGCAATACAAATTGATAATACGTCAAAAAACAATAAAAACAATTTTAAAATAACTCTTGATTTTTTAAATTTCATAGATTAGATTACGGTTTCCGCGCCTTTTATATGTACAGCTTATGTATTAATGCTTCTTAATATCTAACTCACATTGAGTTAATAATATTACATTTTTCATGAAGAAAATGCAACTTCTTTGACGTTTTTTAGGACATCTTCTACCATAACTGCTTCCATGCACTTGTTATCCTCACACCCATATTCAAAACCGAGATACAAGCACGGACTGCAACTCATGGCAGACCTGACTACCCTGCACTTGTCGCCTCTCGGTCCCCATTTTGCCGGGTCCGTTGGGCCATGGATGGCGACCACCGGCCTATGCAGCGCGCAAGCCAGATGCATAATCCCGGTGTTGCCGCACACTACCGCTTTTGCTTTTGATATCACTGCAGCAACTGTTAGAATATCGCACGGAGGAAGCAGCTTGGCGTCAGGACCAATAGCTGAGACTATTTTTATATTGGAACTAAGCTCGCTTTTTGTACCTGTTACAAGTACTTTAAAACGATAATCACGTGTTAATTTCTTTCCAAGCTCGATATATTTCGCAGCAGGCCAATGCCTCTGCGCCCCGTGCTTAGGTGTTTCCGGATGCATAACAATAAAAGGTTCATTATCATCCATGTATATCATCTTAAACAGATCTTTTGCCCGCTGGTTTGCTTCTTCTGTGATGTTAAACTCAAGCCTATTATCGGCGGCTGATATCCCGAGAAGAGTCAGCAATTCAAGAAACGTGTCAACCTCATGCTTAGTTCTGCTATGGACAGCATATGAAGAATAATTATAGTGCCTGTACTGGCCCTCTGTCTTGAAACCTATTCTCGCACTTACTCCGCTCAGGACTGCAAGCAGTGGAGATAGCCTCAACCACTGATCGAAATCGATCGCGATGTCATAAAGCTTTTTGTCGAAAACTGAAAATAATGATAGCGGATTAGACGCTATTTTTTTTATGTCACACAGAATTATTTTGTCAACGTACTGACAGTTCTTGAATATTTCTCTATTTATTGACGTACACAGGACAGTAATTACAGCTTCAGGATATCTTCGTTTTAAGGCCCTTATTGAGGGTACGAGCAGTATCGAATCCCCCATTGCGGAAAGCTTAATTACGAGAATTTCATTAAGTCTGGCTGGAATTTCTTTTTGTTTTTTTATGACCAGTCCGGATAACCAAACAGCCGGCACCCCAATATAGCGGTCAATCAACTTAAACAGATTATTTCCCCTGCCGCTGTTATTTTCGCTACCGAACCTTAACCTCAGCGCAAGGAACACAGCTTCAAATATTATCCTTTTTGATATCTTTGACACCCCCGCTACCCTGTCAACAAATGTTATAGGCAGCTCTTTAAAAGTGAACCCTTTATTAAGAGCGATATATTTAAGCTCTAACAGGAATGAATAACCCTCTGATTTTATCTTTGAATTCAAGAATGTTTCAACAAGCGATCTACTTAAACCCATAAAACCGCTAGTGCAGTCATTGATTGGCATACCTACTACCGTTCTAGCATAAGCATTCCCGATACGGCTAAGCAATTTTCTATTTAAAGGCCAGCCTTCCACGCCGCCTCCTTGAATGTATCGAGAACCTATGCTAATGTCGAATTCATCTAGTTGCTTATCAAGTTCTGGTAAGTATTTAGGCTGATGCGAAAAGTTTGAGTCCATCATAAACACCCTTTCGTAACCTTTTTCTACTGCCCATTTAAAACCCAGCATATATGCTGACCCAAGGCCTAGCTTCCCTTCTCTTGAGATAAGTGCAACCCTGGTATTATTTCTGTACCTATTTTTTACAGTTATAGCAGTGCCGTCTGGTGAATTGTCATCGATAACCAGAATATCATATTCCGGTTTTAGCATGAGCAGTTCATCGACCAGCTTTTCAATGTTCTGGTTTTCGTTATATGTGGGAAGGATAACAAGCCTTTTGACACTCATTATTTGATACCGTTAATTATAGTACTCATCTCTTCTATCCTGGTTTCCCAAGTAAATTTCTTTGCAGCCGCTATCCTTTCTTCCCGCAATGCTGAGTCATTTTCTTTCAAAGCTTTTTCTACGTTGTTTTCGAACTCTTCGTTGTCTTTAGAAAAATATGCAAGTCTGCTGAATTCCTCGAGTGCCGCCAGCTTTGTTGATACTACAGGTTTCCCAGAAGCCAGATATTCAAAAAATTTCATCGGGAACATATTCCTGGTATATTCGTTGATCTTGTTCGGCAGAAGGCATACGTCAAACCCTTTTATATATCCCGGAAGATCTTCATATCTCTTTCCACCCATAAGATGGATATTTTTTTTAGCAGCAATACCGGATATGTCAGCCGCTTTTTCACCTTCACCTGTTGCCCCTATCATGATTATAGACCACTCGGGATGCCGTGACGCCAGATATTCAATCAGATCAAAGTCAAGCTTGTACCCGCTTACCGCGCCGATAAAACCGAGCCTGGGCATATTTATTTTCGATATTTCCGGATTCACCTCAGTTCTGCTATCCGAGGCCTTGCTGAAAAGGTCATAATCTGCGACGTTAGGCATATAATATACAGAACTTGAAAATCTTTTTTTTTCTACAAATAGCGACATCGCCGTGACAAATGTGATATCAGCTCGCCGTATATATTCCTCCTCCATCTTTTTAACTACTTCACCCGGGATCCTCGGGTTGGCCGACAGCTCATCCACGCAATGATATACACTCAGCTTCTCGTTCCATACACCTAGAAATTCCACAGCATTAGGCACATAGCTCCAGATGATAGGGTCACTAAATTTCAGCTTTGCAACAACATATTTTAGCTGTAATGAAAGAAAAATATGGTTAAATATCCTTACAAGAAGGAACTTATGAAAAGGAAGCACGAGGGGCGAGAATACAAACAGTGTACCGGATACATTTCTTACTCCCCCCAACCATTTACCTATACGTTTGAATATCCGGCTTAAGTCCTTCTTCTGTAAAGCGGGCTGGCGCAAACCTAGAGATTCAATAAAAAGTACCCTGTTCTGCTTGGAGAACCGCTCCATTAAATGGTGTTGGTTAGTCTTGTACGGGTTATCCCACTCGGCAAAACCGAAACAAATAATATTATTATTGTAGATCATGTTCAATGATATTAGTAATTATTCAAAGCGTCTGCAACAGTTTGAATCTCATCTGCTGTCAGTTCCGGGAACATAGGCAATGAAAGTATGTGTTCCGCGCAGTTTTCAGATACTATGTACCGGCCTTTCTTTAAATTCAGGTCACTGTATGCTTCCTGCAGATGCACAGGCACAGGGTAATGGATAAGCGTTTGTATACCTTTTTCTTTGAGATAATCCGACAGTTCATTTCTTTTCTCTGTTTGTATTACATAAAGGTGGTAAACATGCTTGCGGTCAGGTGCTTCTTTGGGCTTCGATATTTTTTTATTCGTGATAAGTTCATCGTACAGCTGCGCGTTCTTCCTGCGGTCATTGTTCCATTTATCAAGGTATTTCAGCTTAACCCTCAGTACTGCCGCCTGTATCTCGTCCAACCTGGAATTAAACCCTTTTATCTTGTGATAATACCTCTTTTCCTGGCCGCCGTTCCTGAGCATCTTTAGTTTTTCAGAACATCGCAGCATCATTTGTTGTGATCATACCTCCGTCTCCATAACAACCAAGGTTCTTACTGGGGTAAAAGCTGAAAGTGCCAAAATCGCCGATACTTCCGGCTTTCCTGCCCTTAAATTCGGCGCCATGAGCCTGACAGGCATCTTCTATAACCGTTATTTTATTTTTTTTTGCTAAAGCCATTATCGCGTCCATATCAGCGCATTGCCCGTAAAGATGCACAGGTATTATAGCCTTGGTATTCTTTGTGATAGCTTTTTCGATGTTCTTTACGTCCATAAGACAGTGTTCGCTATCAACATCGACAAAAACCGGTTTTGCTCCGGAGAATGTTATAGCGGATATAGTAAACACCGCAGTATTGGGCACAGTTATTACTTCATCGCCGGGGCCGACACCGGCGGCGACAAGAGCAATATGGATCGCTTCGGTACCAGAACCCACGCTAATAGCGTGTTTAGTATTAATATAAGAAGCGAACTCTTTTTCAAAACTGTCATCCTGCTTTCCAAGGATAAACCAGCTTTCTTTGAATACGGCAGATATCGCCGCATCTATCTCTGTCCTTATGGAATCATATTGCCGCTTGATATCCGAAATAGGTATCATGTTTAATCCTTCTACCAATAATTATTTTTGTGTTTTCTATAATATTCGAAAGTCTTTTTTAATCCATCTTCTATGCTTATTTTAGGCGACCATCCGGTCGCACCGCTAAACTTCGAATGATCAGCCACATAATCTCCTATCTCTATCTGCTTTGATTCTTTTGGGAATGGCACTGTCTCATAAAGGCCGCCGTTAACTTTTATCATCAATTTAACTATGTCTGTAAGGTTTATTGGAATACCACCTATATTGTAAACATGCCCATTCGTTTTTTCGTCCGACATGGCCACAAGCATAGCCTCTACAACATCGTCAACATAATTTGTATCCCTTATCTGCTTGCCGTCACCAAATATTTTAACTTTGGTCCCATCGATGATCTGCCGGACAAACCAATTTATTATGCCCTGCCTATGATGTTTCATCTGATGCCTAGGACCATATGTGTTAGTCAAACGAAGCGAACAGCTCCTTATCCCATAGACGTTGTTGTAAAGTATGTGATACCACTCGCCCGCCATGTTATTGATACCATTAACATCAGTTGGGTGCATCAGGTGCTTTTCGTCCACGGGAAGGTAATCAGCTTTGCCGTACTGCCCCCTTGTTCCTGCAAACAATATCTTAACGGAAGGGTTGTATTTCCTACATGACTCAAGTATTGAAAGCTGGGCAACGCAGTTTATTTCGAGATCCGTAAATGGGTCTTTCATGCTATCCGTATGGCTCAATGTTCCGGCGAGGTTAAATATGCAGTCTTTGTTCTGCACAAGGTAGTTCATGCTTGAACGGTCGCGAACATCGGAAATATTTACTTTAACCTTATTTTCTATGCCATTAATATTATAAAGGTTGCCACCGTATTCAGGGAACAGAGAGTCAATAAGGGTGATCTCGCAACCCATTTCGACAAGCCTATAGGCGAGCGTACTGCCAATAAACCCGAGCCCGCCCGTAATTAGTACCTTTTTCCCCTCGTAGAACTCCGCATAGTTCATTGCTTTTTCTCCAGAACACTTTTATAGACATCTATCGTGTTTTTCGCCATACTACGCAGGCTGAATTTTTCTTCAACAGCTTTTCTCGCTGAAAGTCCTATTTCCTTCTGTAGTCTTTCATCAAGCAGCAGCTTGATAATTATTGATTTAAGCTCAGGCAAGTTGTTCCTTTCATATATATAACCGGTCTTGCCGTTATCAATCACCGTAAACACAGAACGCACATCAGATGACACAACCGGTTTAGCACAAGACATTGATTGAGGGATCGTAAGGTCATATCCGTTCTCTCTAATCGTAGAATTCACAAAAACCCTTGCGCAGCTCAGCACCTCAGGGAGGTCTCTGTACTCGATTCTACCGAGAAAAATAACCTTGTCTTTAAGGCCAAGTTTTTTTGTAAGCCTTTCAAGCTCACTTTTATACTCTCCATTGCCGCCAATGAGCAATTTTGCGGCGGGCACTTTCTCTAATATATCCGGCAGAACTGATATTAGGTTCTGAACGCCTTTCTCCTTCTTAAGCCTTGCTATAGCGACTATGGCCTTATCTCCTGATTTTAGCTTATACTTCTCCATTATTACATCATTCAAGGGATTCGGCACGAACAGCTCATCATCGATCCCGTTATAAACAAGCTTTAGTTTATCCGGCTCTATTCCGTAATACTTTCTGATGGTATTGACCTGTGAATCACTTGTGGCGATTACGGCATCACACAAACGAATTAACTTCTTGTCAAAAACAAAATAGTTGTAAATATTTTTTACCAGCGACAACATTGACCTCGGGTCAAGCCCCAGCCTTAACTTGGTCTTTATCTCATCGATGGATGTTCCGTGCAGCGAAAGCACTATCGGTATATTCAACTGCTTATTGAGGCCTGTTCTTAATATCTGGTATGCACCCGCGCTCTGGCTGTGAATAATGTCGAATTTCTCTTTGTTATGCAGTACCGCGAATTCTGCTGCACTTCGTTCATAAAAGCCCCATTCGTACTTACCCGGCATTGTACCTTTAAGATAATGGATCTTAACACCCTGCCTGTTCTCAAATTCAGTACCAAGAGGGTTCATTGTGGTTATTATCGTAACATCAACGCCGCACTTAACCAGCTCCTTGGAAAGGGTCTCGATATGAAGTTCCATCCCGCCCATTGAATGCGCCGGTAACGACCTCGCGAACATACAGATTTTCATTGAATTATTTCCTTATAATATGCATAGCTGCTTTGTACTTTCGGTATCCTTATTATACCATAATACTCTTGTCTATTACCCTGTCCAACACTTCTTCTATTCTGGCTTTCACGGCGATTTTACTATACTTATTAATGCATGCCTGTCTGGCTTTTTCACCTTTTTCGGCTGCCATTTGGGGGTTTGCTAGCACAAAACTGATCTTTCCAGCCAGCTCCTCAACATTTCCCGGCTCATATGTCCACCCGCAATCTTTCAAAATTTCCGGAATATCATTTATTTGAGAAGCCACAATCGGACGGGCCATGGCCATAGCGTCAAAAAGTTTGGCCGGTATCTGGCCGATGGAAGAATAATTTTTCCTTTGCGGAATTACTACGATATCCGACAATGCCAGAAATTCAGGAATTTTATCGAACGACTGCTGTTCATATATGCGGCATCTTTCCCCCAGCTGCTTCTGTATATCATCGTACAAGAATTTCTGGTATTTATCTTGCAGATTGAATCCGACAAGCATTAATAAAGCATCGTCTCGCCTTATCCTTATAAAGGCCTCTATCAGTTCATCAATGCCCTTATGTTCACGCGGTGTCCCTAAAAACAAAATGACCTTCCTGCTAGGTTTTATGTTTAAATGTTCTCTTAAAGTCGTTTTATTGTAAAGCCCAGGATCAAATATCCGGGTATCCCTGACGTGAGGAACTATCGTCCCGCCAAACCGTTTTTGCAGAAATGAATTTGAAACAATTTTATTCCTTATCATCATGACCGTAAATTCACATATTATCAGCTTTACTATATTGAACGCTGACATAACTTTTTTCAACACGCCGCCTCCGGCCTTGAACCGCTCTAATTCAAACCCAAGCTCCCAATCGTCAATATCTACGATTATCGGTGCATTGTTCAAAACGCGCGCTAACACGGCTATAAACAGGCTCGGCAGCACCGCTTTGCTTACAATTATGATATCGCTATTTATAGATCTCGCAAGCTTATAACCTGTCTTAAGATAGAAATCATTCTTTTTTACCACTATATATTTATATCTGATTTTCTCCGCCGGCACCTCTACTGGGAACCAGACCTTATCGTTGAATGCCGGGCCTACGATCTCAACATCATTGTTATCTTTGAGCAGTTCAGCTATCAATGTTGCCCTGCCAACACAATTGTGGGAAAAATCCGGAGTTATTATAGATATTTTCTTTGCTTTTACAATTTTTGATTCGGGTTCTGCCGAAGTAACCAGACAGTTATCTTCAATCAGTTTCTCATAAATATTCTCTAATTTTTCGATCTGCTTGTTTATGTCGAACTTTTCTTTTACCAACTCATTGCCGCATCTTCCCATTCTTTCTGCAAGTGATCTATCATCTACGAGAGTCTTGATCGCTTTTGCGATAGCAACAGCATCCTTTTCAGGCACTAGGAGCCCATTCTCTTTATCATTTATAAGGTCAGGAATTCCCCCATGATATGTTCCTATCACCGGCAGGCTATGAGTCATCGCCTCAAGAAACACCATACCCAGGCCTTCGCAGTCGCCATCGCTCGCTGTTACGCTCGGCAGGACAAACATGCTCGCCTGGCTATACAGTTTTTGAAGCTCATCTTTAGATTTCCAACCAACAAATTCTACGGATTCATTAAGCTTAAGTTCGGTTGCTAACTTTTCTAATTTATTCTTAAGAGGCCCGTCGCCGCAAACCAGCAATTTGCAGCCGCTTACCGTTTTGTTTACTTCAGCCATTGCGCGAAGCAGATACTCTGTGCCTTTTTTTTCTACCAGCCTACCAACAGTAAGTATAAGTTTTTCTTCCCTAAGGGCATTTGATTCCACCTGAGTGTTTACTCCCAGGTAATGGGTTATGACCCTATCTTTAGGAAAACCTTTTTCGATCAACTGTTTGCTTATAAAATTTGAGACTCCCAGGAAAAGAGACCCATTCCGCTGGAGCTCGCGGAAATGAAGCCAATAATTGAACCAAGCAGGCGGGTAAACCGTAAACTTGGGCAGGCGAGTGATGTCCTGACCGTGAAAAGTTACCACCAGTGGCAGTTTGTGTTTTTGAGCAAGCGGGAGAGCATATACACCATCAACGCCAAAATGGGCATGGATCAGTTTAATATCTTTATCCTTGATAACCTCATCAAATACCTGGGACTGCCTAAATAGCGTATATTTTAAGCTATTTATCCCATTAAGCGAATTAATATTGCTATATTTGAACAGGTCTCTGTTGCTGTAAGCGCGTGTGAAAACTTCCACATTGTATTTCTTGGCATTAATTAACTGCTCGTATATGAATCCTTCTGAACGCCTTAGGAAGGTGTTTACAAGACAGCCGATAGTTTTCACTGGGCTTTCCTTATTATTAGTCTTTTAATAGACTCCATCTCTTCAATGCCGCACATAAGGCTGGTCCCTGCATACACTATAGTAAAAACGCTCAAAGACATAATAAGTTTAACTATGTGTCCTGCGGAATGGATATTGTAATAGACCAGCAGGGAAACGGCGGCAGATGACAATGCAATAGCAGAGATAACCGCCATACTTCTACCCATGTCTTTAAAGTTCATTCCCGGATATTTATTTATTAGCAGTATTATCAGCAGGGAGAAGGCAGCAAGGTCAGATATTGAACGCGCGAGGGCTATACCGCCGACCATCATGTTCTTTCTCAATAGAACTCCAGCCGCAACGTTTATGATCAACGCGGCCACATAGACCACCAAAGGTGTTTTACTGTCCTGAATACTATAGTAAACTCTCAAAACAACATAATTGAGCGCGTAAAAGAGAGCTCCCATGCTGTAATAGAGCAGCGCCGATGACGTGAGCAGAGTGGAAGCAGCATTGAACTGGCCTCTCTGGAACAAGAGCCTGACTATAGGTTCGCTGTAAAAAAGCATTACCAGGCACAAGGGCAGCGCGAGAAATGCAGTGAGCCTTATGGAAAACGACAGCGTTTTTTCAAGTTCCTTCAAGTCGTTTCTTGCCGCGTAATCGCTAAGGTACGGAAAAACAGCAGTCCCAAGCGGCACGGCGCACAAAAGCCATATAGTTTCTCTTATCCTGTTAGCGAAAGTTATGCCCGCCACATTGCCTTCACCGATGCCGGCAGCGAGTGACCGGCTGACAAGGTCGTTTGCCGCAGCTATGAAAGATGCTATAAATAGCGGTCCCCAGAGTATGAACATCCTTTTTAATTCCGGGGTCATTTTAAGCTCAAACTTGTAGCTGACAGCTTTGTCTTTCAACGACGGAAGTATTACGATTAATTGGAGCAAAGCTCCGGCTAGGAAACCTATTGCTAGGCTTTTTACGCCATAGTTTGAAGTAAGAGCTACAACACCAAGAATAACTCCGGCGTTGAGCATTAGCTGGCTAAGAGATGGCGTAAAAAAATGCCGGTGAACGTTAAGGAGACTTCCGTAAAAAGATGCAAGCCCCATAAATATTATCGCCGGAAATATTATTCGCGTTATATCAACCGCCAATCCGAATGTTTGCGCATCGATCTCTGGAGCGATAGTTTTAACTATCAAAGGAGCTAGAGGATACCCCAGGAAAGCGGACGCAACAAGGGCCAGCAGCAGGATCGTAACTGTAGTATTGAGCAGTTTCTCGGTTTCTTTTTTGTCGGTTCCCGCGAGGCAGGCTGAATAGATAGGGATGAACACCGCAGTAAGGACTCCTCCGGAGATTATTTCCCTAATGAAATCCGGCCCAGCCATTCCGATGAAATAAGCATCGGTTTTATATGTAGTGCCGAAAAACGCGGCTATGATTATTTCCCGCACAAAACCCAAGATTTTTCCAAGGATGGCGAAAATACCTATTACTAGAGTTGCCTCAGCTATTTTTCTTTTCTCAAACATTAATTGTCACCCAGTGCCATTGCGAGCCAGCCTTAAACCTAAAAGCCAAAAGCATACTTTTTACAGTATGCTTTTGGCGTGATCTTTATTTTATTCACTTTATAATCACTTCTTCGGCGCACGTTTCGGTGTCTCTCTTTCTTCTGTTTCTTCTTTACTGATCTCCTGTACTGGGGCAACTTCAAAATATTTCTTTCTTATCAACGCCTCGATTTCATCTGCGATCTGAGGATTCTCGGCAAGAAATATCTTTACGTTGTCTCGCCCCTGCCCCAACTTCTCGTTTTTGTATGAGAAGAACGCTCCTGATTTCTCTATCAACCCTTCGTTGACACCAATATCTACTAGATAGCCTGTTCTGTCAATACCCTGCCCGAACTGAATATCGAATTCGGCTTGCTTGAACGGCGCGGCTACTTTATTCTTAACGACTTTGACTCTCACGTGATTAGCAATTATCTCGTCGCCTTTCTTGACTGATTCCACCCTTCTGATATCAAGTCGCATTGTTGCATAGAATTTCAACGCGAGGCCGCCAGGCGTTGTTTCCGGATTTCCCCACATTACACCTATCTTCTGCCTTATCTGGTTGATAAATATTATAGATGTTTTAGATTTTGAGATGTTTGAAGTAAGTTTTCTAAGTGCCTGGCTCATAAGACGGGCCTGAAGGCCCATATGGGAATCACCCATCTCACCTTCAATTTCAGCTCGCGGCACCAAGGCCGCAACTGAATCTATGATTATCACGTCTATAGCGCCGGACCGCACTAGTTTATCAGCTATCTCAAGCGCCTGTTCACCCGAATCAGGCTGAGAAATTAAAAGGTTATCTATATCCACACCCAGGCTCTTCGCGTATTCAGGGTCCATCGCGTGTTCAGCATCAATATAAGCCGCTATGCCGGCTTTCTTCTGTGTCTGCGCTACCATGCATAAGGCAAGAGTTGTTTTACCTGATGATTCCGGGCCAAATATTTCTATTACTCTTCCCCTTGGTATACCGCCGACTCCAACAGCTATGTCAAGCGGCAGCACACCCGTGGAGATAACTTCAACCGGCGACTTGGCGTGTTTTTCACCGAGCCTCATTATCGCTTCCTTGCCGAAGTCCTTCTCGATCTGCGACAGCGCCAGGTCCAGCGCCTTTAACCTTTCATCCCTTGCCATTTGAAACCTCCATTATCATGATATATTTTATGCTTCACCAATATTTTACGGCGGCATTTTATGCAAAACATATGTATATCTTACCTTTTTCTATCAACAGCTTCAAGCAGTTATCGAAACATCTTTTTTACCGTACAGGTGTATCCTGTATAACGCGCCATTCAACCCAACCATAAGCCAAAACATCATTGAAAACTTGTCGCCAAATAAATACGTATCAAAGCAGCTTTGTACACAGTACCAAATCCACATACCTATAAAACCCAGGGCAATTATTTTCATTTCCTTATTTATCGACTTTTTGTAAACCAAAAACGAGTATCTTACACTAATGAAAATAATTGCCAAATATGAAATTAGTCCCATGACACCTGTTTCTGCCGCTATCTGAATATAATTGTTATGCGCCGGGACAAGCGGTACATCTTTATCCGCAAAAGCAAGTAATCCATTGTGATAGTTTGCCAAGCCAACACCAAGGATTGGACGGGCCAAAAATATCTTTATGCCGTTTTTCCAAAGCGGTTTTCTGTCGAATTCTGAATTAATTGAACCATGATAACGCATCATAATTGTCTCGCGCACAGGCTTGCATATAACAATAAATCCAACCATTGCAATGACAACAATAATAACTCCCGATACTTTTCGCATATTAATATTTTTTGACAGATGATACACGAAAAATATCAAGATTAACAATAGCGGCACATAAGCGCTTCTCGTAAATGTTAATATAAGCGCTGCCATTATTATAATACCTGGAATTAAGTATTTATGGCTTAAATTATTGAGAAGCACTGTAAAAGGAATAATGAGCCCCAAATAGGCGCTGAATGTGATAGAATCTTCAAACGTGCCGAAAGCGCGTATTCCTGTTCCTCCCCAAATAAACCAGTTTGAAGAAACTAGGCCAAGCGTTGATATATCTTTAATTATCTGCTTCAAGGAGTTTGGTTCCATAACCACACCCAGCAGTTTGTTATGGAGGACAATATTTAAAATATACTCGCGCCCAAGAACATATTCAGCTATCCCAAATATTGAAGGCAGTAAAGCGGCAATAAAAACTACTTTCAAAAACCTGGTTAATGATTCCCAACTGTCCGCATTAAGATAAACAATAAAATAAAGCAAAATAAAACTAGCCCATTTTACAAAACATTGCAGACTGTGAATTTTATCATTAGACACAACGATGCTGACAAACATAACGCAGATAAAAATAACTATGCTTCTGTCCAAAGAAGAGCTTAGCCACTTTTTCAGGTTCCTGTTTTGCCAAATAGTAGCGATGAATAATAACCCGGCAAGCAATTGAGCAATTGACATCGGAACATTTTTATAGAAATAAAAATATAATTGGAAAGGAATCAGGAGAATCAGCAAACAAATAATTTGGGCCATATATACTTTTCCTGTGGACTGCCCCAGCTGAAATTGGACCAGCAACAAACTACTTTTTAACCTTCCAATTCGCATAGAATTTCGACGGCGAAATCATTCCCAGCGCACTATGCGGCGCTTTTGTGTTATAATCCTCTACCCAACCACCTATTTTCCCGGCAATATCATCAAAACTCTCGCAAGCGTGCTGATAAACGTAATCCCGCTTGAAAGTCTTAAAGAATGATTCTGCTATTCCGTTGCTTTCTGGGCTTCTTATTGGTGTATTGCACACCACAAAACCCGCACACTTCAAGAACAACCGAAACTCTGTTTTGATATATTCCGGGCCGTTATCGCTTAAGAACTCTATAGAGCCTTTTTCAGGTACTGCTTCGTTTTTAAATCGCTTTAAAACAGCGTTTTTGACCAGGTCCCTGATGTCTTCGCCTTTGATAGATCTTGCCCACCGATATTCAAGTATCTGCCTATCGGCACAGTCTATCAGCATTGCGAATCTGCCTTTTTCACCGTTCCATGCCTTGATATTAGTTATGTCTGATGCCCACCGTTTATTAGGCTCTGCCACGGATACTACGCCTTCCCTTCGCTCCCGGGCCTTCCTTTTAGTCCTTTCAGTGCTAAGCCACAGCTTAAGGCGCATATACCTGTGAACTGTCTTAGGATCACACCGTATCCCAAGCTCACATATCATAGCGTGCACCCGACGGTAACCATATGTCACAGGCCGCTCTTTTATGATCTGCCTTATTACTTCAGCAAGTTCAGGCCTTTTTATCACCGGCATCCGGTATCGGTGCTTTGCTTTATGGAAATACCATCCCTGGCTCTTTCCAAACACCCGGCAAACGGCTCTCAAAGAACATTGAAATTCAACTGACAATACCCTTACATCCCTTCGGGTAATTTTAACCCTTTCATTTCGAAGCTTTTTTTTAAAATGTCCAGTTCTAAGGCTTTCCGGCCTAAGGCACGTTCAAGTTCTTCTATCTTCTTTAACGCTTCCGCATACTTCACTTTGGGCACTACTTCACCATTGTTCTTAAGGCCTTCTTTTCCATCAGATTCCAGAGTCTTGCGCCACTTATACAGCATTTGCGCATGAATATTGTACTTCCTGCATAATTCAAACATATCTACACCGGCATTAAACTCGCCCACAATACCCAACTTCTGCTCTAACGTCCACTTCCTATGCCCATGCTTCGTTGTCCCTACCACCATTTCTTCCATCGTACCCTCCCTTGATTTTATACCAATTTACTGGTACAATTTTCAAGCGGAGCACACCAATCACCGATATTGCCAATTATGCCCTTAAATACAGCATATCTTTTATTTCTCCACAATGGCGCCAACTTGTGATAGTATAATTCTAATAGTATGTTACTCATTTGTTCTTCCCAAATATCATCATTAACATCAGTGAATCTACGGCGGTTTCTTTGTGGCACACTAAAACACTAAAAATACTGAGGCTCGACTTCCTCGACTTCCACTTCATATGCCAGCAAGAGCTGTCAGGCTTAGAAGGCTCACTAATATCAACCTAACCAGGCGCACATTTCGCACCCAGCCTTTGTGATTTATTGAATAGACATTCAAAAGGTACAATCAAGCAAAGTTCTTCTTTTCTGAGTTAAATTTAAGTTTTACATACTCCCTAATAACCAGGCCAATGAATATAGTATTTCCTGTTAAATAGCGTTTCCATAGCCTTCGGGGTTCAAGGCATAGGCGCCAAAACCATTCCAAGCCATTATTCCTGACCCACACAGGTGCTCGTTTAACTCTGCCTGCCGCCATATCGAAACTGCCGCCAACACAGATGGAAACTTTCGGGTATATTTCATCCTTGTGTCCCCATATCCATTTTTCCTGTTTAGGCGCCCCAAAACCAAGAAAAAGAATATCCGCCTTTGATTCCGTGATCTTACGAGTTATTTTGGCGTTCTCTTCTTTGTTGTTCTCAAATCCAATTGGCGGTGAATATACTCCAGCCACATTTAATTTTAGTATTTTGCGGGTAAGGGCCTCGGCCGCTGCTTTAGCAACGCCTTCTGCTGCCCCAAGAAAGAATATTCTCAAATTTCGCTCAGAGGCCGCTTTGCATATTTCTATAAGCAGGTCGGACCCGGCAACTCTTTCTAAAACAGGGTCTCCTAGTAATCTTAACGCCCAAATTAGAGGCACGCTGTCCGGCAAGAGGACAACATCTGCCATCATAATATCCCTGAACGCTGTATCTGTGCGGCTTTTTACTATCATATCAACATTACAAGGCACAAACAGCTTTCTTTGGCCGGATGCGGCGCATGATACCGCTTCGTCAACAACCTCTTGAAATTTATGTTTTGATATTTTGAACTTCAGGAATTCAGCAAAGCCAGGCATGTTGTCAATACCTCACCGGGTTTGATTTTTTTCATGCAATCCGTTTCGCATTCGGTTTTGAAACAGCCTTTGCAGGGAATATCAGGTTCAACAATTTTCCCTAGCCCGTAAAGCTCAAACTCGTTTTTATTGAAAATATTATTAAATAGTACGATCTTTTTTTCAAGCCCGATCGCAATATGCATCGCCATAGATACAGAGGTTACGATCAAGTCGCATTTATCCATTAAGCTTGTAAATTTAGACAGCGGAAAAGTCCCAAAGTATTTTATCTTAGCCGCTTTGGCAATATTTCTATTTTTTTCGTGTTCTGCCTCCCCGCCAAGCGCGACAACTTCGCATCCATTTTTCTTAAGGCCCCGGGCCAGCTCTATCCAATATCTCTCCGGCCAAAGGCGAGTCTGCCACCTGGCTCCGCAGCCAGTGTTCAACCCAACTACCTTTTTGGCTTTGTTAAGAGGAAACTCACAGTCTTCGGGTTTGGGAAGTATATATTTTTCTTTGTTATATTTATAGCCGCATATTTCAAATATCTCTTCGGGGTAACTCTTTTTATTTGTCCTGTTCGCGTCATCCCAAATGCCGGTATGCCATTTACTAACTGCACTCTTATTTGCCGGGTAACATTTGCCGTCTTTTTGAATAAACCCGTATTTTACCTTAGCTTTAATCTTGCTTGCCAATGCTATGGCGCACCTGTCTTTATCAAGATTTAAAAGAAAATCAAAACTGTTCCTTTCAAGCCAGAGAACGCTATCCAGATCGTAATTAAGAACTATATCCACCATATTCGGAACAAGCTTTGGATACTGTGTAAGCCATATTATCAACGCGCCAGGGTCATCCCCCTTAATTTTAGTTATTAGAGGAGTCGTTCTAATAACATCCCCAGCGGCCCCCAGCTTAATTATCAAGTATTTCTTTGTAATTTTCTCATAATGAGCACAAGGTACGCATTTTTGTCCTGTTTGCTTGTGCCATTTACAGGGGATATCGCTTTTAAAATAACGGCAGTCCATTTGAACGTTGTTTTTCATTTCAGCACCTTCCCCTTTTATATTGTAAAATTAAACTGAAACCTGACTGCTATTCTCAGGCGCTTCATAAATTGCATTACAAAACCTGTTTAACTATGTTTTTTGCGTCTGCACGTCAAGTATAGCCTGCCAAACCTCATCTGCGGATATTTTATTCATACAACTGTCATTCATATGAGCGCATTGAAATTGTTTACACGGTGAACATTCCATTTTCTTATAAACGGCTATTGAAGGTTTACCGCAAGGGCCGAATTTATCCGGAGTATTTGGGCCGAACAACCCTACAGTAGGCACACTCAAAGCCGAAGCCAAATGCATAGGGCCGCTGTCATTTCCAATAAATATTCCTGCTTTGCTTATCAAAGCGGCTAACTGCCGAATATCAAGATCACCATTGGTAACTATAATATCAGACTTACTCATTTTCTCTATAGTATCACCGATCACTTTTTCATCCCTGCTTCCAATTACAAACACTTTCCAGCCTTGCAGACTGAGCCTGTCCGCGATATCAGCGAAACGTTCCACACCCCACCTGCGATGAACCCACGCGGCCCCTGGATGAATAACAGCTATTTTGTCATCGATGTTAATATCTTTACTTGTCAAATATTGCTGAATAAATTCAATCTCGTTTTTAGAACAAGTGTATTCCAACTGTTTGCTTAACAACTTAATTTTAAGCGGTGTTAAAATGCTTAAATACAGATCGACTTCATGCGCCATAGGCGCGCAACATTCCATTTTAAACAACTTGCCGATCAGCGACTGCCTTACCCTCAAGCTGCCTCTGCTGACCCTAATACGAGCGTCGCTTATGGCAGCATAAATATTACTTAATATATCACCCCGCAGATCAACAATTAAATCATAATGCCTGAAGTTAATTTCATTTATCACATCACGCATCGAGCGCAGCGGCTTGTCTTGACTTTTTCCAGCTCCGGCAATTTTAGAATGATACACAACAATTTCGTCCACAGCGTTGTTGTTTTCCAGTATTGCCTTTCCCCACCCCCCAACCACAGCCGTAATATGCGCTTGAGGATAATTTAACCTGAGATTCTTAAATACCGGCGTTGCCAAAACAACATCGCCGAAATCGCTTAAAATAAAAACAATTATGCTTCCGATATTTGCAGTTTCACTTTTATTACTATATTTAATTGCGTCAATTATAAAAGAAATCAATATTGAAATATTAATTATTACTCTTTTGATTATATACTCGAAATGCTTTTTTATCATTTTATATTACTTAATGAATTATGTGATATTTATAACGTTCGTTTTCACGCGGCAGTTATTAATATTCTGATATTTATTAACCCACAATGCTACGACAATCCAATAATAAGCGCTCGTAATGTTTCCAAGGAAGACATGCTGCGCGATAAAACTGATTATCAACAATGCAGCTGTAAGCGAACAGAGCATTGCTGATTCATAAAATAATGGGGTTCTATTTTTAGCCTCATAGAGTGATATTTTGAATGATTTAATAATAACAACTAACATCATCGATAAAAATATCAATCCGCCAATTACACCAAGCTCTATAAACACCTGCATTATCCAGCTTTCAGGTATAAAATAGGCGTCGCTTTCAAACCTGCGCGCGAAACTAACAACACCTGTCCCTACCCCAAGGGGATGTATTTTTATCAATGCCAGTCCAGATTTGATACCATCAATATGCCCCTGGGCTGAACCCATTGAGTCGGACATAGTTACAATAGTACCAGCCCACTTAATTATTACGCTGTTATTACTATAAATACTCACTACCGCAAAGCCTAAAACGGAAGCAAGTATCAGCTTAAGCATAAAAAGAGAAACGCGCCTTCTTAAAAACACAATCAATGTCATAAAACCCAAGGCAAATAAAATACAGATAAGCCATGATGACCTTGTATACGTCAACAGCGCAGCGGAAACAATAATTACTAATAAAATAATATTTTTCTTGAAGTTTTCCGGACCCTGTTCGATCAGTTTTTGAAATTGAATCGCGAATCCTATTGCCATAACGATCGCTACATCCCAGAAATTCAACAAGAAGGAATATATTTTCTTGAACGGCATTTCCCATCTTGAATACCCAGGAGCAAGAGGCAACATCATATCCCACAGAGGAGTGAAGTATTGTATTACGCCAAATACGGCCACAGAAATGATTACCGCTATAATAGTATTTCTTATCAACTCTATCTCTTTATTCTGCCGCGCGACAAATCTTATGATAAAATAAGCGAAAATAAATCTTGTTTCGTAAAAAAAACCCATTAATGCCAGTTTAAAACTGCCATGTCCGGTAACAACAGGCTTTGCAAGTAATATCTCACCTTTGGAATACACAGCAAAACCAAATACAAATAATAACGAAATAAGCATATATGCTGCTGCGGCAATATCAATTGTAGTAAAGCGTATTGAATATTTTTTTCCTTTATAATATACAACAAGAAATGAAACCGCTACAATTATTTGCGATATAAATAAATAATCGCCAAATTCTGCCCTTGTGAGATTTTGAAGAGCATAAGCCCATAAAAGAATAACAAGAAATGCACCCTTATACCTATCATTCAATAGAACTACAGGCACCAATACTGCTAGAATGTATATCAATAACATCATTAATATTTTCATTTAATTACTATTTTCCCGTGTTATACCATATAACTGAATATATATTAATAAATTATATATAAAACCCAACAGATTCCAGACAAGGCTGTTGATCCCGCCAAGGAACCCCAATCTTAATATATAATTTGAAATAAAACATTTAGTCGGCACAAAGAAAATTCCAACCAGCGTGAACCTTTTGCCCTTTTCATACATCATTTTGGCTTCACGCAGAGTGTACATATTACATTTCCCTAACCAGCGACCTATACTGTCTACTGTATAATGATCAACCCAGCCATCCAGATCGCATATTTTACTTTTCGGGATATCTTCTGACAAAACGATGTGAATATACCTTGTCCATCTAAATTTATTTCTCATAAACCGCATTTTCCTGTCGGGCCATTCTCTTCCAAAACGCATCCATTTTCCTAAGAAATAGTTTTTAATTTTTATAGTATATACTTCATAAATACTATCTCCGAGTTTTTGCTTAAGCGCTTCCAACTCTTTAATTAGTTTTGGAGAAGCTATTTCATCTGAATCAATATTGAATATCCATTCATTGCCACATAATCCTATAGCATAATTCCTATGTTCAGACTCATTTTCTCCCCACACTCTTTGGTAAACCCGCACTTTTGTGTATTTACAGCATATTTCAAGAGTTTTATCGCTACTGTAATCATCAACAACAATTACTTCGTCACTGAAAGAGTAAATTGATTCTATGACTCTCGCTAAGTATTTTTCGGAATTCTTTGTTAGGATATATGTAGATATTTGCATTTATTTTCTACCTAGCCCTGTATTTGTTTGAGATAATTTACATCTTAAAAGCATATTTTTTACAAAGCACATTAGCATTCTATAGTTTTCTATATAAGCGCTTAATATTATTTAATAATTCGCGCGCGAAATACTCTCTAGGTGTTTCCACACCACTTTTTACACCCACACCGAGAACATGTATTTCAGAAACCCCGTTCCAGTAGTTCCTGACCTCAAATCGATGAACTCCATAATTACTATTTTCAAAATTAGTATTCAATTGTTTAACTTCCCCCTCCGTGCCAAACAATTGGTTTTCCGCAATTAATGCGCCATCAGTAGCATCATATATATCCCACTTTCCAATTAATTGTTCTTTAGAAGCTGTGCTGCTATACTGCGTCATTGCTTTATAACAACCTCTTGATAACGAAATATATGGCCCATATGTCAAGTAACAAGCTGTATCTTTGCCTTGAACAGCGACTCTAACAGCCCCCAGTGCTTGGTTTTTTGACTGGGACGGAAGAAGATTCGCGGCAAACACTGTCTCCTGTGTTCCCTGATTGCCAATAAACCCTGATACGAAAATAAACACAAATACAACTATTGATAAAATGAAAATCCTTTTATCTGATAATTTATAAGTTTTCCTGGCGGCTGCAAATCCGATCATAATTATAAATAATCAGACCTGTCCGGTTAAAATTTGAATAAAATCCCCCGATCAGGTAGAATGTTTCTGCAAAGGAACAAATCTACTGACGGAGGATTGATAAGATGCATTATAACACTATCATGAACCAATTGCAAACGTTTATTCCGAGACATCGTTTTGAAAACCTCGTTTCTCGTCATTTCGGGGACAGATACGTCAAAACCTTCAATTGCTGGAAACAACTAACAGTCATGCTTTATGCCCAAATCAGCGGCAAGGACAGCTTGCGTGATATTGTTAATGCTTTTCTGGCGCAAGCCGGAAAGCTCTACCATGTCGGCCTTGCCATTGTGCGCCGTTCTACTCTTGCCGATGCCAACCAGAAACGCGACTACCGCATATATGAAGGGTTGTTTTATGCCTTGCTTGAACGCTGTAAGAATATAACCCCTACACACAAATTCAAGTTTAAAAACCCATTGTTCATTTTTGACGCCACAGTCATTGACTTGTGCCTGTCAATGTTTTCATGGGCAAAATTCCGCACTACCAAAGGGGCTATAAAACTGCATTGCCAGTTAGACCATGCCGGGCAGATACCCACGTTCATGGTTGTCACAGATGCCAAAAAGCACGAAATAACCGTTGCCCGTTCTTCTTTTGACATTGTGCCGGACAGCATCTACTGCATGGACAAGGGCTATATAGACTTTGCCTGGTTTAATTCAATAGACACAGTAGGCGCTTTCTTCGTTACCAGAGCCAAAGACAACATCAATTACACTGTTTCCGGACAGCATCCTGAATCATCAAAAAACAGCGTAATTTCAGATGAAATTATCGCCTTGAACGGCTTTTATCAGAAGCAGGATTATCCCAAAGAACTGCGCTTGATCCGTTACTATGACAAGCAAACCGATAAACTGCTTGTTTTTATTACCAACAACTTCAAGCTTGCCGCTTCTACTATTGCTGGTATCTATAAAGCCCGCTGGCAAGTTGAAGTCTTTTTCAAGTGGATCAAGCAGAACCTTAAAATCAAAACATTCTTTGGCACTTCAAAGAACGCTGTGCTTACGCAGATCTGGATTGCCATGTGCTACTACTTGCTTCTGTCTTACATCAAATATCAGTCAAAATATAAATATTCACTGTTCTACCTGCACAAAGTCATTCAGGAAACGCTTCTTGAACGCCTCAATCTCATTGACTTACTTAATTTGAATGATCGATTGCTGCCTAAAATCAAAAACACAGACCGCCAACTAACAATGGCGTTCGCTTTTTAACCGGACAGAAGTGATAAATAATATAACAGCACACCACGCATAGTTGGGGCCGTAACTAAATGCCCAATCAGCATTATAAAATGCCGGCAGCCACGAATGGATCGGAAAATAAAATATAGAATAGTTAGCTAACCACGTAGCCGAGGTCTTATTATACAGATCAATATTTCCTAATAAATATTGGTATTGGAATAGGAAATATACCTGCAGCAAGATAGAAAAACCAGTAATTGTCCAAAATACTTTTTGATTTGCTTGCGCCAGCCTTATTAACCCGATTAAGGTTGGCAGAAAGAACACAATAACCGCTGACCAGCCAAATCTACCTGAAAAACTCCCGCCTCCATACCAATTTGTGTGCATGGCGTTTGGAACTATTAACGACAGGAACACTAGCAACCATATAACAGCTAATGTTCTTTTTTCTTTGAAAAGATTTCCAATATAAAACAAACCCACGAACATTACAGGGTTTTGGAACAACAAGCCTTGATTTTGGTCAAAAAACAGCCCTAGCAACACCATTAATGAAGTTTTGCTCAATTCCAATGCTCCTGATTGATAAGGCCCTGACATATTTCCGAATGCATATTTGTTATATATAGCAAGGGCAATAAAAGATAATACCGCAGGAATAAATAATACTAATACACGCTTTATGCTTTTAGATTCATAAAATATTTTCAAAACAAGAGCAATAACCAGCAGTAAAGCCGCAGCCGCAAATTTTATCTGCAGCCATGGCAAAAACATAACAATAGATACCCAGATAGCTTCTATTATAAGCGTCCTACTTATTTTTGTTGTTGCAAACCAATATAATGCACTCAACGCAATAATTCCTGCTAAAATATCGGGGTAAACCTGATTTGAACTCGGTACTAACGGCAGCCCTACACATAAAATGAGCGTAGAAAACAACCTGGTTTCCACATCTTCGCTGTATATGCCTGAAATATGCCAGACAATTACTATGGCTATTCCGCTTAGCAGTACCATAATGACCTTCACCCCAATAACACCCCAAAGCATAAAAGGAAGAGATATAACAAGCGGAAGCCCTATATTATGTACATTGAATAGGCCGTGCGGCCCTTTGACTGCGTGAGTATTTTCTGGAGACGGGTTTGAGTTTGGAGTTGCTAAGCCGGTTGGATAAATTACTTTTGATCTAAATTCGTCCCTATATGGAAAAGTTTGTTCAAGAGAACCATATTTAGCTATGCCGCTTGCCATCACAAGATAATGGGGTTCATCACCATTAATAGGATTCTTGCCCATATTGTTCCAAATAAGATATGTAGACAGTGAAAATATGTAATAAACCATTAACAGCAACCCTAGAGCCACAGTGGTTCTTTTCATTATTATTCCCTGTTTAGAATGTTTTTCCAGCTAATTTTAAATATACAGAGCCTAATGTGGAAATACTTATTTTCTCATTATATTTCTGTCTTACAAAATTACCAATCCTTTCGCCATCCTTATTATCAACCACTTTCATTATTCCGTTCTGAATACTTTTTAAGTTTCGAGGATTGCAATATACAGCATTATCGCCAAAATATTCCCTTACTGGCTTACAGTCTCCTACAAGGATAGGTTTATTGAACACTGCAGCTTCCAAATTGGCAATGCCTGGCGTTTCAATAATACTCGGCATTACATGCGCCGCGCAATATTTATACGCTGACTTCAGCAGGTTGGATTCCCTGTTTACATAGGGGATATGGACTATTGATTTTCGATTACTATCAATAAGCTTTCTTAACTCTTCATTTTCGGACCGCCTTCTAAATCTGTAATCTCCAATTAAAACAAGTTTTTTGTTTATTTTATCGGCCACATTTAAATAAGCCTGCACTAATTTAAAAGTATTTTTTCTGTCATCCATAAAACCAACACATAACAAATATTCACCATCGAGTTTGTTCTGAGCTAAAAAGGCGTCATTAGCGCGGCTGCTCACGTGTTCACTAAAACCCTCTTCGACGAAATTGTAAACCACATTAAACTTGTTTTCAGTAATATTAAATATTTTAATTAGCTGGGATCGTTCCGCAATGCTATTTACCACGACCGCATCACAATTATCATATATCATTTTTTTGTAGCTGAAGTAATTCGGGATTGGGATAATTTTTGATATTTTAGCCGCGAGTGACATACTGTTTTCATTTGGACAATAAAACGTCGGGCTTATAACTATCTTTGCTTTTTGATAATTAGCTTTTAGAACCCTTATCAAATCACAATACCAATTACTTTGGCCAAAAAGATGAACCACATCATATGTATGCGCCTTCTCCCTATCCCACATGTCAATCATTTGAATATTTATGACATCTTTAAACATTTCATTCATATAATTGCGGTACGACAATAACTGTATTTCCATACCGCCAAACTGCAAACTAAAAGGATACGATGAAATGTATGCGATGTTTATCACTGCTAAGACTCCAGGGCAAATATATCTTTAATCTGCCTTGCAACATTATTTGGATCAAATATTGATCTTTTAGAGATTATGTTTTTACACTGTTCGCGGTATTTTTCTTCTGGAAACTTTTTAATGATTGCCCGAATCAGCTCTTTCATTTCCTGTAGATTATTACAAAGATAACCGATATCTCCCATCTCATTAAAATAATGTTCAATATATGTATTACGCAAAAATATTCCTGGTTTCACAAACGAAAGCGTATCTATAAATGTTCCAGTCCCGGCCAACTTGCAGCGTTCAGGATCACCAGCCCATATAACATAAGTTACATTATTAACACGTGAACGATATTCTTCTGATGTTAATGGTTTATACGACAAGCCTAACACAGCATCACCACTTCCTTGTTTTAAATACTTAAAATATCTTACAGAATTCTTGCTCGGAAATATTCGCCTGATTATCCCGTGTTTGGAAGGATACAAATGTCCAACGAATTGAAACTCAGCATTACCCACATTATTATTGGTTGCAAATTCATTAGCCAAAGTTTCAAATCGCTCAAATCCCTTTAGATCAGAACCTAAAAACCCAAATCGTATCTTCTGCTTGATCTTATCCGTCATATTATTATCAGCAATATTAAACCAGAAACTTGGGATGTCTATTGTAACGAACTGGTCTTTTAAATATCCGTTGTTTACCATTAATTGTTTATATATAGGCACACCGTGAATAATATAGCGTAGCTTATCAGGATGTGACAATTTTAAAACGCTTTTCAGTCCCAATACCATGTTCCATGGCTGCAATTTATACGATTTGTCAATTGAATTTAGCACGGCATGAAACACAACGAACACATTAACAGGCAACTTTTGCGCCTTCATTTGAATTTTTAGTGATAGAAGCGCAGTATTTGTTATAGAAAGAAATAGTATTGAATCAACATTGTTTTCACATGCAAATTTGAAAACAGTTTTACAGCAATTATAATCGCGCGAGAGTCTTATCCAATTTGTAAGGCTTCCCTTAGGAATAGATATTTTCTTCCATTGTATTTTATCGCAAACTATACCCCTTTCTAGAAGGTATTTTCTAACGCACACCATATGCTCTTCTTCCGCAAGAAATATAATTTCAGTTGAGGGGAACGCCAGCATCACACTCCGCAATATAGCGGCATTAAATGGAGCATGTTCAAAACCAGCACATTGCAGTTCAACTAGCAGTATTTTATTGTAAATCATGATTTCTTCTGACGAATGTTTGACACTTGTTCAATGCCCTTTAGATATTTAACCGCCGAATCAGCCCAAGCAAATTTTTTTGCTTGTTTACGCCCCCAAACGAACATTTTTTTTCTCAATTCGATATTATTATATACTTGAATGACAGCACGAGACAAAGATTCTCTATTTCCAACTTCCGTATACAAAACTGCATCTTCACAAACTTCACGTATTGACCCAGCTTTTGTTGTAATTACTGGGCATCCCTGACCCATTGCTTCTAATGGTGGATAGCCAAATCCTTCATACCTGGAAGGATATACCAATGCCACAGCATTACGCAATAAACCAACTAATTCCTCGTCACTCACATAGCCTTTTAGCACAACTGCCCCACTACGTTTCGCTAATTCAATATCATTATCAAGTTTTGATGAAAGAAAATACGGCAATCCAACCACAACTAATGGTACGTTTACAATTTTTCTTGTATACAAATCATTATACATTGGAATTAGAATATCTAGTCCTTTTCTCCTTTCAAATCCACCAACATATATAAAATGTTTTTTGTTAGACACTTCGAATTGTGACTCTCTATATTCAGGCAACAGGCTGGCTGGATACACCACCAATGGCTCACTTTTTAGCATAAAGCTTTTTACTATATCGCATTTCGAAGCCTCAGAGTCAGTGACTATTAAATCTGAATTGTCTATATTCTCCTGAATATGTTTGCAATATGTCTTTTTAGTGCTCTCATTTTTAAAATACAGTTTCTCAAGAGCAAGCGGAATAACATCATGCAGGGTAAACACTACTGAACTATTCTCATATTTTCGAATCTTATCATTATGCGGAAGCGGGAAATGTATAATATCGGGGTTTTTATACTTATTATAAATAGTAAAAAGAGAGCTCCTCCATAAACTATCAGTAATAAATGGAGCCCACAGTTGAATATCCTTTATAGTCTCAGGTAATTTTTCTGAAAAGGGTCTTCTATGTAGTGCCTCAACAACAAGCGAAGGGTTATGCCGTGCACAGGCATCATAAAGCCCTATCGTTGCTCGTCCTACACCAGTTATCTTTCCCTGTAATACACTTGCCTCAAGTGATATATGCATTTTTTTACGTAACCTTAAAAATCAACGAAATAATCAATTCTACTTATATGTTATTGTACATTCTTAACGATCTCTATTTCTTTTAATGCTAAATACTTTCTAAAAATCATTGGCAAAACAATTAAAATATTAACTGTCTCATTTGCTATTAATGCATATGCCGAAGCAACAGGCCCAAATTTTGGCAAAAATAAAATATTAATCATGACAACGACAATGAGTTGAAAAGAATTGATTAGCCAATATATGCGGACCATGCCCAAGCTATACCCGATAATCCCTACCGGGCAAGCTAACAAAGCCAAACAATAACGAAAACATAACAATTGGCCTAGAATCACGCTACCTGAGTATTCTTTTCCGAATAAAAATGGTATCAATGACGGTGCGATAACTGCATATAAAATACCTGCGGAAACGGCAGCCAGACTGAAAGTAAACGTTTTGCGCAATAATTTCTTGATATCCTGCGCATTTACTGCACCTGAAGCTCTTGGCCATAAAGCGGTATTCAAACCACTAAGCAATATTGTCAGTGGAAGAGTAAACCTGGATGCAACTGAATATATGCCCACCTGGTCTTTTTTAAGATAATGTCCGATAAACCATACATCCGCCTGAACAACAAGCATTACAATAATTGTTGAAAGCACTTGGTAAAATGCAAAGTTACCCATGCTCTCTTTTTTTGACCGCAAACATTCCCTGACTCGTTTGCGGGACATTTAAAAAAGTTACTAATTAACAAGTTATCGCCTTTGCCAAAAAGTGTATTCTTGGGAATCATGAACATAAAAATAGCCGCTCCGATAGCGGCCCCGAATATTGTTACAACCAGAACATTCAGTAAAGAGCAAACATGTAATAATGACACCATGAGAATCCCAGCAACCACCACTACTTTTTGTAACGAAATAACTGTTGCATTGACCCCAAATTTTCTAACTGATTGAAAATATATGGTCGGGATACCTCCAATAGTTAAGAAAATCCCTATTACTAACCCCAACCATAGGTAAGGTGTTAATGTCTTGTCATGCAATACTTTACCTGCCAGCTGTGGCGACAAAGCAACAAATCCAATCGTTACGATAAGCACAATGGCTATTCTCATCCTGAATGCCCAACGCAAGATTGCATTACGCCATTCTTGATTATTTTGAGATAATGCAAATGACGCATAATGAATAGCGGTTTGCCCCAAACCTAAATCTGATATTGTTAAAGCAATAGCTGAAACACTCATTATGATGGCATATTTTCCCATTTCAGTTGCACCCAGAACCTCTTGCGATTAATATAGAAGCAACAAAACCCGTCGCAAGACTAACAAATTGTGGAATCATGGAAATGGCGACATCTTTAATTCCCTTTTCAGATGTTATCACCAGATTCCTTACCCGCAACAACAAACGTCCGATATCGTTACGACTAAAATAATTTTCATTCAACACTTATCTCACCCTTGTTTAAGAATATCTAATACTTTCACGATTTAATAATCTTTATGCTTGGCAGCGGGAACAGCAATTTTCCCTTATTTTTAAGATAGTTCTGCTCTCTAGCAACAATATTTTCTTTAAAGTGCCAGGGTAAAACCATAAAATAATCAGGATTCATATCTTTCGCTTCTTTTTCGGAAATAATAGGTATCAATGTCCCGGGAGTATAGCTGCCAAACTTATCCTTGTTGACTTCAGCTATAAAAGGAATATCTTTCTTAGTAATGTTGCAAAACTGCAATATAACATTACCTTTAGTTGAAGCGCCATAGCCTAACACCAATTTCTTCTTCGAATTAATATTTTCAATATATTGGATTAAAGAATCCCTATGTTTATAAATTCGCCTTTTAAACGCTACGTAAGGCTTTAAAGAGTCAAGACCTTTCCTGCTCTCGCTGATAATAATGTTAGCTATTTTAGTGGTATTTTCTCGATATTGAGATTTTTCTTTTGCGACCATAACAGAAAAACTTCCTCCATTAATCTGATTAAACTCAATGTCAATTATTTTAAATCCCACTACGTCAGCCATATATTTTATCTGTTTCAGTCTATAATATTCCAGATGTTCGTGGCAAATAGTGTCATAAGCGTTCATGGACAGCATGGTAGGCATATAACTCTGTTCAAAAACCCACACTCCATTATCATCCAATACATCGTATACTTCCCGCATAAACTCAAGCGCTTCAATATCATAAAACATAGAAATAGATGTAATTATTTTGGCTTTCTTATTCGCAAAAGCCTTCTTTACGGCTTTTGCAGAAAAGAATTCCGGCAACAATGTAATGTGCTTTGGATAATACTCCCTAAACTTTGTCCCAGTGGGATCAATTCCAACAAGCTGATATCTGTTTTGAGGGTATGCCTGCAAAAGAGTGCTGTCATTACTTCCAATATCAACAACTAAATCACCTTCCAATAAGGAAACAATATCTAATATTCGATCAACTTTACCGTGCAAATGTTCAACCATTGAGAGATTAAGTCCGGATCTATACCCATAGTTTGCACCGTACATCTCGTTTAAATTATATGATTGCCCTAACTGCACTAGCCCACAGACGTTATCGTTACCATCAGAATGACATTTCAACAATTCTAAAGGCCCAATAGCATGTTTCTCATTTTTTGATTTTGGAAACACACCAGTTAAATACTGTGATCCTAAGTTAACAATTGAAATAAGTTTCTCATTTCCACAGATTCTGCATCTCGTAATATTTTTCATCATCTTCTAGACCTCCGTCATTTATGTATTTTTTCTATTATCTCATTCTTATAATTCGATATATTGATTACCTCATGCCTATCCCTTCTTCTTACCAGACAATTATGCCACTGTTGGATAGATATTCTATAAGGTTTATGTCTTCCCTGGCACCTGTCTTTTGAGATATGGTAGCCAGAATCGCATCACTTCGTGCTTTATCGTCTTGTTTTATTACACTGCATTTTATTCCATCAATATTCTTTATAAACATCTCTGCGATATTGATTATCTCTCCGCTTCCTGATAGCTCGAAATTGTCGTAGCCTTTGCCTATCTTATCGCTGATAAGCTTATTTAATCCATCTCTGACACCGGCGAGCATATTTATGGTCTTTAAAGTAAAATTGTAGGATTTTCTTGTTTTTTCGCTAAAACCTTTAGGTGTGAGCAGGTATTGGATCTTTTTCTGATTGAGTTGTTTAGCTTTAATATAGCCTTTCTTGATGAGGCTTTTAATGATGAGATTTGTGAGGCCAAGGGAAATACCGGTTCTTGTGGCAATAGCCCGCTGTCCTGGGAGATGATTGTTATGGATCTCTCTTATTACCGCTAATTCTTTTTCCGACATCTCTAATTGGTTATCAATAGCCATAAATGACCTTAAGGTGTTCAATTATTGAACATCTTATCTAATAGTAGGTTATTTGTCAAGCATTTTTTAAGTGTTAGGCAGGAATTTTCCGGAGCGGAAGAACTCGATTGTTTTGGTTAGCCCGTCTTCAAGTTTGACTTCTGGTTTCCAGTCAAGCTCGGTCCTTGCAATAGTAATATCAGGACGTCTTACTTTGGGGTCGTCTTGAGGAAGAGGTTTATGAATGATTTTCGATTTGCTGCCTGAAAGCCTTATAATGTGTTTTGCAAGTTCGTTCAATGTTATTTCATGAGGATTGCCAATATTAACTGGGCTATTAATACCTGAAACAGCAGCTTATAGATTCCTCTTACGAGGTCTGAAACATAACAGAATGACCTAGTCTGTTTGCCAGAGCCAAAAACAGTCACAGGTTTGTTCTTGATTGCTTGAGCAATGAATTCAGGCACTGCCCTTCCGTCATGCCTTCTCATACGCGGGCCATAAGTATTGAATATTCTCAGTATTCTCACCTGCATCTTGTGATATCTGTGATATGCCATGGTCATCGCTTCGGCAAAACGCTTAGCCTCATCATACACTCCTCGCGGGCCAATGGGATTAACATTTCCCCAGTAGGTTTCAGGCTGTGGGTTCACTAGGGGGTCGCCATATATCTCACTGGTTGAGGCGATCATAAACACTGCTTTTTTTTCTTTTGCCAGTCCCAACACTTTGTGAGTCCCTAATGCTCCTACCTTAAGGGTAGGTATGGGATGTTCAAGATAATCAAACGGGCTAGCCGGTGAAGCGAAATGCAATACCGCATCGAGTTTTCCCGGTACATGTATGAAATTAGTCACATCTTGTTTAATGAACTTGAACTTGCTGTTTCCGAAGAGATGTTCTATGTTTTTCAGATCGCCTGTGAGTAGATTATCCATTACGATCACTTCATGCCCTTTAGCAATAAAATAATCGCACAAATGCGACCCTAAAAAACCTGCACCGCCCGTAATTAAAACTCTCATTAATATCTCCGTTTAAAATCTATTCTATTAAGCTTATATAACACTCTACATCCTTCCAATGCACTTATAATCGATGTTAAGTTTTTTCATTTGCGACGGTTCGAAGAGATTTCTGCCATCGATTATTATAGGGTGTTTCAATAGTTTCTTTATCTTAGTTAGATCAAGTTCCTTGAATTCATTCCACTCTGTTAGTATAACAAGGCAGTCAGCTCCTTTTGCTGTGTCATAAGAATTTTTTTGATAACTTATATTTTTAAGCACTTGCTTTGCCTTTCCCATGCCAGCCGGGTCATATGCCTGGATAAGCGCCCCATGCTCCTGAAGCTTCCCTATAATGTCTATCGAAGGGGCAAACCTCATGTCGTCAGTATCCGGCTTAAACGCAAGGCCCAGTATACCTATGGTTTTCCCCTTAAGGTTCCATACAGCATCTTCGATCTTTTTTACGAGTAAAAGCCTCTGTTGTTCATTGATCTCTTTCACTTCTTTCAGAAGTTTGAAATCAAAACCCTGTTTTTTTGATATCCAATAAAAAGCCTCGAGGTCTTTAGGGAAACAAAAACCGCCAAAACCAATACCCGCATTAAGGAATGATTTCCCTATGCGTTTGTCCATACCCATGCCTTCGGCAACTTTTGCCACGTCGGCGCCTGTTTTTTCACACAGGTTAGCCACGGCGTTGATATATGATATCTTCATTGCAAGGAAGGAGTTCGAAGCGTGTTTTATTATCTCGGCGCTTTTTATATCCGTAACCAACACGGGCGCCTTTATCGGTGAATATATTTCTTTTAGCAGATTCTCTGCCTTCTTTGTTTTTACGCCAATAACTATCCTGTCCGGATTGAACGTGTCATAAACCGCCGAACCCTCCCTGAGGAACTCGGGGTTCGACGCGACATCGAAATCTACGTTCTTTTTTATATTGCGCTTGATGGTCATTTCGACCCATTCACCCGTCTCGACTGGGACCGTAGATTTATCTACAATAAGCTTATAGCAGTCCATGCTCTCAGCAATGTCCCTGGCAACAGTTTCAACGTAGGACAGATCGGCAGAACCGTCATCACGCGGAGGTGTTCCGACAGCTATGAATATTATTTCAAACTTCTTCACCGCGTCCTTGAGCTCGCGAAGTGAATGATAAACGTTTATTTTTCGTATTTTTTCTTACTATCTCTTCGAGGCCAGGTTCGTATATAGGTATCTTGTTCTTCTTGAGAAGTGTTATCTTTGAGATATCATTATCTACGCACACTACCTTATGACCGAGCTCTGCCATGCAGGCTCCAGTCACCAACCCTACGTAGCCAGTACCGATTACGCATATATTTCTCATTTTTACCCCTTATTACAGATTGTTATTTTCTGTTAAAAATTCTTTAACCGCTTCCTGCCACGGCCTTATAGGGTCAAATCCGCTTAACTGCCACACATAATTCTTCATAGCTGAAAATACAGGCCTCACGGCTGGTAGATTCAATTCACTGAGCTTGACTTTCTTTATCTTACCTGCCGGGAGATCCATCATTTTTGATATTTCCATAGCTATATCGTATCTTGAAGCAAAACCAGAATTGGTCAGATGGTATAGGCCGTATTTCCCCGAATCAATAAGTTTTGCTATCGCGAAAGCCAAGTCATTTACATAGGTCGGAGAACTTACCATGTCTTCCGCCATGTTGGCCGGTTTTCCTTCTTTCAAAGCATCTGCGATTTGTGTCACGAAATTCTTCCGTCTTGAACCGTAAAGCCATGATGTTCTTGTAATGTAATACTTATTTAAAAGGCTCTGCACATAGCGTTCACCTTCGTATTTCGATCTCGCGTATACGCTCAACGGGCACACGTCGTCAAACTCCGTGTAACCGTTGATTGAAGCTTTGGATGGTTTTCCGGAAAACACATAATCGGTGGAAACATACAACATGGCGGCATCGAACCGCTGGCAGCAAACAGCAACATTCCGAGTCGCGACAGAATTAAGTTTATACGCCAGGTCGGGATCAGTTTCACATTTGTCGACATCGGTAAGCGCAACGGTGTGTATGACAACATCGGGGTTTATCTTTGTGATAGTTTTATTTGCAATTTCAAAATCTGTCAGGTCAATATTAAAGTTTCTAGAACCGCCGGACGGATTAACTATATCTATCCCGTATACCTCGTGTTTATCCTTCAAGGTACTGTACAACGCCGTGCCCAGCATCCCGTTAATACCGGTTATCAATACTTTCATAGTGGATTCAATTAAAGATTAAAAATTTGAAGATTTAAGATTAAAATCTGTTTGCCTTTAGATATTTGATAAAACTTGATAGTTGTTTAGATATTGAGACAATATTGTTCAATGACGTCCGAAAATCTGATTCAGAAATATATCCTAAATCAAATGCCAAATATAGCTGCGCTCTAACTTCACCAGCCGACCCTTTTGAATATTTAAGAAATATAACGAATTCTTTATTGTTTTCCCTTTCAAAACCTTCTGCTATATTTGATAGTATTGAAACAGATGACCTTTGTATTTGATCACGTAAGCCGTAATCCTTGCTAAATCTTGCCGTATTAGTGAAAGAATATATTTTCGCAACAAGCTTTCTCGCATCTATCCAAACAGGCAGGTCTTCGAATCTTTCAATTTTCATAATCTTAAATCTTAAATTTGCCTGTATTGCTTATTATAGTAACTGTGGAAATCCTTATCTTTGAGTTTTTTCCACCACCATTCGTTATTTATATACCATTCGACTGTCTGTCTTAGAAGCTGGGCGAAGTTTTTTGAAGGCTTGTAGCCGAGCTCTTTCTTTATCTTTGAGAAATCCAGCGAATAACGCCTGTCATGCCCGGGCCTGTCGGCCACTTTCTTAATTAGATCTTTGCCTTTTCCGGTGTATTTTAGTATAAGCTCAGTAAGCTCGAGATTTGTTATCTCGTTACCGCCACCGATATTGTACACTTCTCCGATCCTGCCCTTATGTAAGGCCAGGCTTATGCCTTTGCAGTGATCCAGGACGTAAAGCCAGTCGCGGACATTCTTGCCGTCTCCATAGAGCGGAAGCTGTTTGTCTTCAATGGCATTAGTTACGAAAAGTGGTATGACTTTTTCCGGGTACTGGTATGGGCCGAAATTGTTTGACGCGCGGGTTATGATCACTGGAACTTTATGGGTTACGTAATAAGAGCGGGCCAGCAAGTCTCCCCCCGCTTTTGAAGAGGAATAAGGACTGTTCGGTGATAAAGGCGACTTTTCGTTAAATGACCCTTTTCGGATGCTGCCGTAAACTTCGTCTGTAGATATCTGGACGTATCTTTGAGTACCATACTTCTTGGCTGCCTCAAGCAAGTTGTGCGTTCCGAAAACATCGGTCTCTATGAATGAGCCCGATTCCATTATGGAACGGTCAACATGAGTTTCTGCTGCAAAGTTGACTATGGCGTCCACCTGCGGCACAAGCTTATCAACTATCTTTTTATCACAGATATCACCTTTCACGAATTTATGCCGTTTATTGTTGTTGAGATCCTTAAGGTTGTCAAGGTTTCCCGCGTAGGTCAGTTTGTCGAGGTTGATAACGCTGTGCTTCGGATAGGAAGTCAGTATTTGCCTTATAAAATTAGATCCTATGAACCCGGCACCGCCGGTAACAAGAATTTTCATATCAATCTATTTCCTTTTTATCAATCTACAAGAGCTATTTTAGAGGCCCATTTCTTGTTATCAAGGTACCACTCAACTGTTCTTTTCATACCTTCATCAAGGCTTACTTCTGGTTTCCAATTCAACAGTCTGCCTGCCTTAGATATGTCGGCCCAGGTTGCTTTAATGTCGGATTTATTAAATGGTAAATATTTAATCTTTGCTTTTTTATTAAGGTATTTTTCGATCAGCTTTATCATGTATATCAGTTCATAGGGCTTATTTCCGCCAAGATTAATTACCTCAAAACCGACTTTCTTTGTTGCCTTTATCGTGCCTCTTGCGATGTCATCAACGTAGGTAAAATCCCTGGTCTGTTTCCCATCGCCATAAACATCTATAGGCTTTCCGCTGTCAATCTGGCTAATGAACCTGAAAACGCTCATATCCGGCCTTCCCGCCGGACCGTACACCGTAAAATACCTGACTATCGTAACGTCAATAGCATACAAATAATGATACGCGTAACACATAACCTCCGCGCCTTTCTTTGAAGCCGCGTAGGGTGATATAGGGGTGTTGACTGCCAAAGCTTCCGAAAAAGGCATTTTTTGGCCCGCATAAAGCGAAGACGTCGAGGCCAGGACAAACTTCTCTATTTTGTGTTGTCTTGCGCATTCAAGCAGATTCAGCGTTCCCTGGGCGTTCGTGCTCATGTAAACGTCAGGGTTTATCATACTGTATCTTACGCCAGCTCGAGCCGCGAGGTTTATAATGGCACTGAACTTAAATCTCTTGAACACGCTTTTAAGAAACACTTTATTCTCAATGTCACCTTTAATGAAAATAAAATCTTTATTCCCCGCAAACTGCTCAAGCCTGTGTTTTTTAAGCCGGGTATCGTAATAAGAGTTTAGGTTGTCAATACAAACGACACCGTCGCCGTTATCAAGGAGTTTTTCTACGGTCTTTGAGCCGATGAAACCGGCTCCGCCAGTCAAAAGATATTTTTGTTTCATTGCCATTTTAGCCGTCTATCCTTTCCCAATTGTAAGGGATCTTCTTCGTGTGCGCCGGCAGCCTGTATTCGTTCTGGTTTCTTATAATTGTATGTTTCTGTAGGCAAATTCATTATCAGTGCTTCCTGTTCTGAGATGCACTTAAAACCGTGATATACGTCCGGTGGTATCTGGATGAGTATTGGATTGTACTCACCCATGAACACTTCCATGACTTCGCCTTTTGTCTTTGAGCCAGATCTTAAATCATAAAGCACAACTTTCATCATGCCTTTTATACAGATGAAGGTGTCTGTCTGTATCTTGTGATAATGCCAAGCCTTAACCACGCCCGGGTACCCTGTGGTAAGGTATGCCTGCCCAAATTTTTTAAACTCAGGCCAGTCAGTCCTGAAAAGCTCCATTAGCCTGCCACGCTCGTCGCAGTGAAATTTAAGCTGTTTGATGTTTACACCGCTTATCATTGTTTTCTCCGTTGAAGCGTTCTATATTATTTCAACTTTCGATGAGTCTCCCACCATGATGCGGTATGCGGCGGGTCTCTTCTCAGTTTTCTTTATGCTTACGTTCTGACCTATAAGCGAGTCTTCAAGGCGCTTTATATCCTTGATGCTGGAGTTCTCAAGAATTATAGAATGTTCTATCTCGCTTTCAGATATATTGCAGTTGAAGTAAACCGAAGTGAACGGCCCGATATACGAATTAGTAACTTTAGTGTTCTCGCCGATTATGGCTGGGCCGCGTATACAACTATTTACAATCTGGGCGCCTTTTTCGATCACGACGTTTCCTTCTATCTTGGACTCCTTATCTACAGACCCTGCTATTTCACATTTTTTTGTTTCCAGAATAAGGCGGTTCGCTTCCAGCATGTCTTCAAGTTTTCCCGTATCTTTCCACCAGCCCTGCACTATGTGAGGATGAACTGAATATTTATTGTCTATAAGATATTGGATGGCGTCAGTGATCTCAAGCTCGCCGCGAGGCGAAGGTTTAATCGCATTTACCGCTTTGAATATATTCTTATCAAACATATAAACACCAACGAGAGCCAGATCGCTCTGCGGTTGTTTGGGTTTTTCTTCAAGGTTGATCACCTTACCGTCTCTAAGCACCGCGACACCGAATTGTTGCGGATTGGGCACTCTTGCAAGCAGGATCTGGGCATTAGGTTTGTTGTTCTTGAATTCCTTGACTATAGGCAGTATGCCGTCTTTAATCAGGTTATCCCCAAGGTACATCACAAAATCTTCTCCGTCTATGAATTTTTCTGCGATTTTTACCGCATGCGCAAGACCCAAGGGCGCTTCCTGCTCGATATACTCAACCTGTATTCCCCATTTCGAACCGTTGCCCACTGTGTCTTTGATCTCTTTTTTAGTATCTCCGACGATAATGCCTACTTTCTTGATCCCAGCCTGGGCAATAGCCTCGATCCCATAGAAAAGAATGGGTTTATTAGCTATAGGGACAAGTTGTTTAGCCGATGTATGGGTAATTGGACGAAGGCGTGTACCCTTGCCTCCGGACAGAATAAGTGCTTTCATTTTGCTCCAAATATGAGACTTGAGATCGTCTTAAACCTTCTCCCGCCAATAATTCAGCAAATCGAGAAGTGTCTTTTCGAACGGTATCTCTGGCTTCCACCCTGTCGCCTGTCTAAATTTTGCATTGTCGCCCAGAAGTATCATCACGTCCGAAGGCCTCATACGTGCCGGTTGCTGTTCTACTTTGACCTTTATCTTTGAATAGCTAAGTAAAATATCAAGTACTTCCTGTATCTTCCAGTCTTTTCCCTGACAAATATTGTATTCCTCTCCGCGCTTGCATTTCTCAGTGGCAAGCCAATATCCTCTCACCATATCGCGGACATCGGTGTAGTCGCGCCGGGCATCCAGATTTCCAACATGGATAACTGGAGGTAGTTTGCCTTTCTCTATTTTAGCTATCTGACTTGCAAAATTACTTTCCACGAACACTTCACCTCTTCGCGGCCCGGTATGATTGAACCCTCTGGTCCTAACAATATTCATTCCGTACGACATAGCGTACTGGTAACCAAGCATGTCCTGACCAACCTTCGATACTCCATAAGGTGAGAGAGGCCTCAACGGGTTCGTTTCTTTGATCGGTGTTTCTTCTGGGAGCACCATTCCGTACTCTTCTGATGAGCATGCTATCTGTATCCAGGGACTAATACCGATTTTTTGAACGGCTTCAAATATATTAAGTTCCCCTATTATGTTTGTTGTGATGGTTTCGGCAGGCGCGTTCCATGAAGTCGGTACGAAACTTTGGGCCGCAAGGTGGAATATTTTATCTGGCTTTATTAAATCGATGGCTTTTTCTACGCTTGACGCATCCCTCATATCACACTCAATAAGCTTGATCTTGTCCTTAATGTGCTCAACATTGTCCGTTTTCGAACGCCATCTTTCAATACCCCAAACCTCTACATCTTTTTTTTCAAGCAAAAACTCTGCGAGATGGCTTCCGACAAAACCCGTGATCCCTGTCACCAATACTTTCATTATTTTTTTCTCCCTTCAAGAATAAATGAGATCAAAGTACAACAAAACATGGAAACGATAAACACTATTATTACAGTCTGTTTTATCTTTACAGGCATAGGCTCAGTATTGATAAAAGGCGGAACCATTATTTCTGTATTAGTTAATCTGAATTCCGATACACCTGATGATAGCGGTATGGGATCAATAGTTTTCTTTACATACTTTAATAGATTGTCAAGATCTTGCTGGGCGTCTGAATACATTTTTCTGTGGCGTTGAATTATAATCTCTGTGACACCCCTAACCACTTCAGCAGCTCTTACCGCGCTGGTATTTGTATTGCGTATTTTCAAAAGACCTGACTGGTCCGAGTATTCGATACTTGAGTTTATTGAGCTGATAAATTTTAAATTGTCTTTTTCGTTGAGTTTTTCAGCTATTTCTTGTCTCATAGGCAACGACTGCATTATATCCTTAAGAGAAGATATTGACTCAAAAGGCGCGCTGCCAATACATCCTATCTTCAATAATGAATATGATTCATAAACTTTTGGTGACGCCCCCATTATGAACCACACTAAGAATGATGCAATAAAAGCCGGAAACAATATTATTTTCCAATGTATTTTTATTATTTGAAAAATTTCATCAAGACTGATTTCCTGCTGATCGGGCTCCATTTTATATCTCCTTTACTAAATTATCATTGAATTATATAATAATTGTTCTTGAAAATCAAATGTTACTATCGCCAGGGATAGAACTCCTTTTCGAAAGCCTGGTTGTAAAGCTTTTTTCTGTTCTTGGATAATGCTGTGAGATTTAGCTGAAAATATATCTCTTGGGTCGGTTGTGGCATTGTCAGCATCCTTCTATAGGTAACTTTTAGCTCCCAGCAGTGAAGGTTGCGGTAAATTGATACCTGTTGGTCATTTAAATTAATACTATTGAACTTGTCAGGCGTATTTCCGACAAGCCTGTAATCGATCTTCCATTTTTCATTAGGTCTGTAGCCGAAACTCACGTTGAACCCAAGGTTATCTGGCTGGTCGGCCTGATAAAATGCTCCAAGGCTGACGTACTGATCATCTATTTGCCCTACGGTCAATATGCTTTGAATAGACCTTAAGTATGTTGAATCTATCGGATCCAGATACGTGAGATAAAGATTGTTTGTTTCCTTAACATAGAGACTTAGTGATCGTTTAGGCACCCATGTAAGCTCATTTACTAGAGGGGCAAATTTTTGCCTCCAATCATCTACAACTTCCCCCCTGTTTGTAACAAGGTTATAGCTGGTAGAACTCTTGATATTCACCCGTCCGTGGTAGTACAGGTTCTGGAAATATATCTGATTAAGATCCTGTCCGTAATCCACAGCGTCACTATCGACGGCAAAATCGTTAACCTTTGAACGAAGAGTATAGTTGTAGCCAATATCCCATGTCACTGACCTTGAAACATAATACCGCATGTTCACACTGGATATATACCTTGTTATAAAACTATTGCTGTCTACATTTAGCGGGTCATCCCAGTTCTCACTGACAGCTAAAAGAGGTGTTATTGACAGCTTTTTTCTCAGGAAGGTATAGCTTCTCTTTATGTCTACCTTGGTAAAAGCCGATTCTTCGTAAAAATCGCCCGCTTCATTGTAACTGTTCTGAAAAGTCATATTCAATGTACTATTATACGGTGACTTGTTCAGAAGTGAAAAACGTGTATAACTAATCGATGGCAGCAGCTCCGATGTCGTAACAAAAGCGCCGGCAGTGCCCGTGGAAATATCGGTGCGGTTCGCGCTGATTGTAAGATTGCTTTGTTTCGTTTGCCTTGTAAAAGCGAGGCTTGAATCTATCTCTCTTTGGAACAGTGCCCAGTTATCCTGCAAATACTGGCTGCCAAATGTCGTACTATTGACGTAGTTTATATTTGATCTGCTTGTCCATTCCGCATCCAGCTTCTGCCAGTGGGCTATCTTAAGATTAAAGTATTCATTCCCAGTACTATCTTCTTTCATATGGTACGCATAAATGCTGCCTTTTAGTTTACCTGGATCGTTATAATCGTACTCTCCACCCTCGCCCCATCCGCGAAGTTCGTAATAATCCAGATAGAGTTTTCCGTATGAATTTTTGTTAATTTGCATAGTATAAATAGTTTTTATCAGTACGCCATCCGTGCTATTATAACCTGGGATTATCTCCAAGCTACGGGTAAATCCTCCGCCACCACCGCTTAACGGCTGAGAAAATATAGGCAGATAAAATATGGGAACTCTTCTGATATAGAACACAGCGTTATACATCGTAATGCGTTTTCCTGTAACTATTTTAGCTTTGCTTGACCTGATCGTATAATGAGGACTAGCGTAATCACAGGTAGTCATTACCATATTTTTCATTTCGTACTTATTTTCGTCTATTTGATTCATTGTTCTTGCGGCAAAATACCATGGCGTTAGAGAACCGAAAGCCTTGTCGGTTTCCGCAGTATGGCTTTTGTAATCATAAGTAAGGCCATCACAGAACATAGTATTTTTACTATCCATAAATGTCACGGTCCCTTTCGCGATGAGAAACTCCCTGTCAGTCCAGAACTCAACTTTGTCCGCGTTAAGCACCTTGTCTCCCCACAAAACGGTTACGCTGCCTTCAGCGATCACATATTTGCTTTCCTGATCGTATTCAAGTGATGTCGACCTTATGGTCACCTCAGCACCATTTAGCAGATGCGCGAATGAAAACAAAACAAAAAATAGCAGCGCTATGGGGCGCAGCCACGTAAAAATTAAATACTTATTAACTTGTTTTTTATTATAAAGGGATCGGCAGGGTTTCATAGGCGGCATTCTTGATTGTGGATATAAAACCAAAATACATCTAAACCAGAGGCTCCTTATTCGTTTGAAGGGGCCTTTCGCTTTATGTCATTTTGCCAGCAGCGCCGCACCGACAACTCCTAATTTTTGGTCGTATTTTGAGATGTTAATTTTACATTTCTTTGTCGGTGTTGCAAAAGCCCTTTCTCTGATCGTTATTCTCACCGGTTCAAGCAGCAACTCATTAGCTTTGCTTATGCCTCCGGCAAGTATGATCATCTCCGGATTAATAAGGTTTATAACACCAGCCAAGACTATACCGAGCTTTTCACCAGCCTCTTTCCACATTTTCAGAGCGTAAGCGTCGCCCTTTCTTGCTGCCTCAGCTATAACTTTAGGTGTTATCTTTTCCAGGTTCCCGCCAACCAGATCGTGCATCATGGGGCTCTTACCTGACCGTACGCCTTCTCTCGCGTAAAAGCTCATATTGGGCGCACCAATGTAGCGCTCTATGCACCCTCTGCTCCCGCAATTGCATTCTGGTCCATCTGGATTATACGGCATGTGTCCTATCTCACCAGCTGTGCCGGATGCGCCCCTGTAAAGCTTGCCTTCGCATATTATACCACCGCCGACGCCTGTGCCCAGCGTAACGCACAGGAGGTTGTGCGCTTTGCCTTTGGTTTCGAGCCAGAACGCGCCAAGCGCGGCTGCATTCGCGTCGTTATCTACAACGATCGGTTTTGGTAGGTCTCTACCCAAGAGAATACGCAAGTTGGCATTTTTCCATCTGGGAAGATTTGGAGAAAAACGCACAACTCCCCTTTTCTGGTCTATATCGCCCGCAACTCCTATTCCTGTGCCCGAAATGCGCCTGAAATCTTTCATGCCTCTGGCTTTATCAACTATATCTTCACAAAGTTTCTTAGGCGACATTGTCGGATCGTTCTTAAGCTCTCCGCTTTCAATTATGTTGCCCTTTTCATCAACGATCGCAAGCTTGATCTCCGTCCCCCCAAGATCGATCCCAAGAAATAATTTAACCATGATTTTGTTCACCCTTTTTTATTATTTGTAACGCTTCCCCCACAAGGTAAAGCGATCCGACAACAACTGTCGTACCCGTTGTCTGGCCCAATGCTTCACGCAATGACCCCGAAACTGATACCTCGTGCTTCGAATCTATTCTCAGAAATACTTTTCTAAGGTCTTGGACATCTATAGTCCTGGCAGACCTGACCGGAACTATCACAACTTTCCCGTCCAATTTCAATATTTCTTCCGCAATTTTCTTGTAATCTTTGTCTTTAAGCACACCAAATATAACGTTGAACGGCTTCTCTGCCCAAACACTTTCTTTAAATGATTCAGAGAAAACCTTTATACCACCGGGATTGTGCGCTCCGTCCAGTATTATCGTCCTATCTTTCCCGTTCAGCCTCAATCGTCTTACATCAAAACGCCCCGGCCATTTTGACTTTCTTAACCCTTCCTTTATAGCCGCGTTGCTTAGCCTAAAACCATTTTTATCTAGTATCCGCGCGGCGGCAACCGCCAAACCCGCGTTATTTACCTGATATTTACCCAATAATGGAACTTGAATATTTATCTTCCCAAACTTGTCACAATAAGAAATGTACTGCATGCATTTTGTCCAGTTCGTCTTGACGCCTTTTGTCTTAAAATCCCTGCCGGCTATCCATATTTCAGATCCCGATCTTTTCGCTGTGCTGCTGACCACTTTTAGCGTAATCTTCCGCCCGGCCCCGTTAATTACAGGACAGCCTTCTTTGATTATCCCCGCTTTTTCCATCGCTATCTTGGCGATGCTGTCGCCCAGTATGTCTGTGTGGTCGTAATCAATGCCTGTTATAACAGTCACTGCAGGTCTTTTGATAATGTTTGTGGCGTCAAACCGGCCACCGAGCCCGGTTTCTAAAACTGCTATATCAATCTTTTCTTCCTTGAAATAAATAAAGGCTAGCGCCGTTATGAACTCAAAGAACGTTAGCTTAAATTTCTTTGCAAGTGCGTAATATTCTTTCCCAAGCACCTCAAGCCGTGGTGAAGCTATTTCTTTGGAATTTACCCTCATCCTTTCGTTGAGAGAGACCAGGTGTGGTGATGTGTAGAGGCCAGTCTTATAGCCGGCGGTCTCGAGCATGCTTGCGATCATCACGGCCGTAGACCCTTTGCCGTTTGTGCCCGCTATGTGCACCGACCAGTAACATTCCTGGGGGTCGCCAATTTCCTTAAGGAACACTCTGATCCTGCCCAGCCCAGGATTCATATCGGTATATTCTAATTTCTGCCAAAGAGCAAGACTTTTCATGTCAATAACACTTTATTAAAGATTGTCAATGATTCAGATTTTAAATTTTCAATCTTTAATTTTTAATTAGGCTTTAGATAATCCAGGAGCTTTATGACCGTATCTTTCAGGTTTTTTCTCTCCGCTATAACATCAACAATACCGTGGCTCAATAGGAATTCGAACAGCTGGAACCCGGCGGGCAGCTTCTGTCTTATGGTCTGCTCTATGACTCTGGGCCCTGCGAAACCTATCAGGGCGTTCGGTTCCGCCACTATAATATCGCCGAGCATCGCGAACGATGCCGCAACGCCGCCTGTCGTAGGGTCCGTAAGAATAGAGATAAACGGGAGCTTTTTCTCAGCCAGCAGCGCAAGCGCCGCGCTGGTCTTCGCCATCTGCATCAGCGACAGAATACCTTCCTGCATCCTTGCGCCGCCGGAAGCTGAAACTATTATCACCGGTAGATTGTTGTCGATGGCATATTCCACAGCCCTTACGATCTTTTCTCCAACAGCGGAACCCATGCTGCCGCCCATAAACTCAAAATCCATCACGCAGATCGCTACCTTATGTTCCCCCATCTTGATCTCGCCTGTAACAACAGCGTCCTTGTCGCGGCCGTAAGCGTTTAGTTTTTTTGAGTAATCAGGGAACTTCAGCGGATCGGCTGAAACGATTTCCGTGTCGAATTCTTTAAAGGAGTTCTTCTCGGCCAGCTGTTCGATCCTCTCGTGAGCATTGAGCCTGAAATAATAACCACACTTCGGGCAGATCATGTAATTTTCTTCCAGCTTCTTCTGGTATATTATTTGCTCGCATTTCTTGCACTTGGCCCAGAGCCCTTCCGGTATCTCTTTTTTTGAGCTTTTAACTACTTGTTTTGCCATCTTTCCTCCTAAACCGTCTATGCGTAGCTATTTTCACAGATCCTGATTACACTTCACTTTTTATCCAATTCCCGTCTTAACGACTTTATGAACGACCCGAGTTTTGGGTACGCATCTTTTATATTCTTTCTATTTCTAATGATCTCTATCAGCGCCGAGGCGACTATGAAGCCGTCAACGTATTTTTTCAGTTCTCGTACCTGACCCGCGCTTGAGATACCGAAACCGATTATCCTGGGATTCTGTTTAATTTTTTGGGACGTAGTTATCAAGTATTGTTTGGTACTTCCCGGAAGCGCTTTTCTGGCGCCTGTTACACCTGAGATGGAGACCACGTAAACGAACCCGCTGCTGGCTTTATCAATGAATTTAAGTCTCTGTTCCGGAGTATTTGGAGCTGTGAGGTGTATCAGGGACAAACCGTATTTTCCACAAACCCTGCGGAGCTCTGCGCTTTCTTCAGGAATTATGTCAGGTATTATAAACCCGTCCACACCGCTTTTTTTTGCCTGGGCCATAGTGTTTTCAAAGCCGTGCCTTAAAAATGGGTTCATGTAACCCATAAGGACGATCGGTATCTCAGATCGTTTCCTTATATCTTTTACTATCCCGAAAACCTTCTCGACGGTCATGCCTTTTCCGAGAGCTGTTTGGGAGGCGAACTGAACCGACCTTCCATCAGCAATCGGGTCCGAGAAAGGTACTCCTATTTCTAATATATCCGCGCCGCTTTTTTCGAAAAGGGCCGCGAGCTTTACGGTTTCCTTACAATCCGGATAGCCTGCAGTCAAATAAGTAACGAGCGCCTTACCAGAAGAAGTTTTGAGTGACTTTAGTTTATTTTCGAGCCTGTTCATATAAGTTTCGATTTTATAGCTGTATCAACATCTTTATCGCCGCGTCCCGAAAGACAGACCGCGATTATCTTGTTCTTAGAAAGCCCCGGCGCAAGCTTTGGCAGGTACGCAAGCGCGTGGGACGATTCTAGCGCCGGTATAATGCCTTCTAGCTCGGAAAGTGTTTTGAACGCGCTGAGCGCTTCCTGGTCAGTTATAGGATAATATTCAGCCCTACCGGTTTCCTTGAAGAAACTGTGTTCCGGGCCGACTCCCGGATAATCAAGACCGGCAGAAATTGAATGTGTCTCGGATATCTGGCCGTCCTTGTCCTGCAGGACAAACGTCCTCATACCGTGCAGCACGCCTACCCTGCCTTTTGAAAGCGTGGCGGCCCTGCCGCCTCAAGCCCCACGAGCTTAACACTTTTGTCATTATAGAATGGAGCGAACATACCCATCGAGTTACTGCCGCCGCCTACACAGGCTATCGCGTAATCAGGCAGCCTGCCTTCAAGGGAGCGCATCTGTTTCTTTGTTTCTTTTCCTATCACAGACTGAAAAGTCCTGACCATTAAAGGGTACGGATGCGCACCCATTGTTGAACCTATGACATAGTATGTGTCTTTGACAGTGCCAACCCAATCGCGGAATGCTTCGTTTATGGCGTCTTTTAGTGTTCTGCTCCCGGCGTTTACCGATATGACTTTTGCGCCCAGCAGCTCCATTCTGAACACATTCAGAGCCTGCCGGCGTATGTCTTCTTCACCCATGAATATCTCGCACTTAAGCCCAAAAAGTGCGGCGGCAGTAGCTGTGGCCACCCCGTGCTGTCCTGCGCCTGTTTCTGCTATCACGCGCTTTTTGGCAAGCCGTTTGGCTAGAAGCACCTGCGCGAGGCTGTTGTTTATTTTGTGGGATCCCGTATGGCACATATCTTCGCGTTTTAGATATATCTTTGCACCGCCATATTTCTTCGTAAGCTTTTCGGCAAAATACAGGTTCGTAGGCCGTCCAGCATAGACTTTTAGATAGTAATCCAGCTCGGCAAGGAATTTCTTATCTTTGATAGCCATGAAGAACTCTTTCTCAAGGTCCCTCAGCGGGGCCACTAGAGTTTCAGGCACGAACTGTCCGCCATAATTTCCGAAATATCCGTGTTTCATAATAAACCCTTATTATAGAATCGCTTTACACTATACCTGCAGCCAGCAGATCTCTTTCGTCCAGTATGCCGACCGGCTTGCCTTTATCGTTTATAACCGGTATGTTATCGAAATTGTGTTTCTTGAGTACTTTCGCAGCATCTACCGCGAGAGTGTCCGGCCTTATTGTCAGCGGCTGTTTTGTCATAACGTCTTTAAGCTTCCTTCCCAAAAGATGTTTGTCTTCCAGCAGTTTCCTGCGCAGGTCACCGTCTGTAAAAAAGCCTGACAGCCAACCCTTATGGTCAACAACGTTTGCCGCGCCAAGCCTTGTACTGGTCATGACCATAAGAGCGCTGCTTACTGTCTCGTTCTCACCTATAACCGGATTGTTTCTTCCCTTGCGCATAATATCGCTCACCTTAACGGTGAGCCTTTTGCCTATGCCGCCTGAAGGATGAAAGCGCGCAAGGCTCTCTTTTCTGAAACCTTTTTTATCAGAGACCGCAAGGGCAAGCGCATCGCCTAACGCGAGCATGGCTGTTGTGGACGCCGTCGGTGCAAGATTATAGGGGCAAGCCTCGCGCTTTATAGCGCTGTTGATGACCAGGTCCGACTGGTCCCGAACCTGAGCATTAGGTTTGCCTGTTAAAACTATTATTTTGATACCCATCTTCTTTACTACTGGCAGCACTTTTTTTATTTCGTCTGTTTCGCCTGTATATGAGAGGACGAGTACAACATCTTCGCTCATTATCATGCCGATATCGCCGTGAAGGCACTCAGCCGGATGAAGGAATACGGCAGGGACACCCACGGAAGACATTGTAGCGGCTATTTTCCTGCCCACAAGTCCGGATTTCCCGAGTCCCATCACTACAACGCGTCCAGGACATTCCGAGATCACCCGTATAGCATCTGAAAAATTGCCGTCAATATGCTTGATCTGGTTCCTTACTGCCTGGGCCTCAATGACAAGAGTCTTTTTAGCGATTGAAATATACTTTTCCATATTTGACCTCTTTACAAACTAAAGACTACAGTCTGTAGTCTTCAGTTTGAAGTCTTTGCTATTTAAGTCCTCTCGCTGCTCGTATGAATTTATTAAGTTTATCGTAATCTTTTCTTCTCTCAAGCCTTTCTACGCCGCTTGCTGCGTCTACTGCGAAAGGCTGAGTTTTAAGTATCGCTTCTGTCAGGTTATCGGGTGTAAGCCCGCCGGCGAGGAACACAGGCTTGCCTAATTCCTTCGCTTTCACAGCAAGATCCCAGTTGAACACCTCGCCAGTCCCGCCGGGTTCACCGGGGACATAAGCGTCTAACAAAAAGTAGCTGACGCTCTCGACATACGGGGCCATTGCTTCTATGCTTTTCTCATCATAAACCCGTATCGCTTTTATTACAGGCAGGCCGGTCGCCTGAGCTGCCGCAGCACAATACTCCGGCGTTTCAGAACCGTGAAGCTGTATGTATTTAAGAGGCACCTTTTTAGCGGTTTTTACGAGCTCTTCCATGACTTCGTCAACGAATACACCCACAGTGGATACGAACGGTGGCATCTTTGAGACTATCTCCTTGGCATTCTTGACCAAGACTTTCCTCGGGCTTTCCTTATAAAAATTAAGCCCTATGAAATCCGCGCCCAGATTCGCCGCAAGCAGAGCGTCGTCAAAATTCGTTATGCCGCATATTTTCACTTTAACCATTTATTAGTTCCTTTAGCGCCGCCTCGATGTTATTACCGCGCATCAGAGTCTCTCCTACTAAAAAGTTGTTGACACTTTTAGTCGCAAACCTTTCGATGTCGCCGAATGTTTTAATGCCGCTCTCTATAACAATCTTTTTATCTTCGGGTATATTTGAAATAAGCTTCAGGGCCGTTTCAAAATTTACCGACAAGTCTTTTAGGTTCCTGTTATTAATACCTATCACCTCTGCCCCCGACTTCAGAGCTTTTTCCAGGTCTCGCTCATCATGGACCTCTACAAGCGGGCAAAGGCCAATGGTTTTCGCAGTCTTGTAAAGTATTTCCAGCTCGTCTCCATGAAGCATCGTCGCTATCAGCAAAGCAGCATCAGCTCCGAATGCGGCGGCTTCGTAAAGCTGGTAAGGGTCAAAAATAAAATCCTTGCAAAGAACCGGTAGCGGGGAATTATCCCTGACTACCCCAAGGTACGCGAGATCGCCCTTAAAATATTCTTCTTCCGTAAGCACTGAAATAGCCGCCGCTCCGCCGGCGGTGTATGCCCTTGCGATTACAGCCGGATTGAAATCTTTCCGGATTATACCTGCCGAAGGGCTCGCCTGCTTTATCTCGGCTATAATATTTATGCCCTGTTTGTTCTCCAGCGCTTGTTTAAAATCCCGCCTACTGGAAGCATTCGCTCTTTTTTCAAGCTCGGCCAACGACACCCTTTTCTTTCTGGCGCTGATGGTCTTCATTTTCTTCTGTACTATTTCTTCAAGTATGTCATTCATTTGTGATCTTGATGAGAAGTTCAAGCTTCTCTTTTGCCTTGCCCGAGTCTATGGCTTCGCCTGCCAGCTTCAGCCCTTGCTGGATATCCTTTGCCTTTCCTCCGACAAAAAGGCCGGCAGCAGCGTTCAGCAGGACTATGTCGCGTTTAGGCCCAGCTTCTCCACTCAGTATCTTCCGTATTATGATAGCGTTCTCAACGGCAGTCCCACCTTTAATGTCCAATAAAAAAGATCTTTTGATGCCGTAATCGTCCGGGTTGATCTTGAATGTTCTGACCTTATCATCGCTTAACTCGGCAACCAGAGTGTCGGAGCTGATAGATATCTCATCCAGGCCATCCTCTCCGTGTACCACCCATGCTTTCCTGGATCCGAGATTCTTCAATACTTTAGCCATGACTTCCACAAGCTTTTCATCGTAAACACCCAGCACCTGAGCCGTTGCGTCTGCCGGATTCGTTAAAGGGCCAAGAAGATTGAATATGGTCCTTATGCCTATCTGCCTGCGGGGGCCGATCGCGAACTTCATTGCCCCGTGCAGCGAAGGTGCGAAAAGAAAACCTATACCTATCTTCGAGAGGCATTCCTCAACTTTTTCAGGAGTCACATTGAGGTTCACACCCAGCGCTTCCAGGACGTTCTGCGCTTCCGCAGGCGCTCGACACCGAGCGGTTTCCGTGCTTTGCCACTCTTAAGCCGCACGCGCACACCACAAATGCCGTAGCGGTAGAGACGTTGAACGTATTCGTTCCGTCGCCGCCTGTGCCGCAAGTGTCTATTACTGTTTCGTCGTCTTCGTTTATGTCTTCCCTGTCGATATCGACAAGCGACCTGACCCTTATAGGCGTCGCGAACTTTTTCATAACCTTCGCGCAACCAGTGATCTCGTCCGAAGTCTCGCCTTTCATGCGCAGTGCTGTTATGAACGAAGCTATCTGCGCCTCTGTAGCCTCGCCGGTCATAATCTCGGTCATGGCCTGGGCCGCTTCTGTTTCGGTGAGGTTCTGAAGCCTGACAATCTTGCTTATGGAATCCTTTATCATTTCCCTACCCTCATAGAGACAAACTTTTTCAATATCTTTTTTCCTTCTGAAGTCAGTATGGATTCCGGGTGAAATTGGACACCTTCCACCGGGTACACCTTGTGGCGCAGCCCCATTATCTCGCCCTCTTTTGTCCATGCAGATATTTGCAGCTCGCCCGGAAGCGACTCGCGTTCAACTATAAGCGAATGGTACCTGGTAGCGTCAAAAGGGTTAGGCAACCCTTTGAATATTGTTTTGCCATCGTGGTATATTGCCGACACCTTGCCGTGCATCAAGTTCTTTGCGCGGACAACTTTCCCCCCGAACGCCTCTCCGATGCACTGGTGGCCAAGACAAACACCGAGTATGGGTATCTTACCCGCGAACGTCTTTATGGTTTCGATGCACACTCCGGCCTGCGCCGGGTTTCCTGGTCCGGGCGAAATAAGTATAGCGTCAGGGTCTAGGCCCGCGATCTGTTTTGTTGTGATCTGGTCGTTGCGGAAAACCCTGATGTTCTTTTCCCACTCTCCGAGATATTGGACTATATTGTAAACGAATGAGTCGTAGTTGTCTATTACCAGTATCATAACGAATCCTTTTCCGCCTTATCGATCGCGGTAAAAAGCGCCTGTGCCTTGTTCTTCGATTCAGCGTGCTCGCGTTTTGGAACGGAATCCGCTACCAGCCCCGCACCCGCCTGAACGTACGCGGTCTTATCCTTAAGGATGATGGTCCTTATGGTTATAGCCATATCCATATTTCCGGAATAAGAAAAATAGCCTATAGCGCCGGCGTAAGGGCCCCGTGCCGTCGGCTCAAGTTCATCGATTATCTGCATGGCCCTGACTTTCGGCGCGCCGGAAACTGTTCCTGCCGGGAAACAGGCCTTAAAAAGGGCAAAAGAATCAAGCCCAGGCTTAAGCTTTCCTGTAACTGACGACACTATGTGCATCAGGTGCGAGTATTTCTCTATTATCATGAATTGAGGCACCGCTACGCTGGCTGACTCGCAAACTCTAGCGAGGTCATTGCGTCCCAGGTCAACCAACATGACGTGTTCTGCCCTCTCTTTTTCGTCCGCCAGCAGGGTTTTCTCAAGGCTCGCGTCTTCAGAAGCATCTTTTCCCCTCTTTATAGTCCCGGCTATCGGCCGAGTCTCGGCTGAGAGGTCCTCTTTCCTTACTAGTATCTCTGGAGACGTGCCGACTATCTCAAAATCGTCCATTTGAAGGTAATACATATAAGGCGACGGGTTAATGAGCCTGAGGTTTCTGTATATATCAAAAGCAGGGACGTTTGTCTTTCTCGAGAACCTTTGAGATATAACGCCCTGGACTATGTCTCCCGCTCGAATATACTCTTTTGTCTTCTCAACTTTCTTACAGTACTCAGCGGGCGTCATGTTGGATTCTATCTTGCCGTGCGTCTTGCGGCCACTCATCTTTTTTAATTGTAATGGCAATTTTAGCTTCGAGACTATAGAGTCTATCTCTTTTTCAGCTCTCGTATAAGCCTTTTTCCTGTCTTTAGAGTCTTTGGGATTAACACAAATGACTATCTTAAGTGTGTGGTTAAGGTGATCGAATATAACCAATCTATCAGTTATCAGGAATATAGAGTCCGGCAGTTCCAGCGTGTCTTTAGGCTTATCCGGAAGGTTCTCAAAAAACCTCACCATGTCGTAGGACACGTAGCCAACGGCTCCGCCCCAGAACCTCGGCAGGCCGTCTATCTCCACGGGTTTAAAGGCCGCCATGATGTTCTTGAGCTCCTGCATGGGATCCGAAGTCTTCTTCCACAGCTCTTTTTGACCGGGCGCCGAGGCACTGAAACTTCCGCCCTTCGAACGGAAGATTATTTTTGGTGCCCATGAAATAAAAGAATACCTTCCCCAGCGCTCGCCGCCTTCTACGCTCTCGAGAAGATACGAATATTTCTCTTTTGACGCAAGTTTGATGAAAGTGGAGACCGGGGTTTCAAGATCAGCTATGATCTCCCTGTAGACAGGAATGACATTGCCCTTTTGAACCAGCTTATTGAATGTTTTATAATCCGGTTTTAGCATAATATTCCCTAAATGCTGTTATCTAAAAAAAACTAATGATTCTTCCTTTAACTTTCTCAACAGGAACGAAATAAATATGATCGCCTGTCGTCTTATCTTTCCAGTCCCTGCTGTCACCCGATTCGTCGCGGTTATCACCCATCACAAAAACCGTGCCGGCCGGCACATCAAGCGGGCCAAGATTGTCGCCAACAAGCAACTCGGTGCTCCGCGTGTGCTTGACGTACTTTTCGTCAAGCTCGCCGCCGTTAACAAAGACTTTCTTATTACGTATTTCCAGGCTGTCGCCGCCGACACCTATGATCCTTTTTATAAGGTCCTTGCCTGGATCCACCGGTGACGGAAAAACAACGATATCTCCGCGTTTGAGCTTTGCAAAACGCACCGTAAGCTTATCGAGGAAGAAGTTCGCCCCCACTGGGAGCGTCGGCTCCATAGAAGCCGAGGCGACATATATTCCCTCAATCAAAAAAGTTCGGGATATAATTGCCGCGCCTGCGGCTATAAAGAACAAAAATATCAAACGCCTGATCATTTATAGACTTTTGACGGGTCGAACAATCTCTTGCCTTTGACAGTCACCTTGCCTTCCGGTGACACCTTTCTGTAAAAACAGCTCCGGAAACCAGTGTGGCAGGCTGCACCGCCTATCTGATCCACCTTGACAAGCAGGCAGTCGCCGTCACAGTCAAAATAAAATTCCTTTAATTTCTGCACGTTGCCAGAGCTTTCGCCTTTTACCCAGAACTTCTGGCGGGAGCGGCTCCAGAAAGTCGCCTTCTTTGTTTTCAGCGTTCTCTTGACCGCTTCCTTGTTCATATAGGCGACCATAAGAACGGCGCCGTCTTTATAGTCCTGCACCACGCAAGGTATCAGGCCGTTGGAATCGAATTTTAGTTCTTTTATGAATTTCATTTGCTCTCCAGTTATACCCTGACAGGAACGCCGTTCCTCTTGAGATATTTTTTTAGTTTCATTATTGACAGTTCGCGGTAATGGAAAAGCGATGCCGCCAGCACCGCCGAGGCGCCAGCTTTGTATGCATCTTTAAAATGTCTCTCTTTGCCCGCGCCGCCTGATGCGATCACCGGTATGCCTATTGCGCCCGACACCGCCTTGGTAAGTTCGATGTCGTAACCGTTCTTTATCCCGTCACAGTCCATTGACGTAAGCAGTATCTCGCCCGCGCCCAGGCTCTCAGCTTTTTTGGCCCACTTTACGGCGTCTAACTTCGTCTCTTTTCTTCCGCCGTGAGTGTAGACCTTCCACGTCTTTTTGCCGGGCACCATTTTGGCATCTATTGCGACCACAATGCACTGGCTGCCGAATTTTTTGCTGGCTCTTTTTATAAGTCCTGGATCTAAAATTGCCGATGTGTTAAGCGATATCTTGTCAGCGCCTGCTTTCAAAAGACAGCGTATGTCTTCCAGCGTCCTAATGCCACCGCCTACAGTCAGCGGGATGAACGCCTTCTCGGCTGTTTTTCTCACAACCTCGAGCATTATGGGGCGCTCCTGGGCGGAAGCAGTTATATCCAGGAACACCAGCTCGTCAGCGCCTTCGGCGTTGTATCTGGCCGCGACTTCCACCGGGTCGCCTGCGTCCCGAAGTTTTAAAAATTTTGTGCCTTTTACAACCCTGCCGGCGTCTACGTCCAGGCAGGGTATTATCCTTATTGCTAACATTAGATTTCCTGTGGGCCAGCTATCTTTATCGCCTCTTCGAGCTTAACGTCTTCAGTGTAAAGGGCTTTGCCTATTATGATACCGTTAACACCGAAATCCCTGAGCTCCATAAGGTTCTTTACGTCGTCTAACTTTGAAACACCGCCTGAAGCAATGATCTTTATACCGGCCTTGGAAGATATATCCCTTAAGCCGCTTATATTCGGGCCTTCGAGTGTTCCGTCTTTTTTTATATCCGTAATGATTATTTCCTTAACTCCCATCTCTTTGATTTTGTTTATAAGGTCCAGCGCGTCAACCGGGGTAATATCCTTCCAGCCTCCGATAGCCACCTTGTTATCCTTGACGTCGACCGCTACTACTATGCGGTCACCGTATTTGTCTACGGCCTGCCTTAGGATATCGGGATTGTAAATTGCCAGTGTGCCAACTATTACATAGTTGATGCCAGCCTCAAATAAACCGTCTATGGTTTTGAGGCTGCGTATGCCGCCGCCCACCTGGATCGGTATGTCGACGGCTTTTCTTATGTTCCTTATCACTTCTGCATTGTTGCTCATTCCTTGAAAAGCGCCGTCTAGATCAACCACGTGCAGCCTGGCCGCCCCCTTGGCCTGCCATATCTTTGAGATGAAAACCGGGTCCTTGGAATAGATCGTTTCCGCTTCTATCTTTCCTTGTGTCAACATCACGCAGTTTCCGCCGCGTATGTCTACGGCAGGTATAATAAGCATTTTTACTCCCTTTTGTCAGATAACTGGAGAATAGATAGCCAAACTAGTTTCGGCTTTTCTATACTCTCTTCCTTACTTTGCCGTTTCAGCCACAAAATTCCTAAGCAGTTTTATGCCTGTGTTACCGCTCTTCTCGGGATGGAACTGGCAAGCCCATATATTATCTTTGATCACTGCCGCGCAAAAATCGCCGCCGTAATTCGCAGTCGCGGCTATCATCTTCTTGTCTTCGGGCACTGCGTAATATGAATGAACAAAATAGAAATATGAATTATTGGGTATACCCTTGAACATTTCCTTTGATCCCAAGTTGACAGAACACCCTGTTCCAGCCCATGTGAGGTACTTTGAGAGCCCTTTTAAGTTTCGGGTTCTTGGAAAAATCGAACTTTAGCACTTTCCCCGCTATCAGATCGAATCCCTTAAATTTACCTTCTTCTTCGCTTTCAGAGAAAAGGAACTGGAAACCAAGGCACAATCCGAGGTATGGTTTGCCGGAGCTTACAGACTCCTTTACTGTCTTATCGAGGCCTTTACTCCTGAGATATTTTATAGCCGGTCCGAACGACCCAACGCCTGGCAAAACCAGCGCCCGCGACTTTCGAATGATGCTTTTATCGGATGTGACAGTGACATCTGCGCCAGCGAGCTCGAGCGCTTTGCCAACACTCCTGAGATTTCCCATACCGTAATCTATTAACGCTATCTTAGGTTTCATATTGTAAAGAATACTTTAAAGCCTGCCTTTTGTCGACGGAATACCTTTTTGATTCTTATTGATAGCAACTGCCTGTTCTGAGCGCCCTGCCGAAACCCTTGAACATCGATTCGGCGATATGGTGGTTGTTTGAACCTGCTTTCTGCTTGATGTGCAGCGTTACGCCTGAGTTTATTACTACAGCGTAAAAAAACTCTTTCAAAAGCCCGAAATCGAAACCTTCTTTCTTGTGTTTAAAATCTGCTTTAAACTCTAAGTAAGGGCGCCCCGATATATCTATAGCAACATAAGAAAGCGCCTCATCCATCGGAAGCAGAAAATTGCCGTAACGGTTGATACCCTGCTTGTCTCCAATGGCCTTCTTGAGGGCCTGGCCAATGGTAATGCCTAGATCTTCCACAAGATGATGGTCATCTATCTCGGTATCGCCTTTGGCTGATATATTTAATGAAACCGCGGCGTGGTGAGCGAATAGAGAAAGCATGTGGTCCATGAAGGCTATAGTGGTTTCTATCTTGACTGGCAGCGCTTTATCAAGATTTAGTGAAACCGAAACATTTGTCTCATTGGTCTTTCTTAAAATGCTGGCGGCTCTTTTTTTCATTTGTTCCCCGTTAAAATTAGTGGCAGAACCCGCTGGAACCTGTATCGAGAATATCAACTTCCTTAAGGTCGCATTTCCTAAGCGCCGATTCAAGTTTTTCAAGAAGCGTTATCTCTTCCATAGAATAAAGCTGGGACGGCTTGAAAAACATATCGTCCGAAGCCGATTCCGAAAGTATTGCTATCATAAGCTCTATATCTCTGGCAGTTAAGTCAATTTTCATTTTGTTTCTCCCTGATTTCAATGGATTTACGGTGCTGTATCAAGCCTTCTGCCGCTGCTATATCCTTTATAAATTTGGCGCCTCTTAGAAACGATCTCTTTGATAACTCTATATAACTCGTGCGTTTAAGAAAGGTTGAGACTGACACGCCGCTAGAAAACCTGGCCGCCCGTCCGGTTGGCAGGGTGTGAGAAGGCCCGGCCCAGTAATCGCCCGCCGCTACCGGCGAATAGTTGCCTATGAATACCGCTCCGGCGTTCTTTATTTTAGCAGCTGTCTTCCTTGCGTTCTTTATTGCTATCTCAAGGTGTTCAGGTGCCAGTGCGTTGACCAGCTCAACAGCTTTGGGGATGCTGCACTTAACCGCTTTTATTTGCTTTTTATCAGCCTTGCCGTACAAAGCGTTGTTGACACCCCTGAACAACCTAAGAGAATCGGTATAAAAATAGGCCCTTGCGTCCGGGTCGTGTTCAAGCTGAGAAAGAATATCCTGCGCGATGAAACTTTCGTTTGCCGTGTCGTCCGCTATAACGGCTATTTCGCTAGGCCCGGCAAGTGAATCTATGCCGGTATTTCCGAAAACCTGGCGTTTCGCCTCGTTAACGTATTTGTTGCCCGGGCCGACTATTAGGTCGACTTTGGGTACACTTTGAGTCCCAAAAGCAAGCGCGGCAACTGCCCACGGCCCGCCAACTCTGTATATCGCGTTTACACCTGAAATTTTGGCCGCATAGATAAGTTCAGGAGTAATATTCTTTGGAGGCGTCACTATAACAATGTTCTTTACACCGGCAGCCCTGGCGGGTATGGCGGTCATAAGCACTGTTGAAGGATACGAGTAGCGGCCCCCGGGCACATATATTCCGACGCTTTCGACCGGCCTGATATCCTGTCCGGTAATAGTGCCGTTTTGATTGATCCTCCACGAAAGATCGATGTTCCTAAGTTCAGATAAATGAAATTTTTTGATATTGAGCGCAGATTTGTCAAAAGCCGCTTTAAGACTGGGTGAAAAACCGTTTAGCAGTATCCCGTCCTTTAGCGCGTTTACCTGTATCTTTCCGGGAGCTAGTTTGATCCCGTCGAACCTTAAAGTATAGCGCAAAAGGGCCTTATCTCCGCCCAGTTCCACCAACTTCAATATTTTTGAAACATATTCAGGTAATTTCGCGTTTTTCATATCCGTAAAATTATACAAAAACTAAGACAATTTAGCAATGAACACGTGTTATTTCAGCCCCGAGTTTCTTGAGCTTCTTTTCCAAGTGTTCATAACCACGGTCAAGGTGATATATCCTTAATACCTCAGTTTTCCCTTTTGCCACAAGCCCGGCAAGCACCAGCGCCGCCCCAGCTCTTAGGTCCGAAACCATTATGGGCGCGCCGGAAAGCCCGCTGACGCCGTTGATCCGCACCTTGTTTTCTTCTATCCGGATATTAGCGCCCAGTCTCTGGAGTTCGCTTACATGCATAAAACGGTTCTCGAAAATAGTTTCTTCTATTACTGATCTGCCCTGAACTAGGGACATCAGCGCCATCCACTGTGCTTGAACATCCGTTGGGAACCCAGGGTACACGCCAGTTTTTATGTTTACCGGCTTTAGGTGCTTTACCCATTTGCAGCATATAGTATCTTTACTCATTTTAACGCTTATGCCAGATCTTATTAGTTTTTCAATGATAATCTTAACATGCTGCGGATTTACAGCCGTCAGGCAGATATTGCCTTTTGTTATGGCTCCGGCTATGAGATACGTAGCTGCTTCTATCCTGTCAGGTATCACGCTGTGTTGAAACCCGTTGAGCTTCGTAACGCCTTCCACAGTGATCTTTGACGTGCCCGCGCCTTTGACTTTGGCTCCCATCTTGTTGAGCACGTCTGCGAGGTCCGATATCTCAGGCTCCCTGGCTGCGTTCTCTATGACCGTAGTTCCGCTGGCAAGCACGCTCGCGAGCAGGAGATTTTCGGTTGCCCCAACGCTCGGGAATTTAAATCGTATGCGCGCGCCGAGCAGGCGCTTGGTTTTTACTTCTACGTAACCGCTTTCCAGTATTATTTCTGAACCCAGCTGTTTGAATCCTTCAAGATGTATGTCGATCGGCCTTGCCCCTATCGCACAGCCTCCCGGGAGAGAGACCTTTACGTGCCCAAGCCTCGCTAGAAGCGCTCCCATAACCAGAACGCTTGCCCTCATTTTGCGAACAAGGTCGTACGGCGCCGAAGACTTGAGTCTTCCGTTCTTCTCTATTACTACCTTGCCGCCGCGTCTTGAGATATTCTTTCGGCGATTGGT
>CAWCFT010000006.1:0-181713 GCA_963794945.1 Endomicrobiales bacterium
CATTTCTTTTTATTTTCTAACTGATTTAAACACTTTTACGCCATTCATGTCAGTTTGCAGCCATGGCAATTTTCTTATGTCTTCAGTGCCATTTTTTAGTCTTTCTCTAAAATCTCTTTCCCTTTCTTCCCAAATGTTTTTTGGGGTTACAGATTTTGTTTTAACATCATAATAAATTGCCTTTTTTCCTTGCACAGCTATTTCTACAGAATCGAATTTAGGATCATAGCTCATCATTGTACCTTGCCAATAATATGCCAACACAGGTGCTTCATACTTTTCCATGAGTTTATCATCTTTAAACTTCCAAACTTCACCTTTTGTCTCGTTTAACCTTATTAGATAATAATACAAAATATCTTCCGAATCAATTTGTGTATTAATACCAATTATTGATGGATCAGATGTTAACTGAAATCTGATGGTAGAGTTAATTACTGGATTTACTTCCTTGACAACGCTGTTGCCTGTCGCATCTGCAACACCCACCACAGGAATTGACAATAAATATTTCCCATCCTTATCAAATTTCTGTATCCTTGAATTCACTGCATCTAATATGTATATTTCGCCTTTAGAGTTTACATTTAACATTAAAGAATTATATTTATTTAAAGGATCGTCATTAAAGAAATAATAAACCTTACCAAACTCCCCAGGTCCGCTTCCCCACTTGCCATCTATAACTAATTTCATTTCATATTGTTGTCCAGTTGTCGACGCTTGCAAAATAGCTGTTGACTCAGTTGACACTGCAATATTTTCATCCGCATACGACATCACCGCGCATACAGCCATAATCGCCAGTATCCCTAAAGTACTCTTTTTCATTATTTCCTTCCTATAAATGGGGACGGTTCTAATTATTACAAACTATTGGCATGCCTTTCAGCCTGACGTGCACAGTCACAGCGCCCTGCCATGCTACAATACTATTTTATATATTATTCATTTATCAATTCATTCATATACTGTATAAAATACTATACAAGTGACTATACTAATGACTGTCTGTTAATATATTATTAACTGTATATTTGACTATACGAGTCATTATTTTAACTACAAACATTTAACTCTTTCCCGCCAGCAAACGCTTTAGCAGCTGTAACTTTTTAACCTTTAAATACTTGAACCTGCCCTATTACTGCCCCATCCTCTTTTTAATAGCTTCAATAATTTCCTGCGCCCATTGTATTTGTTTATTGATGTAGGCTTTATCTTCCTCTTTTGTGGCAGGATCGTTAAGTTTTGTTTGAAACACTACAATGCCTTCCTGCTGCTGCGCCATCAGGTTGGACATATTCGCGGCATCCATATTTCCATTGTTGATGCATTGGAGCAAATTCTTTTGTGCTTCATCACTCCATTCCTTCTGCCCTTCAGGCTGTTTCCCAGGCTCAACGGCAGGCTGGTTCCTTTTTTTACGCACGTTGCCCTTTGTCACCTGCCCATCAACCGTTTGGCTGCCGCCGGCAGGGCCGGCGCTATTTGTTTTGCGTTTATTCTTTCCGCCGGCAGGCTTAACGGCTTTATCGCTTAGCACCGCGTACACGCGGAATTGATTATTACCAGCCGCGTCTTTGGCAGGCAGGCCGTCATTATTGTTAATCATGAACACTATTTTGGCATACTCGCCGCCCAGATAGTTGCACTGCGATCTTAACGTGTTTAACTTCTTTTTCAATTGGCCAGGGTCGGGGGCTAAAAATCTCAGCTTAAGCCCGCCTGTACCGCCCTCTTTTATGCCTTTCAATACCCCGTCAAGGAACGGCTTGTACTGGCTGTTCTTCGCGTACACCTCCGACAGATCCGCCGGGCCATCAATGAACATATCTTCCTTTTCATCCATTGCAGAGCCTCCTTAATTTGATCTTGTCATAGACTAATGAACCTCCGCGCAGCAAGCGGCGCGGTATCTGATGAATTTTATCTTTCATCCTCGCCCTAGATGGGAGAGGATTGAGGTGAGGGTGACCTTTCAAGTGCAGCTTTTTATTAAGCCCCCTCATCCTAACCTTCTCCCGCCAGGGGGAGAAGATATATTCGGTAACCCCGCAGCGAAGCTGCGGGGAATAGTCAAGTTCAAATGGCCAAACAAACCGCTGTTGCTGGCTGTTCTCAGCGGCTACTTTTTAGCCTTTCCCTGGTTTGCCACGGATTCCATCGCCTTCTTTATTTCTTCCGGGTCTCCGAGATAATAGTGTTTAATCGGTTTCAATTCATCGTCAAGTTCATAGACAAGCGGTATACCGGTAGGTATATTGAGCCCCACTATCTCGCTTTCGGAAATATTGTCGAGGTACATGACAAGCGCTCTAAGGCTGTTGCCGTGCGCGGCTATGATCACTTTTTTCCCGGCCTTAATGGCTGGGGCGATCTCGTTATGCCAATGAGGAAGGAACCTTGCTACCGTATCTTTAAGGCACTCCGTGAGCGGCAATTCTTTTTTGTCCAGAGCTTTATACCTTGGATCGCTACCGGGATAACGCGGATCACTGATCTCCAGTACCGGAGGAGGGATATCATAACTTCTCCTCCATATCTTTACCTGGTCTTCCCCGAACTTCGCGGCGGTCTCGGATTTATTCAGCCCCTGAAGGGCGCCGTAGTGCCTCTCGTTTAGCCTCCACGAATGATGCACAGGTATCCACATAAGGTCCATCTCGTCAAGAGTGATCCAGAGGGTCCTGATAGCTCTCTTTAAGACAGATGTAAAAGCAACGTCAAAGACATATCCTTCTTTCTTAAGGAACTGCCCGGCCTTGTGGGCCTCGGAAATCCCTTTCTCGGAGAGGTCAACATCAGTCCACCCGGTAAACCTGTTCTCTTTGTTCCAAACGCTTTCACCATGCCTGATCAATACTACTTTTTTCATGATCTCTTACTCCTTTATTTACGGCCTTAGAATATCGAGGCCTTTACCGCTTCGCGGTGTTTTTTCTGATGTTTCATGACGGTATAAACACATGTCGCGGGATTAACTCAATTTGGACAATTATAAAGCATTATCTCAAAAATATGAACTTCAACACAAATAGCGCGGCCAGAAAATATACAAGCAATGAGACTTCTTTTCCGCGGCCCGTAAAAATCTTTATAAGCGCGTAACTCATAAAACCCGTTGCTATGCCGTTAGCTATGCTGAACGTAAGCGGCATTATTATTATGGTTAAAAATGCCGGCACCGCCTCGCTAAAATCATCCCAGCTTATTTTTACTATTGTGCCCATTATCATGCACCCTACAATTATCAGGGCCGGAGCCGTTACCGGGTGCAGCAGCGCCCCCTGGGGCGAAACATAACCGCCGCCTATCATCCTTACAAGCGGAGAGAAGAACATCGCGCTGAAAAGCAGCAGCCCTGTCACGACACTCGCGAGGCCCGAACGGCCGCCCGCGGCTATACCCGAGGCGCTCTCCACATAGCATGTGACTGTTGGTGTCCCGCAGGCCGCGCCAACACAGGTGCTGAGAGCATCCGTAAAGAAGGCTTTTCCGGAACGTGGAAGTTTGCCGTCCTTCATAAAACCGCCCATCTCTCCAACACCGGCAAGAGTGCCGACAGTGTCAAAAACCCCCATGAAAAGGAACACGAATATCACTGGAAGCATAGTAATATCAAGCGTTTTTGCGAGGTCCATCTGGAGGAATGTAGGAGCCATAGAAGGCGGCGCCGCTACTATACCCTGGTATTTGACTAACCCTAAAGGTATACCTGTCACAGCAGTTAAAAGTATTCCCCACAAGAGCGCGCCTTTTACTCCCCTAACCATCATTACCGTGCTCGCGACAAGCCCGAAAAGAGCCATAAACGCCGCCGGGCTAGCTACGTTGCCAAGAGTTACAAGGGTTGACGGGTGTCCAACAATTACCCCGGCATCGATAAGGCCTATAAATGATATTAACAACCCTATACCGCAAGCTATCCCATACCTTATGGAAGGGGGTATCGCGGTTATCAGCATCTGGCGGAATTGCGTGAAGGTTAAAAGCAGGAAAATTACTCCTTCAACAAACACACACCCGAGAGCCGTGCGCCACGGAACGCCCATTGTTAAACAAACCGTGTACGTAAAAAAAGCGTTCTGCCCCATGCCTGGCGCGAGAGCTATAGGATAGTTTACGTAAACCCCCATCATTATGGTCGCAATGGCCGCGGACAGGCATGTAGCCGTCATTGCCGCGCCGAAATCCATGCCGGTCTTGGAGATCATCGCCGGGTTAACAAAAATTATGTAAGCCATTGTCATGAACGTAGTGGCGCCGGCTATTAGCTCCGTGCGGATATTTGTATTTAGTTCGTTTAATTTAAAATACTTTTCTATAAAATTTTTCATACTTTCAACTTGACAATTACGCCCTGCTTGCGGGTCGGTTACCGATTATATCTTCTCCCCTGGTGGGTAAGACTTTGGGCCTTGAGGGCCAGCCAAAGGGCCCGATAAGGAAGAAGGCGGGGATGAGGGGGCTTAATAAAAATTGTAGCTGTCACGCGCACCCTCACCTCAATCCTCTCCCATCGATGGAGAGGAAGAACGACAAACATCTGATACCGCCCAGCTTGCTGGGCGGAGGTTCATTAAGTGCCCTTGCCGTCACTTACCGCTTACCCCTTACCTCTTACCACTTGTTTACAGCCTGTCCGGAAAGTCAGAAAATATTCCGTCGACACCCATTGCCTTTATCTTGTTTATCTCTTCCGGCTCGTTTACCGTGTAAACGAACACTTTTAGCCCTTTTTGATGCGCTTCCTCCACCAGTTCCCTGGTAACGCAACCGCTGGGGAAGTTTATCGAATAAGATTTGAGCTCTTCCGCAAACCCGCATAACCCCGGCGCAGCCAGGACTACCAGAGCCCCCGTTCTTACTTTAGGCAACAGCTCTCTGAACTGCCACAGGTCCAAGTGGTTAAATGAAGAAACAATAAAATCGTCATAGGACCATCCGCGTTCCGTTACATAGGTTTCAATAACTTTCGCGACCGGTTTCAACACACCCGCGCCTTTTAACTCTATATTCACTAAAACCTTTCTATTTATCAGGTCCAGAACTTCTTCCAGAGTTGGTATTTTTTCTCCATCACCGGCGTCCAACGCTTTTAGTTCCTTTAGGGATTTTTCGTTTACTTCCCCCTCGCCGTTCGTGGTTCTTTCAAGGGTGTCATCGTGTATCACAACAAGTTCTCCGGAAGCCGCCAGATAGACGTCAAATTCTACCGCGCCGCACTTCAGTTCCAGCGCCTTAGCAAATGACTTCAACGTGTTCTCCGGCTCATAGCCGGCGGCGCCTCTGTGCCCAATCCTGATAAATTCGCTCATTGTTTGGTTTCTTTAAAGGTAAGACGCGTGCGAGCGCGAAAAAGATACTTCCAGCGTCAGTTCGTTTATGCCTTAAATACCGTTTCGTCGCGTTTCCGCCACGCCGGATCCACTATGCAGATAAACTTTAAATCTGACCGCCCGATATTTTCAATGAATTGCCTGGAACGCGGCGGTATATAGACCGTGTCTCCGACAAACACAATTTTTGAACCGGAGCCTATGTGCATGAGGCCTTTGCCTTCCAGGATATAATATACTTCGGAGGTTTTGAGGCTGTGAGGATAGGATTTCTTTCCCGGGTTTAATACGGCGTGAGCGAGGCTGTAACGGATGTCGAGGTCCTGCTTATCCGGATGCAGGATTTCGCGAAGGATAGTGTAGTCTCCGGCAACGAACTTCTTGCATTTTCTCAGATTTTTTACGAACATTATCTCTCTATCTTCTCGAAGTTCTCGTTCTCGAAAGAACTGGCATACTTGTTTATCCACTCAAGCGCCGCTTCCCTGCCGCTAAGCAGCCTTCCTTCCCTGGCGTGTATTTCCTTCTTGTAATGTTCGATGTGGCATATCTGCTCAACCATTCTGGCCCTGAAGGCGTCTTTTGTTTCGATGAATTCAACGCCGACCTCGAAGTGGCCCGACAGCTCGCTGCACCACGCGACCCTGCCTTTTGCTTCAAAGGCCGGGCTGATAAGCTGTATCTTTATTTTAACCAGCGAGTTTACGGCTAGCGCAGTGTCCGAAATGAACGTCAGGCCGCCAACGCTGACGTTGCTCAACGACTCTTCTTTGAGCATGACTATGTCAAGCGGCTGCACTTCAAGCGGCACATCGGAAGGGTGCCTTATAAATACTCTTCTTTCAATATTTTTTATGGTTTCTTCTGGCATTTTACGCTCTCTAATATGGTTTTTTTGACGCGCCCATCAAATAAGGCCCAAATACCAGCAGAGCTATAAGCAGGGAACCTATGCTGGTTATAAGCACCGCGCCCGCGGCAACATCTTTTGCTTTTTTTATCATCGGGTGAAAGTCGGGTGTAGTCGCGTCGGCAAGGAATTCCAGGGCCGTATTCAACGCTTCCGCGGTCCAAACCGCGCCTATCGCGAGGACTATCCAGCACCACTCGCTGTTGCTTAGCTTGAGATAAAAGCCTGCCCCGCATACCACAAGTGTAGCCAGCAAATGTATCCAGGCGTTATGTTCATATTTAAGCATTATGAACAAGCCTTGAAAAGCGCACTTGAAACTTCCTATCCTGTCTTTAATGAATTTCATATTTGGTTAATATCCTTCTTTCCCTGAACTTATTCTATAAAATGTTTATTGCATCGTCAAGAAATTATAAGGCCGAATTTATAAAATAAAAAAAACCGCTAACACGAGCGGTTGCGGCGCTGACAAAATTTCAACCTTTCAGGACAGAAATCTGGATATAATGCTTTCCTTAAGATATGTGAAATCCAGAGGTTTTACAAGATAATCATAAGCGCCGGAGTTGAAAGCATCAACAATTTTTTCAGGGCTGCCGTTAGCTGTTATCATAACGGTCATCAATGCCGGGTCTATTTTCTTTATCTCCCTCAACGTAGTTATGCCATCTATTCCGGGCATCGCTATATCAAGCAGCACCAGATCGATATTATTGGATTTGATCATCGTCAGAGCGTCTTCGCCGCTTTTTGATTTAAGCACTCGAAATCCAGCGTCAACAAGGAACTGTTCTATTATCAATAGGATATCTGCTTCATCATCTACGATCAGCACGCATTTATCCGAAATATTGGCAGTATTTGTATTTTCTGATACCATTTTATTCACCAGTGGCGACCCCTCCGGCTAAAGCCGGAGGCTCCTTAATCCTGTCGCCCTCCCGGGACGAATGCGAACGCATTCCTCCCCCGTATGAAGACGGGGGATTTCATGTCGCGGGATTAAAATCGGAAGACGGCTGCCAAAATTATTCTGTTATGTTTGCTAGTTCACAATCATAACATCTAAGTTTGGCAGCACCGTTCCTACCCTCTCAACGGCATTCCCCTCTACGCACTATACTCTCCCCTAGCTTCAATACATTTTTTGACTTTCCCAACGAGGTCACTGATCTCGAAAGGCTTGACCAGGTAATCATAGGCTCCCAGTTTAATGGAAGTAACTACCGAATCAAGAGTGGCGTAACCCGTGATGACTATAATATCTGTTTTAGGCGACATTTCCCTGACCCTTTTAATTACGTGGAACCCATCGATTTTCGGCATCTTAAGGTCAGTGATAACTATGTCAAAACTCTTCTTTGAAAAACTGTCTATCGCCGTGCTTCCATCAAGGAATGACTCTACATCATAACCCTCATGGATGAGTACCTTCTTATATATATCGCAAATATTGTCCTCATTATCTACCACCATGATCCGCTTCTTAGAAGGGTTTATTTCTTTCATAACGCAACCTCTTGCTGATCAAGGCCAATACGTGGATTTTCATCAATATTTACTACCTATCTTAGTGCAATATTCATGCCAGTTATTTCACCATTGAAGCACGCATTTAATAACCAGAAAGTAAAAAATGCCCAAATACGTGCAATAACTGCACAATATTTTGGGCTTAATAAAATGATTGATAAATAAATGTATTATTAAATAATACTAAAAGATGGATTGCAATTATTCTGATTCATCTTTAATTTTCAGCTTAGATTTGTTCATTAACGAACGAAGGTCAAAAAGATTTATCTTATAAAGCAACGCATTTCGATGTATGCCTAGTAGCTGTGCCGCTTTACTCTGGTTCCAATTAACTTTTTCCAGAATTTTCAATATGAATTTTCGCTCAAATTCGTCGCGAGCTTCCCTGAGGGACATTTTATCGAAATATTCTTCAGGTTTTTCGTCGTTAGATAGGATTATATCTATCGGCAGCCTTTTGTGCGATATCACCTCTTCCTTACTCAGCGCCACCATCCTTTCAATAACGTTCTTTAGCTCTCTGACATTGCCCGGCCATCCGTAATTTATCAACAGGTTCATCGCCTCTGCTGAAAGGCCCCGAACATTTTTGGCAAATTCCTTGTTATAAATCCCCACAAAATAGTTTGCAAGCAATGGTATGTCGTCTTTCCTGTCCCTGAGCGGCGGAGCATTGATTGGAATAACATTCAATCTGTAATATAAGTCTTCCCTGAACTTCTTCTCCGCTATCGCTTTTTTGATATCCAGATTTGTCGCTGATATTACCCTTGTATTGATCTTTATGGTTTTTGTCCCGCCGACCCGTTGTATTTCTCTTTCTTCAAGCACGCGCAATATTTTACATTGAATGTCCTGTCCGAGGTTGCCTATTTCGTCGAGAAAAAGCGTGCCGCCGTTCGCAAGCTCGAACTTACCTATCTTCTGGCTTGTGGCGTCCGTAAATGACCCTTTCTCATGGCCGAACAGCTCACTCTCGACCAGGTTTTCCGGTATAGTCGCGCAGTCCACTGCTACAAACGGGTTATCTCTGTTCGGTCCGCTGCGGTGGATCGCCCTCGCGATTAGTTCCTTGCCGGTGCCGCTTTCTCCGGTTATAAGCACTGTAGACTGGTTCTCTGAGACCTCACTTATAACATTATAGACCTGCTCCATTTTCTTGCTCGCGCCGACCATATTCTCAAAGGCCTTCGGTTTGAGCTCGGACTTAAGGTACATTATCTCCCTGGCGAGGTCGTGTTTTTCCAGGGCTTTACTTATCGTCGACATCAGGTCGTCTACGTTGAAGGGTTTTGAGATATAATCATAGGCGCCAAGCTTCACCGCCTGTATAGCGGTTTTAACTGTCTTGTCAGCGGTTACCATCACCACTTCGACATCGCTCAACTCCTTCACTTTCTTAAGCGCGTCTAGGCCGTTCATGCCCGGCATCAGTATATCAAGCAGCACCAGGTCCAGCGCCTTGGTTTTTACGTGTTCAAAGGCCTCCTGAGCGTTAGAGGCTAGACACAGGTTGAACCTGTTGCCGAGCAGTATCTCGTAAGATTCCCTCATGCTTTTTTCGTCTTCAACAACAAGTATTGTGTGTTTTGCCGCCATTATCTCTCCCTGTCGCGCCGGTCCGCGCTGCCTGCCTGCAGCCCTCTCTTTTTCCTTAAAATCTCGTTGCGGTACACGTTGACAGAACGCCTCGAAATATCAAGATTGAACTTATCTTTCAAAAACTGCCTTATTTTTTCATCTGTAAGCCTACGGGGTTCGCTTTCAATTATCTTTTTAACCAATGTCTTCCTTATTGTTTTTTTTCTGGTCACAAAGAATTTTAATGGCTTCTCGACTTTATGTGGCGTCAGGACGCTCCTGCCGTAGATGGCCCGGCACACCACGCTCTTGTCCATCCCTATGTCCTCCGCGAGTTTTTTTTGCGTGTAAGGCACAAGAAACTTGTCGTCGCCGGAGTATAGGTAGTTTTTCTGGACCTCTATTATATTTTTGAGTATCTGGTATATCGTAGATTTGCGCGAGTTTATAAGATGGATTTTTTCAAGCAGTTTGCCCAGGCGTACCGTCTCTTCTTTGGAAAAAGCGTTCTGCTTTTTGAGCGCGTTGAGCCTTACGCTGTTTACAACATACCGGCCCGAGAGGTACCTCGGCGAAAAGAAATTGATCACGAAATCAGATTTGCCGTCATATTCGATCTCGGCAATCTTCGAGTAATTAAGCCTCGATTCAAGGGCAAGCCCTGAAGGATGGTAAAATTCACTTCTCACCGACAGGTCATTGATGAACGAGTTGACCCTTTCTGCGTCTTTTTCAGTTATGCCGCACTCCCTGCATATTTCGGAAGACTGGCATGCCGTTTCGCAGCGGAGGAAATATTTCTCGAATTTCTCAAGGCCGATCTTTTTGATCAAGGCGGCGACGCCGTTTTTTTCTTGAAGCAGCGACTCAACATCTACCGAAGACTTGTCCCCGCTTATCTGTTCCTCTATGGATAGGTTGCTTGTTTCGAATACGGTCTTTGGAAAACTCTTGCACGTTACTACCCGGCGTTCCGCGTTATCAACGGACAATAACTTTTTAAACACCGGATCTTGCTCTACTTCCGCTATGTATTCAGCGAATTTGCCTTCTCCAAGTTTAATGAACGAGGCGAACCTTATCCGGCCCACCATCTTAAGTTTCGGTTTTATGGATAGTTTCTGGCCAAGCCTAATGCCTCTTTTCATGATACCAGTTTCCCCCGGCAGGCTTTCTGTTCCTAATGTAACTCCGTACAGTCTATTTGTCTTTATCGAACCTGTACTCGACCTCATCCGGAGAAATAAGGCCGAGCTCCCTGCGCGCGATACGCTCTATGTATGACGGGTCTTCTTCCAGCAGGTATATCTCGTTTTTAAGCAGGGCGTTCTCTTTCTTAAGCTGTACCAGCTCGTTCGTAAGCCTCTTTATGTCCCAGTATCTGCGAAACATTTTCCTGGAACCGGCATTGATGCAAAGGAACAAGAGCACGGCTATTATCGCCCAGAAATATATGTTGCGGTACGGGATATTCATGTTTTACCAAGACAGGTTCAACGGCAATACCATGCCAAAATACCGGCGAGAGCATCGAAACGAAGCGGCCCGCGGCTTTGTTCCGAAGACCGCTTCGCTCTCCCGCTGTCTAACAATTAATTATTTTATGCTCGAAAACGCTTTTGCGCCGAGGTATTTTGCCTTGGCTCCCAGTTGTTCTTCAATTCTCAACAGCTGGTTGTACTTGCAAACGCGGTCTGTTCGCGAGGCTGAACCGGTCTTTATCTGCCCGGTATTGAGCGCCACAGCAAGGTCCGCTATAAATGAATCCTCTGTCTCGCCGGAGCGGTGCGACATTGCAGCCGTGTATCCGGCCTTGTAAGCCATCTGAACTGCCGCCACTGTCTCGGAAAGCGAGCCGATCTGGTTTACTTTTATTAGGATCGAGTTTGCTATCCCTTTTTTGATGCCTTCGGAGAATATCTTCGTGTTGGTGACAAATATGTCATCGCCTACAAGCTGCATCTTGCTTTTCAGCCTGTCCGTAAGCATCTTCCAACCGTCCCAGTCTTTCTCGCTTAGGCCGTCTTCTATGGAGATTATCGGGTATTTCTTGGAGAGGGCTTCGTAGAAATCAGCCATCTGCGCCGAGGTCTTTACGTTGTCCGATTTTTCGCCTTCCAGCGTGTACTTTCCGTTCTCATAAAGTTCGCTCGCGGCAACATCGAGGGCGAGGAGTATGTCTTTTCCCGTCTGATAGCCGGCGGCCTTTATGGCGTCGGTTATAACTTCAAGGGCTTCTTCATTGGAACCAAGGTTCGGCGCGAAACCGCCTTCGTCGCCGACGCTTGTCACGTAGCCTTTTTTCTTTAGCACGTTCTTGAGGTTATGGAACACTTCCGCACCCATCCTGAGTCCTTCGCGGAACGAAGGCGCACCAGCCGGTGCTATCATGAATTCCTGCAGGTCAACATTGTTGTCCGCGTGTGCTCCGCCGTTGATGATGTTCATCATGGGGACAGGTATGATATAATCCTGCGATTTTATCCCGTAAACCGTGCGGATGTATTCGTAAAGCGGCAGGCCTTTGTCGTTGGCGCCAGCGCGCGCCATGGCAAGCGAGACGCCAAGTATCGCGTTCGCGCCGAGCTTGCTCTTGAAATCCGTCCCGTCCAGGGCCAGCATCTTCTCATCTATCTTCTGTTGGTCCGTGGCTTCCATGCCTATTATGGCGGGAGCTATAAGTTTATTGACGTTGTCAACCGCTTTCAAGACGCCTTTGCCGAGGTAGCGTTTCTTGTCGCCGTCGCGCAGCTCGAGGGCCTCTCTCTCTCCGGTCGAAGCGCCGGAAGGAACGGCCGCTCTTCCTAAAACGCCGTTCTCAAGTATGACGTCCACTTCAACTGTCGGGTTGCCCCTTGAATCAAGAATTTCTCTTCCAATGATCTTTTTGACTTTTGACATGGTAAATCCTCCTGTTAGATTTTAAAAATTTGAACTCATAATATACTAATTTTTGTAATCGTTGTAAAGATTCCTTGCGATGCCTAAAAAAGTGTGCATTTTGCTATTTATTCTTAAATGAAATGATTCCACCACCGATGACTGTGTCCTTATTGTAAAAAACTGCCGCCTGACCGGGTGTTACGGCATGCTGGGTTTCCTTGAAAGTAACGGAGATGTTTTTTCCCGCCTTGCTGATAACAGCCGGCGCCTCGGGATGCAGGCGGCGTATCTTTACGCTGCATTTGAGCGGCAGTTTCGGCGATTTACCTGAAACCCAGGTTATATTTTCAACGATTGCCGCCTTCGAATATGCTTGTTCTTTGCTACCGACATAAAGCGTGTTCTTCTTTGGATCTATCCTTGTAACATACACCGCCGATGGGAGGCTCAGGTTGAGTCCGCTTCTTTGCCCTACTGTGAAAAATGGTATCCCTCTGTGCTTCCCAATCACCCTGCCGTTTCTAATATCTATTATCGGGCCGGGCTTTATTTTCTTTGAAGCGTTGGGAACGTAGCCCCTTATGAACGACTCGTAATCCTTGTCGACAAAACATATCTCCTGGCTCTCGGGCTTGTTGGCCGCGGGAAGATTGTTCTCAACCGCTATCCTGCGGACTTCCTTTTTGGTGAGTCCGCCGAGTGGAAATATCAAACCTGAGAGTTCGAACTGCTTGAGCCTGTAAAGCACGTATGACTGGTCTTTAGCCGGGTCAACGCCTTTCTTGAGCATGAACCGCCCGCCGGACTTTTTAACCGACGCATAGTGCCCCGTGGCGAGCAGGTCAAAACCTATCGCACGCATTTTTTTGAGCAGCAAGCTGAACTTTATTTTTTCATTACAAACTATGCAGGGGTTGGGTGTTTTGCCGGAAAGGTACTCACTTACGAAATCCTCTACCACCGCATCCTTGAACTCTCTTTCGAAGTTTAGGACATAATGTTTTATACCCAAGAAATGGCAAACGCGCCGCGCGTCTGAAATATCATCTATTGAGCAGCAGCCACCGGCACGCTTTTTGTCGTCGGAACCGTGCCAGAGCCTAAGTGTCGCGCCGGTCACCTCGTAACCCTGTTCTTTTAATAGAAAAGCGGCGGTGGACGAGTCCACGCCGCCGGACATTGCGACAAGTACCTTCGTTGCCATTTTACCCCGTTAAAGATCAAATATTTTAGATTTCATTTAGGGCGCGGCAGGCTTGAATCCAATATACCTGCCATAATACCTGCGGGAAGTATCTTCCCCAACACACGCAGCAGGCCAATTTCGAAGTTTATCGTACAAAGGAACTTCGTTCCCTTGCACTGCGCCAGTATTTTTTCGCCGCGGCCTTGGGAGACAAAAGAGACTTGCGCGCCGAAGCCGCCTGAGTCATCCACGCCGGCGACGTCCTTTGCTCTTCGGCGTATTGAGGTGTGTCTATATCGGCAGGACAGGCTACGTGCACAGTGACCCCTTTACAGAGCAGCTCCCTTCTAAGGGACTCGGCAAAATTTATTATTCCGGCTTTTGCCGCGCAGTATGTAGAGTACCCGGCCGCGCCTATCAAACCGAACGCGGAAGATATCATAAGTATCCGCGAGCCCTTTTCGAGCAGCGGCATGAATATCCTTGCAGAGAGTATCGTCCCCCAGAGGTCAACATCTATATCCGCTTTCATTTTGCCGTAATCTGTATAATCAGAGAGTAAACCGACTGACACCATGCCTGCATTCAGCACAAGAAAATCCAACTTGCCAAACTGCTTTTTTACGGTTTCAGCAATCCGGGCCAAATCTTTCTCGGAAGTAATATCACCCTGGAATCCCAACGCCTCGAACCCGGCCTTTTTAATTTCGCTCACGGCTTCGTCCAGCTTGTCTTTCCTTCTTGCCAAAATAATTGGCGTGAACCCTTTTGAAGCTAGGTTCATAGCTATAGCAAAACCCAATCCGGACGAACCACCTGTGATAAGAGCGTACTTATTTTCCGCCATGAATTCCTCCCAATCAAGAAAGATCAAAAATCAAACTTCAAATGTCAAAGATACTGACAAAGTCGTATATTTTTAACTTTCAATCTTTGATATTTGATTTTAAACTACGCCAGTAGTTTAAGGAAACATCTTCTTCTTTTGTGCTGGCGCGCGTCGAAATGTTCCCATAGTGACAGCACCTTTTCGTTGGTCTCAAGCTGGTGCGACGCCTCAACGGTTTTTACACCGCTCTTCTTGTAAGCCCTGTAGCCTTCCCTCATGATTATCGCGTTGAGCCCCTTTCCCTGGAACTCTTTGCGTATAGCGATAAGCAAGAGGTCGGCCTTGGTGTTCTTTCTGTTCGCCATCAAAAGGTGTATGAGACCGAACGGGAACAGCTTCCCGTTGGTTTTTTTAAGCGCGAGCGCCAACGACGGTATCGTGAAGCCGAATGCGGCCAGCTTGCCTTTTTCATCAAGTATAAGCTGGACGAAATCAGGCCTGACAAACGAAAAATACGCCTTGGTATAGTAATCAACCTGTTTGTCGGTGAGAGGCACAAAATCGAACAGATCTTTGTAGCACTCGTTTAAAAGTTGGAATATCTCTTTCGCGTAAGGAAGTATATCTTTAGTTTTTTTGAGGTGTACAAGCGAAAGGTGGTACCTTTTTTCAACGATGGTCGAGAGGCGTTCCATCTTCTCATTTGCCTCTTCCGACGGCTTTATCTGGAACTCCAGCCAGTCGATCTCTTTTTTATAGCCCTGTTTCGTCACGTGATCGAGGTAATAAGGGTAGTTGTATATCCCCGCCATCGTCCCCATCTCGTCAAAACCTTCAACGAGCATGCCCTCTTTGTCAAAATCGGTGAACCCGAGCGGGCCCTGCACGCCGTTCATGCCGTTCTCTTTCGCCCAGCTCTCGACCGCCCCGAAAAGCGCCCTGGAGACCTCCTGGTCGTTTATAAAATCCACCCACCCGAACCGTGCGTACTTGTGCTTCCAAATCTCTATATATTTATCGTTAATTATCCCGGCTATGCGTCCGGCCGGCCGGCCGTCTTTGTAGGCCAGCCAGTATTTAGCCTTGCAGAAATCGAAAGCTGGGTTCACCTTTCTGTCCAGCGTGTTCTTCTCGTCGAAATCAAGCGACGGCACCCATTGAGGGCAGTTCCCGTACAGCTCGAACGGGAAACGGATGAACTCTTTCAGGTCCCCTTTTGTGACAACTTCTTTTAAGGTTATCGGCATGCGCAACCCTCCCAAGGATTATTGATAGTAATTTTACAATAATTAGCGACGATAAGCAATTCTTTTTCCAGCATAGGCACGGCCATTACCTAAATTAATAGGGCCTTAACAATATTGTGGTACAATGCCACGAGATACACATCGGAAAGCTTGGTGAAGGAGCGTTTAGTTCCGCAACCGCCTCATGAACATAATTCGCGTTGTCTTTTTGCTTCTACTGTTTATGATATCTGCCGGCGCTATTGAAAAAGATAACGTTAAGTTCTATTTTTCTCTCGCCGAAAGGCTTACGCAGGTAGACGGTGCGAACGGGCCCATGACGGGAGTGCGGCTCGGTATCGTAGAAACGGACAATCTTGCTTTCGGCTTAGCGTGGTACATGCTCGGATTAAACTCGAGGCCTTCGAACCTCTATGAGACCAACAATTAACCCAGACTTATTACAGGCTCTACTACGCCGGCCCGGAATGGCTATATTTTATCCATCAAGGCAAGAAAGCAAGATTAAGTTTGAGCTTCCTGCTGGCGGCCGGCACTTGCGGATTTTCCGAAATGCACGACATACCCACCTACGACTATCTGGATTCTATCATCGTCATCGAGCCGGGCATCCGCGAAGTGGTCAACATAACCCCTCACATCGGCCTCGGCCTTGGCCTCTATTACAGGTTCGTCAACGGAGTTGACTCCGGCGCTTTCAGCGACCCATCCATGAGCGGGCCATCCGGTTTGAGCAATACAAAACTCAGCGGCCCTTCACTTGAATTCTCACTGCGGTTCAGTTAGCGTATTTTAGAATTTATATGTCACCCCGAACCGCATTGTATCTCCAAGTATACCCATCGGCACCCAGGCAAAGTCAACACCCAGCGCATTGTTATACATAACTCCGCAGCCGGCAGCCAGCCCTGAAAGGTCTTCCGTTTGATAACCGCTCCTATACCCGGCCCTTAAAGGAAATACCAATTTTTCTCCAACCTTTATAGAATATTCGGCGCCGATGCCGTAATCAGTATCCGCATCGTTCGGCTGGCTCCCGTCTACACCTATCTTAAGCGCCTGCACGGGCTGGTACATGATCCCGGCTTTTATGGTGGTAGGTAAAGGGTCGGTCTCATCTATGAACTTTATGCCGCTGCCAACGTTCAAGACTGATGCCCCGATATTGATCTTCTGCGACAGCTTGTATATTATTCCGAGATCACCCGCAATACTAGACGCGCTAACCGTCTCTATTTTCTGGCTGATTGATTTTCCGGTTAACCCGACAGAAAACCTCTCGCCAAAACTTTTTGCGTATGAGACACTGATTGACATGTCGGACGAACCGAACGACGTCCCGTCCGCAGCGCCTGTATTGTCGCGTTCTAATATATTGCCGATGCTCAAAATATCCGCACTGAGCCCGAACGTGCCCGCCTTAGTCGCAAGACCTAGCGCAAGATACTGATTAGATATGCCCTGTATCCAGTTGTTCTGCACCAGAGAAACCTCGCTGTTTTCCATGAACGCAAGCCCGGCCGGGTTGAACGCTATTGTGTTGACGTCGCCGTCAAATGCAGTGAACGCGCGGCCCAGCGCCGCCGCCCTCGGAGAAGACACTATCTTTAAGAATTGGGCCCCGCTTGTCCCCTGCGAGTCGCAGTAACCACTGGCGCAGATAAACATTAACCCGATCAGGCATGAGTAAAGATGTCTTTTTAACATAGGGTCTTCCTTTAAATATAATTTCTACTTTACAATAGCAACAAACCCTTTCTGTGTTGATGATGTATTATTTAGGTCTGCTATATAATAAATATATGTCCCGCTAGCGACAGGTTTGCCGGATTTGTTACTCAGGTCCCACTCGTACCGGGAGTTATTGTCATTTTTCGTTGTTTCGAACACAAGGTTCCCCGCTATATTTAATATCTGTATCTTAACGTTGCTCGTCAGATTATCAAACACTATTCCACCACTCCTACCATACTTCGTGTCTCCCTGCTTGTACGGGTTAGGGTAGACTATCACTGATTGCAGTGATGAAGCAGGCGCGGGCACGCCTATCAGCCCGTAGACCAAAAAATGTGGCACCTGAACCGATACTGTCTTAGCGGTTCTGTTCAACTGTCCGCCGTTGCCAGCTATCCCCCAGGTGTTGGTCTGAGTGTTGAGCGTGTATATCTTCAGCGTGTCTACCCATACAGGCGGGTTCGTTCCATCCACTACTCCATCGTTATCATTGTCTATATAGGGAAGTGTTATGGTCAAAGGCTCAACAAATGTGGATGATGATATTGACCCATCCAGATTGTAATTCTTAAATTCTACGACACTATTTGCCACTAGGTTAGTAGCTGCAGGGTACACAGGGCTGGTATTTATACCAATATAGTTGCTGCCCTGATTGACTGCGCATGATGGGATGCTTACCTGAAACGTTGTGTTCTGGTTGCCGGCTACTGCCACCTGGCCTCCCGCAGTGCCTATGAATGAAGCGTTAAAGCCGCCGCCGAGTACTTTCACTGTAACCGAAGATGACCTCACGCTTAAGTTGCCTGCGGCATCGTATGCCACTGCCGCGTATGTATATAGCCCGGCTGGCGTTACGTTTGTATCAGTTATTCCCAATGCCGTTGTGGATGTCAATAAAACATTGTTCCTGTACACACTGTAACCTGCCACGCCTACATTATCGGTTGAGGCTCCCCACGTTAGGCATATTTGACTTGCTGTGGCGTTCGTTACCTGCAAGACCCCGGGCACTGAAGGAGGGGTGGTATCAGCCAGGGTAGTTGTGCTGACAGATGTACACTGGGCGCTCAGGTTCATTGAAGCGTCGTATGCCAGCACGCTGTATGTGTATGTTGTCAATGGCGTGAGCCCTGTGTTGGCATAGCTGGTTGCTGTCGTCGAAGAAAGGAATAGTCCGTTTCGAAATACCTCATAGCCTGCCACACCCACATTATCAGTTGAGGCTGCCCAGCTTAGGTTGACCTGTGTAGCCGAAACGGCTACCGCCGCAAGGCCGGTAGGCACTGATGGCGCAACGACATCGGCTAATAATACGATGGAAGTAAATGGGCTGAGTGTTACGCGTCCTGTGTATGCTTTACCTGTTATATCTATCATTGGCTGGGCCAGCGGCACCAGGCTGTTAGAAGTTGTATTGTTGTACGCGAATTGGAGATCGCTGGCGCTTGGAATTGTTTCCGGGGATTTTTTCGCATGAGCGTCATTACCTGAAAATGTCTGCCACTGCGCGAGCGTCTTATACTGATTGCTGCCGCCATATTCGCTTGGTTGTTGAGCCCATATTGTTACATTATCATTTACCGGGCAAGAGTAATAGTTATAATCATAAACTGCCGCTAATTGAATATTATTCACGACTGATTCATAATATGCCGCGTACTCACTCGTACTTTTCGCGATAAAATAGTTATTATTTATATTAACTCCGTACGACTGTAAAAGTGAATTATAGTTGATCCTTATGTCCGCGGCTGAATTATTAAATGACGTATTTCCTGCAACAATAATAGGATTTGCCGGCCCATTAAGAAATAGCCCGTATTGAAAGCAATTTTCAACTGTATTGCTTGAAACTGTAACAGTTGCCGGAATTGTTGTCGCAATAAATTCCCGCGGCAGGGAACCTGGCGCTGACTCCATAAGGGGTTCCAATACCATTAATAACTATATTTCCTGTTATTACCTGATTAGTCTGCGCGCTTTGACTGCCCGTATACGTGTATATCCGCCGCCGTCATCCAACACAGTGCAAAATGTGTCTATAAAATTATTCTGTATAAGAACTGAACTGCCGTAGAATGATATAGCAATGTACCCGGTATTTTGAATAAAATTGTTCGTTACCGTATAATTTGAAACAGTCGCGCAGGCAACTGCCTGATTCGTGGAATACGGGTTAGGCCAGGTGACATTTGCTGTCCTCATTCCCGCCAGAACCCCGATATTTTGAATGGTATTATTCCGAATAGTTATATTTGACCCGTAAGGAGTTGTTATAGCGCCACTATTGCAGTTAGTTATGGTATTGTTTTGAAAGATCAAGTTATTGCCTCTTTCATAACAAGCGCTGACACCTATATTATTGAAAGTACAATTATTGACAGTAATATTATTCCAATATGAGGTGCCTCCAAACATTGCGCAGCTGTTAGCTCCGTTAAATGTCAAGTTTTGAATGGTGAAATAGTGCGCCGCCACTATTATTAAATTATCAATTGACGCTATATTCACGTTGGCAGGTTGGGATATGCTGTAAATATCAAGCTTACCTGTTGCGGGGTTATAATACCATTCATTTTGCTGGTCAAGCGTGCGGATATCGTTTTGAATAAAAAATCCGTCCGCGTAACTGCTGGGAGCGCCTGTGGCTGCATAATTAATAGTTCCGCCGCTTTGGGAAGTAATTGTCGATCTTACAAGCAGCCAGTTTGCAGTTCTTACCACGGCCTCCGCGCCTGTCCAATTCGGAGTTCCCGTTAAAGCTGAACTTGTTAGTGATGTGTTGTTGCCTGATTGAAACGTTAAATAACCTCCATTAGGGTCTCCCGCGTTTGGATATCTGCCCATAGCAGTATTCACTCCATTAACTGTAACCATATTACAGGTTGCTAATGCTGATACCGCTCCAGTGCTTTCCCATATATTGCCGCCTAAATTATTCCAGCCGTTAACTGCAGTAAATCCTGTTATAACCGGATTTGCTCCGGAACCGTATGAACCAAAAGTTATCGGGTTCCCGGCTGTTCCCGACTGTGTAATTGTCATTGAACCGTAAAATACATCTCCGCAATTAAACAGTATTTGATCGCCCGGCTGGAATGTGGCTGCGCTAACTTTGTTCAAGGTTTGCCATGACGAAGAAGGATCTGTGCCAGCGTTGGAGTCATTCCCCGAGTTGCTAACATAGTAGGTAGCTGCCATGCCAGTCTGGGCCAAACAAAATATTAATAGGCACAGCAATAGTTTTAGTTTGTTTGTAATCATATATTTCTATGTTGTCATACTTGAATGCCCTTATCGAGTATCTCAGCCACTATGTCATAGGTGGATCCGCCGAGATGTATTGGCGGACATTTCTAAAATTGATTCTCTAATGTAGTTAGTATTTAAAACATTAATATTGTTCTGGTTTTGGATTCCGGATAGAGAAATTCCGGAATGACGATCTTTCAGCTATTTAATCACAGCAAGCTTGCCTTTGCTTGTCTCTCCCGTGTTATTATCCCTGATGTAGTACAAATATACTCCGCTGGCTACTGGTTTGCCGGATTTGTTACTTAAGTCCCACTCGTACCGCTGGTTATTGTCGTTTTTCGTTGTTTCGAACACTTGGTTCCCAGCTATATTGAATATCTGTATCTTTACATTGCTTGTCAGGTTGTCAAATACTATCCCGCTTGCTCGCCCATACTTCGCATCCCCCTGCTTGTACGGGTTCGGGTAGACTATCACTGACTGCAGCGATGAAGCTGGGGTTGGTACTCCCATCAGCCCATATATCGAAAAATGAGGCACCTGTACTGACACTGTCTTGGTTATTTTATTCACCTGCCCGCCATTGCCCACTATCCCCCAGGTGTTCTGTCTGCGGGTTGAGCGTGTATATCTTAAGCGTGTCTACCCATACTGGCGGGTTCGTGCCATCCACTACCCCGTCGTTATCGTTGTCTACATATGGGATCGTGATTGTCAAAGGTCGGCAGGAACGCTGTGTTTGATGCTGTCCCATCCAGGTTATAGCTCTTAAATTCTACAACACTGTTTGCCACAAGGTTAGTAGCTGTGGGATAAACAGGGCTGGTATTAATGCCTATGTAATTGCTTCCCTGACAAATTGCGCATGATGGAATATTTACCTGAAACGTTGTGTTCTGACCGTTAGTAGCTGACACTCCGCCCCCAACTGTTCCTATAAACGTTACATTAAAACCCCCTCCAGGAACTTTTACTGTGGTTGAACTGGGTGTTACACTTAAGTTGCCTGAAGTGTCATAAGCTGTTACTGTATAAGTATACAGCCCCGCTGGTATCACATTTATATCATTTATTCCCAGGGCTGTGGTTGATGTCAAAAAGATATTGTTCCTGAAAACACTGTAACCTGCAACACCTGCGTTATCTGTCGCGGCTTCCCAGGACAGGCTTATCTGGCTGGCTGTGGCGTTTGTTACCTGTGGTCTTCCTGGAGCAGTGGGCGGGATAGTGTCAGCAAGGGTAGTTGTGCTGACAGCTGTACATTGGGCGCTTAGGTTCATTGAAGCGTCGTATGCCAGTACGTTGTATGTGTATGTTGTCAATGGCGTGAGCCCTGTATTTGAGTAACTTGTAACTGTTGTTGAAGAAAGGAATAGCCCGTTTCGGAATACCTCATAACCTGCCACGCCGACATTATCAGTTGAGGCTGACCAGCTTAGGTTGACCTGTATAGCAGAAGCAGCTACCGCCGCAAGGCCGGTAGGCACTGATGGTGCAACGACATCGGCTAATAGTACGATGGAAGTAAATGGGCTGAGCGTTACGCTTCCAGCATAAGCTTTACCTGTTATGTCTGTCATAGGCTGAGCCAATGTCACTACGCTGTTAGAAGTTGTATTGTTGTACGCGAATTGGAAATCACTTGCGCTTGGAATAGTTTCTGGAGACCCCTTAGAATTGGCATCCTGGCTTGAGAAAGCTTGCCATTGAGATAACGTCATATTTACGGCAGAGCCAGATTCCGGCCATTCACGTATTATTGCGCCGTCACCTGTAACAGGTCTTGAATAATAATTAGAATTTTGTGTCCCGATATCCTGCGGGTCTGCCGACAAATAATCATACTCCACAGCCAGCTGAGTAGAAGATTTTGAAATAAAAATATTGTTATATATGGCATTATTAACGCTATTTCCATTATGATCATTTTCTAAATACTGGGTTAAGTTATTGAAACAAGTGTTGTAAATCAATGTTGTATTGCCTGCATCCGTGAAAATTCCGTAATTCGCGTTATTCGCGCAGGTGTTGTAAGATACGGTTGAGTAAACGGTTCCAAAGTCTAAGTAAATACCATTGGCAATGGTCGTCGTTCCCGGTGTACCATAATAAGCCCCAACCCCATTTAGAACAATGTTCCCTGTTATGATATGGTTTTGAGTGTTGTAAGTGTATATTCCCCCGCCATCATCAAGAATAGTGCAAAAGGTGTTCACAAAATTATTTTTTATCAGATTACTCGCGCCGCCTACTGATATCCCGCAGTATCCTGAATTTATAACCGTGTTATTTTCTATGAACCCGTTTTGTTTATTCGAGACAGATATTCCGTCAAACGCACTTCCTGTATTGCCCATACCCTGGAAAACCCCTGAATTTGTGACAGTGTTGCCGGTTATGGTAATAATATCAGTATTACCTTGTTGAGGAATAAGAATACCCGAATTATTAGTGTTCGAAATAATATTATTATTAACTGTTAAATTAAGCATTTTAAGTTTTATTCCGTATCCTCCGGAATAAAGGATCGAACAATTTTGCACAATCAGGCCGGTATAAATATCGCCCGGCTCACTGTTATATATGGCTGCTGTATTCGTGCCGGTAAAAGTTAAATTTTGAATAGTTATATAACTGCTGTTAACCGTAAACAAATAATCTACGCTTGCGATATTCACGTTTGACGGCTGTGAAGCGCTGTACATGTCAAGCTTGCCTGTAGACGAATTGTAATACCAGTCATTCTGGTTTGTCAAACACAACGGGCTGTTTTCAATAAAAAACCCGTAACCGTTTGATGGAGCCGCTGATATGGCAGGGCTGAAGTTCAGCGTACCCCCCGTTTGTGATGTAATAGTTGCATAATTGATCTGATACCTGTTAATCCGGATTACAACTTCCGCACCGGACCAATTTGGCGTGCCGGTTAAACCAGTTGAGGTTAAAGACGTTTGTGCCGGGATTTGATGTGATATTCAAATATCCGCCGTTAGCGGCCCCAGCGCTGGGATATCTGCCCATAGCAATATTCACTTCATTAACTGTAACCATATTACAGGTTGCTAATGCTGAAACCGCTCCTGTGCTTTCCCATATATTACTGCCTAGATTATTCCAGCCGTTAATAGCGGTAAATCCGGAAATTACAGGATTGGCTCCAGATCCGTAAGAACCAAAAGTTATCGGGTTCCCGGCTGTCCCGGACTGTGTAATTGTCATTGAGCCGTAAAATACATCTCCACAGTTAAATAGTACCTGATCACCTGGTTGAAGCGTTGCCGCGCTAACTTTGTTTAAGGTTTTCCATGATAAGGAAGGGCTGGTGCCAGCGTTGGAGTCACTCCCCGAGTTGCTGACATAGTAGGTAGCTGCCATGACAGTTTGGGCTAAACAAAGTATAAAAAGGGAGAGTGATATTTTGAGTTTATTTTTCATAGGCTGAAAATAGATAGGCTAATGTAGTTCTTAAATATGTTTTTACAAACCATTTATCTACCCTGTAAATGTCCCTTGTGTTTTAAATATTTTTTGTGTAAGCGAATATCTTTATCAGCGGCACGAAAAGGATAAAGCACGACGCAAGCAAAATGCCGGCCAGATCAATTGCGGAATTAGGCAGGAACAATAGAACAACGCCTCCGGCGACTATCGGGGCCGACCAATACATCAACTGCCTTCCGCCGTATTCGTTTATCTTGTACCAGTCCTCTTCCGACCGGAACGCCTTTGGAACCCTGATCCCGTACCACCTGTTCATCTTGACCTTTTTTTTGACAAGCGGCAGGCACACCGCGATCAGTATAAGCCCGGTGCATATATCGGTCAGCCCTATCATAACGTTGTTGGTCATTTTACTGCTCGCTCGTTAGTATTTATTTGCTTGCAATAGCTTTAAAAAATGTGTAAGAGAACGTCCCGTTCTTTCCGGCTGTCTTCGACAGGTCTTTTATTCCCTTGCCCCAGTCGCGCTTGGTTATCAGCCCGGACCCAAGCGCCTGCTTCTTTGCGCCTTTGACCATGGCGATGAAAGTCTTTTTTGTGAAACCGTCAACCATATTCGGGCGTCCGGAATCGGCGTAAACTACTTTAGGCTCTACCACGGCTTTTTTAAAACCAGCCTCCACCAGCAGCGGATAAAGCCTGCGGCCGATGAGCGCGTCCCCGCCGGCCTTCGCCTGGGCTCTTATAAGGCAGTCAATTGTTTTTTGCGCGTACGCGCTTTGCGGATGGTAGTAGGCCGAGCCGTGGTCGCCCTCAATTACGGTTATAGAACCGCCCCTTTTGAGGACTCTTTTCAAACCATGCAGAGCCTTTACTGGATCTTTCAGGTGTTCAAGGACAAAGCAGATAAACACGTGGTCAAAACTCCCGTCTCTGAACGGAAGCCGGTAAATGTCCGCCTGCTGGAAAGATACATTTTTTATTTTAAACTTTTTTGCTAACGCTTCCGCTTTCTTAAGCGAAACAGGCGAAATATCTATAGACGTCATATCTGCCCACGGGCTGTTCTTGGCGAGTATGACCGTCTGCGCCCCAACCCCGCACCCTGCCTCAAGGAGCTTCGCTCCCCTTGGATAAAAAGTCCCGCAATGTAAAAGCCCGGTCAGGGTTGACGCCTGGTCAACCAACCTTTCCGACTCCACCCGGGAATATCCGTGCACATATTTGTGTTTCATTTTCCAATAATATTATTCAAAGTACCTGAGAAAATTCTTTACAGCCGTGACCAATTGTTTAAGGTCTACTGGTTTTGGAATGTATTCTGCCACGTATTGCCTGAACTCTTTCATTTTCTCTGACCGGGAGCCGCTGTTTGCCGTAAGTAATATGATCACCGCATTATCACCATACCCTCGTTTAATAATCTCTCCTATAGTTTCCCAACCGTCCATTTCGGGCATGTGCACGTCCATCAGTACAACGCCGTTAAACCCTTTCTCAAAGTATTCGAGGCATTGTTTGCCGCCGGACGCCGCCACCGCCTCCAACCCATTCTTCGCGAAATGCCGGGTTATAGCGTTCCTTATTTCATCCTCATCATCAACAACCATCACGCCTTTGGCCATTATTGCCGTCCTTAACACGATATTTGAAAGTACAAGTAGCTTAAATGAAATCCCGGGAGCGGGACGCGGATTTTACGATGTTTATTAATACTCTTCCCTTTCCAGTTCATTGCCTTCTTTGTCGTATTTTACCCGCAGTCCGCTGTCGGGGCCCGAGCTGTAATCTATCACACCGTCGGGCATCAGCACCAGTTTGTCTTTAAGTGGTATGCTTACGCCGTCGTAGTAGCTGAGGTTAAAGAGTTTTACGGGCTCGTTGATATTTTCGTAGACCGTTTTATTTCTGTTCTTGTCCCAGTAGTATTTTTTCATGGCGTACGCCCCCGATGAAACAAGGCTGCCGTCTCTAGTGCTGTAAATTTCGCACAGATACACATTTTTCTCTTTGCCAAGAGCTTCGCATTTTGCCCACACCAGGCCGTCAACGCTGCTGATCATTTCCGCTTCATAGGGCACTGAGCAGGCCAGAAGCTTCATGCCTTTGTCCAGGTATATCGTGTCGCCGTCATATTTAACTACCCTGGGGGTCAGGTCCTGCTGGTCCCTGCGCCAGTTCTTGTAAGGGAGCATATAGGTTTGCTCTTTAATAAATTTCTTTTCTTTACTGTATATCTTGATGCTGTAAAGGCCCTGGTTTACCAGATAGCACTTCAGCCAGTGGTCACCGCACAGCTTCGCGTCCGCGGGAAGCCTGTTTGCCTGAAAAATAATGATAGTGGCAAACGTTATGGAAAATAATGCCAGAAAACCTATATTTTTGATCATGTTGTAATTGTGCCTGCATTCGCCCCCTCATCCCCGCCTTTTTCCGGTTGGGGTTGTGGCGAAGGAGGCATGGGAACGTTTGAAACTGCTTGGTTCTGACTTCCCGGCGGCTCGTTTGGCGGCCTTTCTGGCTGCACTTTGGTATTTTTTGAGGGCTTGTTTCCAAGCCTTCTTGATGTCAGCTATGTAGGCGTTAACAGTGGCCTCATTTTCGATGGTTGCTTCTATTTTCATTTTAGTATCTATGCCATTCTTTGTTGATTTAACAATGTATTTCTCATTATCTTTCTGACCCTCGGACTCGAGTCCGACCCCCGGCCTGGACGCCTGATCAATTGTTATATCACCTTTAGCCAGCGCATCCTGCTTTTCTTTAGGCGCCTCTGCTATAGCTATGTATCTGCGTACCTGCTTTTCATTTTTGCCTATCAGCCCGCCTATCTTAACGTTCGACTTCCCCTCATCGCTCAACCGCTTGCAGGCAAACATTATGTCCAGGTTGGTGAGGGTCTTGCGCTTGATGTTCTCTATGAAGTTTAGCCCCAGCACCTCTTCCTCATCTGCCTCGGATTCTGGTATTGTCACGGCCAGTATCTTCTCCCAGTTGAGGCTTTGGGCGGCGGCTATCCTGCGCAGCCCGCTCACCGGCACATGTTCTCCACTGTTCCTAAGCCAGATAACAATAGGGAACTTCTGGCCTGATTCTGCGAGCGATTTGGCCAGGTTTGCCACGCTTTCTGCCGTGATCTCTTTGCGGAACTGGAACATCTTGTTTTGGGCGTTGATCTGAGAGATGGCCACCCACTGAGCCTGGTACTTTGACAGATCGATCATAAATTTACCCCCTTAATTGAGGCAATTTCTAAACTACAATTTCGAATTTTGACTATTTTTAGAAACTAGAGATTAGGAATTAGAAATTGACGTATTATTGCCTTCTCCCTTTATAGAAGTATAGCCGATCAGCCCCAAAAGGACAATAGTGGAGGCAATTCTAACCGCTTGCGGCAGTATCTCACCTGCTTTGCCCACAGTAGTTATTATTTTGTAGCCCATTGCGAAATAGATATTGTTGAGCAGTAAGCCCATGGCCACAGTGCAAACCGCTACAGAAAGCAGGTAGATCATAACCGACCGCTTGCCAAGAAATTTCCCTATGGACAGCACGCTCGCAATATTGGTCGCAGGCCCGGCAAGCAGGAACACAAGGGCAACACCCGGGCTCATCCCCTTGGCTATCAGTGCTGCGGCTATAGGGGTTGAGGCGCTCGCGCATATGTAGAGCGGCACGCCCGCTGCCAGCATTATAAGCATGGCCTGCCAGCCCGAGCCTAAGTAATACTTTATAAAGTTCTGGGGCACAAAATATGATATCACACCGGCTATTATGATGCCTGCGATAAGCCATTTAGATATGTCCCCCAACAGCTCAACGAACGCGTAACGCATACCGCCGGCCACCTTCCCCGCGATGCCGTAACGGGCACCCGCGTTACTGTTTTCACTGCAGTCGCCTTCACATGAACACGCGCCCGGCCCGTCCGGCGGCAGAACACCGGTATTATCTTTCTTGCCGAATATGTTCTCCGCTGTCCCCGCTATTACAGCCATAACTATAGCCGCCAGAGGCCGGAAGACCGTCATCAGGGGGTCTAAAAGCGCATATGATATGGCTATGGAATCAAGCCCTGTCTCGGGAGTTGATATCAGGAAAGATAGTGTCGCACCTTTCGAGGCCCCGTGTTTGCGCAGGGACACAGCTGTTGGTACCACCCCGCAGGAACACAGCGGCAGAGGTATGCCGAACAGTGACGCCAGCAGAACGGACTTAAAACCACCGCCCAGGTATTTTACTATCTTTTCTTCATCAACGAAGGCGTGTATCAGCCCCGAGACGAACATGCCGAAAAGTATATAGGCCGACGCCTCGTCAAGCGTGTGCCATACCTCCCCAAGCAAACCGCTGATAATATTAATAACGTGTGAATTCATAGTTGTTTAGATATTCCATTTATCATTTCATCCTCACCTCTCGTTGGAGAGGAAAGAGGTGAGGGGCGGCCTGTAGGTTTTGCCGTATTTTTAGGATTTAGGAATTCGAAATTTGAATTTATTTCGGAGGGTTCGGCATTCATTGATATTCGATGTTGACACTTCGATATCATCACGTTCTGCCTACTTGGGATTGTTGTTCTTTACCTGCGCGCCCAGCGGGGACATTTCCCTCAGGCGTTTTACAACGGGAGGCAGTATCTTTATAAGGTAGTCAACATCTTCATCCGTGTTGCTGTGGCCAAACGAGAACCTCACCGTTCCCTGCGCAACTTCCGGCCGCACGCACATAGCCTTAAGCACGTGCGATGTCTCGAGCGAGCCTGACGCGCAGGCCGAACCGGTCGAGACCGCGATGCCCTCGATGTCGAGAGAGAGAAGCAGCGACTCGCCTTCAATGAACTCGAAGCTGATGTTGGAAACTGACGAGACCCTGTTGTCCGGGCTGCCGTTTATCTTGATGTTAGGTATGTTCTCTTTTACCCAACCTTCGAACCTGTCCCTGAGCTTGCCCACGCGCGCGCCTTCGGCTGCCATCTCCGAAACGCAAAGCCTCAGCGCTTCAGCCATGCCGGCTATACCCGCCACGTTCTCGGTCCCGGCCCTGATGTTGCGCTCGTGGTGACCGCCGTGAAGCACAGGGATTATTGGCGTTCCGCGCTTAACATACAGCGCGCCAACACCTTTGGGCCCGTAGAACTTGTGCGCAGAAATGGAAAGCAGATCAACACCCATCTCCCGCACGTCTATAGGAAGCTTGCCCGCTGACTGCACGGCATCTGAATGGAAATATATTTTTGAAAGTCCCTGGTCAAAACGCTTTTTGTTCTCCGCCGCGATAAGCCCGCCTATCTCGGCTATGGGCTGGATTGTACCCACCTCGTTGTTGGCGTGCATCACGCTGACGAGTACAGTTTTGGGGCTGATAGCTTTGGCCACGTCTTCGGGGTTGACCCTTCCCGTAGCGTCCACCGGAAGGTAGGTAACGTTAAACCCCTGCCGCTCCATGTACTCTCCTGTGTAGAGCACGGCGTGGTGTTCTATCTCTGTCGTTATAATGTGGTTGCCCTTGTCGCGGTTCGCCATCGCAACGCCTTTTATAGCAAGGTTATCCGACTCGGTGCCGCAGCCCGTGAAAATTATCTCTTCGGGCTTGGCCGCGTTGAGCAGCTTCGCCACGGTTTCCCTGGCGTCCTCGAGGTGTTTCTTCGCCTCCTGCCCAAACGTGTGCACTGAGGAAGCGTTGCCGAATATCTCGGAGAACAGCGGAGCCATCGCGAGCGCAGCCTCTTCCCTCATCGGCGTCGTGGCGTTGTGGTCTAAATATACTTTTCGTTTTTTCATATTAACCCCGGTTATACTAAGATCAAAAATCAAAAGTTAAATATCAAAATTTAGGTGTCCGCACCTGCGGACATATTTAAATAAACCGCCGCACGCGGCACGTTATATTTGATATTTGATCTTTGATATTTGATTTTTAATCTTTCAGTTAAAATATACTTCGATGCTCTTGGCCTTCAGTTCCCTTATCATTACGGATTCTTTGCCCGGGATGATCCCGCCTTTGATGGTCTCTTTAGAGCCGTCTTCCCAGAAAATTGTTACCTTCTCGGTTTTTATGCTGTTGCCGAAAAGGTCGCGCTTCGCCGGGTTGTTGTACGTTACCTTTGTCCGCCCGAGGAACTTAAACGAGAACGTGTTATTGACCGTGAAGAACTCTTTGGCGAGCGCCGGCTTGAAAGACAGCACCGGGTTTCCGCCGCCCATGGAGGTGAAGGGCTTTGCGCCGCAGGTCATTATGAGCCACATCTCGATGAATTCCGCCGTCGAGCCGCTTAGGCGCGAGACAAAACCGCGCCCCCAATTGTTCTTATCCGGAAAAGCCGAGGACGCGAGGAACGACGAGTTCTCGAGAATGCTCCTGCCGTAAACCGCGGGGTCAAGGAAACAAACGCCCGTCTTTTTGAACTCCTCGAAAAATTCTTTATAGAGCCCCGATTTCAAAAGTTCGAGCACATACTTGTATTCCATGTGCAGCCAGATGGATTCGTTCTCGAGCCAGCCCGGCGTGAACACCGTGCAGCGGCCGATGTCGGCCGGCTCTTTTGCAAGCGAAGCGTTGACCTTGTACATGCCGAGGTTCTTGTCGTAGAGCGGGCTCTTCTTTACCTGGCCGTAGAATTTTGCCGAGTCCCTGCGGCCCTCTTCGGTTTTGAGGTAATGCACCTCCGCCTCTAAAAACAGCGGCAGCGGGCGCATCTTGAATTTCTTTATATCCACGCACGGCCAGCCTTTGTGGCTGACCTTTTTTGTCTTGCTGTAAGACACGGCGTCGAACGAGAAATACGTGTAGTATAAGCCGGTCTTTTTGTCTTTTGCCTTTGCCAGGCCAGCGGTCAATTTTATTTAAGGCGAGCTCGAAGAAACTGAGCAGGCGGCCCGTCGTTATAAGTTTCTCGTTTCCGGTAACCCCCATGGCCGTCTCTTTCCTGTAAAGCTCTTTTAACGTTGTGGCTGCGTCCCAGAACTTAAAATCGGAGCTTTTAGTGCGCAGGAGCTTTTCTATGCCGCCGAGGAAATCGAACACTTCCTGGGGCACGCTGAACCCGTCGCTGCTTTTAAGGCCCAGCGCCGAGATCTTTTCCATAAGGAACGTTATCAGCCTCTTAAGCTCGAACGTCTCGCAAACGCTGGAACCAAAAACTCCGGGCAGCCCGTTGAGCGCGTCGTACCAGCCGGGCTTTTCAGCTTCCATCTCGATGCCGACGCCTTCAGGGTCGAGCGTCGCAAGTTTGTTGACTATAAGGCATACCATCTTCGACATCAGCGTAGTCTTGTACACCTGTCCCGACCCATTCCTTGTCCGCGCGAAATGCGGCGCGTCGTGCCTCGCCCTCAATAACTTCGCCTTGTTCGTGTCCAGTATAACAGAATCGAACTGGCGTATCTTTCCGTTGGCGATGACGTGTTTTTCGGCCCTCGGCACAACGGTGTGGGTGTTGTCGTAAAAGGTGAAATCGTTTTTCTCAATTAGAATGTTTCGCAGGTGATCCGGGTAGATCGCGAGGTAACTTTCTAGTAGGTCGAGATTGTAGGTCCAGTGGTCTACCCAGTAGCCCTCGCCATGATCCGACTCGTGTGTCCACTCGGAAACGCCGAGCGCCATGCGAAGGAACTCGTCCGCCGACACCTTGAGCTTTATTCCATTTTCTTCCACGAAAATGAGCAGGCTGCCCGGCTCGAAACGCCTGCTGAAGAATTCTTTTACCTTATCCATGGCTCCGGAAGCCACGCACTTTTTTAACACGGCCAGGCAGCGGGCTTTTTTGTGTCGAGCAGGAAAGACGAACCTTTGACCAGAAGCGGGTTGTACCCGTCGAGCTGGAGCAGGTCGTAGAAACACTTGACATTAAAATCTTTTATCTCGGGGTTAAAGAAGACATCGCTGCGCTTGTTCTGGTTCATGTCCCTGAAATTACCGTTGCCTTGAGAAAAATAGGTGGGCGATATGTGGAAAAAGTTGTAGTCGCGCTCGAGATCGCCGTGCTTGCGGGAATAGACGTAGAACACAAGCTTTTCGGCGCCCGCGGGAAGCAGTATCGGGCATGCCGCCCCTTATGAGGTTGTCCATGTAGGTGTGCCTGCAGTAGAGGTCGAACGCGCCGATGGCCGACTCTGTCGCGATGCCGTCAGTGAGGCTCTCTATCAGGAGCCTGTTCTCTTCGGCCTTATCCTCGAAATATTCCGCTTTGCCGGAAAGCTTAAAGAACTGGTTAAGCTTCTCTTCGCTGTCTATGTGGCCTATCATTGAATACAGCCTGACGTGCCCGCCGGCGGAAAGCCTGCGCCCGAAAAAGCTCATAGCTGATGGGTATTTGTTGCTTCCCATCTGGTTCTGGGGAACTGCGAAACCGCCCTCGGCCATGAAAGCCTGGGGGTGCAGAAACGCCGCGTCCTGGCCGAAAACAACTTCGGGGTCGACAATGGCCGCGGCCTTGGAGAGGCCATTAGGCGTTGTAACGAGGCCGAAATAGAAGTTGCCTTTGTGGACCTCTGTCACTTCTGTCTTATCGTTTATCTCTACTTTCAAACGGTAGAACGGAACATTTTTATCGAGGTTGGTCACAAGAGTCCACGCCTGCGCCGTCGTGCTCATCTGCTTTAGAGTGTCTATGCCCATCCAGTAGGGGATGATCTTCGGCAGGCCGTCTATGACCTCTATATCGGCCGGGCTTGCGCCGATGTTCTCTATCTCTAGCGTCCTTAAGAGCGCGGCTATCGGCTCGTTGGGAAGCGTGAAATACCTTACCGTCGTCTTTAACCCCAGCGCCATGTTTATGTCTTCAAAAAGTATCTCGTACGGGCGGACGGACATCCTCTGCAAGGGCTCGCGGCCGCAGTTTGGAGGGTTGCTGGTGAACGGCTCATAGAAAACATCGCTGTTTTTTCCTTTTATTTTTATGAACGTGCGGAAGCCCTGTGTCGCCGTAAGCCCGTAGGCGTTATTGGCGGCGTAGAATTCCATTATGGAGTAGTTCTTGTTCCTGATGCCGAACGACGCGATACCCTGGTTGCGGTTGACGTAAAACGCCCACATGGGTATGCCCTTGAGGCCCGCGACCCCCGGGAAAAAGCTCGAGAACGACTTAGCCTTGTTGTAATTCGTGATGACGAATGTCCCGTCTTCCAGCAGTTTGTAGCCGGACTTCTCGCTGTCGTCTGCAAAGTTAGTTTTCATCGAGCTCCTCAGAATACTCTCCGGAAGATGAAAGGAACGTTCTTGAAATGCGAGTTTAAGTCGAACGTCTTCCTGATCTCACCTTCGGAAAGGTAGTTTGTTATTTCTTTGTCTGCGGCGACGGCGCTCTGTAGCGACGTGCCCAAATTGCGGGCGGCGAAAGCCGCGCGCTGTATAAGTTCGTAAGCCTTCTCCCTGGAGAGGCCCTTATCAACGAGAGCGAGCAGGAGCGCGCCGGAAAATATCACGTCCTGTGTTTTCTCGAGGTTCTTCTTCATGTTCTCGGGGTAAACCACGAGGCCCGTGAGTATTCGGTTCATCCGTTCTATCATGAAATCCAGTGCAATCGACGCATCAGGCAGAAGCACGCGCTCGGCTGACGAATGGCTTATGTCCCTCTCGTGCCACAGCGCCACGTCTTCCATGGCGGTCACGGCGTAGCCACGCAGAAGGCGGGCAAGGCCGCAGATGTTCTCCGACATTATGGGGTTCCGCTTGTGCGGCATGGCGGACGAGCCCTTCTGACCTTTTGTGAACGGCTCTTCCGCTTCCTGCACCTCGGTGCGCTGTAGGTGGCGTATCTCGACAGCTATGCGCTCAAGCGAGCTGCCGGCTATGGCGAGGCTCGCCGCAAATGAAGCGTGCCTGTCCCTCGGGACTATCTGGGTCGAAACAGGTTCTGGTTTGAGGCCTAGCTTTTTGCAAACGTACAATTCAACCTTGGGGCTTAAGTGAGCGAACGTGCCCACCGCGCCGGAGATCTTTCCGTAGCTTACGGTCTCGCCGGCTTTTTCCAGCATCTCTTTCGCCCTTTTTATTTCTGAATACCACGAGGCAGCCTTGAGCCCGAACGTTATGGGTTCCGCGTGCACACCGTGCGTGCGGCCCATCATGGGCGTGAACTCGTATTTTTTCGCGAGAGCTTTTATCGGGATAAGGAGTCTGCTCATACCCGCCGAGAGAAGCTCGCATGACTGTTTCATCTGGACGGAAAGCGCCGTGTCCAACACGTCGGATGAGGTCATCCCTAAATGAAGGAATCGCGCCTCAGGGCCGACCGATTCCACCACCTGCGTGAGGAAAGCTATAACATCGTGCTTTACCGTAAGTTCTATCTCGTTGATTCTCTCTATATTTATTTTCGCTTTTTTGCGTATCTTGGCAACAGCGGATTTCGGCACCGCGCCCATCTTAGACATCGCTTCGGCGGCAAGTATCTCCACTTCAAGCATCTGCTTGAACCTGTTCTCTTCCGACCAAACCTGAGACATTTCTTGTCTCGTATAACGCGGAATCATTACAACCTCCAGAAGCTGTAAGTTATAAGCTTTAAGCTGTAAGAAAAATCAATTCACGGCTTCAGTTTCTTTTCCAATCCTGTTATCATCCTACCAATCTCTTCACATTCAGCATTAAGTCGCTCAAAATCTTTCTTCTCAATATAATTCAGATCCTTGCTTAATATTAAATGATATTTTGTTTCTTCAAGAGAAGTTTCGGCAATGTTTAGAAAATGAATAAACTCTTTAGTGCTATTTTTTTTACATCCTTCTACAATATTGGTAGGAATTGAGCTCGCAGATCGCCTGACCTGCGAGACAATACCAAACTTCTCTTCTTCGGGAAATCTCTTTGTAATTGTATAAATAGCTAACACCAAACTATGCGCTTTTTCCCAAACTTTAAGATTTTTAAATATTGCCATTTTAATATCAGATATAAGCCGTAAGTTTTAAGCTATAAGAAAAATCTAAATCTTTATGGGCTTTTATTTTTGACTTTTCTTACAGCTTATAGCTTACCGCTTAAAGCCTGCCGTTAATAATTTTAAGTATAGCTTCGGGATAAAGCTTGTGTTCTACTTCCAAAACCCGCTCCGCCAATGTTTCCGGCGTATCGGCCGCAAGCACCGGTACTTTCATCTGCGCCACAATATTGCCGTGATCGTAATGTTCGTCAACCCAGTGAACAGTGGCGCCGGATTCCTTCTCTTTAGCGGCGATAACGGCTTCGTGAACAAAATGGCCGTACATCCCTTTGCCCCCGTACTTGGGCAGAAGCGCGGGATGGATGTTCACTATCTTGAAACTGTTTATAAGCCCGGGCTCAAGCTTCAAAAGATAGCCTGCCAGGCAGAACAAGCTCAACCCTGTGTTCAGTCAGCCTATTTTTTATCTCTTCGCAGAAATCCCCTGCATCAAGATATTCTTTCCTGTCGATAAACACGGCCGGTATATTGTGCTTAACGGCCCTCTGAAGGCCGTACGCGTCTATCCTGTTGGATATGACTACCGCGACTTCAGCCTTGCCTTTGAGGATGCCGAACCCGCAGGCGTCTAATATCGCCTGAAGGTTGCTTCCACCGCCCGATATCAAAACTCCGAGCTTTACCATTTATACGAGTTCCACGCCTTTTTTGCCTTTTTCTACGGACCCTATTATTATTGAGCCTTTGAGGTGTTTGAGAGTTCTCTCAGCGGCCGACGGGCGTACTATAACCGCCATGCCGATACCCATGTTGAGCGTCCTGTATATTTCCTTATCAGGCACGTTCCCTTTGTTCTGTATGACGCGGAATATCTCCGGCACGTTCCATGATCTTTTGTTTATGGCGACCTTGCAGCCTTCCGGCACAATTCGGCCGATCTTATCGTAGAAACTGCCGCCGGTTATGTGTGCAATACCAGTGATAAGGGGTAAGCTGTAAGGGGTAAGTAAAGACAAAATCTCTTTGACATATATTCTGGTTGGAGCAAGAAGCTCTTTGGAGTATTTCTTCAGTTCTTTTGTCGAAAATACCTTACGTATAAGCGAGTAGCCGTTCGAGTGCGGGCCTGATGAAGGCAGCCCTATTACTACGTCGCCCGGGTGCATCTTTTTGCCTGTTATCTCTTTTCCCTTCTCCAGGGAACCCACCGCGAAACCCGCGAGATCGTATTCCCCGGGAGGATAGAAACCCGGCATCTCGGCTGTCTCGCCGCCTATGAGTGCGCAGCCGGAAATATCACAGCCTTTTTTAATGCCGGATATAACATTTTCGGCAAGGTTGACATCAAGCTTTCCACAGGCGAAGTAGTCTAAGAAGAAAAGCGGTTTAGCACCGCAGCAGATTATGTCGTTAACGTTCATTGCCACTAGGTCTATACCCACGGTGTCGTGCTTATTTAAAAGGAACGCTATTTTGAGCTTGGTCCCGACGCCGTCCGTAGAGCTTACGAGGTTATATTTCGTGCCCGCCAGTGGGAATGCCCCGCCGAATCCGCCGATCTTGGGAAGTTTACTCTTCACCGCCGCACCAGCTCGTTGCCCGCGTCGATGTTTACTCCGGCCTTTCTATAGGTGACCTTCATTATAACTCCTTAATTTATTAGCTATAAGCTGTAAGCTTTAAGCTATAAGAAAAATCTTATAAATACATACGCTTACGATTTTTGTCTTTTCTTACAGCATATAACTTATAGCTTATAACTATTTTACTTCCTGCTTCCCGGTTTTATTGGCGACCCGCCTTCCTTACACATCGGGCACTCTTCTGCTTTGTAGCTTTTTACTTCTAGGCTGAGCAGCGACGAGCGCGGCACGCCAAAATCAACTTTTCCGCCGGAGCGGTCAACAAGGGACGCGACCGCGACGATCTCAGCGCCCAGCGGCTTTATAGTGTCTATTACTTCTCTTGTTGAAAGGCCCGTAGTTATCACGTCTTCTACCACGAGGCACTTCTCGCCTTTTTCAACACTGAAACCGCGGCGGAGTGTGAGCTTTCCGTCAACCCGCTCGCAGAATATCGCGCGGCAACCAATCTGCGCCGCCACTTCCTGGCCGACCACGATACCGCCTAAGGCCGGTGAAACCACAACATCTATGTCCGGGACATCCTTTAATATCTTGTCTGCGAGAAGCGCGGCGAGCTTTTCCGCTTCCGCCGGATGCTGGAGTATCAACGCGGACTGGAAATACGTGTCGGAATGGAGCCCGCTTGAGAGCAGAAAATGTCCGCTCAACAACGCGTTGTTCTTTTCAAATAATTGTTTTACTTCTGAATCTTTCATTATATCCCCTTTCGCTAGATATCAGCTATAAGCTGTAGGCTTTAAGCTATAAGAAACTTCGATTTGCGACTTTTATTTTCTTACAGCTTATAACTTATAGCTTACAACTATTTTGTTGATGCTTTTTCTATTTCTTCCGTCATGATTTTTGCTGCTTCCACTGGGTCAACCGCTTCTATCACAGGCCGGCCAACAACTATAAAGTTCGCTCCGGCCCTTATCGCGGCGGCAGGGGTGGCTATTCTTTTCTGGTCGTGCTTGTCTTCGTTCGCCATCCTTATGCCGGGCGTTATTACGCCAAACTCGCTGCCGCAGGCTTTCTTAATATCCTCTATTTCGTGCGGTGAAGATATCACGCCGTCCATGCCGGACTTTTTCGCAAGCAGCGCCCGTTCGCGCACTACCACCGGGTCGACAGGCTGGCTGGTGAGCACCGTGACCGCCCATAACCTCGGATGATTCGGCACAAACGCTGCCTCTTTCATCATGATCTCGCCGCCAGCTGAATGGAGGGTTAGGCTGTAAACACCTAGCTCCGACGCCGATTCAACGGAACGCTTGACAGTCTGCGGTATGTCGTGGAACTTAAGGTCAAGAAAAACCTCGTTGCCGCCCTGTTTTATTTGTTTAATAAGTTCCGGGCCTTCCTTGAGAAAAAGTATCGGGCCCACCTTGAATATGTCGACGTACGGCGAAAGTATCTCAACCAGGTACATTGCCCTGTCCTTATCTTTGACGTCAAGCGCTACTATCATCTTTTTCATAACTGCTCCCGGGAAATAATTCAAAAATCAAACATCAAATATAAAAATTATAGATAATATCCCCAGCAAAACTAATGATTGTTTCTATTGTTTTTTCTTGTTTGCGAATTAATTTATAAATATTGGCCTGTTTTTGATCTTTGATTTTTAATATTTGATATTGCCTTTACTTTACGGGATGCTTTATTATATAGTCCGTAACCGCGAGCGCGGATTTGAAATGCTTCAAAAGTTTCTCGTGTTCGGCGTCCGGCTGGGCTGGCTTTAAGAGCCTTCTTGACGACTGGTCCCACACATAATAAGACACAACGTTATTCTCAACGAAACAGCGCAGCGCCCTGTCCTTCGACATCACGAGCCCGTCAACATTGAAGGCTATGTGCTTTGTATTCTTATCAAGCATGTCCCCGCCTAGCGAAGCATACTGTTGCCCGGACAGCGAGAGGTTGTAAAGCGTAGCCATAATATCCAGGTGCGAGCCGAACGTGTCCTTGTCTATATCGCGGGGCTTTAGGCTTTCGGGAATATAAAGGTAGAACGGCACACCGTCCAAGTCAAGGTAGCGTTCTTTGGGGTAATCGAAAACGCTCCAGAAATTGTGGTCGCCCGTTACGGCGATTATCGTGTTCTTGCCGAGCGACGAGGCTTTTATCCTCGATATAAGTTCGCCCAGCTTATTGTTTGAGTACTGATAAGTCTCGAACCGCATCTTAGCGAGCTTCATGTCGCCCGTGATGTCTTTCCGCAGCTCTGGCGAAATATTGAGCGGCAGAAGCTTGTAGTCCGCCGGCAGCGAATAAGGCGGGTGGTTTGTCGTTGTCATCGTGAATATGAACTTGGGTTTGCCGTTATTTTTCGAGAGCCTGTCGTATATGTGCTGGAAAAGATACTCGTCATAGACACCCCACTGGTTCTTCGGGAATCTCGGGTCCATAGAACCCGCGCCCTCTGCTGAATCAAAACCAAGGTTTCCGGCGAACATGAATACGTTCCTCCAGCCGGCGTTGCCTCCGTAAAGGAATATCGTCTCATAACCAGCCCGCTTGTAAGGCACCGCTGCGCCCGTGAAATAGTAGTTGTAGGCGAACTTCGACTGCGTAACGGCCTTAGCGGCCGGCCTCTTTGGCATGCTTAATATGGCCGTTTCTATACTGCCGATCGTTCCGACATCTCCGGAAAGAAAGTTATAGAACACTGTATCAGAATCGAAATGTTTCTTCAGCTCGCCCATGACGTTGAACTCAGGCGAATTGTAATGCAGAAGGTCAGAGCCGAAACTCTCCATCATTATGAATATTACGTTGGGCCTTGTCTTTTCGATCGCAACGCTCTTTTTTGTCGTTCTTATCACGCTCTCCTGAAGGGCTTCCTTGTTGAGCTTTGAAGCGGGAACGTCCAGAAAATCCGAGAATGCGCGCACCGGGTCGTCGGAATAGCCAACCTGTTTGGAAATATCGTAGCTTCCGTTCTCTTTCATTCTGGCCTCTAAGGCTTCCTGAAAGGTATATATTCCGTTAATAGACACTTTGTTTATGAAAATGTCCGGCGATATCTCGGCGTCCATCGTACCCAGCGGGAAAAGCCCGAAACCGCCCCTCGCTGCAATGACGTTGCAGGCCAGAAGCCCGCCGAGGAAAAAGAATTTTATCAGGAACGGGTACCGCTTGTGGCTGTCGTGCTCGAGATCTACCTGGTTTGTGAAATGGCTTGTTATAAAATAAACGATCGAGATGAGCACTAGGAAAATAAACGAAACCAGCGGCACGTTATAGTTGTCCGCTATAGTGGAAAAAAGCGCCTTAGTATCGTCTTCCAGAACACCGAAAATGATTATGTTTATGTGGTTCTTAAAATAAGAGAAAAAGCCAAAGTCCACACAAAGCAGTATAAAAATAAATGAGAACATAAGAACGTAGTAGGCTTTTGCCGCGGACAACCAGAATCTGAAAACTTTTGTGCTCCCGATGGCGGAAACTACTATCAGCGTCAAAACTACCAGCATGTTGACATAAGCTACTACACCCAGGTCAAACCTCACACCCATATAAAAAGCTTTAAAAACGTATATCCAGAGTCCACTTGATGTTTTCAAGCCGCCGTAGTATACGAAGAAGACAAGTCTAAAGACGGACATAAGAAGAAGGAACACCGCGTTCGCTAGTAAAAGTTTTTTAACCGAATCTATCACGGCCCCGAAAGGAAGGTATTTGTTCATGATTTTAGTTTTCCTTTTATGTCTTTAAGTGACGTAAATTTCTTCCCCCTGAGATATTCGCGCAGGCCTTCCGATATGTTGGGTCCGGCGTCAGGATCGACGAGGCTCGCCGTCCCGACACTCACGGCGCTCGCGCCGGCTATAATGAACTCGGCCGCATCTTCGCCTGACGATATACCGCCGCCGCCTATGACCGGAATCTTAAGGCTTTTTACGGCTTCCCAAACGCAGCGCAGGGCAAGCGGCTTTATGCATGGGCCCGAAAGGCCTCCAGTAACGGTCGAAAGCCTCGGCCTGAACGTGTGCGCGTCTATGGACATACCGGGAAACGTGTTTACAAGCGAAACAGCGTCGGCACCCGACTTTTCCGCGAGCATTGCGGCCGCGGCTATATCCTGCACTTGCGGCGAAAGTTTCGCGATTATAGGATGATGTTTCGTCTTGGAAGTCTTTTTGATTATCTCGGCGAACAGTTCTTCATCCTGACAGATGATCTTCTTCTTGAGATTCGGGCATGAAAGATTGAGCTCTATGGCGGAAATGAACTTTATCTGGTTGAGCAGGGTAACGAGAGCGACATACTCCTCTGACGTCGAACCTGCAACGCTGACAATTATGGGCACGCCAAGTTTTTTAAGATCGTCCAGTTTCTCATCCATGAACCTCTCAAAACCGACGTTCTGGAGCCCGATCGTGTTGAGCATGCCGCTCGCCGTCTCGCATATCCTCGGCGGCGGGTTGCCAATCCTCGGGCCTAGTGTTATAGTCTTCGTGATTATAGCCCCGATCCTGGACATATCCACGAGATCGGTGAGCTCATCGCCGTACCCGAAAGTCCCGGAGGCAGTTATAACGGGACTTGTTAATTTTATCCCGGCTATTTCAGTTGATATATCAATTTTTGAGTTCATGATTTGATTGTGTTTTTACTTACCGCTTACAACTTATCACTTATATAGCTGTCGTTAAAATATTTCTTCTATCCTAAACACCGGCCCATCCTTGCAAACCATCTTGTAGGTTTCGCCGGACCTTACCGCGCAGCCCTGGCAGTTTCCCACGCCGCATGCCATTTTTTCTTCCAGCGAAACAAAACCCTTTAATTCAAAATCCTTGGCTATCTGGGTCACTTTAGCAAGCATTGCTATCGGGCCGCAGGTGTACAGCACTGTATCGCCAAGCTCTTTACCAACAAGGTAATTCTCGAATATGTCGGTTATCACACCCTTATATCCCGCAGAACCGTCATCCGTAGCTAGTTCCATTTTCCAGCCGAGCTTCCTGAAATTGTCGAGGCAGACAAGCTCCGTGCGGTTCTTGGCCCCGTAGAAAAGCAGGCCTGGTTTGTGCAATTTCTCAGCGAGGTAGTTAAGCGAAGCGATGCCCGTGCCACCCGCCACAAGAACTGGTAGCCTGCTGCCCGCGACGTCTTCTAGGCTGTAGCCGTTGCCGAGGGGTCCAAGGACGTCAATCCTGGCACCCGGCAGTAGCTGCGAAAGGAAATTCGTCCCTTTGCCGACGCTCTTGTATAGGAATTCCACTTTGGAGCCGGAAACGGAGTAGATGCTGAGCGGCCTGCGCAAGTACGAGCCGGGGATCTTTAGCATGCAGAATTGCCCCGGACACGAAACCCGTGCCAGATTTTCCGCCTCAAGAAGGATCCTGTAATAGCCCGGGCATATCTGAACGTTTTCCCGTATTGCCAATGATTGATTTACTCTTTTATGGGCCAGGCGATCTTACCTCCAACAATTGTAACCTCCGCCCTGCCTTTTAGCTTCCTTCCGATGAAGGGCGAGTTCTTGCTCTTTGAAACAAAATCTTTAGCTGAAAATATGTATTCTATATCAGGGTCTATTACAGTTATATCGGCTATGGAGCCGGCCTTGATCGTCCCGCGGCCCTCGAGCCCGAAGATCTTAGCCGGGTTTACGGCAAGCTTTTCAACGACTTGACCCCAGCTTAGGACTTTATTATCTACCAGTTCCGTGTTCACAAGCGTAAGCATTGTTTCCAAGCCTATTATACCGAAAGGAGCAAGGTCGTATTCTTTATTCTTCTCTTCCTCCGTGTGCGGCGCGTGGTCGGTGCATATACAGTCGATGGTCCCATCAGCGAGGCCCGCTTTTATGGCTGCGATGTCGTTTTGAGAGCGGAGCGGAGGGTTCATTTTCGTGTTAGTATCATAGTTCTTTACTTCCTCATCAGTCAGAGAGAAATAATGCGGGCACGTTTCGGCCGTGACTTTTATGCCTTTCCTTTTTGCCTGACGAACGAGCTCGACAGAACCAGCGGTCGAAACGTGCGCTATATGGAGGTGGCCTCCGGTAAGCTCCGCCAGCATTATGTCGCGGCTGTATCATTATCTCTTCGGCCTGCCTCGGAATGCCGCGAAGCCCTAGCACCATGGACGTGTGGCTATCGTTCATCGCGCCGCCTTTTGTAAGGTTCTTGTCTTCGCAGTGCGCTATAACCGGCAAGCCGAACATTTTTGTGTACTGGAGCGCGCGCCTCATTACCTGGGAATTCATTACCGGCATGCCGTCATCTGAGACCGCCACTACACCGGCCTTCTTAAGCACTCCTATTTCCGCGAGCTCTTCGCCCGCCGAATTTTTGGTTATACAGCCTATCGGGAAGACATTCACATGCCCTTCTTTCTGGGCTTTCATGAGAACGAACTCTACCGCCGGCGCATTGTCGAGCGGCGGATGGGTGTTCGGCATGCAGAATATCGTAGTTATTCCGCCGTGGGCCGCGGCCTTCGTGCCGCTCTCAATGGTTTCTTCCTCTTCATGTCCCGGCTCGCGCAAATGCGTGTGTATATCTATGAGCCCCGGGACTACGATTTTGCCTTTGGCTTCAATAACTTTGGCATCGGAGGTCTTGATATCAGGCTTGACCTCAAGTATCTTGCCGTCCGCGACAAGCACGTCGGCCACGCCTTCGAAATTGGCCGCCGGGTCTATAACCATCCCGCCTTTGATCAGTATCTTCATTTTTGTTCCCCATTCTTCTCTTCGATCTGATGATTTTTCTTCATGTCTTTCTTGCCCGAAAGAAGGTAGAGGATGGCCATCCTGACCGCGATCCCGTTCGTTACCTGTTCGTATATCACGGCGTTAGGCCCGTTCGCTACCTCGCTTGATATCTCTATACCGCGATTCATCGGGCCGGGGTGCATTATCATTACGTCCGGCTTCGCGGCTTTTAAGCGGTCAGCCGTCACCTGGTAGAGTTCGATATATTCGTGCACTGACGGAAAGAGGTTGTCCTGCTGGCGCTCAAGTTGTATGCGCAGGATATTTACGACATCTACGTCTTTGAGAGCTTCGTCCAGGTTGTAGAATACTTTTACACCGAGGTCGGTTATTCTCGAAGGGATAAGAGTCGGCGGACCGGAAACCCTGACTTCGGCGCCGAGCTTGGTCAGGCCCCATATGTTCGATTTTGCGACTCGCGAGTGAAGTATGTCGCCTACGAGAAGAACCTTCAACCCTTTAATATTTTTCTTTTTTTCTACTATCGTGTAGAGGTCCAGGAGGCCCTGCGAAGGGTGCTCGTGGAAACCGTCGCCGGCGTTTATTATAGAGGCATGGAGATTCCGCGCGAGTACGGCCGGCGCGCCTGCGAGGCCGTGACGGATTATTATAAAGTCCGCTTTCATTGCCTCTAGTGTTTTACCGGTATCTATGAGGCTTTCGCCTTTGACAACGCTGGAGGACGCAACTGCGACATTTACAACGTCCGCGGACAGGCGCTTCGCCGCTATTTCGAAAGATGTGCGGGTGCGTGTTGACGGCTCGTAAAAAAGGTTCACTACGGTTTTTCCTCGAAGAGTGGGAACTTTCTTAATGGAACGGGTAAAAAGGCTTTTAAAAGGAGGGACTGTGCTGAGTATTGCTTCGATCTCTTTTGCGTCCAGGTGCTCGAGGCCCAACAAATCTTTTTTCTGCAAGGTCATTTTAACCTCTGGTATAATATTTTATACCGCAATGAAGGCAAGCTGATGCCTTTACTTAAGCTTCTTCCATAAGAACGGCCCTGTCGCTTCCGTCAACTTCCACTAATTCGACCGACACAAGCTCCTGTTTTGATGTCACAAATTTCTTGCCGGTGAAATTAGGCTCTATCGGGAGTTCCCTCATGCCCCTGTCCACGAGCACCGCCAGCTGTATGTTCTCGGGCCTGCCGAAATCCATTAGTTCATCCAGCGCGGCCCGTATGCTTCTGCCGGTGTAGAGAACATCGTCTACTACGACTATTTTTTTACCCGTTAAGTCGAAGGGTATGTCGGTCTCCTGAACCTGCGGCGGGGTGGCCATATTGGCTACGTCGTCGCGGTAGAGCGTTATATCTATGACGCCAAAAGGAATGTCTTTTTGGCCGTCACAAAGGCCGGCCTTTAGCATCTCATCTATGATCCTCTTCGCGATAAATACGCCTCTCGTCTGCACGCCGATTAACGCGAGGTTCTTTACACCGAAATTCTTCTCGACGATCTCATGCGCGAGGCGTTTTATTGTCCTTGTTATCTCTTCGCCTGACATGATTACTTTCTTCTCTTTGTATTTTTTCATTATATTCTATGTTAGCGTTTTGCCGCGTCCTTCTGCGCCTGCACGTATTTTTCTATGCCTATTTTTTGAAGGCGGCTGTCTTTTTCTGAAACCGCAAGCGCTAGGCTCTTACGGTATGCTTCCAACTTTTTCTTAAGGGGATTGTCTTTTATAGCTAGTATCTGCGCGGCGAGCACGCCAGCGTTCTGCGCACCAGCCTTGCCTATCGCTACCGCTGCAACAGGTATCCCTGGAGGCATCTGCACTATTGAGAATAGCGCGTCCATTCCCGCGAGGCTTTTGCCTTCCATAGGGACTCCTATGACAGGCTTTATGGTCTCAGCCGCTACAACGCCGGGGAGCGCAGCGGCCATACCTGCGGCGCAGATGAACACTTCCGCACCCTGTTTTTCCGCTTCCCTTATGATGGCTTTTACTTTAGAAGGTGTCCTGTGGGCGGAGGCGACATTTATTCTGAAAGGTATGCCGAACCCGTCGAGCACCTCTGACGCCGCCGCTACGGATGAAAGATCCGAATCGGAACCGGCTATTATCGCTACCCTGATGCCTTTTTTGTTAACCATGGGTTGTCCGCCCTTAAAGAAGATGTTACTTAAAAGCCTTTCTCGCTATATCTTTGCGAAAGTGCATCTTATCAAAACTTATTTTTGTGACCAACTCGTAGGCTTTGGCTACCGCACCGCGGAGGTTATCCCCGAGAGCCGTTACCACAAGCACCCTTCCGCCGGAAGTGACGATCTTTTTCCCGTCTGAAGAGGTTCCCGCGTGAAAAACCATTGTGTCAGCCTGAGCGGCGGCTTTTTCAAGGCCTTTAATTTCCTTGCCCTTTTCGAAACTTCCCGGGTATCCGCCCGACGCAAGAACAACGCACGCGGCTGACTTATTATACCAATTAACTTTAATTTTGTCTAACTGTTTAGCGTTGATTTTCAGCATGATTTCGACTAAATCAGTCTCAAGCAGCGGAAGCACGACTTCGGTCTCCGGGTCGCCGAACCGGCAGTTAAATTCCAGCACCGAAGGTTCTCCTTTGTTGACCATCAGGCCGATGTAGAGGACCCCTCTGTAATCTATGCCCTCCTTCTTAAGGCCAGCTATAAGAGGCGCTATGATTGTTCTTTCGGTCTTCTCCCTGAGAGCCTCATCGAAAAGTGGGGCGGGAGCATAGGCGCCCATGCCGCCGGTGTTCGGTCCTTCATCATTATCGTTGACCCTCTTATGGTCCTGGGCCGCAGCCATGATTGAATAGCTGTTCCCGTCTAAAAATATCTGGACGGAGACCTCTTCGCCCTGGAGAAACTCTTCAATGACCACCTCACTGCCCGCGGAACCGAAAAGTTTGTCTGACAGTATCTGCCGAACTGCATTCTCGGCCTCTTCCATTGCAGCGCATATTATCACGCCTTTGCCTGCCGCGAGGCCGTCGGCTTTTACGACCAGTTTCCTATCCCGCGGCGCGCTTTTGAGGAATGTCAATGCATCCGCAGCGTTCTTGAAAGAGTTATAGGCAGCCGTGGGTACGCCGTACTTTTTCATGATGTCTTTGGCGAACACTTTGCTGGCCTCCAGGGTGGCCGACTTTTTGTCCGGGCCGAATATATCGAGCCCGCGGCCCCTGAAATAGTCAACTATCCCGGCAGCGAGCGGGACTTCCGGCCCGACAACAGTCAGCTTGATGCCTTCGTTTTTAACAAAATCTGCGATAGCCGCAAAATCATCCGCCTTAAGCGGAACGCAATGCGCGATCTTAGATATACCGGCGTTACCCGGAGCGCAATAGACCTTTTCTACCATTGGACTTTGCTTTATCTTCCAGCAAAGAGTGTGTTCCCTGCCGCCTGAACCTATCACAAGGATCTTCATTTTTCCGCCTTTATTATAATTAATGACGTCACAACAAACGATAAAAATATATGAGCAGCTCTAAGAAAACATGGGGTAGTGTTACTGGAAGGAGGATTTTATACTGCGGGAAGTTCATTATTTTGCGAATACCTTGGAACAAATTTACTAACAGGTACCGAAACCTCGCGAACGAGGACATCTGCCGATCTTATATTGACCGGTGAAGCAAGCCGTGCAATAATTCTCTTTAGGCGCATTGGTGGATTTCAGCAAACCATCAATACTTAGGTAGTTTAGGCTGTCAACACCAAGATATTTTTCGATATCTTTTATTGAATGGGTGGCAGCAATGAGCTCATTTTTTGTTGGCGTGTCTATGCCATAAAAGCACGGGTCGGTTATGGGCGGAGAACTTATAGCCAGATGGATCTCCTTTGCCCCGGCGGCTCTCATCATCTTCACAAGCTTGCGGCTGGTGGTTCCCCGGACTATAGAATCGTCAACGACTATGACCCTCTTTCCTGCGAGTATATCGCGGACGGGATTGTATTTGATCTTCGCGCCAAAATCGCGTATGTGCTGGCTGGGCTCGATGAAAGTCCTGCCTATATAATGGTTCCTTATAAGCCCTGTCTCATATGGAATGCCGGCTTCCATACTGTAACCTATAGCGGCGCCATTGGCAGAGTCCGGAACGGCTATGACGAAATCTGCGTTCTTTATCTTGGGCATTGTTTCCAGGGCGAGCCTCTTGCCCAGTTCCCTTCTTACCGAGTGGACGCTCTGCCCGAATATCATGCTGTCCGGCCTAGAAAAGTATATATATTCGAATATGCACATCGAGCTGTTCTTGTTTTTTTCGAACAGCTGCCTTGACCTCAATCCTTTTCTATCAACGATAACCATCTCGCCTGGCTCAACATCCCTTAAATATTTTGCGCCTATAAGGTCCAGAGCACATGTTTCAAACGCCATCACAAAGCCCTTGTTAAGAGTCCCTATGCAGAGCGGCCGTACACCCCACGGGTCGCGAACTGCGATAAGCTTTTCCGGTGTCATTATGACGACCGAATCGGCCCCTTTAAGTTTGGCCAGCGCATATTTGATAGCATCCTCAAGCGGACGCCCGTTGGCTTTCGCAATAAGGTGAAGGATTACTTCGCTGTCGGATGTGGTCTGAAATATTGACCCTTCGTGTTCGAGTTTGGATTTGATCTGCGCGGCGTTGATAAGGTTGCCGTTGTGTGCGACAGCGAGCTGGCCTTTCGCGTAGTTGATAACGAGAGGCTGGGCGTTCTTAATCAAGCTTACTCCGGCGGTAGAATATCGCACGTGACCTATCGCTATATCGCCTTGGAGTTTCTCAAGGTTTCCCTGGTTAAATATGTTCTGAAACAAGCCCCATCTGGACGTAGGGGTAAATGGTCTTACCATCGGACGAAGCAATGCCTGCGCTCTCTTGCCCGCGGTGCTGCAGGGCATAGAGGCCGAGATAGGCAAGTTTTGACGCTTCAGGCTGGCTAAAAACTCCAAATATTCCGCACATAATATTAATCCCAGTAATAAGCCGTAAGCTGTAAGTTATAAGAAGACTTTTCTTACAGCTTACAACTTAAAACTTATAACTTTTTAAAAGATGTATTTATCAAACAACTTTACGGTGAGCCAAAAGAAGGCGAATGAGACAACAAAGGTGATTATCATTATTTTCAGATTCGAGCGAGTTATCTTTTTGAGGCGTTTATCTTCGTTTTCTTCCTGCCTGATATCCGACGCGAGCTTTATCCTGGTATCTTTTTCAAGGTCGGCATAGTCTCGGTATTGCCGGCATGTGCTATTCTCCGAAAACCAAAAACAGCGTACAAGGCAAAAAACATTTGTGTTCCCTTTCTGATCAGTGTTCCTGTCCCCCTGAAACAAACAGTTCCCGCAGTTCGCCATACCAGGCTCCTATAGATTGAAGTGTTAACTCGCTGTTGTTGGATTATATCATATTTACAGCGTTTTTAAAAATTGTGAGCCCCCAGCCGTACTGCCCGCCATCCATGCTTTTCCTCGAAGGATGCTGGTAACTGAAAACGAACCTTTCCGGGTGCGGCATAAGCCCGAAAACGTTGCCTTTTTTGCTGCATATACCCGCAATACTGTTTGCCGAACCGTTCGGGTTGTACGGATACCGTGCTAATTTTCCGTTTACATCGCAGTACCTGAAAACCACCTGACCGTTATTCTCTATATCTTCGAGCGTTTTATCGTCCGAGGCGATGAACTTCCCTTCGCCGTGCGCGATAGGCAACTGAATTATATCTGGCACGTCCAGAGTCCAGGGGCAGTCGCTTTTTTTTCCAGAGGCGTGGACCGTTTTCAAGTTGATCCACCTGCACTCGAATTTCTCGGAATCGTTGAAAGTGAGGGTCGTGGTCTGCTGGAATTTTGTCTCGTCAGGGAGAAGCCCCATTTTCACGAGGACCTGGAAGCCGTTGCATATACCGATTATCGGTTTTCCGGCCTGGGCGAATTCCTGCAGTTTGCCTCCCAGCTTGTATTTCAGCTCGTTGGCGAGTATCTTGCCAGAGGCTATGTCGTCCCCGTATGAAAAGCCGCCGGGTATCGCCAGTATCTGGTAATCGGAAAGCTTTACCTCTCCAGAGATAAGCCTGTTGATATGCACGCGTTCTGCGGTCGCCCCGGCAAGCTCAAACGCCGCCTTGGTCTCGCAGTCGCAATTCGTACCCGCCGTTCTTATAACTATCGCTTTTGGTTTTGCCATTGATTTTTCCCTTGATTTTAATTACCAGCTCAGCCTGCCCTGCCATGCCTTATATAAATTATCCATCTTCTCTCTAACGATACATCTGCCGCTAAGTCCTTTGATCAAAAGTTCATTCTTTGTTACCTTGCCTATTCGTGCGAATCCCGCGCCAATCATTGCCGCTTCAAATTTCTTGGCCTTGCCGGCTTCTATTTCTACGACAAACCTGCTGTTCGACTCAGAAAAAAGTATCTCCGCATCGTCCAGGAATTCAGAGACCGGAACCTTTGAGAGGTCGATCTCAAGCCCCTTTTTGCCAGCGAAAGCCATTTCGGCAGCGGCTACTGACAGCCCGCCTTCCGAGCAGTCGTGGCACGACTTCACAAGCCCTGCGCTTATAGCTTCAGAACAACGCCTTCATGGCCTTGAGCGACTTTTCCGCGTAAACTTTCGGCACAATTCCGCCTTTTATAGTCTTCTCCCTGAAATACGTTCAGCCGCCGAGCTCGTTTTTTGTGTCGCCTATGATGTAAACGTAGTTTCCTTCATCTTTCAAGTCCATCGTTATAGTTTTTCTTACGTCCCTTACTATACCGATAGCCGAGATCAGAAGTGACGGCGGTATAGAATAATGTTTCTTGCCTATCGCGTATTCGTTGTGAAGGCTGTCTTTTCCGGAGATGAACGGCGTCCCGTAAATTTTAGCCATGTCGTAACAGGCTTCCGCCGCGCGGACTAGCGACCCCAGCACTTCAGGCCTATAGGGATTGCCCCAGCAAAAATTGTCAAGTATAGCTATTCGCCCAATGTCGGCCCCCACGCAAACCGCGTTCCTTAGAGCCTCGTCAATAGCTGATGCCGCCATCCAGTACGCGTCTATCTTGCCGTATTCCGGGTTCATGCCGTTGGACAAGACGAAACCCTTATATTTTGATTTGCTGTCGCCGGCTGCCGGCTGCTGGTCAAACGTGTAAGGCCAAACAACCGCGGCGTCTCCCGGGCCTTGGGCCGTTATGTCTGGCCCCTGAAGCGGTTTTACAACAGTCTGTCCCTGTACTTCGTGGTCGTACTGCCTTATTATCCACTCGCGTGAACATATGCTCAACGAACCAAGCAGTTCTTTAAGATCGTTCCCATAGTCGGCTTTTTTCTTTATCTTCACCGCTTTTTCCACGGGGGGCGTCCATGATGCGACGTTCTTAACCTTAGGCACTCCGCTGTGCAGGAACTCCATGTCCAACAGCGCGATCGTTTCGTCACCGTACATCACGGTTAGCATTTTGTCACCGGTAAACTCTCCTATGAACACCGCTTCAACGTTCTCTGACCTGAATATTTCGAGTATCTTCTCTTTGTTCTCGGGCTGCACGGCAAAAACCATGCGCTCCTGCGCTTCCGAGACCCATATTTCCCAAGGGCGCAGGCCCTCATATTTTAGAGGGATATGTTCGAGATGAACCTTCACGCCAGTCTCTTCGCCAAGCTCGCCCACGGCACTAGAGAGCCCGCCCGCGCCGCAATCCGTTACGGCCCGGTATAATCCGAGGTCACGCGCGCGGAGCATGGTATCAAGCACCTTTTTTTCTACTATAGGGTTTCCTATCTGGACAGCGCTGACGTCGGTCTCCTGATCCAATTTGACTGATGAGAACGTAGCGCCATGTATTCCGTCGCGTCCCGTGCGTCCGCCGGCAACAAGAACGAGGTCGCCGGGTTTAACTTCTTTGAAAGCCATGTTTTTCGGTATGATCCCAGCGGTACCGCAATAAACCAGCGGATTAGACGTGTACGCATCATCAAAATAGACCGCGCCGTTGACCGTTGGTATACCCATGCGGTTGCCGTAATCCCTGACGCCTGAAACGACACCCTTCGCTATCCTCTTCGGATGAAGCATGCCCTTGGGAAGTTTTTTCCAGGGCATGTCCGGGTTACCGAAACAGAAAATATCGGTGTTGGCGAACGGCTTTGCCCCGAGGCCTACGCCCATTATGTCCCTTATAACTCCGCCGATACCTGTCGCCGCGCCGCCGTACGGCTCAAGCGCGGAAGGATGGTTGTGCGTTTCGACTTTGAAAGCTATGCCGTTCTTGTCGTCAAAATCTATTACGCCAGCGTTGTCTTTGAACACGGATATACACCAGGGCAGATCGAGCTCTTTCGTCGCGCGGAAAACGGTTTCTTTGAGCAGGTTGTTATATATCTTTGTCTTCTTTTTCCCGGCTCCCGATTTTTCCGTGTACTCTATCACACCGGTAAGCGTTTTGTGCTTGCAGTGTTCGCTCCAGGTCTGGGCTATTGTCTCAAGCTCGATGTCCGTGGGGTTCCTGCCGAGAGCCTTAAAGTATGACTTAACTGTCTTCATCTCAACAAGCGAGAGTGAAAGCACAGCTTTTTTGCTCAACGCCATCAGTTCTTTATCGGAAACGCTTAATAATTTGATCTGGTTTCTATTGGTCATTTATTATCATCCTTACCTGGCTCTTACTGCTGAATTTTGCATTCCTGTATCATAGGGTTATAAAGTATTGAGTCGGCAGCTTGCTTGATCGCGCCGGCCGATGTTTTCCTTTGAATTCGAATTTGTGCCCGGTCTTTATCTTGAGTTGTTCGGCGATACCTATATCTTTGACCGCCTTGGCCACGCTGTCGGCGACAGTGTCTGTTACACCTTTTTAAGCCATATTTCCGCGGAAAGCCCGCGACTTGATTCATCTGGGTTTACAACATACTCTTCCGTTATCGGGTCTATAAGTAACCTGCTGGATATCCTTTCGGCTTCCTGGCGGGTCAGCTCACCTTCTACGAGATAAACTGGAGAGTAGTTCACAGCAGTTACACCCTTGATGCCAAGCTCGGCTATTTCGTGTTTGACGTGGTCGCCGTGCTTGTCGTTGAACTTTTTTTTAGTGAGATCTCTATCTTGTATATCATGCTTTTCTTCCTCGAGCTAACCCTTGAATTTTCTGCCTGTTATTATTTCATAAGCTTCCATATATTTGGCTTTTGTGACTTTAACCACATTATCAGGAAGCACCGGCACCGGCGGCTGTTTATTCCATTTTATGGACTCAAGATAGTCGCGCACGAACTGTTTATCCAGGCTGTCCTGTGATTTACCTTCTTCGTATTTCGACTCTTCCCAGAACCGCGATGAATCCGGGGTCAGGATCTTCGTCAATTAATATCACCTTGCCGTCATATATACCGAACTCAAATTTTGTGTCCGCTATTATTATCCCCTCTCGACTCGGCGTACTGTGAAGCTTTCGTATATACAAAAAGGCTTAGTTCCTTGATCTTTTCTGACAACTCTGGTCCTATTCTTTTTACGGTCTCATCAAAAGATATGTTTTCGTCATGTTTCCCGCCCTCTTCCTTGCTTGAAGGAGTAAAGACCGGCTCTGGAAGTTTTGAAGATTCATTGAGGCCTTCGGGCAGCTTGATCCCGCAAACAGTTCCTGATTTCTGATATTCTTTCCATCCAGAGCCCGCCAAGTAACCGCGCACTATGCATTCGATATCTATCCTTTTGGCTTTCTTTACAAGCATCGAACGGCCGCGGAGGTATTCATACTTTTTGAGTTTTGTCGGGAACTGCTCGAAATCGCCAGTGATGAGATGGTTGGGCACTATTCCCTGAAACATATCGAACCAGAACATGGAGAGGCTGTGCAGTATCTTGCCCTTATCGGGGATAATAGTAGGGAGCACAAAATCAAACGCAGATATCCTGTCCGAGGCAACTATCAAAAGCTGCTGGTCAAGGTCGTAAACGTCCCTTACCTTTCCTCTGTGAATAAGAGGCAGATCGATCTTTTCGTTTTGTACAGTACCGTTCATAGATTCTCCGAATAATTATTTGTGAGCAACCAAAAGAATTGCCCTTGCTATCAACCCGCTAAGCAATGCCGTCACCGGAAGGGTAAGGACCCACGCGTATATGATCCTTAAGCCCACAGCCCACTTTACTGCTTTCATCCTTTTAGCGGTCCCGACACCCACGATGCTTCCGGTTATGGTGTGCGTTGTGCTTACCGGGACACCCATGGCAGAGAGCAACCTTCGAGCACAAAGGACGCTGAAAGTTCAGCTGACGCTCCTTCTATCGGCCTTAGGTGTGAAAGCTTTTTACCGAGCGTTTTGATCACAGCCCGGCCACCTACCGCCGTGCCGAGCGACATAGATAGCCCGCAGATAAGCATTACCCATATAGGGACGTTCACATTCTTAAATTCCGCCGTGCCGAAATAACCTCCTACGAAAAGCAGGAGTGTTATTACGCCCATGACTTTCTGCGCGTCGTTCTGCCCGTGCATCAGCGACATCAATGAAGATGTGAATATCTGCAGTACCGAGGCGCCTTTGTTGACGAGTTTTGGGCGAAAAAATGAGGCTAACGAATAATTGATCGTTAATATGGCGTGCCCTATTATAAGGCCCGATATCGGTGAAATGAGCATTGCCAGCATTACCTTCGTTATGCCGGACATCACTACCACTTTGAAACCGAATACGGAAACAGCCGCTCCAACAAGCCCTCCGATGAGCGCATGGGACCCGGAAACCGGCAGGCCCTTAAAAACAGTATATATCTCCCATAATATTGCCCCTAGCATAGCAGCCAATATCACGTACATGCCGTCACCGCTATTTATGACCGAAGGGTTGACTATACCGCCACCAATAGTTTTTGCCACTTTAGTGCTAAGTAAAGCTCCGGCGAAATTAAGCACCGCCGCAAGCATTATTGCCGTCGAAGGCCTTAATACTCGAGTCGAAATGGCGGTAGCAACGGAATTTGCAGTATCATGCCAGCCATTCGCAAAATCAAAGGTGAGAGCCACAATAATTACAGCCCAAACAAATACCGGTATATGCTGCATTGAAGCGATCACGAATGTTCCTTGAAAGCTGTTACGTATATTTAAATATTATGGACTCAACGTTCATGGCCGTCTGGTTGCATTTATCCAGCGCACGCTCCATCTCTTCAAGTATTTCCTTGAACTTTATGACATATAGCGGGTCTTTGCCGCCCTTGAAAAGCGAGGCCAGGACATCATGATATATCTTGTCGCCTTCCTCTTCATAATATTTTATACTTTTGCATATTTCAAGCACTTTTCTGTCAAGTTTCTCTCCTGAAACAGCGCGTATTGCGTTCGCCGTCTCATGACATGCCTGGTCCAGTTTATTAGTCAAGTTTACCACATCCGGCAGCATTTCGGTCACGCTGTAAAGAGATGTCCTTCTCGCCGCGGCATCCATAAAATCTATTATATCATCGAGGTCTGAAGCAAGCTTATGAATATCTTCCCTGTCGTAATTTACGATAAATGTCCCCTCGAGCCAGTTCATAAGTTCGTGAGTGATATTATCAGACTCATGTTCGATATCTTTCATCTTGTTCACCCAATCTTCGACGCCGGTTACGTTAAAAGCATTTATGAACCTGGTGAACTCATCAGAACGCCTTATCAAGGACGGTGGCGTAGCCGAGCATGTATTTTTCGAATTCAGTTTCTCTGCAAAAGAATTTCTTGAACATTGATTTTCCTCTAAAAAATGTTACTCCCATTCGATAGTAGCGGGCGGCTTCTGCGAGATATCGTAAACCACGCGGTTGACACCGCGGACCTCATTGATTATCCTGTTCGATATCTTCCCTAATAGCTCGTATGGCAGCTTCGCCCAATCAGCGGTCATGGCGTCAGCCGATTCAACTATCCTTAAAGCTATAACGTTCTCATACGTGCGGCAGTCACCCATCACCCCTACGGTTTTTACCGGGAGTATGACAGCGAACGCTTGCCAGAGTTTTTCGTACAGACCGGCATTTCTTATTTCGTTTTCAACTATGAGGTCGGCTTTACGCAATATGTCCAGGCGTTCTTTAGTAACTTCTCCCAGCACCCTTATCGCGAGGCCTGGCCCGGGGAACGGCTGGCGGGTGAGGATTTCGGTCGGGATGTTCAGCTCTTTACCCAGTTCCCTGACCTCATCTTTAAAAAGGAATTTCAGAGGTTCAACGAGTTTCATCTTCATTTTCGCGGGCAAACCGCCGACATTGTGGTGGGATTTTATCACGGCGGACGGCCCTTTTACTGAAACACTTTCGATGACGTCGGGATAAAGCGTGCCCTGCATTAGGTAATCGACTTTCTTGAGCTTCTTCGCTTCGTCGTCAAAAACCGCTATGAATTCATGCCCGATTATTTTTCTTTTTCTTTCCGGGTCCGTAACACCCGCAAGCTTTTTAAGGAACCTATTGCTTGCGTCCGCGACAATGAGGTTATTCTTGAATTTCTTTCCGAATATCTTTTTTACCCTCTCTTTCTCGCCTGAACGCAGTACGCCATTATCGACAAAAACGCAGGTCAGCTGGCTGCCCACGGCCTTGTGGACAAGGACAGCAGCTACGGAAGAGTCCACTCCGCCCGAAAGCCCGCAAAGCACTTTACCTTTTCCGACCTTCAGTTTGATGCGTTTTAGCTCTTCAGAGATAAAGTTATGCATGGTCCAATCGGCTTTCGCACCGCAGACCCCGAACACGAAATTCTTGAGGATATCTTTTCCTTGCACGGTATGTTTTACTTCGGGATGGAATTGCACGCCGTAGATCTGGCGTTTCCGGTCGGCTATAGCAGCGAAAGGAGAGTTAGCGGTTGTCGCGATCTTCTCGAAACCCCGGGGCATCTTCGAGAGAGAGTCACCGTGGCTCATCCATACAGTCGGATCCGTGATGTTACCAAATAATGATTTTCTTGTCTTTATATTGAGCTTCGCAAGCCCGTATTCGCGATGGTTGGAACGTTTTACCTTGCCGCCATACTGCTCCGCGATGAGCTGCATGCCGTAACAGATGCCGAGTATCGGCACTCCAAGGTTCCAGACCCTACCGTCAGGCCACGGCGCGTTCTTTTCATAAACAGACGAAGGTCCGCCTGAGAGTATGACACCCCTGACATTTTCAAGCGACCCAAACGTCTTTATATCCCTGTTGCCCGGATATATCTCGCAATAAACTTTTAATTCCCTTATCCTGCGCGCGATCAACTGCGTGTACTGTGACCCAAAATCAAGAATTAATATCATTGATTACCTTTCTAGATATATTTTTGCACTTATTCCGAACTATTTACACATACCGATCTTCTGGGCCTTCTGGAACAGCTTGCCTTCGTGCTTTATGTCAGGCGCTATTATAAGCTCGACCATCTGCATCTCTCTGATGTTCTTTGCCCCAACAGTTCCCATGCAGGTTTTGAGTGCGCCCACAAGGTTCTGTGTGCCGTCATCAAGCCTCGCCGGCCCGTAAAGTATCTCTTCAAGCGGCCCTGTTACTCCAACCCTTACCCTTGTGCCTCTGGGGAGATTATGATGAGGAGTCGCCATGCCCCAGTGAAAGCCTCTGCCGGGCGCTTCTTCGGTACGGGCGAACGCAGAGCCGACCATTACGGCATCCGAACCGGACGCGAAAGCCTTGCATATATCTCCACCTGAACTCATTCCGCCATCCGTAATAATTGATACATATTTACCTGATTTTTTGAAATAGAAATCTCTGGCAGCAGCGCAGTCAACGGTTGCCGTAACCTGGGGAACGCCTATACCCAAAACACCGCGCGACGTGCAGGCCGACCCCGGCCCGACGCCGACAAGCAAAGCCGCGCATCCGCACTCCATAAGCTCAAGCGCCGCCTCATATGTAACTACGTTGCCGATTATTACTGGTATCTTCATGTCCAAGCAGAATTTCTTGAAATCCATCGCCTGATACTGAGTTGTTATGTGCCTCGCGGTAGTAACCGTCGACTGCACTACAAAGAGGTCGGCGCCTGCTTCCTGCGCCAGCTGGCCGAAACGGACTGCGTTGGCCGGAATGCACGAAACAGCGGCGTATCAGCCGCCTTTTTTTATCTCTTTTACGCGCTGGCCTACAAGTTTTTCTTTGATAGGTTCTTTATATATGTCCTGGACAAGCGCCGTAGCTTCTTCGGGAGAAGCTGACGCGATCTTGTCAAGTATTATCTCGGGTTTTTCGTAACGGGTCTGTATGCCGTCCAAATTGAGTACCGCGAGCCCGCCCTGTTTGCCCATGGCGATTGCGAACTTCACGTCAACAACACCGTCCATGGCGCTGGCTAGGAACGGTATGTCGAGCTTGACATTGCCCAGGCTTACTGCGATCTCCACTTCTTCGGGGTTCACCGTAATATTGCCCGGAACGATAGCTATCTCATCAAATCCATAAGCCCTGCGGGCTTCCCTGTCACGTCCGATAAAAAATGCCATTTACAACCTCCAGTTGTAAGCTATAAGAAATAAGCTATAAGAGTGATTTTTCTTACAGCTTAAAAACTTATGGCTTATTGCTTAGTTTATATTTTTGCGTGTGTGATATCTTTCTGCGCCTGATACTTTCCTTTTTTATCCGCGTATGATGTCTCGCAAACTTCATCAGACTCAAGGAAAATCACTTGCGCGATACCTTCGTTGACGTACAGTTTGGCCGAAGCAGGCGATGTGTTTGATATGCTCATAGTAACATATCCCTCCCACTCAGGCTCAAAAGGAGTGACGTTCACTACAACACCGCACCGGGCATACGTTGATTTTCCGAAGCATATGGTAAGGATCTTACGCGGAATCCTGAAATACTCGACCAAACGGGCGAGAACGAACGAATTAGGCGGCAACTCAATATATTCCTTCGCCTTAACTTCGCGGAACAGAGCCGGATTGAATTTCTTTGGATCAAGCAGGTCGTTCTTCGAACCGTCAAATATCTTGAACTCATCAGCCACACGCATATCGTAGCCGTAAGATGACACTCCAAACGATATCTTCCCGTCTTTGACCTGCTCAGGCGCGAAAGGCTCTATCATACCCTTCGCCCCCATCTCCCTTATCCACTTATCGTTTTTAATCATTAGTTTATTTTTACCAACATTTACTGTAGCCGCAGCCCCTACAAACCACGCAGCCTTCGCCGAATTCAAGCATTTCGCCGCACTCGGGACACTGGGGGCATGAGCCAACCAGGTTCTGTTTGTTAATGCTCACTGGTATAGCGGGTTTTACGTCCTCACCCGAAGCTGGTAGAGGCCGGTTAACGAACAACCCCGGTACTGATCTATCTTTTATATAGTTATCCAAGGCCTTGGCTATAGCATCAGCGCAGGACAATATGGCCCCGCCCTCAGCCAGTGTCGGTGACGGACAGCGTATGCCCTTGAGTTGGTATATTATTTCTTCCTGGCTTATGCCGGAACGCAGTGCCAACGAGATCAAGACGGCTGACGGCTTCCGCCTGCGAGGCCGTACACCCGCCTGACTTGCCGAGCTGCGTGAACACTTCGCACGCACCCTGCTCGTCTTCGTTGACCGTGACATACATCTTTCCGCAGCCAGTGTGCATGAGTAGTGTGGACCCGCGGGTGACCTTCGGGCGCAGTCTAGGGCGTCTCTCTTTGTACTCTACTTTCGCGCCGGCTTTCTTGCTGCCAACGTTTAAGACCTGCTCGTCCCGCGAACCGTCCCTGTAGACAGTTACGCCTTTGCAGCCGAGTTTGTAGGAAAGCTCGTATGCTTTTTCAACGTCTTCCTTAGTCGCGGTGTGGCCGAAGTTCACTGTCTTTGAAACCGCGTTATCTGTATATTTCTGGAAGGCCGCCTGCATTCTTATGTGGTCTTCTGGGGAGATATCGTGGGAAGTTATGTAGACCTTCTTTACCTTATCAGGTATTTCCTTGAATTCCTTGATGCTGCCTTTTTCAGCTATTTTATCGATGAGTTCTTTCGAGTAAAAGCCCATATCCTTCGCCGTCTTTTCAAAGTAGGAGTTGACTTCGTACATGTCCTGGTTATCAAGGCAGTTAGAACGCTTGTAGACCACAGCGAAATTCGGCTCTATGCCTCCGGAAGCTCCTGCGATTATACCTATCGTCCCGGTTGGGGCGATGGTTGTAAGCGTAGCGTTGCGCCGGGGGTCGCCGCTCGCGTAGACGCTCTTTTTAAAGTTAGGGAAAGCGCCTCTTTTGAGGGCGAGGTCTTCCGACGTGCTCGCTGCCTTATCGTGGATGAACATCATGACTTTCTCGGCAAGTTTCAGTGCTTCGTGAGAGTTGTACGGTATGTTCATCTGAACCAGCATGTCCGCCCAGCCCATGACTCCAAGCCCTATCTTGCGGTTGGCCCTTGTCATTTCTTCTATCTTCTTTATGGGGAAATTATTCATGTCTATAACGTTGTCAAGGAAGTGAACTGCGGTCCTTGTGACCTTCTCTAGGCGGTCCCATTCGATAGTGCCGTTAGTGACGAAGTGGGAAAGGTTTATCGAGCCGAGGTTGCACGACTCGTAAGGAAGGAGCGGTTGTTCACCGCAGGGGTTTGTGGACTCTATCGCGCCTATCGCTGGAGTGGGGTTGCCGTCGTTCATCCTGTCAATGAAAACTATCCCCGGCTCGCCGTTCTTCCAGGCCTGGTCTACTATTTTTTCCATAACTTCCTTGGCCTTGAGCTTTCCGGCTTCTTCTTTTGTCCTTGGGTTGTAGAGGCTGTACTCGGAATCGTCTTCCAGTGCATCCATGAACTCTTTAGTTATGCCTACCGATATGTTGAAATTGTTGAGGCTGTCATTCTTGGTTTTGCAGCTTATGAAATCCATTATATCCGGGTGGTCTACGCGAAGTATGCCCATATTGGCGCCGCGGCACGTGCCGCCCTGCTTTATCGCTTCAGTTGCCGCGTTGAAAACCTGCATGAAAGATACCGGCCCAGATGATACTCCGCTGGTCGAGTTTACTACGTCCCTGCTGGGGCGAAGCCTCGAGAAAGAGAAGCCCGTGCCGCCGCCTGACTTGTGTATGAGCGCTGTGTTTTTTAGAGTTTCAAAGATTGAGTCCATGGAGTCTTCTATTGGCAGGACAAAACACGCAGGAGAGCTGCTGCAGCGGGCGCCCCGCATTCATAAGTGTTGGCGAGTTAGGCAGAAAGTCCATAGTCGCCATCGCGACGTAGAATTCCTGCGCCGCCATTTCCACATCGGCGTTGGCATCGTAATTCTTGTCTGCCTGGGCTATGTTCTCGGCAACTCTCCAAAAAAGCTCTTCGGGCTTTTCGGATACCTTGCCTTCGATATCCTTTCTCAGATACCGCTTTTCCAGCACAGTAAGCGAGTTTGACGTTACAACCGGTTTAACCTTTGCCAACAGCTCTTCGCGACTTGCACTCATGACCATTCTCTCCTCCGCGTTACTTCAGGGATAAGGGGCAAGGGTTAAGGGGTAAGTAAATTCTTTTTTGCTATTTCACTTACCGCTTACCGCTTATCACTTACCGCTGTATTAATTAAACTTTCATTTTCTGCTGCTGTTTTGCGTGCTCTTTCTTCAACTTCTTAAGCTCGTCCATGAACGTGTCAATGTCGCCGAACTGACGGTACACTGACGCGAACCTTATATACGCTACAAGGTCCAAGTCCCAGAGTTTTTCCAGAACTTTGTCCCCTATGACTTTGCTCGGCACTTCCATCACATAATCCTGCAACGCGTATTCTACTTCACTTACTATTTTTTCGATGGCATCGGACGATATGGGCCTTTTCTCGCAGGCTGTCAAGATACCAGACCTGAGCTTTTCCCTGTCGAATGGTTCGCGCCGCTGATCGGATTTTACAACTGCCAGTGAAACGTCTTCGGGCCTCTCGTAGGTAGTGAAGCGTTTATGGCATTCAATGCACTCACGCCTTCTGCGGATAGCGGAAGAGTGATCGTGCGGCCTTGAATCAATCACCTGATCGTCAAAACTTCCGCAAAATGGGCATTTCATTTTTGCAGACACCTCCCGAGATTGATCATTATGGAAAAAGATAAGGCATAATGAGGCTGGTTTTTGCGCGCGGTTGTAGCAGGCCCTGCATTATATGTGGAAAGTATGTCTATTATTTTAAATGGCATAAAACCTGTTTTTTTCGGTCTTTTTGAAACACTACATCTTGTGGTTTCTAAATCCTATAACATATATGTAGGATTGTCAAGAAAAAAACAAAACCTAATATTTTGGGTCAAATACACTACATATTAGGTCTCAATGTATAATAGATACTATATTTAGTGATGCTTGTCAAGTGTACAAAAAAATATATTTTTCTGATTTATAAATATTATTTTGAGACGGAAAATAACAAGCCTGCGGCTGGATTAATTATTTTAAAAAAAGCGCATCATTAATAAAATGTTAATGGATTGTTAATTTGATATTAATAAAATCTGAAAAAGAGCTGAACTAATTTTCAACGACCTTCGCGAAATAACTAAAACCCGTAAGACTAAGCCTCCTGTTTGCAATATTTCTTGCAGACTGAACCATCCGTTCTTTATTTTTTGGGTTCCAAAGCCTATCCTTATGTTCTGGCACATCCTGCCACACCTATTTCAAATAAGGCTTGAGGTATTTTCCGGTATGCGACTCAGGGGTATTGACAATCTCGTCAGGAGTACCCTGCACTACAAGTTGGCCGCCCCTCTCTCCCCCTTCGGGCCCCAGGTCTATTATCCAGTCTGCGGTCTTTATAACCTCGAGGTTATGCTCAATTACCAGCACAGTGTTACCGGTGTCCGCAAGCCTGTGCAGAACGCTCAGCAGTTTCTCGACATCCGCGAAATGTAGTCCGGTCGTAGGCTCGTCAAGGATGTAGAGTGTCCTTCCAGTCGCCCGCTTTGAGAGCTCTGAAGCAAGCTTCACCCTTTGCGCCTCGCCGCCTGAAAGCGTTGTGGCCGGCTGGCCCAGCTTTATATATCCCAAACCCACGTCATTAAGCGTCTCAAACATCCTCTGCAGAACGGGGATATTCTTAAAGAATTCGACGCCTTCTTCGACCGTCATGTTCAGTACTTCGTCAATGTTCTTGCCCTTGTACTTTATCTGGAGAGTTTCTTCATTGAACCTTTTGCCTCCGCACACCTCGCAGTGGACGTAAACGTCCGGCAGGAACTGCATCTCTATCTTGAGAGTGCCGTCGCCCTGGCAGTTCTCGCACCTTCCGCCTTTGACATTGAACGAGAACCTGCCCGGCTGGTAGCCTCTCGCTTTTGCTTCCTGTATCTGGGAGAATAGTTCCCTGATAGGCCCGAAAGCGCCAGTGTAGGTAGCCGGGTTGGAGCGCGGGGTACGGCCTATGGGAGACTGGTCAACTATGATCACCTTGTCCAAATGTTCCGTACCTAGCAGCGCCCTATGCTTTCCCGGTGTGTCTTTGGCACCGTAGAGTTTCTTCGCTAGCGACTTGAATAGCACTTCGTGAACGAGCGTTGATTTGCCCGACCCTGAAACACCAGTTATGCAGACACAGGTCCCTAGCGGTATCTTGACATCAATATTTTTGAGGTTGAACTGGGCTGCTCCTTTAATCTCAAGCACTTTTCCCGAGCCTTTACGCAGCTTTTTAGGCACAGGGATCTTTAAGTCGCCGTTAAGGTATTGCGCCGTGAGAGATCTCTTATTCTTTAATATCTTTTCCGGTCGGCCCCTCAGCCACTATCTCTCCGCCGTGTATGCCTGCGCCGGGCCCGAGGTCTATTATCCAGTCCGCGACTCGCATTGTTTCCTCGTCGTGTTCTACCACTATAAGGGTGTTGTCAAGGTCTCTTAGCTTAAAAAGCGTCTCGAGCAGGCGCTTATTGTCCCGCTGATGAAGGCCGATGGAGGGTTCGTCCAATACATATAGTACACCCGTAAGGCCCGAGCCTATTTGTGTGGCAAGGTGTATCCTCTGGGCCTCGCCTCCGGCCAGAGTAGCGCTTTCGCGGTCAAGCGTAAGGTAGCCCAGGCCTACATTGATAAGGAATTCAAGCCGCGCGTGGATCTCTTTCATTATAACCTTGCTTATGGCTTTTTCTTTATCCGTAAGCGGGAGCGCCTTGAAGAAATCCCTGGCGGCAAGGACCGACATGGCCGTAAGCTGAGAGATATTTATTTTCCCCAGTTATAACGCTCAGTGCTTCTTTTTTTAGTTTCGCGCCTTTGCAAGTAGGGCATACGCGCCTTCTCATGTACTGGGCGTATATGGCTTCGCGGACATATTCGGACTCGGTCTCCTTGTAGCGCCGCTCCATGTTCCCGATAACTCCTTCGAAATCACCATCGCCGAAAAGCAGTATCTCCTGCTGTTTGCGGGTAAGCGTTTTCCAGGGCTTGTTCTGCGGTATACCGTTGCCGGCGGGTCACATCATTTATCATTTCCTGGTAGTATCCGCCCCACGCACCTTTCCAGCGGTGTGTGCGGGTAGTTATGGGGTTTGACCAAGGCACCAGGGCACCTTCTTCCACAGAAAGGGATTCATCCGGCACGACAAGCCCTTCGTCTATCTCTATCTTTGTGCCAAGACCCGTGCATTCCGGGCATGCGCCGAACGGCGAGTTGAACGAAAAAAGGCGCGGCTCTATCTCCGGCAGGCTTATGCCGCAGTCCACACACGAGTGGTGTTCACTAAAGAACCGTTCGCTTTTAAGTTTTCCGTCATCCGCAAGCAAAAGTGCGAGGCCCTTTGATTCCTTCAAAGCGGTCTCTACTGAGTCAGCTATCCTTGCTCTCGAATTCGGTGCCACAACTATCCTGTCTATGACGAGCTCAATGGTGTGTTTTTTGTATTTGTCTAGTTTTATCTGTTCTGTAAGATCGTAAATCTTGCCGTCAACCCGTGCGCGGACGTAACCGGATTTCGAGAGCCTCTTGAAGAGCTCCTCATAAGTGCCTATCCGGCCGCGAACCAGCGGGGAGAGTATCTGTATGTTTGTCCCAGCAGGCATTCTCATTACCTCATCTATAATTTGCTGGGAGGACTGCGGCTTTATCTCTTTGCCGCACTCAGGGCAGTGCGGCACTCCGATGCGGGCATAAATAAGGCGGAGGTAATCGTATATCTCGGTGACCGTGCCGACCGTTGAACGTGGGTTATGGGAAGGCGTCTTCTGCTCTATGGCAATAGCCGGGGAAAGGCCCTCTATGATATCAACATCAGGCTTATCCATGAGCTCGAGGAACTGCCGGGCGTATGCTGAGAGGGACTCGACGTACCTCCTCTGTCCTTCCGCGTATATAGTGTCAAAAGCAAGCGATGACTTGCCGGAACCCGAGAGACCGGTTATGACAACGAGCTTATTCCTCGGTATCTCTAGGTTAATATTTTTCAAATTGTGCTGGCGCGCGCCGCGTATGATTATCTTTTCCATAGTAGATTTACCTATCACTCTGCCTGACAATACGCCAGGGAAGCCGTTTATTGATGTCCTTTTTAGATTATAGCAAATCTCGTATAATTAGGGTACCGGTTTACAGGCGGGACGTTTGCGGAAGTTTTGTCTGCCGGATTCAAATATATAAAGATATCATCTTATTGATCAGTTCGACCAGCGGTTTTAGCAGCCTGTCTGTAGCCCTTATTGTAACCACGGTTTTCTTGTGCGTGTCCATTGATTGCCTCAGTTCCCTGGTTATACGCATAACCGGCAAAACAAGGTCGTGCAGCACGAGATAGAGAATTACTGCGCTTAGAGCTATTATGAGGACTATATTAGAGAGCGCCACTATTATATAGGCCGTCACGAACTTAGAAGCGGAGTTCATAGAGCTTGTCGGGGAAAGCCCGTAGTTGGTAAAGCTTGCCCTGGTCATCAAAGACTGGAGTCCGAAATATAATATGGTAGAACTTACCACAATGACAAAACCTACCGGTAAAAGCGTTTTAAAATAGAGCCATTTGAGTATTTTACTCTCTTCAGGGCTAAGAATAACTCTTTTTCGTTTTTCCGGCTTCGACTCTTCCATTTTTTCCTCCCGGCATTTTAGATATAACTCGCAAACGTTCTTTATACCAAAAATCCGCTAAGGAGAAGTATCAATCTGTTTTCAGCGGCAATTTAACGCTGAAGGTCGTTCCCTTGCCAACTACGCTATTGACCTCAATAACTCCGCCATGCCTCTCTTCCACTATTTTCTGAACTACTGCGAGGCCGAGCCCGGTACCCTTCGACTTGGTTGAAAAGAAAGGTTCGAATATCTTCTTTATGACTTCCGGTTTCATTCCGGAGCCAGTATCCATGACGTTAAGACAGGCGGCCGTCACGTTCTTGCCATCCTTTAACATGGCAGCTTTATAGACCTGGAGCCTGAGCGTCCCTGTACCCTTATCATGCATAGCGTCTATGGCGTTGTTGACAAGGTTCCTGACTACCTGTTTTATCTCTTCTATATCTACCATCACTTTGAACGTGCCGGTGAGTTCGAGCTGGAGCTCTATTGTGTCCGGTACTTTAGTCGCCTGCATGATCTCGTTTACCACATCAGGCAGGTTCCTTTCCGAAAGCACGGGCGGCCTGGTACGCGAGAAATCCAGCATGTTGTCTATGATCCTCGATGTAGATTTGATCTCGGACTCAATTATATTGGCCGATTTTTCCATTATAGGGTTCACGTCTGTCATTTTCGTTATGAGCCTCTTTATAAGGAACACTGAGTTGGTCATGGCGGCAAGCGGATTCCTAATCTCGTGGCCAAGGATATTGGCCATTTGACCAATACTAGAAAGCCTGGCGGTCTTTTTTACTTCCTCCTGCATGTCCTTTATCTTTACGGTCATGTTATTGAATATATTTACAAGCTTACCGAGCTCATCGCTTGATACGCTCTGGACCTTGTAGTCAAGGTTGCCGCTCGCCACAATCTCTATACCGGCTATAAGTTTTGTTATCGGGCTCGAAAGGTTCTTTGCGAGGAAGAGCGCCGCGAATATCGAAAAAGAAAGTGTGATGATTATGAGCACAATGGCGCCTATCCAGAGTTTGTTCACCGGCGCGTACGCCGTGTTCGCCGGCTCCGAAAGGACCACCAACCAGCCAGGCCCGCGGCTTTTGGAAACAATGTTCACGTTCCCGTCTTTAAGGAATACTGTATCGAGCGGCGAATCTTTAAATGAGGAATATCTATCCTTGTCTGTTGAACGGATCGGGCCGAGGGTGGAAACGGCATTGCCTTCCTGGTCGATCAATATGACCTGTTTTTCTGACCTGTCTTCAAAATTCTGTATGACGCGCCGCATCCTCTCAAGAAGAAAATCAATCTTTACACGAAAATAGAAGTATTCTCGGGGCTGTATGCTGACAGGATAAGATATATCGAAATAGGGTATATCTTTTGCTGTATGGAATATGCCGCCAGTCTCAACTCCGTGCGTATCGTTCGATTTTTTTACAAGGTCTTTGTTTATGACCAGCCCGTACGTTCCACCGTCTTCAGTCATGCCCGAAGCCACGTCCATGTTGCTGTTCAATAGCAGTATCCCAAGCAGGTTTTTGGTTTGAGCCATTTCGCCCAAAATCAAACCGAATTTTGAGCTGGTTGAAAGCGTCTTCTCTTTATCTGCTTTTCTCGCTATATCAAGAAAGGGTTCCACTTCGGCAAAATACTTATTCACTTCCCTAGTCATATTCTCGGCAACGCTGAGGCTGTTCCTGTTGATAACGGTTTTGAGCGTGTTGCCCGTGGTTTTAAGGAGGATGTAGCTGTAAACTATAAGAGGTATGGTGGATACTACTATTAAAGCGATAAGGAATTTGTGGAACAACTTCATTAATTCTCTCCGTTCATATAATAAAGATTTTATACTAAAGGCCGAAGACTATAGGCTAAAGTCTTTTTATCAGGTTCCCGGACATAAGCCTGCAAAGCAACCCGGGTTTTTGACATCACTGCGCGAACCTGTTTATCAGCGTGTTCTCGGGCTTATCCTTCGTGTTCGGGTAATCTATGTTATAGTTAAGCCCGCGGCTCTCCTGCCGCATGCGGGCTGAGCGTATTATCAGTTCTGACACAGTGGCGATATTGCGCAGCTCAATGAGGTCGCTTGTAACAATGAAATCCCAGTAATATTCACTGATCTCCTGCTGAAGAAGGCCCATCCGCCTCCAGGCCCGCTCGAGGCGTTTGTTAGAGCGGACAATGCCAACGTAATTCCACATAAAACGCCTTATCTCTTCCCAGTTCTGACTGACTACGACCGATTCATCGGAATTTTTTGCGCTGCCCGAATCCCACCTCGGGACTTCGGGAAAGCCGCCATTATCTTTGACTAGCTCTTTAGCTCTGGCCACTGCCCTGTCAGCGAAAACTATCGCCTCCAGCAGCGAGTTGGATGCGAGCCTATTGGCGCCGTGGAGGCCCGTGCAGGCTGTTTCGCCAAGAGCGAAGAGCCGGTTTATGGATGTCTCGCCGAACTCGTTCGTTTGCACGCCACCGCAGAAATAATGTGTGGCTGGGACCACTGGTATCAGGTCTTTCGCCATGTCTACGCCGAACTCCAGGCACTTCTTATAGATATTAGGAAAACGCTTTTTTATAAACTCAGCCGGCTTATGCGTTATATCGAGATAAACAAAATCGTCTCCGGTGGCCTTAAGCTCGCTGTCTATCGCCCTCGCCACGACATCTCTAGGCGCAAGCTCTTTTGAGGGATGATATTTTTCCATGAAGGTCGATCCGTTCTTAAGCCTGAGCACCGCGCCTTCTCCTCTAACTGCTTCGGATATAAGGAACGATTTTGCCTGCGGGTGGTAGAGACAGGTTGGATGGAACTGGACGAACTCCATGTTGGCGAGCGTCGCGCCGCAGCGGTAGGCCATGGCCATGCCGTCTCCGGTGGACACATCGGCGTTAGAGGTGTAAATATACGCCTTGCCGGCACCGCCTGTAGCAAGCACTACGGCTTTAGCGAGGTACATCTTTATAGTATTGTTCTTTTTATCAAGCACGTAAGCGCCCCAACAGCGCTCATCGGGGCCCGCGAACTTTTTGTTTATCTTCCCCGTTGTTATGAGATCAATGACGATGTGATCTTCGAATATCTCGATGCCTGCAGTCTCCGTAACTTTTTTGACCAGCACTTTTTCTATCTCATGGCCTGTTATGTCACCCGCATGAAAAATTCGCCTCTTGGAATGCCCGCCTTCGAGGCCAAGCTCAAATTCGTTATCCGGGCTGTTTTCTGAGACCGTGAAATTCACGCCCCAGTCAATGAGCTCTTTGAGCCGGGCCGGTCCCTCTTTGACAACTATCTCAACAACTTTTTTACTGCAAAGCCCTGCTCCGGCTACGAGGGTATCTTCGATGTGTTTGTCGAACGAATCGTCCGGTGTCCATACAGCGGCAATCCCGCCCTGGGCTATATCTGTTGAAGAGTCGCTTACAGCCCGTTTTGTCACAACAGCGACGGAACCAAATTCACTGGCCTTGGCGGCGAAACTCAGGCCGGCGATCCCGCTGCCGATGACCAGAAAATCAGTTTTAATCATAATTGGCCGGTTACTTTTTGGATATTATTCTGTTTTGAACCACCGTGTGACTGAGGAGAGTTTTTCTTTTACATCGTCCGGGCTTTTTTCCATTATCTCTTTTATATTCTTGCGGTCTTCAAGGACAGCATCCCTAATATTGTCAAGCATGTTCTGCAGCTCTGTGGCCGACTCTTTAAGCTCATCATGTTTGCGAAGCGAAACATCGGACGTGAGATCGCCCGCTGACAGGTTCTTTATAGCCCTGTCAAAAACGAACAGCGGGCCGACTATCCTGTGGAAAACGAAAACGCTTAAAATACCGAAGGCCGCCAGCAGTATCAGCACAACCCAGACAAAATTCAACTGGTACGCGTGCTCTAGCTCAGTGACGTCACCAGCACTCAACCTGTCAAGCCCGGAAGAATGGACGAGCGAGCTCCAGAAAACAAAGTACATTGCGATGGATGTTAGGACAATTATCGATATTACGGCGGCGAGATACTTGAGCTGGAGCTTGGGGCTGACGATGTAGTTCGTACGCAACATGAAATACCTCTCAGATTTGCGTTTTATTGTACTATCACGTTGTCAATAAGACGCGTTTTACCGACCCAGACCGCGCAAAGAACAGCAACAGGCAAGTCCAGCCGTTTCTTCTGAACAAGAGTCTCGGGATCACAGGCTTCGATGTAGTCTATACTTGAGTCCGGTATCCCGCTTATCGAACGTCTCAAATTATTTATTATTTTTCCACTGTTTTTTGATTTTGAATATTTTATCAAATAGCTCGCCCGTTGTAAAGCCTCGTTTATACGCGCAGCTGCGTTCCTTTCGCCATCTGAAAGGTAGGAGTTCCTGCTCGACCTCGCAAGGCCGGAACTCTCGCGAATAATGGGGCACCGCACGATCTTCACCGGAAAATTCAGGTCGCTGGCCATGCGCTCAATGATCCTCACCTGCTGGAAATCCTTTTGTCCGAAATACGCCCTGTCAGGAGATATAATATTAAAGAGCTTTGCCACGACAGTCGTCACGCCCCTGAAATGGCCGGGGCGGAACTTCCCGCAGAGCATATCAGACATCATGTCGACTTTTATATATGTGCGATAGCCTTCTGGGTACATCGCATTGACGCTCGGCGCAAATATAATGTCAACCCCTGCTTTGCGGCACAGGGCGCTGTCTTTCGCGAACGGGCGAGGGTACCTCAGATAGTCTTCCTTGGGCCCGAACTGGGCAGGGTTAACGAATATGGATACGGCAACAACATCGTTCTCCGCGCGGGCCCTATTTACAAGGGAAAGATGCCCCTCATGCAGGGCGCCCATTGTTGGGACAAGCCCCACGCTACTGCCTTTCTTTTTCAAAACCTTTACTTCTTTCTGCATTTCTTCCGGAGAACGGATAATTTTCATCTTGCCTGGCCTCTATGTGAAAACTCATCAAGTTTTTATATTATACATTTTTTGTTGCCTTAGTACATAAAAACTTGAACTTAGCAGCACATAGATCAAATAAGGCCGATTTCATATCTACCTGTTTTACCTGGCAACGGCAGGGTAAATCTCGCGCCTTTTACAACTTCTTTATAAAGTTTAACTTATAATTTGCCCTTGTTCAATGAATTTAGGAATTTTATGATGAAAGGATGTATTGCAATCCGCGGATCATTCGGTGTGTTGTTTGTGATTGGATGTTATTGAAAAGAAAGATCTCATCAGCGGCGACTGCTTTGAGTATAATGGTGTTTTATCAGGCACTTTAGACTTCTTTGCTTCAGGGCTTGACGCTTTTTGATGATACGAGAACTCAAACTGGTATCTTTTCGTGCAAATCGTTCCCGGTTACCTTGTCTTTGCCGAACAACTCTAAATACTGAACTTTAGGGACAAATATAGCTTCCCTTTCATCGATGAATATTTTTTCCAGCCACGCCGGTCTTCCATTTATGACTATTTCCGATCTTATCTTGTTTTTTTCGCTGCTGATCCTGATAACCCTGCTGCTGAACGATTCTATTACTAGTTTATATGTTCTCGATTTTTTGTCAAACTGGCAATGATAGCCGTAAGCCTTTTTGTCCAGCGCGCTCAGCTCCTGCCGGCGCCCGTCACGAGCAAGAAGCACCCAGTACGCTGTGACAGGCTTGCGAGGGTCTATTTTGCCGTTCGAACTCAGGTTTGCGTCGTAATGTATGACATTGGCGTTCTTGCTTCTCGCAATAATGAATAGCGGGCTGGTCTTTGCGTCCAAAGCGGTTGTAACGAATAGGAAAAGAAAAGTAAATACTGTCCAAAAATATCTCATATACAGAATGCGCCTGCTCGTCAGGCCCTGGAAACCGATGGCTCGAGCCTGGGATAATCTATATAGCCTTTTTCCTCGCCCACGTAGAACGTATCAGGGTTCGGTTCGTTCAACACGGCTTTCCTCTTAAAGCGCTCTAGAAGGTCGGGGTTCGCCAGAAAAAGACAACCGAACGAAACAAGGTCAGCGCTCCCGCTCCCGATAAGCTTCGTTGCCGCTTTCGAGGTCATAGCCGCCGTTTAAAATCAAAGTTCCGCTGAACGACTCGCGTATAAGCGCGGCGATGCGGGCCTCATCCGGCACGCGCGGTGTCCTTCCACCCAGAGACTCAACCAGATGAAGATAACCTATCCTTAGTGAACTCAATTCTTTCGCGAATGTTGAGAAAGTCAACCTTGGATCGGAATCGAACATCGACCCAGATGAGTAATGCGGAGATATTTTATATCCCACGCAGCCCGCGCCCCACACGCCTATAACTGCCCGCGCAACCTCCAGCGGAAGACGCATGCGGTTAGTGAGGCTGCCTCCGTAATTATCGGTGCGCTGGTTTGATCCGTCCCTTAGGAACTGGTCGAGCAGGTAGCCGTTAGCGCCGTGTATCTCGGCCCCATCGAAACCAGCCGTCTTCGCGTTTTCAGCGCCTTTCCTAAACTGCTCTACGATGTCAGGTATCTCGCTAAGCCTGAGAGCCCAGGGAATAACAATTTTTTTTCTTCCGAGAGGGGTCAATACCTCGCCGTCTACCGGCAGCGCGGAAGGGGCAACTGGCAACAGGCCGCCGTGAAAATCCGGGTGCGACATCCTGCCGACATGCCAGAGCTGGATAAATATCTTGCCTCCGGCCTCGTGCACGGCATCTGTGACTTTTCTCCAGCCGGCGACCTGCTCTCTCGTGTGTATCCCCGGAGTTCTTACGTAGCCGACGCCCTGAGGGCTCACCTGCGAACCCTCTGTAATTATCAGTCCTGCCGTAGCCCTTTGAGAGTAATACGTTGCCGGCAGCCGGATGCGGCACATTGCCAGAGATCGCGCGGCTGCGAGTCATGGGAGACATAACCATGCGGTTCGCAAGTTCATACCCGTCAAGCACATAATAGGAAAAAAGGTTCATCGCCGCCTCCTCAAATACCGCATTTCACACGACAGCTTCGAGCTTGCGTTGGGGATGCACCGCTACGCCGGCCATGTGCCGGCCGAACCAGCTCGCCTCTTTCCACAGCCTGGTCGACATACTTGTCCTGGTCATAGAGGTCTATGTGGTTTGTTGTTTCTATCCAGAAAATATCTTTTGTCACCTTAAGGTTGTTATAGAAGTCTCTGGCGCCTTCCGGGGTACAGAAGTTGTCTCGTGTTCCATGGATGATGATAGTAGGCACAGTGATATCTTTCGCGCTGTCTTTCGCGTTGAACGTCATGAATCCTTCATAGCCCATAACGGCAAAAAGGTTAACATAGTTGGGCGAATATCCTCTCGCCGTCCCGTAATAAGCGTAGGGCTCTTCCGTCGGCATTGCGGCGTTCATGTCCCTGGGGTCAGCCGAGACCGCTGGAACGTATTCTACCTCTCCGGTCTCCTGGTATTTTTCTTCTGCTTTTCTCGACCTCTCAATGGTCGCCTTGTACCCGTCTTCGCCTATCCAGCGTTTCATAGAGTTTGGGTCATGGTAGCAAGCGGCAATACCTGCGAACGCCTTCACCCTGTAATCGATGGCAAGCGCCCTCACCATATGCCCGCCTCCTGCGCACACACCGACTGCACCCAACCTTTCGGGATCAACGTCGCTGCGGGATAGAAGATATGAGACCGCGTTGTGTATGTCCTGTATTTTTTTTAGCGGTGACTCCAACTGTCTCGGCTCGCCCTCACTTTCCCCATAAAACCGGTGGTCAAAAGTTAAGCATAGATAGCCTTTCTTTGCGAGCTTTCTTGCGTAAACAGCCACAACCTGGTCTTTGAGCCCCGTCATCGGCCCGTCAAAGACCAGCGCGGGATGCTTCGCGCCTTTTTTATAGTTATCCGGTATGAACAATAGTCCCGCTATTTTTTTCCCTTCGCTTGTGAACGTCACTTTCTCTTCCATTGAACCCTCCAAAAGCCCTAAGACTGGGGCCTATTGAACAAAGAACGCAATTCTTCAACTCTTTTTCTATTGACGCCCAGGTCACCCTTGCCTACTCTTGAAGCAGACCTTACGTGTATAACCATATGTTTAAAATCCATTCGCAGTTCCAGGTCATCAACAAAGTGCCAGAACCTGCTCCGGAAAGTTGACCAAAGGTAGCCACCAGTGTCATTTTCTATCCTGCCTCCAAGGTCGATTATGCCAATTCTCGCCCTCTCCCAGGCCGAGGCAGGATTCCCGGAATACGCGAAAGGCTCGATGTACGACTCCTTGTCGCTGTTCTCGCTGACAACACAGTTCGGCGTTCCAGGGCAGAAACGTAACAAGCCATTCACAAGGCCGTTCTGCCTGACTTTCCTTGAACTTATCGACATGTATGTAAATGACCCCAGATAGAACGCCGCCAGAGCCGCTAACAGATATAACATGATCTTCAAAACCAACCTCCGTTCTCAAACCTAAACCTCTTTGTTTTCGTTGCACTCTATTTCGTGTACCCACATCGCAGAACCTATCCCCCAAACAATGTTAAGCACGATAACCATAACAGGCATAAGAACGCCCCCGTTAAGACCCATGGGAGCCATACCGCGTGACGGAAAAACCACGAACCACGCAACAGGGGTAGGTGCTATGCTGCAAAGCGAACCTCTTAGTACTACAGAACCTTTTAAAATCGGCATAAGGTACATGGCTCCCCATATCCCGCCACAGGTTACCGCCCAGTATACATGCTCCGGTTCCCATCCGGCCCGTTGATGCAACCCCACAAGTACCGTGACCCCATAACCCCGAAGAACCAGAAGAACACAGCATTCAATATAGCCGCCCAAAGCTCCGGCCGAAAAAACTAAAAAACTATAGACAACCTTGTGCGCATAGGCCCACCCCCCTTCCAACAGTTGACGGCTTATATTTATATCAAATGATCATGTTCGTCCCGCCGGAAGCCCCACTTGGGTGTTAACAAAGAACAAGGCCTTCTATTTTTTTGAGACCTCCAGCGGTGTTCGAACATGTTTTATATTCAATATTGGTTTGTTATATTTTTGAGCATGCCTGCTCAGCTCGTTCTGCAGGCAGGAGGCGACGCACTGCCCGAAATCCGTCTCGTAAGATCTATCGAGCATCACATTTTCATACAAATTGAATACTTTTTCGGCGATCATCCCCCAGGGGTATCTTTCCGCAACCTTTCTAGCGTTCTCCCCTAGCGCGCGTGCCGCCGAGTCATCGTTTATCAGGTAACACACCGTTTTCGCTATGGCACGGTAGTCAGCCTGGTCATCCAAAATTATACCGCTAACATAATTACTTATAAGATGTGAGGCGCCTGCGAGCCTTGTCGTGATCACAGGCAACCCAGCAGCCATCGCCTCAAGTATAACAAGGCCGAACGGTTCATAATACGTGGGAAATACCAGAATGTCGCTTGCGGCATAATATTTTTCTATATCCGTGACCCTTCCGGTAAATATTATATTCTTGTCCAACCCGAGTTTCTTGATCAGCGGCCGGAACGGCGACGGGTCGCCAACGCCAGCAACCAGCACATAGAGATCGCTATTTTGGATTATATTGAGAGCATATATTATCGCTGACAACCCTTTTCTTTCAAATTCGTGAGCAGGGAAAATTAGCACTTTGTCTTCAGGCTTTAAACCGTGCCTTAACCTGACCTCGTCTCTATAAAGCACCCTGGCATTAGGGTTGAACTTATTAGCATCCACGCCGTTCGTTACAACTTCTATTTTATCTCCGTGAATACCGTAATGCTTTATGATGTCATTTTTTACGGACTGGGATATCGCAATTATCTTTTTAGTGTTTTTCAGGCTGTAATATTCTACGGTTAAAAGAAGTAAGTGAAGAGGGTTCAAAGCCGTTTTCTTAAGCTTTCCTAGAAAGCCAGTCCTGTTTTGCCTAGACACAGCGAGGCTCTCGGCGTGGCAACTATGGGTTGTAAAGACGTCCGATATACCCACGTAGCATCCCTGAGAATGAACTACGTCAAAATTCCCTGGTTTAACTATTAATCTGGAGAACAGTGCAAAGCTTGCTATCTCAAAAATATTGTTTAACGCTTTAAGCTTTTTCTTTTTTAGAAATCCAAAGCTCAACATCGGCACCTTATGAAATATTATGCCAGTCCCTTCAGCGTTCTGCCAGGAAGCGGTGAAAACATGAACCTCGTTATCTGCGGCGAAATATTCGGCTATTTCCGCCGCACATCTGGAAATTCCGCCCCATTTGTGGTACTCACGCACTATGACCGCTATTTTCATTATATTATCCATCCTTTTATATTTTTCCCTAGCAACTGTGCCTTATGTCTAAAGGACATAAAAATTGCGAGCTTAGTTGAGAATACAACCTACCACGATTATGGTGTACCTGTGCGGGACCCGAGAGATATACATCTTCACAATATAAAAAACGCAGTAATAAAATAATATTCATCTAGCAACCGAATATGTTGACAGGTCATTTATAGCAAGTTTGGCTTCGATCGATTCCACTCTTCTTAAAGTAATTTCAAAACTGTCCTCACCCAATAGTTCGTTTTCTTCATCTATAAATTTGCTTCCAAGATCGTCATATTCTTTCTCTGACAGGGCTTTGCGGAATGCCGGAAATATTACCGTATCTTCCCGCGATTCATGCGCCCTGAACATTTTTACGATTAAAGCCAGTTTCTCTGCAATTATATTTTTGCCTGCCGGATCGTTCGTTTCTTCTTTCTTGATTATGAAATCCGTAAGCTCTCTGCCTATTTTGTGTTGTTCTAACAGTACCGCGACTGTGCCCCGAAGCTCCACGTCTTTTCTGACTACTGGAAAAATATATTTTTCTTCGAGTTTCTCATGGCAGTCTTCTAAAGAATGCATTATACCTGCGGTATCTGCCAGAACGCCGTAAGGGGTCTTAATATTATTATCCAATCTTTGGATTATTTCATCGTAGATAAGCAGGAGCCTTTCGAGCAGGCCGTGCACTCTCATCAGATCCTCAAGAGGAGAAACCTGACTGCCTTGTTCGTTGCTTACAACTTCTGGCTCTCGCACTGCCTGGGTAAAAACGTATGTGCCAGCAGCAGCGCATATAGTGGCAACTTTTATCATTGCCTGCAGATAATCATATTTGTAGATGTCCATAGACCCTCATCAAACGAACATGCCGTTCACACAAAAATAACCGCCGCCCAGCTTGTATTCTTTCCACAAGTCGCATTTCCCGCAAATACAACCCTTTTTCTCGTAATTCTGCTTGCTTTTCCCGGCTGAACAAAAAAACCCTTCATTATCTCCAAGATAACTCGGGCAGTCTCCGCAAATACATTTCTTGCTGTTCGGGACTGTGTTGGGTACTTTCATTTCGTGCCTCCTTAATACCGGCTTTTATTTTTCGCTACGAATATTTCATTAAAAAACGACCTCATTGCCTTCCATGAACGCTTATCTGCATTCTGGTTGTACGCTATACCTTTGGAGTTGTCGTTCCCGTTGGAAGGGTTACTAAAACCATGGACAGCCCCGCTGTACTCAATGAGCTGCCAGTCTACTTTGGCATCACTAAGTTCCTTCTCCAGTGCCGGCACGACGGGCTTAGTATAAGCATCGTCCGCACCCTGCAGAACCAGTATCTTGCCTTTTATATTTTTCGCGTCTTCCGGGGTGGGCGTATCAAGATTGCCGTGGAAGCAGACCGTGCCGAGGATAGGAGCCCCGCTGCGCGCTAGTTCCAGCGCCACACCACCGCCGAAACAATAGCCTATAGCAGCTATTTGCGAAGTGTTAACTATCGATTGGTTTTTTAATTCTTCAAGGCCGGCCAGAGCTCTGCGCCGCATTAGTGCCCTGTCAGCGCGGTATATTCCAGTTAGTTTTATCGCTTCGTCAACAGTTTTTGCTCTAACTCCTTTTCCGTAAATATCTGGACAAAATGCCGCGTATCCCAATCTGGCAAGCTGTTCCGCCCTCATTTTTATGTAGTCGTTGATACCCCACCATTCGTGAATGACTAACACTCCGGGAAGTTTCCCGCCGGCCGCGTCATCGTAGGCCAAAAATCCCTCAAGCGCGGTGTCGCCTTCTTTGTATTCGATCTTTTTTGTAACGATTTTAGCTGATATGATTGCGGAGAAAAATACTATTAATACCAGCGCAATGGCGGCTGAAAATATCTGGTTCCTGCTCATCGTGCACCACCTTAATTCCTCTTGTCACTACCTCATGATACAAATATAGCAGCGGCCATTTGAATGCCTCAACTCTTCCGCAGCCTGACTTTTTTCTACTAATAGACCATGCGATAAAAGTCATCTAAATGAGGAATGTAACTATTTTGCCGTGTAAAAGCGTTTTGTATAATTACGTGAAGTTCATATCGAACTAGGTAAACGGAGGAGGCATGATGAAGTTAACAGCTTTTATCGCGTTTATAACTATATCATCATCATCGGTGGCTTGGGCTTACGCGGCCGACAGCACGCAGAAAAACATGAGCCTTGAATTTTGGGGCGGATACACAACTGTTGGCATGGGCGACGTGAACAACGCGCTGAAGAACGCCGCATCCGGAGGCTCGGTAACCGAGGTCAAGGATGGCACGTTGATCGGCGCTGACTTCCTTTATAAACTGATACCAGGCGTACCAAAACTATCTCTTGGCCCTAGGATAGAATATCTTTTCATTTCTAGCGGAAAGCTTTCTCAATCTAACCCTCTCCTCAATATAACCGATGATTATTATGTCATACCGATCATGGTCGGCGGCAAGTATTTACTTGTTGAGAACGGCAATTGGTCGCTCAGCGGAGCCCTGTTCCTGGGCTTGGGAATGGGATACGGCAAATCAACAGTGATTTCGGCAGCCGATCCATCTAATCAGCACATAACGAATTTTTCGGGCAGCGATATGACCGGGCTTCTGATGGCGGACGGACAATACCGCATTGACACCAATACTTTTATCGGGGTTGACCTTGGCTATAGGATGCTGAACATTTCTCAGATGAGCGTGGACAGCACTTCTATATCCAGCACGGCAAGCGGAAGCAACAATTCCGGATATGCCCCCGCCCGCGCGCCCGTTGTCAACGCTTCGGGTAATACAGTCAAATATGATTTCAGCGGTATAGTAATAAATATCGGCATAAACTTTATGTTCTAAGATTTTTGCCGGGATAACCGGATATCCGGGTACGGCGGTACATATATGATACAATTATGGCGTCTAAGTAGAAGCCGATGAAAGTACTTGTTATAAACTCTAACAATACACTGAACCCGATTCCGGTAATGCCGGCCGGCGCCTGCATGGTAGCAGAGTCGGCCGAACGCGCGGGCCACAATGTGAGGTTTCTAGACCTTACATTCGAAAAATACCCCGTTGACATAGTCCGTCGCGAGGTTGCACGATTCTCTCCTGAAGCCATAGGCATTTCGGTCAGAAACATAGACAATAACCAGATGCCGTCACCCTCCTCCTGCTATAAGAATGTTAAAAAAATAACAGATACAATACGTGATATTTCAAAGGCCACGGTAATACTTGGCGGAACCGCCTTAGGTATAATGCCCGAAGCTTATCTTTCACTCACCGGCGCGGAGTGCGCGGTAACTGGCCCGGGAGAAACCGTATTTCCAAAAATATTAAACTGCCTCGACAATGGAACACCGTTTGAGGGTTTGGATGGCGTAGTTACTCTAGCGAACATCAAACAATGTAATTCTTCCGATTCCGAGGTACTTCCAAAAACACCGGATTTCCGGCGCTGGCTCGATACCAGTGCTTACATATCAAGGCTCGCGAGCGCACCTGTTCAATCCAAGCGGGGATGCCCGTTCGAGTGTGTTTACTGCACGTACGGCATGTGCGAAGGCGGCAAGCCATTGTTATGCGACCCCGTGGAAACTGTAAGCCAGATAGCTTTACTTTCGGATGATGGGTTTAAAGATATAGAATTTACCGATGCGGTATTTAATTACCCCTATGAACACGCGATGAATATATGCAAAGAACTGACAAGCGCGCGCACCGGCGTCAAACTTCAAACTTACAACCTCAACCCGCGTTACATAGACTCAGAACTTCTAGATTCCATGGAAAAAACCGGCTTCAATGCTATTGGGGTATCGGCTGAAAGCGGTTCGGACAAAGTTCTTAAAGGGTTGAGAAAGAACTATTCCGCCAAACAGCTTGAAAAAGCAGGTGAAGCCATATTGAGGAGCAGCCTGCCATGTTTCTGGATGTTCATTCTGGGTGGCCCCGGAGAAACCGATGAAACAATAGATGACACCTTCCAATTCGCGCAGAAATACGTTAAACCGCAGGACGTCGTGCTTATGAGCAATGGCCTGAGGATATACCATGGCACAGAGCTTGAAGCTATAGCCCGCCGAGAGGGAGTTTTAAAAGCAGCGGCAGCGAACATGATCGAACCGTTCACCTATGTATCCCCAAGAGTAGAAGCCTCGGCAATTGCCGCACGAATTAAAACGGCGCTCGACACAAACATGAATTATATAGACCCATCACTGATGCAGGCAAATATAGTTGATAAGATCCTGCCGCTTATCAATTTCTTTGGGCTGAGGGCGCCCTTATGGAAATATACAGGTTTATTCCGCTCATCTTTGCGAACTATAGGAGTAACAATATGAACACGCAGAAACAGCATCTAGCATCGGTAGCAGTCGCTACGCCCACTTGTGTTATATCGCAGGAACAGGCTGCCGAATTCGTTGAAAAGCATTACGACGGCAAACTGAAAAGGAGCTCCCTGAGCATTGCCCGCAAGGTTTTTTGTCATCCGAGCATTAAACAACGGAGCTTCGCTTTTAACAGCCCTTCCGTGCTCTTAGATGAAAGCCCGGACTCCAGGGTTGAAAGGTTCACGGAATATGCCGTCAAACTTTCCGCTCAGGCAGCCAATAAAGCATTAAAAGAAGCAGGGTTAGACCCTGGAAACGTTACTGCTCTGGTGGTGAACACCTGCACCGGGTACATCTGCCCGGGTATATCGACTTACCTTATCGAAACAATGGGCCTGCGGCCGGATATAAGGGCCTATGATCTGGTAGGTTCTGGTTGCGGTGGCGCGATACCCAACCTTCAGCTTTGCGGTTCAATATTAAAGGAAGAAAATGATGGAGTGGTGCTGAGCGTTTCGGTTGAGATCTGCAGCAGCACATTCCAGATGGACAATGACCTGAGCCTTATAGTTTCGAACGCCCTTTTCGGCGATGGGGCGGCGGCAGCGGTTTATTGGAACAAACCGCAGGGCATGTCGATAATCGGGTCAGCCAGTTTTTTTGAGCCTAAGTACAGGGAAGATATAAGGTTTATTCATAAGGACGGCCAGCTGCATAACCAGCTGTCAAAAAACCTTCCTGCGCTCGTGGCCCCTGCAGTTAAAGCGGCGGTTGACAAATTGTTGGGCTCGTTAGGCATGACGCGAGCCGATATCTCCCGCTGGGCGCTCCATCCTGGTGGAGAGAATGTTATCAATGCGGTAAAGGAAGAAATGGAACTTACGGAAGAACAACTTGAGCCTACCAGGCGGGTGCTTTCAGAGTACGGGAACATGTCGTCCCCTACGGTGTGGTTCGTTATGAAACAAATAATGGATCAGGGTATTTCTCCGGGCGGGCTCTGTCTAGCCGTAGCTTTTGGGGCGGGTTTTTCAGTCCATACCTGCCTTTTCCGCGCGAACTGACTTAGTACGTCCGGCTCAAATGGATCAACATCCCAGTTCCTGAAAAATTGATCCAAACGCGCCTTCGCGCTGTCAAGATAGAACCTATTTTACAAGTATTATTTCAATACCACCCCAAAAACACCGGCTTTCATAGACCGAGCAGAAGTGATAGCTCTGAAACGTGTTCCTCTTCATCTATAATAATATGGCGTATATCATGTTCGAGCCTTTCAAAAGTATACTCGAGATCTTTCTTGTTTTCCGTAACTTTCTGGTATACCTGCTTGTAATAATTAATAGCGTCTTTTTCACCTTTGAGGTTTACTTCCAGAATACTTTTAAGGCCGTTTGCCCTATGGGTTTCGGCAAGGTCCATTAGCGGCTCACCGTTCAAATAGTTGCCTATAAGATTGCGGAACATCTCTTCGTGTTTTTGCTCGTCAGATGCTATTTCCTGTAGCCTCTTTATAAGCGATTCGGCATTTTCGCCTTTTATCAATTCCGCATGAGCCAGATACTGGATACGCGCGGCATGTTCCAGCCGCAGGCCCTGGTTAAGCATGTCAATAAGTTCTTTCTCGATCTTAGTCATTTTATCCTCCAACGTTCTTCTTAATAGTTCGGCAAACAAGAACATAGCAATGAAACATTGTTATTTATAATGTTTAAGAAAATTACAGTGCAATTATCACGCAAATACGGTTTCGTGAATTTTTTTGTCCACTTTTGTCTTATCATCTATGTAATCCATATCACTGTTAGACTCAATGCTTACGAATTCCTTTTTCGTGTTACCGCAAGCCGGACAGGCCCAGTTTGAAGGCAGGTCTTCGTACTTGACCCATGGCCTTATGCCGCTTTCAGTGTCGCCCTCACGTTCATCATAAATATAGTCACAAGTTTTGCATATCCAAATTTTCATTTTTTCCTCCCTGTAGTTACATTGTTTTATCATTTACCTTACAATTCGCAGTGCATCGGCTCGCGCAGCAAAGCAGTTCGTGATCGCCACCGCAATCACAGCATTGGTCTACCATGACAGTCAGTCCGCATTCGGCACAGGTGAACTTACTTCCTTTTTTCAACTCGGCAGAACTTTTGGCGCGAGCTTTTTTACTATTTTTGCGCTTTTTCATACTCATCACCCCCCCTGCAATAATATTTTCTATCTCCAATACGATCTTATCAGGGTTTATAGGCTTTGTTATGCACTTCTTAACCCCGCATATTTCGTTTAAAAGACTGTATTCTTCCTGAGTATAATAACCCGTCATAGCTATCACCGGTATCTTTTTGGCTTCCGGCATGCTTTTAAGCCTGTCCGCAACCTGGAAACCGCTAACGTTGTTCATTTTGAGGTCAAGCAAGATGGCGTCCGGCATGACACCATTGATCATTTTTAGAGCGCTATCGCCATCGCAAAACGACGTTACGTCAAATCCGTTTGAAACCAACAGTTCTGTAAGTTCCTGAAGGAATTCTTTATCATCATCCACTACCATAATTTTCTTTTTCATTTAGTTTGCTTATGCTATCTGGGAAGTATTTATTATATTGTATAAATGCTCTACCAACTATTGCTGCCGTGTCAAACCATCGCAGGATAAATATCATTGATCGAATCGATAACCCTCAGGCCTTTTTCCCTGCCGAGTTTTTTGGCCTTCTGTATTGCCTCTCGGGGAGAAAGCAGGCTATCGATATATTTTATGCTGGGCTCCAGCCGTATAATATGCCATGGGATATCACGCCCAACACCGGCTATGAATTCAGCTATCCCTTTAAGGTCATAGTCTGAATCGTTCTTACCGGGCACGACCGTGGTGTAGACCTCGAATTTAAGCTCCAAGCGTCTTAAGTACTTTATAGTCTCAAGCACAGGACTTACTTTCGCACAGCATACTTCCTTATAAAAATAGTCCCTCATGCTCATAAGGTTGACCATATAAACATCAATATAGGGTTTTATGATGTCCAAGGCTTCTTTTGTCATGTAACCGTTGGTCGCCATAGCGTTCTTGATATTTGATTTTTTAGCGAGCTTTGCGATGTCATACATGTACTCGAAATACACCGTGGGTTCAGAGTATCCAAAACTTATATACTGGCAGTTGTTTTCAAGAGCATTCTCGACTATATCACGTGGGTTCAGCTCGTATCCAAGCTTATCGTTCAAATCCGTTTTTGATATCTGCGAGATATGCCGGCAGTTGCAATAGGTGCATTTAAAATTACATCCTGCCACAGCGAGCGAATAGATGTTTTTCCCGAGACTAAACAAACGACTACTTCCGGCAGCTGCTTCCACATCCGCTTCGATAACTTCTCCGTAGGCCGAAGTAAAGAGGTTTCCACAGATATTTGACCGGACCCCGCACACACCCCACCGGCCGTTATCCACGCGGCAATGATGCGCGCATAGATAGCAATGAACCGAGCCGTCACTGTTATTTTCATAAAGCATTGCTTCTTTTTTCATTTCCCCGGCCGCCTTGATTTCTTTAGTGTATTTAGTACTTCCTGATCGCTGAGATCGTGAAAGTCTTTATAAAATGACGCGATAGCGAACTGAGAAGCATCGCTTACGTGCAGGCAAATAACGCTTTCGGCCTCTTTCGCTGCCATTTCGTATGCTTCCCTATGCGCTACCGGTACAGCGACCAGCGTCTTTAACGCTTTTCTGCTGCGAGCAAACCTTAGAGCGCCCAGCATAGTGTAACCTGTTGCAAGCCCGTCGTCTGTTATAATCACAGAGTTTTCGCTTAGCTCGGGAAACCGCCTGTTCCCCCTGTAAACCTTGTCTCTCCGGAGAACTTCCGAATAAACGTCCTCTACTATTGAGTCGATCCCATTTTGTTCAAGGAACAGGCCTTGCAGCAGGTCTCTGTTTAAAATAACTTCCTTATCCAGAGTTACAACACCGAATCCCATTTGATCGTTTTCCGGAATTGGTAGTTTACGTAACGTTATTGGCTCCAAATCGCACGATAAACTATGAGCTATCGGATAACCAACCTCAATTCCACCCCTCGGAATACCGAGTACTATTGGTTTTTTTACGTTAATTGCTTCAACCCGTTTTGCCAGTCTTTCACCTGCGTCCTGTCTGTTTTTAAACAGAACCATTGATAGCCTCTAAATGCTCTTGACCCTATAACATTGCAATATTTTCCTTAGCTCTTTTATTGACAGCCTAAAGAATACCGCGAACCATAATGAAATTAAAGAGATTATAACCGAGAATAATATCATCTTATAAACCTGTTAAACTTCCCCATCCCGCGACGGCGGACCTATTTCACGTTTATTTTTATCTCGCCGCTCCCGGCTTCTTCTTTTTTAGGCATGGCGATCTTTAAAACACCGTTTTTATACTCGGCGTTGACTTTTGAAATATCAACCTTACCTGGAAGTTTAACTTCCCGGTAGAGGCTTCCTTCGTAGCGTTCACTGTAATAGAAGTCTTTCCTCTTTTCTTCGTTAGATACTTCCCTTTTCGCTGACACTGTAAGAAGATCATCTTTTACGCTTACGTTTATGTCCTTGGCCTCCATACCGGGTATGTCCGTTTCGACGAATATCGTGTTTTTGTCGTCCCACATGTCCATGGACGGGACGGAAAGGTCTTTGTCCCACGCGAACGGAGTCCTGTTAAACGCTGTGCTGAGAAGTTTCTCAACATCATCACGGACAGTGTCGTAGGGGTTACGGCTGTTTCTTATGAAAGGTACTATCTTCATGGCTTCCTCCTTATTCTCATTGTTTATATTACCCTTTATCCGGGGTCTGATGTTAGAGATCGATTTGTGTATTGCTTGCTTGAAATGGCTCCCATGGAGGTTTGTTCCCAGGACGTACTTATTTTTGCGTTAAAATGCTTGTCGATTGTTAATAACAGCGCTTGGGGGTCGAAAGGTTTGATGAGGAAATCACTTATGCCAAGGGAAAGAGTGAACTTTTTGTGCTGCTGCTCGGTGTAATAGCCCGTCATCGCGATGACCGGTATATTCACTGTCCCTGCAAAATGTTTTCAGGTCATCAGCTATCTGAAAACCGCTTTTCCCGGACATTTTCAGGTCAAGAAGTATAACCTCCGGCTGTATTTCCTCTGCGACCCTTACAGCGCGCGAGGTGTCATCGAGCACCTCGGCATCGTAGCCGTTTAATTGAAGCATAGTTTTAAGCTCGTTTAGCAACGTACGATCATCATCAATGATAAGCACCGTTTTCTTCTTCACAATTCCCTCATCGTAAATATAGCTTTTATGACAATTAGCTCCAATCGTTTTTTTCTTCTATTTACTGACTTTTTTCCATCCCTGGGAAAAACCTGGTTTAATATATCTTCTAATGGCCACAAAATATATACATAAATCCCATATGGAAAAAAGCGCATTTCCCCGTGGTTAACGGGTAAATGCGCTTTAAATGCCGACCCCTCTAGCAGGTAAACTGTTTTATAGTGTCCAGTATTTTTTGTACGTCGAAAGGTTTGCTGATTACTGCGTCGGCGAGTTTCAAGACATTCTCTTCTTCGTCTTCTTTATGATTCTTTGTGTTGAACGATTCTTTAGTCATTGGCCTGCCCGTCAGAACGAGTATCTTTGCATTTTTCCGGATCCTTTTTTGTAGTCTTTAGAATATCGTAGCCTGTAAGCCCGGGCAGTTTGATATCAAGAAGTATAACATCGTAATTGCCGTGATCTATATGTTTTTTACCTTCTAGGCCGTTATTAACGCGCTTATAATGTAGCCTTCATCCGTAAGCACCTCGGATAGTTCTTCGCACATTTCTTCGTCATCATCAACTATCAATATCCTATTTTTCATCTTGCCTCCCTCCCCCAAGAGCCTGTGTTACAGGCAGTGATATAGCAACCGTTGTCCCGTTCCCCAATTCGCTATCAATATTGATCGCCCCGTTATGGAGGTTTACGATCTCGTTGCAAATCGTCAGGCCAAGTCCAGTTCCTTTTGATTTCCGCGTAAAGAACGGCTCAAAAAGCCTTTCCATGTTTGCCTGCTCAATGCCTGTACCGTTGTCCTTAAATGTTATTATAACATTATTTTTTTCATCAAGCTCCGCTCTGATCTCGACCCTGCCGTTACTTTTGCTTATGGATTGGCTTGCATTATCGAGAACGTTACTAAACACCTCTCTTAGCTGAATGGAATCGGCCTTGATGCTCACGTCTTTGACAAGCTCGTACTGCTTGTCAAATTCTATGTTATTCTTGTCATATTTGTCCCTCGCAAAATTTATGCACTCGTCCAAAACGTCGTGCACCTTTACATCTTCAAAGTTAGGAACTTTTATGCGTGAATAATTTAGCAGGTTGTTGATTATCTGATTGCTCTCGCTTATCTTTTTTTCAATGTTCGCTATATGGCTCCCAAGGTTCCCGCTCTGGTTCTTTTTTCTTATGTTATAAACGGCTGTCCTTATCACACCAAGTGGGTTGCGGAGCTCATGGGCGACGGTAGCAGACAGTGTGCCGATATCCGAAAGGCGTTTTGACTTTCCCAGTTCAACCTTGGCATTCATCAGTTCCTTTGTTCTTTCAACGACCAGCTTCTCTATCATGCTTACGTCCCTTTTTAGTATTTCTTCGGCCCTCTTTTGTTCAGTTATATCAAGGAACAACACGGCGAACTGGTGCGGTAAAGGACTGAACGCGTACACCTGATGGTATTTTTGCAGAGCGGGTGAATAGTATGAGAATTGGACCGCCTTGCCAGTTGACGCCATTTTAATATATTCCCGCACGAAGAGCGGGTCATCGTCAGGCGCAACCTCGCTTTGTTTTTTTCCAATAATATCTTCCCGCCTCAATCCCGTTAACCTTTCAAAAGCCGGATTTACATCTAATATCCGGTAATCGCAGGGCTTTCCCTTATCATCGTATATTATTTCGTTGAGGCTGAACCCTTCAGTCATCCCATTAAAAAGGGTACGGTAAAGTTCTTCACTCTTTTTTAGCGCTCCTTCCATTGCTTTCCGTTCGGTCACGTTCCTAAAGTATCCTATGATGCCGTCCACCCTGCCGAACGAATCGCGCTTGGGAATGTATGAGCCCTCAAAAAACTGGACACTCCCGTCTCTGGAAGTAAGAGGAACACTTACATATTCCCGGATACCGGTTTCAATGACTTTTCTCTTTAATTTTACAAGTTCATCAGCATCGGATCTGGATAAAATATCTAGATCCGTCTTCCCTATCATATCCGTTTCGCTTAAGCCAAGCTGCGGATTGACTACCCAGGCATACCGCAGCTCCGTATCTTGTATAAAAATATGGTCCGGAGTATTTGTAGCGATAAGCTTGAACTTTTCTTCGCTTTCCCTGAGTGCCTTTTCGGATTTAGTGTGTTCCACGCGCAGCCTAATAGTGTGAATACCGTGAGCCGTGTCGTTTGCCAACTCTGCAAGGAGGTTCTTTTCGGTGTCCGCGAACACTTCTATTGACTGCGAGTATATAGAAATTGCCCCAAACGTTTTCCCATATGCCGTTAAAGGGATAACTATACACGAAGCATATCCTCTCTTCAAGGCCTCTTCGCGCCATGGTGCAAAATTAGGGTCAGTCTTTATGTTCCTGCATATACTGATCTGTCCTGTCCTTATCGCCGTACCGATTGGCCCGCGGCCTCGCTCCGCGTCAGCCCAGGTAAGGTTCAAAGTATCAAGGTATCCCTGTTCAAAACCCGCATATGCGGCAGGCCATATAGATTTCTCTTCGTCTTCCACCGCGTACCCTACCCAAACCATGGCATACCCGCAGTCCCTTACTATTATGTTGCATATAGCGTCAAGGTATTCCGATTCTTCTGTGGCGCTTATTATTGACCGGCTGTTTCCGCCGAGAGCCTGGAGGACCCTGTTTATCCTGAGAAGATCCTTTTCCCTTTCCTTAAGCTCCGTTATGTTCTTGCCGTAAATATTAACAAAACCTTCTTCTCTGATCGGCACAAATTCCAGCGTATAGGTAATGTCCCCAACATCGGTCTCAAAATGCTGGTTTTTTCTTGAAACAAGGCATTCTCTTATCATATCGGCTACATTGCCCGGCACCATGTAACCGGTTTTACAGCCCCATTTCTCCAAGAGAATTGAACTCGACTCGTTTGCATATAACAAAACACCGTTTTTGGACACGCGCATAACCGGGCTCGGATTCTCGCGCGGATACCTGGCGAGGTCATCGAGCCCCTTTTCATAATTAAGCTTAGCTATGGCGACCGCTGCGTGGTTTGTCACCGCTTTCATGAAAGACAGATCAGATTCGCTGAATGTCTCGCGGCGGCTGGTACCGAACGACAGTGTCCCTATGACCTTTCCTCCTTCTGCTGTCAGCGGATGGCACGCATATGCTTTTATGCCGTAGGATTTAACTAACTTCGTCTTTTCATCCTGTGAAGAATTAATATGCTCGGCAACCACGCGGCTCCTGTCCCTTGCCACGCAGCGGCAGACCGACGAACCATATTCTAGCCATTCGATGCGCTTGGCTTCTTCTTCCGGGATACCGGAATAAGCATTAAGGTGAAGCCTTACGGTTTTTTCATCCACAAGATAATTGAAATATACCTGACAGTCAAGATACTCCATTACTTTGCGGCATAGAGACTCTACGAGTTTCTGGGGTTCAGGCGACTGCAAAAGCTTAACCGCCACTTCTGAGAGTAATGCGAACCTTACCGCGTGGACCTGCCAGCGTTTTTCACTTTCGATCAAGGCTTCCTGCGACAGTTCTCTTTCAGTGATATCATACGCCACCTCGCCGGCACCGGAGATCTTGCCATCGGAATCTCTTATCGGGGTCTGCTGTGACAAATAAGTTCTTCGATATAACTTTGGATCGCCGTATTCTATTTTTCTGGTAAGATTCTCACCTTTAAGCACCTTCTCCCACTCGCCGACAATGATCTTGAGCTGTTCCGGCATCTGAGAGAAAACATCGAGCAAACTCATGCCGATGCTGATATCTTTACCGCTCAGGAGCTTGATCTCTTCCTTATAAGACTCATTGAAAAATATGTAGCGAAAGTCTGTGTCTATCGCTGCTATTATCACTTCGGTACCCCTGGTCACGGCTTCAAGCAGTTCATGTGCCCGTTTCAACCTGCGTTCGGTTAGCTTTTGTTCTGTGATATCGACTCCAGAGCTAAGGACTGCCGTTATATTTCCACTGTCATCTTTAAGCAGGCTGTTGCGCCAGGATATTAAACGTTCGCTCCCATCTTTTAGCAGTATTAGATGTTCAATTTGTTCCACAAACTTCATTTCTCCTGATATAAGCCTGCTAAAAGCATCTTCCGCTTCATTCCTAAACCTTTCGGGAACAAATGTATTGAACCAGTTCTTGCCGATAATCTCTTCTCTTTCATAACCTAGCATCTCACAGCCTTTAACATTTATCATACTCACAACCCGTGACGCTTCTATGATCACGCTCATATCACTCGATATATCCAGGCATTTACGCGTAAGGTCCATTTCATTTTTCAGGCTCGGGAACAAAAGATCGTAAGGCCTTTTAAACCCGGTTTCTATGACTGCCTTGTAAATGAAATATGCCGAAACCATCCTGAAGAAATGGCCTGCAATGCTCATTGGCCCATTGGGATTATTATAAAGTGCTATGCTTATTTCACTAAGGACAGCGAAAAGCAGGCAAAGCACGAAATATTTTGACACTTCACTGTCCAGTGATTTGCCTTTTTTAAGCGTTATAAAAGCTGAGACTGCAAAAGACCCCACTATCACGAACTCGCACAATATTTTAAATAAAGTAAACCCCGAGCCCTGAACATAGCACGCGGGGAACCAGCCTTTGTACACAAACGCGAATACGGCTGTAACAAATAAAAAATATACTGCGCTAAAATATCTGGAGCTGATCCTGTTCCCAATATAAAATGGAGCTATAAGGAAGGATACTGCCTGAAGGGATCGGGCGTGCTAACCACAACTGGGTTGCCGGCATCCTGCCGGCTTAGGGGTGATATAACATTCATTCCCGTGAAAGAGAACGTGTGGGCAATATCTATGAACCCTGTGAACAGGTATGCTATGCCAAGAATAACAAAAAAACCGTTATTCATATAACGGCGGGCGTTCCATGTGAGGGCGAATATGCCAAACCCTGCCATGATACTGAATGTTTCTGAAATAGTTTGGAAAAGCAGAAAATCTTTGGCGGCGAGATAGAAAAATGCGGCGGCTACCACAATGAACTCTAAAGCTCTGAGAACGCCTTTTTGGTACCCTGTTCCATCGAGGGATAAAGCTTTAGCGTTCATGACTTCCTGAATTTTTTCTTTTTTCTTGATTCCGTAGGCGTGGCCCCAGTGACTTTTTTAAATATGCGCATGAATGATTCCGGGTTCATGTATCCCAGCTTGTCAGAAACCTCGCTTATAGTGCACCCGGTTTCGGCCAGCATCAGCCGCGCCTTGTCTATTTTTATCTTAAGTTTGTAGTCCATAAATCCTGTTCCGGCTATATCCTTAAAAACCCTGCTTAGATATTTCGGGCTAAGGCCCGCGGCCTTGGCCGCATCTTCGAGTGATATTTTTCTCAGCCAGTTCCTTTCGATATAGCGTTTTATCCTGTTTATTTTTTGCTGTATCTCCGTAGCACCGGCTTCGTTTTTATGCTTGGACGCTTCGAGCAGCTTTTCGATTATCTGCTTCAGTTTGTCTATATTTACCGGTTTTTCCAAATAATCGTTAGCCTGCCCGCGGAGCGATTCAACGGCGATATCCTTCGAGCTAAACGCCGTAAGAATGATGACTTTAAGCTCGGGGTCCCTTTTCTTGATTACGCTCAGTATTTCAGTCCCTGTCAAACCCGGCATTTTGTAATCGAGAATAACGAGGTCTACTTCGTTAGGTTTATTAAGTATCTCAAGCGCCCTCTGCCCGTCTGATGCTTCAATGACATTATACTCGTCAAGACTGCACACCAGCTCTTCCCTGAATTCTTTTTCGTCATCTACGATAAGAATTGTCTCGCTCATTTTCCACCCCTCTAATGTGTTTACAGTTTAAGTAAAATTGTACAACTATTAACCGCATATATCAATAACCTTTTTCCGGAATTAGCTGACTTTTTTCTACTATAGAAATCCGGCTATTTCTGGCCGCCATGCAAAATACAAAGAAGCCCCGCGGTTCTATGACCGCGAAACTTCTTTTTCTTTCTATTGCCCTTCCGTCATGACAGCTGAAGTACAGGCGTATATTTATAAAACCGGCAAAGACCGGCGTTCAATCCATGTCCTCCCAAAGCTCCAGAATATTACCCTCTGTATCCATGACCTCAGCCCACCACCCCCACTCACCTGCCTCTGTTTTGCCCGTTACTACCTTGCCGCCCGATCCTTTAACGGCCTTTAGCGTCTTTTCTATTGAAGGCACGTCAACCACGACCGTAACCTTGTCTGACTTCGACTCTCTTTTGAATATCCCGCCGTTGATCGCGCCTTTTTCTTTTGGCATCCAGTTTTTATCCGTATCGACAGTTTCTATGTGGTAATAATCCTCTTTGTGGGCGTCAATCTTCCAGCCAAAGACCTTTTTAAAGAATTTCTTCGCCCTGTCCATCTTTTCGGCTGGTATTTCAAAACCTGTTACTTTATCCATATTCCCTCCTTGCTTTTTTAGCTGTTGTTTAAAGCTCTGCCTCGCTCATCCACGCGCCGTGAATGTTGCACCTCCCGATCACCGTGATCCTTCCTTTTGACACTTTCAGGTGCAGCCCGACTGCCGGATTCATGTTAATTGGTGCCAGGTACGTTCGTGACACATATTTTTTATCAATGTAAACATCGATGTACATGATATAATGCTCGGGCAGCATAGGATGGATGACCTCGCCTATCCTTATATTGACATCCTCGCACTCGTCCGGAACAAGCTTGCACGCTTTTGTAACGGATATCTGCGGTATATGCTTTTTGTTCGTCTCAAGTTTTTCTGTGTCCTTTGACGGCTCAACGATGGCAATCGGGTCCTCCTTGAACGATTCCTTTGGTGCAAGGCACACAGGGCATTTCTCCGGAGCTTTTCCGTCAATCGCTATAAATCCGCAAACTTTGCATTCTAATCCTTTCATTTGATTCCTCCTAGATGCTTCGTTTCTGGTCTACATGCTTTAACTAAAGCTGCGTTGCCACCCACTTGCCGTCTTTTGTCTTGGATAATTTGAGTTTCGCGTGGCATCTGGGGCACGTTATAATGTCGCCTTCTTTAGCGCCCACAGGCACTATATTTTCCTGCCCGCAAACCGGACAGCCCACCGTTGAATTTTCAATATATGTGATCTGTACCGGCTTCGGAGCCTGCACCGAGATCATAACCAGCTCCTTATTGCCGGAATTCACTAGGCCGTGCGGTACGTTAGCCGGGCCGTAAACAACGGAACCGCTGTCTACCATGATCTGGTCACTGCCCACAGTGAATTGCCCTCTGCCTTCCGTTATATAGAACAGTTCATCGTTGTTCGGGTGTTTGTGAAAATAGAGCAGCTGTTTGGGCTCGAAATAATATATATTGAATATAAATTTGTCGGTGATAAGCGGTACTTTTTTCAGAGATTCTTTTGCGTCGAACTCCCTAATATCATTAATATTTACTGTTTGTATCCCGTCCCTTTTCACGGGCGCCATTTTGGTCGTATCGTCCGCCAAACCCAAGGCGACGGATGCCAACATAACCGATACCAGCAATGCCAGTCTTTTCATTTTGTCCTCCTTAAACATTTTTAAATGCCAACAAAAGTATACAAAGTCGGCCCGCGATACTCAATGTTGTATTTCTCTTAAAAACTGACTTTGTTTACACCTTAACTATTTACACTGTTATGGGATTTTTGGCTCAAACGGGGGTATTTCTAAAAGGCAGGTTCACTGTTACAGTCGTTCCTTTATCTACTTCGCTTTCTATCTTAATTGTGCCGTTGTGAAGTTTAACGATCTGATCGCACACCGCAAGGCCGAGCCCAGTTCCTTTGGCTTTTGTCGAAAAAAAAGGCTCGAATATCCTGTCCAGTATCTCCTTTGGGATGCCCGAGCCGTTATCCCTGACGGCAATGCCGACAAATCCGCTCTGAATACCGGCATTGATCGTGACCATTCCGGAGCGGTCCTTTACAGCGTCGCAGGCGTTGTAGAAGATATTGTTGAATAGCTCTTTCATCTGGAACGGATCGGCAGTAAAAACTATCCCTTTTTCAGAGGCGTACTGCGCAGCTATAGTTACTTTTTTGCCCGCGTTCCTGCCATGCGCTGAATTGATGCAGTCGCTTATTATGTCCCTGATGTTAGTTTTTTCATACTGCGGCGGTCTAAGGCGGGAGTAGAACAAAAGATTATTAATTATGCAGTCGCTTTCAAAAACCTTTTTCTCTATGTTAAGCAGCTTTGCGTCGAATTCAGTGCTTTGGATTTTCCTTTTAATGTTATACGCGGCTAGTTTTATGGCGGCGAGCGGGGTTCTTAATTCGTGCGCCACCGTAGCCGCGAGTATTCCTATGTCTTTAAGCCGTTTGGACTGCTCTATCTCCAGCCTGGCGTACAGCAGGTCGCGTGTTTTTTCGCTGACGATCTTCTCCAGCGCTTCTTTGTCGCGTGACAGGACCTCTTCTAGTTTCTTTCGGTCGCTTATATCTATGGCCGCTACGTAACATTGCGGCGGCCCCGCAGGAGATTTTATCTTTACACCGTCAAGCCTGGCGAAGAACGGCGCCCTTTTAACCGCGTTAAGCATTACTTCGCCGGTGCACCGCTCTCCGGACACCAAAACGTGGCTCAGGAACAAGCTGAAGGAATCCCTGTAACCCTCGGCCACGAATGACGAGAACCTTTTATTTATTAAATGATCTTTATTTATCCCCAGCTGGTGGCCCGCGAAAAGGTTAGCGTCCAGAACAACACCGTTGATGTCAATAGTGTAATAACCTACGGGCGCGAAGTCGTAAAGGTCAAGGTACTTATCGCGAGCGGTTTCGGCGAATTGGCGGAGGATGGTAAGATCGTCGTTTTGAAGTTCGAGCTCTGTCTGGTGCAGCTTAAGTTCTTGGATAAGCCGCTCGGCGCGGCGTTTCTTCAAGGTGCACGCGGGCACGCCTTTTTTCATCTGCAGCATTTCCGTCCTTACCGGAAGGCAATTCCTGCTGACTTTTCTCTTCATCGCTTTAATTATAATTTAACTAAAGCTTCCATAACATTACCAAACTCCACAATTTACTGACTTATTTCCTCTTTATTGTTGTTAAAATGAAAAAATATGCACCGTGGTTAATAGCAGATATTGTAAATATACACTTTACATAAATCCATGGCCTAAAAGGGGCTTACCTTGCGTCTAACCTGGCTTTTCAGCCGTTCTTTCTCTTTTTCCGGACTTCATCTATGCCTTCCCTGAACCCCTGAATCGCGTCCTTTGCAGTATCTACGGCTGTACCGACAGCCTTGCCGGACAATTTCACGGCTTCTTTGCCGGCGCCCTTTAGGCTTTCTTTGATCTCTTCGGCTGTCTTTATTACGGTTTCCCTGACCGCCTTCTTGACACTGCTTTCTTGTTTTTCCATAGTTTTCTCCTTAGCTTAGATCTCTAATAATGACCTGGTAAAATTCGTTCCATTCTATGACAAAGTGCTGCAAATTCATTTCCACTTGGAACGTGCTGCCGTCTTTACGTTGATTATAGGTTTTAAATATATGGTTCCCTTTCCTGTTGAGTATATCGAATTCATTTGTAAATGCTTCAAGAGATTCTGGCGCCTGCAAGTCTTTCGCGTTCAGCTCAAGCATTTCCGCCCTGGAGTACTGGTAAGAGCTAAGCGCTTTATCGTTAGCTTCTATCACTTTAAAGTCCTTATCGAGGATTAGGATAATAATGTTCGCATATCTTATAAGATAATCATATTTTTTCGCGATCGTCTTACGCTCTACCTCAGCTTCATATTGTTTTTTATAAATGTTTCCTATCTGCTGGTACCATATCGACCCTACTATCGCACCGGCCGCCAGCACGCTGCACAACACAAGCAGCGATATAAGCAGCGCCCTTCTTCTCACCGGTGCGTAAACCTCTTCTTTGTCTATCTTTGCGATCAGTTTCCATGTCGAACCTGGCACAGCCTTAATTGCCGCCACCACAAGATTGCCACGGTAGTTAATGCCTTCGGTAAGGCCTTCAAACCCGCTGGCGGCCATCGTTGCGGGTGACCGCTTGCTGCTTAGTGGGACAAAATACGAAAGTGCGGCGTTACGTAGGAACCTAAGTTTGTTCAAATAAAGGGCATTGTCGCCTTCTCTTCTCACCAACAAAGTTTCAAATGTTTTGGTCTCAACGGGCCAGGTCTGCACGAATGGAAAAAGGAATTTTTCCGGATCAATCCTTAATAACAGAAGGCCCACAACACCAGCGCCGCCGGCACGGTTTTCGACAACCGGGGCATAAATATCTAGATTCACCGATATGCCGGACCCGTTCCTGTACAGGTCTGACATGACCGCTTCTTTATTTTTTACGGCGCTGGATGCCAGGTCGTGTTCATATCTGCCAAGCGAGGAGTCCGCGTTTTCGCTTTTAAACGCAACCTCGTTCAACGAGGTTGAATAAAGATAAATACCTTTATATTCCAAATGATCATAAAATTGTCTGGTCCATCTGTAAAACATTCTATTTCGTTCATCTTTATTCATGACCTTCAAAAGCTGGCTTATTTTATTGGAATCTTCAAATATCGGCGCAAGTTTTGAAGCGTCGGCCAGGCGTTCGTTCCGCCAGTTGACCACTTGTTCTACTTTTAATTCCGCGATGGTCGACAACTCTTCTTTTCTCTGGTTAAGTATTTCTTTTTTGCGGTCTTCGAAATAGGCATACCCTAACCCCATCAATACGATTACAAATAAAAAATATACGGCAAGAAGCCTATACAAGGACTTCCTGAGCTTTGCATCATATGCGATCAATGCTCTTACCGTGCTTTCCATTTTGTTCCTGTAGTACAATAAAGCATCATATTACGATTCCGTTATTTTCTTGCCGGTTGCTGCTCTACGAACTCAAACGCCGGCGAATCCATACAGTAGCGCTTGTGCGTCGGGGGCGGGCCATCGCCGAATACTTCGCCAAGATAAGCGCGCAGCGGGCGCAAAACACCCGCGTACGGATGCCAAGAAACGTCAGGCGATTTCTGAGGGTGATATTTTCTTCCGCAACCGGAGCTGTAAAGCTGGGCCAGCCGGAACCGGAATCATATTTCTTGTCGGAACTGAAAAGGTCTGTGCCGCACCTCGCACAGCGGTAGAGGCCTTTCTTTTTGTTATCATAGAATTTATTCGCAAACGGTTTTTCCGTGCCTTGCCTTACTGTTATGTAATACTGCTCGGGGCTAAGCAGTGTTTTCCATTCGGCATCAGACTTTCTTACTATCGATACGTTCACGAACGCCTTTTTTTCCACGCTGTACACAGCGATTATTCCGTTGGGCGCGTTCCTGTCCCTTTGTCCGGATGAGTACATGGTTTTATAATACGCGAACAATATCGCTGCCAGCGCCAGGAATACCGCTGTGATAGCTAATTTGAATTTTGCACCCGGTTTATTCGACCTGTATATTTCTGTGTTGTAGATCATAAATAACCGTCCCCGGCATTACTGCAGAGATTTACTTAACAGTGATTTTGTTGATAACCTTTTTCGCGCCCCCCTCGTAGGCGTACCTGGTAGCTTTATTGAACTCGAACCAGCTGTCTACGCTGCCGGTAAGCGTCGCGACGCCGTCAGTAACCTGCACGTTTATCTCGTTGCGGTTCAGCCACGTGCTCCATAGTATATTTTCTTCGATATTTTGTTTGACCTCCGCGTCGTTGACGTAAGGCCACGTGGAGTAGTAGTAAGGCGCACGGTACCCGTCCCAGTAAGAATAGTAGGGCGTATAGTTCCAGTCGGGGTCGTAGTTTAGATCGTAATAGGGCAGGCCGGGGTAGTTTACCGCCAGGTTGTTTTTTACGTTCAGCGCTCCGTTCGCCCTGGAAGCGATATCGTCCGCCTGGGCTTTCTCATACTCAGTGTCAACTGTGCCGCTTAGAGTGACTATGCCGTTCTTCGCTTTCACGTTTATATCGTAACCGTCAATAACGGCGTCGCGTAGGAGGGCCGTGGACACTTCCCTGGCAAGGGCGTCATCCGCCACCGTCCCGGACGGGTGGATCTTAAGCAGGTTTTTCACACGCTGAACACCCACGGTGTTCATAGCGTCCTGTTCGGCGGCGCGCCTCGCCTTAAGGTTATCGACCCAACCGCTGAGCGTTACGATGCAGTTTTCCACATCTACCCTTGTATTGAACGGTTCCACCCGCGGGTCATATACAAGCTCGTCGTGGACGGCCTGTTTAATCTGCTCATCGCTTTTGATAGCCTCTTTGCGCTGGCCTTTAAGCCTGTCCCATGGCTCTATCTTCAGCCCCTCGGCATTCACACGGCTCACCCCGGCGGTCCAGGCAAGCCCGATGGCGCGGCTTCGCTGCGCCGAGCTTCCCACCACGCCGGTCAGAGTCACTACGCCGTCTTTGACGTTCGTCACGATCACACACTGTTCCAGCCACACATCGATGGCTATAGCGTTTTGCACCTCGTCGGCGATCACCTTATCAGGCCGTTCGCTAATAACCTTAACTGCAATGCTGTCTTTCACATCCCTTACGCCGCTCACACCAGCGGCGGTGTTCAGGATGAGCCGCTTCTCGCGATACGACTGCGCCGTTCCTCCGAGCGTTACGACACCGTCTTTAACGGCCGGCTCGAATTTGTATGATTTTGTCGCGGGATCATACAGCAAAGCCAGTTTAACATCCCTCGCTATTTCGTCGTCGGCCCTGGGCGTGGGTTTTACAACTATGGTATTTACCACCCCGCGCACTCCGCTTACGGTCTCGGCTAGAGCGGCAGCCCGCTCTTTTGCCATCAGGTTATTAGTTGCGCCGGAAAGCGTGACAATCCCAAAGCCCACTTCAGTATTTATCTGGTTGTCCCTCAGTTCAGGGTCGACAAGGAACATGTGGTCTACGGCGTTCGTTATCTGCTGATCGGTCATCGGCACGGCTAAACAGTCTGCTGGCGCCAAGCATATACAAACACCCGAAACGAATACCATTATCGCTCTCAGGTATATTTGCCGGCTGTATAAAATACAGCTTGATACCGTTTTTATTTCACTTAGCATGGCAGGCTCCTTTATCTTTTCAACCGGCGGGGCAATATTGATATTATTTTAACTTGTTTGGTGTTATTAAATGATGACGAATATCGCATTAATACTAACCTAAAGTATGAAAATGTAAAATGATAAAAAAACCACCTGTTTGCTGTCATTATTGCGACAGCGAACAGGTGGCTATTCAAGGCTAATGTTCTGCGGCACTTGCCTTAGCAGTGTTCAGGCTGAGTGCTCTTATTTTTTTGGCGCTTCCCGGCCGTCATTTTCCTTCATTTGGATTCTTTTAAAAGTATTTCTTTTATGGACTTAACGAACGATTCTTTCGGAAGCGCGCCTACCTGCATCTGCGGTTTGCCTTTTTTGGGGACGAACAGGATGCTCGGTATACTGCTGATGCCGAACACGCCGGCGAGCTCGCTTTCTTTGTCGGTATCTATCTTATAGATGTTTATCTTGCCTTTGTATTCGTTAGACAGTGTCTCGAGTATCGGGCTCACCATCTGACAAGGGCCGCACCAGTTTGCGTAGAAGTCTATGATGCAGGGCAGATCGCCTGCGAAAACCCATTCCTTATTTTTCTCAAAATCGTACACCTTGGCCTTGAATGTTTCCTTTGTTAAGAACTCCATATTTACTCCTCCTTTGAGATTGTTGAAAACCTCAGCAATCTCTGATTACACGGATTTTACAATGATTACATAGATTAAGGCTTGTAGGTGTTAGGTGTATCTGTGTAATCTGCCTTAATAATCTGAGTAATCAAGACCGTTGATGACTTTTTCAACGGTCTATATTTTTAACCTTTTAGCGCGGCTATCAGATTTTCTATCCTCTTATCCTTTATGCAGTAGTGGGATTTCACGCCGTCTTTCTGCGGCACAAGAATATGCGCGTGCCGAAGTTTCGCCAGGTGCTGGGACACGGTTGACTGCGGCAGCTTCAGCTTGCTTACTATCTTATTGACGTTGCACTTTCCGTTTGCCAGCAGGCCTATGACTATCTTAAGCCTTATCGGGTGCCCCAGCGCCTTTAACGCTTCACTATCTTTTTTGAGATCGATCGCCATATGCTCTCCTTTCCGATTATTTTGATCGCGTTGGCAGGGCAAGCCCTCTCGCAGCCCGCCAAACGGTCGCACTTTGTTTCGTCCGTCACGGCGCATTTCTTTGTTTTCTTGTCCAGGTAGAGTATGCGCTGGGGGCACATCGAAACGCACAACCCGCATCCGGTGCACCGTTCTTTGTCGATATCCACTATTTTCGCGTCATTCACGCAAGCCTCCTCATATTTGTATAACCATATATTACAATAATACGATATATATGTCAAGGGGCTTTAATTTAGTATAATGTAGCAATATGAGAGACGATATATTCAATGACCTCTTTGTTGTCCGCGGGAACCGCGTCAGGCAGGTATTGTTTTTACTTGGCCTGCTATTTTGCTGTTCGCCGTATTCCTCGCCACCCATAGCGCTGGCGCTGGGCCTCGCGCTCGCGCTTACGGTCGGGCATCCCTACAAAAAGCACAACAGCAAGGTGACCAAATACCTCCTGCAGATCTCCGTGGTCGGGCTTGGCTTCGGCTTAAATTTCGGTGAGGTTATAAAGGCAGGCAGAACGGGTGTGATGTTCACGGTTGTGTCGATATTCGGGACTCTGGCCCTGGGATACGTAATGGGCAAGCTCCTTGTGGTAAACAAAAATATATCCCGTCTTATATCGATAGGAACGGCCATTTGCGGCGGGAGCGCCATTGCCGCGCTGGCCCCTATAATCAACGCAAGCGAAAACGAGATATCCATATCACTCGGCACTGTTTTTATACTGAACTCGGTGGCGCTCTTTCTCTTCCCGCCCATAGGCCACCTGCTGGGGCTTACGCAAAACCAGTTCGGCGTATGGTCGGCTATCGCGATCCACGATACAAGCTCTGTCGTTGGAGCCGCGGCAAAATACGGCATTGAGGCACTTCGGATAGCTACGACGGTTAAACTCACAAGGGCTCTCTGGATAGTTCCGCTGTCGCTGATTGCGGCGGTCATCTATAAGAACAAGACCGCGAAAGTGTCGCCGCCGTATTTTATCTTATTCTTTGTACTGGCGTTGGTCGCGGTCATGCTTCTTCCGGGTTTCGGCCCCGTTTACAGTTCGCTTGTGCAGATAGCGAAAATAGGTTTGACTATCACTCTCTTCCTCATAGGCGCTGGGCTCTCGCGCGAAACCCTGAAGGTGGTCGGGATAAAACCCGTGCTTCTGGGCGCCATCCTCTGGATGATCATATCCGTTACAGCCCTGCTGGCTGTCAAGGGTATCCTCTAAGCTTATGCTTCTTATACCACAGCCGGCACCTTTATTCCCAACTGCGAAAGTATACCCGGAAGCCCGGCATTGGCCACTATCTCAACTTTGAAAGATGTTATTTTGCCGTTCTTAAAGGTGACATCCACTTTTTCTTCCGGCAGAGAGAACTTCTTGTTGGTCGCCTGTACCGAGCGTATGCCCATAAGCGGCAGGTTAAGCTCTTTTAAGTGGGTCCCGGAGATCCTGACCTTAAGACTGACATTTTCCCCGCTCTCCTTGAAATCATGGGCGTTAAACGACCAGTCCGGTATGGCGCTGACCAGCGCCTGGTGCAGCTCCAAAAACCCCTTCTTATCAACTGGTTCGGGCGTGGGGCCCGAGAACTTAAACTCATCCGTCAGGTAAATGCCGGCCCTACCCCACACCCCCCGCTCAATAGCAGAAAATAACTGCTTTAATAATTCCGTGTTCGTTTCATACATCATAAAGCCTCCCTTGTGCTGCACCCGGCAGTGTTTCATCACCGGCCCTTTGTGAAAGTTTTGACGCCGGCCCCAACCGCGTCCTGGACGCGTCCCGCCTCTTTGAGCACCTTGTCTTTTGTCTTCGATACCAGGTCCTCGGCGTCGCCCACCAGCTCTTCTTCCAGGTCAAATATTTTTTTTCGAGTCTCTTTTCCCGAAGCCGGCGCGTAGATAATGGCCAGGCCCGCGCCCGCTAGGGCCCCGACGATCAAAGCCAGGAAAATATTCATTGTGTTTCTAGAAAACATATAGGCCTCCTTTTTAGCCTGTTTTATAAGTATATTTTGCAATATTCATATGTATAATAGAATAGGCTGATTCGTTTTTTTCCTGTTATTTTTCTTCCGGCTTTAAAATCGGGTTAGCTTGATGGCGTAAGCAATCTGCGCGCGATATCGGAGGCGACATCAATATCGGAGAGTTCGGGAGAGAAACAGACCTTACGGCCGTTACGTTTGAATATTTCCAGCGTTTTGCTCAGCACGGAAGAAGTGCTCCATTTAATCCCGGTAAAAGCGCCTGGCAGGAATCTTTCTTTTTTAAAACCTATTAAATAGTATCCGCCGTCTTTCGCCGGGCCGATTATCGAACCGCTCCTTCCCAGTTCCTTTAAGGCGCCGTTAAGCAGTCCCGAGGAAATATCCGGTATATCGCAGCCTATCAATAACGCTTTGCCGTATCCAGAAGCAAAAACGCTTTTAAAAGCGTTTTTCATTTTTACGCCGAGGCCCCGTCCTTTTTGCGGCATATATCTTTCGCCTTTACCGAGCCATTTTATAAAGGCCGACAGCGAACGGGAAGGAGAATAACAGATAAAAATATCTTTACCGGATTTTCGGGCCTTATTCAGCGTCGATACAACCATCGTTTTGTAGAGTTCGCAAGCCTGCTCTTTGCCGAGTGGCGGCACAAGCCTCGTCTTGACCTTGCCCGGTGAGGGGTACTTGGTAAAAATAATTATGCACTCTCTTTGAGCAGGCAAAATCGGTTTCAACCGGTGGCCCCCTGGCACGAAGAACCGCTGCCCGCCGTGCACCCGTAACAGTGGTTGTGGGTCACTATCTCTCTGCCCTCAAGCCCGGCCTCATCGAACTCGAACACGGTGGAACATTTTCTGCACGATACGCCGAGGCCCAGCATCTGGTTAAAATCGCAGTCGTAAAGCCGCCCGTCCCATGACACTGAGACCATCGCCTTGCACATAACTTTCTCGGCCGCCAGCGGGTTGTAGCTGCCGGCAAGCTCCAGCATGTAATCGCCTGTATTGTCCGTTTCCTGCAGGTAATCGAAATACCGCCCGACCGGCATGTTGGTTATGCAAAAAAGGCTGTTGAACTCTATGCCGTGCTCGTTCCTGAGCCGCGCGCGGTAGTCGCGCTCAAGCGCCTTCTGGTCGCCCGGAAGGTACGCCCCGGCCGGGTTGTGGGCAATGTCCAGGACGAGTTTTTTGTCGCACCCGTATCCCTTGCCGTTGAGTGTCTTTATCGCCCGCACAACTTTGCTATATACGTCTTTTCCCCTCTGCCGGCCGGTCTTATCGCCGCCGCAATCGGGCAGAGAGGCGCACACCTCAACCCCTCCGCCCGCGTAAACGTTTGCGAACCCCTCGTACTCTTTTTCAGTCAGGATCGCCAGGTTCGAGCGGACGATGAGCCTCTTGCCGCACTTCGAGGCCCTTTCGATGAACCATTTGAGGTTCGGATTCATCTCAGGCGCTCCGCCGGTTATATCAACAGTGTTTACCGAGCGCGAAGAACCTATTATATCGAGACACTTTTCGAGAACTTTCCGGCCCATCGTCTCGGACCTGCCGGGCCCGGCGTCCACGTGGCAGTGCCTGCAATAGAGGTTGCACCTCTTGCCGATGTTCATCTGCAGCACCTCGACTTTTCCGGCCCTGAGCGGGTACTTGTCAGTGGCTCTCAGTTTGTCTTCGAAATCTTCCAGCCCGCAAGACTCGCGGAGCGCGGCAAGATGGCTGATAGTATTCATTTTCACCCCGTCTATTTTACATAGCCTTCTTTTTTATTATCTTTCGCATCTGCGTCGAGTGGGCGAGCGCCATGCCCGCGAGCATCACCGCGCCGACGTGCACGGACTCCATCATCTCATCGTTGGTCACGCCGAGCGACATACACTTGTTAGTGTAGGCGTCTATGCAGTATGGGCAGTGCAGGGCGGTCGCGACCGAAAGCGCGATCAGCGACTTTTCCCGCTCGCTGAGCTTCCCCGCGGCAGTCGCCGCTGCGTAGTAATCAAAAAACTCCTTTCCCTGTTCCGGCGCGAACTCAGTGATGTTCCCGAAATCCGCGAGGTCTTTTTTCTCATAATACTCTGGCATAATGAGCTCCTTTACTTATAGTATTGCGCCAGCTTCTCCGGCGCAACTCCGAAATTGTACATAAGCTTTATCAGCTTGTTCCTAACTGTCGCCCGCAGGACACCTTCCTTCTCCCACCTGCGCGCCGAGGTCACGGCCTTGGAATCCACTATTGTCACGCTGCCTCCTGTTCTCTTTATTCTCTGCATTATCTCGACGTCTTCCATAAGCGGGATATCCATGTAGCCGCCGATGCTTTGAAAATATTTTTTGGTAAAGAACAAGGCCTGGTCGCCGTAAGGCATGGCGAAAAACCTGGTTCTCAAGTTGGCGGTGAGGGCTATGAACTTGAGGATGGGGTTTTTTGTGTCTATATCGAGGCTGAACGCTCCCGCGCCGTTATACTTGAGCGCCTCTTCAATATCTGCGAAAGCTCCCGGCGGCAGCCTCGTGTCCGCGTGCAGGAACAAGAGCGCATCTCCTCCGGCCCTCAAGGCGCCGGCGTTCATTTGGCTGCCCCGGCCTGGCGCGGAGACCAGCCTGACAACTTTCCCGTCCGCGATGCTCTTAAGGGTCCGCGCGCCCGGCTCACCGTCGACAACTATTATCTCAAGCACACCGCCGCCCGGCGCGTTCCTCAGCGCGGCTATGGCCGTGTTTATGATGTTGTGTTCGCCGTAAACAGGCATCACTACAGATATATTCATGTCACCTTAAAAAAAGCAGGTTAACGAGCATTTTCATCCAGGGTTTTAATTTCTTTTTAAGTATTTCGTACGCGGCCGAACCGTATATCTCGCTCTCGGTAGGGTACGGGAATATAACACCAGCGAAAACCGAGGCATGCATCTTCTTTTTTACGGCGAGCGCGGCCGTTCCTATCAGCTCGCCGGCCTTCTCGCCGACTATGGTGGCGCCTATAAGCCTCCGCCTTTACCCAGAACCAGTTTGATGAAACCGTCCGTATCCCCTTCGGATTTGGCGCGGTCGTTCTCGGCCAGCCTGTATTTGACGGCCTCCCTGAAAAGCCCCTCCTGTTTCGCCCATGTCTCGGTGTAGCCGACGTGCGCGGCCTCGGGTATAGTGAAGGTCGCCCAGGGCACGGACGAGTAGTCCGCCCTGGCGGGGAACGGCAGTATAATGTTCCTCACAACGATGCCCGCCTGGTAACCCGCCATGTGCGTGAACTGGAACGGGCCCGTGGCGTCGCCGCACGCGAAAATATTTTTTACGTTCGTCCTCATGTGGGCGTCCGTGGGGATGTAGCCGTGCGTGTCCGTCTTTACGCCCGCTTTCTCGAGCCCCAGCCCTTTGGTGTCCGCCGTCCGGCCGAGGGCGACAAGAACCGCATCGCCGCTCACCTCTTTATTAATGCCGCCCCGCTCGAAGGAAACGGCGCGGCCAGCGCCCTCAGCCCGCACGCCGGTCACTTTGGCGCCGAGGTTGAAATCTATCCCCTCGCCGGACATTATGTTTTCCATGAGCGGGCCCACTTCGGGGTCGTCTCTATGAAAAAGCGACGGCTGAAGGTCTATTACGGAAACTTCCGAGCCCAGGTAGCGGAAACCCTGGCCAAGCTCCAGGCCTATAGGCCCGCCGCCCAGCACCACCAGGTGTTTGGGCAGGGTCTTAATGTCAAAAATGTTTTCGTTGGTAAGGTAAGGTATGCTGTTTAACCCCGGCACAGGAGGCACCAGGGGCTTGGAGCCGGAGGCTATGATAATATATTTCGCCGTGAGCGTTTTTTCGCCGGCGGTGACCGTGTGGTTGTCTATAAAGGCCGCTTCGCCGTAGATAACGTCCACACCCAGCGAGATGAACCTCTCCCTTGAGTCGTGCGGGGCGATCGAAGCGATAACCGCGCGGACCCGTTCCATCACCCTGTTTATGTCCGCGCCTTCGAACGAGGCCTTAATGCCGAACTCGCGCGCCCGTTTTACAAGCGCGGCGCGTGCGCGCTTTTGAGAAAGGTTTTGCTGGGCACACAGCCGGTGTTGAGGCACTCGCCGCCCATCGCGCTTTTTTCTATTAGGGCCACGCGCGCGCCGAAAGAGACGAGGCCGGAGGCTACCACCAGGCCAGCGCTGCCGCCTCCTATTATAACAGCGTGATAATCGTATTTCATGTTATTCTCCGCTTTCCTTTTTCTTAAGGTACGCCCGCGCGCGCCTGACAAGGATGACGAGCAGGACGCAGAAAACCGCGAACGCGGCGGCAGCCCCGCGCGGCGCTTTGCCTGAATATATCAGTTTCGCGGCGATGTCAGAGCCCGCGACATAGAGCACAGTGCCCGGCAGCATGCAGAGCCACGACCAGAAAATATAAGTCCCGAACTTTATTCGAGTTATGCCGAAAGCGTAGTTTAAGAGCGTGAAAGGGAACAGCGGGACAAGGCGGGTAACGGCCACTATAGCCGCGCCGTACTTTTCAGTTAACGCGCCGAGCCTCGCGAACTTTTCGCTATCCCCGAGCCATTTCTCTACGGATTCGCGCAGGAAATACCTCGCTATCAGAAAAGAGAGCGCCGCGCCCATCGTTGATGCCGCGCTTACGGTCAAAACCCCGAGCGCCGTTCCGAAGAGCGCCCCGGCAGCTATGGTCAGCGCCGAACCCGGGACAAGCGCCGTGACCGCCACAGCGTAAATTAGCGCGAACACCACCGGCCCCCAGAACCCCGAGGCCCTTTATAAAATCCCTGAGCTCCGCCAGCCTTTCGCCGAGGCCAAAAACGCGCGCGAAGTAAACGAACACGCACAGCGCCAATAATAGGATAACCGGTTTGATCAAGGCTGAGTATTTTTGTTTTATGGCAAATCCCCTGAAAATACCACCAACGCGATATTATATATTATCACTTCTGTCCGGTTAAAAAGCGAACGCCATTGTTAGTTGGCGGTCTGTGTTTTTGATTTTAGGCAGCAATCGATCATTCAAATTAAGTAAGTCAATGAGATTGAGGCGTTCAAGAAGCGTTTCCTGAATGACTTTGTGCAGGTAGAACAGTGAATATTTATATTTTGACTGATATTTGATGTAAGACAGAAGCAAGTAGTAGCACATGGCAATCCAGATCTGCGTAAGCACAGCGTTCTTTGAAGTGCCAAAGAATGTTTTGATTTTAAGGTTCTGCTTGATCCACTTGAAAAAGACTTCAACTTGCCAGCGGGCTTTATAGATACCAGCAATAGTAGAAGCGGCAAGCTTGAAGTTGTTGGTAATAAAAACAAGCAGTTTATCGGTTTGCTTGTCATAGTAACGGATCAAGCGCAGTTCTTTGGGATAATCCTGCTTCTGATAAAAGCCGTTCAAGGCGATAATTTCATCTGAAATTACGCTGTTTTTTGATGATTCAGGATGCTGTCCGGAAACAGTGTAATTGATGTTGTCTTTGGCTCTGGTAACGAAGAAAGCGCCTACTGTGTCTATTGAATTAAACCAGGCAAAGTCTATATAGCCCTTGTCCATGCAGTAGATGCTGTCCGGCACAATGTCAAAAGAAGAACGGGCAACGGTTATTTCGTGCTTTTTGGCATCTGTGACAACCATGAACGTGGGTATCTGCCCGGCATGGTCTAACTGGCAATGCAGTTTTATAGCCCCTTTGGTAGTGCGGAATTTTGCCCATGAAAACATTGACAGGCACAAGTCAATGACTGTGGCGTCAAAAATGAACAATGGGTTTTTAAACTTGAATTTGTGTGTAGGGGTTATATTCTTACAGCGTTCAAGCAAGGCATAAAACAACCCTTCATATATGCGGTAGTCGCGTTTCTGGTTGGCATCGGCAAGAGTAGAACGGCGCACAATGGCAAGGCCGACATGGTAGAGCTTTCCGGCTTGCGCCAGAAAAGCATTAACAATATCACGCAAGCTGTCCTTGCCGCTGATTTGGGCATAAAGCATGACTGTTAGTTGTTTCCAGCAATTGAAGGTTTTGACGTATCTGTCCCCGAAATGACGAGAAACGAGGTTTTCAAAACGATGTCTCGGAATAAACGTTTGCAATTGGTTCATGATAGTGTTATAATGCATCTTATCAATCCTCCGTCAGTAGATTTGTTCCTTTGCAGAAACATTCTACCTGATCGGGGGATTTTATTCAAATTTTAACCGGACAGGTTCTGATATATTATATATTAAAATGGATGACCATGTCAGCAGCAGTCTTGCTATATGCTGATCTTCTCATAAACCTTTTTTCCGGTTGTTTTATTTTTGCCGAAGAGTTCAATGGAACGCACCTTGGGAAAAGGCCTGCCTTCACTCTCGGTGATAAACATTTTTTCAAGGTAGGCTGGTTCCCCAGCGATGACTATCTCTGCTTTCCCGCCCTCTTTACCGCCGTAAACTTCGATCTCTCTTTTTTTGAACGACTTTATCACAAGATGGCACATACCGTTTGCTTTATCGTACTTGCATTTAAAACCGTACGCCTTTTTGTCAAAAAAACCCAGCTTTTCCCTGTGCCCATCTTTAGCGGCCATTATCCAATACGCTGTGACTGGATGTTTCTGGGTCCAATTTCCCGTCAGGCCCAATATTGACATCGTAATGCACCTCGTTAGTATTCTTGGTGCGCGTGATAATGAACAAGGGTTTTGTTTGTTCCGCTAAAACGTTCGCAGCCATAAGCAAAAATATCAAGACAAACAACATATATTTCATTGTAGTACCCTCCCATTATCGTAGTTAACTCGGATCACATCTTCGGCCCGCGGAGCAAACCAAAAAATCCCACGCCTGCCACGAACGCCCCGCCTATCATAAGCCATATCGTTTTATTTGTAGGCGAACCCGTAAAGAATCGTGAAATATCAGAATTAAACGAGTTCGAAGCCTTGACGCCGTAAATGATCAGTATTATTCCAACGATAATAAGCGCAACAGCTATGCCCCTATTCATATAAATCTCCTTGCTATTCTTTGCAGCAGTTAAGCGCTGCGTCTACAGTTTTGTTGTAGTTCTCGACGTGGCTCTTTAGCTGGTCCGGCGCAACGCCTTCTTTGAGCAGGGCTTCCATCCTCTGCTTTACTTCTTTAACGTTATCCCACATAAGGCTCTTGAACAACCGTAATGAGCCTTCTTCACCCATCGCGCATTTTCCGTCCTGGTATACCAGCGGCACCACAAGCTCGCCCGCGCCCTTCAGGCAATTCTTGTGGACTTTTTCCATCTCGGTGTGCGCGGGGCCCGCGGAAACGTCTTTTTTTATTATGTTGAACATTTTGTAAAGGTCGTTGCGCACAAGAAAAGCCTCTAATGTCTTGCAATGCACACAGTCGGCTTCGTAAAAGATCGTGACGTTCTTTTTCAGCAGATCCGCGTTCTTCTCCTGTGCGGCGAGCTTTTGGGGCTGCAGGATTATCTCCCAAAACATGCGGAAGAGCCGGTACGATCTTTCGAAATACGGTTTTGCCTGGGAGAGCTCTTTTTTATTGAGCACCTTGGTGCCGACTTCCATAAGCCTCATGGACGACGCGAGCAGGTGCTTGCCGATGCACCACACTTCACCCTCGTAGTCCACAACTATCTGTTTAAGAAGCACTTTCCTTATCTCGCGCACCTCGTTTAGCAGGTCGTAGTAGCTGTCTTTGCCCGTTTTGTTAGCGGTAAAAAACAGGTGTTCTTCGATGCTTATCAGGTTCATTATGCCTATGCTTAGGTCTTCGTCAAGCGAAAGGTCAAGCTCGCGCCCTTTGGCTGCCTCTTTCATTTTATCGAGAAAACCCGCTATATCTTTTTTTCCTGCCACCGCGCCTGCGTGAGCGTTCAAACGTTTGCTTTTCATGCTGTGTCCCTCCATTTAACTGCATCTCCCATCAATGAACATCTACACGAACAATGAACTGCGAGAATAACTGACAACGCGAAACATAGTATTGTCTTTTTCATAACCTTTTAGAACATATACGTAAAGTTGCAGACAATGATGCTTATCTTATAGCTTAACAAGCTGTTGTCAATGAATGAATCAGTGTAAATGTAAGTAAGCTTGAAAGATACCCCTGTCCGTTTAATGGTTTTTTCCAACCCTCCTTCAAAATAGAAAGTATCGGTTCTACTGTCATCGTTTATCTGTTGGAGCCCCGGACCTGCCTTTAATGTCAGTCTGATGCCTTTTACCAGTCCTCTTCTATATGCGATCAACAAACGTTGAAAATTTATTGTTTCGGGATTGAAATATCCCGTAGTATCGATCTTTGTATCCCTGAACTGGCGGTGCCATAGCTGCAGAGACAAACCCTCCAACGGGAGGAACAAAATGACTTTTCCAAGCAGCCCGGTCCTTTCATTGCCGTCACTAAAACTTCTACTGTCACCGCCCGTGATTAAAATAAACTTTTTGCATATAGGTATATCGGCGCTCTCTGACCAGGTGAAAACCGAAATATCATTATCCAAAGCATAAAACGTATCTAATATGCTTTTATCGATGCTTGTTTCAAGGCGAAATCCGCCGGGAGCCGTATAGACGGCATTGCCGTTGAACACAAGCATGGATTTATCCAGGTATTGCAGGGAGCCGCCTTGAACGGACAACGCCCATCTGTCATATGCTTTATTCGTATACCTTAACTGATAAGACTGCGTGTTTTCTGACCTTGCCGGATCACTGTAGCCTGAAAAACCAAACAACAACCCAAGCGTCGATTTGTTCCTTATCTCATCGTTTATGGATAATACTTGCTGCGATAATATCATACTGTCGCTATCCTTAGTAAAGTATCCGTCATATGAAGGAAATAAAGCAGCCTTTGAGGCAGATGCGAACAACAACACAGGAAGTATGATCATTGTTCTTTTCATCTTGAACCCCAGGTTTTTTTCAAGGACCAGCAGCTCCGTAAAATACCCTGATACCGACGCGGGCGCAAGGAAAAATTGATAAATGGCAACATAAAGGAAAAGCCCCCACAAATTCCTTCTTACCTTCAACCCTTGTGTGCGGAACATATGGTTCTGTATCATGAACATCAGGCAACTTATTAGAAAAGTCATCGGCAAAACAAGCAGCGTGAAAGGTCCAGCAACGTAAAAATACCCGAACAAAGCCATTATTACCCCGGGAATGAATATAAAAAGGTAAACCGAATCGAGTATTGGGAACGCCGTGTTCCAGAATATGAACAATGTTGAGAACCTGTATTTAAACAATATTTGAGGATTAAACTTAAAACCTTCTATCATACCCCTTGCCCAGCGCTTTTTCTGCTGATAAAATGCGCTGTATGTTTCCGGGGCATTAGTAAATGCGACCGCGTTTTCCGCGAACCCCGTGCGGTCGCCGCGGCTCAGCAAATCCCACGTAAGCACAATATCTTCACCAACAGTCTGTTTCCATCCGCCTATCTTCAAAATAATGTCTTTGCGGTAAATGGAAAATGCCCCCTGCACTACAAGTGTGCCCTGAAAAAGGCTCTGCATCCTTTTTATTGACCCTATACCCAAGAAATAATCCCATTCCTGAAGTTTTGTAATAATATTCTTCCTGGAGTTCCTTACCAGCACGGCTCCGGCTACAGCCGCCATGTTTGGCGGATCTGAATACAAACGCTCAACTATGTTCTTTAAAGCATTGCGCCAAAGATATGTATCTGAGTCAACCGATACTATCAGGCCATACTTTGCCTCTCTTAGGCCAGTATTCAGCGCTTCGGCTTTGCCTTTGTGCTCATTCCTTAAACATTTTATACCCGGCAATTCCGCGAGTATCTGGGCAGTTTCATCAGATGAACCGTCGTCAATGACTATTATCTCAAAAAGCCCTTCATACTCGTTTTGCCTTATGGATCTAACGGTGCCCACGATCTTGCTTGACTCATTATAATCTGGGATTAGGATAGTGAGCCCGGGCAATCCGCCAAGATATCTTGCTTGAGGGCGGCGGTCCACCAGCAGGCTCAGGGCAACAAATGTATAAATAAAACCCGGGATGATCGCTATTGTGTATACAATAAAGCTTGCCAGGTAGAACGGCATATGTTTCGTGAGGCCTTTCATCCAGGGGGCCGCCAAATACACGCACAAAACTACCCATACTACTGAAGCGGCCAAACACAAATAAAATTTATCTTTTACGGGAACGTACATATGGCTACCAGGGCCAGCGTTGTAAAATGTAAAATCTAAATCTTTCCGCGACGTTATACAAACAAATATGTATACGCTGTCAGTATAAAATAGAACACGGGCGTCCTGTTAGCTTCAAGCGCCTTGGCGGAAAAGGTACTGAACTTGATGTTAACATGCTCGAACAGCACCACGTCGCAGCCGAGACCAGCGCTCACCGATGATTTCAGATTGTAGACATTACCGAGGTCCCTTGCATTGCCTATCTGCGCCGTCTCACCCGTGAGGTCTATGGTCATTATGCGGAATTTGGCCCTCAAAGCCTTTTCTTTTACGTTCCTTACTATAGGTATGTGATAGTTCAATCTGCCGTACACCAGGGTGTCGCCATAGAATTCCCTGTAGTTGTACCCTCTAAGTATATCGTAACCCCCCACAAGATAAACATCGCTTATCGGCCTTAAGTCCGTTGTCATCGGGAAATAGTATTTGAAATCTGACTCGAGGTAATCCCATGTCCTCGGCATGTATGTGTTCTTCGCCTCTATCTCGCCTTTGGTATATTCGTAATCACTCCCTAAGCCGCAGTACGAGCCGTAAAGCGTGGCGGACAACATGCTCCCGTTTGGGACAGGGTTCAACACGTTAGATGTGTCATACTTGATGCCAACGGACTCAAGCAGGACATTACCTTTATCGTAATCTACAGTGTTATCTACTGAAGCCGTAAGCGTGTTGCCGAACGAAGACGCTACTTTAAGCTCCGTAAACCTGCCAAGCTTATACCCGAAATACGGGATGATGTTATGCACTCGCTCAAAATAAGTCTTTGGGCCCAGGTTCAGCTCGAAATATATCGTGTCATCGAGAGCCCCGCCCGCAAAGAAAGGCGCAAAGTTGTACCTCAGATCAAACCCTATATGGAAAAAGGTGTTAAGCATGTCGTATCTGGATGCAACATCGAACGTAGTGCTGGATATCTGCTGATGAACAGATAATTGTATTTCACTGTTCGGCAATATGAAGCTGAAGTCCGGCACCTGAACCATTCTAGCGTCGGTTATCTTTATATTGGGCATATCGCTGGCCGGATCGGCCTTGGCGAACGTAATCAACGTGCAAACGGCACATACCGCGAATATAATAACTCGCGCCTTCTTAAGGTTTCGTATCGGTACATACATGGGTATCTTACTTTTCTGCAACTCTATGTATATAACGGATAATGACTATCACTATTTAGCTGACGCGGATGTTCCTATAGCTTCACCGCTAACTATCAACTCAACCCTGCGGTTTTGTTGACGCCCTTCAGGCGTGTCGTTCGTCGCGATCGGAACGGTTTTGCCAAACCCGCGCGATGCTATGGAACTGCCCGCGACACCCTGGTTGACAAGATAATCCTTCGCTGCCTGGGCTCTTTGTTCCGATAACCCCTGATTGTATTCATCCGAGCCGACGCTGTCGGTGTGCCCTTCAACACTGAGTTTTAAATCGGGATGGGCCGATAAAATTCCCGCGATTTTTGCCAGTTTCTCACGGACCGCAGGCCTGAGGTTAGAACTTCCTGACTGGAAAAGAGAGTCTGGCATGCTAACGATCAATCCCCTGGCTGTATCGCGTGTTTGAAGGATTGAATTTAACTGTGTCAACAGTTGGGCCCGTAATACGGCTTGATCGCCTTCGGCCTTTTTTGCTCTATTATTGGCGACATCCGCCTGTCCTGAAGCGCTGGTCGCCAAAGCAAGTGCCGCGGCACGCTCTGTATCCGACTGGCCTTTTGCCACCTCGGCTCTGGCCCGTGCGTCTTCAGCTTGCGCCTGCCCCAGAGTTGCGGCGTTAGCCTGGCTATTGGCCATGGCTATCTGATCCTTCGATTTCTGTTGCTCTTTAGCAAGAGCTTCATCCGTCTCACGTTTCACGGCTATGGCACGGCTGTCCTCAGCGCTTTGAACGGCTTCTCGAGCAGTCATTGAACGGCCTTTTTTCCCGCCTTCCTTTGTTTCAGACAAAGCAAGAAGCCTCTCGGCATTTGCAAAACCTTCAGCCGCGTAGATATCCGCGCCGGCGTTTTTGGCTATTCTAACAGCATTGCGGGCTTGATAAACATAAAAAGGCGTTTTCTTATCAACGGCTTGCGGCTGGATATCAGTGGCGGATATATTTTTTGTGTATTCTCCTGCCGGAAGCAGTTCATATTTTGCATCAACTAACTCGATCTTATCTGTGTTCCCCGGCTTTATCGCGTTTTCCAGGATCACGACACTTCCCGGTTGAGAAACAGCGAAATAAGGCTCCGCCGTCACGATAAGGCTCAAGGCCTGGAGAGATGTTTGTGCGTTCAGCCGGCTTTCGCCGTTTTTAACTATAAGTTCTCCAAGGTTGGTTGCCCTTCCATCAGGCGATATTGCCCACAAAACATAGGTCAAATATTCGATGCCGAATTGGCTGGGTGCGGTCAAGTTCTCAAATTCCGTTTTAATTACCGTCTCACCTGCTTTATTCCTCACATTAGCGGTTCCTTTGGCGTTTGGAAGAAGCACGGTGCCTTTGAAATCAATATCAACAGACCCTTTCAGGTTCCTGTAATTGATAGCTTTCGCCGCCTTTTGCACGGCTGTGACCTGGTTTGCGGCTTGTGCCGTGTTTATCCAAGTTTGCCCAATCAAAAACATGCTGAAAATGAACAATGCGTTTAACTTTAACTTCATAAAATTCTCCTTTGTCCTTTTAGACTTCACAAGACCTTGCGGCCCTGGATAAGACGGATCAGCACTACCACAATAGCCACAACCAACAGAATATGGATGAACCCGCCCATCGTGTACGAACTGACCAGCCCTAACAACCACAATATCAACAACACAACAGCTATCGTCCAAAGCATATTCTCCCCCCGGATTTTTGAGCGGCTTATCTGCCTATATTTTCGATATATCTTCCAACGTCCTTGATCTCCTTGCCGGCCGACCGCACCATTCCTTCAATATTGTTTTTCTGCTTGATTATTTTTTCTTTGGTTTTCAGGATCATCTCTTCCGCACCGGAAACCAGGTCGTCTTCGGCGCCCAATATTTTTTTTCGGGTCTCTTTCCCGGAAGCCGGAGCATAGAGCACACCTAACCCTAATCCGAGAATACCCCCGATAACAAACGCTGTGAATACTTCTCCAGTGTGACTTGTTGCCATAACAGGCCTCCTCTTGAACAGTAATATTAAATTGCGGCTCCGGCTCTATTTTACGATAACTTCGAAAATCACCCTCATGTTGGCTTTTGCTTGTCTCGACTCGATGTGCTTCGGCACAGGCTCATACTCAGCCGACTTCAAGTCGCCGTAGGCAAATACTTTCAGCCTTTCCGGCGCAATATCCCCCGCTATAAGTATTTTCCTTACGGTATTTGCCCTTCTTTCGCTCAGCTTCTGGTTGTACTCACCGGTGCCGGACGCCGAAGTATACCCCGCGATACGGACCTTAGCTCCGGGATTATCGTTAAGCGCCCTGATATTGTGTATCATCGCCCTCTCACCGCTTCTTGTAAGGGTGTCCGTACCGAATTTAAAATGCGCGTCCTCAAGTATGATGAGCTTATCAAGGTCAACTACCTTAGGCTCATTTGAGGTCGCGCATGAAAACAATACAAACCCGATTACAGCCAGCACCGACAACATTATGATATTTTTCATACATTATCCTCTATCGCAGCTCAGCGGTGTTCTTCCTCGCCCCTGCCTTCGCCTCCGTGGCCTTCTTCACGGCCGCCGCCCCGGCCCATATTTTGCCCGCCGCCTTCACCGCCGTTCTGAGGCGCCTGTTCTCCACACCTTCCAGGATTATTGATGCCGGCCCCAGTTCTGTTTTCACCGCCTCTATCCGGATTGACAGAACCGGCCTGTGTTTTCACCGCACGGCTGCTTACATTTTTCGCGCGCCCTGGACGCCCTTTCCATGATTTATAACGGATATGCGGCTGCCGGGCGAACTTTGTACGGTAGTCCGTCGGAACCCTGAATACCGCCCTCGGAACATCCTGGCCTCTGATCCGGCCCCATCCGCTGCGGTAATATCTGGAACGGTACCAATAGCTTCCTCTCCGGGACCACCAAAACCCGTTGAAGAAAAATATGTCATACGCGAGGCCGGGGACAAAATAAACCCCGTAACCCGGCGCATAAACGATCTCGTCCGGTTCGTCGTACATAATGACCGGCGGGCCGATGTTCACCTCAACGTTAACTCCCGCGAATACTTCCCAGTCAGCACCCGGCGGGATTATCCCCGAAGCAAATATCGTCACTACTGCCAAAAACTCGCAAAAATACTTTTTCATGTTTTATCTCCCGCCTTCATCATAAATATTTTTGTTTTGTCTCATTGGTTCAACCTTGTTATTTTCGCCTGGCTTAGCTTTACGCTGACACCTGTTTGTTCCTTAATAATGTTTTCTAGGTTTTCATCGGTACAGCGGTTGGGGTCAAATCTAACTACTTTCGCGTGCTTGAGGTCTAACGAACTTCTAGATGATCCCGGCAGATATATCGCACCGGTGCTGAAGTCTACGGCGAAAGCTATAACACCCGGGATTATGAACAGGAGCAGCCCGATACCGTCAAGGACAGCTACCCCTCCGTCAATCCTGCCGCCGCGCTGCCCCTTCGCCCGGGATATATGATAGTCCCGCAGCCTGCCGTTTGAACGATCAGTACCCCGCAGATAAACAGCCTTAGCGCGCATAATAATTTTGACATCATAAACACCCTCCAGTTTTCCGGCCACTAGAACAGCAATTCCAATTTTCTTTCCAAGATATTAGTTTCGCAAATTCGGCATAGCAATGTAATAACTTAACTCCCAGTTTTGCTATCTTTATTCGCACAGACATATTTTCATGATTTAAATATTGCAGGGAATTCGGAAGGACAAAAAAACCGCACGCGGCCAAAAAGGCCGGACGCGGGGTTTTACTTAAAATTTACTCCTCTTTCATCCCCTCTTTGAAAATAAAGAGGGGCGCATAACTAATTGCCCATTCTTTTTTTGATCGCCTCAATAACTTCCTGGAACATCTGTATCTCTTCTTTAAGCCTTCCAGCGGCCTCTTCTGTCAGGCCCGGCTCGGTAAGTTTTTGCTGCTTTTCTGCAAGTGTGCCCTGCTGCTGCGCGAGGGCATTTGGCAGCATTTGAGCGGGCAAAATTTCTATGCTTTTCAGCATCGCGGCCTTCAATTCCGGTATGGTTTGCGGCGCGCCATGAACGGGGTGCTTTTCAGGTTTTTGTTCAGTTTTATTCGCGTTATTTTTGGCTTCTTTTTTCACTGTTGGCAAAGCTTTTTTCGCGGGTCTCCGCGGCTTTACAAACACACTTAATTGTTCGTTTTCTTTGCATTCCGATTCACATTTTATAGCCTTATATGTATCATCTATTTGTATCAACTTGTTCAGGCTTTTATTCAAAGACCTGAACACTTTCATCTGCTCATCTTTGTTCTGTCCTGATACACTTAATTTAACCCATATTTTTGGGTTAATTTTCAACTTTTCTAAAGCGTCATCCAACACTTTTTTGTGCGTCTGATTCACATTTTCAACAGCTGGATCGTACAACCTTTCAAAGCTAACTTCGTCCATTTTTATCCTCCCTTTATAATGGAATTTTTACGGCCCTTTTTTAGCCTATTTTTAGACTTTTTTACGTCTTTTCGCGCGGTTATTTATCAGTTTTTATCTAAATATTTGTGTGATTTTATTTCAACTATTTTTTAGCATTATATTTACACTATTTTAGGGGTTTTTGTAGCTTTTCACGTGATTTTTATGCAGTTTTTTTGTTGAATTTTATTAAGAGGCTATATTGATTGATTATACATGTAATAATGCGTTTTATAATACCCGTATATTAGGCCATAATGCGGGCACAATCAGGCCCATTTTAGGCACGCCTGACGCGGGCAGGAGTTTATGCGGAAAAACCGTGGCTTTAGCCCTGGTTTAGGCATGGAAATCATGTAAAATAGTTGGCGTTTTAGGCCGCTGGATAGCGGCTTTGAGCCGGGCTGGGTAACGTGTGCTAGTCTTGCCATTTATAGGCCTTGAATTGCTTAGATCATACTAGGTTGGGCACTACATGAAACCAGCCAGCTAAATACTGCCATTCTGAGCGGCCTGGAACATGTATCCAGTGGCTTACAAATATGGTTGGGCACTACACCCATTTATTCAGCCAAAATCGTGTATCCCTGAGTGTCGCAGATCCGCCGGTCATTTGGCGGGCCGAAATCAGGAATCCAGGGCCTCAGGTTAGGCCTATGATTGACCAGTGAATTATGCCAAGGAACGGCGTTTGTTAACCGGAATCCAGCCTTATTGTCATCTCGAATCCCGCAAAGCGGGATGAGAGATCTTGTTTTTAATAGGAGATTTCTCTCCCACCCAGCGGGATCGAAATGACAACCATAAAGGATATTAATGCACCCCCGGGATCCGATACATGGGGTTGACCGGATGGGAGAGGGGGCGCAATGATAGCCTCTTGTTCATGCCTGTTTTCCTAATCTTTGCACACGCATATAATTCAATATCCATTAGAATAAAAAAGATGGACATGCCCACACTTTGAGCAAGCAGATACTGCAATTTTAGCAATACCTGCAGGACGTAACCCAAAATTATGTGTTGGAGCAGCATCCCCATTAGATACCATTTCATATTTCCCAAGTCCACACACATGACATATCTTTTGTGCTTTATTATCAAGCACGTCGGCATTCAAATTAACCGCTTGAATAATAGTATCTAAAAGTTTCAAAAGTTCCTCTGTACTTTCTAGACATTTGTTTTTTTCTTCTACGATACATTTTTCAAATATTTTTTTTGCCCATTGAATTTCAGGTAAATTAGGAAACATCCTTTCAATATTATAGTCATCTTTATCGTAATACCATAAATTAAGATATGAACGTCCTGAAAGCATACTCCATAGGATTTTTCCTAAGCCATAAATATCTATGCTTTTATCAATGTCTTCAATTCTCTTTCCCATTGCCCATTGAGGCATCCATTGCCAAGAGCCAACGTTTTCCATAGTGTCCGTAATTCGTGTTTTTGTGTCATCCATAAAAAACACAATGCCCATATCGGCTATTATTGGTTTTTCATCATCATCTATAAAAATGTTTTCCGGTTTCAGATCCCTATGAACTATTCCCTGGTTATGGATTGCCTGAACACCTTCAACAATTTGACGAAATATATTCAATGAATGACGCAGGTTGCCTTTATATGCTGCAAGATTATTGCCCAAATGTCTTTTCTTGTAATATTTACTGACCCACCATCCTTCATCCTTGTTATGGTCGACAATTTTGAAAACATTCTTATGGTCAATTAATTCGTACGATTTTATTTCTTTATCAAAGCGTTCTTTTGCCTTTTGTGATGACTTATAATTACTTTTATAAATTTTGATTACGTATTTGTTTGTTGGGTTAATATAGCCGTTTAAACTTTTAAAATTGTCATAAAGATTATTATATTTATCTGTTAGACTAGAATGAATATTCCCGGCAGCCATCTGAACACTATACAAGTTAAGGGCCATTTGACTAAGCAATTTCTGCACTTCTTTACTGCTATCTTCTATCGCCAAATAGACATCACCCTGTCCCCCAATTCCTAGCACATCCCCAATTTTTTGCCATTTTCCATATTTCTCATTCATGGTAACTCCCAACTGAATATTTTTATCGAATAAATATATATCTTTTGACTCAAGCCTATTTCGTCGGCAAACTAATTATCCTGCGTAAAATGAAAAAACCACACCAAAAAAAGGCGTGGTTTTGTCAATATTTGATCTAAAATTGTTTTGACCCCAAGGCTGTAAGACATTATTTCCCCTAAAATAACGATTACGCGGATCATGAAGGCAGGTATCGCAAATACACCAACAATTGCAATACTACCTCTTTAAGGCGGTGTTGTCAAGAAACTGAAAACCGCTAGAAAAACAGAAGAAAGATCGGCAATGGGACGAACAGAAGATTGTCTTTTGTGCCAACGTCGTTAAAAGTTTTTGTAACGACTATGCCGGTTTTTTGTTCGTACTTTTTCATAAAAGCTTTTATCAAGGCAACGTCCGACGCGTCTTCGCGGTATTTAACTTCAACGGGTATCAGGCGGTTCCTTCCGAGGTTAACGATGAAGTCGATCTCGCCTTTTCCTTCTTTGCAATAGCTGAGCTCCAGCGCGCCCATAAAATTGCTCAACGCGTTAAATACGAGGTTTTCGGCATAATAACCAAGCATACGGCTGTCTTCGAGTATCTTATCGCCCAGTTTCAGGATGGCATTGCGAAGAGCGAGGTCTACAAGGTAGCATTTTACGCTGCCTCTTCTAAACTTGAAAGCCCGCTTGCTGAACCGTGGGATGCTTTTAACAAGGTCCGTCATCTCCAGCAGGGGCAGGTACTTATCCAGCATAATACGGCTGACCCCTATTTTACCCGATGTGTTCTCGAGATTAATTTCCTGTCCCGGCTGCTCTATAAGCGACAGATAGAACCTTTTGAGGTTTTCAGGTTTACGAAATTCGGTCGCGATAACAAGATCTTCAAAAATTACTTTTTGGATCTGATTGTCATATAAATACTGCTGTTTCTGAACGATATCCTTGAAGTCCCAGGTTTCAGGGAAACCGCCCTCCACGAAATATCTATTGAGCAAGTTGTTCAGGTCGGTAAATATTTGTTCAGTAAAATTCAGCGGGCTTCTGGCGGTTTCCAGCGCCTGCCAGTCTATTACCATGTCATGCTGAAGGTTTTTACCGAATTCATTGGCCCTGTTGACAAAATCCAGCAAACTGACATTATCTTTTGAGAAAAAGTATACAAATTCCCTGAACGAGAAAGGCTTGAGATGATATTCTTTAATTCTACCCATAAGGCTTTCCCTGCTCTTTTTGAATATGGGAGATGACGCCGAACCGGAGATGACGAATTTGAAAGGGAAAGTTGAAAGGTCGTAATATTTCTTCAGGTACAATTCCCATTTTTCAAGGCGCTGGATTTCATCAAGAAAAAAATATATCGTTTTGCCGCTATGAACAGTATCAGCCCATTTCATCAGATCATCAAAAAAATGCTCGATCCCGTGCTTAGTGAAAAGAAGCGGATCATCAAAAGAGAAATATATGATTTGCCCGGCCTCTGATTGATGGTCATCGATTAGGGCTTTTATCATCTGTTTTAATATGGTCGTTTTCCCAATGCGCCGGGGGCCTGTAATTGAGATGATCTGTTTTACCTGCAGGAGATTCGAATATATATCATTATATATCGGCCTTTTAAAAGCTTGTGTTTCAAAATTAGCATTGACCCACCATGGATTATAGGGCTGTAATATGTCTTTAATATCGATTGGATATAAGCCATCCATGTTTTTCATTAAATCTCCCTTGACATTAATTAATTTATGTATGCTATATTATACATAATAAAATTTAAATGTCAAGACTTGTGTATATTGTATTATACATAATATATATTATTGATATAATTATTCATAAATCAATCATTTTATAAATGATGTATTCTGGATAATTGTATTTGGTTACCATTTTTGGCCATTTAAAAAACATCAGGGTGGGAAAAACCGGCAAAGCCGGTTACTCAAGGCCTGCCCGCTTTCGCGCTATTTTTAATCTTACTTCATGGGATAGCCGACGGTTTGGGCGGCGATTATTTTCTGGCTGTCTTTGAGGTTCATTGCTTTGGCGAGAACTTCTTTATTGACGCTTCCCCTGACAACGGTGGCAAGGCCTTGTGAAGCGCAATAGAGGTAGATGTTCTGGCTTACATAGCCCGCGTCCATCGCGGTGTAAACGGTGCGGCCCTCATCGTTACCCTTGGCCATTTTTGACCAATCAGCAACGAGGATAAGGTTAACAGGGGCGGTTTTTACGAACGGCTGGTTTCCGGTAAGCTCTCTGATATCCTTTGGCGAGATAAGCTCCAATGAATTCTTTGGAGCGTTATAAAGATAGAGCCCGTCCGCCTTTGAAACATACACATCTATTTCCTGGCAGTTCATCGCGGTAGGCGCGGTGCGCTTGCCGGAGCTGGGCCTGTTTACACCGTCCGCCGCCCAGAGCAGGTTTGAAAGTTCCTGCATACTCAGAGCTTTTGTTGTATCATATTCCCTTAATGTCTGCCTGAGTTTAAGCGCCTTCATTAACGGCTTGCCTATCTCCATCTGCGGCTGAGGAAGCTGTATCTGTTTTGCCGAACTATCCGCCGCCCAAACAGCAGGGTTAACACCCAACACAAACATAACCAGCACTAACAACAGATTTAATATCTTCATAAACAGCCTCCTTGAACCTAACCTTACCGGCAACAGTTTTACGACCTTGTTGTCATCCCGAATTCCGTTCTTGGGTGCCTGCCCGCCTAGGTACAGTGGCGGGAGGGATCTTTTCTATAACAAGAAGCAAGATTTCTCTCCCGCCGTGGCGGGATCGAAATGACAAAGATAGCAGGTTTTCAATTAACTCAAAATATTAATTTTCACTTTTTTTATTTCCGTATATTTTCATATATTCTTCATAGGGGACCAGTTGTTTTTCAGTAGAGGAATAAGACAGATGGAACGCTCCGTTCTTTATGGGCAATATTTTCACATCGCCTTCATCGCCCGCAAATGAATACCACGCCGTGCCTATAATATCTTTTTCGGGATTTATAGACGCGCTGGACATAATATTTGCCGCCAATACTTGTTCGGCCTTGTAAGGCGACGGTTTTATGTTGTAAAACGTTATGTCTATTGTGGCCGGGCTTTTATCATTCACCGGGTCAGTATACGAAACTATATATCTAACTCCGCTCAATTTAATGTTAACGGAATCAGCGCCGAGAACAGCAGTTGCTACTGCCATGAGCATCGCCATAGCGAATAAAATTAATTTTTTCGTATTAACCTCCAATATTACCGGAATTATTTGCGCGGATATTAAGGCAGATCACCGATATACGGCTGTAATTTTATCCTACCTCTTTAGAGCGGTGTTGTCAAGAAACAGAGAATTCCGGTTTTGCCCTGTTTTGTAGCCGCGAAGCTTGCTTCGCCTGTTTGGCTTTACGGTTTTACTGTAACACCAGCAGAGCAAGCCCTGCCGCTACAACAGCATTTATGCCTATTGCAAAAATTGGGCTTATGAAACTATTATTGCAATGGCTCTGTTCGTTTCAAGCTGTTGTTTTTCTGCTGCTAATAAAAAAGGGTGCCCCATCCAAAGGAGTCCGGGTAGGATCATGGATGGGGCTTTTTTCTTAACACAAAACTATGAACTCCGCCGGGCGCTACGCGGCGGTTAATATTTCATCCATTGACCTGACATTGAATATTTTTTCGTTCCTATTCATCTTATGCAGTTCTTTCGGCTCTCCCAGCCTCGGTATCAGGTCTATTATCGTGTTCACGGCCTGCGGGGCTTTTGCCGCGCACAATTCTTTGACCTTGATATTTAGCCTGCCGTAAAACACCGCCGCGTTGACATCATTTTGTTCTATGAACTGCTCCGGAGTGATGAGCGTGCCTTTGCCTTCCATGCCTTCCATCTTCTGCTGCATAAGCTTGCGGCCAAGAACAACTTCAAGCTCGCGGTCGGCAAGGCCGTTAACTTTACCTGCGGCGTTAAGTTTCGCCTTCGCAAGCATTTTGCCGGCTATGGCCGTAAGGAACGACCTTTTCAGCGCATCCAGCTTTGGCTCGTTCTCCGTGCCTTTAACTTCCGAGCTTAATTTTTCTAGATAAGTGTTAACCGGATGCGGAGCGCCCTCTATACCCATTGCCGACACTATCTGGACAACCGTGCCGCCTTTAATCGCGCTTACCAGGGTGTCGGTATCAGCGAGAGAGTTGGGCAACTTATCCCTGTCCCACGCGTATCCCACTTCACTGACGTACTCGTTCGAAACCGCGCCGGGGTTATAAAGGCTTAAGATAGTCGTTTTAAGTATTTCGGTGAGCGCCACCCTGTCGATTATCGACCTTTCGCCGCCTTTCAACAGGCCTTTGAGGTCGCTGAGGTTCAGTATCTTGCAGGCCAGCGCGGGAACCTATGAGCCTGCTCTTGAGCATCTCGGCGCTTTCGTAACCGCGGATGGTTTCGGCCCCGACACCCGCGCCGCCGGATGCGAAGTCGTACATCTTTGTTTCGCCGCCGAGAGTCTCCACATAGCCTGCGAAGCCCAGTTCTCTGTAATGATCCTTTAGCGAATCGCCGCTGCTTAAGTCTACGCAGATCCTTACCCCGCTTTTCCTTGCAAGCTCGGCGATGGAGCTTATTTTGCTGTCCTCAAGGCCAGCGAACACCGCCGGATCCACTATCATCTGGCTGTTGCCGGCTTTGTTAAAGACTTCGAGGTTGGACATGAATTCTTTGATGTTCGCGAGCCCGTCCAAGTCTATATAGATATTTTGAGGCATCGCGGCGCTTTCGGCGTTCCTGATGGTGATAAGTTCGCCTAGTTTCGCCGAAACGGCGGCTTCGTTCGTCACCCCGCCGTCATCGGCGAAGAGGTCGGCGGTAACCACCATGCTGCCCAGCCCGTTATAAGATATTTTTCTGCCGCTCTGCGTGTGGTCAACTATTATCCCGGGCCTTAACCCGCCCGCGTCGACATCCACGTTTACCATGCGGAGGAACTCAGAGAACCTGCCGCTAAATTTTCTGGACGCGGATATTTTCCCCCTGTTCAAAAGCATCCCGGACATTGTTTCCGCCAGGTTATCGTTATCACGGCCTTCCGCGAACACTACCAGCGCCCCGGCCGCGGTGCTTGCCCAAACCTGTTTCCCGTCCACCATCATGCCTGTGCTGCGCAGGCCCCAGCTGTCGGGGTCAGCAGGCATCTGGCCCATAAGGTAGATATTAGTGTGGACCTCGCCGTTCGCGTCGGTTTTCGCGGCACCGAATTGCCTTACGGCCCGTTCAAGCCCCGAAGGACTGACATAGTGCCAGTCGACCAGCGCCCGCGCAACGGCGCTTTTGCGGGCAGGTAACGGGTTAAGCATACGCGATATAACGTTGCGGGCCCATTCAACTATATTGTTTAGCCCGTCTTTCAAACGAGCAACGGCGCCGATACCGGCATTTCTTTTATTCACATTTGGCGTTTGAACTTTTATTGCTGTGTTGTCGATAAGTTTCGGCGCGGTTTCGGGCGAGAGTTTCATGCCTGCTTTGGCATTATTAGTTTCTGCCGCCAGCGCTGCCGGCTCATTTATGCCCTGGATATAATTTAACGCTTCCTCAGGGCTACTAACTATATGCATCAGGTCAAAATCGCCGGCGGAAACCAGCTTCGGGTCGTGCTCTCTTAACAATTGATTTTCTACAACGCTTATTATCGGCTGCCAGAAGTTTTTACCAATTAAAACAATGGGCTTTTTTGGCATCTTGCCTGTCTGCATGCTTGTAAGCATCGCGAACAGCCTGGCGACCGCGCCGATATCACCCGGGCTCGGAAGAAATACATAGGCCTTCGCATTCGTGTGCATGTAGAACAAATGATTAGTGATGCTTTTTGTTACGACAATATTATTATCGTAAATGACCGTGTTTTCCGCCGCACCTCTATATGAGCCTGAATACACTGCCGCAAAGAGCTGTTTACTGTACTTAGCCATAAATTCCTCATCGCCGTAAACTGTATCCAGCGCCTCGCCAGGAGAACAAATGCGTATGTTATCACCGCTGTTAGCTAAATTCGAAACCAGCTTTTTATAAAAGCCTGACTCTATGGAATTCTTTAACGGGCGCCCTGCTATAACGACAGCTTCCGGCTCGGATTTTATCTTTTTCATTACTGACACCAGTTCTTCGCTGTCCCTCCTAACGTCAGGCTCAGTGATCCTGTAATAATTATTCTTTTTGGCCCTGTCAGACAACGAAATACGCTTAACCGCCGTTTCAGGATTGTCCGTGACCTTTCGCGACATATTTGTTCCCACTTCGGTGTCAATAACATCCAATATAGGCTTCCAGAACTCTTTGTTTACCATTATTACGGGTATACCCTGTTCTTCAGTTTCCAGAACCTCTTCCATTGTGCCGAAGCCTCCCGGAAGTGCTATGTCCCCTAAAAGGTTAGAGTATAGGCCAAGTTTTCTCGTAGGAAAATATTTGGCGTCGTAATGCTCCTCACACTCTATCGCCGATTTCTGTTCGAACGGCAGGATAATATTTACACCCTGTGTTTTCATAGTTTTCCTGTCAGGGTTAGTGATCTTGTACTTTGCCCGCATCTGAAGGTACCCTTCCGGCGCCGAAGACATCAGCGAATTGTAGGCGGCTCCGGTCCTGACCGCGTGCCCGAATTTGCACACTATGGCGCCCACCTGTTTGCCAAGCTCATATATGTAGTGTCCTCTTCTTATCCTGGCGCTCCCGTACACAGTTATGCTGGGCTCCCATTTATAATTCTGTATCAACACCTGGTTTCTTTCCTCATTGATCTCAGCCACCTCATCGCCCGCAGCAGGAGCCAGGAATTTATACATCATCCAGGTCCAGATGGTATTGGCGATATAAGCACTGAAAAATATCAATACATCACCCGGTGTAAATGAAATAAAGTTCCCAAGCAGTCTCTCGACAATCCAACCGATCCATGCCGCGGAAAACCAAAAAATCGTATATGCCCCCAGAACGCTGTAGTTATTTTTAATTATATTATGAAATTTTTCCGTAGCGCTGCTGCCGGTAAAAACTTGTTTTAAAGGCACTTTGTTCCCAAGAATTTGGTACACAGCTACTGCCACGGGTGTATTTAAGATAATACCTAAGAAACCGGTGTCAAACATGCTTTTCAGCATTAAAGCTACAGTACTATTGCCCAATACATGAGTAAGCGTTTGTGGAACAAAATACCCGTAATCCGACATATCAAAATAAATTCCCGCCAGCATAGAGCACGCCATCCAGCGCAGCATCATTTTCTGGGTGCCCTTGTCTTTTATTGCCGCAGAGACATTTTTAATAAAAGACCGGCCTTTCATGCTTTGGGCTTTTCCAACCAAGGCCGCGAGCCCCACCGGTATAGCAACCGCGAAAACCCTGTATACTATTGTCCAGAAACCAAGCATTTTAGAACCTGTGACCAGATAAGCAGTAACTGTCAACAGGGCCGCCGCTGAAAACGGCACAAGAAATGATAAGCCTGTCTGTGCAATTCCCCTGGCTCCGTTTGCTCCGCCTTTTTTTGACATCATTTCATTTATTTTGCTGCCCGCCACACAACCTAATATTAAAACCCAGCCTGTTGCAAACAGCATTATAAAAGGCAGCGCAATATCTGTAAAATGCAAAGCAAATATTGTTACAGAAATAGCTGCAAAAGCCGCGCTTATCGCCATACCTGCCTTATTAATAGCCTTCACGGTTGATTTTGAGGTATTTTGGCTATTAACGGAATGGGCTGAAATATCGGATATTTCAGCCGGTTCGACTGAGGGATTCTCGGTAACAAGCGGCTTATCAGAGGAAACGCTGTTCTTAATTTTTATCGCAAGATTGAGAAGTTTTGACTGGCTGTTTTCCGGATCCCGGCTTATAAGTTCGTGAAATTTGCCGCTGGTGTTGTTAACCGGGTCTTTTTGAATGAACCTGTATTCTTCCACCTCGTGCTCAACCAGTGTGTCTATAGCTTTATCAATGCTTTCAAACCCTTCAGGAGGGCTGTTGTTTTTTAAGCACTCTTTAAGATAATTCATCATCAGGCTTTGCACCCCGAGAGTCACGACCGTGCCTTTGCCTTTTGCCTCTTCCATTCCCAACCCGGCGAACCAGCAGGAATCCTTTGCCTGTGGGTTATCAACCAGTTTGATATCATTCAGCTCCACAAGGTGTGTTTTTATTTTGGCTTTGACCCTAGATTTCAAGCTCTGTTCTATCTTGTCCGCCAAGACTTTCCCTGTTTCCTGTGTTTTCATGTTTGAAGCGCCGCCATTGTTAATTAATGGCCACGCGGACGAAACATTTGGGCTCATGATAAAACGCGCAAGCAGAGTATCAAAACCGCCCAATGTTTCAACCAGTTTTTGAACATTAAAACCCAGTGAGGTTATCGGAAGGCCTTTTGCCTTTTCCCAAACCAGGAATGCTTCGGGTTTCAGAGCCGTATCAAGGAAGTACTCCCTGTCATCAACAAATTTTCCGATCTTATTTTTTCCGTACTCTATTTTTTTGTCCGCGTATGCCTGCCATAAATAGGAATTTGGAATAAAATCATTGTGGCGGAAAAACTTTCCGTGCCCGGGGATCCCTATAAGAAAGCTTTTCGCCCCGATATAACTGGCAAAGTCAGCGGCATAATCTATCATCCACTTTGAAAACCTGTCTTTGTTATCCATGTTTTCATATTCGGATGCTATTTCCAGGTTTTGGACGACCAGGCTGCCGTCTTCGGCAATATACAGCCATAGGCAGGCCACAGCGTGCCCTTGAGGGTCTACAACTTCGATGACATTCATGGCCTCGTCAATAAGCCTCTCTACCATCGCATAACTTCTAGTTGAATTCATGCCGAGACAGCAGTCAACGAAATCGCCCATAAATATATCACGCCCGGGGTTTTTCATTATGGGCCGGACTGTATATATTTTGCCGTTATGCTCCAGCGTCCGCGGTGCCATTCTTTGTTCTGCCAGTTTGCCTATATACCTGTCAACATTGATTCCGGCATCAGCCATCGCTTTTCTTCCAGCTTCATTATTAAGCGCTATTTTTCTCCCAACTTCTCCGTTTTGGCTTGTATTTTCAACATAATCCCAGTAGCTGTCATTTAAAACGGCCGCTATAAGACCTTCAAACCAGGGAAGAACATGAGGATATGTCTTAGCAAATAATTTTCTGGCGGCCGTCAGGCGGCCGGCGAATGGAAGGTGCAGTTTATTGAGCATATCCGGCTTTAGACCATTTTTTTCTATCCCAACCACACTGCACAAACAGGAAAGCAGTTCAACGCGCAAAGAAGCGCACATTTCCTGTTCCATCTGGGCAACATCCGTAGACCCGCTTTTGAAACTCTTTAACACCTTCTTAAAATCATCCGCCTTTTCAAGCGACATGAAACTATCCGCCAGCGCGGTTATCTTTACAAAGCCGCTGAGTTCCATTTTTACTAATTTTCTATTGCCTTGTTTCGCCCTGTTCTCCGCCGTTGTTGACAAAATGTTCTGGGAAAGCGATATGAATGTTTCAGACATGTCTTTGTCCAGAAGCGCCTGCCTCAAACTGTCTATCAAACGGGTCACGCTTGAAGGAGGGTTATTTTTTTTCGCCGCCGAATCCAGAAGGCCTTTCATATCATTGATAGCGCCCGGAACGATCATCTCTAGAGCGAGAACGACAGGGGCGTAATCATATTCAAAATTTACCGTGACCTTGTTGCCGGACCGGTCGTTGGTTTCGGAAAAACTGTCATTCAAGCCTTTCAATAACGTTTCGAAGGTTTCTAACTCCTGCTCTGTCATTTCTAGTATCTTTTTACGCGCCCAAAGGTTGTCCCTGGTTACCAGGCCGTTTATAAAAAGAAACCGCATCTTTCTATCTTTTGCCAAAAACTGCAGGTATTTTCCGTAAGTTTCTTTGTTCAATCCTATAAGCCCTGTTAGAATATTTTCTTTGACTGCCGGGTCCGGGTCATTTTGCGCCTCATGAAACACAGAGATTATCTTTTCCGCGTACGCTTTCCGGTTCACTGCGATTTTAATAAGCGATTCTGAAGCCTTCACGCGGACTACCGGCTCATTGTCACTTAGGGCGGGGGCCAGCGCCTCAACTATCTCATCCGTATTTGCATCAATAATGGTATCTTCATCAGAGCTTGCCGCGCTTCCCTACCCCTCCCAGGGCTGAGGCGGCGTACGTTTTTACACTTACATTCGGCGCGGCCAATGCATTGCGTAATTCTTTAACTATATCTTCGCGTAGCGCTTGAACATGCCACAGCTTTGGCATCGTTGCGACAACCTTTAATCTAAGAGGCTCATCCGCGCCGTCGTTATTGGCCTCGCGTAAAATAGCCATGACTTTTCTGATGACCAATTCGGACGCGCCCTCACTGCCGGCCATATCAATCAATCTCTCTGAAGCCCGCGTTGCCACGATCGGGGTTGATGAGCGCAGTCCTTCGCGCAGTAAACTCATAATTTTGTCTATTATCTCATCACTTACTTTTTCACTGTTTAGAATGTCCTCCCACGCGTCATATGCTATCAGGCGGACATGAAGGTCATCATTAGTAATTGTCGCTTTACTCAAGGCTGGAATAATATCATTAATTAAAATATCGTTATCCCGGGCCTCAAGATTAAGCGCAATAAGTCCCAGCTCGCGCGCGGCGCCTTCCTGGGCTTCATAATTGCCTTCTTCCAATACCTGGCGCAGTATGCCTGTGATTTCTTCAATAACAGGTCTTTCAGCGCCAACCTGGCTGGCCATTCTTTCAAGCCCTCCCAGAATACTCTCTCGCATTACGCCCTTGTCATTTCCATCCAGAATTGAAACTAAATATTTTTGTATTTCTTTGCTTATATTTTTACGGCGCCCAATTTTACATAGAGATTGGGAAATTTTTATTTGAACATTTTGAAATGCGCCCTTAAGCGCCCCTTGCAGAACAGCTGCAATTTCACGGGCTGTATCATCGGATATGTCTTCCCGGCTTCCAATATTGCCAAGCGCCGCGGCCGCGTCAGCTATCGCGCTAGGTGAAGGGCTTTCCTTTAATTGGCTGTAAAATGCCTGCAGTATTTCTTTAATGCCAGCCCCTTCGGCTGAAGGTGGTAAATGCAATGCCGCGGGACTGGGTTTTTCATCCTGATTGTTTTCGCTGTTGGCATTTTGTTGGTTGACCTGAATAGCGGGGCCTTCGGCTGAAGACGTGGGATTAAATATTGGGGAATTAATAACTTGTTCTCGCGGCGCTTCTTTTGCCGGATTTATGGTGTTTTGGATTTTTTTATCCAGAAACCGTTTGTACTCCAGCGCGCGCCGGAACATGGTGCGGGCGAACAGGCGGGCTGGCGGCCCGACACTTTTATTATCTTTTTTACCGATTTGATATTCATCATAATGCCAAAGCCCGCCCGAATTGCGCCCGTTGACTTCTATTACAACCGGCATAAGAACGCCTTCCGCGTCCCGCGCGATAATGTCCACCCCGGCGAAGTCAACCTGCTGATTTGCAGGAGGCGCTTTAGCTAAGTCGGGCTTTCACTTCAAGAGCGCGCGCAGCATTTAACGCTGTTTTTTCTACGCGATCCCTGAAATCCGCGGCTTCCTGAGGCGAAAGGTCCAGCCGCCAGCACAAGCTCCTTGAAATCCGTGGTGAAAGCCTTCTGGGATATATTTATAGCTTTGCCTCGCACTCCGCAGCGCACTACAAGCGCGGAGACAGCCATGGAACCGCTCCGGTCGCGGGATACAAGAACACGGAAATTCCAATCTACCCAACTCCGTTTTTCCTTGAAATAACGCGGCGCTATGCGTTCTTCCATTATAACGTCGTCACCAAGGTCCGCGGTCATGACTCCAGCTTTCCGCACCTTGCGCTGTTTGGTTAGAAGCTCCAATATATGCCGGGCGATCTCATTATCATTTGCTGTATCGGCAAAAATGCGGACACCTTTACCTTGGCTGCCTCCGGCCGGTTTTACAACTACTGAAAGATGTTTTTGCCTGAAATTACTTATATAAGGCAAAATATCTTCTATGACAGTGGATTCGGATAATTGAACGGGCCGTGTCCGAGCCTCGGTTTTTTCTGCTATCATAGGGTATTTGCTTATGGCGGCTGACCGGATAAACGCTATTCCTTCCGAAGTTGGAACACCGGCTTCTTCCAGCGCCCAGTTGGTTTTGATTTTGTTAGTGGCCAGAGCTTCGAACAGGCGGCTTTCGGAAAGCGGCACGCTGATCTTGGAAATGTGAGGGCAAGTGCCCGCTTGCGCGGGTGGCGATATAATGAGCCTCAACAGGCTCCTTGAAATTAAGCAGGCTGAGGCGAAAGTTACGGCTGGTTGCCCTATCCATAAAAAGGGCCTTTTTAATTTTAACACGGCCGTCAGTATCGGCCGACAACCAATGGGGGTCCAGTATCATCAGGATATTTGCCGGGCGGTTTAACGCCCTGGCCTGCCGGCGCAATTCCAGCATCAGGGAAAGGGTGTTGTGCACTATGCTGGTATGGCTTTGGGCAAGAATGATGTTAACTGCATTAGGGTTATGGTTTAATAGCGCGGCGCTGTCGCTAACGCTCCTGAACACGCCGCTATAGCCGGATTTGCGGATATAACTGCTGAGTTTTAGAGCGGTAAGCTCGGGCAATGGCTCGCTTCGTCCTGATTTTATCTGAAAAGGCTCGCCTTCGGGAGGAATTATGTAAGTCGTTTCTTCCTGCGAAACATTCACTTGATTGCCCCGGCCGAAATCGATAACTATGCCGCCCGGCTCCTCAGCTGTTTCATCCTCTATCGGGCCTATTTCAAAACTCTCCTCGCCCTCCTCAAACTGAGCTGACGCCGCGTTATCAATATCAGCACCGGGCTTAGGCTCGAAAACTGCTGGCAGCGAGCCTGATATTCCTGAGCTGATCTCTGAATTGTTCAGTAATTCCCATAGGTGTTTTTCAATAATATTTTGGAGCTCTTCCCGTGAAAGGTTTAATAATTCCAGATCAAAACCCAGCCGGACAGCTTCTTCGTGGGTTTTGCCGGTTGATTCCAGGTATTCATGGATCAACGCTAATGTCGCGGCCGGAATAATTTTGTCGGAATATTTCTCTTTGAACTGCCTGGGCAGGATCACATGGAGAATGCCGTGTTTATCTTTACTGTATGTCACTGACCTGAAATTAAATACGCTGTCCTCATTTTTTTGCGGCGGAGAGTTCATTGTGTCAATAATAACCCTACCCTTAAACTGTTCGAGCAGCGGCTGGTCAAGAACCGCTTTTGTAAGCTCAGCGTCAAACTCAATATTGCCTTCAAGCGCCAACAGCTTTAACCGCAAGGTCATGAGCTATTACTCCAGCGGCTCTGCCGGAAGCATATTCATTCACTTCTTTAACGAACGGGTCATAAATTCTTTTATTCACCATCAAACTAACGCCCACAGCCAGCCAGAAGTTAACTCCAGAAAGAGAATTTGATATTGACTGCGTTTCCTGCGCGTATTGGCTCCTGTCCTCAGCCTGGCTTTCTTTTACGGATATCATATCATTAAGCGTTTCCATGTCTTCCGGCAGCGCATTGCTTACAGCTATGATAACATCAAACTTGTCGCCCTTGAGCTGTTTGAGCTTATTGTCTATCAGTTTTTCCATGTAGGCGTGTTTATATTCTATATTCTTGGGAATATAATTAGCTGAACCGCTGCGCCCTTCATTCCTGAATAATGAGATAATATCAGGGTTAAAAAGAAAATCTTTCATGTCCGCAAGAGCTATCTTGATCGACATGCCTTTGTCAGTAACGCTGATTTCCTTCAAATACTCGGGCCTATGTTTAAGGAACTCTATTACCGCCTTTACCGTGTTGCCGCCTTCATTTTCTCCCTGGTAGACAAGGTTCCTGATATTGCTGAACTTCCTGTCGGAAAGTACTTTTAAATGGGATAATTTAACCGGGGTTTCTCCAAGCACCTGCTGGTATAGTTTTTTCAGCGTTATATGGAATTTCGCTTCAAAAACAGTATTATCACTTATCGCGTCAAACTCTTTTTCCAGGCCGGGGCTAACCTCGACAACCTTATTGATAGCCTCAAGTTTGCCAAAATTGACGCTTTTCAGCACGGAACCGCGGACAACAACTATTTCGTATAGAAGCGAAATGTCCCCGGAAATCCCCAACACATCGCTGTGCTGCCTGTTCTCTTTTGCACGCTTCGGACATTTTATATATATCTTTAACTACCTTATCATGCACAAGCTCTTTGGAAGGGCCGTCATAGTCCAGCAAAGCCCTGACTTTTCTTATCAGCCGCAGGTAGCTGAAATCATTGTTTTGAAATTTCTTTATCCTGTTAAAAGTTTCGGCGGGAATTCCGTATTCAGCGGAAACATTGTAGGCGGGGTTATTTTCCCGGTCCAATTCCTCAAGGTTTTTCTTAATTGTTTTCTGAAGCGCATTTTCAGGATAGGATAAAAGCTCGGAGCCGAAACCAAGATCGACCACCTCAGAATGGGTTTTCCCGGTTGCTTCAAGGTATTCGTGAATTACAGCCAAAGTAGCGGCTGGAATGATCTTGTCGGAATATTCCTCTTTGAACTGTTGGGGCAGGACTACATGTAAAACGCTGTTTTCATCTTTGCTGAACCAAACTATTTTTTCTTCTTTTATTTTTCTTGATTTATTTACGGCCAATTTCAGCGGAGGCCCGTTCATCATGTCTATTACGACTTTCCCTTTAAGCTTGGTTAACAGCGGCTGGCTAAAGACCGCCTCCGTGAGTTCTGTATCGGGTGTGATATTACCGCCAAGGGCAGTAAAAGCTTCCACCGCAAGCCCATGGTCTATTGCCTCTTTAGACCTGCTTGACGCGTAATTTATGATCTCGCCTGCGATGGGGTTGTCAGCGCCAAACCTCGAAATCAATACGTTGCCTACGGCTCTCCAGATATTAACTCCGGAAAGCGAGCCTCTTGCGCCTTTTTTCTCAGGCGCGAAGCTTACCACCCAGGAATCCCCCGCGGGTTCAAGGCTTAAGACGTCTTCCGGATTTTTCATTATGCCGGAACGCTTGCGCACTGTTATCAGCGGGTCTTCCTTATCACCGCTTATCTCTATCCTGTTCGCTATTTTTTTAATCTTTGGTTTTACACTGTATGTCAATGTTGTTTTGAGCATCTTTGCCCACGGCAGCCAGGACCTGTTCTTTCCCAGGGGGACAGGCATTACGTTCGTTATCCGCGGGTCGTCAGGCTTAAAAGACAGCGTGATGTTTTTGCCGGCGCGCAGTTCATTTTCATTTTTTGAGCCTAAAAATGACCTTGTGTTAAATTCTAGGCCTACCGAACTGTCGCCGCTGAACAGCGGTATTATAAAGCCTGACATCATTGAAATAACTGAAGATATTAATATTGTGGGGACAATAGCGTCATTTAACCCAAGTTTTAAAAATCCAATGCCCAGAAGCATGCCCCCGCCGCCTATAACACCCCTCATTATTTGAGAATAATTTTCAATATTTTTATTTTGTTTCGCAAAACCTTTTTTTATGGAGTCTTCGTTAGATAAAATTGCTCCTTCCGTGATTTCCGTGAGGTAAAACCCCTCTAAATTGCTCAACACTAAATACAGGATGTTCTGGCCAAGGAATATCGCGAGGTACACGGTTGGCACCAGGCTGAAAAGAAGCCCTCCAAACTGCATTTTTCCGTAAATACTGGCGGGCACCAGCGCAAAGAAGAGCAGGCAGCTGACGACATTGAGAACGGCATTATAAATAAAATACTTTGACAGCCGCTTTACCCCTTTTTCATTCTGTATCTTTTTCTCCCAGATGTGCCCCTTTATCATGTCCGTCCTGTTATCAGCGCGCATCATTTGAATATTGACTACCCTGTTAGTGGCAAAAGTGCAGGCAATAATTATTACGCTCGCTTCGATCACTTCGAGAACAAGGTTGTATATGTTCAGCACGCCTATATTCGCCGCGTATGTTAATATTGTGGGCAATATCATGCCAACCAGCAGAGAGTTCACAAAAGTAGAAGCGGCCCATGATATTTCGCTTACCCTCACAAGCTTGTTATACGCGAGCGCTTTAAAATATATCAGCCGTTTATTGGCGAACGTAAGCATATTTTCTTTCATGAGCACTAGGCCAGGGTTGCTCACCTCAAGCAATGCCGTCCCATAAGATACGGCTTTTTGTTTTATTGCGTCAAATTCAGCCGCTTTAACCGCGACCTTGCTGAATTTCGGCATGAAGAAGAACGTGTCCGCTGAGAACAGTTTTTCCAACTCCTCATCAGCGGGCATATTTTCTTCTTCATTCTCAAAAATGAATAGCACTTCCGAAGGCCTGCTGTTTTCAATAATACTCCTCATAAAAAGCGTCGGTATTTCGCGTTTTTCGGTTTTATCGCCGCGCTTAAAAATAATTGTTAGAAGCCCGTCATCCTTGCGCGCTTCGAGAAAGGCCGCCCGCGACTTCTTTGCCTATCTTGCCGTCAAAATAATGAAGCACGTATGTTGTTACGGAATTTTGCTGTTTCATAGAAAGTTTATCTTCTATGATTGTATTAATGGCGCCTCTCTTTCTAATTGCTCTAATTATTTTCGCATTGAATTTATTGATTTCAACAGGCGTGCCTTCGTATTCGGGAATATTATCTCTTTGGGTGCTGGAGGCATTCTTTTTATCATTTGTTAAAAGCCCCGGTATCGACTCTAAACCATTTTTGCTGACACCTTTATATATTTCTTTGGCTGTAAATAAAATTACGAGCCACGCCGCACGCGAGCGATGCCAGCCCTACCAGCGGGCTGGACATTAAACCTGACAGGCTGCCGCCAAGGCCAGTCATTGAATAAAGGGTTATTGGCGCGACGAAGAGGAACGCGAAGGTAAATACAATTTTAAGCGCTGAATTTAATGATTTGTTTCCGTTATTTTCAGCTCTCACTTGCCCTGTTTTTAAAACCCCGGTTGCCCCGCCTTCATTTTCAGCCGCCGCTGCGTTGATGTTTTTCACTGACTTCAAATAAGCCAGGGCCTCGAACAAATTCATCTGTTTCTTGTTTTCCAAACCGGCGGGCACGTTAACCGCGGACAACTCTTCCTGGCCAACTGCTTGCGTGCCGGGCAAAACCTGAGGATTCTCTTTGAACAGCGCAAAGTAGGTAGCATGCGTAAGAACGTTTAATATAAAAGTAGCTCCGGGGAACGGGAGCACAGTTCCCACCAACGTGCTGGCCCAGTTCATGGAAACTTCTATTGAACGCTTGTCCTTATACCAGGCCGGAGCCTTTCCTGGCGGATAGTGGCGTTTCCTGTAACTCGGATGGAAAGATTTAAAAAACTCCTTCACGCCTATAAAAAGCCCTATTGTGAATTCCGAATAGCCTTCCGCCCGCAGGAAATCAACGGAGGCCTGGTTCTCTGGAAGAGAGGTTGTTCCGCGCGAAAAAGTATTTTCAGTCCCTTTGCTTCTATTTTCGTTATATTCAAACTGTCCGGAGCCTGGCGCTTGCGGCTGGCCGGCCGTTTCCGGCGCTCCGTCAAGATATTCTTTCACGAACTCATCGCCGCCTGCTGCGTACGCGCATCCCCTCAACAACCGCACAGTGCCCTCGAAAGTGATCAACAGAGAATCGCCTATCACTGGAACTATATCCGGTTTATCTACATCTCTATTCAGCCCTTTTTCAATGCCAAAACTTTCTTTTGTTATATCCTTGCGGCCGGGCCACGGCAGATAATTGTCGAGCTTTGTTCTTACGGCCCACGCCCCGTCATTAGCGTACCCGGCGCGAGACGAAGTAAAATGGCTGAGGAAATTGTGCACAGGCCCGCTGAAAACGGTTGGGATCTCATGCGTATGCCCGAAAAATATGTTCAGAACTGCCTTTTCCCGCCCCATTTTCATTAAGATACCATAGCGTCATTTTTCCTAATGCTATCGCACGTGCGCTGATATCACGCGTTTCCTGCAGAAGCATCTTCGCGACTGTTGCGCCTGCCAGCCTGTTTAAGACATTAGCTATAATATCCTCTACGCGGTTCGAGATATGTTTGCCTATCCAGCCGAGAAGCCAGAACCATCGCGGGTACTGCAGGGTTATTGTTTAAAGCCCCGTCCGATACGTGCCCATGTTCAAAATACAACCCGCGTTCAGCGTCAAAATAATACCTTACTACTTCGGCATTGAGGTCTTCCTGGACTTTTTGGTTCAGGTTCTCCCTGCTGTCGCGAAGCATTGAAACAAGTCCCTGCGCCGCTGCCTGGTTTTCTTGTTCTGTTACGCTTTCATCCACGTAATAAATATTTGCCCTGTCATCATATACAGCCCGGTTTTCAAGGCCTCCGCTTAAAACTATCTTTCAGCCGCGGATAAAATCCTTAACAGATGGCAGCGCCGCGAGGCGCTCAAGAGCTTCAGCTTTCGGCCCCAAAACGATCACATGTTTTTTCGCGGTTTCCAGCAGTTCCTTTTTCGCGCCCTCAAGGAAATCCGGATGAATTACTCTGTCATGATTGCCAGCTATGTAAATAACCCTGCGCGCTTGTTTGAGTTTATCAAATAGCGCCTGATGGGCCTTTTTTGTTTTGCCGTATTTTTCCTGCCAAAAGTCTATAAAATCACCGTTAATTATTACCAGAGAGCGGTTGGCAACCGCTTTATCTAATAGCTGTATGAGTTCCGTTTCTTTCTGCAGGCCGAATTTATACGGCGAACCCGCGTGTACATCGGAGAAATTCAGTATCGTGTAAAAGCCCCGCACAAACCGTTCGACATCCTTAACGGCTGACGCGTCCGCATTTTCCGATTCAACGGAAAAACCTTCGCCTTCAAATTTGACCAGTACGTGTCCCAGCCTGCCGATGGTTTGGGCGCAGCGGGCATTCAATTCTTCGACTAAATACTGAGATTCTCTCTGGTCTATCCGGCCGCAAACAGCCAGATATTTTCCTGATTCGGCCAGGCCGGAGGCAAAACCTGCCGTGCCCGTTTCCTGGGGGAGTTTGCCGTTGAAAAACTCTATCCCTTCCAGCCGTTTCAAATATTCTTTCTTTTCTGAATCTTCTTTTTCAAGGCGGGACATGCTAATGCGAGTCTTTTTAAGCACTATATTCGCTTCAGCGGAAAGGTCCGGACGGGGCTTTGCTTTATCCCCTTCAAACACTTCAACGCTGCCGCCATTAATTACGAACAGCAGGTCTTTTTCCATCATCTCGTTCCAGAAAAAGCCCGCCGATACAAGAACCCTCACGTATTCTGACACAAAACTTCTATCCTGGCCCGAAACACCTATATATGTCGGTTCGTTTGGATTTATCTGTTGAGTATAAATATAATTGTTTTCGGCTTTATCCTGCCACGTCCTTCCTAGCCTTGAGTGGTAATCAAACTTTTTCGCGGCCAGTGTAAGGGATAGAGTTTTATCGCCTGTTTTTACCTGCTGAGTATATTCTCCCTCAATTCCTTCAGGTTCAAGCGCGGTAATATTTTTGCTCTTTTGCGGCCTTAAGCGGCCTATAAACGTTTCTAACGCTTTGGCCGCTCCTGTTTTGCCCGCCTTTGACATCTTAACCAGCAGGTCTTCAACATTATTGTGAAAGTTATTGACATCGGATTTCGCCAGGCGGAGCAATCTCGAGCTGATCTCAGGATTATTCAGAGCCTCAATAATTTCCAGCATAAAAGGAGGCTGTATTTTAACCGGGGTTTTGTTATCGCCCAAAGTTTTATTGGCCGCTGTTTGTTTCCTGGCCTCTGCGGGAGTTTCTATTTGAAGTTCTCCCACAGTTAAAGTATTGCCGGGAAAGAAAATATTGTAAATGAAATGCGAAATTGAATTTGCTATATAAGCGGCCACGGATGCCGCGAGAATGGAATGTTCAAAACCAAAATACGCGCCTAAACCTGCAAGCAGCGTCAGCGCCCAGATACCCGCCGCACCCCAACCGCGGAACTTGCCAAGGCCGGCCTTGCCTCTAACTAAAGATGCTGTATGCGCCGTAATATCAGCGATGTTCCAAACCGGGATCAAAGGCATGATCAATTCAGTTATGCGCGCGCTCCAGCCAAGACGGCGGCCGTGCTTGTAGCTCCAATCTGTGGTCAGCGCCCCGTTCTCTTTGGCTTTAATCGTATCGAACCAAACAGCCATGCTTTTATTGGCTATGGTATTTTGCGAATAATATTTATTCTGCCATACATCTATAGGGTCAAGGCCGTTATAAGCCCTCACGGGATTGTTGATTTTCTGGAGCTGATACCGCCAGCGATAGTGATCGTATACGTCCAACGCATGCGCCGCGTACATCTGAGCCAACTCTCTGTCATTTTTGATGATCGTGAGGTTTTCGTCATTGTTGTAAGACGCCCTGTAACCGAGGTTATGGCTGCCAGTGATCACCTTACAGTTATCAGTGAAAGGGTCAATAACAATGATCTTGTCATGGATAATGGCATGGGCGCCCGGAGAAGATTTTAATAGTTCCTGCTGCCAGTAGCCGAATTGATCCTGAGCGTTAACAGCGGAGGCAGTTACTACGGAGTCGGCCTGCTCCATGCTTCCGTGAAAAAGAGAAACATAATGAGCCGTCGCCTTGGGATCCGTGACCGCTCCGCGCACAAAAAGCGAAGGGTTTTTCTCTTGAGCTTCAGCGATAACATCCATGAACGAGGGGCTTCCCGGCTGAAAAGCCAGGAAGAGCACCGACTCTTTAGCCGACCGTATCGCGTCCGCGACCGCAGCCATGTCCGCCGGCTCTTCCGGGTCTTTCTGCGGCTTATTCTTAAGCTGGGTATTTGGTGAAAAATAAAGACTGAGTTCGCTGCCATCCACCATCAAAGGCGGTATTTCTTCATTGTTCCTGCTTCTAAACTCCGCGGATTGTTCAGCGCCGTCCGCTTTCAGCCGCTCCCAGTAATCTTTGAAAGCCGAGGCATAGTTCGGGTCTTCAATAATGAGAGTATTATTCGATTGCGCGCAAAGAGCCGTAGAGGTCCAATTAGTACTGCCTGTTGCCACGGCCTGAGCGTTCCCATTTTTATCAACATAAACCGTGAATTTATTATGGCCTATATGGCCGCTTGTGAGCATGCGGTCATAAATATCAACTCCGGAATCGTGCAGTGACTGCCTTGCCTCAACATCGGTTGCGTCATCCTGTCCGGTATTTGAAAGTATTATATGCAGTTTTTTGTTGCCTTTAAGCATTTCCAGCAATTCAGGGTCATTTAATTCATAAAGCGCCAGATAGCATTCGCCGCCTTCCTGTTCAGCGCGCTTGACCAAAATGTTTAATGCCTCTATCATTTGCCCGGCAAGCTCACCGCGCATAGAATCACCCGGCGTGTTTATGTGGCCAAGAAGGGCCTGGTAACTCGGTTGTCCATCGGGCATTTGCGGTAATCGATGAGCCAGCGATTGCGTTGAAAGTATCCGCGGTTAAAGAAGGCCTTGATCTTTCCGGCGCCGGGAGAGACAGTGACCTGGCCGGTTTTTAGAGTGTTGGCGGTATCGGGTTTAAGGTCGCCCGGCTTGCCTATCATTGGAACCACTTCATAAACATACGAAGCCCCGCGCTCGGCTTCAAGGTCTCGCCAGTTGAACCTCTGAACCGGCCAAATGCTTGTATCTTTGGGTTCCCATTTGTCATTTTTCTGGCCTTTAAAACCCACCCACGCCGGGAGTATTACGCGGTTACCGGTTTTTGCATCGGTGCGGTATACAGCGAACCCAAGGCAATTCGGGATCTTCTCCGGATACTGCCAGGCAATAAAAGCAACGTCATTGTTCGCATAAGCCACAGCTCTTTTTAAAGAAGCTGCTTCGCCTTCTTCAGTGCCCACAGTAAGCGAATGCCGTTTAAAGATGAGGTTATATAAATAGTGAGTGATTGAATTTGCAAGGTAGGCGGCTGCGGTTGCAGTAAGAATAGAGTGCCCGAAATAGAGATATGTGACAAATGCTGCCAACTGCGTAGCCTTAAAGATAATCGCCGCGCCTGTTCCGCGAAATCTATCAAGCCCCGCCATATCTTGGAGCTTTTGGTTCTTTATGTCTAATAACTTCGCAATTCCGGCCGCTATCAGCAGCCCAGTATGCGCAAAAGAATCAGCTATACCCCAAACAGGCACCCACGGCATGCGCAGTTCAGTCGCGCGTTTATCCCAGCCCAGGCGCCTGCCCATTGCGTAGCTCCATCCTGTTATCAGCGCTTTGTCCGTATGTTTAGATAACTCCGGCCCCGCCGTTATTGCTCGTTCCTCTTCAATTGTATTGAACCACTTTTTCTTAAATTCGATCAAAGCCTTCTTTTCCGGAACGCCGGCGACAGTACCTACAAGCACGAACTCTTTGCTGCCGAGTATCGGCCCGTGGTCGTCGCTTTCCGCGGCGGGCGTGTACGAAAAATTGAAATGATCCGAGATTATTTTGGCGATACGGTTAAGATCATTTTCTTTCCCAACTCCGGAATACAGGTAGTTGACGCTTATGCCATCCAAACCGTAGCTTTTGCATTCCGCTATAAGGGCGATCAGCATGTTAAGGTTTTGGTCTTTCCCGTCAAATATCCTTTGTTCAACCAGTTTCTCGAGTTCGCCGTCGTTCATTTTAGCGCGGAGCGCGCCCATTAGCTCCGGCCCAAGCGGATAGTACAGCATCGGGTGCGCGAGGATCACCTTCCCGCCGTACTGATGAACGGTTTCTATAAGCTCCTTATTTGTCAAAATAGGCTGTTGAAAACCGTCTTTATTCAACGCTTTTTTCATGTATTTTGCGTCGTCATAATAGTGGTTGAGCAAATCTATAAATACGGTGCTTTTCCTTCCTGCCACCCCGATCACCTTGCGGCGTATAAGTTCGTAAGACTTGTCGCTGAGCATGATCTTCATGACATTTTCAGCTATACGGAATTTGCCGGGGTTAGACCCTTCTTTAATTTCAAACGCCTTTTCGATCTCTTCTAGAGAAGCTGTTTTCCTTAAATAGATATCTTTTTTGTTTACCCCTATGTCCTTGAACCTCAGGCCGGTGACGGCCTCGAACGCGTTATCGGCCGCTTCGAAATCGATATCAAATTTTTGCAGTTTTAATGACCCATGCTTAAATATCTTTTTTAAGACTCCCGTCAAAAGTTCTCTTCTAATTTCCGCTTTTCTTCTGTGTTTTTCGCTTAAAGGCTCTATTATTCCCATCTCGTCCGGGCTGACATTGGAAATAACCATATCGTACTTTGTACCTTTTTCAGTATTGTCATGAACATTTTTCAATGTGATCTCTGCCGCGGGTACCAGCACTATCCTGTCTTCAACAGGTTTATTGCTGTTGTACGCATCCACGAACGGTTTCGCGGACAGATATCCCGCAAACGTGTTATGGTCAGTTATCTGCAGCACCTGGACTCCGGCACCGATCGCAGCCTTCACCTGATCAATCGCCGTAACGGCGCCGTCGGAACCGGTTGCGGTATGCATGTGCATATCGATCATCCCGTTTTCGCGGTCGGCATCAGTAATCGCCGAACCGATCTTGAAACGGCTGTTCCCGAATAATTCCGTCAGGGCATCATTGATCTTTCGCCTGCTGACATTTTTGTCAGAAGGGTTCTCAATAGCAAGCGCAGGGCCAGCAGCCGGCACATTGGGCGCGGGATCAATTTTATTCTTGCGAAGCGTGTGGCCGGCTTCATGATCTGTATCAACGTTTGATGCTTTAGGCGCGCTCTCGCCCCATCTTTCTTCAAGTTTAGCCAGCAGCTCTTTTTCTACAAAACTACTCGCCGGATCCTGCCTAGACCTTACTATATAATACTGCGCTACTTTCCTTTTTACGCTTTCGGGAAGCTTCACAACTTCCGGGTCATATAGAAGCCTTGCCATGTTTAATTGGATGCATTTGCCGCAAACGCCGCATGTTCCTTCAAATAACGGAAATTCTGGAAATTTTTTCATAAACCAGTTTTTTTTAATGGTATACATATCGGAGCTAAGAACACACGGGCTTGTAAGTTTAAATATTTGAGGGTATTTAATTATAAATTGTCTTATAAGCTCTTCCTCGCTCATCTTATTGATAGGGCTGATCTTTAAGCCCATGCCCTTTTGTTTGAAAAGTTTTTCCAACGCGTTGTTGCTTTGCACAGTTTCTGCGTACCATGACTCCTCTTCATAAGAGCGCATAGTATTTCATCAGCGCCCTTTTCATAAGCGATCGGCAGCAACAGCGCGTATATCAAGGCATCCCGCACCTGGAATCCATTCCCCCGTGAACCGTTACGCAATGAATTAATTCAGCGGCACAACAAGCGGCTTGTTCGGCAATTTTTCGGACAAAATAGACACACTCTTTAATTCCCTTGTCTGAGTCGCCTTGTTAATATTTGCGATATGCACTGGTATCGTATTATTTTCCAACGTTATGAACGCCGAATCTTTTCCGCCTGAAAGCGTTGAAAGCTTTATTCCTGATGCCTTATAGCCTGGAACCGGCGCGAATTTAGTTTTGGGCCCGGTTATTCCGGGCATAGGCTGGCCAAAATAATCATACAATCCTTTAAGCCAAACAAGCGCGTCTTCGTCTACCGGAATATCCGTGAATATTTCTTTTATTGTGCCATTGGGCTTTGCGTCAGCAAACGCGTAAAACAGCAGGAAGTTGTCGATAAGCCCTTTTATAGTTGGATTGAGGTTTTTGCACCAGGCGATTTGATTGTTCTTTTCAAATTCACTAAAATACTTGCTTGATTCTGAACCCTTAGAATATTCAGAAAGGTCATTGACCATGCCAAGCCTCTGGCGGGGTCCGTCTTCAAGTATAGCCATGCCGTTGCCGTCTCTCACTACGTATATGCTGTCTTTTATCTCATTGATGGGATAGATAGCGTTGGTTTTTAAGCTGTCATCATTTGAATATAATTCCCTGTCAACAGCCACCTCAAGCAAACGCATGCGTTTTTTATAAGTTTCCCACATATAACGCTGCAGTGCCCGGGCCTGGCTGAGAGATGTATTAACCCATACGCCGCCCCAGTCGCGGTTGCCGGCTTCAACCCATTCTTTGGGCAGATAATTCCATTTATTCATTGAAAATGTAAAGACATTTGGATTTTCTTTCAGCCCAAGTGATTGGTTGCCTTCAGTGACGATTTTATAGCCTTTTATATACTGCTTGCCATTGATCTCTACTGTTTCCAGTTCATTTGTTCTCTTGCCTTTATGAACACCTGTCCCCCTGTCTTTTTCATCGGGAAGGTTCATCCCTTCTGCAAGGTTTCGGCCGGAATCATAATTAAGACTCGGAGAGCCAATGGCTGTTAGTTCATTTTTGCCGGCAGTATTCGGATTATCGCGGGTATCAGGAGTGTCAAATAAAACTTTGCTGTGTATTTCGCCAACGGTAAGAGTATTGCCGGGAAAGAAGAGGTTATAAACGAAATGTGAGATTGAATTGGCGAGATAAGCGGCCACGGATGCCGCGAGAATTGAATGTTCAAAACCAAAATACGCGCCAACACCCGCGAGCAGCGTCAGAGCCCAGATACCAGCCGCGCCCCAACCGCGAAATTTTCCAAGCCCGGCCTTGCCTCTAACTAAGGATACTGTATGCGCTGTAATATCAACGATGTTCCATACCGGTATCAAAGGCATGGCTAATTGGGTTGTGTGTTCTCTCATCCCCAGTTTTTCACCCAGCCAATAGCTCCAGCTGGTGGTCAAGACATTGTCGGCTACATCCGGAAGCCGGGAAGTCAAATTCAAATTTTTAGCGCGCAGCGCGCGTCCGGCCTCATCGTTGAACAGGTATGACCGGCCGTCCTTGGCGATCTCAACTAACTGATGGAGCTGGTCATACCCGGCGGGCTTGGGCGCCGGCATGGCCTCCAGCTTTTTGTATATCTCGCCCAATGCCAAGTAGGCCTGTTCGCGCGTGATGCCGGCCAGCTCAACAGCCTTTATAACGGCATTGAAATAGTATTCGAAAGCATGGGCAGTATTGCCCGCGGCCATAGCTTCATCGCCTTTTCGGACATATGCAGCCGAATCCCAATTATCTTCGTCTCCGGCATTGGCAACATGATAGTATATCCCGCTAATATGCGGCCTTCCGGGCAATACCAGTTTTAAGTTCTTAAATGAATCTTCTATGTATAACCCATTTACTTTGCCTTTTCCGCCATCATTGGCCAGTTCAAACTCATCGAGTTTGCCGGCCTTATTCTGGGAACCATTTGTGAATATGATCTTTTCAAAATGCATATCCAGCGCGTCAAGTATTTCCCTTGTCCGCTGTTCGTCCATTGCCGGTTCGCGGGCAGTAAGGCCCACAAGCTCAAAACCCGCTTCCTTGAATTCCTTAAGCATGCGGGGCAGTTCGTCATCCATTCGGCGGAAGAAAAAGCCATTGGCCATCTGGCGCCTTTCGTGCGAGTCGCGGTTCCAGCCCCACCAATTGCGCGCTTTATCAAAACCGTATTCTTTATCTACGTTCTCGAACCATTTGCTTGATGAAATGTAGCCCATGGAACGGAACAGGGTCAGATCAAAATCAAAGTACAGCCGGTTCATGCCGTTTTCGGCGCGCAGTTTCTTGGCATAATCTACGAGGCCGAGCCCGTTTATGTTTTCATAAGAGGCCGCCGGCACTATGCCGGCCTTCCTTCACCAGCGGGTCCTGGGCATCGAACTCGCCGCCGCCAAAAACATCGGCCGCTGTTTTGTTGCTGTTGTCGGTGCGTTCAGAAACGCCTGGTTTTGCAATAATTTTATATGTTATGCCTTGCACTCCGGCGCGGGCCGGCGCCGGCTGGCCATCTTCTCCCGCCGGCAATATACCAGCTCTAAGAACTTCCAGATATTTATAAGCGCTGTAAAAAGCTTTTTCCACGTCGCCGCGCGACAAATAAGAATCTATTTCTTTCTCATACTTGTTCATGCCAGGCGTGATCTCCATATTTTCATGAAGAACTTTCAGAATCTGCCCTATTCTCTGTTTTATTTTTTCCAGGCCCACTTCCTGAGACCTGTTCATATGCGTTAAAAATGTTTTGTCCAGAAATATCTTTGCCCACATCAGGGCATTTTTGGGCGAGGGGGTTCCGGCCGAGTTGTAAATATCATCCCCCCACACCATCCTGCCAAGGTACCACGCGAAAAGCACAGAATTAACCCTCTCCTGATGGGATAACAGGTACTCTTTGCCAACGGTAATGCAGTCAAGTTTTCTGGGTATACCTGGAATATCCAGTTTTAAGACCGGCTGTACGCGAGCCTCTTTGACCGCGGGGTCGTCAATTACCGCGATAACATCTATGTCGCGCGGATTTTTTTCCGCTTTAAGGATACTGCCGTAAAGGCATACGCTGAGCACTTTATGCCCGTTTAACTGTTTTTCAATAAACGGAAGAAGTTCTTTGAGCTTCTTTAGCCTCTGGTTTAACGTTTTTATATCCCCGGCTGAAGCGCCTTGCGAAGTTTTCCGCGCGGAAAAACTATTAAAGGCTTCGTCAAACCCGGTTTCTCTGGGATGTTCTCCCACTCCCCATTTGTCATATATAAACCAGGTGTTCTCATTGCCCATTTCCGGCACAAATGCCATGTACTCTTCATTAACTGACAGGTTGCCCGGCGTAAGGACTTTAAGGCCGTTCAATTCCGTGAATATGTATTTTATCTCGCCGAGCGTTGCCGATTCTCTCAGCGTGGTGAGTATCCTGTCTTTCAATATCCGCTCGGCGGCGTACTTTACCCCCGGGTAACGGGCGATAATATGTTCGAAATCTTTCTTCTTCATTGTCAGGAAAACAGCTTGTTCTCCGGGCTTCACGCGGCACGTGGCGTTGGGAGAGTAATCTTTTTCGAAAAGCGACATTTCGCCGACACACTCGCCCGCTTTCCTTGTTTCAAGGTATTTTTCAGCGCCGTTAACATTTTTTACGACTTCAACTTCTCCCTGGTCGATCAAAAATATCTTATCGCCCTTTATTCCTTCTTCAATAAATACCGCTGGTTCACTGCCGGCTTCCAAGGTTTCTTCTGAAACATATGAAGCGATAAGCTCACGGGTTTTCAAGGGCAGCGAAGAAAATATTTCCATTTTCCCGATCCTTGAGGCCAGCGTAGTTTTCTTATCAGCCGTTTCACCGACGTTAGCCTGCACGAATTCCGGCGCTTTGGCTGTCTTTGTTTGCCCCACTAATATTATCTCTCCGTCATTGCTGTTTATAACTGATGTTTCCTTTGACACTGCTCCGATACAGTTAATTGTTTTAGCGCAGCCGCTGGCGCGCATTGCAGAGGCCCTGCTGAGCATACCGCCAATACCGTTCTGTTTCTATTTTTCCCGTTATGATAATATCCGAAGGGTATTTGACCGGCTCGCCAAAAATAAAATCCGCGGAGTTGTTATCAGACAGCTGTTCTTTGGAAAAAGCCGGAACATACACCAGCGTATTTCCGCCCGCTTCGGGGTCGTTCCTGAGCTTTACCATATAATCTTTATGCCGGCCCTTAAGGAATTCAACGGACAAGCCGCCGGGCAGGAAGAACCTTCTTCCGTCGGAATCAAAATACCGGTCGATAAAATCGTCCGTGAAGTATACGAAATTCCTGATATCTGTGTATTCTTTCGTGTTCATTCTACTGATCGCGGGTTCAAGTTCCTTCTTCAATTCCTGCGGAGCGATTATAAATGACCCGTTCAGCGCCATTTTAACGGCTTGAGCCAGGGTTTTTTCATCGTAACGGGTAAGCACCACATAATCGATGTCTGTTGAAACTCCTTTTTCCTGAAGCTTTGTTTCGATATCACCGCGCGGGTCTATAACAAATTCCACCAGATGGTTATCGGCGTTGCGGGCAGAAATAAGCAAGGAGGCCGGCGATCCGCCGCTCTCTTTGAAAGGAACGGCCGTCATCCCTTTTTCAAGCGTGACCGGAGACGAACCGGCAATGCCGGTATTTCGTCCCAGCGGGTTTGTATGTTCGGCAGGCCCTGAGCTTTCTATTTTTTCCTGCTCTTCAACCGCCTTGAACCATTTCTTCTTGAAAGCTATCAGTGCGTCCCTGTCAGGAACGCCGCCTGCTGTGCCGACAACTATATTCGCTCTGTCATTCAAATAAGGGCCGTGGCAGTCCGTTTCTCCAGCCGGCAGGTACTTAAATTCCAGTTTATCGGCAAGTATTTTCGCGATTCGGTTTAAGTTATTGTTCCTGCTTGCCGTGCCGGAATACAGGTAATTTACGGATATGCCGTCCAGTCCGTAGCTTTTGTATTCCTTCATTATGCCGTATACTTTGCTAATGCCGCTCCCGTCTTTATTAATCTGGTTTTCAATAAATTCACTCAAACCATTGTCGTTAAAATTGTCCACGGCGTTAATGACATCCTGCTGCCTGTCGATGCCGAAGTACCGCATGGGATGGGTTAGTATAGCCTTTCCGCCCTGCTTGTGTATTTCAAAGATCAGCCTTTTAGTGCTCATGAACTCATTTTTGTCCGCGTAGCCGTCCAGCGTTTGTTTCAATACCTCATTATTTCCATAGAGCGAGAAGTTTTTTCCCATAAGCGCCTGATATACCGGTACCGCACGCCCAATGTTATCTGATACCTTCTTTGTTACTATTTTAAAACTGGAAGGCGTGAGGACCCTGTACAGCACACCTTCCGCCGTCCTGGTCCTGCTGGGATTAATTTCTTCTTTTACCGTCAAAAATTGTTTTAGTTCGGCTAGATCGATATCAGATAGCGGCCTGATGATAAAATCCTTTTGGCTTAAACCTATGTCTGCCAATGTCTTCATGCTCTTTCCTGCCAGCAGCGAATCAGCTTCTTGCAGGTCAATTTTAAAATTACCGCTTGCGATCAATCCATAAAAATAATCGTTCAGTACCCGGTTTAACAGCCTCGCTTTATCCGCGGAAAAGTATTTAGCTAACATTTGAGCAGTTCTATTTACGTTAATATTCGAAGCTACTATCTCTATCCCGGTAGTTTTGACGGCTCCGTTATCTTCCTTGCCCCTTAACTCGATCTCCACTGCCGGAACGAGCACGATCTTATCTTCCAGCTGCCTGTTCTTATTTATTTCGTTAACGTATTTTTCGGCGCGTTCAAGCGAAAAGACCGTGTCATGGTTTGTCAATTGAATTACCTGGTCGCCGGCGTCAACCGCGTTTTGGATCTGCTCTTCGACGGTTGCCGTGCCGTCAAACCCGTCCGAATCATGCATGTGCAGGTCTATCATTCCGTTTTTCCGGTCGGTTTCAGTTATCTCTGGGCCTACCTTAAACTTACTGTTCGCGTAGAGGGCTTCCAACGCGTCGCTTTTTATCATCTGCAGAAGCGCGTATTTGTCCAGCTTGCCCAGGCTTAAAAGTTTTGAGCTTACAAACGGGTTATCTATCGCTTCCACAAGCGCTCTTTGAATAGGGCTCTTCGCCAGTTCAAGCAGGTTTTCCTTAACTACCGCGTTATCCGCTGTAATCTGCTGGAGTATTTCGGGGAAAGCGCTGAGTTCCCGCATGGGTACATGCTCGTAGTTCTCTATCGCTTCCTGGACATTCCTGTCGTTAGCGATCTTAAATATCAGGCCGTCGCTGCCAAACAGGTCTTTCTGTGCTCCATAAACCGCGAAAGTCTTTAAAAGCTTATAGATCAGCTCTGTCGAGGCAAGCGGGTTTACAAATATTTCCATCGCGGCCGTAATTTTATTGAACTCGCTTAACGCGGCTTTTACAGCTTGCGGGTTAAATGTCGTTTTTGTTTTTTCTTCTATCTTCGCAAGGACATCGGAAATATTGAATCTTTTCTTCTCGTCCGCAGTGATCTGGATCCTTTCTCCGTTGAGCTCCACGATTATTCTATCTTTATCGATGTCTATCACCTTCGCACCCATTGAACCAAGCGCAAGAGCGAGGGCGTTAGTGCCGAACAGTTTCGCCTGCTGTTTAGCAAGTTCAGCGTATATGATGCCGGATCCATCGGCGCCCGTGGTGATATTCGGCGTTACCGCTAGATAAGATATTTGCCTGTCCCGCAGTATTTTCTTCAGGTCTTCGGTATGGAAACCGCCTGTAATTACAACTATTATTTCGGATTTTTTCAGCTGCTCGGAAAGGGTATTGTCTGCTGCGGATTTGGCAACGTCTTTGGAGATCCGCATGCCGGTCAGCGGCAGGTTTTTTATAAAACATTCGTTGCGCCTGCAGTTGCATTCATAAAAATCGTTGAGCAGGCCAAAATATTTTGTCAGGTCTTTTATCTTGCTGTCATATGAGTACTTGTTCCATACCGAATCGAACTTCTCGAACCTCTGTTTGAAGTACTTGTAATCGTCAGCGGAGATCTTATTAAGAAGATAGTCCCGGAAATACCCGAAGAAATCAGTCAGGAAGGATACCTCAAGGTCGCTGATGTCCTGCGACAGGCCTATCCGTATCTCTTCGGTCAGCCTTTTCTCTTCCTGTATCAGGCTTACCGGGTTAAGTTTTCCGCATTGTTCCGAATACTCTATAAATCTGTTCAGGTCGGGGAAGTTATTGGCTAGGTCAAGGTTATATTTCCGTGATATGCGGGCTATACCCGAATATAACTCATCCTGCTTTGAAAAATTGCCTGTCTTTTCAATCAAAAGAGAATACGCAGAATAAGGCGCCCTCGCTCTAATCACTTCAAGGAACTGCTGCAGCTGACGGGTCACCTTCGTGTAGTCTAATTGCCTCGCGGCCCGGTCAATCTCAAGATAAGACCCGATGTTCGGGTAGTTATCCATGCTTATCGGCAATACGTTATTGTACCTAGCGGGGTTTTCGTTAATATTTCTTACATATTTGCTCAAAAGTGAATAGTATTTTGAAGATTCGATACCCCCCGCCCTGTGCTGCTCAATCAGCCGGCTAAACCTCATGTTCTTTGTGCTTGAATACCTGGCCTGCATAAACTCAAGTTCTTTGCCCAGCTCCTTTATTTTCTGTTCGCAATCCTGCCTGATCTCAAAAACCCTGCCGAGCCTTACTATATTAGCCTTGTGGACCGCCTCGTCTTCTATTCCTTTAAGTAGATCCGGCCTGTTGGAGAGGCCCGAATAATACTCGCTGCCGGTAAGCCGCCCCTGGTCAACGAGGCTCTCCATTATCTGTTTCTTTACCGCAGCATCCTTAACTCCGCAGATCCAGGAGGTGTCTATGTTCCCGTACCCGCCTTCAACGTAAACATTCTTAAGCCCGTACCTCTGATCCAGCTCGGAAAGTATCTTTGAGATATTTCTCTGAACCTCGGCGTGGCAGTGTAGGTCCTGGATATTGATGACTATCTGCCTGCTGTCGAATATTTTGCTGTCCGTGATACGGCCGTAACTCTGAGGCACTATCGTATCCTCAAGGTTTTCGCAAGTAATCGGGCCTTTATTAAAATTTAGTGACGCCTGAAGCGTTTCGCTGAGAACAGAGCAAAACACGAAGCATGTCAACGTAACGATTGATATAAACTTTGTAATGTTCATAGTTTTTACTGATAGTAATAGATCGCCAAAAATGTGTGGTTAGTGTTTATTAGGTAGAGTTTATAAAATGTATGTTAAAGCAATATTAATTTACGGTGATAATTATGTTAAGGGCCATTTTTGGAAACAGAATCTTTATTAATAATTCCTTAATACTGACTTAATATATTTTCTATAGACTATACTTGATTCAAAATTTGTACCGCATTCTGAATAAAACATTTGCATCCATTAAGGTTTGTATGTGTTTTCCTTCCTTGCGTTATGCTTTAGCAACATCGGCACGTAGATAAACGGCTGCAGTTATTATTTCATCAATGCACCGGAATTGAAGCAACAGATCAGAATAGTTCTTCATATAACTATTTTTACTACGGGAGTTACCATTATGATAAGCTTTTCTGGCTTCGTGAAACTGGGTGCCGCGATTCACATCAAAAGAAGTACATTCAGAGCCCTTAACTGGTTCCGATCATGCTTTAAGATGAAAAAAACCGTATCCATTTTTACCCTTTTCTGTTTTATTTACACTTCCATTTTATCCCAGCCCGTAGCAGCGGTATTTGAAAATACCGGAGAACAAAATAAGTTAAACTCGCTTAAATGTGAGCTGCTTATACCTTACACTTCCGGAAGGATCACTGACGCCAGGTGTTACGACTCAGATATAACTGTTGTAAATATTCAAGACCTGCACTGCAACGCTGAAGCCCAGACCAACATATCGCGAATTATCTCATTACTCAATGAGAAATATAAACTTAAGAACATCTACGTTGAAGGCGCTATAGGCCAGGTGGACACTTCATGGCTGACATCAATAAAAGATACAAACCTAAAGAACGAAATTACCGATACCCTGCTCAAAGAGGGCAGGCTCACCGGGCCCGAATATTTTTTGGTCATGTCCGGCAACCCTAAAGTCCTTCTCGGCATAGAAGACGAGAAGCCGTATAAAAATAACATCGCGCGCCTCAATAAGATCATAGACTGCCAACCAGGCATCCAAAACATACTTTCAGCGATGAAAAAAGACGTTGACACCCTGAAAAACAAGTATTACGTCTCCCAGCACCGCCATCTTGAAGGCTTGGCTGAAAAGTTTAAACGCGGGGGCCTGAGCACTGAGGATTATTTCCGCAAACTCACGCATTTCTCCAATAAACTTAATATAGACATTAAGGATTACAGTAACATTTCCTGTTTTCTTGATGCTATGAACCTGGGGAAGTCGATAGATTTTAAGAGAGTTAACGGTGAAATGGTTGAATATATTTGTTTTCTCAAGAACAGGATCCCATTTTCCGCCTACAATTTCCTCACCGGCAAAATGGGCGACACTTCGAAGGCGGACGAACTTTGCCTCAACCTGTTAAAGATGTCCCAGGATTACAATGTGCCGGTGCCTGAGCACATGCACCAGTTGAGAAACTTTTTAGATTACGTGGCATTAAGCCGGAAGGTCAACCCTATAGCCTTTATCAAGGAAGAAGATATGCTTATAAGGGACCTTCATTATAAACTGTCAAAAAGCGAGAGTGAAAGAGAAGTTATTTTTCTTATCAGTTATTTCAAGCAGTTAAGCGATTATTACACCAACAAAATATCGGCTGACGACTATGCGGAATATTCACAGAATATAGGCCGTTTTAACCTGCTCTGGAAAAAGCACATAAACTCAACCGGCCCGGAAGCCTTTGAGCCGTACGCGGAGCTTTTCAGCGATTTCTATGCTACGAACCTGCAAAGAAATGAATGTTTTATGCGAAATATTTTCGGAAAATTCGCGAATACCGGCGCCTCATCCGTCTTTACGTCTCCGTACCCAGAACCAGATCGCGAGAACCTCTCAAACCTTAAAAGACGCAAAAGAAGTAATCGTGGTTGTGACGGTGGGCTTCCACACCACAGGGCTTGCCAAACTTCTCTCTGAACGACATATCTCTTATATGGTTGTTACGCCAAATGTCACTGAAAACCCAACAGTTTCTCAAGCCCTTTATGTAAAGACCGCGAAGATGCAGGCAAAAATACTTGAACAGGCCCTCGCTCTTTTACTGTTATCGCAAAACCCCGCAAGTTATAAATACGAAGTGATGGCCGAGTTGGCCTTGACTGCGCTATTTAGAAATATGGGGAGTACACCCGCGGAAATTACCAGGCAATTGCAGGAAGCCATCAAAGGAACCGGCGAAGCCAACCAAATGATCTTCAGGAGCATAACCGAGCAGGCGGCGTTGAAGCTCGCGAAAGATAAAAATATCGATATAGCCAGGGCAAGAAATGCTATCGCGAACACGGAACCCATAATAGCTTACGACGAAAATACTTCGATCATTTCCTTTTCTTTTGAGGGCCTTACCACGCCGATCGAATTATTGTTCAACAAAAATACAAGAACCGTCACTTTCAAAGACCGCGAATCCACCGAAAAAGCTTTTACAAGGGAATACCCCAAATATTCGGGCGCTGAGCAAAAAAACTTGTATTATAGGCTGAAACGCTACCTGAAATTATCCGTGCAATTCGCCCCAAATTACGAACTGCCAGTTATACTTGGCGCGCTGGTTTCTAGGCAGGCTAAAACCGAATTCTTGTCTTTACACGGGTCCAACTGGCTGCAAAAAATAGCCCGTAGTTTCGGCTTTTTCTCCATGCAATTGGTCCACAATATATTGTCAAGGTTAACCGGTTCCGATGCTTTAGCAAACAGGGCACTGATAATAACACACAGGGTATATAACCTGTTATTTTTATGGGCTCCGCTTAAAGCCTTGGCTTTTACAATTTTTATTGATATAAACGACCCGGCAACTACCAGGCAAGACTTGAAACTGCTGCTCAGATTTCTTCCGAATATGAGGAACAGGAAATATTTGATAAATGAATATGTGGATAAGATAATTGCCGAGCGTTCTAAAGCTGAATTTGAGTCCATTGACGACCTGGGCGGGCGCACAGGGATCCCCGAATACGTTTTAAATGACCTCAAGCGTATGCTCAAACTGCCGGACACAAACAAACAAGCGGAAGAAAGCACCCCTCCGGCGGACACAAAAAGCAAAGATACCGCGGCTACTGAAGCTGAAAAAATCAAATCGGAATTTCTTGAAGAGCTCGGGCTTAAACCAACTCCCGAATTATTGAAATTAAACTATACAGATGAGCTTATTCCAGAGGTCAATAAATTAAGGCAATTCGGCCTTCAGGTTACGCCAAAAAATATTCTTTCAAAAATTGACGCGGCGGCGGAATTTTCAAAAGAAGTACTGGAAAACATCGATCAGCTTGCAAAGGATACCGCGGCAAGGGCTAAAGCTATAGATAAACTAAAGATCTTCAACATGCTTCAGCCGGAATTATTCAAAACAGTCACCGAAAACGGCAAACTACTGGGCGAGTACGCGCCGGTTATCATACCTAAATCCGGCAGCACAAGCGTTAAGTATTACGGAGGGGATGAAATAGGCTGCGGCGGCATATGGATCACCTCAAAAATTGGAGAAAAAAACACTTCATTAATGCTTGACCCGGGCATAAATATGAGCAGAGAAGGCCAGCTTTTTGACATAAAATACATGAGAGACAAATCGGCCCAGGGGATCAGAGACCGGCTTCTTCTAGGCCTCATGCCTAGAATAAAGGGCTTGTGGAGAGACGACCTTACAGAAAAAAATATGAAATTAGGGAAAAAAGAACCCCCCGCCGCAGGCATATTGTTGTCTCACGCCCATATGGACCACTCAGGCAACCTTGCTTTTGTGAGGCCGGATATCCCCGTTTACGTTGGCCCGGAACTCTGGGCCACGTTGAGAACCCTTGATAATTCCGGCTCGGATGTAAAAAAAGAATTTTTTGAATATCAGAACAGGGAAACGGGGATGATGGAGCGCCGCGACATTAGGGTGTTTGAATACGATAAGCCTTTTAAGGTAGGAGACTTGGAAGTGATAGCGGTAAGAGTAGACCATTCCGAATCAGGCGCCTGCGCTTTTTTTGTGAACACGCCGGAAGGATGGGTGGCCTGGACAGGCGATCTAAGAATGAACCGCGGCATAGATAAATCCGGGAAATATTATTCCTATCAGGGGCTCACGGAGAAGTTTATCGCAAAAGCCAGGGAGCTCGGCATTAAACTTCTGTTTATAGAAGGCACGGCTTTTAATTCAAACCACGTAAAAAGCACCGAAGAAGACGTCGCGGTTAAAGCGGATGAAGTCGTCAAAAAAGCCAAAGGAAACCTTGTGCTCGCTAATTTTCAATATACGAACATAGAAAGAATGAATGGTTTTCTGGATGCCGCTAAAAAGAACGGAAGAAAACTTGTTATTTCCTCAAAAGAAGCGTACCTGCTTGAAATGCGCAAAGAGAGCCATTTAAGGATGTTTTTAAAACAGGCCGGGTTTGATAAGTTATATGATGTAATCTACAGAGGAGACGTAGTTTCAAGGAAGATCGATTATTCTGGAGGGGAATCATTGAAGGACGGTATCTACAGCGGGATAATACTGCAGGCTCAGATATTTCAGAGCTATATCGTTAAAGACCTTCTTCAAGAATTTGAAGAACAGAACTCCTACGGAGGAGAACTGCTTGCCCGTGTCCTGGGGTATGTGGGTAAAATCAATTCTAACGGCAACAGTATTCCGGATGACAGGCTCGAACGGTTACTGTCGCTTGACAACAAAAACGGCAAATATGACGAAGAAAGCTACAACGCCTTTGAAGCGCGCCGCATGTTCATCAACTGGCTTGAGAATAAAGCAGCGTCTGGAAATCTAAAAGAAATGCTTCAATCTTATACGGCTGACTATATCGGAGTTTATCCGTATAATAGGGCTGAAATTGACGTAGATAGCGCAAAAGAAGAATTGAATAATGACCGCGCGATCAGTTCTCTTATTATTAAAAAATCCTGCCGCACAAAGGACGCGCTGGGTTCACTTGAGCAAGCGGGGCTCACAGATGCCTTTAACGAGATCCTCGATATGCCTGATCTTTATAAACATGTTGATTTGAATAGGCTTAAACTTGACCCCAGTATCATTGCTTTATTAAACGGCATCAAAGAACAGCTTGCCTCGAACAGAACGCCAAGTCTGGTAAATACCCGTATGGTCAACAGGGATATTTTGCTTAAGCTTTACCCGAAAACACTGGAAAGGAGCCGCGTATTTAATAAATCAGGTAAAAAATATTTTGATGCCGATATATTAGCCCGGAACAGCAGTGAGCTGGCTCAACTTATAGAAGATTCTTATAATACAGTAAAGGAGATAGATGAGGATAAGCTTGAGAAAACAGTAAAAGCGTTCGATGTGCGCAATTACGGAATACCCGATCTGTACAAAGAAGACGGCCTGCTTGTTTACCAAACCCGCAAAAAATCGGGTACCTATATCAAGTCAGATTACAGGCGTTTTGAAAGGCTCCTTTTCACTGATAAATCAATTAAAACGCGAATAATCCGAAAGCTTAAAGACGACGGTAACAAGATAATACTGGGAGTAACTGATGAGCATGGCAACACCCGGGAAGTTACGAGGCCTGAAATTATCCTTTGCCTTAATACTCACGAGATATCCGAAATCCGCGGAATATCGGAACGCACGGAAGACACCTACCTTATCAATTCGCAATGCCTGCCGTTCAATATGGAAATGATACTGGCCGAGAAAGCCATGGAAGAATGGCTTAAAAGAGAGAACATACCAGGGGAGAGGCTTAAAAGGTATGATATGCACGCTTCCGGACACCTTATGGATGACCAGCTTCTAGATGTAGTAAAGGAGATTAACCCCAAGAACGTTTTTATTGTCCATTCTCAGGGAAGGAAAGAAATGGCGTCTTCAATGATCTATAATGACACCGTCCCTGAGGCCCAGGTCTCGGTTCCATCCTACGGGAAAGAATACCAGTTTCTTGACCATGACTCCGCGTACCAGCCGCTTACTCCGGCTATTATGAATTCCCTTCCTTCGGAATTCAGGAAATACCTTAAAATATTCACAAAAGCGGAACTCGCGGATATTTTTTACGACATGGCGAAGACAAAAACAAAGGAAAAGATGGAAGAAGAGATACTGGCGCGTTTAAAGGAAGCGAAAAAAAGGGCCAGGGTGTTTACTCCTGAAGGGAAACAGGATTCGAACGACCCCGCGGATGTCAAAGACAAAGTAGCTGAATTAAGGCAATACTATATCTCTCAGCTTTTGCGGCTTAAAGTGCAGGAAATACTCGGCATACTGCCCAAACATGCTTTAACCGATGCGGAAATGGGGCTTAACAAGAAAATTATTAAATTCATCCTGAAAACCATGTCGTGGCAAGACTTCTTGCTTGAGCTGACAGAGAAAATCAAGGAACAAAGCAGTGATCCAAAGGCGTCGCCAAGAAAAGAGGCCAGGGCAATATTAAATACCATAGAAGACAAACATTCAAGCATAATACTCTTTCGTTCAACTGCCGAACTGCGCTCGCCTCTTTTGTTCCTGATGACATTTAAAAAGGGCACGAATAAGGAATACGCGAAACTTGGGGCTGAAATTATTTACAAAAAAATATGCAGTTTCTTTGAAGGCGTGGAAAGCGAATCCCCCCCGCAGCTGTTCGGCGGAAACATTGACAAGGCCGTGAAGGTTTTCTCTAAAAATGATGAACTTTTTCACGATGAAGATCTAGAATACGTAAAGGACGCTCTGGACGGGATGGTGGTCTATTTAGGAAATAAAGAGATCTCAAAGCGTATTTTAGAAAAAGCAGCTGAATCAATCTCTGACATGAATCCGCTTGAAAAACCTTTGGAAAACAAGGCGGTGGAAACCGCCGAAAAACTCACTTCTGAAAAACCAAAAGCGGTAATAACTTCCCGCGCTCAGCCTCCACTGGTCATAGTTAACCCCGGGTTAGCTTCCGAAATGCACAATTCCGAAGGCGCCCTGTCAGGCGTTGAAAAGCTTCTGGAGCTTGGCTCAAAGGTGGTTATTAAGTGCGATTTTAACAGTCAGGAACATGTGCTGAACTTTAAGATCAGCCTGATTAAATACCTGAGAAAAGCCTACCCGGTTAAAATACCAGAATACATGCTTGCCAATATAATAATTGAAAATTTCGGCAATTATTATGACATAAATAACACTTATATTCAGTACCCGCTGAATAGCAACTCAATAACGCTCGATTCAGGCGAAACCTCTTTTGAAGAACAACTCAAGGAATTAATTGACGCTATTGAAGGCCATAAAATTGACAAATCCCTTAAAGAAAGCCCCTATTTTAAAGAAAACTCGAAGCTGCTTGAACAAAATGGTATCTCTGATAAAGACTTTACCCTTACTAAGGACTTACGGCTTCCTTTAACACTGGAGCTGTTAAAAGAATACGGCCTGCCGGCGGACTTGATATCAACATACGGACTGAAAGAGCTTCAGGCTGTTATTTCAAGAATTAAAAGTTATGGCAAACCGGTAAGCGCGGCTAATCTGGACAAAACTGATGAAGAGCTGAGCGAATCGTTTTGCGATGAAGCCCTTGATCTTATAACGAGCAACACTGAAAATGACTGGATCCGCCTCAAGGAACTGTTCAATCTTCAGCCATCCCTGTTCATGTCAATTACAGGCGGAGGTAAACTGGTTGAAAATAGAAAGGATTTTCTTCCTCAAAAAGCAGGCGGTATAACTTTTTATAACAGGACAGACAGGATATCAGGCAATATTATAGAGCTCAGGGATGGAGAGAGTAAGATGTTCCTGGATATGGGCTCAGCAACTAGGAACAATGATGAGTTTTTTACAGGATGGGGCGGGTTTAAGGTTGTAGATAAGGTTGAGGGCAGCGCCGCTATAGGCCTTTTGCCGTGGCTTCCAGAAATACTCAGAAAAGACATGTTTAATGGCGAAAGTAGCGGTATTATACCTATTGAATCCGGTAAGGTCAAAGCCGTCCTCTTGACTCATGGACACTTAGATCATATCGAAAGCCTCTATGCCCTTGACCCTGATGTCCTTATTATTTGTTCGGAAGAAACCAGGGCTGTTTTAGAAACGTTTGAATGGATCCAGTCCGATGTCAAGAGCGAATATACCCAGATTGGAGACAGAACGGATATGACTCTTTCGCGTTATCCCAGGCTGCCCAGGAACATACTGACATTTAAGGCAAACGAGCCTTTTGAAATAGAAGGCACACCGTTTAAAATAAAGCCTATAAGGGTCGGCCATTCGGTTCCCACCGATGCTTTTGTCATTCAGAACATCAATGGGCAAGGTAGCTTATACCGGCGACCTCACACTCCAAAGCCATGATGGAAACGACACAAAGAAATTCTTTGAGGCAATCGCCCGCGACCCCGATATATTAGCGCTTATTACCGAAGGCATAAACGTGCGGGCTGAACAGCGCGGCAGCATAAGAACTGAGCGCGAATATATGGAGAAGGTTGACAAGATAATAAAGGATTCAAATCACAAGCCTGTATTTACAAGTTTTAACTGGTCTTACGTGAACCGCCTGATAAGTTATTATGAACTCGCAAAGGACAACAAGAGAAAACTGGTCATCCCCTTAAAAATTTTGTTCTTTGCCACAAAAATGCGCGAACTGGGATACAACATACCCGACCTGCTTTCCGACCCGGACGTTCTGATACATGTCCCGCAAAGAAAATACGCCAGCAAAATAGTTAAGTACGTATTTGAACTGTTTGGCAAATCCGTTTCCATGTCCGGTTCAAAAGTCAAACAGAAAGCCAAAACAGGCCCGCAGGTTTACGGGCGCCTTCCGGAAGAAAGAATGGTTACTTCAGATTGGATGAGCGTTCCCGCGAACGCTGAAAGCGTTATAATGGTGCTGTCGCTTTCACAGCTCAATGAGTTTAATATAATGAAACCCGCTCCTGATTCCCCTTTCATTTATTCAGCCGGCGTTCCATTCAGTGACGGTTTAAAAGCCCTGAACACGAAAATAAAGACCTGGACAGATATGTTCTTATTGAACTGGCACGATTTGTATGTCTCTCCGCATATTAATGAATACGATTTAGTCCAGGGGCTGAATCCTGTTGACGCGAAATATGTTCTTCCCATCCATACGGAACGCTCATGGCGGTTTAAGCAGCTTTTTCCATTTAAACGCATTCTTCTCCCAAAGCCTTTGAAAGAATATTCTCTATTGAAAAATGAAAGCAAAGACAAACTGACAGATGCGAGAATATCCGGCCTGGAGGATCAATACGAAGAATTCGCTCACAGAATGACCGATGCCGATTATGTAACCATGCTCCGCGGGCTGCCTGTATTAAAAAATAGCATCGATTTCAGCGCGGAAATAGCTGGATTGGTAAATGATCTTTCAAAAAAAGAAAAACGCGTCCTTCCACAAGATTTCCTGCAATTGATGTCCAGCTATTATACCGGGCAGATGCTGCGCGTTAAGTTCAAAGAAAAATACCTGCTTGCCAATGAACAGGAACTGGCAGCAGAAGCGCAGTCCTTCCTTTCAGCCATACTTGACGCTACCCTTGATTTTTACAAAAAATCCAAAAAAAGCCTGAACCTGGAAGCTTTTGACGCCATGATACTGGGCGATTTCAGCGCCACCGGCAAATATCTAAGGGAAGCCAACCTTGTTTTTGTCACTAACCTTTCCGGAAGTATCAACGTAACCATACTGGCAAGGCTGATTGCTGAAGCCATGTACGAAATAACAGGCGGTGCCATAGGCCTTAACCCGGATGAGCCCGTATTTGAGAATAAACTTGAGTTTTTACACGCAAGGATAAACAGCCCGAATTACGCGGAAGGCGTTATTACTGAACAAAATAAAACATTCCCCGGCTACGCTTATTCCAGAAAAAGCGGGCTCATTAACAGTTTCGTAAATGCTTTAACCAATCAAAACCTAATTTCAAAGGCGAATGGCAGTGTTCCTGAGGCGCCTGCCCCGGGCCTTTCAAAGATATTTGACCATATCAAAGATAAACTATCAGAAGATTCAAGAGCCCTTGCGGACCACCTGAAAACAACAAACAACGCGGCAAAACTCCTCAATTCGCTGACGGTTGTTAAAAGCCGTGATGACATGCGGGCCGAACTTTCAAAGTATGCCGAAAGCAGAACGGCAGGCAGAACAACGGATCCAACGGTAACCGGCGAATACTATCAGGCCCAGCTTCTTCGCCTGGAAGTCGCCCAAATATACCACACACAAAGCGATCAGGATATACTGAGACAGAAAGAAATCTTAAATGATGTGTGTTCAAGCCACGGGTATCTGGGGTCAACCGCTGGAATCTCAGCTATGTTGTCTAAGGAGTTCTCAGATCTAGGCTTTATTACCGCGGAAAATAGTGAAATATTTACTATAGATTCCCAGGCTCTGCTGCAAACGGTTTTAACTGCTCTATCGGACCATGTAGAACCGAAAGAATTAAGGGCTAGGTGGCTTGAGGCGTGGAATAACGCCAAAAACAGAGCCCCAAACCTGTTTGACAATTCATATCCGCTAGCGGAAAGCCATTTGTATTCAATTTTCTATGATATTTCCATGATGCTTACCAAAGATATAAAGGTGGACTCGGATAAAATATCGCTTATACTACAGCTTATGAATTTAAAACCTTATAAGGGCAATTGGGAGCAGTCTAAACCCTGGTGGTCTGAAGGCATCCCTGGGGTACGAATGAATAACATATTGGCGGAAAATGTCCTGAATGCGGCTCAAATAGAAGATGAGTTAGGCATAACATATATTGTTACCGCTTCTGTCTATGATAAAAAAGGCGCTCTTATCGCAAGCCATTTCCCTATATTATACGGCGATAACTCAGGTTTTGCGAGCAAAGATGTCGCCAGAATTCACGCGGAGCAGATGCTTATCAAGAAACTTACCGATATGGGTTGCACTGATTTTTCAAAGTATACTCTTGTAGTTTCATGGGAGCCGTGCGAGCATTGCAGCAGGCATATACTCTATAGAGGCTTTAAGAAAGTAGTATTTACCTGTTACGATTCGAGGCCGGAATTATTCGGCTTATCTTCTCAAATCATTAAGTTAGGAAAAACAGAGGTGGTAACGCCTGAAATGCTGGAGCCTGGCCTTGAAAAACATTCTCTTGCCTTCATAAGGAATAATTACGGGCGGCTTGGCGAAAGAAAACCCGGGGAGATGACATCCGGCGAATGGTGGCCGATGGCAACACAGATAAAACATCTCGAAATGTGGAAAGACTACATGAATTCCCTGGGCAAACAATACCTGCAAAAGCCGATGGAACTGCCGAAAGGTAAAAAACAGCTATATGAAATGGTGCGGAAATTTCACTTTTACTCGATCAAAGAAAAATCCATTAATGAAGATTATGACGCGCGCATACGCTTTACCAGCATGATAATAGAGCTCATGGAAAAATACGGGCTTACCTCAGGTTACCCGCTCAGCGTGGTTATAAACGCCGACAGGATCATGGCAAAGAAGAAACTGATTGAAAGCGGGGCCTATGGAGATAATATTGAAGAATTACTGAAAGATTTTCAGAACAAGATAGACGAGATATTCGAGTGGCGCCTTACCTGGAAAACAGAGCTTATAAAAGGCCCGCATTGGAACTACACGCTTGTGGGAGACAAAGCAAACGCTGTCGAACTGGTCAACATGCTTAAAAACAAGATTACTGTCGCGCCGGAAGACAACTACAGGTTCAAGTGGCTTGATATAAACGGTATTACCCCGAAACTGTCCGATATATTCGACGCTCAAAACTTAAAACAGGAGAGTTCGCCTGTTCAGCCTGTTCAAACAGCTGATAGCAATGACAAAACTTTAAAAGAATTGTCTCGGGAACTAAACGGCCTGCTTCCGAACAATAACCTGCCTCTTCTTACGCTGGATATTTGCGAAAGATGTTACCGTTACACGTCACTTGAACACGCAGGGCTTTTACTTAACAACGGTGAACCATGCGGAAAGATGGCTGCCTCAGTAAAAAAAATACTATTAAAAAAATATCTGGCATTAAAGAAAGATTATTTGAAACAGCAAGGCTACAACAAGCTGTTAAAAGGGATTTCGACTTTCGAAGGGATAATTAATTTAGGGCAGATGTACTTGGATCAAACAGGTGTTATGGCGCTCGGCAGCTGGTCAATAACATTTGACAGCTCAAGGAACGCATACATAATAAAGCTTAACCGCGCTGAAGCATTATCCGGTTTAGGCAGGCTTGCCCAAACTGAATACGCGCGCTTCTATCATTACAATAAGCTTATTCAATGGTCAAAAGGCTGGGAAAAAGACGGCGTCAAAATAATTATTGAAGATGATCAAAATACCCCACGCGGTTCTATCGCCGGCTTAATAGAAACCGGCCAGCTTGGCAGGCTAGCGGATAATCACGGGCATATAGAAGGCCAGGTTGGAAGCAACTTTTTGTGGGGGCTGACAATGGGCAGTGTTGACCTGCCTAAAGGGATATCCCGCGAATTCCGGGACGCGTTATACCCAGAAAAAACAAAAAACAAGGAAGTAACAGCTGTTATTGACTGGAACAACAAAGGCCCTGATTATGTGGACAACAATCAACTTCTTATTGCCGCAAGGAAAATACGCGGGAAACTGATCAAAGATACAGTTTTGCCAAATACGGTTTCAAACGCAAACCTTCTCAAAGCCGCGATGGAATCAGGGAAAAGCAAAGTGATTGACGATATCAGAACATATTTTTCTCTTAAACATGTTTTCCTTAACAAAGCGCTCAGCATACCCTATGAAGGAGAAGGTTGTACCTTCATGGAGTTTTTAAACCAGCATGATACGTTTGCCACTATACTTAAGCGCCGGATGAAAGGCGGCGAAATGCTGAAGCAAGATTTTGCACTTTTAACAGGCATGTTCGTAAGGCAGATAATAGAAGAGTATAAAGACAACAGCTATATAGAGATCCGCATACAGCCGAAATACGACCAGGAAGAAATGGAACTGGCAATGAAAGAAGCGGCAAAGGCCGTATCTGAAGCAAAAGAGAAATACCCCGATCTCGCCGCGAATCTTGTCATGGTTTTTAGAAAAAGGGATTCAGATCAGGCTTTACGAAGCCAGCTTACGTGGTTTTTAGATGCTCTGCGCAATGACGCAAAGCTTCGGGAATGCTTCAGGGGCTGGGACGCCGCTTCACTGGAAGCCGGTAACCCCCCGGAAAAATTCCAATTCATAGCTAACGCTGTGCAACAATACAATTCTGAGGGCTTCCCCCGCCTTAACGGCACCTATCATGTTGCGCAGGGAGATGAAGCGGCCGTAGGCGGCAAGGGCCACGATATAGTAACATCCATGCGCTATGTTGATGATGTTATTGAAAAGCTAAATTGCGTCTCTCTGGGGCATGCTTTGGGCGTAATGTTCGCATTCACAGGCAAACCGATAGAAGGCCCGCAGGAAGTTAACCGCGGTGAACTGCTGACAACACTTAACTGGCTCAAGCAGTTAAACGCGTCTGATAAAATTAAAGTTGATATTTCACGCGTAGAAAATACCATTCAGTCAAAACTTGATGAGTACCGTGAAATAGAAGGCGACCCGCTGATCCATTTTGATAAATCTTTCTTAAATGACATGGAAGCATATCAGGTTGCCCGCTATGTTGTAAAGAAGATAATAGATAAAAATATTTTTGTTGAATTTAACCCCACTGCAAACGTAGGGAGCCTCTACAACATGCATCCGCTTACTAAACTGTTGATGTCTGACTTTGTGAGTAATGGCGAGAAATTCGAAGGTTTAAGAGAACTAGTTACCATTAACAGCGATACACCCGGCATGGAAAGTATAAATGGAGTTAAAGATGAATTTATCAATATAGGCGCGGAGCTCATTAGGCAGGGAATGCCACCTGATAAAGTAGCGAATAATTTGAAGATTCTCGCGCGCAACGGCCGCCGGAGAGGAATACTGTTTACGGGCAAGCATAACATTATTGATGTAATAACAGAAGCTCTTGAGTTGTTAGCGGCCCTTCCGCCCATAAAAGATACCGCGCAAGCCAGCGCTAAAGCGGCTGAAGCTACTATTAAAGCAACTGAACCAAAAGTTGTGATAGAAGATCTAGTTGACAGGGCATGGAAAGACAAAACAAGCAAGTTGAATTTTGCCAAGAAAAAAGTGAATAAAATCATTAAAGAAATTGTTAGTAGCTATTCGCTGGTTATTATATCTCAGCATCACTTTGTATTCCCTATTGACACGGATTCTTTTGTATTCTCCGCAGTTACATACAAGCGGCTAATAAAAGAAGCAGAAAAGCAGGGCAGGAGCGTGGAACTTATCTCCGATCCGGAAAAAGCGAAGAATGACGGCAAGCTTTATATCTGTCTATTTCCGATATCTGCTATTAACTCGGGGTATATGGATGAAGATAAAAACAAACTTAATCTCGCTGAGCTTGAAGGCAAAAGAGCGCTTTTTGTTGGAGATGTCAATTTTGGAAACGCGGCACCCTACAAAAGAAACAAATCCTTTGGTTTTGACACTATAGTCGTACAGGACCATCATAAATGGCCGGATGATCTAGTTGCCAAACTGGACGAATATAGTGATGATAAAACTATTTATTTAAATACTCATCTGTTTTTTGATGACAAATTAGCCGATGCGTATTGTTCAGGCGCGTTCCAATCAGATCTGTTAAGCACAAACCGCAGCAACTGGGACCAATTCATGAAGCAGTTGGCCCTTGTTGGCGACCAGTATTATCGTCGCGATTTCCCAAATTATATGAAGGGTGTAAATATAGAAGAAGCCAGGTATATTTCGGATATGCTTTCTCTGTTAGGCCCGCGCTTAGCGGAGCTAAAACCTGACAAGAATGAACAAAGAGAAGTGTTGATGAAAGTAGTGCAGATTATGGCTCAATCAAAGGATTTCAAAGAGCTCAAGACAAAATTAACGGAAACGCTTAGCGATGAATTAGGCAAAGATTTTATACTCTATTACGATAACGTAATAGCATTAGTTGAAAAATCCATAGAAGTTTTTCTTGCATCAAAGGAAAAGATTGTTTTTTATAAGATTGATCTGCCTGGCGACCTTACTGTGACAGTTAGTAAAATGGCCAACGACCGTTTAAGCTACCGCAAGCAGTTTGGATATAGGGCGCTGGCGCATTATCAGATACTTCCAGAAGGTGAAGTCGGTTTTTGTATTGCGCGGGGTAAGAATAATGAAAATATTGACGTAAGCGAGCCCTGTATCAATGGCCCTGAAGGAGTTAACTGGGGCGGAGGGCATGAGAACAGAGCCGGGTTTCGCACCATAAACGCAAATCCGGAAGTAAAAAAGAAAATTCAAGCCTGGTGGGGCCCTGAAAAAAACCCGCAGAAGGTCCTTGATTTTGTCAAAGCCAATATTGAGAACCAGTACAAAAAACAACAAAATAATGCTGTTACAAAAGGAAAGGTAATCTGGATAAACGACATTCCCAGCAGGCCTGACCTGATTGAACAACAACTCAGCGGCAGTATGTTGAATTCCAGCAAAGAATCAGTGGTCGTTTTTGAACATCTGGATGAAGAACTTCTCACATTGTATAGGAAGGTGGCAAGAGGAGAGATTTCCCCTTCAAGACTGAGCGATAACCGCTTCATAAAAGAAATATTCAAACACAAAGAAGAGGAATTGGAAAACTTCAAAACTGAAACAGCGTTCATGCACTTGAAAGTGCTTTACGCGCTGTATTCCCTGGGAAAAACTATTAATGTCGAAACAACGCCTGACAACACATATGAAACTGACCAGGCAACGCACTTGATATCAGAATCTGAAAACCAGGCTGCAAATGTGTTTTGCAATGGCGACACTGATAGAGCCGCGGAGGAATTGAAATTATGCCTGGAAGCGGCCGGGCCGGCTGCCGTTGAACGGGATGAAATAATTCATTCATATATCAATGAACTTTACGCCAGAAACCCGGCCTTAAATTTAATAATCGTTCGCGAAGCAATGAATTTTGGCCTTGCGAAGCAGCTGAAAACAGAAGGTTTTGACGTGGCGCTGAAATGGTGGAAACCGCGCATACAGGGCTTGCGGATGGACCAGATGGCGGTGCTATTAAGCAAGTATTTGATAGAAAAAGAGATGGGCAAAACAACAGTGAAATTACCGGAAGAAAAGATAAAAATGAAGCTTTTGCGCTACCTTGTGGGAACTTTACTGCGCCCCGCCTACGCCAGAGAAAGAGAAATAAAGGTCCTTGAGCAAACAATAAACAATATAACCGGCAGGCTGGATTTAAAAGACCTGGAAGAGCTTTCAAAATATATTTCAAAACGCATAGATGAAACCGATGAAGACATGGGCCAGATAAAAACATCTGTTCTGAAAAACGGGCCAAAGAAAAACAATTATTTTGACCTGTATCAAGCAAAGAAAAATGCGGTCATAGCGGGTTATATTTTACGCTGGCTGATAGACAGCGGAAAAATACATGAGCGCGAGTTTAATTATTTCCCCTACTTGAATTATTTTATAACTGAATTTAAGCCGGAAGCCGGCGAGGCTGACTCTATTGTGATATCCAACAACATCCCAAGGCCCGGCTCCGATAGGCAGGCAATGGACGAAATTATTCAGGAATTGTTAAAAACCCCCGAATCAAATATAAAAATAATTAACCAGGCCTATGAATTTGCCAGGGAAGCCTACAAGGGGCGCATAAAAGCTGATGGAGAGCCGCTGATATACCACGCGGCGCGGGTGGCGCATATTTTGATGTTCGAGCTGGGCTGCCGCGATGAAGAAGTGCTTGCCGCGGCCTTACTTCATGACGTGATAGAAAAAGGAGGGGCCAGCTCGGAACAGTTATCAGCCAAATTCGGCAGTGATATCGCCACGCTGGTCGAATTTGTCTCAAAACCTGACGAGCCGGCCACGAATATTGAAAAGGAAAAACGCCTAGCGATGACTATGATAAACCCGCAGGCGCCGCTCAACGCCCATTTGATCAAGTTCATGGAAAAACTTGACCATTTCAGGGATTTTGACAGGCTGGCGGATGAATCATATAAGAAAAAGTACATCAAAAGAATGACCAATGTGTTCCTTCCTTTCCTGTTCCAGTCAAGGCTTTCCGACGCGGTTAAGAAAAAATTCCTGGCTGAACTGATGGTTTTTCCCGCTATAGCGGCGCAAATTCCCGCCGAGCTGAAGCTCATCGTGGCCAAGCCTGATTATTGGGAGAAAGTTTCCCCTGAAGAAAATGTTTCCGGGAACATTAAAATAGCGCTTAAAGTCGCCCGCGGTTTTATTGGAGAGTTCACGCTGGAGGATTTCATTAAAGCTTATGACAATGAAGGGTTTAATAATAAATTCCTGAACGGGCACACGATAACTGAAACTTATGCCAGGAAGAACCTTGAGGAGCTGTCCAACTTGAAATTCGTCGAAATAATAGAAAGAGGCGAAAATACATTTTATAAATGCTTGTCTGTCGCTTCAGGCGGCGATCCGGCGGTAGCTTTTGTGAAAGAATTTGACAATAAATACACAAGCCTGGGAGTTTCGCGGTACTCCTTGATAGGAAAAGACGGTGATATGTCAGTATTTTTTGACCTTCTGACCGGCCTTTTCGGCAGGTACGGCCTGGGGCGCGATGAGCGTAAGAAAGAAGGCGAGCGCCTTCTGGGTATATTGTCAAAACTGCCGGAGGCCGAGCGGAAAGAGTTTATAGATAAGGCCGCCAGGCATTTCGGCCAGTATACATACCTTTCCAGCGGGGCCGGCCGGTATCTTTCGATCATGCTTGCGATAGAGTCCCACCTGAAAGGCTCGAACATATTTGGCCCCGAAGCCCTTGAGGCGGCAAAAAAACACCTTGAAGGCCTGCAGGTTCCCGATAAAAATTTACTTGATGACGCGATTAAGGACGCTCAATCTAGAAATCTTTTGTTCTCCTCCGAAGCAAAGAACTCGCCTCCGGCGCCGGAAACGCTCCTTTTGCCGAATCCAAAAACTACAAGGCGCTATCTGGATATAGGCGCCGGCTACAACGCCCTGGGCCTTCGCCTGGGCCAGATGATGTTCGGCAAACGCATCAAATGGGAAGGGACTGATATATTCTTCCCGGTTTTTGAAGAAAAAGACGGCAAAATCCGTTATCTCGGACAGGAAGCTTTATACAAAAATAATGGAATAACTCTTTATAACGCGGCAGCCGACCCTAACTCAGATATAGTGCGGCAGGAGTTCGATAAGGGCCCGTACAGGTATATTTCAATAAGCGCGCTTTTCCATCACCTTAAACCGGAAGGAGCAAAGGTTGAACCAATGCCGGTCGTTGACCTCAGCCGGCAGGAATCCTTGAAGGATTATAAGCTTGTCCTGCGCGGCAAAGGAGGAGACAAAGAATTCGACAGGAAGTATATAATGGCCCGCGAACAACAGGATGTCATCGCGCGCGCTTTCAACGCTCTTGAGGACCGCGGCGTTCTTTTTCTTAATTTCGCGCCGTTCTGGTCGATGAGCGAGCTGTGGTTCGGCAACTCTCCCGAGAAGGTCACTAAAGAAGAGTCTTTACAGTCGATGGACAACGGCCTGACTTATTGGATGATACAGCGCGATGATGCCAACAAACAATTCATTATTTACGATAATGTGCTTTCGTTCAACGTGGTTTATCCTGACACCTTGGAACGTTTTCTGGATAACAAAAAGATTTTACCCGGAGATATAAAAGAGGACGCCCGCGCGCTTATACGGCAGGCCGACAGCCTTGTGTTTGCCGCGCAAACCGTTGACCACTCACGCATGAGAGCCGTTTTAAACGCTTTACAGGAAGCAAAACGCCTGCAAACCAGCCGACAGCCTCTCGGTCTTAGTGCGATACTTGAAGCCTACCTGGCCGAAATTCCTGCTGATAATTCAACAAAAATAGATATATTAAAAGCGGCGCAAGAGCTTCCGGGCGCTTCGGTATCCTCAAATAATAGACCGCGAGACAAAAAATTATCTAACAATCAACAAAACAGCGAGACACAGACAAAATCAGAAAGCGTTATTGAGCCCCAAGCCGCGCCAAAAGCTTCATATGAGTCATTCAGCCAGGTAAAAAATAAAGAACAATTATTAGAGTTACTGAAAGCTGTCGCTTCAGGAAAAGAGGATGTTCCCGTTATATCAATTCAATCGTTATTCGCAGATAGGATCTTTGAAGGAAATAAGACTGCCGAACTGCGCAAGAGATTCACAAAAAAACCGTTTTCTTATATGCTGCTATATTCTAGCGGAAAAGAAATGAAGTTAAGCGGCGTTATTAAGGTGAAAAAAGTGCACTTGGATATGTCCGTAGCTGAAATAAAGCAGAGATTCCTGGCACAGTCAATGGATACGGCTCAAGAGGTGGATAGTTATTATGAAAACGCTGACAAAGGGTGTGTTATAGAGATTGAAGATGCGTTCCGTTTTCGTCAGCCGGTACCGTTAGATGAGCTTAGAAAAGAATTTAATTTCAATGCCCCGCAGAATTTCATGTTTTTTAATAACCTGCCGGGTGACACTGTTGCAACCGATAAAGACGCCGACTCACAAAGTAATCTTGCGCAAGAAGCACAAGAGCAAAAAGAGAAAGATACAGTTGCGGCAACATTTATAGAGACAGATGAAATAGTTAAAAATATCAAAAGCGAACAAGATCTGGATAAAATTGTTCCTATATTACGTAAGATATTTGAGAATTGCTGGTCAGATAAAACACGCCACCCAGATTACCTTGGTGACGAGCTCCTTTCATCCGGTCAATGCTGGGTTACCGCCCTGGTCCTGGCAAAAACGTTCGGGTGGGAGTTTTACTACAACAAACAACAACATCAGGCTTCCGTAAGGATAAACAATTTTATCGTAGACCTGACTTCGGATCAGAAAGGTTTTGATCGCTACTGGTGGCGTATAGAGAATGCCCCCGCTGTCTACACACATTCAAAACCCATGGAAATATCAAAAGGAATGCTTTCAAACAAACGTTTCAAGATACTCATGGAAAGCTTTTCCAAGGAATACAGCAACACAATTCTTACTTCCGGCGCCCGTGCAAATAATACCCCCCCAACCCTGACTTCACCCGCGACAAAAGCGCTGTTTGCAAAGCTTCATAAAGAGCCTGTTTCATTCTCTGAAATATGGAATATGAGCGTTAAATTCGCCCCCGTTGAGGAAGCAAATAAGGTAGCGCTTGCTGTTTCTAACAGGCTTGAAAAAACCTTATTTACAGTAGAGCATTTTGCTGGAGCGAGCAATGTTGTTAAGATAAAGGATCCCCGGGTAAACGGTTACATAGTTGACCTTGCGAATTCTAAAGTAATTGTTGAACGCCTGAATATGCGCTCAGCTTCAGAACAAGCTTTCTATTTCTCATTCAACGCGAGCCAAAGGCTTCGAGTTCTTCGACATACCTATGCAAAACTCATGGGGCTACAGAATAATAGGCGATATAGTTGCTATTTATGACACTGCTCCAAATGGAAAAGGCATTGTTCAGCTCTATCGTGTTAGTGACACCGGAATAAATGACATAACAGGCCTGAAGAGCTCCAAAGGATATAAACAAAGGCTGTCCGGCCTTAGTTTTATAGGCCTAATGGTAAATTACATCGCTTCTCCGATAGGGTTTGTGCCCGGTATTTTCTTCCCGGGATTTTCTAAATGGCTTATGCTGCATGTCAATATTCTGTCCCATCGCATATACAACGCCGCCGCCCTTATATTTGATTGGGCGGCGTTGACTAAAAAACATTATAAAACCCAGAATAAAAGAGCTACGCAAAAAGCCAAAGCTGTGCTCCGGGAAGCGCTGGCCAACTCCAGGCGGGGGTCGGATGCTGATATTTATGAGTATTCAAATAAACCGCCTTATGATGCCGAAGTCAATGAAGACGGTATTAAAATACTGGGCAGGTCAATGGAATATTACCCTGTCATTCAGAGCATCATTGCCCGTTTCCAAAATAGGGTAGACCTCGATATGACCCTTGACGTTATGGGAGATATTTATGATGAAATATGGGCAAAAATAAAAACAGTTGAATATTTTATTACCAAAGACCGGGAAAAACTCGTTCTTAGCAACATTCAGCTTCAAAAGACGCTGCTGTGGATCGATGCGGTAACTGAAAATGCTAAAAAAGAACGAACGGTTGTCTTTACACACCAGGTATATTTTCATCCCGGCACAAGAGAGTCTCAGATAGCCGAAGGGTTGCGGCGGATAGGGCTTAGCGATGAAAATAAGCAACGCGGTAAACCAGGCTTCATCGATGATTTTATAGCGAATGTAGAAAACCCTCATAATATAGCCAGCCTGGGAGGGCATATTGACCATGTTAAACTGATTATTGATACCCGCGGGTATAAAGAGATAGCCGAAAAGATAAAAGAAAACATCCCCGCAATAAAGGCAAAATACGGAGACAGGTTTGATATAGTTATTCTTGATGATATTGTAACTAAACCTTCATCGGCCGAAGCCGTAATAAAAGATATTAAAAGCATGGTGGAAAAATATAGCAAAAGCCGTGTTTTAGGCATTATAGAAGGCACGATCTACAGCCGTTACGTAGGGCTTCTTCTTGAGCTGAGGTCTTTAGATTATTTCTTCACTAACGGGTTCAAGGTTCTTTCCAGCGGAATAGAGATAGTGGGCGATAACGGCCAATATTTAACAGAACTGGACCAGGTAGTTGAAAGCCCTGCAGGTAAGACGTATATAGTGGAATGTAAATCCGCGCGCACTCCGCTGACCAAACAAGATGTCTTAAATTCAAAGATATTGTACAAACTGGACACTTATAAAAAAGGATGGAACGCCATAGAGCGCGGCATAGGCAGAAAAGTTGATGGAATAAAATTTGTGGTGGACGTAGGGCACAATGAAGACCTTATACCGTTTTTTAGAAACAAACAAATAGAATTAAGTGATAAATACGGTTTGCCTGTAGATTTTGTATTTTTGAAATGTATCGACCCGATCCCGCAGATACCAGGAGGCATTAATATTGTTGACAATGAAACTGAAACCGCGGTGCTGACTCTGCCAAGCACTAAAGGTTCATACAGAAAAGACAAGCCTGGTATAAAACAAATCGTAAAGAATCTGCTCCAAAACAGTGTAAAGGAAACGGCTCATGTTTCTAATTATATTGAAAGGTCAATCTTTTCAGCTGCCGGGCAACACAAGAGCGGGCTATTTAACCCCATAACTGCTCCGCAGAAAGTCCTGCTCGGAGCCCTCGACAGGTCGGCCAAACTGAAAGATATTGAACCAGGGCTTGTGGGTGTCACGCTCTTTAATTTGCAAAACAATGTGGAGAAAGCGGACATTGACAGATCCAAGGAGCTGGCAAACAACGGTTTAACGAACATTTTTGTTACGCCGGTCACGTCAGCGATAAAAGCCACTGGTAAATCCACATACAGCGATGGGCCGGTCACTTTAACCGCTAATGGGATCCCGTTCACTGTCAAGATCGGAAAAGTGGATCACGACGACATCAACTCTTCCGTGGCTGTGTATATCGATTTCGCCGGCAAAACCGTTGATAACAATACTCTTGAGCAAGCCGAAAACGAGGTTTTAAGTGAGCTATACAAAAATACTGTTCTTCAAAATGTTCTAGCCGATTACGGTGCCGTGATAAACCCTCAAGTACCTCCGATAATAACGGGCAGCAGAACCGCCAATGACGTTAACCCGTTCATTCTTGACCCGGTATTGAGCAAATCGATGTTCGCGGAGCAGATAGGTTCTCGGAGCGCAAATGATTATATTCAGATGCTCGGCAGGGAGCAGCGTAAAAAAACTATAGAGGCGGCGAGTTTACCGGGCGCTTTCTCCGGCGCGTGGATGGACCTTAAAACAGTCAACAAAGTGGCGTCGTTAAGGAAACATATAGACGGGCTGAATGCGGTTAACGGCGATATCCTGCGCCTGACGTCATTAGAAACTTGTGTTGGAGAAGGCAAAAGATTTTCAACCCGAGATATTGTTGACGTTGCCGAGTACGCGAGGGCCAGGAACATACGCGTGATCTCCAATTACGCCGTCGCCGGCGAAAACGCTGACTGGCAGAACAAGATACTTGAAATGATAAAGAAATACCATCTCTACGGCACGCAGATCGATATCGGTGAAAATAGCACGGTGAGCGAGCCTGAGCTTGTAAAGTTAAAACATGATATCGACGCGCTTGTGATGGCAAGAGAAAAAGATTTCGCTTTGTCGAGCTATATTTCCGTGACGCTGCCTCAAAATTACCAGTACATGGCCGGTGGTTTAAAGGGCGAAGGCTTCGAGATAATAAAGATCCATGTTCTCGGCCAGCAGGTGCGGTCTCCGGTCGTTGACGAAGCCGGCGTCCGGTACCGGTTGGTACTGCCCGGAGAAGATGAAGCGCAGACAATGGTAATAAATCCTGAAGCCGTAGGCGTGGAACTTGCGGGTATAATCAGCTCCCTGCGTAAGAGTAATATTGAATATAACATTTCACTTCTTTACGGAGGCTTAAAGGACGGGCAGATCAACTCCCTTCAGGAATCCAGGCTTGTAGACATACTGTCAAGAGCTATCAGGCAAAAGCTGGACCTGAACGCTCCCAGTACCTCAGAGGGTTATTTTCTAAGAGGCATGCTTAAAGCGGGAATGCTGAGTAAAGCCGAGCTCTCCCTGATCAAAATAGATTCACAGGGCCAAATTACAGGCGCCCTGTCGTCAAACAGCGCGGAAAGCTTTGCAAAACTTGAGAACAGCTTCCCTTCGGGCACAATGGTCGTCGAAGTATCAAAAGATATCAGTAATATTGACGAGAAACGCGGGTTCTGGAGCTGCGCGCTCGGCAGCCAGATGGTTAACTCCATGCCGAAAGAATTGCTGCCGAATGGGTTCGCTGAAAAAGCCTATTATCCCTTCCTTGGGGCGCTGCTCGTGCAGTCACAGCTGGCTTCCAATGCCGCTAATGACCCTTCCGAATCCGGCAAATGGAACGGGTACAGAAATATTCTCACCGCCATGAAATCCGGGAATTCTACCAGAGCGGACGTAAATTCGCAGTTGAAAACATTTATGAGCGAACTAATGCCTTCCGCTATGGCCGGAACTCTCGGAACGGCCCACGCGAACTTGGGCGCCGGCAACTATAAAGAGATAATATCAATTCTGCTCGAATTTTCAGAGCCCCCCTGCCCAGTTTCAGGAACCTCGCTGACGAAGCGATTTTCAACGCCGAAGATATTACCATAGGCACGGCCCTTATCAGGGCGGCAGGATAATGGTGGTCTCAAAAGTTCTATGATACCCAAGCTAAAAAAGCATTGATATTTGTGGGTAATGATTTCCATAGTAGGAGAAGGTAGATAATTTAGAAATTCGAATACCCGAAATCCGAAAAGAAAATCAAATAAGCAAAAAGAAAACAGCAAAAAATGAAGTTAAAAGTTGGTTTGTAGTTTGAGCCAATTGGAAAACCTCTTTTCAAGGTGTCTTTGCGAGGAGCGCAGCGACGTGGCAATCTCGTTATTACATCGGAAGATGAGATTGCTTCACCCTCCGGGTTCGCAAAGACGACATGTTTTAATAGGTTTTTCAATGATCTCAGTTTGAGTATTCGGTATTGTAGTATTTTTCGGGTTTCGCGATTGAATATTCGAAATTGAATTTCTTATGGAGGAGCAAGAATGACCAAAATTATGCGTTTAAACATTGTAGGTATAGTTATTTCTTCCGCGCTTTTTTGCCTTTGCTCCGGCAACGCGTACGCCGGCAGCTATCTTATCAACGCCCGCAACGACTGCCTCTCCGCACCGCTGAAGAACAGGATGGATTCGATCGAAGCGCAGACCACGGAGTTCCTTAACCAACAGCAGTCGCCCGTAACGGGCCTCGTTGAGAGTTTCCACGGTACAAGCACCCTTGCTTACGACCTGCGGTCAAGCGCGTTTTACAATGTCCAGGACGGCGTCCTGGATGCCCAGTCCTTCACCTACGACAGCGCGATAGCGGCCATGGCTTATTTGCTTTCAGGCCATTTGGACAAGACACAAAAGATATTATCCGTTTATATGAATGAATTTTACCGGGAAAAAGGCGACACGAAGGGTTTGTGCAACTGTTACCGCACCGATGAGGTAAGCGAAAGCAGCCTGATGGCCGGAGTGGACGGCCAGCAGATGCATCTCGGCCCGGCGATGTGGGTATCGATCGCCGCGCTTCATTATTCCGCCGCCACCGGGGATATGCAGTACCTCGGCTTCGTTCTGGACATGGCCAAATGGGCGCGCAGCCAAGCACTGGGAGTTCGCGGACGGGAAATTCGGCGCGGCGTCAATGGGCTACGGTTTCGGGGCGGACTGGACAAAAGTATATTCCACAGAAAATAACGCCGACTACTACGCGGTGCTATCTATGCTTAAGAAGTTATACATGTCCGGCGATAGCTGCGCAAGGAGCGTGTTCGCAAGTTACAACTTCGGGTTAAAAGACATCGAAAGCGAAATGAACGGCCTTGAACGCTGGATCAAAGAGGTCGCATACGACCCCGCAGAAAAGACCTTTAATTGCGGGTATAACGAAAAAGGCGCGGACAGGGTAAGGACTCTCGATACCATTTCATGGACCATATCCGCCCTTGGCCCCTCCAAACTGAAGCAAATGGGTATCGACCCCTTCGAACTGATAGATTACGCGGAACGTCATTTTCTTGTAATGAACGAAGTCTCGGGCAAAGAAGTTGAGGGCTTCGATTTTACAGACAGGGCCGGCAGGAACGGTTCGACAAGGTTGATTTGGTTGGAAGGAACCGGGATACAAACCGTGGCTTACCAGATCATGGCGCGCTACGCCAAAAACCTCGGCCTGAGCGAAAAGGCCGAGGAGTATAGATTAAAAGCGGTTAAATATTCGGATGAGCTCGAAAAAACAGCGTCAGCTGTCAAGCTTGGCGCCTGCGCGCTTCCATATACCTCAAAACGGCTCGCTGAAAAACAGGTGACTTTCGCGTTTAAAGGCGCGTGGGAGCTGCCGCGAGGGCGCAACGGTGGCTGGGTTGCCTCCGTTTCATCAACCGTATGGCGTTATTACGCTCTTTGCGGGTTCAACCCGCTGAACTTCGAAAAGGAAATTGTTACTAAGGGAATAGCCATCTCGCGTGCGGCAGGCAGCCATAGCAATCCCAAGAAGTGATGATATTCCATATAGGGTATTTTTCGGGTATTTTCTCAATTTTATTCTCGGTTTTTTGACTTTTGTTTTTGCTTTTCGTGAGGTTGTATCTTACCATCTCGGACCGTGCATTTAACTTTCCTGATTGATAGTATCTTCCCTTAAAGTGCATACTTGACTAGTTATAGTATATCATATAAAATTGCGTTAATAGGCTGGCCTCATTGGGCAAAGCCGGAAGGAGGCAGAGATGAAAGGGTTACAGTACGTTTTACCGATAACTACCGCGTTCCTTATGTTCGCGGGCGCGCCAAACCGGGTAAGTTTCGCAGCGGAAGAGCACGGATCGTCAAGCACGGGCAAGATCAACGAAGAGAAAGCCAAAACAACATCGGGCAGTAAAAAGATACTGGTGGCGTATTTCTCGCATAGCGGGAATACCCGCGTGATAGCCGAACAGATACACAAGACTGCCGGCGGAGATATTTTTGAGATACAGCCGGTAAAACCGTACCCCGCTGATTACGACGCGGTTGTAGCGCAGGCAAGGCAGGAGCTGGATTCCGGCTACAGGCCCGAACTCAAAACAAAAGTCGGTGACATCAAGCAGTACGATGTGGTCTTTATAGGCTACCCCAACTGGTGGAGCACTATCCCGGCCCCTGTAAGGGTGTTTCTGACCGAGTACGACCTCTCAGGAAAAACCATCGTCTCGTTCTGCACGCACGGAGGAGGCGGCCTGGGGCACAGTGTTTCGGATATCTCAAAGCTTTGCCCGAAATCGAAAATGCTTGAGACCTTAGCGGTTCCGGGAACAAGCGTTAAGACCGCACAGGGCAAAGTATCCGATTGGCTGAAGAAAATAAAGATAGTAAAATAATAAGAGTTCCTATGTGGCAGGAGCCTTACAAACCACGGAGGTAATATGAAAGTATTATTAGTGAACGGAAGCCCGCATGAAAAAGGGTGCACCTATACGGCATTGGAAGAAGTTACCAAGACGCTGAATACGGAAGGCATCACGACCGAAATATTCCAGATCGGGACAAAGCCGTTGTCGGGATGCATCGCCTGCAGGAAGTGCAGGGAGATCGGCCGCTGCGTGTTTACGGACAGGATAAATGAATTCCTGGATATCGCAAAGGATGTTGACGGGTTTATATTCGGTTCGCCGGTTCATTTTGCGGCCGCGGGAGGCGCCATAACCTCATTTATGGACCGTGCTTTCTATGCCGGCATGAATTCCGGAAAACAAATGTTTTACCTCAAGCCGGCCGCCGCCGTTGTTTCAGCCAGAAGGGCCGGAACGACAGCGACGTTTGACCAGCTCAACAAGTATTTTACGATATCGGAAATGCCGGTTATCTCATCAAGGTACTGGAACATGGTTCACGGCGCTGTTCCAGAAGATGTAAAAAAAGACCTGGAAGGATTGCAAACCATGCGGATACTGGGAAGAAATATGGCCTGGTTCTTAAAATGCAAAGAGGCCGGCATAAAAGCCGGTGTTCCGCTGCCCCAGCGTGAAGAGACAGTATTTACCAACTTTATCCGCTAAAGATGCTTAAAAAATAGAGCATTGTGGAAAATAAATTACCAAAGTTAAATTTTAGTGCCAATAGAAAACACCTGATCGCTCCAGAAGAATGATCAGGTGTTTTGTATGATCAATTATTAACTCTTTTGCCTCATCACTCCTGCGCTGCTTCATTTAGGTATCTTAACGCGTTCAATGCTCTCGGGTAACCCACATACGGAATAAGCTGGGTAACGGCGCTAAGCAATGTTTTTTTGTCGTTTCCTACGTTCAAATTTCCTTGTATGTGCGCTTTTAACTGCGGCTCGCACCCGCCCAAAGACAGGAGCATGGCAAACGTCAGGAGTTCCCTTGTTTTTATGTCTAACCCTTTCCTAGTGTAATAATCGCCAAAACAGTTCGCGGACAAATATTTCTGGATATGAACTTGGTCTGCCGGCGATTCCTTGTACATTTTATCGATCGATTCCCCGAATATTGATCTTTGTATCTCCAGGCCTTTTTCGAGACGTGTTTCCGGAGAAGTGGTCGACTGGCCTTCCAACGGCAGCTTTATTCCCCTGTTTTCCAATACTTCATTTGCGGCATGGATAAAATCGAATACTTTCGTCATACCGACGTACGGCACAGCCTGGTATACGATCTCTTTTACTTCGACCGGAGTTACGCCAGCGTTAAGCGCGCCCACAACCATCATTCTATATTCGCCTAAACCCTGGCATGCTATTATAGACCCCAATACAACTATTAACCTTGTTCTGGCGTCCAGGTTACCGTAGCTTATAACTTCATCAAATGTGAAATTCTTAAACACCTCTATGAGTTCAGGGTCAGTATCCTTTAATGTTGGCCTGTGGTTCGGGAATAGTTTCTCGTGGTTTTTCTCCGCCTTTTTGCTTATGCTCATAATTAAGCGCTCCTGCCAAAAGTTTTACTAACTATTTCGCTTCCACGGCCGCTCAGGAAGCTTTTTTCATCAGTGTGCCTCATTCTTTTCAGCGGCTTTCAGCTTATCGATAAGTTCCACCGTCTTTTTCTGGTTAAGGTGGCCGTATATCTTGTCGTTGACCATAACAACCGGGGCGAGCCCGCAGGCTCCGAGGCACCTCGCTTCGGCCAGCGTAAACAGCATGTCCTTGGAGGTCTCTCCGATGTTGATCTTGAGCTCCTCTTTAAGCGTATCAAGGATATCTCCGGCGCCCTTAACATAACAGGCGGTTCCCATGCAGAACCAACACGACATATTTACCCTGAGGCTTAAGATTGAAGTGGTGGTAAAATGTAGCAACTCCCCAGATATGTGCCGTGGGTATCTTCATCTCGGCCGCGATAGTGTCCATCACTTCGCGGTCAAGGTAGCCCCACAGCTGCTGCGCCCTGTGCAGTATTGCCAGAAGATAAGACTCGGGCCTTGGCTTATTTTTGCATTCAGATATAAAGTGTTTAAGTTCGTGTATCTTAGTTGTTTCCTGAACAGGCATTGTTGTTTACCTCCAATGGATTTTCCCGCTGTTATTTCGCCGCCATATTATTGGGGATTATCCCCTTGGGTTCTTTCCGTTTGTAATGCGTGTGCAGCAGCTTATGCGCCTTTTCGCTTAAAGGCTTTCCAAGGAACTCCTTATAGAGCCTTTGGATGTGCGGGTTCTCGTGGCTTCGCCTGATGGTCTTGTTGCGGTCGATGTTGTACAGCGCCTGCGCGCGTTTTTTCAGAACACTCCGAGTCGAGCGGCACGGAGTTGATCCCTGCGTAAGGCTGGCCGCCTCCGCCGATACAGCCGCCGGGCAGCCCATTATCTCTATAAAGTGGTAGCGGTCAGGCTCTCTTTTTACAGTCTCCAGCAGTTCCGCCGCGTTGCCAAGCCCGTGCGCCACGGCCACCCTTATTTCTTTGCCGTCCATAACGATCTTGCCTTCTTTGATCCCTTTGAGGCCCCTGACATCGGCAACTTCTATATCTATAAGCGTCTCTCCTGTCTGAAGTTCGTAGGCTGTCCTTATGGCGGCTTCCATAACGCCGCCTGTGGCGCCGAATATCGCGCCCGCGCCGGAAGAAAGCCCCAGCGGCTGGTCGAAGGCTTCGCCTTCTATGTTGACAAAATCTATCCCGGCCGACTTTATCATCCAGGCGAGTTCCCTTGTTGTTAAAACAAGGTCGGTATCCGGTATGCCGTCAGTTGAAAGCTCGGGCCTTGCGGCCTCGTACTTTTTTGCGGTACAGCACATAAAAGCCACGCTTACAATGTCTTTCGGGTCTTTTTTCAGTTTTTCGGCGTAATAAGTTTTTATCATCGTGCTCATCATCGACATCGGCGACTTGCAGGTGGATACGTTCTCGATGAGGTCGGGATGGAACTGCTCCATGTTCTTCATCCACGCGCTGAGCAGGAAGTGATCATCGGAAGTTTTCCCTTGCCGCCGAGACGCGCCAAGAACTCGCTTGCTTCTTCCATGATGGTCAAATCTGCCGCGAACTGGGTGTCGAA